>NZ_CAXIQN010000014.1:0-428275 GCF_964031615.1 Duganella fentianensis
CTGCTATCCGGAATTCTGGAGCGGGAGAAGAGTCTCGAACTCTCGACCTCAACCTTGGCAAGGTTGCGCTCTACCAACTGAGCTACTCCCGCGTAGGAGTTTGTACTGCTGTTTTACTGCACCATTCGTTTCCGGAGAAACTGGAGCGGGAGAAGAGTCTCGAACTCTCGACCTCAACCTTGGCAAGGTTGCGCTCTACCAACTGAGCTACTCCCGCATTGGAGTCCAACATTTTAGCACTCAGCGTTAAAACTTGCTAGTGCTACGTTATCGATGCTTTGGAGCGGGAGAAGAGTCTCGAACTCTCGACCTCAACCTTGGCAAGGTTGCGCTCTACCAACTGAGCTACTCCCGCGTCGTCGTCATCAACAACAGGCCAGCATTATAGAGGAACTACGCTGGCTGTCAATGGCAATCTTTTGTTTAAGCAAAAATATTGAATATCATTTAGCTGTTTTATCTGTCCCGCCCTGCTCTTACAGCTGGCCGGACTTTTCCTTGATCAGCGGCCAGGCCAGACGCAGGTAGTAGAACATCGACCAGACCGTCAGCACGGCGGCCACTTCCAGCAGGCGCGCCCCCCAGAACTGGCTATCGATAGCACCCCACAGCACATCATGGAACAGCAGCAGCGGAATCGCCATCATCTGCGCCGTCGTCTTGATTTTGCCGATCGAGCTGACCGCCACCGACTTGGAAGCGCCGATCTGCGCCATCCATTCGCGCAGCGCGGAAATGGCGATCTCGCGGCCGATGATGATGAACGACAGCACGGCGTTGGCGCGATCCAGTTGCACCAGCACCAGCAAAGCACCCGCCACCATCAGCTTGTCTGCCACGGGATCAAGGAAGGCACCGAAAGCCGACGTCTGGTTCCAGCGGCGCGCTAAAAATCCGTCAAACCAGTCGGTCACGGCGGCGACGATGAAGACCATGGTGGCGGCCAGATTCTGGTCAGCCACCGGCAGCACCGTGGTGGGCAGGTAGTACACGCCGACTACCAGCGGAATCAGCGCCACGCGCAACCAGGTCAACAGGATCGGAATATTAAAGGGCATAAAAAATCGGCTATCGTGAATGTAGTGATGCGCCGCTAGTCTACCTTGCTACGGCACATTAAACCAGCACACTGTTGAGGCTGCGGATAGAGTGCCGCCTCAGTGTAGCTGGCGATAGATTTCCTCGGCCAGCGCCTGCGAGATGCCTTCCACCTGCTTCAGATCCTCCACGCTGGCATCGACCACGCCGCGCAGACCGCCGAAGCGGGCCAGCAGGCGCTGGCGCCGCTTGGCGCCTATACCTTCGATTTCTTCCAGCCGCGAGGTCTGACGCGTCTTGGCGCGTTTGGCGCGCATGCCGGTAATGGCAAAGCGGTGCGCCTCGTCGCGGATCTGCGCCACCAGCATCAGCGCGGCTGATTCCTTGCCCAGTTCCTGTGCCTCGCGGCCATCGACGAACATCAGGGTTTCCAGCCCCACGCGGCGGCCTTCGCCTTTGGCTACGCCCACGATCAGACTGATATCGAGTCCCAGTTCGGCAAACACCTGTCGTGCCATTTCGATCTGGCCTTTGCCGCCGTCGATCAGCACCACGTCCGGCATCACGCCATCGCCATTGGCGACCTTCTCGTAGCGCCGCATCAGCACCTGCCGCATGGCGGCGTAATCATCGCCTGGCGTAATGTCGTTGATGTTGTAGCGGCGGTACTCGCCGTTCTGCATCTGGTGGTGGTGGAACACCACGCAGGAAGCCTGCGTCGCTTCGCCCTGCGTGTGCGAGATGTCGAAGCATTCGATGCGCAGCGTATCGATATCTTCCGGCTCCAGCGACAGCGCTTCCACCAGCGCACGCGTGCGCGACTGCTGCGAGCCCTGTTCCGACAGCAGGCGTGCCAGCGAGATCTCGGCGCCCTTCTGCGCCAGTTCCAGCCACTTGCGGCGCTGGTCCTGCGGCTGGAACACCAGATGGATGCGGTGACCGCACTGCTCCTGCAACGCCAGCATCAGCGCCGGCTGGTCGAATTCGATGTTCAGAATCAGCGTGCCAGGGATGAATTTTTCAGTGTAATGCTGTACCAGGAAGGCGGCCAGCACTTCCACTTCGATAGGCTGATCGGCAATCGCCGCCGCATCGCCGATATGGTTGGGGAAATAAGCACGGTCGCCTAGATGGCGCCCTCCCCTTACCATGGCCAGATTGACGCAGGCGCGACCACCCTGCACCAGCACGGCCAGAATATCCACATCGGCATCGCCAGTGGTCTCCATGCTTTGCTGATGCAGCACGCGCGACAGCGACTGGATCTGGTTGCGCACGGTGGCAGCCTGCTCGAATTTCAGCTCGGCGGCATAGGCGTGCATTTTCTTTTCCAGCTCGTCCAGAATCTCGGTCTGGCGGCCACGCAGGAAACGCGCCGCATTATCCACGTCCGCCTGATAGTCTTCCTTGCTGATCAGATCCACACAGGGGCCGCTGCAGCGGCCGATCTGGTTGAGCAGACAGGGGCGCGTGCGGTTGCTGTAGACGCTATCCTCGCAGGTACGCAGGCGGAACACCTTCTGCAGGATCTGCATGGATTCCTTGACCGCCCACGAACTGGGGAATGGTCCGAAATACTGGTTCTTGCGATCGACCGCACCGCGGTAGTACACCATGCGCGGCGCTTCGCCCCCCGTGATCTTCAGATACGGGTAGGATTTATCATCGCGGAACAGAATATTGAAGCGGGGGCTCAGTGCCTTGATCAGATTATTCTCAAGGATCAGCGCTTCCGCCTCGCTGTGCGTCACCGTGGTCTCCAGCCGTGCGATGCGCTCGACCATCATGGCGATGCGCGGGCTGCTCAGATTCTTCTGGAAGTAGCTCGACACGCGCTTCTTCAGATCGCGCGCCTTGCCCACATACAGCACCTTGTCTTCCGCATCAAAATAGCGGTACACGCCCGGCAGATTGGGCAGCTTGGCGACGGTCGCCAGCACCTGTGCACGCGCATCGGGCGCGCTATCTTCCACTTCGCTCATCTGGAATCTACACTCAATACACTCACGACACGCCGCTTATGCGGCCTGCTCGACGATCACAAATGCCACCGCGTACTCTTCTTCGTCGCTGATGCTCACCTGTGCCGACAGCTTATGCTGTTCCATGAATTCCTGCAGCACGCCGCTACAGACGATCACCGGCTTGCCGCTGGGGGCATTCAGCATTTGCGCGGCCGGCCACGTCATCGGCATGCGCAGGCCCAGCCCTATGGCTTTGGAAAAGGCTTCCTTGGCAGCGAAGCGGGTCGCCACAAAGCGCACCCCGCGTGCTGCATTCTGAGCCTTGCGGGCATGGTACTTCTCCATCTCCTGTGGCCCCAGTATCTTGCGCGCAAAGCGGTCGCCATAGCGCGCCAGCGACGCCTCGATACGAGGGATCTTGCAGATATCGGTACCGATGCCGTAGATCATGCGCGCGCGCCCAGACGGGTAGCCAGCATGATGGCCTTCATTTCACGCACGGCGTTTTCCCAGCCCACAAACACGGCATGACCGACGATGGCATGGCCAATATTCAGTTCGGCGATTTCAGGGATAGCGGCAATCGCCTGCACATTGGTGTAATGCAGACCGTGGCCGGCATTCACTTTCAGGCCTTTGCCCACGCCATACAGCGCACCGCGCTTGATGCGCTCCAGCTCTGCCGCCTGCTCGGCGCCCGCCGTATCGGCATAGCGCCCCGTGTGCAGCTCGATCACGGGCGCGCCGATGGCAGCCGTAGCATCCATCTGCGCCTCGTCGGCATCGATGAACAGGCTGACGCGGATACCTTCGGCCTGCAGCTGTTTCACGGCTGCTTCCACTGCCTTGTAATGCGTGACCACATCGAGCCCGCCTTCGGTGGTCACTTCGGTGCGCTTTTCCGGCACCAAGCAGACATCGGCCGGTTTGATGCGGCAGGCGAAATCGATCATTTCCGGCGTCACGGCCGCTTCCAGATTCATGCGCGTCAGCAGTTGCGGCGCCAGCGCGATCACGTCGGCGTCCTTGATATGGCGGCGGTCTTCACGCAGGTGCAGGGTGATGCAGTCGGCACCGGCCTGCTCGGCCAGCAGCGCAGCACGGATAGGATCGGGATAGCTGGTGCCGCGTGCATTGCGCAGCGTAGCGACGTGGTCGATGTTCACGCCGAGGTCGATGATGGTGCCTACAGGTTGCAGAAAGCTCATGGTGGATACCGTTTATCTGGTTTATAACTGCAGCAGGTCAATCAGAATCTGCCGCGTATTCAGCGGTGCGCCGCCCAGATGGTGGGCCAGCAGGAACCGCATTAACTGTTTGCTCTGGGACTGCGTGGCGCCGTCCTGATAATCTTCGCGCTCCATATCGAGCAGGGTCTTGCCCGCCACGCCGGGCCAGATATCGGCTGCGCGCTGCGGCCGTGGGCCCCGCTCAGGATCAACCACATACACCACGTCGGCCTGCACCGTGCTGCGGGTATCAGTACAGCGGGTAAGATCTGCGGCCACGCCCGTCTCTTTCAAGAGCGCGCGCTCGAACTTGCGCAGTACGATGGTGGGCGGTTCATTATGCGCTAGCTGGTTAAGTGTCGCGACGTAGTGGTCGAACAGGGCCGGATGGGCATCATCACGCGCCAGCAGTTTGACCAGTAGTTCGTTCAGATAGAAGCCACACAGCAGTGCGGTCTTTTCCAGCGGCAGCATGCCGCCTACCCACTCGGCATCAGTCAGTGTGCGCAACTCCGATTTGCCGACCCAGCTGGAGGACAGTGGCTGGAAGGTCTGCAGCACGCCGCGCAGTTGCGAATGGGGACGTTTGGCGCCCTTGGCGATCAGCGCCACGCGGCCATAGTCGCGCGTGAACAGATCGATGATCAGGCTGGTTTCTTTGTAGGGATAGCTGTGCAGCACAAACGCTGGCTGGCCGGCCACCTTGGTGCCGACGGTGCGTTCGCGTGCGGGCGCGCGGGCTGGCTTTCTGGCCGCCGGAACTGTGGCAGCGGCCGCTGTAGCGGCAGCATACGCCGCTGGGCTTTCCGCTACCTGCTCACGCTGTGCCGCCGCCGGCGCCGCGCTGGCGCCAGCCGCTACATCGTCGGCCTCAAGCGTGATGTTGGACATCGTCCCTCTGTTATTCGTAGCCGTAGGCGCGCAGCCCTGCTTCGTTGTCGGCCCAGCCGGATTTGACCTTGACCCAGATTTCCAGATACACGGGGCCGCCGAACAGCTTTTCCATATCCAGACGGGCTTGCGTCGACACTTCCTTCAGACGCGCGCCCTTATTACCAATGATCATGGACTTGTGGGTATCGCGCTCGACCAGAATCGCCGCGAATACGCGGCGCAGATCGCCTTCCTGCTCGAACTTCTCGATCATCACCGTGCTGGTGTAAGGCAGCTCGTCGCCCACAAAGCGGAACAGCTTCTCGCGCACGATTTCCGAAGCGAGGAATTTTTCGCTGCGGTCGGTAATATCATCCGGTCCGAAGATCGGTTCGTTCTCAGGCAGGAAGCGTTTGATTTCCTTTTCCAGACCGTCAAGCTGGAAGCGCAGCTTGGCCGACACGGGCACGATGGCCGCGAAGTTAAACTTGGCCGCCACCTGCTGGGCGAACGGCAGCAGCACGGCCTTGTCTTTCACGCGGTCGGCTTTGTTAATCACCAGCAGCACCGGCACTTCGGTTGGCAGCAGATCGAGCACCTGCTGGTCGGCCGGGCCGAAGGTACCCGCTTCGATCACGAACAGAATCAGGTCCGACGAAATCAGCGTATTGGTCACCGTCTTGTTCAGCGTCTTGTTGAGCGCATTGGCGTGGCGGGTCTGGAAGCCCGGCGTATCCACGTAGATCAGCTGGGCATCGTCGTAGGTCTGGATGCCGGTAATGCGGTGACGCGTGGTCTGCGCCTTGCGCGAAGTGATGCTGACCTTGGCACCGATCAGGGTGTTCATCAGGGTCGATTTGCCCACATTGGGGCGGCCCACGATGGCGATATAGCCGCAGCGGAACGGAGCGTTGGTGTCGGTAGTCATAATGCCTCTTTACTTGTTGGCCGCTTTGGTGGTGCCTGCCGGCGCCGGGCCAGGCGCAGGCGAGCTGGGTTCGCTCGACTGCACGGTGGCAATACCGGCCAGCTTGAGCTGGGCGGCACGGGGCTTGGCTTTGCGCGCAGCGCCCGGCGTTTTCACCAGTGCCTGCTCGGCGACTTCCAGCGCCAGCTTGGCCGCAGCCTGTTCACCGGCACGACGGCTACCGCCGCGGCCAAATACCTGTATGCCCAGCTTGGGCACCAGACATTCGATTTCGAATTCCTGGCTGTGCGCGGCGCCATGGGTGGCTACCACGTTGTACAGCGGCAGGGAGATTTTTTTACTTTGCAGGAATTCCTGCAGCAGCGTCTTGGCATCCTTGCCCAGCGTCTGTGGGTCCACCGTGTCGAGGATGGGGATGTAGAACGCGCGGATCACATCGCGCGCGGGATTGAAACCGCCGTCGAGGAAGATAGCGCCCAGCAGCGCTTCCAGCGTATCGGCCAGAATCGACGGGCGGCGGAAACCGCCCGATTTCAGTTCGCCTTCGCCGAGGCGCAGGAACTGCGACAGT
Source organism: Duganella fentianensis (assembly GCF_964031615.1). Lineage (GTDB taxonomy): Bacteria > Pseudomonadota > Gammaproteobacteria > Burkholderiales > Burkholderiaceae_D > Rugamonas > Rugamonas fentianensis_A. The sequence continues at coordinate 6,604 of NZ_CAXIQN010000014.1, forward strand.
TCCAGCTTCTGGGCGATTTCGAACAGCGATTGCTGCTTGACCAGATTGGCGCGCAGGCGCGACAGGTCGCCCTCGTCGATCTGCACATAGCGTTCGTACAGGATGGATGCCACTACGCAGTTCAGTACCGAGTCGCCCAGAAACTCCAGTCGCTCGTTGTGCAAGCTGCTATGGCTACGGTGCGTCAAGGCTTGCTGTAACAGCCCAGCATCCTGGAACGTGTAGCCTAGACGGGTTTGCAGTAACTGGAGATTCATTATTCGATTCGTCGGTTTGCTAAAACAGTTTATTGGTCGGTACGGGGCATGCCATGTTTGGCTGTGCTGCCTTCATATTCCAGCAGCAAGCTGGCCGGTCCGAGCAGGGGGATTTTCTTTTCGTAGGCGAAGCTGATTTCCGTTTCGCCGTTTTCGCCCCGGCTGATGATCAGATCTTTGCCGTTGATGGCGTTGATGTAGCCCACGGTGGCACTGGCATCGAAGGCCTTCTGCATCTGCAGCACCGTGCCACCGCCCGCCTTGGCGCTGACGATGGCATTCTGGATGGCGCGATATTCCGTGTAGGTGGGCACGATTTTCAGCGCCAGCACGGCGACAAAACCACCCACGGCCAGCAACACGATGAGCCCGACCAGTGATATCCCCTGCTGCCTAGCTGTGTGCATGACCGTTCCTTTCGCCACGTCAGTGCTTAGTGGATGGAGCCGATACGGCGCCAGTTACCGAGGTTGAGCCAGACAAAGAATGCCTTACCGACGATATTCTTGTCAGGTACAAAGCCCCAGTAGCGACTGTCCGCGCTATTGTCGCGGTTATCACCCATCATGAAGTAATTACCGGCAGGTACCGTGCAAGTAAAGCCTTCATAACGGTAAGTGCAATTCTCGCTATACGGGAACTGCTTCACGCCTTCCAGATTCAGGGTAGGCGCCGCTTCGTTATTGAGGATGCGGTGCGCCACCCCCGTCAGATCTTCCGTGTACTGCTTGTTGTACACCAGATGCTCGTCATCCAGATAATCGTCCAGCGCGGTGTACTTCACTTCCACGCCATTCACGGTTAAGCGCTTGTTTTCATAGGTGATTTTATCACCGGGCACGCCGATCACGCGTTTGATGTAATCCTGGCTCATATCCTGCGGATATTTGAACACCATCACATCGCCACGCTGCGGGTCGTTGATCTGGACTATCTTCTGATTGATGATAGGCAGACGTATGCCGTAAGTGAACTTATTTACCAGAATCAGATCACCTACCAGCAAGGTCGGCACCATCGACGACGAGGGAATCTTGAACGGTTCGTACAGGAAAGAGCGCAGGAAGAACACCAGTGCGATGACGGGGAAGAAACTGCCCGAGTATTCGATCCACGTCGGCTGGCGCAGCAGGCCCGCTTCGATGGCGGCACGGTTGCCCTGATTGTCTACCTTGATGCCGTCGGCTGTCAGCTTGGCGTTGCGGGCGTCGTATTCGGCCAGTGCACGGTCAGCCGCAGCGCGGCGCTGCTTGGCCAGATAGAACACATCGAGGAACCAGATCACGCCCGTCACCACCATCAGGATGAACAGGATTAAAGCGAAATTGCCCAGAATTACTTGCAGGTTCATTTCTCTTCCACTTGTAAAATTGCCAGGAAGGCTTCTTGTGGAATTTCCACCGAGCCCACTTGCTTCATACGTTTTTTACCAGCCTTCTGCTTCTCCAGCAGTTTCTTCTTACGGCTGACGTCACCGCCGTAGCACTTGGCCAGCACGTTCTTGCGCAGCGCCTTGACGTTTTCGCGCGAGATCACGGTGGCGCCGATGGCGGCCTGAATCGCCACGTCGAACATCTGACGGGGAATCAGTTCGCGCATCTTGGCGGCGACCTGACGGCCACGGTAGGCACTGTTGGAGCGGTGTACGATGATGGCCAGCGCATCGACTTTTTCGCTGTTGATCAGCATGTCCACCTTGACCACGTCCGAAGAACGGTATTCCTTGAACTCGTAATCCATCGACGCGTAACCGCGCGAAGTCGATTTCAGCTTATCGAAGAAGTCCAGCACGATTTCGCCCATCGGCATTTCGTACACCAGCTTGACCTGACGGCCGTGGTAGCTCATGTCCATCTGCACGCCGCGCTTGCCGATACACAGGGTAATCACCGAGCCCACGTATTCCTGCGGCATGTACAGATTGACGGTGACAATCGGTTCGCGGATATCGGCAATCTTCGATGGTTCCGGCATACGCGAAGGATTGTCCACCTTCAGGATGCTGCCGTCACGCATTTCCACTTCGTACACCACGGTCGGCGCCGTGGTGATCAGATCCATATCGAATTCGCGTTCCAGACGTTCCTGCACGATTTCCATGTGCAGCAGACCGAGGAAGCCGCAACGGAAGCCAAAGCCCAGCGCCTGCGACACTTCCGGCTCGTACATCAGGGCCGCGTCATTGAGCTTGAGTTTTTCCAGCGAGTCGCGCAGGGCGTCGTACTGGTTGGCTTCGACAGGGAACAGACCGGCAAACACCTGTGGCTGCACTTCCTTGAAGCCGGGCAGCGGCTCCGGTGCGGCGCGGCTGGCCAGCGTGACGGTATCGCCCACTTTGGCCGCTTTCAGTTCCTTGATACCGGCAATGATGAAGCCTACCTGACCGGCCGACAGCTGCGGCAGCGAGACGGAGCGGGGCGCAAACACACCAATGTCTTCCACCAGCTGCACCGAGTCGGTGGCCATCAGCTTGATCTTGTCTTTCGGACGCAGGGTGCCGTTGACCACACGCACCAGCATCACCACGCCCACATAGGCGTCGTACCACGAGTCGACGATCAGCGCCTGCAGCGGCGCATCCGGATCGCCCTTCGGTGGCGGCACTTTGGCAATGATGGATTCCAGCACATCGTCCACGCCCAGACCCGTCTTGGCCGAGCAGTGCACGGCGTCGCCGGCTTCGATGCCGATCACGTCTTCGATTTCCGCAATCGCGCTTGGCGGGTCGGCATTCGGCAAGTCGATCTTGTTCAGTACCGGCACCACTTCCACGCCCAGATCCAGCGCCGTGTAGCAATTGGCCACGGTCTGTGCTTCTACGCCCTGCGAGGCATCCACCACCAGCAACGCGCCTTCGCAGGCCGACAGCGAACGCGACACTTCATAGGAAAAGTCGACGTGGCCGGGGGTATCGATCAGGTTCAGGTTGTACACCTTGCCATCGCGCGCCTTGTACTGCAGAGCAGCCGTCTGGGCTTTAATGGTAATGCCGCGCTCGCGCTCCAGATCCATAGAATCGAGCACCTGCGCCTCCATCTCGCGCTCGGACAAGCCGCCGCACAGCTGAATGATGCGGTCGGCCAGGGTCGATTTACCGTGGTCGATGTGGGCGATGATGGAGAAATTGCGTATGTTATTCATTAACAGAGCCAAAAAACAGTCAAAAACGGGTACGAAACTAGTACAAAACGGGGCCGCTGGCCTAGCGCCGGCGCGCCATACAAAAAAAGCGCTCCGAGCGGGGCTGTCTGCCCTGGCGAGCGCCTTGATCACAGCGAGACTCAACTCCCGGCACCCTATCGGGATGCCTTACCCCCGGCATTTTACCGGATTTCAGAGTGGAAAGCCCGACTTTGCGCGGCAAAATGCTGCACTGCGCTCTCTGGCGCGCACAAAACAGGGATAAATTGCCTAAATTTTTAGCAGGCAGCCAGCAATTCGCGGACTTTTGCTTCGTCGAGGAAATAATGGCACAGCTCAGGCTGGTCCAGATCGGCAAACAGCACGGGCACCAGCTCATCGAAACGGGCTACCAGCGCCGGATCGTCGTCGACATCGATCACATCGACCGTAATCGGCTGTTGCGGGGTTTGCAGGCGCATCAGGGCATCCAGCATGTCCTGACATAAATGACAATAACTGCGCGAATAGAGGGTGAAATGCATAATCGGCACAGGGCCAGCCAGCAACCGCAGCGGCTGGCCCCGCAAACTCCTTATTTAGCGCTAGGACGGATGAAAATGAATTGCGACTGATCGCCGCGGCGCACCAGCAGCACGACCGGTTTTTTACTGTCGAGCTTGGACACCAGTGCGTGGAACTGGCGTGCATCGCGGATCTCCGTGTTATTCACCTGCAATAACACATCGCCCTGCTCCAGACCGGCATCGGCTGCAGCCCCGTCGGCGCCATCGAGCTGCACGCCGCCGCTCACGCCCAGCGCTTTCTTCTGCTCGGCCGACAGATCACTGACCCGCAGCCCCAGCGCGTAGGCAGCCGCTTTATCGGCCGGCGCAGCCTCCCCCTTACCTTCGCCTTTGCCTTTGGCGCGGGCCTCGGCCTTGGCCTGCTTCTCGCCATCGAGATCAGCGATGCTGATCGGCAGTTCGATCTGCTTGCCCTGACGCCACAGGGTAATCGTCAGCTTGGCGTCCAGCGGCGTACTCCCCACCAGCCGTGGCAGATCGGACGAGCGATTGATCGCCGTGCCATTGAACTTGAGGATGATATCGCCCGCCTTGACGCCCGCCTTATCGGCCGGACTGCCGCTCTCCACTTGCGATACCAGCGCCCCCTGAGCCGACTTCAGTCCCAGCGACTCGGCCACATCCTTGCTCACTTCGGCGATCTTCACGCCCATGCGGCCGCGCGTCACTTTGCCGGTCTTCTTGATCTGCTCGGACACGCGCACCGCTTCGTCGATAGGAATGGCGAAGGAAATCCCGTTATAGCCACCGGACAGCGTGGCGATCTGCGAATTAATGCCGATCACTTCGCCGCGCATATTAATCAGCGGACCGCCGGAATTGCCGGGATTAACCGCCACATCACTCTGGATCAGGGCCAGATAGTCGCCCGTATCACGCTGCTTGGCCGAGATGATGCCCGCCGTCACGGTGTTTTCCAGATTGAAGGGCGAGCCGATGGCAATCACCCATTCGCCCACCCGGATCTTGTCGGAGCTACCCAGCACCAGATAGGGCAGATTCGCCCCTTCGATCTTCAGCACAGCCACATCGGTGCTGGCATCGGCGCCCAGCACTTTGGCCTTGAATTCCCGTTTATCCGTCAGCGTCACCAGCACCTCGTCGGCGCCATCGATCACGTGCGCATTGGTCATCACATAGCCATCGGCCGACAGGATGAAGCCCGAGCCTACGCCGCGCGGCACGGGTTCTTCCGACGGTGCCTGGCGGCGGCCGCGCGGCACCGCTTTGCCACCGGGCTGTGGCAGCGCACCGCCAAAGAAGCGACGCAGGAATTCCTGCATTTCTTCATCACCAATCTGGCCCTGAGCCCCCATGCGCCCAGTTTTCGGCCGTTCCAGCGTACGGATATTCACCACGGCAGGGCCCACCTGATCCACCAGATCGGCAAAATTCGGCAAACCTGCCACAGCGGCAGTAGTGGCAGCAGCGGCAGCATGCGCCTGCAACGGCGCCAGTGCCAGCGCCACAGGGGAACTCCAGACAGCGGCGCCCAGCACTAGCGCCCCCAGCGTTTTACGATCGACAGCAAGAGTATTTTTCATGGAAGGTCATCATCTCTAACAGGTTGCGGAACGCAGCACACTGATGCAGGCTGGCCTGGCAGCCCCTGCATACAGGATCGCTTATGGTAAGCGAAAACGTGCACTTCGGCACAGTGGCGCCACTCAGGACGAGATGGTACTACCCTGCGTATCGGCGTCGTCGGGTGTCTCTGCGCTAGCACTGCCGGCCGCAACCTTGATTGCGCCCCGCACATAGGCAGGCTCGCCTGCCAGTCGCTGGGCCAATCCGGCCAGCAAGGATGCCTCGGCTTGCGCATCCGGCGCACGCCCAGCGTGGGTGCGCAGGACATCGCCTAGTAGGTGGTAGGCGCGCCAGTGGTGCTGTCCGTCCGGCGTGGTCAGTGCGGCCAGCGCCAGCTCGCGCTCGCTCTCGTCCAGCTCGCCGTCGGCCAGTGCCGAAAGCTGTTCACGCATCCGTGTCTGCATATCCATCGTGCCATCCGCCCTATCCCGACCCTAGCCTGTAAGCATTTCCAGCCGGAACCATCATTGCTGCCTTACCAGCGCTTGTCAACCGGCATATCGAGCAAGGGGCGCAGTTTGTTGGCAATGACTTCGCGCGCACGGAAGATGCGGCTACGTACCGTGCCAATGGGACATGCCATGATGGCGGAAATTTCTTCATAACTCAGACCTTCAATTTCACGCAGGGCGATGGCGGTGCGCAGATCTAGTGGCAAGGCATCCATGGCGGCATTCACGGTCTGGGCGATCTGTTTGCTGGCCAACATGGACTCCGGCGTATTCATATCGCGTAACTGTTCACCCTCCCCCATGCTTTCCGCCTGCTCGGCATCGATCTCGGTCGAGGTGGGCGTGCGCCGCCCCTGTGTCGCCAGAAAATTCTTCGCCGTGTTGATGCCGATACGGTATAGCCATGTGTAGAAAGCCGACTCGCCACGAAAATGCCGCAAGGCGCGATAAGCTTTGATAAACGTCTCCTGCACCACATCCTCGGCTTCGCTCTGGTCATGCACGATACGCGACAGCAGACGCATCAGCCTGCGCTGGTATTTCGCCACCAGCAGGTCGAAGGCCTGTTTGTCGCCATCCCGCACCCGTTCTACCAGTTGCTCGTCACACTCGCGTTCAGTTGTCACGCCCGCATTCCTCGATGGTCTGCAGCGCCGACAAACCCGCTATCCAAGCTATAGAGTTTGCGCGCTGCAAGAAGTTCCGCGTTTATTTGCTGCCGCCCCGCGCCGCCAGCGCCCGACTGGCCAGCATCAGCGCGCGCCAATCGGCTGCGCTCACGCTGTCGGGCAGCACCAGCAGATAGCGGCCATGCTGGCCAGCCACGCCCAGATGCAGCAGCAACAGAGAGGGCCAGATCAGGCTCCCCGCCAGCAGATAGTGCGCGTGCGGCGTGACCGTCGTCCGTACCGCAACGCACGCTGGCATGCTGCCCTGCGTCGCCGTGTTCAGCGCAGCCTTTTGCAAAGTGCTCTGCGCAGTTTTCTGATATACCGACAAGTACCACTGGCCGCCAGCGGATATATCAAGCTGCTGCAAGCCGCACTCGGGTTGGCGGCGCGCACCTGCGGCCAGCACGACACAGAGCAAGCTCCAGCCCTGCTCCGGCGCCGCGAGTGCCGTCAGGCAGACGGCACAACGCATGGCGCAGCACAGCCAGCGCAAGCAGACCGAGGGACGTAGCACGACACTGGCAGCAATCGACATGGCAAGCCGCACGTAGAACTAAGCAACAGGGAAAAACAGATGGAAGCGCCAACCGGATGGTCGGGCAATTCTGGCAGCAGCGAGTGCCGCTACCGAATTGACGCTCACCCTGTTTGGACAGGGTGAGCGTTATTTAGTTCAGGCCGGAGCCGAACCGGGTATTACAGTTTGCCGAATACCAGACTGCCGTTGGTGCCGCCGAAGCCGAACGAGTTCTTGACTGCATACTCGATCTTCATATCGCGCGCCACGTTGGCACAGAAGTCCAGATCGCAGGCCGGATCCTGGTTGAAGATGTTAATGGTCGGTGGCGACACCTGATGGTGTACTGCCAGTACCGTAAACACTGCTTCCAGACCGCCGGCACCGCCCAGCAGGTGACCCGTCATCGACTTGGTCGAGTTGATCACCATGTTTTTGGCGTGCGCACCGAAGGTACGCTTGATACCCTGCACCTCGGCCAGATCGCCCAGCGGGGTCGACGTGCCGTGGGCATTCAGGTACTGCACCTGATCCGGATTGACACCGGCATGCGCCAGTGCAGCAATCACGGACTTGCTGCCGCCGCTACCATCTTCCAGAGGCGAAGTCATGTGATAAGCATCGGCACTCATGCCGAAGCCCAGCAGCTCCGCGTAGATTTTGGCGCCGCGCGCTTTGGCGTGCTCGTACTCTTCCAGCACCATGACACCGGCGCCTTCGCCCAGCACGAAACCGTCACGATCGGTATCCCATGGACGGGAAGCGGTCGCTGGATCATCGTTGCGGGTGGACAGAGCACGGGCCGAAGCGAAGCCGCCCAGACCCAGTGGCGATACGGTCGATTCCGCACCGCCAGCGATCATCACGTCGGCATCGCCGTATTCGATCAGGCGGGCCGCCATGCCGATGCAGTGCAGGCCGGTGGTGCAGGCCGTCACGATCGACAGGTTAGGACCGCGCATGCCGTACTTGATCGACAGATTGCCCGAGATCATATTGATGATCGAAGCAGGCACGAAGAATGGCGAGATACGGCGCGGACCGCGCTTGTCGTAGTCTTGCTTGGTTTCTTCGATCAGCGGCAAGCCGCCGATACCGGAACCGATCATCACGCCGATACGATCGGCGTTCTCTTCGGTTACGACCAGGCCAGCGTCCTGCACCGACTGTATGCCGGCGGCCATGCCGTAATGGATAAAGGTATCCATGTGGCGCGCTTCTTTAGCGGGGATGTAATCCTCGATATTGAAGCCTTTGACTTCACCGGCGAACTGGGTGGTGAAAGCTTGCGCATCAAACTTGGTGATGCTGGCGATCCCCGATTTACCTTCGGTGATGGCGGCCCACGAATCGGCAATAGTATTGCCGACCGGGGTCACGCAGCCGAGGCCGGTGACGACAACACGACGGTTTTTAGAACCTCTCAAGCGATTCTCCTAGAGTCGATCGGGCAGAATTAGGCCTTGACGTGGGCAGTAGCGTAGTCAATCGCTTGCTGCACGGTCGTGATCTTTTCTGCTTGTTCGTCAGGGATTTCCATTTCGAATTCGTCTTCCAGAGCCATTACCAGCTCTACGGTGTCCAGCGAGTCAGCGCCGAGATCGTCAACGAACGAGGACTCGGTCTTGATGTCTGCTTCAGCGACGCCCAGTTGTTCAGCGACGATTTTCTTAACGCGTTGTTCGATATCCGACATGTTATGGCTCCATTATGTTTGTTACGGAAAGCGCGCATTTTATCAGGTTTGCGCGCCTAAAAACGATTTTCGGCGTCTGCTGCTATCTCAGCCGAAAACACTGCTAAAAGACGGGAACCGGTGAGTATTTCTTCACCGGAACACATCAATTCATATACATCCCGCCGTTCACGTGCAGGGTAGTACCGGTAATATAGGCTGCCTGTGGCGAAGCCAGGAAAGCCACCGCCGCAGCGATGTCTTCCGGCTTGCCCAGACGGGCCAGCGGAATCTGGGTCAGCAGGGCAGCGTGTTGCTCTTCGCCCAGCGATTTGGTCATATCGGTATCGATAAAGCCCGGCGCAACACTGTTGACGGTGATGTTGCGGCTACCGATTTCACGCGCCAGCGCGCGCGTCATGCCTTCTACACCAGCCTTGGCAGCGGCATAGTTCATCTGGCCCGGGTTGCCCGACGAGGCCACCACAGACGTGATGTTGATGATGCGGCCAGTCTTGGCCTTCATCATGCCGCGCAGTACGCCGCGCGACATGCGACCCACGGCGCTCAGATTGGTGGCGATCACCTGATCCCACTCTTCATCCTTCATGCGCATGGCCAGCTGGTCCATGGTGATACCGGCGTTATTGACCAGAATGCCCACCGCGCCATAGGTCTTGCTGATCTCGTCGATCAGACCCGTGCAGCGCTCGGCGTCGGTGACATTGAGTACCACGCCCTTGCCTGCTTCGGCACCGACTTCGGCCAGATAGGCGGAAATCGCTTCGGCACCCGCTTCGCTGGTGGCCGTGCCGATCACGCGCGCACCCTGACGGGCCAGCTCGATGGCAATGGCTTTACCGATGCCGCGCGATGCGCCCGTAACGAGGGCAACTTGGTTTGCTAAATTCATGTATTTCCTTTGACGTGTAGGGAGTGTGCCTGAAGACCTGCTTACTTGCCTGCTTAATTAGCTGCTGAATTATTTGAGCAGGGTCAACACGCGTTCCAGCGATGCTTGATCGGTAATGGCGTCGCCCACCAGATTGCCATCGATACGTTTGGTCAGACCCATCAGCACCTTGCCCGGACCGCATTCGATCACGTTGGTGATGCCTTCGGCTGCCACTTTCTGCATGGTTTCTACCCAGCGCACAGGGGCAGCAGCCTGACGTACCAGCGCATCCTTGATGGCAGCCGGGTCGTTCAGCACAGCCACATCGACGTTGTTGATCAGGGCGATCTGCGGTGCGGCAAAGCTCAGGTCGGCCATATAGTCACGCAGACGATCCGAAGCAGGCTTCAGCAGCGACGAGTGGAATGGTGCCGACACAGGCAGCTTCATGGCGCGCTTGGCGCCCTTGCCCTTGGCGATTTCGCACGCGCGTTCGACGGCCGCGGTTTCACCGGCGATCACCACCTGTGCTGGTGCATTGAAGTTGACGGCTTCGACCACGCCGCCAGCGGCAGCGGCTTCGCTGCACGAGGCACGCACATCATCATCGCTCAGGCCCAGTACCACGGCCATGGTGCCCTGCCCGACCGGCACGGCTTCCTGCATGGCTTGCGCACGGAAGCGTACCAGCGGTACAGCATCCTTGAACTGGATCACACCGGCCGCAACCAGTGCCGAGTATTCACCAAGGCTGTGACCCGCTACCAGCGATGGCAGCGGACCACCAGCCGCCAGCCAGGCGCGATACACGGCCACGGCGGCCGTCAGCATCACTGGCTGGGTATTGGTGGTCAGATCGAGCTCTTCTTTCGGGCCTTCGGCCATCAGTTTGCCCAGATCGAACTGCAGCGCGTCGGACGCTTCTGCAATGGTTTGAGCGACCACAGGATTACCGGCAAAGCCTTCCATCATGGCAATCGCTTGCGAACCTTGACCAGGGAAAACAAAAGCAAATTTAGTCATTACTTCATCCATCAGATTATGTAGATCGCTACGCTAGCATGTCATCGTGACATCTGCACTACTGGCGAGTTCGTTAGAACTCTAATTCTAAATCAGGGCCTAAAGTGCGGCCTTTTTGTCGCCTACCTCTGGCAAACCATTCATTTTCACAAGAACAGCGCCCCACGTAAAGCCACCCCCCACACCTTCCATCATCACGTTGTGACCATTTTGGATGCGACCATCGCGTACCGCCACGTCTAGCGCCAGCGGAATCGAGGCAGCCGAGGTGTTGCCATGCTGATCTACCGTGACCACCATTTTTTCTGGCGGCAGGCCCAGTTTCTTGCCCGTGCTGCTCATGATGCGAATGTTGGCTTGATGTGGCACCAGCCAGTCGATCTGGTCCTGCGTCATGCCAGCGTGCTCCAGAGCTTCATGCGCCACCTTCTCCAGCACGGAAACCGCCAGCTTGAATACGGCCGGACCGTCCATGTACAGGAAGGCCGAACCATCCACGCCACCGGCACTGACATTGCCCGGCACGCTCAGCACGTCCGAATGACGTCCGTCCGCGTGCAGCTTGGTGGCCAGCACGCCCGGCTCTTCCGATGCCGTCATGACGATAGCGCCAGCGCCGTCGCCGAACAGCACGCAGGTGGTGCGGTCTTCGAAATTCAGGATGCGCGAGAATACTTCGGCGCCAATCACCAGCACGTTCTTGTGCACACCGGCACGGATGAAAGCATCGGCCGTCGAAACGGCATACACGAAGCCCGAGCACACGGCCTGTACGTCAACGGCAGCGCCATTGTTGGTGATACCGAGTTTCTGCTGCACGATGCAGGCCGTGCTAGGGAAGCTGCCGAGGAAGTCCGGCGTCGAACTGGCCAGAATGATCAGATCGATATCGTTAGGTTGCAGCTTGGCCATGTCCAGCGCGCGCTGCGCGGCGATCACGGCCAGATCGGAAGATTTCTGCTCGGCTTCGGCGAAGTGACGCGCCGAAATGCCGCTACGGGTGACGATCCACTCGTCGGAAGTTTCAATACCGTTGGCTGCGAGCTGATCCGCCAGTTGCTGGTTGGTCACGCGCTTTGCTGGCAGATAGCTGCCAGTGCCGATAATTTTGCTATACAAAGTCATGCCCTCTCGTCGTCCACTACAGATTATTTTGAGGCCGGTGTTTCCGGCGCTTCGGCATTGCGCGGCATGAGCTCGGAAATCAGGGTCGAGATATGCGGCAACACATCATTTTTTGCAGCATCATACGCGCGCTTGATCGCCCATTCAAACGAATATGCATCAGCACCGCCATGGCTCTTGAACACCAGACCACGCAGACCCAGCAGGCTGGCGCCGTTATAGCGCGATGGCGACAGACGCTTCTTGACGTTGTTCAGTGCGCCACGACCGATCAGCGCACCCAGCATGGTGAGCGGATTGCGGGTGAATTCCGATTTGACCGTATCAGCAAAGAAGCGTGCCACACCTTCGACTGCCTTGAGTGTGACGTTACCCACAAAGCCGTCACAGACGACGATATCGGTCGTGCCTTTGAAGATGTCATTGCCTTCCACATTGCCGTAGAAGTTGAGCGCACCGCGCTCGTGGTCAGCCTGCAGCAGTTTGCTGGTGGCTTTGACCACATCGTTGCCCTTGATGTCTTCCGTGCCCACGTTGAGCAGGCCCAGCGTAGGACGGGGAATATTTTCCATCGCCGACACCATGACGGAACCCATGATGGCGAACTGGTGCAGGTGGTGCGGTTCGCAATCCACGTTGGCACCCAGATCCAGCATATAGGTCGGGCCGCCCTTCTGGTTAGGCATGATGCTGCAGATGGCCGGACGATCGACGCCCGTCATGGTTTTCAGCACATAGCGGGCCACCGCCATCAGCGCGCCCGTATTACCGGCCGACACGCAGGCCTGAGTCTTACCGTCCTTGACCTGTTCGATGGCCACGCGCATCGACGAGTCTTTTTTACGGCGCAGCGCCACTTCCAGCGGATCATCCATGGTCACCTGCTCGGAGGCGTGCACGATGCTCAGACGCGGGTGGTCTTCGGCGTGATGTTTTTTCAGTTCCGCACGTAATACGTCTTCCAGACCGACCAGTACCAGTTCGGCGTCAGCATGCTGCTTGAGGAAGGAAATTACCGCGGGGATAGTGACCGATGGACCATGGTCTCCGCCCATGCAGTCGATAGAAATTTTGATTGTCATTTGGGTTGATTCAGTACCACGCTCCAGTCCCGATGGGGCTGGCGACGGCCGGCGGCGGACCATACAGCGGTCGGTCTACGCGATTCAAAATGACGGTGTGCAAAGAGGATTGCAGCCGATGATAAAGAAAAAGCGATGCTGCGCGCCTTATACACGTAGCACCGCCTATTTCAGAGTCCAGCAAAAGCGTCGATTACTCGTCGTTTTTGGTTTTCAGGACTTTACGACCACGGTAGAAGCCGTTAGGGCTGATGTGGTGACGCAGGTGGGTTTCACCGGTGGTAGGCTCGATACCCAGTTGTGGAGCAACCAGGAAATCGTGCGAACGGTGCATACCGCGCTTCGATGGGGACTTCTTGTTCTGTTGAACTGCCATGTTAATGACTCCTAATACTAAGTTCTAAAATTTTAACACATTCGACCAGCAAATACATGCGAATCGAGTATCCTACCAGCAAAATTTCTTGTAGGCATTAGTGTATTGCTTTACTACGGTTCACTGCTAACTTGCCATACTCGATTACTACACGCGTTTGACACGTTCTTTACAACACTACTTATTCGGGGTCAGGCCCTTGAGGGCTTCGAAAGGCGACAATTTCGCGCTTTTTGCCTTGTCCAGCAGAGCGGTATCGGGGCAGACTTCATGCTTCGGCGTATGCGGCAGGGCCAGCAACGCTTCGTCTTCCACCATATCCATCAGCTCCATGCTGCGGCTACCGACGATCACATCGATCGTCTCATCATTAATCATTTCTTCGATTTCATCGGCTTGCTCGTCATCTTTACCGAGCATCAACAGCGTCGACGAATCGATGGTGTGCGCGTAAGGCGTCAGGCAGCGCTGGCAAACCAGTTGCACGGTACCGGCAACGGACAGCGTCATCTGCGGGAAGCCCATCTTGCTGATGCTTCCTACGGCACTCCAGGTAATCGTGCCGGACGGGTCCGCACACTCCTTGGCCAAACGGGTCATTTCGGCAACAGGCGTCACGCCTTGCTGGCTGCCGTTGCTCCGACAAAAATCAAAGGCGTCGATCACAATAGCATTCATTACAGAAAATTTCCCCGGAAAACCTGCGATAATAGCAGGGTTTTCAGTCGTAAGTCAAAGGATATGCGTAATTCTCCCTGATTTCAGGCACTTACGCTACCGGCGACAGAGCATATAACATTCCCCTCATGACCACAAGTTTACCCTGCACTCCTGCGCTGCCGCGCCTGATCCTTGCCTCCAGTTCGGCCTACCGCAAGGAATTACTCTCGCGCCTGCAACTGCCGTTTGAAGTGGCTGTACCCGATATCGACGAAACCCCGCTGGCCGGCGAAGGCCCGGCCGACACCGCACTGCGACTGGCGCGCGAGAAGGCTGCCGCCGTCGCCGCCCGCCTGCCCGGCTGTCCGGTGATCGGTTCGGATCAGGTAGCCACGCTCGATGGCACCCAGATCGGCAAGCCCGGCGACCATGCACGCGCTTTGGCACAATTACAACAGATGCGCGGCCGCACCGTGGTGTTCCACACAGCCCTGTGCCTGTGGGATGGTCGCGATGGCAGCTATCAGCTGTACGAAGTACGCGCCCACGTGAGCTTCCGCGATCTGCCCGATGCCGAGCTGGATGCCTATCTGCGCATCGAGCAGCCGTATGACTGCGCCGGCAGCGCCAAGAATGAAGGGCTGGGCATCGCCATCCTCGAACGCATCGAGAGCGATGACCCGACCGCCCTGACGGGTCTGCCCCTGATCGCCCTGACCGGCATGCTGCGCCAAGCTGGCATGCCGTTTTTTAAATAATGCACTATAAGAATCCACTATGACTGGCACCCTCTTCCTGATTCCCAATACGCTGGGCGACACTGAAACTCTGGCTTCCGTCCTGCCCGAACAGGTGCAGCAACTGACTTCGCAGCTCGATTACTTTGTCGCAGAAAACGCCAAGACGGCGCGCGCCTTCCTGAAACTGGTACATGCGCGCCACCCGCTGGCCAAACCGCTGCAGGAAATCCGCATTGCCGAACTGAATGTGAACACCCCCGCCAGTGCCCTCACCGGCCTGCTGCAACCACTGCTGGACGGTCAGGATGGTGGTCTGGTATCGGAAGCAGGCGTACCGGCCGTGGCCGATCCGGGCGCCGATCTGGTGCGACTGGCGCATCAGCATGGCATTCCCGTACGTCCGCTGGTAGGCCCTTCCTCGCTACTGCTGGCCGTGATGGCCAGTGGACTGAACGGCCAGAGCTTTGCCTTCAATGGCTACCTGCCCACCGATGCGGCCCAGCGCGCTACCCGCATCAAGGAACTGGAGCAACGCTCGCGCAAAGAAAAACAGACTCAGCTCTTTATCGAAACGCCCTACCGCAACGGCGCCATGCTGGAAGCACTGAGCACCGCCTGCGCTCCCGGCACGCTGATCTGTGTGGCAACCGATCTGAGCCTGCCTAGCGAGACCATCCGCACCATGACGGCAGCCAAGTGGAAAAGCGCAGCCGCGCCCGACTTCCACAAGAAGCCCACCGTGTTCCTGCTACTGGGACAATAAGTGCTAGCGTAAAGGTCGACGCGCCGCAGCGCTGCCGCAGTCGCGCGCCTGTCAGATGCCGCGCGTATAGTCGCTCACCCATTCGATGGCGGCCAGCTGTATCGCATACAGTGCCGCCGGCGTCAGCTGCAACGCATGCAGGCGCTGCGCCAGATGCTGTCCATCACGCCCCTGCTCTATCTGTTCGATCAGACTGAGCATGCTGCCATAGTCACCCGCACGGTACAGCAGCGCCGTGCGCACTTCTTCCAGCACCTGCACGCTATCGAGCACTTCGTTCATGTGCATGGAAAACAGCGTATCCATCAGCGACATGACCCCCACCGTAAAGCCGATGTCGGCATTCACCCGCTGACCGGGGCGTAGATGCTCCATCATCAGTTCCAGCGTCTTGCCGCGCGTGGTGGCTAGCTGCAGCAGTGGCGATGTAAATTCCTGTATCGCGCCATTTTTCACGTACAACAGGATCTGCAGCCAGCGCTTGAGCTGGCGCCGCCCCAGCACCATTAGCGCATGACCGACCGAATTAACGCGGCAGCGCGCACCTACGGCCGGCGTATTTACTAGCCGCAGCAGATTTAGGGTAATCAGGGCGTCGTGCTTGACGCTGCGCTCGATTTCTTCACTGGCAGCATCCTGATTGAGCAGATCCAGCAGATGTAGCACACTACGCTGCGAGGGGGAAATCTTCTTCCCGCTAAGTATCATGGGACGGGCAAAATAATAGCCCTGGAAGTATTCGAAACCCAGATCCATGCATTGCTGGAACTCGTCCATGGTTTCGACTTTTTCCGCCAGCAGTTTCTGGCGGGGATTCTTGAACTGGCGTGCCAGCGCGGGCAGGTGCTCCAGCCCTTTTTCATGGATATCGATCTTGATGACGTCGCACAGCGGCTGCAACTGCAGCACGTCGTCCGTCTGCTCGACCACATCATCAAGGGCAAACCGGAAGCCGGCACGTTTCAGTTCGCGTATGCGATCCAGCAATTCCGGTGTGGCTTTGACGGTCTCCAGTATTTCGAGAATGACTTTATCGGGTGGCAGGAAGCGGATGAAGTCACTCATCAGGCCGACCGCATCCACATTCACGAAAGCCATCTGCTCGCCCACCACCTGCCCCATGCCCAGTTCGGACGCATGGGCGATCACGCTGGCGGTGGCCGCCGTATTATCGCTGACACAGGCATCGTTACGCACACGGCCATCGCGGAACAGTAGCTCATAAGCTACCAGCCGCTGGCCACGATTCAGTATCGGCTGGCGCGCGAGGAAAAAGTTATCGAACGGTCTGGCCTGCTGCGGTGACGGCGCTAACATCATGGGACCACCCCATCTGGTAATCAGCCTGCGGAAGGCAATCCACGCTTGTCGGATTGCTACTGACTACCAGACTATACCCATCATGTCTTGCTGACAACTTATTTCTGTCGATTAACAGGACGGCGCGGTGCCGCACTACGCCCTTCCGTGGCGCCGCCGCTACGCGGTGCTGCCGGCGCGGGCCGCCGCGCCCTGGCGGCCAGACCTTCGCGACGCTCATCCGTACCAGCGCGCGGCGCGCTGCCAGCCGGGCCACGCCCGGCATTGCCCGCCATTCCGCGCGGTGGATTGCCGCCCGTCGCACGCCCCGCATTAGCGCTTCCTGTACGCGCAGCACTGCCGGCCGCGCCGCGCGGGCCGCTATTGCTAGCGTTAGCGCCCCCATTGCGGTTGGCACTACGCGACGCGCCAGCGGCGGCCGCTGCGTTACGGGGCGAAGCCGTGCCGCCATTGCCACGCACAGGCGTCGGCGTACCCGATTCCAGCGTAAAGCGGGCGCCACTGTCCACGCCCAGCGCCTTGACCAGATACGGCATCACCTGCTTGAGCATGGGTTCCAGCGTGTATGGCGGATTCAGAATGAACATACCGCTGCTATGCAGACCGAAACCATCCGGTGTCGGCTCGCGCGTGGTCAGCACCACATTCAGCCACTCGCTGCACTGCAACTGCTTGAGCTTGTCGGCAAACTGGCGCGATTCCATGCGCTGCAGCAGCGGATACCAGACGGCGTAAGTACCGCTAGGGAAACGCGTAAGCGCCTCGGCCAGCGCATCCTTGACCTTTTTGTAGTCCTGTTTGTCTTCATATGGCGGATCGATCAGCACCAGAGCACGGCGCGATGGCGGCGGAAGCAATGCCTTGAGCGACTGGAAGCCGTCGCTGCGCGCAACGATCACCCGCTTGCCGCGCACGGTAGGACGAATGCCCTGCTCGGCCGCATGTTCTTCCAGCTTGCGGAAGTTATCGGCCAGCAGCTTGGCATCGGCCGGATGCAGCTCGAACAGGCGCAGACGGTCCTGTTCGCGCGCCACCTGCTCGGCGATATACGGCGAGCCGGGGTAGTAGCGCATCTTGCCGCTAGGGTTCATGGCGCGAATCAGATCGACATATTCCTTCAGCTGGGGCGGCATATCGTCGCGCTCCCACAGGGGGCCGATGCCGGTATCGTACTCGGCATTCTTGGAAGCAAACGTCCCATCGAGCGCATACACCCCGGCACCCGAGTGGGTATCGATATAGGTGTAGGCGGTATCTTTCTGGTTCAGATACTGCAGCAGCTGGATGGTGATGAAGTGCTTGAGCACATCGGCGTGATTACCCGCGTGAAAGGCGTGACGGTAACTAAACATAGGGAGGACTTTCTTAAGCGATTCGGGCGCAAGCTTGCGCAAACAAGCCGCATTATCGCCCAGAACGCCCACACCGCCAAAAAACCGCCATTCTTGCCAGCGATCTGGCCCCCCATATCGAATGCATCAAACTGTGCCGCCCGAGCCTGCCTAAGATGGAACTGCCGCGCAGCATCCGCGCGCGACGCTCACCATCGGAGGAGATTATGGCTTTCAATAATGTAGGCCCGCTGACCTTTCTGGCGCCCGGTCAGACGGCGTTCTGGAATTATAGTTACCCCAGCGATCACGGCACCCAGTTTGCCTCGGCTGATGTGAAAGCGCCCAATCAGGGTGCCGTCCACATGGCCGACCAGCAAAGCAAGCGCAAGGAAAACAACGGCAACGCCACCTATTTTGTCCAGATTCACAACAAGGGCATAGGCGGCGCCTTCCACAACCTGCAAGGCGGAGGCATGTCATGAAAATGACCATCATTACTGACGATCAGGACAACATCCTCGCTGCCGTACAGGGCCACTCGCTGACCGAACGTCAGGGTCAGGTCGAAGCCACTGTGTCGTTCGCACCGGGCCACCGCACCCACATGCTGGAAGTGGATGATGATCTGGCCACCATCGACGACCTCGACAGTTTTCAGGATCGCCTGAAACAGCACCTGTGCCAGCATCTGGGCAAGCCCTAAATGACTAGGGACAGGGCCGCAGTGACTGTCTGCGCTGCGGCCCTGCTTTGCGCTCAGGCCACTTTGGGCTCGAAGAATTGCTCGTCCTCGGTCGAACCCTGCAGCGCCGTAGTGGAAGACAGACCGCTCTGGATGCACTGGGTCACTTCATCGAAATAACCGGTACCCACTTCGCGCTGATGCTTCACGGCTGTAAAGCCCCGTTCCGCCGCAGCGAATTCAGCTTCCTGCAATTCCACAAAGGCCGTCATGTGGCGCCGTGCATAGCCGTGCGCGAGATGGAACATGCTGTAATTGAGCGCGTGGAAACCGGCCAGCGTGATGAACTGGAACTTGTACCCCATGGCTGCCAGCTCGCGCTGGAAGCGGGCAATGGTGGCGTCGTCCAGATTCTTTTTCCAGTTAAACGAAGGCGAACAGTTATAGGCCAGCATCTTGCCGGGGAAGCGCGCATGCACGGCTTCGGCAAAGCGCTTGGCATAGGCCAGATCGGGCCGCCCCGTCTCACACCACACCAGATCGGCATACGGAGCGTAGGCCAGCGCCCGCGCCACCGCCTGATCCAGCCCCTTGCGCACCTTGAAGTAACCCTCCACCGTACGCTCGCCCGTGCAGAACGGTTTGTCGTTGTCATCGATATCGGACATCAGCAGATCGGCGCCTTCCGCATCGGTGCGGGCGATCAACAAGGTGCTGGTGCCCATCACATCGGCTGCCAGCCGTGCCGCCGTCAGCTTCTCGATGGCTTCGCGGGTGGAGACCAGCACCTTGCCGCCCATGTGGCCACACTTCTTGGCCGAGGCTAGCTGATCCTCGAAATGCACACCGGCCGCACCCGCTTCTATCATGGCTTTCATCAGCTCGAAGGCATTCAGCACGCCACCGAAGCCCGCTTCCGCATCAGCCACGATGGGCGCAAAGTAATCGATCTCGTCGCGCCCTTCCGACCACTGTATCTGGTCGGCCCGTTGCAAGGTGTTATTGATGCGCTTGACGGCCATGGGCACAGAATTGACGGGATACAGCGATTGATCGGGATACATTTCACCCGCCTGATTGGCGTCGCCAGCCACCTGCCAGCCCGACAGGTAGATGGCTTTCAGCCCTGCCTTGACCTGCTGCAACGCCTGATTGCCCGTCAGCGCGCCCAGCGCATGCACATGCGCTTCCTTGGTCAGCAGTTGCCACAGCTTGTCAGCACCGCGCTGCGCCAGTGTATGACTAATGGGCAAGGAACCGCGCAGGCGCACCACGTCGGCTGCGCTGTAAGTACGTCGCACGCCCATCCAGCGCGGGTTGCTATCCCATTCCTGCTGAAGTTCGACAATTTGCTGTTCACGAGTGGCCATGATGTTCTTCTCCTGCAAAAATTAAAATCCGCTGACTCCATGATAGACCTTTTGTGCTTTGCACAATGAGTCTTATATAAGACAAATGATCAGATTTTAATTATTACAAATCAGCGACTTAAACACGAAATTTCAGGATACGGAAAGCAATTTCTCAAAATGGAAGAATTCGGCGAGAGGTCGAAATGGCGCGTACCACAATGTAAAACGAAGATTTCGCCAGATGAAAAAAAACCCCGGATGCTAATGCATGCGGGGTTTGATCGTGGCGCCAGTGGCGCCCGGCTAGGAACTAACTGCGGCGACGCCGTGCGGTGTAGCCTAACAGGGCCAGCCCGCCCAGCAACATGGCATAGGTGGACGGCTCGGGTACGGCCAGCACGGTGAATCCGGTCGCGGCAATATAGGCGCCCGACATGACGAAATAGCTGATGCTGGCGGTGCTTTCGCTAAACCCGTAAAACACGCCCTCATTCACGCTATCGTCCGGCAGATTAATATTTAATACCACGGATTCAATCAGCTGGTGGTTGGCATCATAGGCAGCAATGGTGGCATCGCCGAAGCTGCGGCCATAATTGAACAGCGCACCCACCGCCACGACCGGCTTCGCGAAAGCCAGTTGCATCATGCTGAAGCCATCATTGGGCGAAGCCAGCGCCATGCCCTCCCACTTGCCGTTCTGGTGGAAACCGAAGTGATCGGTGTAGCCGAACAACGATTTTTCGCCATTGCTACTCCACACCACCCCATCTGCCAGCGTCTGAGGTGTCAAGACATTGCCGCTATGGGGCGTCATCGTCAGCACCGTGGCATCCGGTATCGACGACACCACCGCAGCCTGCGCCGTCAGCACCGTAGCGGCACTTGCAAGCGCCATCAGAAGTTTTTTCATGGCAATTCCTATCGATCAACTTTGTTTGCTATTTTACATCGACAAGCTTAGCACGGTAGCGCCTGCTCCGCTACTAAAATTCCGTCTGCATCCGCATAGATCCACGCGCCGGGACGCACTGCCACCCCTTGAATCTGCACTTGCACCTGCCGGTCACCCTCGCCTTTTTTACTGCTTTTACGGGGGTGTGCCGCCAGCGCACGCACGCCGATCTGGCAGGCATTGATCTCGTCTGTATCGCGGACACAACCATCGACCACGATACCGGCCCAACCGTTGTTCTGCGCTAACAAGCCCAGTTGACCGCCCACCAGCGCGCGGCGCAAGCTGGCGCCACCATCAATCACCAGCACCTGCCCCTGCCCGGCCGTTTCGAGCACAGCACGTACCAGCGCATTGTCTTCGTGCACACGCAGCGTGTAAGCCGGTCCGGCAAAGCTGCGCAGCTGGCCATACGACTGGAATACGGGCGGCAAAACAGCCAGCCGGCCATCATCGAGCTGCTCAGGGTGGTCGTCGCATAAATCGGTGGTGGCAAATTTCATGATCTGTCCTGAACTGGTGTTGAAAATAATGTCAATTCTATGCCGTAGACCAGCAAGCGCACAGCCAGACTGTGGCGAAATGTCAATTTCATCATAAATTCTTCTGTCCTGAACAAGAAATGCGGTACATTAAATATTTCCCCTACTCCGAGCGCGTGTATGACAGACGTGTCCCTATTTTCCCACGAGCAAATCGTCGGTCTGTTGGCGGCCCTCCCTGATCCGGCGTTCATATTTACTCGCAGCGGCCGCTACGCTGCCTTGTTCGGCGGCGCCGACAACCGCTATTACCACGACGGTAGCTCGCTGGTCGGCAAGACCATCGCCGATGTGCTCAGCGATGAACGGGCCGAGTGGTTTGTCCAGCAGATCGGCATAGCGCTCGCGCGGCCCGCCATGCACGTAGTGGAATATCCACTCAGCGGGCGCGATGTACGGGGATTGAGCAACGAAGGGCCGCCCGATGTGATCTGGTTCGAAGGAAGGGTCAGAGCACTCGATTATCAAGTGCAGGGCGAAGATGCCGTGCTATGGATCGCCAGCAATATCACCGCCAGCAAGCGGCTGGAAAAGCAGTTACGCATGTTCAGCGAAACGGATTCGCTGACGGGACTGGCCAACCGGCGCAAACTGATGCAGATGCTGGACGAGCACTTTGAGCTGCACGAGCGCTACAACACTCCCAGCGCTGTGCTGATCTTCGACATCGATGAATTCAAAGGCATCAACGACCGCTACGGCCACCTGTGCGGCGACCGCGCGCTGCAGACCACGGCTGAAGTCTGCCGCTCCGTGCTGCGCAGCACGGATTTTCCCGCCCGTCTGGGTGGCGACGAGTTCGTCGTGCTGATGCCCCATACCACGCGCGAACTGGCCCAGCCCATCGCCGAACGGTTGCGCATGCGCGTGGCAGAAGAACTACGCCTGCTGGGAGTGCTAGGCGATGGCGCCACCATCAGCGGCGGCCTCAGTGAAATGCTGGCCGGCGACCACTCGTTCGAGGATGTGCTCAAGCGCGCCGATGTGGCGCTCTACAATGCAAAACGGCAGGGACGCAACCGCATCACCTGCCATCTTCCAGCCAGTGCCGAAGCCTAGCAGTCTTAGCTGAAACTCAGCTCGCCATCGCGCACATCCACCTGTATGGTGTCCTTGGGACCAAAGCGGCCTTGCAGGATCAGCTTGGACAGGGGATTCTCGATCTGCTGCTGGATCGCCCGTTTCAGTGGCCGCGCTCCATACACAGGATCGTAACCGGCTTCGGCGATCTTCTGCAGCGCCTGATCCGTCACCGTCAGCGTCATTTCCATGCGGGCCAGACGCTGCTCCAGTATCGCCAGCTGGATCTTGGCAATCGCGCCGATATTCTTCTCGTCGAGACCATGGAACACCACGATTTCATCGATACGGTTGATGAACTCTGGACGGAAGTGCGAGCGTACCTCTGCCATTACGGCCAGCTTGACCACGGCCGGATCGGCATCTTCCATCGCCTGCATCTTGTGCGAGCCGAGGTTGGAAGTCATGATGATCACGGTGTTCTTGAAGTCCACCGTACGGCCTTGCCCGTCCGTCATGCGGCCATCATCGAGCGCCTGCAGCAGCACGTTGAACACGTCGGGGTGGGCTTTCTCCACCTCGTCCAGCAGGATCACGCTGTAAGGCTTACGCCGCACGGCTTCGGTCAGATAACCGCCTTCATCGTAGCCCACATAGCCGGGCGGCGCACCAATCAGACGGGCCACCGAATGCTTCTCCATGAATTCGCTCATATCGATACGGATCAGCGCTTCTTCCGTATCGAACAGGAAGCCGGCCAGCGCCTTGGTCAGCTCCGTCTTGCCCACGCCCGTGGGGCCGAGGAACATGAAGGAACCGTATGGACGGTTAGGATCGGCCAGACCGGCGCGCGAACGGCGGATCGCATCGGCCACGGCCGATATCGCTTCATCCTGTCCCACCACGCGCTCGTGCAGCTTGGCTTCGATATGCAGCAGCTTGTCACGCTCGCCCTGCATCATGCGCGAGACGGGAATACCGGTAGCACGCGATACCACTTCAGCGATTTCTTCCGCGCCCACTTCGGTGCGCAGCAGCTTGGGCTGACTGGTATCGGTCTTGCTGGCCGATGCCGCCTCCGCCTGTTTCAGCTGGGCTTCCAGTTCCGGCAGACGGCCATACTGCAGTTCCGACACGCGCTGCCAGTTGCTGTCACGGGTAGCCTGCTCCATCTGCAGCTTGATGCGGTCGATCTCTTCCTTGATGTGGGTACTGCCCTGCACCACCGACTTCTCGGCCTTGAGGATTTCCTCGTAGTCGTTAAGTTCACGCTGCAGACGGACAATCTCTTCCTCAATCAAGTCCAGCCGGCGGCGCGAACCTTCGTCCTTTTCCTTCTTCACCGCTTCCTTCTCGATCTTCAGCTGGATCAAACGGCGTTCCAGCTTGTCCATCACCTCCGGTTTGGAATCGATCTCGATCTTGATCTTGGACGCTGCTTCGTCGATCAGATCGATCGCCTTATCAGGCAGGAAACGGTCGGTGATATAGCGGTGCGACAGCTCGGCCGCCGCAATGATGGCGGCATCCGAGATCGCTACCTTGTGATGCAGTTCGTACTTGTCCTGCAGGCCGCGCAGAATCGCAATGGTGGCTTCCACCGATGGCTCGTCCACCAGGATCTTCTGGAAGCGGCGCTCCAGCGCAGCGTCTTTTTCGATATATTTGCGGTATTCGTCCAGCGTGGTGGCACCCACGCAGTGCAGCTCGCCACGCGCCAGCGCAGGCTTGAGCATATTGCCCGCATCCATAGAGCCTTCGGCCTTGCCGGCGCCCACCATGGTATGCATTTCGTCGATGAAGACGATGGTCTGGCCTTCATCCATGGCCAGCTCTTTCAGCACGGCTTTCAGGCGTTCCTCGAACTCGCCGCGGAACTTGGCGCCAGCCACCAGCGCAGCCATGTCGAGCGACAGCACGCGCTTGCCTTTGAGCGAATCGGGCACTTCGTTGTTGACGATACGCTGCGCCAGACCTTCCACAATGGCGGTCTTGCCCACGCCCGGTTCGCCGATCAGCACAGGGTTATTCTTGGAGCGGCGCTGCAGCACCTGGATAGCGCGACGGATTTCATCATCCCGTCCGATCACGGGATCAAGCTTGCCGGCGCGGGCGCGCTCGGTCAGATCCAGCGTGTATTTTTTCAGCGCTTCGCGCTGGCCTTCGGCATCCTGATTATCCACCTTGGCGCCGCCACGCACGGCGTCGATGGCCGCTTCCAGCGCCTTGCGCGTCAGGCCGTTTTCGCGCGCCAGCTTACCAGCATCGGATTTATCGTCGGCCAGCGCCAGCAGCACCATTTCACTGGAAATGAACTGGTCATTACGCTTCTGCGCTTCCTTGTCGGACAGATTCAGTATGGCGATCAGTTCGCGGCTGGCCTGTACGTCGCCATTGGTGCCCGAGACTTTCGGCAGGCGTTCCAGCGCACTGCCCAGCGACTTGACCAGACCGCCGATGTTGACGCCGGCGCGCTGCAGCAGCGAGCGTGCGCTACCGTCGTTCTGGTTCAGCAGAGCGGTCAGCAGGTGGACCGGCTCGATATATTGATTGTCGTTACCCACCGCCAGACTTTGCGAGTCCGACAGGGCTTCCTGTAACTTGGTCGTGAGTTTGTCCTGACGCATGGTGTTGCTCCCATCAATTTAACTTATCGCCCAAATAGGGGTGATCAATTACATTTCAAGGATTCACCGATTTATTTCATCTTTCCATGCGCCAGATCAAGTCTTGCGGGAAGAACGAGCTATTTTGACCACTTTTCCAGTGCGACATCATCGCTCACGCGGGCATCCACCCAGCGCGCGCCTTCGGGCGTCTGTTCCTTTTTCCAGAACGGCGCTTCCGTCTTGAGGAAATCGATCATGAATTCGCACGCAGCAAACGCCTCGCCACGGTGCGCCGAGGTGACGGCCACCAGCACGATCTGCTCCATCGGCTTGAGCGGGCCAACGCGGTGGATTACCAGCGCACCGAAAATATCCCAGCGTGCGCGCGCCTGCTCAATGATGGTCTGAATAGACTGTTCCGTCATGCCCGGATAGTGTTCGAGTTCCATCTCGGCCACGCTGGCGCCTTCGTTCAGATCGCGCACCGTGCCGACAAAACTGACGATGGCACCCACGCCGGGCTGGCTGGCGCGCAGTTGCGCCACTTCCGTACTGAGGTCAAAGTCGTGCTGCTGTACGCGCACGCTGTAGCGTTCGGCCGCGCCGCCCGCCGTTGCCGTGATCGGGGCCGCCATCAGCGCTCTCCTCCGCCGATGCGACGGAACAGCGCTTCGATGCGGCTCACCGTACGGTCATCGGCCAGCGCCGGCATGGCGCACAACTGCAGATAGGCTGCCGTGGCACTTTGCGGCTTCTGGCCCGATTTGAGCGAAGACTGCAGCACTTCCACCTGCATCTTCAGGCGCTCGCGGGCAAATTCGGCACCACTATCGACACCGGAGACGATTTCCAGTCGCAGCACTTCGTCCAGCAGGCGGCTGCGGTTAGCTTCCAGCTGCGCCAGATAATTGGCGGCATCGCCACCCAGCAGCGCCAGCGCTGCCTGGAACCGGCCGCCCAGCGCCTTCTCGTAGTCGCCGCCCAGTTTAGGAATAGCCACCCAGCGCGCTTGCCATTCTTCCGCGCTGGCCGCATCGCTGGCCGAATCGCTAGCAGTCGCCGCTTGCGCCAGCCGGCCTTCCAGCGCCTGACACAGGCGCAGCTTGTCGCGCAAGGCATGTGCCTGCGCTGCACCGCTACGGCGGCGGATCGCATCGGCCTGCGCCTGCACCTGGGCCTGCGCGGCCTGATAGCGCTGGCTGATGCGGGCTTCGGCAGCACGCGGTACCACGCCGGCATGCTGCCATGCGCTGGCCGTTTCGCGCAGCAGCGCAGCAATCGCCGCTAGCTGGGCCTTGTCATCGCCGCTGAAAGTAGCGCTTTCCAGCTGCGCGCACAGCGCTTCGCGCGCATGCAGATGAGTTTTGCGTTCATGATCAGCCGCATGCGCCACTTCCTTGCGGCGCGTGTAGACGGCATCGCAGGCGGCGCGGAAACGCTGCCACAGCGCCTGTTCGGCCTTGCGCTCGAGCGGCAGCGCCTTGGCCTGCTCCTGCCAGCGCTCCTGCAGGCGCTTGAGCTGATCCAGCGTATGACGATCGCTAGGCTGCAGCGCTTCGGCTTCCTGTATCAGCTGCTCGCGCCGCGTCACTTCGATCTTGCGCTGCTGCGTGAGCGGCGCCAGCATCTGTCCCAGCGCTTTATCGAAAGCCTGTTCCAGCTTGCGTTTTTCCTTGCGCTCCATGGCGCCCAGACGGCTCCACATCTGGCGCAAGCGCTGGCCTGCTGCGGCCACGTTCTTCAGATCCGCACCTTCTGCGGCGGCCTGCGCCATGGCGCGAGTTTCCTCGATCAAGGCGTGCGCCTTGGCCGAATTGGCGTGGCGCTCGTCGGCCAGTTGCTTGAAGTGGGCCGCGGCTGGTGCATAGGCCGTGGTGCAAGCACGGTCGAAGCGCTCCCACAGGCTGCGCGGCGCATGGCCGGACACTGCATCGAGCGCTTTCCAGCGTTCGCGCATGCTGCCGACCTTCTTGGCCAGCTCGCTCATGGCCAGCCCCAGGGCTGGCAGTTCTTCCACCACCTTGACCAGTTCTTCACGCGAGACATTGCCGCTCCAGCGCGCCCAGTCGCTCAGGCGCTTGAGTTCTGCGCGCAGATGGTTGAGCCGCTCCGTGACAGCCGGCGCCAGCTTGGCCTTGTGCTCCTTGAGCCACTTGTCATGTTCGGCCGCCGCATGCAGCAGCCCCTGCTCCAGCGCCTGCTCCAGCGCATCGAGCGTACTAAGAAATTGCGGATCGGTGACCACAGGCTTGGACTGTTTGGCCGGCTTGGCAATGGCAGGTTCGGCTGCCGCATCATCAGCAACATCAGCCGCAGCCACCGGCGCCCCGACCTCTGCTACTGCGGCGGCCAATGGCGTTGCGGTCGCGGCGCTGGCTGGCTGCGGAACCTTGGTGGCAACCGGCGCCGCCAGAGCCGCACGCGCCTGCTGCAAGGCTGCGCTGTAATCATTGAGCAGATGGCGCGGCAGAGTCGCATGTTCGGCAGCCTGCAAGCCCTGTGCATAGCCCGCTTCATGGCTAGCCAGCGCCGCTTCCAGCGCAGACTTGTCCGCCCCGCTTTGCAGCAACTGGCGCAGAGCAGCCAGTGCATCGATCATCTGGCGCTGCAACTGCACCTGCGCCTGCAGGCGCACATCGAGTGCCGCACGCTGGCTGGCAAAGCTGGCTGCCTGCGCCGCATCGGCGGTGGTAATACTCCACTGGCGATCCAGTTCCGCTACCTGATTGGGGGTGAGCTTGTCATCGGCCAGCAGACGCGCGGCCAGTTCCAGACAGGCCGCCGCCTTGCGCTGTTCGGCTTCGTGATAGCGGATCGCATCGAGCCGGCTCTGCATCAACTTGGCTACGCGGCGATCAGTATTGCGCATGGCCTGCAGCACCTGCTCCAGAGAGGCCAGACTGCGCACATGCTCGGCGGCCTGCAAGCGCACCCCGGCAAATTCGCTGTGCAGAATCAGCGCAACAGCAGCCGCTTCATCTCCGTTCAGTGCTGCTGCCTGCTGCGTCTGCAGTTCGCGGCGTTCGGCCGATGCTGCAGCGGCAGCGCTGGGCGCCGTCTCTGTCGCGGCCGGAGCTTCGCTGGCGTTATCGCCGTTGCGCTTGAAGATGAATTCGAACATGATGCGCTATGAAGTATCTAAAACCACCATCATAGCAAAGCAGAGAAAATTTGCCTGTTACAGCACGCTTATTTCGGCGCCGGCACTTCCTGCTCGGGCCGTGCACGCAAGCGTGGCAAAGCCGCCATGACGTCTTGCTGTACTGGCTGCAGCTCTATCATCGGCAACACCTGCAAACGTGGCATGTTGATAGCTTCTGCGTCGGGCTGGGGCGCCGGTGACGCGCTGCGTTTGAGTTCTTCCACGCGCTTGTCGTGCAGCATCAATTGATTCGCAAGGGAAAACCAGGCATCACCAGCGATGCTGTTACGTGCCAGCGCGAACAGCTCGTGCTCCTCTTTTTCCAGCTTTTGCAGCATGGCCGTGCAGAACGCTTCGATATTGTCGCTGAAGCGCTGCACCTGCCCTTCACCTGCATCGGCCAGCGCTGTGGCCTGCTCCTGCAGCGCGCGCACGGCTGCCAGAGCCGACTGGTTGAGCCGGTTCAATTCTTCGAGCAGTTGGTCGGCGCGCTCGGTGGCGGCGCGCAGGGCGGGTATCAGATAACGCTCCGTTTTGCGCCACTGGCAGGCCTGATACAGGGTATTCAGGCTGTGGCAGGCATATTCGAGCTGGGCCAGCGTAACGCTATTCTGCTGCATCAGCGTGGAACGCACATATTGCTGGAACGCCAATAAATTGAGGCGAACACTAGCCTGTTCAACGGAAAGTGCGACCAGTGCATATGTGGCGGTTAACATTCTGACTCCCAAAGCTGTGGTATGACCAGACCGGATGGCTGGCAAGAGCGGAAGTAAAAGTGTAAATAAAGCCGACAGCCACGCTTTGACTTAAAACAAAACGGCGCGCCTCCCCAATATAGCGCAAAGCGGGGCCAAACGCTATCGTAATGGCAACTGCAGGCGCACCAGCCCCGTTTCCGGATGGGGCAGCACGCTGCCGCCGAAATGCCGCACCAGCTTCTGCACGCCCAGGTTCTCGGCCAGCGCGTCGCCCACAATCTGCGCCGTGCCATGGCTGCGGAAGTAATCGACCAGCTTCTGGAACAGGATGTAGCCCAGCCCCTGCCCCTTCAGATCGGAGCGGATGATGATGGCAAATTCGGCCGCCTGATTATCGGCGTCGGCGATTGCCCGCACCACGCCCAGCGTCTCCGGCGCGCCGTCAGCGCCCGTGCGGGTGGCGATAAACGCCATGGCGCGGTCGTAATCGATCTGGGTCAGACGGGCCAGCTGGCCCGGTGGCAGCTCGCGCATGGCCGTGAAGAAGCGCAGCCGCACGTCGTCCGGATCGAGCGCGGCGAAAAACACCTGATGCTGGGGCGCGTCTTCCGGCCGGATGGGACGCAGCAGGATTTTGCCACCGCCCCAGTCCAGCGCCTGCTCCAGTTCCTGCGGATAGGGGCGGATCGCCATGGCGCGGTGGCTGCGCGCTGGCCCCAGTGCCAGTTGCGCGCCCAGCGCCACCACGCTGCCGCCCAGCACCAGCAGCGGATTCAGGTCCAGCGCTGCCAGTTGCGGCAGATCGGCCACCATGTCGGCCACCTGCACCAGCGTACGGCACAGCGCTTCCGCGTCGGCGGCGGTCTGCGCCTGCTGCAATAGCCGCGCCACACGGGTGCGGCTCACCATGTCGCGCGCCAGCACCATATTCAGTGGCGGCAGTCCGGCCGCGCGGTCGGCCGCCACTTCGGCGGCCAGCCCGCCCTGCCCGAAATACAGCACAGGGCCGAACACGGCATCGGTAGCAATCTCGATGCGCGCAGCGGCCAGCGTGGTGCCGGCCAGCGCGGCCTGCTGCGGCGTGGCCAGCGCAATGCCGTAAGTCGCCAGCAGACTGCGTAGGTCGGTATCGGACAGGCGGGTCTGGCCGCTACTCTGTGCCGCAGCCACCAGCGCCTGCGCTGCCGCCCGTTCCGGTGCCGAGGTAGCGGCCAGTTGAGCCGGCACCTCCATCAGCAGGTCCTGATTGCGCCGGTACTGGGCAATCTGCAGGAAACCATGCACGGCTTTTTCCGGCGTATCGTAGGTGGGCAGGCCCGCTTCGGCAAACACCTGACGGGCCGCCGCCACAGCGCTGCCGCCCAGCCAGCAACTGAGCACATTCTTGCTGGCGCCGCGCAGCAGCGGTGCAATCGCCGTGGCGATCTGCTGACTGTCCACCATGGCCGTGGGCGCGTGCAGGAACAGCAGCGCATCGGCATTGGTTTCATGCAGCAGTGCCTCCACGGCAGCCTGATAGTGCGCCACCGGTACATCGGCCAGCAGCGCCACAGGATTGGTCGGCTGGGCGCAAGTACGCCGCAGTAACAACTGCGATTCGGCCGACAGTGGCGCCAGCTGGGCACCACCGGCAGCCAGCGCATCGGCGGCTATCAAGCCCAGCCCCACGCCGTTACTCAGCACGGCCAGCCGTTCGCCCCGCTGGGGGCGCTGGCGCGCCAGCGTTTCCACGGCATCGAACAGGTCTTCGATCGATTGCACGCGCAGCATGCCGGCGCGGCGGATCGCCGCATCGAATACCAGATCGGCGCCGGGCTCGGCATCGCGCCCCACTTTCAGCACAATCACGGGCTTGCCGCGCGCCGCCAGCCGGCCAGCCGACATGAATTTACGGGCGCAGCAGACCTGCTCGATACATAACAGAATGGCCTCGGTAGCACTATCGGCGGCCAGATAATCAAGCAGATCGCCGAAGTCCACATCGGCCGTCTCGCCCATGGTCAGAAAACGGGAAAAACCGATGCCGTGCAGGCTGGCCCAGTCCAGCATGGCCGTACCCAGTGCCCCCGATTGCGCGACGAAGGCCAGCTTGCCGGCGCTGGCCGGAATATGGGTAAAGCTGGCATTCAGCCCCAGCGCGGGCGTCTGCAAGCCGACGCTGCCGGGCCCCAGTATGCGCACCTGATGGCGCTTGGCGGCGGCCAGCATGGCCTGCTGCAGATTGCGCCCGCCGCTATGGATCTGTTCCAGTCCTGCCGTCATGACAATGGCGGCGCGGGTGCCACGTGCGCCCAGTTCGGCGATCAGATTGGGAATAGTGGCCGGCGGCGTGCACAGTATCGCCAGTTCCGGCGCAGAAGGCAGGGCCGAGACGCGGGCATAACAGGGTAGGCCCTGCAGATTCTGGTGACGCGGATTGAGCGGCCAGATGGCGCGCGCGCTGGCCCCCAGGCCAGCGGCAGCCTGCGCCTGCAGCAGATTGGCCAGCACGCGGGTGCCGATACGGTGCGGCTTGTCGGAAGCACCGATCACCGCCACCGAACGGGGCTGGAACATGCGGTCAAGGTGGCGGATACTCATGGTGCGACCACTCCTGCCTTACCAGCGCGACGCATGGTCTTCCGTCACACCGGCCAGCCGTTGCACGCTGCGGCGTGGCTGGTCCGGCGTGCCGCGCACCCAGCCGCTGAAGGTGCCGATCGGCTGCACATAGCGGCTGGCCGCCACCAGCAGATTCTTGTCGCCGTGGCGTGCGCCTTCCGGCGTAAAACTCAGCTCCAGCAGGCCGTCGTCAGTGCTGATCTGCCATGGTGCAGCGCTATCGGCCGGGTCGAATTCGAAACGGGCGGCGCCCAGCGGGTACAGCTGACCATCCAGCCACAGCGCATTCTCCTGCGCGCCGAAATAGCCGGCCTGCAGATTGAAACCAAGCGACAGATCATGCGCCGAAGCCCAGCGCCATGCCGTATTGCGCGCCAGCAGACCGTTCGAATAATCGAAACTGGCCACCCCGCCATCGAGCGCCAGCCTGCGCCCACCTACCCGCAGCTCACCCTGCAGCGGCATGCCGCCCGACTTCTGGGTGGCATGTACGGCGCCATCGGCCACCGGCCCGCTGGCCAGCAGCAGCGGCGCCGCTGCCGGCCCGAAGCTGGCGTCGATGGCAAACTCGCCACAGCGCAGCGTCAGGCTGCTGGCGCCATCGCTGGCTGTGTTGATATGGATCTGTTTTCCCAGCAGACGGAACTGGCTCACGCCGGTCATCCGGTGCGGTAGGCTGGCCGTGCAGCCAGGCAGGCCATCCTGCGCGAATTCGGCCAGCATGCGCCCGCTCTGGCGCTCGAACGCATAGGCAAACGCAGTGTTGGTCCAGCCTACATCGACGATCGCTACCGCACAGAACACCTGTTCCGTGTACAGCGCCACGTAATGCCAGCGCTTGTGGTGAAAACGCCGCCACAGCCGGCTGCGCGCATACGGCGGTGCCAGCTGGCGCCAGTCGATGGCGCCCGTATGGCCGGCAAAGCGGCCGAAAATCGGCTGGCCATCCATGCCGGGCAAGCGTGGCGGTGCGGCGGACAAGGTGGTGTGCTTCATACGGCCGGATCCTGTAAAGGCAATATCCAGCAGCTATTCTAATAAGAAAATCAATATTGCCTGTGTGCGCGACACAGTTTTTTTTACATTTGCCGCCATAAACGAACCCCAAATGAGACATTTCCATGCAGAATTAGATCGATGGCATTCTGTGGCAATTTAGTGGACAATACTGCCCCTTGATGAAGACCCCTGCCCCTCCCATGTCGCGCAGCTATTTACGCCGGCTGTATCGCGCGATACTGCTGCCGGCGTTCGCGCTCGCTCTGCTGGCGGGCATGTGGACTGCCGTGCTATTTCAGGTGGAGCAGGAGCGCGTTTCAGCCCGTTACGAGGCAGTGCTGCATAGCCAGTCGCTGGCCCGTACGCTGGCCGAACATACCAACCACCTGCTACGCCAGAGCGACCATGCCACCCAGCTATTCAAGCTCAAGTTCGAGGAATCGGGCGGCACCCTGCGGCTAGCCGAATTCACCCGCGCTAACGGCCTGCTCGATTCGCTGCTGCCATCCAAACTCGAACTGCCACTGGCACTGGTGGCCGCCGATGGCCGCGTCATCGAAAGCCGCTCTGGCTATTTCGCCCCGCAACTGGGGCAGCAACCCTTCTTCCTGCATCACGCCCAGAACAGTTCCGACACCCCGCTAGTCACTACCCCGGTAGTCGAGCCGCGAAGCAAGAAATGGCAGATCCAGATCTCGCGCCGGCTCAACCAGCGCGATGGCCAGTTTGCCGGGGTGATCGTGATGATGATCGATCCGGCTACTTTCGTGGAAGATTACGACCGCCTGAATCTGGACCCCGGTGGCAGCGTCATGCTGATCAGTCGCGAAAACGGTATCGCCACGGCACGCGTAGACGAGCAGCTCATTATCAGTGACGCCATTGATTTTACCGCCGCCCAGAGCGGTGGCCGTATCGGTACACTCGACGAACTGCTGCTGGCGCGGCCGTTCGACGCAGTGGAACGCATCTACGGCTATGCAGAAATGCCGCGCTACCTGCTACTGGCCGTGGCGGGCAACCCGCTGAAGTCGGAAATGGCCGGCTTCGAACTGCGCCGCGAACGCTATCTGATCGCTGCCACGCTAGGCTCGCTGATGGTGCTGATCTTCGTCGCGCTGCTGATCCAGCAGACCCGGCGCCTGCATCGCAGCACGCTGATGGTCAGCGAAGCGCAGGAAATGCTGCGCGCCGCCGCCGATGCCAGCATGGACTGCGTGTATCTGCTCAAAGCCTGCCGCCTGCGCGGTGCCGATAACCCGATTGCCGATTTCACGCTGGTGGGCCTGAACGACCGCGGTGCCGCACTGCTGGGCATGACGGCCGATCAGGCACGCGGCAAGCGCCTGCAGGAACTCATGCCGCAGTTGCACACGCACGGCTTTGTAGAAAAATACAAGACTGTGCTGCTGACCGGTCATCCGCTGGACGAGGAGTTCGAAGTCGACTTCCTGCCCAGCGGCGAGCATTACTGGTTCCATCACCAGATTGTGCCGATCAAGGAAGGCGTGGCCGTCACCACCCGCGATATCACGCCGCGCAAGAAAAGCGAACTGGCGATCCGCAAGAGTCAGGCCGAACTGGCAGCCGTCAACGATGTGTCGCCGCTGGGGCTGATGCGGGCCGACGCGAATGGCCAGTGCACCTATGTCAACCGCACTTTCGAATTCGTCACCGGCCTGATGCGCTCGGAAGCGCTAGGCGAAAACTGGCTGCGCGCCATTCATCCGGGCGACCGTGCCAACCTGCAGGCTGCGCTGAAACAGATGGCAGTGACGCGCCTGCCGTATCAGGACACGCTGCGCTGCGTCCACCCTGACGGCAGCATAGTCTGGGTGATGTTCAAGATCGCCGCCATGATCGTCGACAAACAGATCTACGGCTATGTCGGTACGGTCGACGATATCACCCACGTGCGCAAATCCGTCATGGCGCTACGCGAAAGCGAAGCGCGTCTGCGCACTATCGCCGACACCCTGCCGGCGATGGTGGCCTACATCGACAGCGAAGAGATTTTCCGCTTCCATAACATCGCCTACGAGCGCGAGTTCAATCGCAGTGGCACCACCGTGCTGGGCAAGAGCGTGCTGGAGACCATGGGTGCCGCACGCTACGACTACCTATCGCCGTATATCAAGCGTGCGCTGGCCGGCGAAACCCTCAACTTCGAAGAGGAAGACAGCAGCGACACCACGATCCGCACCTTCGAGGTGGTCTACATTCCGCAGGTAGACGAGGATGGCAACACGGTAATCGGCTTCCACGTCATGCGGCAGGACATCACCGTGCAGAAGCGCGAGAAACAGCGCCTGCTGCGCCTGACCCAGATCGACACCCTGACCGGGCTGACTAACCGTGCCGGCTTCCTGCAGAAGCTCAGCGACAGCATGCAGGCCAGTGCCGAAGGCCAGCACCTGATGGCCGTGATGTATATGGATATCGACCGCTTCAAACCCGTCAATGACACCTACGGCCACAGCGTCGGCGACGCGCTGCTGCGCGCCTTCTCGACCCGCCTGACCCACACCATGCGCGCCAGCGACACCATCGCCCGTCTGGGTGGCGACGAATTCACCATCATCATGGATCGCATCAACCGCGCCGAAGATGCCACCGCGCTGGCCGCCAAGATCGTCACCACCATGCAGGCACCGTTCGATCTGGACGGCACCATCGTCTCGATCTCGGCCAGTATCGGTCTGGCCTTCTACCGCAATCAGGACATCACGCCGGCAGAACTGCTGCATCAGGCCGACCTGCTGCTGTATCAGGCCAAACAGAATGGCCGTAATACCTACCGTGCCGGCGCGCCACTTGCTGACTACGCAGCCTGACCCTCGCTACTGCACTTTCTCAACCTCGCCGGCAGCAACTTGCGCTATATTGTGCGCTTCCCTGCTGTTCTGACTACTCACTCCATGCGTCTGCTGCACACTTCCGACTGGCATCTGGGCCAGACCTTGCATAACTACGAGCGCCATTACGAACACCAGCAGTTTCTCGACTGGCTGCTCGATACGCTGGAACAGCAGCAGGCCGATGCCCTGCTGATCGCCGGAGATATCTTCGATAACGCCAATCCTTCGGCTGCCTCGCAGCGCCAGTTCTACCAGTTTTTGCGCGCCGCGCGCGAACGGGTGCCGCATCTGAACCTGATCGTCATTGCCGGCAACCACGATTCGCCGGGCCGGCTGGAAGCCCCCGCACCGCTGCTGGAAGCACATGGCACGCGGGTAATCGGCCATGTGCCGCGCACGGCCGATGGCACCATCGATGTCGCCGCCATGGTGCTGCCGCTGACCGATCGCGACGGCGCCGTGCAGGCATGGTGTCTGGCCGTGCCCTTCCTGCGTCCGGCCGATGTGCCACGCCCGCCGCAGGCCGAAGGCCAGAGCAGCAGCGCGGATCCCTATCTGGCCGGCATCGCCCTGCTCTACCGGCAGACGCTGGAACATGCACTGGCCTGCCGCAGTGCAGGCCAGCCGATACTGGCCATGGGCCACTGCCACATGGTCGATGGGCAAATGTCGGAAGACTCCGAGCGCCGTATCGTCATCGGCGGCACGGAAATGCTGCCCGCAGGGATCTTCGGCAGCGAGATCTGTTATGCCGCACTGGGCCACCTGCATCTGGCGCAGAGCGTGGGCAAACAGCAGCACATCCGCTACTGCGGCAGCCCGCTGCCCCTGTCATTTGCCGAGATCGGCTACCAGCATCAGGTACTGCAGATCGATCTGGCCGGCGGTGAATTAGGCCAGATCACCGCACTGCCGGTGCCGCGCGCCGTGCCCCTGCTGCGGGTGCCGCCCCGCCCCGCACCTTTGGCCGAAGTGCTGGTACAACTGGCCGCGCTGGCAGCAGAAGAAGTGCCGGCCGAACGCCAGCCCCTGCTGGAGGTACGGGTGCTGCTGGACGCACCGGAACCGGGCCTGCGTGCCAGGGTCGAAGCGGCGCTGGAAGGCAAAGCCGTGCGGCTGGCAAAAATCGAAACCACCAGCGCTGCCCGTAGCGGCGCGGCCGATACGGCTATGCTGACGCTGGACCAGCTGGAACGCATGCAGCCCGACGAGATCTTTCGCCAGCTGTACCGCCAGCGCTACGATCAGGATGCGCCGCCCGACCAGCTGAGTGCTTTCGCGGAGTTGCTGCTGCCATGAGAATTCTACGTATCGCCGGTAAAAATCTGGCCTCGCTGGCCGACGAGTTCAGTGTGGACTTCGAACAGCAGCCGCTGGCCGCCAGCGGCCTGTTCGCCATCAGCGGCCCCACGGGTGCGGGCAAAAGCACCCTGCTAGACGCCCTCTGTCTGGCCCTGTACGACGCTACCCCGCGTCTGCTGCGGGTGGCTGGCCGTAATTATCTGGCCGACGTGGGCAGCGAAACCATCACCACCCAGGACACCCGCAACCTGCTGCGCCGTGGCACGGCAGAAGGCTATGCCGAAGTCGATTTCGTCGGTGGCGACGGCGCCAGCTATCGCGCCCGCTGGAGCGTGCGGCGCGCCCGCACGCGTGCCGAGGGCGCGCTGCAACCCACCGCCATGTCGCTGCACCTGCTACCGGCACTGCAACCGCTGGGGCATACCAAGACGGAAGTGAAGGCAGAAATCGAGAAGCGCATCGGCCTGTCGTTCGAACAGTTCACCCGCGCCGTACTACTGGCACAGAACGAATTCTCGGCCTTCCTCAAAGCGGAAGACAACGAGCGGGGCGAACTGCTGGAAAAACTGACCGGCAGTGCCATCTACAGCGAAATTTCGATGCGCGCCTATGCGCGCTACAAGCAGGAACAGGAAGCCCTGCAGCGCCTGAACGACCGGCTGGCCGACCAGAAACCATGCAGTGCCGAGCAGCGGCAGGAACTGGAAGAGCGTCACAGCGCCGCGCTGGCGGTACAGCAGGAACTGGAACAGCGCAGCACTGCGCTGGAACAGCAACTGCACTGGCACCAGCAGGCGCAGCGGCTGGCCGAAGCCGAGCAGCAGGCCAGTCTGGCCTGCGCTGCCGCCCATGCCGCCATCGAACAGGCCGCGCCGCAACGCGCCGCGCTAGCGCAACTCGATGCCGTCCAGCCTGCACGCGCACTGGCCAGCGAATGCCAGCGCCTGAGCCGCGAAGTCAGCACCACTACCCAGCAGATCGCCGCGCTGGCACTGCAAGCGCAGCAGGCCGCCAGTGCGCTGGAGCAGCACAATCATGCCCAGCACAGCGCCAGCCAGCAGCTACAGCTGGCCGAGCAGGCACTGCGCGACGCCACCCCGCTGCTGGATCAGGCCAAGGCGCTCGATGCCCGCGTCGCGGCCCTGCAGCCGGCATTCCAGCAGGCGGCAGCCGCCTGCGCCGAGGCCGATCAGGCCGATCTGGCGGCCCGCTCCGCCCAGCAGGCGCGCAATGACGAGCGCCAGCAGCTCGCCGCGCAACAGGACAGCAGTAAGCAATGGCTAGCACAGCACCAGCAATGGGCTGCCATGGCGCAGTCGTGGGAACGCTGGGAAGTCCTGTTCGTACAAGCCGGCCAGCAGGCCGCGCAGGCGGAACGATTGAATCAGGCGCTGGCAAGGCTACAGCAGCAGGTGCAGCACCAGCAGGAACAGCAGGCTCAGGCCCAGTCGCAACTGGCTGCCGGCAGCCAGCGCCTGCAGGTACTGGAGCAGCAGCACCAGAACGCGGCCACTACGCTGGCACAGTATGCGCCCGCGCAGTTGCAGGCTAGCCGCCAGCAGTTGGGCGCACGGCGTAATCTGCTG
The DNA here is from genome assembly GCF_964031615.1 of Duganella fentianensis. Taxonomy (GTDB): domain Bacteria; phylum Pseudomonadota; class Gammaproteobacteria; order Burkholderiales; family Burkholderiaceae_D; genus Rugamonas; species Rugamonas fentianensis_A. The sequence goes on from NZ_CAXIQN010000014.1 coordinate 45,137, forward strand.
GCACAGGCTGAAAAGCGCTGGATCGAGCTCGATGCACGCCAGTCGCGCCATAGCTACCTGCTGCTGCAGGCCGACCAGTTGCGCACGGCCGCGGCGCAAGCCGATGCCGAACTCAAAACGGCGCAGCAACAGGCCGGCACACTGCTAGCCCACAGCACACAGGCCGAGCGCTCACTCAAACTGGCGCAGGCTGCCTGCGCCGCCAGCGTGCAGGATCTGCGCGCCACACTGGAGGACGGCCAGCCCTGCGCCGTCTGCGGCGCAACCGAACACCCCTATCATCACGACGATAGCCGGCTGCTGTCCTTGCTGGCCGGACTGGAAACGGAGGTGACACACTGGCGCCAGCAGGTAGAGGCCAATCTGGCGCTGCAGACGGCACGCCGCACCACCGAACAATCCTGCCTCGATCAGTTGCAGGCACTGGCGCGCGAGACCACCACGCTGGCACCGGCGCTGGCGCAGGCGGCACAGGCATGGCAGGCCATGGAAGCACAACTGACCAGCGAGCCGTTGCCCGAAGCTGGCGAGCGCACTGGCTGGCTGGTCAGTCAGCTGGAACAGCTGGGCGCTGCCCTGCAGAGCATCGAAGCACAGGAAAGAGACTGGCATCAGGCACGGCAGGCACATGAAGAAGTACAGGCAGCACTAAGCCTTAGCCGCAGCGAGCACCAGCAGTTACAACAGACCGTCGCCAGCTGGCAGACCGCGCTGGCCGAAAGCCGCAGCGAAGCCAAGGCACTCGATGTACAGCGCGTCGATCTGGCGCTGACTCTCAGCAGTCTGCTGGCCGACCTTGATCCCGCCTTCAGCGGCAGCGATCTGCCCAGCGATGACTGGAAAGATGCATGGCGTGCCGCACCAGCGCGCTTCTTCGCCGCCCGTCAGAGCGAAGCTGCCCAGTGGCTGCGCCAGCGCGCCAGCTACGACGCACGCCATCAGCGCCTGCAGACGCTGGATATCGAACTGCGGGCCGGTCTGGAAGCCCAGAGCAAAGCCCAGCGCGATGCGGTACAGGCAAGGGTGGCCTACAGCAGCGCCGAAGCGCAGTTGCAGGATCTGCGGCAGCAACGCCAGCAACTGTGGGCCGGCCAGCCAGTGAGCGAAGTCGAAGCGGCGCTGAACCAGACGCTCGATGGGGCGCGCCAGCAACTGGCACAGCGCCAGCACGCTGCCCAGCAGGCCGCGCAAGATGGTGCACGGGCCGAAGCCGCGCAAGCGCAGGCGCAAGGTCATCTGGCGAATCTGCAGCAGGCAGGCGCCCATGCACAACAGGCGCTGCAGGACTGGCTGCGCGAATACAATCTGCAGCAGCAGACCGCACTGGACGATCTGGAACAGCTACATGCCCTGCTGGCCGTCACGCCGGAAGCCATCGACCAGCAGCGCGCGGCACTACAGGCGCTGGAGCGCAATGCGGCAACGGCCGCCACCGTGCTGCAGGAACGCCAGCACCAGCGCCAGCAGCACGCGACCACGGCACCGCCAGCCACGCCCGATAGCGAACTGGCACTGACGACACCCGACACGCATGCCACTGCCGCCGACGCCGATAGCGCGGATCCGACGCCAGCTGGCAGCGCCACGCAGGGGCAATCTGCCGAGAGCAAGTTAGCCGCCGCCAGCACCTTGCTGGCGCGCGCGCTGTCAGCGTTGCAGCAAGAATTCCGCCTTGCGCGTGAACAGACTGTAGCGGCGCAACTGGCACTGGCGCAGGATGACGCGCGCCGTAACAGTGCGCAGGCCATGCTGGCCCAGATCGAACAGCAGGAAGCCAGCGAACAGCGCTGGGCGCGTCTGAACGAGCTGATAGGCTCGGCCGACGGCAAGCGATTCCGCAACTACGCCCAGCAGTACACGCTGGATGTACTGCTAGGCTATGCCAATGCCCATCTGCGCCATCTGGCGCGGCGCTACCAGCTGGAACGCATCGTCCATCCGGCCAGCCCGTCATTGGCGCTGCAGGTGCGTGACCGCGACATGGGCGACGAAATGCGCTCGGTGCATTCGCTCTCCGGCGGCGAATCCTTCCTCGTCTCGCTGGCACTGGCGCTGGGTCTGGCCTCGCTGTCATCCAACCGCGTGCGGGTCGAATCGCTATTCATCGACGAAGGTTTCGGCAGTCTGGACGCGGAAACCCTGCGTGTCGCCATGGACGCCCTCGATGGACTGCAAGCCATGGGACGCAAGGTGGGCGTGATCTCGCACGTACAGGAGATGACGGAGCGCATCGCCACCCGCATACTGGTGCAGCCCGCGGCTGGCGGCCGCAGCTGCGTCAGCGTGCAGGGCTAGCGCTGACGGCGCGGATACCGGTCTATGATCGGCGCGGGCGATGCTGCGCTATAAATTTGCTATCATTTAGCTGAGCCGTCGCCCAGCTGCGCGGCTGCCGTCCGGACCGCACACCATGAACCTGAGCGCCACTACGCCCCGCACTACCAGCCAGCCGGCCACGCCCAGCGTGATGCCGGTGCGGGTGGCTGCGTCGGCGACGCCAGCCGGTCCGGCATCCGCCTCCATTAGTGCCGCTCCCGCTACCAGCTTTTCCGGCAGTGCTGCCACCACCAATCTGACGCCAGAAGCGCTGGCACTGATCTCCCAGCTCAAGGCGCGCGACACGGAAGTGCGCCAGCACGAACAGGCGCACATGGCCACGGCCGGCGGTCTGGCCACGTCGGGCGCGTCCTACACCTATCAGCGCGGCCCCAACGGGGTCGATTACGCCATCGGTGGCGAAGTGCATATCGATACCTCGCCCGGCCGCACACCGCAGGAAACCATAGAACGGGCCCGCACCATACAGGCGGCCGCGCTGGCACCGGCCAGTCCGTCCGGCGCTGATCAGGCGGTGGCGGCTCAGGCCCAGCAGATGGAATTGCAGGCCCGCACAGAACTGGCCGTGCAGCAGGCGCAGGAACTGGCGGCCAGCGCCAGCGGCAGCAGTAACGACAGCGGCAGCCAGAAAGTCAGCCAGACCTACCAGCAACTGCCGCTGGTGCCGCCCAAACTCGATATCTATGCCTGAATGCTAGAATGCCGCCTTTGTCCGTCTTTCAGAGCACAACATGTTAAAAGCACCACGCACCCTGACCTTCAAATGCGCCAAATGCGCCAAAGCCGTACAGGTACGCCTGCAGAAAGTCTCGGCCTGCTCGCACATCCAGCCGTATTTCGGCGTTTGCGCCTGCGGCGAGCCTAAGCACCACGCCATCGGTCAAAAAGACGCGGTGGAATCCTATCTGGCGGCACCGGAAGGCTGGACCCACCACCACTAAGTGACTGCGGGCTCAAGATTCCGGCCAGATTACCGTTAAAAGAAATATCATCAAACGGAATCTGCTGGAATCTGCCATGTCCACCATATCTGCCCTCACATCGCGCAACCTGCCAGCCTCGCTGTATGCTGGCGGCACGCCAAATGACAGCAAAACCAGCGCTAGCCGGCAAGTCCAGGCCAGCAATACTGTGCCGGCCAGCGCCAATCCGGTCAGCTCGATTGCGGCCGGCTCGGCCAGCAATGCGCTCGACCAGCATCTGGCCGCCGTCAGCAACGACACCATAGACTACGCCCAGAGCTTCCTCAGCAGCTTCGCCCAGACCCTGTTTGGCAGCAGCGGCAAAGATGCCCAGATCAGCTTCGATAGCGCCAGTCTGGATAGTTCCAGCACCGTCGCAGCGGGCGTGCGCCAGACTAGCGGCAGCTTTGGCAGCAGTTCCGCTGCCGCCTTCCAGCTGACCGACAGTTCGCATTTCATCGGCAAGGGCACCATCACCACGGCTGATGGCCGCAAATTCGACTTCGAAGTGGAAGTCCAGTACGACGCCCAGTTGAGCGCCTCCGCTAGCCGCAGCAGCAGCGTCGTCAATGGCAGCAGCGACTCGGGCAGCAGCGCGCAGCAACTGCTGGATAGCCTGTCGACCCAGAAAACCTCGAGCGCCCGGACTGAAGCCAGCCGTGGCCTGACCACCAGCACCAGCGAGCTGCCGAAAGTCCAGTTGCCGAATATCGATTTCCCCGGCACCCTGTCCGACCTGTTCAAGCTGATCGGACTGGATCTGCAGACCGCCCTGTCGACTGGCGACAGCTCGCCGGACCGCAGCAGCGACGGCATCGACCGTAACACGCTGCGCAGCCTGTCGCTGCGCCTGCTCAATCTGGTCAACAGCAAAGACACCAATACCTACAGCGCTCCTAGCGCCGCCGACAAGGCCAAGGCCGTCTCAAATGACGGCGATACGGCCAAAGCCCAGGGCAGCACGGCAGCGACCAGCAGCGATGCCGCCAGCAGCACGGCGGCCGAGGCGGCCACTGACGCTGACGCTGCCGCTGCCGTTCCTGCACCGGCACCGGCAGCAGCCAGCACCGCAGCGGATACCGATCAGGATGGCGATCGCGACGCCTAAACAGCAACGGCCAGTATAATAGGTGCCGCCAGCGCAACAACCGCCAGAGATGCCAGCCATCTCCGGCGGTTTTCGCTTCGCCCCGACGTCCACTTACCTACTGATCGCCCGCCATGTCCGTACAAACCGCCGCCCCTGCAGCACCTCAAATGATCCACTGGGAGGAGAACGGCGTCCCATGCAGCGCCGTCTGGCATTCGGAAGCGGGCATGCCGCCGCCCAAGCGCGTGGTCATCGCGGATGACCGCACCAATGCCGATATCGCCTACCGCATGGCCTGCGAAGGCACCGCCATGCTATGGCGCGGCGACTTCCAGAACGCACGTCAGCTTTTGCAGGCACTGGCCCGCCGCGCCGACCACAAGGGACGTGGCGGCAAAAAAGCCAAGCCGCCCAAACCAGCGGCCACGCCCACGGAAGCCTTCCACCTGCACCGGCAGGCACAATCGCAGCGTGCCCGCACGCTGGCCATGCTGCTGATACCGTTCGAAGCGGGCTACAGCATTCCTCTGCGCCGCGCACCCGATGTGCAACTGGCCTGCAACGAAGCCTATGGCCGCTTTAGCGCGCCCTTCGTCGCCTCGCTGCGCGAGCTACTGGGACTGATCGGCGCCCACGAGTGGCGCCGCACCGGCGTCGAAATTCCCGCCCTGCAGGCCCGTATCCACCCGCACTACGGGGTGTTCTCGCCGGTGCGTGGCGAATATGTGCAACTGGTGGCCGAGGCCCCGCTGCCCAAGGATGTTTCGCTGGCGTTCGACATCGGCGCTGGTACGGGCGTACTGTCAGCCGTGCTGGCCCAGCGGGGCATCCGCAAAGTCGTGGCCACCGATATGGACCAGCGCGCCCTCAGTTGCGCGCGCGAGAATCTGCTGCGGCTGGAACTGGATCATCAGGTAGAACTGCAACAGGCCGACCTGTTCCCTGCCGGCCGTGCGCCGCTGGTGGTATGTAATCCGCCCTGGGTACCAGCGCGCCCTAGCTCTTCCATCGAATACGCAGTGTATGACCCGGACAGCCGCATGCTGCGCGGCTTCCTCGCCGGCCTGAAAGAACACCTGACGCCGGCTGGAGAAGGCTGGCTGATCCTGTCCGATCTGGCCGAACATCTGGGCTTGCGCCCACGCGAGCAGCTACTGGGATGGATCGCCGAAGCGGGCCTGAAAGTACTGGGCCGGCAAGACGTACGCCCGGTTCATCCGCGCGCCAGCGACGCCAGCGATCCGCTACATGCCGCCCGCGCTGCCGAAGTCACTTCGCTATGGCGGCTGGCAGCGGTCTGATACAGCCCCCTTGCATTTCAGCGCACAGGTGTATATAATGTGTGCCTTCAGACGCGGGGTGGAGCAGTCTGGCAGCTCGTCGGGCTCATAACCCGAAGGTCACAGGTTCAAATCCTGTCCCCGCAACCAGATTCTAAAAGCCGCTGATTTCTCACGAAGTCAGCGGCTTTTTCACATCCGCACGGGAAATAGCAGCGCAGCGTATGCAAACCATTACCCTCCACCGCCCCACCCTCGCCGACCTCGACCAGCTACTGGAATTCGAACTACGCAACCGTGAATTTTTCGAACGCTGGATCAACGCCCGCCCCGCCCAATTCTACAGCCGCGAAGGCGTTGCAGCCGCCATCGAACTGGCGCAGCAGGAAGCAGGTGCAGACCATGCCTATCAGTACCTAGTACGGGACAATGGCCGACTGGTGGCGCGCGTCAACCTCACCCAGATAAAGCGCGCCCATTATCATTCCGGCTCGCTAGGCTACCGCGTCGGTGAACGTGAAACTGGGCGCGGGATTGCCCGCCATGCGGTCCGCCTCTTGTTGCAACAAGCCTTTCAAGAGTTGGCGCTAGCCCGTATCGAAGCGACCTGTCGCCCGGAAAATCCGGCCTCCATCCGCGTGTTAAGCGACAATGGTTTCAGGCAGTTCGGCCACGCCCAGCGTGCCTTCGAACTCGACGGCCAGTGGTTCGACCTACTGTACTTCGAAGCGCATGCCGCAGACATCCATCCCTGAACAGATGCACTGGCGCTGCGGGCACACTCAATCGAGATAACGGTCAAATACGAGAGACTCGAGATTGTCGCCACCGATCAGATCGACGCTGGCGATGTCGCAGGCCAGTTGGGCGGGCAGACTCTGGCCGGCCGGTATGCCCAGCTGCTTGCGGATAGAGGCGGGAGTAAGTTTGTGGCGCTTCAGATAGTCGCCATCAATGTAGGCCTGCGCAATCACCACACGGTTATGCGCGCCCAGCACCACGTTCAGATAGACTGCCGGATCGGGCGCCAGTTCATACACCACCGTCTGGTCGCGCCGCTCCAGCACCTTGGCCTGCGAGCGCTTGAATTTGCGCTTGGCCATACTGTCGATAGGACGCATCAGCCCCTGTATGAAGCGGCATTGCTGATGGTCGGGAATCGGCTCCTGCGCGCGCGCACTCGGGCTCAGTGCCAGCGATACCAGCGATACCAGCGATACCAGACCAGAGACTAAACGGGCTTGTTTCAATTTTTTTTCCTCGGCGTTCTAAGCGCGTTTGCTGCCCCTGACACTATAAACCATCGCGCCCCGCAAGGTAGTGAGTTTCTACGCAATTTGCCGGCTCAACATGATGGTATTCTGTTCAACCTTAACAGGAAAGTACGCTAACCCACTTAATTTCAAGCCGCCATGAACCCTCTCGCCGCTCTCCCTCCTAGCCAGCGCCTGCATCTGATTTTACTGGGCGTGAACGATGTCGCCGCGTCCCTACGTTTCTATCAGGCACTGGGCTGGCAGCCCGCCGCTAGCAGCAATGAAGGCTTTGTTAAGTTCGATCTGGGCGGCTACGCACTGTGTCTGCTATCGCGTGCCGCCTTTGCCGCCGATGCGCTCTCGCCCACCGTCAGCGGCAGCGGCTTTGCCGGTGTCGGCCTCGTCTATCTGGCGCGCAGCCCCGATGAAGTAGCGCAGGTGCTGGCACACGCCGTTGCCGCCGGCGGCACCCTAGTCAAGCCGGCCACCCGCACCGACTGGGGCGTGGCGGGCTATTTCAAGGACCCCGACGGCCACCTGTTCGAGGTCGATTACGAAGATGGCTGGGTACTTGATCCGGCCCACCGCCTGCATGTCGACGGCATCCAGCCCTAGGCTAGTGCAGCAAACTATAGCGAGCGGCTGATACTTCAATTTACTTTTCCACCATACCAAGCTGGACACAAAACTGTCACAATTGCCTCTTTTATTCAGCCTAGGAGTCCAGTGTGAAAGATACCGATCAGGATAAAGCGCCCGTAGTGCAGGATGCGCCAGCGAACCCTTCACGCCGGCGGATTTTTCAGGCCGCTGCTGCCACCGGTATCGCCGCCACCCTGCCCGTAGTGAGCGAGACCGCTAGTGCCAAAGCCGTCAGCAATAGCTCGCTGGACGCTAAGCTCAAAGCCCACGTGAAAAACGTGGTGGTGATCTATCTGGAAAACCGCAGCTTCAACAACCTGTTCGCCAACTTCCCCGGCACCGCAGCGCCGCTGTCGGGCGCCACGCCGGCCGCCTGCCTGCAGCGCGACCGCGATGGTTCGGTACTGCCTACCCTGCCGAAGATCTGGGGCGGCATGGTGCCGAATACGCAGGACATCGGCGGCAAAAAGTACGCCATCAAGGAAGACGATATCAAGGGCTTGCCAAATGCACCGTTCAAGCTGGTCGATACGACCGGTCAGCCATTGCCGGAAGCCGTTATCACGCGCGACCTGTGGCACCTGTTCTACCAGAACCAGATGCAGATTAACGGCGGCGCCAACGACGGCTTTGCCGCCTGGGGCAACACGGGCGGCATGGTGATGGGCTACTACGGCGAGACCAGCAAGAATCTGGGCCTGTGGAAGATCGCCGAGCAATACACCCTGTGCGATAACTTCTTCATGGCAGCCTTCGGCGGCTCCTACCTGAATCACCAGTTCCTGATTTCCGGCCGCACGCCGGAATACTTCAACGCACCGCAAACGGCAGCACGCAAGAAAATCGCCGTGCTGGATGACGGCCCGACCGGCTTCCGCCTCAGCGTCACCAAAACCAGCCCCGCTTCGGCCATGGACGGCCATCCGGACTTCGTCAACAACGGCGCCATCACGCCGGACGGCTATGCCGTCAACACCATGGCACCTCCGTACCAGCCTAGTTACATCCGTCCGGCACCGGGCGGCGATCCTATGCTGGCCAATCCGGACGACGCCAACACCCTGCCACCGCAAACCTACGACACCATCGGCGACCTGCTGACGGCGAAAAAAGTGAGCTGGGCGTGGTATGGCGGCGCATGGCAGGCCGCACTGGATGCACGCGGCGGCGGCGAGAAGCCTAACTTCCAGTACCACCACCAGCCGTTCAACTACTTCAAGCAGTTTGCACCGGGTACGGCGGCACGCGCCGAACACCTGCGCGACGGCGGTCTGGGTGACAGCCCGATCTCGAACAAATTCCTTGCTGACGCCATTGCCGGCAAGCTGCCCGCCGTGACTTTCTACAAACCGCAAGGCAATCTGAATCTGCACGCGGGCTACTCGGACATCGAATCGGGCGATGCCCACATCACCAACGTGATCGAGCACCTGAAGAAATCGCCGCAGTGGAAAGACATGGTCATCGTCGTCACCTTCGACGAAAACGGCGGCTGGTGGGATCACGTAGCGCCACCCAAAGGCGACCGCTGGGGCCCAGGCTCGCGCATTCCGGCCATCGTGATTTCGCCTTATGCCAAGAAGGGACAGGTGGATCACAGCTTCTACGACACCACCTCCATCCTGCGCTTCATCACCCGCCTGCACGGCCTGCCGCTGCTGGACGGCCTGAAGACCCGTAACGACGCCTTCGCGGCGCGTAAAGCCCTGCCGCCGGGCGACCTGACCGGCGCCCTCAGCTTCCGCTGAGGTTAGGCGACGCAGTGGCTTTGTGATACACTGCGTCCCTGTATTTCACTGAGCCCGACTGCTGCAGCCGGGCTTTTGTTTTGAGCGGCGCATTTTCATCACGCGCCGTGGGCAAGAGATGAATCATGAGAGATAAAAAAGATAACGCCACGTTCGACCTGCCCGGTTTCAGCCCGGCCGCGCCGCTCGAACCCGAACCCAAGCGTCCGCCGCCACCACGCTCCAAGCGCAATACACAGAAACAGGTGCAACTGGAACTGCTGGAGCCGACCGACACCACCGGTCTGCCACTGTGGGTGCGCGACGACAAGCTAGACCTCACCGGCCTGCCGGTGTGGGCACCAAACTAAGTATTTTTCCCACAGCATCGGGCTGTCTCAGAGCCTGTTAGACTGTGCTGACGTCCTTTTTATACAGGTCTGACACCATGACATCCACCGCTTTCAACAGCCTGCCGCTGGCGCCTGCCCTGCTGGCCAATCTCGACACTCTGGGCTACAAGGAAATGACCGCCATTCAGGCGCAAAGTCTGCCTTCCGTGCTGGAGGGGCGCGATCTGATCGCGCAAGCCAAAACGGGTAGCGGCAAGACCGCCGCTTTCGGCATCGGCATTCTGGCCAAACTGAATCCCGCATGGTTTGCCGTGCAGGCGCTGGTGCTGTGCCCGACGCGCGAACTGGCCGATCAGGTGGCCAACGAATTGCGCCGTCTGGCACGCGCCACCGGCAATGTCAAAGTGCTGGTGCTGACCGGTGGTTCGCCCATGCGTCCGCAGATCGCTTCGCTCGAACACGGCGCCCACATCATCGTCGGCACGCCGGGCCGCGTGCGCGACCATCTGGGCCGCCAGACGCTCGATCTGTCGAAAGTGGAAACGCTGGTGCTGGACGAAGCCGACCGCATGACGGACATGGGCTTCTACGACGAAATCGCCAACATCGTCAGCGCCTGCCCGAAACGCCGCCAGACCTTGCTGTTCTCGGCCACCTACCCTGACGACATCCGTCGCGCCACCGATTCCTTCCTGGCCGATCCAGTTGAAGTGACGGTGGAAGCGCAGCACGACAACAGCCAGATCGAACAGCTGTTCTTCGAGATCGGTTTCGATCAGCGCAACAGCGCCGTGGCGCGCCTGCTGGCACACTACAAACCTGTTTCGGCGATCGCCTTCTGTAACACCAAAGTGCAGTGCCGCGAACTGGTGGACGAACTGCGCGCCAAGGGTTTCTCGGCACTGGCGCTGTACGGCGAACTGGAACAGCGCGAACGCGACGAAATCCTCGTGCTGTTCGCCAACCGTAGCTGCTCCGTGCTGGTCGCCACCGACGTGGCCGCACGTGGACTGGACATCCAGAATCTGGAAGCCGTGATCAACGTCGACGTGTCGAAAGACACGGAAGTACACATCCACCGTATCGGCCGCACGGGCCGTGGTGGCGAGCAGGGTCTGGCGCTGTCGCTGTGCGCACCGAACGAGAAAAAATGGGTCAAGCTGATCGAAGAATATCAGCAGGCACCGGTCGCATGGTATGACCTCGACAGTCTGGATGAAGGCGAATACGGCGTCGACGCCGCGCCGATGATGACGCTGGTAATCGCTGGCGGTAAGAAGGACAAGCTGCGTCCGGGCGATGTGCTGGGCGCGCTGACGGGCGATGCGGGTCTGGCCAAGGAACAGGTAGGCAAAATCAACGTCACCGAGTTCCAGACCTACGTGGCGATCGACCGCCGCGTGGCCTACGACGCCTACGAACGCCTGAGCCGCGGCAATCCGCTGGGCGGCGACTTCGGCGCTTTCAAAGGCCGCAACTTCAAGATGCGTTTTATCGAAATCTGATGGTGCCGCGCGGCTCATGCCGCGCAAAGGCAGTACTGGCCGGCCAGCGATCTAGCCCTGGGACTAGTGCATGGCCTAGCGCACGCTGAGCGATACGCTGGCGGGGAATTGCGGCGCACGGCGGTGACGCGTGGCCTGTTCGTAGGAATAAGCCATGCGGATCAGCAGTGCTTCGCTGTAGGCAGCGCCCACAAACGACAGCCCTACCGGCAAGCCCTGCACATGCCCTGCCGGCACCGTGATGTGCGGATAACCGGCCACCGCGGCAGGCGACGAGAAGCTGCCGCCATAATGGTCGCCATTGATAAAGTCGGTCAGCCATGCGGGGCCACCCGTCGGCGCCACCAGCGCATCGAGCTGGTGCTGCTGCATCACCTGATCTATCCCTTCCGCGCGCGCATAGCGGCGGTTATTCAGTAGCGCATCGCGATACGCTGGCGTATCCAGATCGCCTTTGCTCTGCGCCTGCTCGAGATATTCCTGTCCGAAGTATTTGAGTTCGCGCTCGTGATTCTTCTTGTTGAAGGCAATCACATCGGCCATATTCGCCACCGGCGCATGGGGCGCGTACTTCTTCAGATAAGCTTCCAGATCGGCCTTGAATTCGTACAGCAGCACTTCGGTTTCGGTCTCACCGTACTTGGCCGAATTGGGCACTTCCGTATCGATCAGCGTGGCACCTTGCGCTGCCAGATCCTGTAGCGCACGCTCGATCACCATATCCACTTCCGGATTACTGCCAAAGAAATTGCGCGCTACGCCGATACGCTTGCCCTGCAAGCCGCCCTTTTCCAGCGCCGTGCTGTAATCGGTCATTTTGCCGCGGCTTTCCGCCGTGGCTTCATCGTCGGCATCCACGCCCACCATGGCCGTCAGCATCAGCGCCGCATCGGCCACGCTGCGCGCCATCGGACCGGCCGTATCCTGCGAATGGGCGATAGGGATAATACCGCTGCGGCTGACCAGCCCCAGCGTCGGCTTGATGCCGACCACGCCACAGATCGAGGCAGGCGAGACGATGGAACCATCGGTTTCCGTCCCCACCGCCAGCGTGGCCAGATTGGCCGCAATGGCGGCGCCCGAACCGGAGCTGGAACCACTGCAGTTACGATCGAGCGAATACGGATTCAGCGTCAGGCCGCCGCGCGCACTCCAGCCGCTGACAGAATGGGTGGAGCGCATATTGGCCCACTCGCTCAGATTAGTCTTGCCGATGATGACGGCACCGGCCGCCCGCAACTGCGCCACCACATGGGCATCGCGCGCGGCACGCACCCCGTTCAGCGCCAGCGAGCCGGCCGTGGTGCTCATACGGTCACCCGTCGCGATATTGTCTTTGAGGAGAACGGGAATGCCATGCAGCGGGCCGCGCAGACGCTTGAGCATGCGCTCGCGGTCCATTTCCAGCGCGATCTTCAGGGCTTCGGGATTGATCTCGATGATGGAGTTCAGGCGCGGGCCGGATTTATCGATATTGCGGATGCGCGCCAGATACTGCGAAGTCAGCGAATGGGAGGTCAGCTTGCCCGCTTCCATCATCTGTTGCTGCTCGCGCACGCCCGCTTCGAGAATGCCGCCCGCACCGAACTTGAAAGCAGCGCCCGACGGTGCGGCAAGCACCCGGCTGCTGCCCGCGGCAGCACCTGCCGTCAAGCCGATCCGTACGAATTCCCTGCGATCCATGCCATCCCCATCGAAAAAGAAACAGAATTAACGCGTGCGCAACTTATTGCATCTTATAAATATAGCAGCGTGTTTCCAGCCGTACAATAAAAATTCTTACGATTCGGCAAATAATTTCTGTTTTTCAATGAAAAAAGCACGCTAGCGGTCTGCTAGCGTGCTTTTTAGGGGTAAAAAGGCCGAATTTACGGCCTTTTTGACGCAGTCTTACAACAGACTGACAGATTAGTCGCGAACGATACGCTTGTATTCGTTGGTGCGGGTGTCGATTTCGATCACGTCGTCCTGGCTCACGAACAGTGGAACCTGTACGGTGAAGCAGTGAGCTTCGATCGCGTTTTCGATTTTGGCTTCTTTCAGAACGTTGCCCGAAGTGTTGCCCTTAACTGCAGGCTCCGAGTACACCACTTTACGTGCGATGGTGGTTGGCAGTTCGACCGAGATCGCTTTGCCATCGTAGAACACAGCTTCGCATTCCATACCGTCTTTCAGGTAGTTCAGTGCGTCGCCCAGGTTTTCTTCTTCGATTTCGTACTGTTCGTAGTCAGCGTCCATGAACACGTACAGTGGATCTGCGAAGTACGAGTAGGTTACTGGCTTCTTGTCCAGAACAACTACGTCGAACTTGTCGTCGCCGCGGAATACGTTTTCCATTGGCGCGTTGGTCAGCAGATTCTTCATCTTCCACTTGTAGGTGAAGCCCGTGCGGCTCGAACCGTTGACGTCGGAACGCAGAACGATCATAGGCTTGCTGTCAACCATGATGATGTTGCCAACACGAATTTCTTTTGCAGGTTTCATAGTAAATATTCGATTCTAAGTAGGTTGCGTAAAAATCATCTGTTGCTCGGCGTATCGCCTGAAGCTCACGGTTGATCAGGTAAAAATGTGCAATAGATTAACCCAGCATTATACCCTGCTTTTGCCGTCTCGCCTATCTCAGCGTGCCAGCGAAACGCAGCAGGTTGGAGGCCAGATCACCCAGTGCCAGCATTTGCTGCTGCCATGCTGCGGCGCGCTGCTGCATGGCTGGCATCTGGGTGCGATAGGCCTGCCACAGCGCGGGCCAGTCGGCGGCGCTGCCACCCGCGCCATTCCACTGCAGGCTTAGCTCACTTAAGGCGCTCAGAGCTGGTTGCTCGCTCGCATAGCGCTGCAGGAAGGCGCGCAGTTTTTTGTGGTGGAGCTGCTCGTCCTGCGGATAGATGTGCCAGACGAACGGCCGCCCTGCCCACTGCGCGCGCACGAAGGAGTCTTCGCCTCGCACGAAATTCAGGTCGCAAGCCCAAAGCAGGCGATCGTAATCATCCTGCGGCACGAATGGCAGCACGCGCAGCGTCAGCGCACCGTGCGTGGCGCTGGCACCGGCGCAGGCCGGCATGCCGAGAAACGCCTGCACAGCTTCGGTCGCCACGCCTTCCGGCACCAGACAGGTGGTAGGCGTATCGTCGTGCTGCCATGCCGCCAGCAGTTCGGCCACGGGCGCATGGGGATAGCAGAACAGGCTGACCAGGCGCGCCGCCATCTGCGCAGTTGTGAGTCCCAGCTGTGCCAGAAAAGCCGTGCGTGCCGCCGCATCGGACTGGAACGTTAGGCGCTGCTGATCCAGCCCGGCCTCCACCAGCAAGCCACCTGTTTTTTCTGTAAAGCCGGGGAAGAAGAAGTGCTTGATCAGACCCAGTTGCGGATGGGTGGAACTCAGACAATGACAACCTTCCACCCACTCTTCCGCCGTCAGCCCTTCCAGATTGAACCACACAGGGCGCGGCTGGCACTGCGCCATCGCCGCGATGTAGGCCGGCGGAATATCGACGGCGAAAAACTCGATGACGATATCGGCCACATCGCCGGTAGTGAACGTACCGTCCATGCTGTGCCAGTGGCGCACTGTGACGCCCGCCTGCACCTGCCGCTCGGCCTGCACATCGACCGTGGGGCAGATACGGCGGAAGCTGACCAGATCATCCACCCACAGCGTGACGGTGATGCCGTGTTCGCGCTGAAGCTGGCGCGCCAGTCGCCAGCAGATACCGATATCGCCGTAGTTATCGACAACGCGGCAGAACAGATCGAGACGGGTCAGGCTAGTCATGGCAGGGCAGTAAATGAACGAGGCTGGATGATACCCGATCCACGCCCGTCCTCGCAGATTCACGCGCCACATCTAGCCTGAACTTCCCTACCCGCGCGCAGTCAAAACTGCTCCGGTATGCGGCGCCGCCAGATAGTTCGGCGCAGGCGCACGCACCGGTCACGCTTGCTATGTCCCCCACCACGAAAGGAGATGCCATGAATGAGCTACAACAGTACTACACTGGCGCCATGCTGCCGCAGCAAGGCGGCCTTGCGCCACAAGGTTTTCTCGGCGGTCTGCTAGGCGCACCGCTCGGTGGCCTGATCGGCCGCGGTATCGGCGGCCTGTTTGGTAATGCCCAGCTAGGCCACCAGATCGGGCAGGCAGCCGGCGGTATCGGCGGCGCCTTCCTGCCGCTGGCAGTCGATCCCGTTACAGCCGCCTATGCACAACAGGCGCAGCAACAACAGCTGCTGCAGCAACAACTACAGCAGCAACTACAGCAGCAGGCACAACTCGCACCTCAGGGCTGGTTCGGCAATATCGTCAAGAGCGTGGCGCAGCCACTCGGCCAGACCATAGGCAATGTGTTCGGTCACGGCCAGCTAGGCAGCACCATCGGTGGATATGCAGCACAACTAGGTGGCATGCTGCCGTTTGCTGTTGATCCTGTCCAGCATGCCTATGCCCAGCAGGCCGCACAGCAGCAACAGCTCCAGCAACTGCAGCAATTACAGCAACAGCAGCAGATCCAGCAGCTACAGCAACTTCAGCAGATGCAGCAGATGCAGCAGGCACAGGGCATCGCCCCGCAGGGCTGGTTCGGCAACATCATCAAATCGGTCGGCCAGCCACTGGGGCACGCTATCGGCAATGCCTTCGGCCACGGCCAGTTAGGCAGCACTATCGGCGGCTATGCGGGACAACTGGGTGGCATGCTGCCGTTCGCGGTCGATCCCGTGGCCGCAGCCTATGCGCAGCAGCAACAGCAGCAGATGCAGCAAGCGCAGCTTGCACAACTGGCGCAGCAGGCGCAGATGGCCAGTGCCGGCAATAGCGCCCTGTATGGCGGCCAGCAAACGCTGCACTGATCACGTCATCGCGCCCTGCCCTCCGCCTCGCGCGGAGGGTCTGCATAGCAAAGGAGAGCTCCATGTTAGATGCGCAGACAGCGCCCGCCCACTACCTGATTCACGCTAGCGACCAAACGGCCATGCTGGATTTTCTCGGCCACGCCGAGCTGGATCCGGAGATCCGCATACTCGACCGCATCGGCGCGCCCGACGCGCCACACACACTGGTAGTAGAACTCAGCGGCGCCAAAGCGCGCGCGCTGGCACAGCAGTTCCGCAACACCTCACCTCAACTGACGATAGAGCCGGACCAGCCGCTGACCATGTTCGACATGCTCTCGGCCGGCCCGCTGTGAAAGGAAGATCCATGGCCAAGTCCAATCCCCATGACGGCGCCCGCGTGGCGTCCGATGCCGAACCCGAGCCCGAGTCCACTCCCAGTTCTGGTAGCGCGAGCGACAACCCGACGCTGGCCAGTGAGCGGAGCAGCGGCGCCACCGAGACAGGCAGCGCAACTGGCGGCAACGCCGCTACCGCCAGCAGCAATGCCGGCGCCGGCGCTACCATACGCGCCATCGGCACACGCAAGAAGCAGTATGTGATCGCGCCGCGCCAGAGCGATGGCTTGCAGACACTGGGCCTGCAGCCACTGCAGTTCTCGGCGCTGGAACAGGCGCTACGCAACAGCGCCGATATTGAAGTGATCGATAAAGTCGGACCGAAATCGGTGCTGGGCGCTCTGGCAGATGGCATGGGCGGCGCGCAGGGCGTGCTGGTAGCGCGCATGACCGAGCAGAAGGCCGGCATCTTGCACCAGCAAGGACAGGGGCGCCTGCTAGTCGAGCCGGATCAGCACCTGAATCTGCTCGATGCCCTGCCCCGCCAGCCCGCCATGGTTACAGGCGTGATCCCCAGCGGTGGCCCCGTCCTGAATATCGCACTGCGCATAACTGCACAGGATGGCTCTCCTGTACCCGAGGCCGAAGTATCGCTGTTCGGCAGCCTGCTGCCAGCCAGCGGCGTGACTAACGCCAGCGGCGAAGTAAGCCTTTCGCTGTATGGCGAAACGGCGCAGTCGGTGCGCGCACTGTACGTCAAACCCAAAGCCGATTTCTGGAGCCTGTACCAGCGCGATCCCGACATTCAGAGCGATCAATCGAATGTGGTGGCACTGCGCGCCTTGTCCGACTGGCCTGCCCTAAGTGGCTTCCCGCGCCAGCGCTGCTACTGCTGGGGACAGAAAGCCATGCGGCTCGATCAGCTACCCGGTAATTATCGCGGTCAGGGCATCAAGATTGCCATCATCGATTCCGGCGCTGCCACTAGCCACGATAATCTGCACGGCATCCATGCCGGCTTCGATGTGCTCAACAAGAAAACCAATCCGGACGGCTGGGAACAGGATACGCTGGGTCACGGCACCCACTGTGCGGGCATCATCGCCGCGGCCGATATCGCCTCCGGCATACGGGGCTTTGCGCCCGATGCGGAAGTTCACGCCTGCAAGCTATTCCCCGGTGGCCAGATCAGCCAGCTGATCGACGCACTCGAATACTGCATCGACAAACAGATCGATGTGGTCAATCTGAGTCTGGGCGGAACGGAAGTATCGGAAGCGCTCGAGCAGCAGATCATCCGTGCCAAGCGCGCGGGCATCGCCTGCATTGTCGCGGCGGGGAATTCCGGCGGCCCCGTGCAGTATCCCGCTTCGTCACCGAATGTGCTGGCCGTTGCTGCCGTCGGCAAGCTCGATGAATTTCCGGCCGATAGCTACCATGCCCAGACTCTGTCGCAGAATGTCGATGCCTACGGCTACTTCACGGCCAGCTTCAGTTGCTACGGCCCGCAGGTGAGCGTGTGCGCACCGGGCGTTGCCATTCTGTCCTGCGTACCGCCAAATAACTTCGCCGTGTGGGATGGCACCTCGATGGCCACGCCCCATGTGACGGGACTGGCAGCGCTGACGCTGGCGCACCATCCGGATTTCCAGACCCAGCCCTATGTGGGGCGCGGTGCGGAACGGGTGGAACGGCTGTTCCAGCTGATACGCGCGAGTGCGCGGCGCGTCAGTCAGGCCGACCAGAGCCACACCGGCTACGGTATGCCCGATGTGCTGCTGGCGGTGGGCTTGCAGGCGGCGCGTCCATCCATCACGCCGCAGCAGGCGGGGCTGATCGCGCCACTGGTGGCCAGCGTGCCGAATCTGTATGACCCGCTGGCACGCGAAGCAGCACGTGCAGCACTGGCAGCCTATCAGGGTAGCTGGTTCCATCCGGGCGGTAGTCCGCCCTACAACCCCATCATGTGGTAGTTGAACAGCGTAGAAAAGCAAAAAGCCGCACTAGGCGGCTTTTTGCTTGATCTGGCGTCCCCAGGGGGATTCGAACCCCCGTACTCACCGTGAAAGGGTGATGTCCTAGGCCTCTAGACGATGGGGACAGAAAACTGTCCGTACTGCTGACCTATTAGAAAAATCCTGGCGT
This sequence comes from Duganella fentianensis, assembly GCF_964031615.1. GTDB lineage: Bacteria > Pseudomonadota > Gammaproteobacteria > Burkholderiales > Burkholderiaceae_D > Rugamonas > Rugamonas fentianensis_A. The sequence goes on from NZ_CAXIQN010000014.1 coordinate 63,602, forward strand.
CCCCAGGGGGATTCGAACCCCCGTACTCACCGTGAAAGGGTGATGTCCTAGGCCTCTAGACGATGGGGACTTTTCTAAGGCGCGAATCATATCAGCGTTCGCCCTACTGCGCAAGAGAAACCCGCTAACACCGGCAAAAAACCGCGAAAAAGCCCTGCAATGTTGGCGGCATCACCACAATTCGCAATTCGGGGTCAGGTCGGGCAAAGGTACAGCCTCGACCATAGACATGCATGAGTCTGTACCTTTGCCCGACCTGACCCCGGACATACCGACGTAAAAAAAGCCGCTCTAGGCGGCTTTTCTACATATCCTGGCGTCCCCAGGGGGATTCGAACCCCCGTACTCACCGTGAAAGGGTGATGTCCTAGGCCTCTAGACGATGGGGACCTTGGAACTACGGTTACTACGTCGTTATCACTTCTACGCTGTTGGTGGAGGTAAGCGGGATCGAACCGCTGACCTCTTGCATGCCATGCAAGCGCTCTCCCAGCTGAGCTATACCCCCCGGGCGCAGAAATAATAAAAGCCGCTTGCGCGACTTTTGTTTTCACTACTTGTATCTCTATCGGGCCTAAGCCTAATGTCAAACAATCAGTACAAACAACGTCAACTACAAAACTACTTGGCGTCCCCAGGGGGATTCGAACCCCCGTACTCACCGTGAAAGGGTGATGTCCTAGGCCTCTAGACGATGGGGACTGCGAACAACCAATTCTACAACGTGGTGGAGGTAAGCGGGATCGAACCGCTGACCTCTTGCATGCCATGCAAGCGCTCTCCCAGCTGAGCTATACCCCCGTTTGCTGCAGAAACAAGAGTATAGCAAAGAAGCTGCACTCTGCAAATACCCTTTTGCAACTTTGCTCTGATTTCAATCCAGAAATCAGCCCAGTGCTGACAGACGCGCCAGCACGGTGTCGCGACCGAAGATCTGCAGCACCGCATCAATCGCTGGCGTCTGCAACTGACCCGTGATCAGCAAACGCAGTGGCATAGCCATCTGCGGCATTTTCAGACCGTTCGCAGCCAGCACTTCCTTCATCATGGCGGACAGGGCTTCTTTGCTCCACTCGACAGTTTTGCAACGCTCGGCAAATTGTGCCAGCGCCGGTTTAACGGCATCGGTCAGGTGCTGGGCCAGCAGCGCAGCATCCGGCTGCGGCGTGCGGAAGAACAGCATGGCCGCATCAGCCAGTTCGTTGACGGTGTTGACGCGCTCTTTCATCAGCGCCAGCACGGCCGGCAGTGCCGGTGCGCCTTCGAACACGGCACCGTTCGCAACCATGCGCGGCTGCGCCAGCGCGGCCAGACGTTCGTTGTCAGCCTGCTTGATATAGTGGTTATTCAGCCAGTTGAGTTTTTCGATGTTGAACTGGGCGGCCGAATTCGACAGGTGGGTACCGTCGAACCATGCACACACCTGCTCCATCGAGAACACTTCGTCGTCGCCGTGGCTCCAGCCCAGACGGGCCAGATAATTGAGGATAGCTTCCGGCAGATATCCTTCAGCCGGATACTGCATCACGTTCACAGCGTCCTTACGCTTGGACATTTTCTGGCCGTCGGAACCGAGAATCATCGGCAGGTGGCCGTATTCCGGCAGCGGCGCACCGATGGCGCGCAGGATGTTGATCTGACGCGGCGTGTTATTCACGTGGTCGTCGCCGCGCAGTACGTGGCTGATTTCCATGTCCAGATCGTCGATCGCCACGCAGAAGTTATAGGTCGGCGTACCATCCGGACGGGCGATGACCAGATCGTCCAGTTCTTTATTACCGATGGTGATGGTGCCTTTGACGAAGTCGTTCCAGCTCACTTCACCGTCGAGCGGGTTCTTGAAGCGTACTACGGGCTTGCGGCCTTCAGGGATCGCTGGCAGTACCTTGCCTTCTTCCGGACGCCACGTACCGTCGTAGCGTGGCTTCTCGCCCGCCGCAGTGGCACGGTCGCGCATGGCCTGCACTTCTTCCGGCGACGAGTAGCAATGGTAGGCGGTACCGGCTTCCAGCATCTGCGCGATCACTTCGCGATAGCGGTCCATGCGCTTCATCTGGTAGAACGGGCCTTCGTCATGGGTCAGACCCAGCCACGCCATGCCGTCGATAATCGCCTGCACGGCTTCAGGGGTGGAACGCTCCAGATCGGTATCTTCAATCCGCAGCACGAAAGTGCCGCCGAAGTGACGGGCAAAGGCCCACGAATACAGCGCGGTACGGGCGCCGCCCAGGTGGAGGTAGCCGGTCGGGCTAGGGGCAAAACGGGTACGGACTGGCTTGGCTGGTGCGTTGGTCATCGGAATAATAAAGCTAAGATATAAAGACCGCTATTTTACCGCGTCAGCGCAGCCATGGCGCATATCCCGTCCCTGCCCGTCAGGAAAGTCAGGATGCTATGGCCGCGCGCTGGGTGAACAGCCGCACGCCGAACACCGGCCCCGCCGTGTGCCCCGGCTCGGGATCGAAACGCACCACCACGCTAGTCTTGCCACGCGTGAGCTGTTCGGGCACGGGATACTCCTGCTCGATAAACACACCGGGGTGGCTGCCATCGAGCAGCACGTGGGCGATACGCTGGCCATCGATACTGATGTAGAAGTCGCGGTTACGCTCCTCGCCCCAGTAACTGGCCTGCAGCAGCAAGGGGCCATCCGTGCACTTCATACTGAAGCTGAAATAGCCGCCCGTGCGCGCATCGCGGCCGTTGCGGCCACGGTAGGACACCGGATAGGAGATCTCCGCCTGCAGCGCATGATCGCGCTCGGGCTGCATCTCGCCCAGATGCATCACATCGACCGAGCGTGCAGCCAGATCCCTGAGCCGCGCCTCCTGCTGGCGGAAAGCGACTTCCGCTGCCGCCCACTCGCTGTCCGTATAAAGGTTGAAGTACACGGCAGAGCGCCGTTCGTACTGCGAGAAGAATGGCGAGAACTTCATATCGGCCGGACGCCCCGTGCCGACGCTGCGATACACCGCCTGCGCTTTATCGGTCGGTGCAAACGCTGCCAGTACATTGGCGCCCACCAGTGCAGGGGCCAGACCGCTGTATGGCCGGTCGGCTGCGCCCAGATCTGCTGCCAGTACCATCGGGCCGCGCAGCAGTGCCACCACGTGTGCGTTACCGGCCGCCCCTTCCAGCCGCAACGCCAGAGGCAAGGACAGACGCACAGTATCACCAGCACGCCAGCGCCGACGCACTAGCAGATAGCCTTTCTGCTGACTGGTGGCGTGCGCCTTGCCATTGACCAGCAGCGTGTGGCTACTGGCCCACGCCGGCAAGCGCAGCGCCAATGTGAACTCGCGCTGACCGGCCAGCCGGCGCAGCGTCAGATCGATCTCCCCCTCAAACGGATAGCGCGTGCTCAGCTCCAGTCTGGCCTTGTTCCACTCCACCGTCGACGGAATATACAGATTGACGAATAGCGTATCGCCCTGCTCCCAGTAAATCGAATCGCCATGTTTGGCATGACTCTCCATTCCGGACAGCACACAGCACCAGAAGTCGTTATCTTCGCTTGAATATTCACGCGCCGTGCCCGACATCAGCGGCGTCATGTAGGTGAACATACCGGTACGGGGATTCTGGTGCGCCAGAATATGATTGAGGTGGGTGCGCTCGTAGTAGTCGAAGTAAGCCGCATCCGGCGCCCAGCTATACAGGTGACGGGTCAGCTTGAGCATGTTGTAGCTGGCGCAGGCTTCGCAGGTCTGCTCGGTGATGTGATCGGCGATGCTATCGGGTGCAAAGAAGTATTCGCGATCGCCGTTACCGCCGATGACGTAACTATGGTGCTCGGTGACGCGGTGCCAGAAGAACTCCGCCGCTTCACCATCGCTACGGCGGCCGCCCACTTCACGCAGGCGCGCCAGACCTATCAGCTTGGGAATCTGGGTATTGGAGTGCAGATTGGCCAGTTCATCGCGTCCTTGGGCGAGCGGCAGCATCACCTTGCTGTGATACAGGCGCCGCGCCAGCGCCAGCCAGCGCGCATCCTTGCTGCGGGCGTAGAGTTCGGCGAAGCTCTCGTTGATGCCACCATGCTCGCAGGCCAGCACCTGCTGCACCTGTTCGTCGCTGAGGGCAGCAAACACCCGCTCGATATAGCCGGCCAGCCCCAGTGCGACGGACAGCGCCTGAGCATTACCCGCATGCGCCTGTGCGTCGAACAGTCCGGCAAATAGCTTGTGCCAGTTATATAGCGGCACCCAGCAGCCATTCAGATCGAAGCCGGCCGATTTGATCTCGCCGCGCATAATTTCAGGGAAGATCTCGCGGCCATCAACCAGCGTGCCGTCGGCGCGCTTGCGCATGAAACCCGCCACATAGCCATCACCATGGGCCTGCTGCACCCGTGCCAGTTCGGCCACGATGTAATCGATGCGCGGCTTGAGCGCCCCATTCCCCGTCTGCGCATACATCAGCGACAGTGCCGACAGATAATGGCCTAGGCCTTCGCCCGCGATGGTGTCGGACTCCCAGCCGCCATAGATGGCGCCTTTGGTGGGCAAGCCGGCGAAACGGTGATAGTTGTGCAGGAAACGGTCGGCACTGAGGCGCAGCAGATACGCCTGATTGGCCTGCAAAGCCTGCGCATAGATCGACGGCGTCAAACGGACCGACGACAGCGGCAGCGCCCGCGCGGTAGCGGGAAAGTCCGCGCTAGCGGCGCGCGCCTGCGCATTGCCATGCCACCCCGCCACCAGACCCAGTCCGGCGGCGCCCCGCAACAACTGTCGACGTTGCATACTGACTCCATCAGAGATATCCAGCCTCTAATGTAAGTGCAGGCGCAGGGGGCGTCTTGTCACGGCTACACTAAAAAGATGACGAAATGTGCACAATTAAAGCCAAGCGGAGCCAGGCCAGCCGCCTGATTGCATCGATTTATGCAATTAGCCATTTCGAAATAGGCGGTTTATTTACTCAAATGATCAGAATAAAGTAGCACCCATCTGACTGCCTATTGAGAGCAAAAGCCATGAACACCAGCAAACTACACTACATTTACGATCCCCTATGCGGCTGGTGCTACGGCGCCGCAGAGCTAGTCAAGGCCGCGCGCGAAGTGCTGCCTGTAGAAGCGCACGGCGGCGGGATGATGACGGGTGCACGACGCCAGCCTGTCAGCGCGCAATTACGCGACTACGTAATGCCGCATGACCGCCGCATTGCGCAACTGACTGGCCAGCCATTCGGCTCGGCCTACTTCGAGGGATTATTACGGGACAATACAGCGGTATTTGATTCCGCCCCGCCAACGGCTGCCGTGCTGGCTGCGGAAACGCTGGCCCAGCGCGGTCTGGACATGCTGGCGCGGCTGCAGACGGCGCACTATGTGGAAGGCCAGCGCATTGCCGACCACGCCGTACTGGTCAAACTGGCCGGCTCGCTAGGGCTGGACACCGAAGCGTTCGCACAGACACTGGAACAAGCGGAAGAAACCGCACTGGACGAGCACGTCGCCGCAACGCGCCGCCTGATGGCCAGTCTCGGTGCGCAAGGCTTCCCCAGCTTAGCGCTGGAGCGCGATGGACAATTCACCCTGCTCGACGTCAGCGCGTTTCTAGGTGAACCACAAAAATTACGCAGCTGGCTGGTAGCGCAACTGCCCGCCCCCACGGCCTTATCGGCCGGTGGAGCACAGTTCAGCTGCGGACCAGATAGCTGCGCAATCTAGCAACTAACACCTCGCCCTTGCTAGCAAGGGCGCCGCTTATTTGACGGTAACCGTGATGTCTTTGCTCATGCCGGGACCGTAGGACTGGTGCATGCCGTTGGCAAACTGCATGGACAGTTTATAGGTGCCCGGCGCCAGTTTGACTTCGGTTTCCGTCTGACCTTTACCAAAGTGGATATGGGTTTCATCGGCTGGCACCACGTCGCCCTCTTTCACAGGCTTGGCGTTGATCAGCAGATGGTGGTGACCGGTATTGGCCGTCATATCCCCTGCCGGCTTGATCTCCATGCCGGTCACGGCAAATTTCACTTTGAACGGGCTGCTGACGGTAGCGCCATCAGCCGGTTCCACAAACGCTACGGATTGCTGGGCAAAAGCAGTTACTCCGGCCAGCATCAAGCTGGCGGCAAGGATCAGACGTTTCATACGGTTCTCCGGTTAGTCGTTTTTAATAACAATACTAGGGAACTTACTGGTCATATCTTTGGCCTTCTCCGAGACCTGTACTGCAATCTTGCGCGCGATATCCTTGTAGATACCAGCTACTTTGCCATCCGGCTCGGCCACCACGGTCGGCTTGCCCGAATCGGCCTGCTGGCGGATCGCCATGGTCAGCGGCAGCGAACCGAGGAAATCCACCTTGAAGTCGGCGCACATCTTGGCACCGCCACCTTCACCGAAGATGTGTTCCACATGGCCGCAGTTCGAGCACACGTGGGTGCTCATGTTCTCGACGATGCCCAGAATCGGAATGCCGACCTTCTCGAACATCTTCAGCCCTTTGCGTGCGTCCAGCAGCGCGATATCCTGCGGCGTGGTGACGATCACGGCACCCGTGACAGGCACTTTCTGCGACAGCGTCAGCTGGATATCGCCCGTGCCGGGTGGCATATCCACCACCAGATAATCGAGATCGCGCCAGTTAGTCTGCTCCAGTAGCTGCTGCAGCGCCTGCGTGACCATCGGGCCGCGCCACACCATAGGCTCGTCCGGATCGATCAGGAAGCCGATCGACGACACCTGCACGCCGTAGTTTTCCAGCGGTTCCATGGTCTTGCCATCCAGCGTTTCCGGACGACCGGACACGCCCAGCATCATCGGCTGCGACGGGCCATAGATATCGGCATCGAGCAGACCGACGGAAGCACCTTCCGCCGCCAGTGCCAGTGCCAGATTGACGGCCGTGGTGGATTTACCCACGCCGCCTTTGCCGGAAGCCACGGCAATGATATTTTTCACATTCGGCATCAGCTTCAGACCGCGCTGCACCGTGTGGGCGATGATCTTGCTGCTCACCTGCACCGTTACGCTGTTCACGCCCGGCAACACGCGCACGGCGTCCGTCACCAGTGCGCGGATCGCGTCAAACTGGCTGCGGGCCGGATAACCGAGTTCGATATCGAAGCTGACGTTGCCGCCTTCGGCTTTCAAATTCTTCACGGCCTTGCCGCTGACAAAATCCTTTCCCGTGTTCGGATCGATAATGCGGGCCAGTTCGGCCTTGACTTGCGCGAGTAGCTCTTCAACTGTGATGCTCATGTAAATCTCCGTGAAATGTGCCCACATTCTAGCGCATCGTGGCAGAAATCCGCTGGCAGCGGCCGCGGAAGATGACCTGATGCGGCTTCCACTGGTAAAATGCTCCTTTTCCACCCACAAAGTGCAACAACCATGACTCGTAAGCTGTTCGTCACCACTGCCCTGCCCTACGCTAACGCCGCTTTCCATATTGGCCACATGATGGAGTACATCCAGGCCGACATCTGGGTCCGGTTCCAGCGAATGCAGCGTGATGGCGATGCCCAGCGCGTAGTGCACTTTGTCGGCGCCGACGATACCCACGGCACGCCGATCATGATTGCCGCAGAGAAAGAAGGCATCACGCCACAGGAGTTCGTGGCCAAGATCGCTGCGGGCCGCGCCCAGTATCTGGACGGCTTCCATATCGCTTTCGATAACTGGTACTCGACCGATTCGCCGGAAAACGTGGAACTGTCGCAAGGCATCTACCGCAAGCTGCGCGATGCCGGCCTGATCCAGACCAAGACGGTAGACCGCTTCTTTGACCCCGTCAAAGGCATGTTCCTGGCCGACCGTAACATCAAGGGCGAATGCCCGAAATGCGGCGCCAAAGATCAATACGGCGACAACTGCGAAGTGTGCGGCGCGGCCTACCAGCCTACCGATCTGGTCAACCCGTTCTCCGTGTTCACCAACGCCACGCCCGTACTCAAGCCTTCGGAACAGTATTTCTTCAAGCTGTCCGACAAGCGCTGCTACGAATTCCTGCGCGACTGGCTCAACACCCCGGGCCGCTTGCAGCCGGAAATGGTCAACAAGGTATCGGAATGGCTGGGCGAAGCCGGTGAAAAGCTGGCCGACTGGGATATCTCGCGCGATGCGCCCTACTTCGGCATCCCGATTCCGGACGCACCGGGCAAATACTTCTACGTCTGGCTGGACGCGCCAGTGGGCTATCTGGCATCGCTGAAAAACTACTGCGACAAGCAAGGCATCGATTTCGACGCCCTGCTGGCCGACCCGCAAACGGAACAGATCCACTTCATCGGCAAGGACATCGTCTCCTTCCACCTGCTGTTCTGGCCTGCCATGTTGAAGTTCGCCGACCATCCGACCATCGAGCGTATGCGCGTGGCCGTGCACGGCCACCTGACCGTCAACAACGAGAAAATGTCCAAATCGCGCGGCACCGGCATTTCGCCGCTGCGCTACCTGAATCTGGGCATGAATCCGGAATGGCTGCGTTACTACATCGCCTTCAAACTGAACTCCAAAGTGGAAGATCTGGACTTCACGGGTGAAGACTTCGTGGCCCGCGTGAACTCGGACCTGATCGGCAAATACGTTAACATCGCGTCGCGCTGCGCCGGTTTCATCGCCAAGAAATTCGACGGCAAGCTGGCCACCAGCCTGTCCGACAATGCACAGGCATGGATCAAGCGCGCACTGGTGACGGCTGAAGGCGTCGAGCGTCAGGCGAATATCGCCGCCAACTTCGAAAGCCGCGAGTTCGGCAAAGCCCTGCGCGAGATCATGGAGATCGCCGACTTCGCCAACCAGTACGTGGACGAGAACAAGCCATGGATCCTCGCCAAAGACGAGAGCAAACTGGCCGAGCTGCATGACGTCTGCACCACCGCGCTGATTCTGTTCCGCCAGCTGTCGATTCTGCTGTCGCCAGTGCTGCCGGGTGTGGCCGCCAACGTGGCCAAGTTCCTCAACGACGAGAAATTCGACTGGGCCCAGACCGACGTGGCCAGCGGCGTAGTAGCCAGCGCCATGCTGGGCCGTACCATCGGTGCCTACGCTCACCTGATGACGCGCGTGGATCCGAAGATGATCGAAGACCTGTTCGATGCACCACAGGCTGCAGCTGCGGGCGCCGCCGCTGCTGCTGCACCGGCTGCTAAAGCAGAGAAGCCGGCCAAAGCCAAGGCTGCACCAGCGGTGCAAGTCACGGAAACGGGCATCGAAGTGATTGCACCGGAAATCTCGGTAGACGACTTCTTCAAGGTCGATCTGCGTATCGCCAAGATCGTCAACTGCGAACACGTGGAAGGCTCGGACAAGCTGCTGCGCCTGACGCTGGACGCTGGCGAAGGCCGTCTGCGTAACGTCTTCTCGGGCATCAAGTCGATGTACCAGCCGGAAGACCTGATCGGCAAGCTGACCGTACTGGTAGCCAATCTGGCACCACGCAAGATGAAGTTCGGCGTGTCCGAAGGTATGGTGATGGCTGCTTCCGCCGTCGACGAGAAAGCCAAGCCGGGCATCTACATCCTCAACCCGTGGCCGGGCGCCGAGCCGGGCATGCGCATTAGCTAAGAAGGTATCAGCCGAGGATAGCGCATGAACATCGTGGTACGCGAAGCGACACTGGACGATGCCCCCTTGATTGCCGAGCTCACGCGCGCTGCGTGGGCCGGCAAAGTCAATGTCACCTCTAGCGGCCACCGCGAAACCGCCGTACTGGTCGCAGAACATCTGCGGTCAGGCGGCGGTTTTGTTTTACTGGTCGACGACAAGCCGGTCGGTTCGGTGCGCTGGCTGCCGCTCGATGACGATGCGGATGTCTGGGAAATCTGCCGCATGGGCGTGCTGCCCGAGTATCGCGGCCAGAATATTTCGCAGCACCTGCTGGAATCCGTGATCCACCACGGGCTGGCGGTAGGCATAGAAGAAATGCGGCTAGCCGTGCGTAGCGACCAGCCACGCCTGATCGACTTCTACACGGCCTACGAATTCGAACTGGCGGAAGAACTCGAATACTCGCACGCCAATCCGCTCGAGCCGCCGCCGCTGGTAATGCGGCGTATGCTGGACAACTAGGCCGCTGCCCAGCTGCCCGTACGTTCCAGTTGGCGCGCCTGCTCCGGCGCGCTCCAGCGCAGCGGCAAGGCCGCCACATTGCGCACCACTTCCCGCACATGGAAACGCAGCAGACGCTCGGCACCGGCGTAGGCCTGCACCTGCGCACCCTCCCAGATAATCTCCGCATCCACCGCCAGATGCAGCAGATCGCCACTCTCGAAATCGATGAACAGCAGTCCTGCTCTCGCATCTTTAGCCAGATTGCCCAGCGTGTTGAAGAAGAAATTCCCCATGAACTCGGGCGCCAGCAAAGTGCGCTCGTCTTCCACCAGCACGAAGCCGGGCTTGCCGCCTCGGTGCGACATATCCACCCCACGCCCCAGCCCTGCATCCTCGGCCATATGCGCGCTGGCGATGAAGTAGGTATCGGCGGCAGCGATCAGCGCACGGTCAGCCGAACTCAGTGCCGTGGCGCGCAGCACCTGCGCGGCAGCGCCGTGGCGCTCGGCCGGATAATGCTGGCGGCTCTGGATGTACTTGGGGCAGTTGCCGAAACTCTGGCGCACGGCGATCTGCAGACTAGTTCCCTGCCGCTGCACGATCTCGCCATTGATGCGATTGCGCCGCCGCGTGGTCGGCTCCAGTCCCAGCCCGCCCACATGGGCACCTACCTGTAACAGACCTTCCAGCGGATCACCGGCCAGCAGGCCGCCGTCGATCTGCAGCGTCGCCTCGTCCGGTGTGCTGATGAAACCGGCCTGCGCCGCCAGCAGCGTGGCCCACGGCTGACCGTCTGCATCCCGTGCAGCCAGATAGAAGAACGGCAGACCGGCGAAGAAATCGCGGTGCTGCTGCGGCATGAAAGGACGGATGAATTCCGCCGCACCGGCGATACGCTCGCGCATACCGGCGCGCTCCTGCATGGCCAGTTCTCCCGCATGGAAGGTCGTCATGATTACATCTCCTCGGTGGCCAGACCGACTGGCGTTACGGGCATCGGTACGAAACCGGGCAAGGCACGGATGGCATCCAGCCACGCCCGCAGTTTAGCGTAAGGCTTGAGCGAGACACCACCTTCCGGTGCATGGGCGATGTAACTGTAGCAGGCCACATCGGCAATGGTGGGATGCTCGCCCGCCAGCCACGGACGCTGCTGCAGTTCCTGCTCCATTACGCCGAACAGTTGCGTCGCCATAGTCTGCGCCGCGACCAGATTGCGCTGCGCGCCAAATACATTGACCAGACGTGCGGTAGCGGGCCCGCCAGCGATCTTGCCGGCGGCGATGGCCAGCCAGCGCTGCACCTGCGCTGCTGCCACGGCTTCACGGGGCAGCCACAGGCCGCTCACATCGTAGCGCGCTGCCAGATACACGAGGATGGCATGAGAATCGGCCAGCGTCACATCGCCATCTTCCAGCACAGGGATTTCGCCGAAAGCGTTCTTGGCGAGGAAGGCGGCCTGCTTGTGCTCACCATTGGCCAGATCCACCCGCACATACTCGTGCGGCAGTTGCAGCAGGTGGAGGAACAGTTCAACGCGATGGGTGTGGCCGGAAAGAGGAATGCCGTACAGCTTCATAAATACTCCTGTGTGAGTGAGGGTGTACAGCGAGTATAGGCAGGCCTGATCGTTGCGATAAGCCGTACAAAGCAGGAATCAGAGTCCATCTAAAGTGGACAATCAGCGGTACAATCACCCCATGATAGACCTGCACAACATCAATCTGAACCGCCTCACCACCTTTGTCGCGGTGGTCGAAGCGGGCTCGCTGACGGCCGCAGCGCAGCGGCTGGGGCTGGCCAAATCCATGGTCAGCAAACACATGCAGTTGCTGGAACAGGAGATAGGCGTGGGCCTGCTGATCCGCTCCACACGCAAACTGAGCCTGACGGAAGCGGGCCGCAGTTTCTACGACGCCAGCCGGCAGTTGCTGCGCGCCGCCGAGCAGGCCATCGAACAGGCACGTAGCGGCCGGCTAACACCGCAAGGCACGCTGCGGGTGGCGTCGCCCATCGACTATGGCGTGATGGTGCTGTCGCCCGTGCTGACCCAACTACGGGCCGACTATCCGGCGCTGAAGATAGAACTGGTGTGCAGTGATCACCGCATCGACCTGATTGCCGAAGGCATCGATGTGACGGTCAGGCTGGGCAAGCTCGATGATTCCGGCCACATGGCGACGCGCATCGATCAGCTGCGCCGCTGGCTAGTGGCCAGTCCCGCCTTCATCGCCCGCCACGGCATGCCGCGCACGCCAGCCGATCTGCCTGCCCTGCCCCATATCGCGCTGACCGTGATCGCCCAGCCCACCCAGTTCACCCTGCACGGCGCCGACGGCAGCAGCACCGCCGTACACATGCAGAACACGGTGTTTTCCTCGAATACGGCGTATGCCACCCGCGCTGCAGCGCTGGCCGGCGACGGCATCCTGCGCGCCACCGAGTTTTCCGTCAAAGATGATGTGGCAGCCGGAAGGCTGGTGCGGGTTCTGCCCGAATGGTCACTGGCAGTGAGCGAAATCCACGCCGTGTATCCGGCTACGCCGCACCTGCCGCAGAAAGTACGCGTGCTGATCGATGCGCTGAAGGCAGCTAGCCGCTAGCGGCGTGCCGAAATCACAATGCCGCCCACGATCAGGGCAAACGCGGCAGCGTGATAGGCATGCGGCGTTTCACCCAAAATGGCGGAGGACAGCACAGCCGTGAACAGCGGCGTGAGGTTGACGAAGAACGAGCCTATCGCAGGGCCGGCAGCGCGCACACCAGCGCCCCAGCAGCCAAAGGCGATGATGGCCGGCCCCGTCGCCACATACAGCAATCCGGCCACCAGCGCCCAGCTCCAGTGCACAGGAATCGCACCCAGCGCCTGTTCACCCAACGCAAAACCGCCCGACCACAGCACGCCAAACGCCACCTGCGCTAGCAGGAAACTAGCCCAGTTAGCGCGGATCGCCGCCGGCTCCTTGACCCGCAGCAGCAACCAGCTATACAGCGACCATGCGATGGTGGCCAGTATCATGAACAGATCGCCCGCCACCAGCCGCAGTTCCAGCACATGGCGCCATTCGCCGCGCGCCAGCACCAGCACCACACCGGCAATCGACAGCACGGCACCGGCCACCTGCTTGCGGCTGATCGGCACATCGAAGAACAGCCAGCCCGTCAGCATCATCCAGACCGGCATACCGGAGGCCACCAGCGTGACATTGATCGGCGTCGAGCTTTGCAGCGCCATGTACTGCAGGGCGTTGTACATGCCGATGCCGAGCAGGCCCAGCGCCGCATACTGGCGCCAGTAGCGCCACAGCCCCGCTTCGCCCCGGAATACAGGGCCGGCCAGCGGCAACAGGAAACAGAACGCCAACGCCCAGCGTAGAAAATTCAGCAACACGGGCGGCAGCATGTCGTGCAGCAGGCGTCCGACGATGGCATTGCCGGCCCACAGCAGCGGTGGCAGGGTCAACAGCAGGATGGTACGGGGGGCAAGGCGCTCGGTCATCAGGGGGAGTTTCGTGAAAATCATGCAACAATCAGCCATGAAGCATACCTGATTCATGCATTTCGCGCTGTCAGGCCTGCATCAAATTCGCCCGCTGACGCTGCGGCGCGGTAAAATACGCGTTGCTGATCCACCCACAGAGACTATATGAAACTGTCCAAACAACATTCGATGTACGAATCCGAGCACACCCTGTTCATCAAGGCCCTGAAAGAAAAGAATCCGGGTATGGATGAGCGTCAGCAGCAAGGCCGCGCCCTGCTGTGGGACCGTCCGCCGATCTCCCTCGATGAACAGCAACGTCAACTGGCTTCGGCCGTGAAGCAACAGGCTTACGTTTACCAGAACAAAGTCTAAGCTCCCCACTTAGCTAGCCACTGCCGCTACCTGAGCAGCAATGACGTTGCCAGACGATACGCTGGAGCAGCAAGCGCCTGCAGCCGACCTCGATTCGGCCGCAGGCCTGCCCTCATCCGGCGAACCTGCCGTCAGCCCGGAAGCGGTGGCCGAAGCGGCCGCCGTAACCAACGAAGTGGCCGCCCTCGCCCGCCTGTATGGCGAGCCGCTGCTCAAGCTGCCCAACGATCTGTACATTCCGCCGGACGCGCTGGAAATCTTCCTCGATGCGTTCGAGGGGCCGCTGGACTTGCTGCTGTACCTGATCCGCAAACAGAATTTCAATATTCTCGATATTCCGATGGCGCAGCTGACGCTGCAATATCTGAAATACGTCGATCAGATCCGCCTGTCCAATCTGGAACTGGCCGCAGAATACCTGCTGATGGCTGCCATGCTGATCGAAATTAAGTCGCGCATGCTGCTGCCGCAGCGCCAGACCGAACTCGATACCGACATGGACGACCCGCGTGCCGAACTGGTGCGCCGTCTGCTCGAATACGAACAGATCAAGCTGGCCGCCTACGATCTCAACGCCGTGCCGCAGGTGGGGCGCGATTTCATCCGCACCCAGATCTTCATCGAGCAGAGTCTGGTCACCAGCTGGCCGGATGTCACGCCCGTTGATCTGCAGCAGGCATGGCTGGATGTGATGAAGCGCGCCAAACTAGTACAGCACCACAAGATCAGCCGCGAAGAACTGTCCGTGCGCGAGCACATGACGGCCATCTTGCGCCGGCTGCAAAGCAGCCGCTTCGTCGAGTTTGCCGACCTGTTCGACATCGCTGGCGGCGTGCCCGTGGTGGTGGTCAACTTCGTCGCCCTGCTGGAACTGGCCAAGGAAACGCTGGTGGAAATTACCCAGGCAGAGCCGTTTGCACCGATCTACGTGCGGCTGGCCTATTCGCCCGCCTGACCGGCGCGGCCTAACCGACTTTTTTACGTTAGAACTACGTTATGAAAATCATTACCTCGATTGAAGAACTGCGCGACCAGCTGAGCGGCCAGTTGCGTACGGCATTCGTTCCCACCATGGGCAATCTGCACGAAGGCCATCTGTCGCTGATGCGTCTGGCGCGCAAGCACGGCGACCCCGTGGTGGCCTCGATCTTCGTCAACCGCCTGCAGTTCGGCCCGAACGAGGACTTCGACAAATACCCGCGCACCTTCCAGGCTGACGTAGAAAAGCTGGAAAAAGAAGGCGTCTACGTGCTGTTCGCCCCGACCGAGAAAGACCTGTATCCCGAGCCGCAGGAATACCGCGTGCAGCCACCGGATGGCCTCGGCAACACGCTGGAAGGCGAGTTCCGTCCGGGCTTCTTCAACGGCGTGTGCACCGTGGTGACCAAGCTGTTCTCGTGCGTGCAGCCGCGCGTGGCCGTGTTCGGCAAGAAGGATTACCAGCAGCTCATGATCATCCGTAACATGGCGCGCCAGTTCGCCATGCCGACTGAAATCGTGGCGGCTGAAACCTACCGTGCCGACGATGGTCTGGCGCTGTCCTCGCGCAATATGTATCTGTCGGAAGCGGAACGGGCGGAAGCACCGGCGCTGTACCAGAGTCTCAACTTCGTCGCACAGGAAATGCGCAACGGCCATCTGGACGTGTTCCAACTGGAACACCGCGCCATGGACGATCTGGCCAAGCGTGGCTGGAAGCCCGACTACATCTCCATCCGCAAACGCAACGACCTGCAACCGCCTAGCGCTGGCGATCTGGCACAGGGCACGCCGCTGGTGGTGCTGGCCGCGGCCAAGTTGGGTTCTACCCGCCTGATCGACAATCTGGAAATCTAAAGCCATCCGCGGCGCGCAACGCGCCGCGCAGCCTCCACCTCTAAGATACAGCCGGCCGCGTTCATACACGCACACAGTTATACCGGCTGTACTCGTCTAAACCTTCTCATCCCTCCCCGCCCCAAGCGCAAAGAAGCTTGCGAACACAACCTCGCCAACCACTGGAAGACGCTGCCCATCAATGGCGAAAATTCACGCCTACCGTGGGATTTCGTGAGCTTTACTAATTGGCAAGCTGCTATCCTGTAGGCCATTGACTAAATCCATAGCCAATAAGCAGACCGAAGTTTTATTCAGGGATTACATGCACTTTGCCACTATTTTAGGAATCGCTGGTAGTACCGTAGCGATAATGTGTTTCGCATGGCAGAAGAAATGGCTGCCTACGCTGGCTTATGCCTTCGCGCTGAGCTACATAATTTTCGACAAAGTATATCCATCTGTTCTACCGGACTATCTGGTTATCGGAATTGCCGCCATGTTCCTAGTTCTGGCCCTAATCTTTTGCTGGCAGGCATATTCCAGTAGAAAAGTCAGCTAGCGGCCAAACGCAAACATTTCAGCATAATTTAGAGGACATAAACGTAAGCATGACCAGGAGGGGCCACTTTTTAATCGTTTGTTGCATCGTTATCGTAGCAATTTCCGCGGCTTGGGGCCTTTCGTTTTCTGCGCACCTGCTTAATATTTTGGTGACGCTTGCCGCCGTGACTTATTTGGGAGTGCTGACCCTACTTGCATTTCGTCTTAAACCGAAATATGTAGCAATTCCACTAGGATGTACCGCAACATTCACCTGGTTATTGCTGATGCTCTATCTGGGCTGTGTGACGCTTTTCGATGGAAATTCCGCTGTTTCTGTAGAGCTGGATGAGGGGCTGCATTGCGAAGAGTCCGTGTACGGATTTGTGACAAGCGACTCCGGCGAAGAACTGACAATTTATCGGAGGTATCTCTTCATAGACAGAAAGATTTACCATGAAGTTCATTCTGATGTCTATCCAAATGAAGTTCAAGCTATTCCTGCAAGCATTACAAATGTAGTGAACCAGTGCCACGCTCAAATAAATAAGAAACGCTCGGCAACCAACTAGCTTTGAGCGCAAAGGCCAGTAGCTATCCATCGAAAAATCAGAAATTCAAGGAACATTTAGTGCTGAACGACCTGGAAAAGAAAAGGATTGAAAACGCTGTCGGAGCTTTCGTTGCAAGGCGTCGCCCTCCTGCGCACATTCGAAACGAAGTTGATCTGAATTTCAGGATTGCAGGGCAAAGCATAGAAATTTTTGAGATTCGCCCCGTTTGGCAAGGCAACGGCGAAACGCATGAGAATCCTATCGCGAAAGCGACGTTTATCAGAACCCGAAACGTTTGGCAGTTGTATTGGCAACGCAGAGACTTGAAGTGGCACATTTATGAGCCGTTGCCAGCTGTGCGATCAATTGAAGAAGTCATCGCCGAAATTGACGCTGATCCATGTGCTTGCTTCTGGGGATAACTCATCGCCACATCAGTGCGCACTTCAAGCCCAGCACGGCCTGAAGGCGCAGTTGCGTCGCTCGAATTATTCCGGATTAGCAGCATCGATTCGTGGAGGATGCACGTTTTGAAACTACTCTTTTTAGGAATTTTAATATTTTCAACAATGGCAAGCGCTGCCGAAAACGAGAACGATCCCTTAAGAGATACTGTCGTGCCTGAAAGTCAATTGAAAGCCATGCAAGGACACGTCGACTCGTCGTTAAGTAGAGCGGTAGCCGAAACATTAAAAAATGAACCCCTGCCTCCGCAGTATTATCAAAGCGCTATAGCATTTAGCTCCAACAATACGGATATTATGACTGCTGCTTTTATTGAAGCAAGGGTGCCGGATTGCCTTCATTCGGAAGGACTAAAGCGCCAATCCACGTTTTTCCTAAAGGGAGTTCTAGCGTTGCCGTTTATAGCTGTCGCCAAAGTACGAAGAAAGTGTATTTAAGATATGGCTGTGATCGGCCAGAAGCAGACCTAGACGTATTGATGGGAGATGGGGTGGCAGAATTTCGATGGACGAATACAGGTATCGTTTCTGATGGTGAGTTTTTCGCAATCGGTGACGAGGACGTTTGGTCATACAAATGGGTAAAAGCTGAAGATGAATCTGTCCAGCTACCTCATCCCAGTTACCCGACGCAGATGCATCGTTTCAGCGTATATCGAGTTGCAATGCCCTCTGGGGAAGTGCGATTTGCTGCCGCCGAGGTTTCTCCAAATGTATGGGCTTTTTACGTGTAAGCCGGATACGGCCAGAACCGGTCAGCCAAGATTGAAATCAAATGAGTGGAGATAATTCAAATGAAGTGGTGCCGGCGGTTAAGGATGGTGACGCAGAGCGTCCGATTCCTTCGCGATGGCGACCGGCCCTATGCAGCATCGTGACTGCATTTTTGAAGGGCGATTTTCTTTTAGCAGAAAATATAGTAGGTGTAGAAGCTATTTCTCAAAAGACCGCAACCCATATTCAGTCATATCTCCGAGACTATGGCGCGACCTTGGTCCCTCTTCCGGAAGAGACATGGAATTCTTCAGTATGCATATGGGCGGAAACTCACTGGGACTTCTTATTGGACCTATACACTAGGGAGGAAGGCCCTAGCGATTTAGTGTTGAGAGGACGCGTCACTGATACAAGTTCTGGATTTAAGATTGCCGTTCATATGGTCCACGTGCCATAGGTACGTTAAAGCAGCTAGGCTCATTACGGCCATTAACCGACGCTCCAGTTTTAATCCAACGCTGGCTATATCGAGGAAAATTTTGATAAAAACCTTCATCGCGATACTTGTCTGTCTCATGTCCATGTCGGCGGTTGCAGACCATGAGACTTATGTGCTGGGCTGGAAAAATAAGTCAGAACAACTTACCTACCATTCCTGTGGTTGTGCAGATAGCTGTTGGGTTGCAGAGCTACGCGAAAGCAAGACGAAAAGTTTGAAAGCCACTTTGAGATCCGACTGTTCAAAGCTCCACGCAATCTATCCCGCAAATTCTCCAGAGCGGGAGTTACCAAGGCCGGCATCAGAGATCAACGATCGAGTTGATAAAATGGATATGATATCTAAGGAAATGAAAAACATTATCGAAGGCAGTCCTTCGTCAAAAGAATAGCTGATAGGTCATTGGCTCAGATCGGCCATCAGCAGACTGACGCGAAAAGAATGTAATGAATCACGAGAAAATGGTTAGGGCATGGCAGGAAAAAATTCCAACCAAGTGTGAACAAATCCTGCAACGACCGCTAACCAATGCAGAAACATCTTTTGTACGCAGTCGTGAGGGCTTTCTTACACTCGAAATGATTGAGGACTCGGTAGCGGTGATGTCCCCTTCTGAACTAATAAAATATTTAAATTCTGAACTCGGCAGCTGACGGCCAGAATAGGTCATTCGAAAGTATTAAAACAAATAGGCAGAAATAGGCGTTAAAAATGCACGTGCTATTCTTAGACCAAAATAAATGGATTGATCTCGCACGGGTGCATGCGGGCAAGACGACTTCAGGGCCTCACCTCTTGGTATATCAGGAACTATTGGATGCGGTTCGAGCAGAAGAATTGATCGCTCCTCTGACTGTTTCCCATATTTTAGAAACATCCAAGCGGAACGATCCAGAAAGTCGGAAGAAAGTTGTTGAAGTTCAAGCTCTACTAAGCAAAGGCTTCGCATTTCGCAGTCGAAAGGCACGCCTTCTAATCGAGATGCGAAACGCCTTAAGTAAAGCCTTCGGTGAGAGTACGGAGCAATTACCTGCGAATTGGACTGTCGTGCCGGGGTTTATGCAGGCGTTTGAAATGTTCGATGCACTTGTAGCATCGCCGGAAGATGCTGCTGTCTCTCGCTTTCTGAATCATCACGTTGACCTACAAACTCAATACGTTGACTATATGATGAATCAAGATGATGGACGCCGGCGTGCAGCACACGCTACTTTCGCCAATGATTCTAAGCAGCTTATTTCTCAAATTGAAGCGCGTCGCAAAGTTATGGATGGCTCGACAATAGATCTCCGTTGGCGAGCATATGCAGCGAGACTGTTCGTTGATCATCAGAGTCTTATCACTCATATGCTTAATGTTGTTGGGCATACCGTTGATGAAATGAAGGAACTTGGCGGCGAAGCAATAGTTAAGTTTATTCAGGATGTCCCCACATTGAATGTTGAAGCAGAGTTGGCTGTACGCCTAGAATTAAAAACTGGCCCATTAAAAGTCAACGATATTCAGGATATGCACTCCTTTTGTACGGCCATTCCATATGCCAGCAGAATAGTCGCTGAACGAGGATTCATATCACTTGCGCGACAGGCGAAGCTTGATAATCGCTACAATGTTTCACTTTCAACAGACGTGGGCGAACTTCAAGGAATGTATCGTTCACTCCACAGTCGTGCAGAGCGACCCCAAGCTTACTGATTTTCATTTAGGCGAGTAATGAAGGGGAAATATTTATGACATGGATAGTTGGGGCAGCATCGCTCTTTGGCTACGGAACATTAATTTCAGACGTTCAAATGACATGGAAAGATGGACGTCAAGCAGATATCTTACAGAAGGCATATCCACTCGGAAGATTTATAGTGGGTGGGTTTTCAGGTTCCGTCTATATCGGATTTCGACTCATGGACAGTTTCAGAAAAATGCTTGAGCTCCCATTACAATCCTCGACTCATGCGTGGTGTCCAAATCAAGCAGCGAAGGAGTGGACTCAGATCGCAAGAGCCATTTTCGAGTCGGCACCGGATGCAGAGAGAAAGTTGGGAGCTCGGTTTTTAATTGTCGGCATTTCCCCTACAGATACGATTTCTGAAACTGACATTCCAGTCGTGCAGGTTATACGCTTTTCGAGTCCAGACTTTCTACCTGGCTTCTTCAGAAAAAGTATGGCAATCTGTAATATTGGGAGCGGTTCAAAAATCACGAGTTACAAGAATTCGTTAAGACCTCTGCTTGATTTCAGGACGTCGCCAGTAAATATTGAAGTTGCCGGTATGGGCTGGTGGGCAAAAAATCTCGCACAATCAATGACGAGAGCCATAATCGAGAATCCTCAGTCTGGAATTAGTAGGCACTTAAATGTACTAGCCTTCATGCGTGGCAGTATTCTTCAAACGAATAACGATGAGATCATTTTCCATCCAAATTTCTCTTCACCCGAAGTAATCCAAATGCCAAGGTTGGCGACGTCATATTCTGAGTTTCAACTGATGGCTGCCGCAACCGATATTGAATCTACTGCTGCATCTTGCTGAAGATTGTTAGGTTTTACGTCATTGCCGCCCGTCCGCTTTGGGGCGGAAGCAGCCGGTCATTTCTGATGCATCGCTACCAATTCGCGTGATAACTCTTATTATCTGCATTGTGGCAGTTAAATACTTCAGTCCGGAGCAATATTACTAGCCAAGGTCGCCCCAGAATGATTAACTGGTATTGAACTACGGAGACTATTCAGTTTCCCCCAGGAAAAGCAGCCGATACGGCTAGCTCGCCTTATTATGCCGCCACGTTCTGCGCCCACGCTAGCGCTGCCAGATGAGCCGTGTTGACATCGAGCGGACTAAGTTTAAGCGCCGCTGCCAGCGAAAACACCAGATTCGAATTCAGCTCGCAGGCTTCGGCCAGCGCCAGATACGGGCCATATTTGCCATCGCGGTTGCACAAAGCCGCCACCACATCTTCCGGCAACTGAATATTCGCCAGCACCTCGTCCATGCTGATGCCGAGCAGCCTGTCCAGCAGCGAGAACATACCGGCCACAAACACCTGCTCTGCTTCGCTCTTGCCTAGCGCCTGCTGCGCCAGCAGTTCGGCCAGCCGCCCGCGCACCACGGCCGTTTCCAGCAACACAGGCGAATAGCCGGTGGTACTGGCGGTGGCCAGCAGCAGCGTCAGCCAGCGGTACAGCGGCGCATAGCCCAGCAACGCCAGTGCCTGCCGCAGCGACTGGATTTCCCGCCCCGCACCGAAACCGGCCGAATTGATAAAGCGCAGCAGCTTGTAGGACAGCGTGGCATCGCGCTTGAGCACAGCCTCGATCTGGCCCACGTCGGCATTCTGGCGCACCATCTGCATCAGCTGCATGATGATGGTCTGGGCCGGATTCAGGCCCTTCTGGTCTTTGCTGGGGCGCGGCGTCAGGTGCAGCTTGCCGACGAAGGCATTCAGGCCCAGCAGCGCGCAGGCGTCGAAATCGGCCCAGTTGGAAACGGGCCGCGCCACCATGCCTACGGCAGCGTGACGCAGCGCTGCGTAGTTGCGCGCCTGATCGGCCACATCGGCACCGGAGAAGCGCACTTCCACATAGCTGGCAATGCTGGGCAAACGGGTGCCGATGCGCTGCAGGTCGGCTTCGCGTAGCAAAATGCCCACGCCACCGGCGCGCAGCGCCTGCACGGCGGCCATGGTATCAGGGTGGGACAAGGTGGCCGCTTTCAGCGCTAGCACCGTGTGCTGCGGCGGCAGCTGGTGCAAGGCATCGGCCGACAGCATGGTCGGCACGGCTTCAAGGAACAGCGCCTTGTCGCGCAGCAGCCAGTCGCCCTCGGGGCCTACCAACTGTTCGGCCACGAAGGCCAGCAAGAGTTCCTGCTCGGCCGGGGTAGCGGCTGCGGCGGACCAGCACAGCTCGTAACCGAGCACGCGCTGGCGCGCATCGAGCAGGGGTTCACGCACGAGGAAATCAGTCTGATGCATGCTGTAGGGCCCAATGAGAGAGGCCCGCACTAGGCGGGCCGGAGCTGGTCAGAAACCGAGACTGTCGAGCAGGTCATCCACCTGCCCTTGATCGGCCACCACATTTTCGCGCGTCGGGTCGATCTGCGGTCCGTTCAGCAGACCGTTATCGAGTTCCTTTTTCATCTGGTCCGGCGCAAAATCCACCAGCATCTGTACCAGTTGCTGTTCCAGATTCTGCGCAATGGCCGTGACTTTCTTGATCACCTGCCCCGTCAGATCCTGAAAATCCTGCGCCATCATGATATCCATCAGATGGGCTTTGGTCTGGCTCGTGCCCGCTGCGGCCTGATCCAGTGCCGCAATGGTCTGCTGCGCCAGTGCCCGCCAAGCGGCGTTGTCGGCCTGCTCGCCAGCGGCCAGCAAACCATGCCATTCCGCCTTCAGGGTACGGGCATGGCCACCTATCTGGTCCTGCAAGGGGCTGGCCGCATCGGTGGCGTTCAGCACCTTCTGGGCCGCATCTTCACTCAGGCGCGCGACGTAATCGAGACGGTCACGCGCATCCGGGATGTCCGAAGCGGCTTTTTCAATCAGTTTATCTAGCCCCAGACCACGCAAACTGTCATGCAGAGTGCGGGTCATGTGGCCTATACGCGACAGAAACTCCTCATTCGGCACCATGATACCGGTGCCGCCTGGCTGCTCCACCATCCTCAAGCTCCGAGTTTTTCGAAGATCTTGTTCAGTTTTTCATCCAGCGTAGCAGCGGTGAATGGCTTCACCACATAACCATTGGCGCCAGCTTGTGCGGCAGCAATGATGTTTTCCTTCTTGGCTTCCGCAGTCACCATCAGCACTGGCAGTTTGGCCAGAGCGGGATCAGCACGGATGTTTTGCAGCATGGTCAGACCGTCCATATTCGGCATGTTCCAGTCCGACACGACGAAATCGAACGATTCAGCGCGCAGTTTGGCCAGCGCCATCACGCCGTCTTCGGCTTCGTCGACATTGGCATAACCCAGTTCTTTCAACAGATTCCGGACAATGCGGCGCATCGTCGAAAAATCGTCTACGACTAAAAATTTCATCTTTGGATCAGCCATGAATTACTCCGTTGTTTCTCTACGCGGTTGTTAATAGTGTCTGCAATTACCAGCAAGTTGTAGGATAGCATTTTCGTTGCTTGAAGGCGAACAAAGTCGCACTAAAACGTCACACTTGACATTTTATACGCGCAATGCCCGCATTCCGTGTGCCGCCAGATGGCCCAGCACCATGCCCGGCAGTGCCGACAGCGCCCCTACTTCGTGCGCGGCACCGATGGCAATCGCTTCGCGCGGCATACCGAACACCACGCAGCTAGCTTCATCCTGGGCAAAATTATGCGCGCCCGCCTGTTTCATTTCCAGCATGCCGGCCGCACCATCTTTGCCCATGCCCGTCAGGATCACGCCGACGGCATTCTTACCGGCATGCTGCGCCGCCGAGCGGAACAGCACATCCACCGACGGACGGTGACGGTTGACAGGGTCGGCCTGATCGATGCGGGTCATGTAGTTGGCGCCGCTACGGGCCAGATACAGGTGCGAATGGCCCGGTGCGATATACGCGTGGCCGGGCAGAATACGTTCGTTACCGGCCGCTTCCTGCACCGAAATCTTGCACAGCGAATCGAGGCGCTGGGCAAACGAGCGGGTAAAGCCTTCCGGCATGTGCTGGGTAATCAGGATGCCGGGGCAGTCCGACGGCATCTGCATGAGGAATTCGCGGATGGCTTCCGTGCCGCCCGTGGAAGCGCCGATGATGATCAGCTTTTCCGACGACGTCAGCGGGTTGCGCAATTGCGGCAGCTGGCTATGCACTTCGCTGCCGGCAGCGGGCAAGGTACGGGCGCGCACGCGGGCCTTGGCCGCGGCACGGATCTTATCGGTGATCAAGTCGGTGTATTCGCGCATCCCGGCCTGGATAGAAATTTTAGGTTTGGTAACAAAATCGACGGCGCCCAGTTCCAGCGCGCGCATGGTAATCTCCGAGCCGCGCTCGGTCAGCGAGGACACCATCACCACCGGCATGGGGCGCAGACGCATCAGCTTTTCGAGGAAATCCAGCCCGTCCATCTTGGGCATTTCCACGTCCAGCGTCAGCACATCGGGATTGGTCTGCTTGATCAGTTCGCGCGCCACCAGCGGGTCGGGTGCTGTCGCCACCACCTGCATGTCGGGCTGACTGTTGATGATCTCGCTCATGACGCTACGGATCAGCGCCGAGTCGTCCACGATCAATACTTTGGTCTTCATTCCATACTACTTTCCGGGCAAAAAGGCCCTTGCTACTCAGATCAGAACAGATCGATCTCACCACCCACCGGCGCCACTTTGAGGCGGCTGGCGTATTCGATTTCGCGTTTAACCAGCGTGTCGTTATGAGTCTGCATCAGTTTCTTGACCAATACCTTGCCCGTGCGGGGGAAGAAATACACTTTGCGCGGATGCACATCGTTGAGGTCTTCTGCCACCACCCGGATTTTTTCCACTTTCAGGAAATTCAGCACGAAAGCGGCATTGCGTTCGCCTACATTGATTGCGGTAAAACCTTTCAGCACCGCGCCGCCACCGAAGCACTTGGCTTCCAGATTTTCGCGCTTGGCTCCCGCTTTCAGCAAGTCATTGATCAGCACCTCCATGGCATACGTACCATAACGGGCCGAAGCAGAAACCGGGCTATTCGGCTCGCCGCCATCGGGCAGCATGAAGTGGTTCATGCCTCCCAGCCCCGTCACACGGTCGCGGATGCAGGCCGATACGCAGGAACCCAGCACCGTCACGATCAGCATATCCTTGTTGGTGTAATAATACTCGCCCGGCAGGATTTTGGCGGCCTGACAATCAAAGGTGCGATCGTAATAAACGTTGGTGGCAAATTGTTCGAGGTCCATGATTTCCTCTCACAGCCGGGCGACGGCTTTTTGCGCCGCGCCACGATGCTGATCATCCAGTTCATACACGGTCTTGCCGCGCAACTTGAGCGCATCGGACACGTACAGGAAGTTTTCCGAGTGGCCCGCAAACAGCAGCGCGTCGGGTTTCATCAGCGGCACAAAGCGAGACAGGATCTTGCGCTGGGTCGCCTTGTCAAAATAAATCATCACATTCCGGCAGAAGATCACATCGAACTGGCCACTGATAGGCCAGCTTTCCGCCAGCAGGTTAAGCTGCTTGAAGGTAATCAGATTACGTAATTCCGGCCGCACGCGGGCATAGCCGGCCTTGTCACCCTTACCACGCAAGAAGAAGCGGCGCGCCCGTTCCGGCGCCATCTTGTCCAGCCGGTCCATGGTGTAGACCCCGTTGGCGGCATGGGCCAGCACATTGGTGTCGATGTCCGTGGCAATGATGTTGCAATTCGGCGTAAGCGTATTGAACGCTTCGCACACCGTCATGGCGATGGAATATGGTTCTTCGCCGGTGGAACTGGCCGAGCACCAGATATTGATGGTCTCGCGCTTGTGGCGGATATGTTCCGCCAGCAAAGGGAAGTGATGGGCTTCGCGGAAGAACGAGGTCAGATTGGTGGTCAGCGCATTGGTAAAAGCTTCCCACTCTTCGTCACCCAGCCGGCCCGCTTCCAGATCGTCCAGATACTTGCCGAACGATTCGATATTGGTGGCGCGCAGCCGGCGTGCCAGCCGGCTGTACACCATTTCCTGTTTGCTGTCGGCCAGCGAAATACCGGCGCGCTTGTAGATCAGCCCCCGTACGCGCTCGAAATCCTTGGCGTGAAATTCAAATTCTTTGCTGCCCTTGGTATGCGGCATATTCTTAAATCCTTAACTCTGTCGCGAAGATGCCGTGCTAGCCGCACGCTATCCGGCGTGCGGCGCTAGTTCCCAGCTAGGTGCTTAGAACTCTTCCCACTCGTCGCTCGCATTCGCAGCCGGAGTGCTGAGCTTTTTCGGTGCTGCAGCACGCGCTGGCGCAGCGGCCGGACGGGGCGCCGCTACGGCAGGTGCCGGGGCCGGCGCCGGTGCTGGCGCAGCAGCCGGACGTGGCAGCACGCGCGCAGCCGGACGGCGCATATCCTGATCATGCGACAGCTTGAAGATGCTGACCGCCTGCGCCAGCATCTGGGCCTGTTCTTCCATGCTCTCTGCAGCGGCGGCAGCTTCTTCCACCAGCGCAGCATTCTGCTGGGTCATTTCGTCCATCTGGTTGATGGCCTGATTGACTTCCTCGATGCCGTTGCTCTGTTCCTGCGTAGCGGCAGTAATTTCGCCCATGATGTCGGCCACCTGACGAATCGAGGTCACCACCAGATCCATGGTCTGGCCGGCTTCATCCACCAGCTTGCTACCGGCATCGACTTTCTCTACCGAATCGCTGATCAGCTCTTTGATCTCCTTGGCAGCACCAGCCGAACGCTGGGCCAGATTGCGCACTTCCGAGGCCACCACGGCGAAGCCGCGACCCTGTTCACCGGCACGGGCCGCTTCCACTGCCGCATTCAGCGCCAGAATATTGGTCTGGAAGGCGATGCCATCGATCACGCCGATAATGTCCACGATCTTGCTCGACGATGCCTTGATCGAACCCATGGTATCGACCACCTGCGACACCACCATGCCGCCTTTTTCCGCCACCGACGAAGCGGTAACAGCCAGCTGGTTAGCCTGACGGGCATTGTCGGCATTCTGTTTCACGGTGCTGGTCAGCTCTTCCATCGAAGAAGCGGTTTCTTCCAGCGAGCTAGCCTGCGCTTCGGTACGGGCCGACAGATCGGCATTGCCGGAAGCGATTTCCTGCGACGCGGTCGAAATCAGCTCGGTACCGGTACGCACATCGCCCACCGTCTTGGCCAGACTTTCGTTCATGTCTTTCAGAGCCTGCAGCAGTTCGCTGGTTTCGTCATGACCTTCCACATGCACGTGCGAAGTCAGTTCGCCAGCCGCCACTTTCTGCGCCACGGCCACGGCACCGGCCAGCGGTACGGTAATCGAACGGGTGGTGATGGCAGCGCAGAACACACCGATGGCCACGGCCACACCGCCGATCACGAACAGCAGTATCATCAGGCCACGGTCAGCCGTCACGGAACCAGCCATCACTTCGGCTGCATTGGCCTGCTGCATTTCCACCAGCTTGTTAATCAGGCCCAGAGTCTGCTGGTTGAGCGGATCGATACGGCCGGAAATCACTTTGGCCGCGCCTTCGCTGTTAAACGCCAGCACTTGACCGATGGCTTCCTTGAAAGCCTTGTCCACGTCGGCGTCGAGCGCCGCGATTTCGGACAGGGCTTTCTTTTCCGCCTCGCTCAGACCCAGCGCTTTCAGATCGCTGACGGCTTTTTCATAGCGCGCGCGCTGGTCTTTCACCTTCTGCTCTTCTTTCTGCATCAGGCTAACGTCCGATTGCAGGCCGATATTGCGCATGGCAATCCCGGTTTCCAGCATCGCGCTTTTCATGGTGCCGGCCAGCAGATTCTTGCTGGTAGTGAGCTCCAGCCCCTTGGTCAGCTTGCTCTTATTACTGTAGTTCAGGTAGTTGGTCATCAGGACCATGGCTACCAGAATCAGCAATATGGCACCGAAGCCCAGACGCAGCCGTGCACCTATCTTGAAATCGCGTAAATTCATGTTGTTTCTCCCCTAGCTGTCTATGCTGGCAGGCCGCAGTAAATTCCGGGACCTGACCTAATTATGAAACCTGTGCTGCGCACTCTTTTGGGCGCTTATAAGCCTTGCGTACAGTCGTGACGGCGCGGTTTAGGCCGCCAGCTGTTCCATCAATCCCATTTCTTCACTGGCCATCAGCTTGTCGATGTTGACCAGTATCAGCATACGCTCATCGATGGTGCCCAGTCCAACCATATACTCGCTGCTGAAGGCTGTGCCCATCTCCGGTGCCGGCTTGACCTGCTCGGGAGTCAGCGTGGTAACGTCGGAAACCGAGTCCACCACCATGCCCACCACCCGTCCGCTGATGTTGAGAATAATTACCACAGTGAACTGGTCATACACGGGCTCGCCCAGCTGAAACTTGATCCGCATGTCAACCACGGGAATGATGATGCCGCGCAGATTGATCACGCCCTTGATGAATTCCGGCGCATTGGCAATCCGCGTCACGGCTTCATAGCCACGGATTTCCTGCACTTTCAGAATATCGATGCCGTATTCTTCTTTCCCCAGCGTGAAAGCCAGATACTCGTGTCCGGCGATCTCTTCTGCTGCATTGCTTAGTATTTCTGCCATGTCGAAGTCCTTGACGAGAGTTAGCTAAAAATCTGTTCGTCGGCCAGCTGCCGCGACGAGCGGATCAGCGCTGCCACATCGAGAATCAGGGCCACGCCGCCATCGCCGAGGATGGTGGCGCCCGAAATGCCTGCTACCTTGCGATAATTCGATTCCAGATTCTTCACCACCACCTGCTGCTGGCCCACCAGTTCGTCGATGAACAGGCAGGCTTTGCGCCCTTCCGTTTCGATAATGACGACGATGCCCTGGCACGGATCGGTAAAGCGCGGCGTGATATCGAACATCTGGTACAGCGGCACCAGCGGCAGGTATTCGCCGCGCACCTTGATGACGCGCCCCTTGCCGCTGATTTCCTTGACGTCTTCCGGCTCCGGCTGCAGCGATTCCACCACAAAGCCCAGCGGCAGAATATAGACTTCCTCGCCCACGCGGATCGACATCCCGTCCAGAATAGCCAGCGTCAGCGGCAGCGAAATCGAGATCGTGGTGCCGAAGCCGCGCGCCGAACGGATATCCACTACCCCGCCCATGGCGCTGATATTGCGTTTCACCACGTCCATGCCCACACCGCGGCCGGACACGTCGGTGACCTGCTCGGCGGTGGAGAAGCCGGGCGCAAAAATCAGCTGCCAGACCTCGGCATCGCTCATGTTTTCGCTCAGCGGCACACCGTTCTGCTGCGCTTTGGCCAGAATCTTTTCGCGGTTCAGACCACCACCATCATCCGACACTTCGATGATGATGTTGCCACCCTGATGGGCCGCCGACAGGAACAGCCGGCCCGCATCGCTCTTGCCGGCAGCGCGCCGCACGGCCGGCATTTCAATGCCGTGGTCGATCGAATTGCGCACCAGATGGGTGAGCGGATCGACGATACGTTCGATCAGGCCCTTATCGAGTTCGGTGGCCGCACCGTTGGTGATGAAATCGACTTTCTTGCCCAGTTTGGCCGCCAGATCACGCACCATGCGCGGGAAGCGCGAGAACACGAAGTCCATCGGCATCATGCGGATCGACATCACGGCTTCCTGCAGATCGCGCGTATTGCGCGTCAGCTGGCTGACGCCGTTGAGCAGGCGTTCGTGCTTCATCGGGTCGAGGATGCCGACGCGCTGTTCGATCATGGCCTGGGTAATCACCAGCTCGCCCACCAGATTGATCAGCTGGTCGACTTTTTCAATCGAGACGCGGATCGAGGACGATTCGGCACCGGCACCATGGGGCACCGGATGGGCTTTCTCTTCCTTCTTGGCAGCGGCTTTCTTTTCTTCTTCGGCGATCTGCTGCGGCGTCGGCCCGCTGTCGACGATGCCGGCATTGGCGCGGATCTGCTCGACCGGCTGGAAGAAGCCATAGCCACGCGCATCTTCGCTGCTGGCTTCCGCATTGGCGCGGATTTCATCGAGCGGCTGGAAGAAGCCATAGGCTTCGCCATCCTTGGCGCCAGCAGCGGCGGCGCCTTGCGGCTGCAGTTCGGTGCTATCGAAGAAGCCGTAGCCGAGCGCGTTCTCCACTTTGGCCCGTTCCGCCCCTTCCAGCTGGGCCTGCGCATCATCGAGCGGCGGCAGTTCCGTCACTTTCATGTCGTCCGGATTGAGCACGAACGAGCAAATGGCAATCAGGTCATCCAGACTTTCATGGGTGGTGACCAGCATGGCATTGCGGTCTTTATCGAGCGGAGTAATCGACACATGGCCCATCAGGCCCAGTTCGGCGCCGAGCGCCTGCACTTCGCGGTGCGCCATGGCGGGCAGTTCCAGCCGGAAGCGCTTGCCGCCACTATGGTCGACCGCATGGGTCTCGGCGGTATGGAACGACGGCGCAATCGGCGCCATGGCCGTCACGGGCACATCCTGCGCCAGCGACTGCAGCATCATGCGTACATTACCCACCGCATCCTGATCGACGCTGCTACCGTGGCGATGGCCATCGAGCTGCATCTTCAGAATGTCCTTGGCCGCCAGGAAGGCGTCCACATGCTCGGCCGTCAGCGGCATTTCGCCTTTGCGCACGCGGTCCAGCAAGGTTTCCAGAATATGGGTCACTTCGGTCATGTCGGTGATGCCGAAAGTCGACGCGCCCCCTTTAACAGAGTGGGCAGTCCGGAACACCGCATTCAGGTCTTCCGGATCCGGATGGTCGACATCGACGGCCAGCAACAGCCGTTCCATTTCAGCCAGCAATTCTTCGGCTTCATCGAAGAAGACCTGGAAGAACTGGCTAATATCGATGGTCATGGTGATACTCCCTTGGTTACACTCAGCATGATTGCCTGCGCGGGATCAGCCTATGACCTTCTTCACTACCTCGATCAGCCGTTGCGGGTCGAACGGCTTGACCAGCCAGCCGTTGGCACCGGCCGCACGGCCTTTGGATTTCATCTCGTCCGACGATTCCGTGGTCAGCATCAGAATCGGGGTTTTCTGGTAAGTGGGCAGCTCGCGCAGCAGCTTGATCAGCTGCAGGCCGTCCATGCGCGGCATGTTCTGGTCGGTCAGCACCAGATCCACGGTTTGCTGCTTGGCCTTGTCCAGTCCGTCCTGACCGTCCACTGCTTCCACCACCTGATAGCCAGCCGCTTTCAGGCTGAAGGCCACCATCTGGCGCAGGGAACTGGAATCATCAACTGCAAGTATCGTCTTGGCCATTTCTCTTCTCACTCATTAAATTTCGGACTTCAGGGTCCGGTTGATTCATTATCCGGGGCGGCGTTCAGAACAGTTCGATGTCGCCGCTCTCCAGGTGTTGCTGGCTGACCGCCTTGCGCAGCACGCTGCGCAACTCCAGACTCTGGACAGCCAGCGCCATGCTGACCTTGCCGAGCAGGTCGACGATCTCTTCGTTATCGCTTTCGGGCAGCATTTCGGCCCCGTGTGCACTCATGGTACTGAGGAATTCGCGCAGGCCCGTAACACGTTTGAGGGTACGGTCCAGCAGCTGGCTGGTCATGTCCTGGAACTGCAAGCTGGTAATGGCAGCATTCACATAGCCGCCCACCTGCCCCTGCAACGCGGCCAGCTGGGTGCGTTGCTCTTCAGTGACTTCGCCACCGGCCAGCAACTGGGCAATGGTGGCCTGCTCCGCTTCGACGGCCTTGTGGATGGCCATGAAGTTGAAGGACAATTTTTCGATAGCTTCTTCCAGCAGCAGACCAGTCTGTATCAGATCGGTCTCCACTTCGGTCAAATGCTGGCGCCCATGGTCAGCCACGCCCGACATGAGGCGTTTGACATGCGATCCCAGTATCTTTTTTCTCGTCATAACTGTCTCTTTGATGCGGCGCTTATTTGCGCACCGGTGGAACACCGCGCGCTGGTGGCGCTGCGGCGGCCGCTTCTTCCTCCGCCCCGACTTCAATCTGCCGCACGCCATCGCGCAGCACACTTTCCTCGGTACGTTTATTCATCACCAGTATGCTGATGCGACGGTTGACGGGGTTGAACGGGTCAACTTTATCGAGATTGTTGGCCGATGCCAGTCCCACCACGCGCAATACTTTGGACTCGGCCATGCCACCGATAATCAGCTCGCGACGCGAGGCATTCGCCCGGTCAGAGGAGAGTTCCCAGTTACTATAACCGTTGTCGCTAAGAAATGGTGTCGAATCCGTATGACCTGACAAGCCAATCTTGTTCGGAACATCATTGAGTACGAAGCCAATTTCGTGCAGGATCTCGCGCGTGTAAGGCTGCAGCTCAGCTTTGGCAGAGGCAAACATCGGCCGGTTCTGCTCATCGACGATCTGTATGCGCAAACCTTCGCTAGTAATATCCAGCAACAACTGGTCTTTGTATTTTTTCAGCAGCGGGTTGGCTTCGATCTTGTTCTCGATCTTTTCCTTCAGCGAAGCCAGCCGGGTGCTCTCCTCCGCTTCCAGCGCCGCCTTGGCCTGCTGCAGGCTGACCTTTTTGGTCGCATCCTGATCGTTGCTGGCCTTGACCTGACCATCCTGCCGCGTAATATCCTTGCCGCCGCCCTTGATGACGGAAGAACTGTCACCGGCCGCGCTACCACCCGACATCGCCACCTTCAGGGGCTGTTTGAAATACTCGGAAATCCCAG
This sequence comes from Duganella fentianensis, assembly GCF_964031615.1. Lineage (GTDB taxonomy): Bacteria > Pseudomonadota > Gammaproteobacteria > Burkholderiales > Burkholderiaceae_D > Rugamonas > Rugamonas fentianensis_A. The sequence continues at coordinate 96,325 of NZ_CAXIQN010000014.1, forward strand.
CGAGGTCGCCCTTGGCGGTCGAGCCGAGCAGCCACATCAGCAGGAAGAAGGCCATCATCGCCGTTACAAAGTCGGCATAGGCAATCTTCCAGGCGCCGCCATGATGGCCGCCGCCATGTTTCTTAATCTTCTTGATAACAATGGGCCGTAAGCCTTCTTCAGCCATGCCAGCTCCTTACCCCGTATTCTGCAGTTCCAGCCATGCTCAAGCGGCCGCTCACTTGGATTTCGATTTCTTGATGTGATCCTCCAGCTCGGCGAAGGTCGGGCGCTCGGTCGAATACAGCACTTTACGGCCGAATTCCACTGCCAGCGCAGGGGCATAGCCATTCAGACTGGCCAGCAGCGTGACTTTGACGCACTGGAACATCTTGCTCGACTCATCCAGTTTCTGTTCCAGCAGACCGGACAGCGGACCCACGAAGCCGTAAGCCAGCAGAATACCGAGGAAGGTACCCACCAGCGCGTGCGCAATCAGAATCCCCAGTTCGGCCGGCGGCATACCCACCGATTCCATGGTGTGCACCACCCCCATCACCGCCGCCACGATACCGAACGCCGGCATACCGTCGCCCAGTTTGGCAATCGCGTGGGCTGGCACAGCACCTTCGTGGTGGTGGGTTTCCAGTTCCATATCCATCAGATTCTCGATCTGCATGGCGTCCATATTGCCCGACACCATGAGACGCAGGTAGTCGGTCATGAATTCGACGATGTGGTGATCCGCCAGCACGCTGGGGTATTTACTGAAGACGGGGCTCTGCTCGGGATTTTCGATATCGCCCTCGATCGACATCAGGCCTTCTTTACGTACTTTGGACAGCACGTCGAACAGCAGCGACATCAGTTCCATATACAGGTCTTTCGTATATGGCGAGCCTTTGAGTACGGTAGGCAGTGCTGCCACCGTGGCTTTCAGCGCTTTCGGTGTGTTACCGACCATGAAAGCACCGACGGCGCCGCCGCCGATCATGACCAGCTCGAGCGGCTGGAACAGCGCAGCAAGGTGGCCGCCGGAAGCGGCATAGCCACCGAACACGCCCACGCACACGACCACATATCCAATTATGACTAACAAGTGCCCTGCTCCCTAGAGTGAAAACGGCACTGCCGATAGCAATGTGGCGGCCGATTTCAGAAAAATTTACATATAGAACTACAATAACGCGACTCTAGGGGGAGGAGCAAGAGAATAACGCTAAATGATGCTTAAAAGTACCATATGTAAAGTGGCTTACCGGTCTCTGTGGCATAGATGGTCTGATCGGCTGGTCGTCCCTCTATGGCAAACTCGTAGCTGACCAGCATACTGCCGGCCAGCATCTCGGCGGACGCCTTTTGCCACAAGGCCGGCATGGCAGCCGGTGACAGATAGGCAAAAACCAGTTGAAACTGCGCAAAATCAAGTTTCTCGTAATCACCTAATAAGAACTGTGCGCGGCTGCCACTCAGCATGGCGCGCAGGCGGCTGTACAGCCAAGGCAGGGGCGCCAGTTCGATGCCGACGCAACTCGCCAGCGGACGCTGACGGGCCAGATACAGCACCAGCCCACCCAGCCCGCTACCGATGTCTATCATGCGCACGGGCTGATCGGCCGGCAGAACTTGACGTACAGCATCCCAGATTTCAGGGGTGGAAGGATAGTAAGGCACTTGGGTGCGGAAGGTCGACCAGTACCAGCCCAGCGATAGCAAAAAGGCTAGCAAAAATAGCCATGGCGGCAACTGCAAAGCCAGCGCCAGCATCAGCGTGGCGGGAAACAGCAGCTGTATCCAGCGCCACCAGCGCGCCAGTCCCAGCCGCCAGGTCAGCAGTCCAGCCCAGCCGCCCTGCAGCAGCACGGCACTGTATTCATTCAGGGGGAAATGCAGGCGCGCTAATAAATAGATGGTCAGCAGGGTCAGCGGCATACTGACGCACTGAATAAGCAAAGCGCGTATGGCGGGAGCCCGCCCTACGCGCTGCAGATAGGAAGTTGAAGGTGTGGCGGGCGTCACGCGGCCAGCTGATCGGCGTCGCGGGCTTTCTTGGTCTTGCCGGCGCGCGAAGGCATGTGGCACAGGCCGCAGACATAGCTGCCATGCAGGTCCATGCTGTTGACGACGAATTTACCCTGGCATTTGCCGCAAGGCGCCAGTTCCAGCATTTTGCTGCTGAAGAAACGTACCAGCGTCCACGCGCGCGTCAGCGACAGCAGCGGCTCTTCGCCCGGCTCCGGCGGCATCTGCTCCAGATACAGCTTGTAGGCTTTCATCACGGCTTCGATGCCGGTGGCGCCTGCATGTTCGGTCAGGAACTTGTGGATGTTCATGAACAGCGAGGAATGGATATTCGGCTGCCAGGTCAGGAACCAGTCCGTGGAGAAAGGCAGCATGCCTTTCGGTGGCGACACGCCACGCAGTTCTTTATACAGCTTGAGCAGACGTTCGCGCGACAGCGACACTTCCGACTCCAGCAATTGCAGACGTGCACCCAGTTGGATCAGTTCGATGGCCAGCTGGATTTCCTGGGCTTCCGATACGACGCTTTTCTTGCTCATGATCTGGGCTCCGCTGCAAAAGTCAGTAATTACGCGATTTCTTCGACTGGCTGGCCGGCCATCAGGATGGCGGCGTGCGACTGGGCCAGTACGCGGTCTTTATTGTAATTGGTCAGCATCGACAGGATGGCGCTGTCATCGAAGCGGAAGCGGGCCAGCATCATGTTGCCGCCTGCCAGTTTCAGGATCTGGGCATTGCTCATGCCTTCGATCAGGTCGGCGATCTCGGCAGCGATACCCAGACGGAAGATCGCGGTGACTTTATCAGCGCGGATCATTTGCTGGGCCAGCATCAGGTAGCTCAGGTTGGCGTCGCGAATTTCAGCCATCATATCGTTAGCGGTCATTTCCTTCTCCTCGTCCGTTATCTGCACTTCAGAAACACATTTGCGTTTCCAGTGAGATACATTCTGCGTGAGCAACAAAAAACGGAGTAGTGGACAAACTCCGTATTTTTTTCCGGGAAATGACGAACACGACCAGTCGGTGTTTGTCTGACAAACACACGCCGATCACTCATCTACGCCCTTGCAGCGTAGGAAATTTGCGGTTTTCGATCTTCAAAAAAAGTCCTGCTCTGAAATAAAAACTGCGTTTCTGGCGACTCTTTTTTGCTACATCTAACCCTGTTACGGCAGCTTTTTTAGGAACTTTAGGGTTTTAACGAAAAATTTTTAAATTTTTTTCGATTATTTACACCCACCTACTTGCGCTGCCTGATGACGCTTTTCTGCTCATCATGAAAAGGGTATCGGCAGGGTTTTGGGGAACTTTAGGGTTTTTTTGAAAAAAATCGAAAAATTTTTAAAAAAGTTTGCAAAGCTAGGAAACATGCGGCTTCCAGCCCGTTTTCGCCCTCGCCCTAGCCTATGCGGAGGGCATAAAAAAGCACTTTTAACCTGTTACACTGACATCCTTGGCAATTTATTGAAGCCTAAAGTATCGTCTCCACTTGCAAGAAAGTTACAAAATGACAACTCGCAATGCTTGCCTCGAACGCGACGCGCAGGATCCGCTCGCGCCCTTACGGGCCCAGTTCGATCTGCCTGAAGGAGTAATTTATCTGGATGGCAACTCTCTCGGCGCCCGCCCGCGCGCTGCCCTCCCCCGCGCCCAGCAGGTCATTGCCCAGGAATGGGGGCATGACCTGATCCGCAGCTGGAATACGGCTGGCTGGTTCGACCTGCCTAAACGGCTGGGCAACCGGCTGGCGCCCCTGATCGGCGCGCGCGACGGCGAAGTGGTAGTGACCGATACCACCTCCGTCAATCTGTTCAAGGCGCTGGCCGCCGCCCTGCACATGCAGGCTGGCCAGCCTGAGCGCCGCGTGATCATTACGGAGCGCTCGAATTTCCCCACTGACATCTATATGGCCGAAGGGCTGAGCCGCTGGCTCGAGCGCGGCTACCGCCTGCACCTGATCGACGATGTGGCCGAACTGGCCGGCGCCATCAATCAGCAAACCGCCGTTGTCATGCTGACCCATGTAAATTACCGCACGGGCTACCAGCACGACATGCGCGTCACCAGCGCCCTCGCCCATGCGGCCGGCGCCCTGATCATCTGGGATCTGGCCCACTCGGCCGGCGCCGTGCCCGTCGATCTGCATGCCGATGGCGCCGATCTGGCAGTCGGCTGCACCTATAAATATCTGAATGGCGGCCCCGGTGCACCGGCCTTCATCTGGGTGCCTGAGCGCCATCAGGCACAATTCCAGCAGCCGCTATCGGGCTGGTGGGGCCATGCTGCACCGTTTGCCATGGCACCGGTGTTTGCGCCGGCCGATGGCATCGCGCGCGCCCTGTGCGGCACCCAGCCCATCGTTTCGCTGGCCATGGTGGAATGCGGCCTCGATATCTACGACCAGACCAGCATGACCGCCCTGCGCGCCAAATCGCTGGCCCTGACCGACCTGTTCATCGAGCTGGTGGAGCAGCGCTGCGCCGCCCATCCGCTGGGACTGGTGACGCCGCGCGAACATGCACGGCGCGGCAGTCAGGTCAGTTTCACCCATCCGCATGGCTATGCCGTGATGGCCGCCCTGATCGCCCGTGGCGTGATCGGCGACTACCGCGAACCGGCCATCATGCGCTTCGGCTTTACGCCGCTGTACACCAGCTTTACCGATGTATGGGATGCCGTCGACATCCTGTGCGACATTCTGGACCAGCAGGCATACGATATCCATGCCCGACGCGACGCCGTCACCTGACACGAGAACACTATGACTGACAACAAGACAGCAGCCAGCGGCTGCCCCATGCATGCGCCAGCATCAGCTGCTCCCGCCGGTGACGCCCAGTGGCACGGCGCCCAGATGGATTTCAGCAAGGATATGAGCTATGGCGACTATCTGGGCCTGAACCAGATTCTGACAGCGCAGCACCCGCTCTCGCCCAACCATAACGAAATGCTGTTCATCGTGCAGCACCAGACCAGCGAACTGTGGATGAAGCTGATGCTGCATGAGATGCACGCCGTGCGCGCCCATCTGCAGGCCGACGATCTGCCACCAGCCTTCAAGATGCTGGCCCGCGTGGCCCGTATCATGGACCAGTTGGTACATGCGTGGGATGTGCTGGCGACCATGACGCCGCCCGAATACACCGCCATCCGGCCGTATCTGGGCGCCTCGTCGGGCTTCCAGTCCTACCAGTACCGCGAGATCGAATTCATCCTCGGTAACAAGAACCCGGCCCTGCTTAGCGTACACGCCAGCCACAGCGACACCTACAGTGTGCTGGAACAGGCACTGCACGCGCCTTCCGTGTACGACGAAGCTGTCAAACTGCTGGCGCGCAATGGCTTAGCCATCGCGCCGGAACGCCTGAACGGCGACTGGACCCAGCCTACCCGCGCCGACGAGTCGGTCAAACAGGCGTGGCTCACCGTGTACGGCGACACCGAGCGCTACTGGGCTCTGTACGAACTGGCGGAAAAGTTGGTGGATCTGGAAACGGCGTTCCGTTTCTGGCGCTTCCGCCACCTCAACACGGTGGAGCGCATCATTGGCTTCAAGACAGGTACGGGCGGCACGACCGGCGCCAGCTATCTGCGCAAGATGCTAGACGTGGTGCTGTTCCCCGAATTGTTCGCCCTGCGCACGGAGCTGTAGCACTTCATCCGGCACGGCGGGAACTCGCCCGCCGTACCTCACTCTAAGCTAGACCTTTAACCCGTCGCGCGAGGAGGAAATACGATGAAGCCTATACTGCAACACCGCTGGGCCCGGCTGGCCGCTGCTACGGGCCTGCTATGCGGGCTGGCCGCTGCAATGCCAGCAGCCCATGCTGCTGCCGCCAACTACACGGCCATACTGACGGGCGCGCAGGAAGCCCCGCCCAATACCTCCAGCGCCATCGGCGCCACCGTAGTACGCTTCGATGCCAGCGCGCACACGCTGGAAATCGACACGGCTTTCGGCGGACTGCTAGGCACCAGCACGGCCGCCCACATCCATTGCTGTACCAGCCTCGCTGGTAGCGGCACGGCCCCCGTGATGACGGAACTGCCCTCGCTACTGGGCTTCCCGCTAGGCGAACATTCAGGCGCCTACAGCCATGTGTTCGATACGACACTGAGCAGCACATAGAATCCCGCCTTCATTGCCAGCCACGGCGGCACCATTGCCGGCGCAGAATCAGCCTTCGCCATGGGACTGGACAGCGGCACGGCCTATTTCAACATCCACAGCACGCTCTACCCGCAAGGAGAAATCCGCGGCTTCCTGCAGGCGCCGCCCGTACCCGAGCCGGCCAGCATTGCCATGCTGGGGCTGGGCGTGCCGGCCGTACTGCTGGCGGCACGCCGGCGCCGGCGCAGCTAGCGCTTGCTGCTAATCAGGGGCAGTTCGATATAGCTATCGTGGTAGATGCGCTGGGTGGCTTTACGATAGTCCGCAGGCTGGGCGAAGAAGATATTCGGCACAAAGGTTTGCGGATTACGGTCATACAGGGGGAACCAGCTAGACTGGATTTGCACCATGATGCGGTGCCCCGGCAGAAACACATGGTTGGCCGCCGGCAGTGCAAAGCGGTAGGCCAGCGGCGTATCGGGCGTCAGCGCTTTCGCTTCCGACAGCGACTCGCGGTAGCGACCACGGAAGATATCGGCCGACACCATCAGCTGGTAGCCCCCCATTTCCGGCTGCGCTGCCACCTGATCGGGATACACGTCGATCAGCTTCACCACCCAGTCGGCGTCAGTGCCGCTAGTGGCCGCCAGCAGGTGGGCGATCGGTTCGCCACTGATTTTTACGGGAGCCGTCAGTACCTCGCTGGTATAGCTGAGCACATCAGGGCGGCCGGACGCTTCGCGCTGGTCATCCACCAGCCAGCGTGGCCATGTCAGCCCCTTGGCCTCGTCGTAACCGACAGGCAAGATGGGACGGGCGCGGTAAGGCACGGGTTTGGCCGGATCGGAGACATATTCATCATAGGCCGTGGCCTTGGCAGGCACGGCTGGCGCTGCCACCGGTGCGCGGCCCAGCGCCAGCTTGCTGTCGGGCGCCAGTTTCAGTGCCGTCGGCGTCGTGCTGCAGCCGCTATTGCAGCCACTGGGCCAGCGGTCCAGTGCACGCCATTTATTGCTGCCCGTCTCGAACGCTGACACGGCAGCGATATTGAGCGGTGGTGCCTCATCCTTCAGATAATGGTCGAGGAAGGGACGCAGTATCTCCTGCCGGAAGTGCAACGAAGTATCGCTGCCAAAACGTAGCGCCCCCAGCTTGCTGCCTTCGTCAATGGCACCGCCATGGTTCCACGGCCCCATCACCAGATACACTTGATTATCGCGATCAAGCGGCTTGATGGCCTTGTACACGGCCAGCGCACCATAGATATCTTCGGCATCCCACCAGCTATGCACCAGCATGGTGGGCACTTTCACAGGCTGGCGCGCCAGCACCTGATCCACCGCCTGTTCCTGCCAGAATTTGTCATAGGCCGGATGGCTGCTCAGCTTGCGCCAGAAACCTATCTGATCCAGACCGCGCTGACGTGCCAGCGCACCGGCCGAGCCCGCGCGCAGGAAGGTGTCGTATTCATCATAGTGGCTGCTGTACCACTTCACTTCGCTGCGGCGTGTTGCTACCTGTTCGAGGATGTAGGACAGACTCCCCTGCCGGAATGCGCCATTATGGAACCAGTCATCGCCGCGCCAGCCATCCACCATGGGATTCATGGGCACGGAGGCCTTCAATGCCGGATGAGGATGCACCAGCGCCATCAGCGGCAGATAGCCATCATAGGAAATCCCGATGATGCCCACTTTGCCATTGCTTTCAGGGACGTTATGCGTGAGCCATTCGATGGTGTCCCAGGTATCGGTGGAATGATCGACCGGGGTGGGATTGAAGGTCGAACCGGCCGGCGGCCGGGTCATCACATAATCGCCTTCCGAGCCATGTTTGCCCCGCACATCCTGCATCACCCGGATATAGCCGCCCTGCACCACCACATCGGCGGCATTGTCATAGCCTTGCAGGATGGATTCCAGTTGCGAACTTTCCGCATGGGCCGTCAGTTCGGCCGCGTTATACGGCGTGCGGGTCAGCAGCATGGGGGCACGGCTGGCGCCACGGGGCACGATAATCACCGTATTGAGCTTTACGCCATCGCGCATGGGGATCATCACGCTGCGCTTGACATAATCGTGGCCGTCTACGGGCGCATGGAATTCATCCGGCGTTTCGCTCGGCAGTGCAGGATATAGGGGAGCCGTCGCAGCAGCGGCGGTTGCGGGATTGCCAGTGCTGGAGGTAGTGGCAGTAGGGGTAAGCTGCGCCTGTACCACAGGCGCAAGCAGCATCAGGGCGCTGGCCAGCGCCACTGTGTATCGAGACATGTTTCCTCCCGGAGGTGTGCTTGCAGATGCGCAAACATAGCACACTCCGGCAGGAAGCCAGCAATGCTGTTACTTGGCAGCGCCGTTCAGCAGCATTTCATTGAGGCGCTTGACGAAGGTGGCCGGATCGCTGAGCGAACCGCCTTCTGCCAGCAGAGCCTGATCGAACAGGATGTTGGCCCAGTCGTTGAAGGCCGAACCGGCATCCTGATACTTCAGACGGGTCACCAGCGGGTGGTTAGGGTTGATTTCCAGAATAGGCTTGGATTCCGGCGCATTCTGGCCCGCGGCCTTCAGCATACGCAGCAGGTTGCCCGACAGTTCGTGCTCGTCGGCCACCAGACAGGCTGGCGAATCGGTCAGACGGAAGGTGACGCGCACGTCTTTGGCCTTGTCGGTCAGGGCTTCTTTCATCTTGCCGACCAGATCCTTGTACGAGCTTTCCGTCTCCTCGTGTTCCTTCTTCTCCGCTTCGTCTTCGAGCGCGCCCAGATCCAGACCGCCCTTGGCCACGGAGACCAGTTCCTTGCCTTCGAACTCGGTCAGGAAGGACAGCATCCATTCATCCACGCGGTCGGTCAGCAGCAGAACTTCCACGCCTTTCTTGCGGAAGATTTCCAGATGCGGGCTGTTCTTCGCGGCCACGTAGTTATCGGCCGTGACGTAGTAGATCTTGTCCTGACCTTCCTTGGCGCGGGCGATGTATTGCTCGAACGAGACATTCTGTTCGTCGCTGTCGTTGGCGGTCGAGGCAAAGCGCAGCAGCTTGGCCAGACGGTCCTTGTTGGTGGCGTCTTCGCCGATACCCTCTTTCAGCACCTGACCGAACTCGGTCCAGAAGGTGGTGTACTTGTCTTTCTTCTCCTGCTCGTCGGCATTGGCCAGTTCTTCCAGCATGCCGATGACGCGCTTGGTCGAGCCGTCACGGATCACTTTCACATCGCGCGATTCCTGCAGAATTTCACGCGACACGTTCAGTGGCAGGTCGGCCGAATCGATCACACCTTTCACCATGCGCAGATAGGTCGGCATCAGCTGTTCGGCATCGTCCATGATGAACACGCGCTTGACGTACAGCTTGATGCCGCCGCGCTTGTTGCGGTCCCACAGGTCGAACGGCGCTTTGGCCGGAATGTACAGCAGCTGGGTGTATTCGCTGCGGCCTTCCACGCGGTTGTGGGTATGCGTCAGCGGTGCCTGGAAGTCGTGCGAGACGTGCTTGTAGAACTCGTCGTACTGCTCCGGCGTGATGTCGGCCTTGTTGCGGGCCCACAGGGCGCTGGCCTGATTGACGGTTTCCAGTTCGTCCTTGAGGACGGTTTCCTTCTTCTCTTCGTCCCATTCTTCCTTCTGCATCACGATAGGCAGGGAGATGTGGTCGGAGTATTTACGGATGATGGATTTGAGTTTCCACGACGACAGCAGTTCGTCTTCACCTTCGCGCAGATGCAGGATGATGTCGGTACCGCGGCCCGACTTCTCGATCTGTTCCACCGAATAGTCGCCCTGACCTTCCGATTCCCAGCGTACGCCTTCGCTGGCAGCCGCGCCGGCACGGCGGGTTTCCACCGTGATCTTGTCGGCCACGATGAAGCCCGAATAGAAGCCCACGCCGAACTGGCCGATCAGCGCTGCGTCCTGCTGCTGGTCACCGGACAGCTTGCCGAAGAATTCCTTGGTGCCCGATTTGGCGATGGTACCCAGATGGGAGATCGCTTCGTCACGGCTCATGCCGATGCCGTTATCGGAAATGGTGATGGTGCGTGCGGCCTTGTCAAACGCCACCTTGATTTTCAGTTCGTGGTCATTGCCATACAGCGCATCGTTGTTGATCGCTTCGAAACGCAGTTTATCCGACGCGTCGGAAGCGTTGGAGATCAGCTCGCGCAGGAAAATTTCCTTGTTCGAGTACAGCGAGTGGATCATCAGCTGCAGCAGCTGCTTTACTTCTGCCTGAAAACCTAGGGTCTGCTTTTCGGTATCTGCCATTTTTATAAGCCTTAAATAGTCTTGTGAATAGTCTTGTGAATAGTCTTGTGAATAGTCTTATGCTATGAGTTGCGTTTAGCGCAACAGTTGCCCCTAATTGGGGATGCTCTACGCCATTTCAAGAGCGCGCCAGCTCGCTTTCGAGGAAGCGCCATACTTGCGGGTCCTGCATGGCGGCCACGTTCAGGCGCATGCGGGTGGACGGTAGCTGGGCCGGCGAAAACAGGCTGCCGGGCGCCAGCAGCAGGTTCTGCGCCATGGCCCGCTCGGCCAGTACATTGGTGTCGCGCCCCGCATCGACCCAGACGAACATGCCGGCCGGCGCCGCCACATCCACCTTCAGGCCTACCCGCTCCATCTGGCGGATCGTCTTGGCGCGCAGGCCGTCGAGACGGGCCCGCATACGGTCGGTATGCTTGCGGAAGGTGCCGTCCGACAGCACTTTGTACACCACCCGCTCGCCGATGTCGCTCGTGGTGAGCATGGTCAGCATCTTGCGGTCGGCCAGCCGTTCGGCCCGCTCTGGCGAGGCGGCAATAAAGCCCACGCGCAGATTGGCGGCCATGGTCTTGGAGAAGCCACCCAGATAGATCACGCGCTGCAACTGGTCAAGCGCGGCCAGCCGCGTGGCCGGCTGCACCGCGCTGCCCGGATGCAGGTCGCAGTAGATATCGTCTTCCACGATGACAAAATCATGCTCCTCGGCCAGCCGCAGCACCTGAAACGCCTTGGCCGCCGAGAGCGAGGTAGAACTGGGGTTGTGCAGCACCGAGTTAATGATGAACAGCTTGGGCTTGTGCAGCGCGGCCAGTTCGGCCAGCTTGGCAATATCGGGGCCATCGGCCAGCCGGGGGATGCCCACCACCTTGGCGCCCAGCGCCGCAAACGAGCCGAACATGAGGAACCATGCGGGATCATCGACAAAAATCGTGTCGCCGGGCTGGGTAAATTCGCGCGCCACCAGATCCAGAGCCTGCGTCACACCGGCGGTGGTGACCAGCTGTTCCGGCGCAGCGGCAATTTCCAGTTCCGCCAGCTTGTGCTGGAGCTGCTGGCGCAGGGGCAGAAAACCTTGCGGCACGCCATAACTGAGGAGTACACCGGCATTTTGCCGGCTTACGGCCTTCAATGCATTCGAGATGGCCGCCCCATCGAGCCAGTCGGACGGCAGCACGCCGCTGCCGGGCATCTGCGCATGGGGCATCTGGCGGAACATATTGCGCACCAGCCAGACCACATCGATAGGTTTGACTTCGAAGCCGCTGCCATGACCTGCACCGCGCTGCACCGACTGGCCAGCGGCCACGCCGTGCCCCGCCATGCCGGCCCGCTCGCGCACGAAGAAGCCGGCACCACGGCGCGATTCCAGATAACCGGTCGCCACCAGCCGGTCGTAGCTGGCCACCACCGTGAACGGCGACACCCCGTGGGCAGCTGCGAACGCGCGGATCGACGGCATGCGCGCGCCGCCGCGCAGCAGGCGGTCATCGATGCGGGCCGCAACGGAGCGCACAATCTGGTCGATCAAGGTTTCGCCCGACTCGCGCGACAGCAAACCGAGCAAGGCGCCAGCCGGCGCCGCGCGGCGCGTCCGCACCACACTGGCTGGCACGGCCACGCTGGCCGTATCGGCGGCAATCTGGCTGCTTGCAGCCATGGCGGCCTTTGCAGCGCGGGCTTCGGCGGCTGCCAGCGCTTCCGCTACAGCAGCAGCGGCATTGGCAGCAGCATCGCCCAGCAGCGAGCGGCGTTGTCGTGTATTGGTCATTTTGCCATCACAGTACAGAAATTAACTTTATAAGTGTACTTGTACTGTACTGGCTTTGTCACGTAGCATAAAGTCTAGTAAAAGCCGTTCGTGAGAGATGGCGCCCCACCCTGCCCGACTGGCCGGCAGCATTTTCTGCAACTGGCAGCGCCACCAGTGGCGGTGCAGGGCGAGAAATGCAGGTAAAACGGCGGGAAAACCGTAGACTATCTTGATTTTGCCTCAATTGTGGGCAGCGCCTGCTACAACACGTACAATAACGGTCTTGAATCTGTCCCACCCACACTTTTTGATCTGGAACTCACATGTCTGTCTACGAAAAACTGAAAGCACTCGACATCACCCTGGCTGCCCCTGCTACCCCGGCTGCGGCCTATGTTATGTATGCTCAAACGGGCAATCTGGTGTTCCTGTCCGGTCACATCGCCAAGCGCGCAGACGGCAGCGTATGGGTAGGCCAGCTGGGTAAGAATATCGATACGGCAGAAGGCAAAGCCGCGGCCCGCGCCATCGCCATCGATCTGATCGGCACCCTGCAGGCTGCCGTTGGCGGCGACCTGACCCGCGTCAAGCGCATCGTTAAAGTTATGAGTCTGGTGAACTCCACGGCGGATTTCACCGAACAGCATCTGGTCACCAACGGCGCCTCCGAGCTGCTGGGCGAAGTGTTCGGCGATGCCGGCAAACACGCCCGTTCGGCCTTCGGCGTTGCACAAATCCCGCTGGGCGCCTGCGTCGAAATCGAATTGATCGCGGAAGTCGCGTAAGCGGGCGGCCACTTATCCGTGGCTGTTCCTATTAAGAAAGCACGCCACAAGCGCGCTGATAGCATCACCGGCCCTGCCGGTTTTACTCTAGTGAGACAAGTATGAAAATCGAAAACCCTGCAACTATCCAGTGGCGCTTCTCGGAACGCGCCGACCAGCTGCAATCGTCCTTCATCCGCGAAATTCTGAAGATCACCCAGCAGCCGGAAATCATTTCCTTCGCTGGTGGCCTGCCTTCGCCGCTGACCTTCCCGGTCGACACCATGAAAGCGGCCTTCGACAAGGTGCTGAGCGAAAACGGTAAAGTGGCGCTGCAATACGGCCCGACCGACGGCTACCTGCCGCTGCGCCAGTGGATCGCCGATTCGCTGTCGACCAATGACGTGAAAATCGTGCCGGAACAGGTGCTGATGACCTCCGGTTCGCAACAGGCGCTGGACCTGCTGGGCAAAGTGCTGATCGACGAAGGCAGCCGCGTGCTGGTGGAAACCCCGTCCTATCTGGGCGCGCTGCAGGCCTTCTCGGTATATCGCCCCGAATTCAAATCGGTAGAGACCGACGAACACGGTCTGGTACCGTCCTCGCTGGATAAAGTGGCCGCCGGCGCGCGTCTGCTGTACGCCCTGCCTAACTTCCAGAATCCGACCGGCCGCTCGCTGTCGGTGGAACGCCGTGTGGAACTGGTAGAAACCTGCGCCCGTCTGGGCCTGCCGCTGATCGAGGATGATCCTTACGGCGCACTGAGCTACAAAGGCGCACCGGCACCGAAGATGGTGGCGATGAACCCTGATGGCGTCATCTACATGGGCTCCTTCTCCAAGGTCCTGACCCCCGGCATCCGTCTGGGCTACGTGGTAGCACCGCTGCCGCTGGTACGCCGTCTGGAACTGGCCAAACAGGCGGCCGACCTGCACACTTCGCAACTGACCCAGATGGTGGTCTACGATGTGATCAAGGACGGTTTCCTCGACCAGCACATCCCGAAAATCCGTACCCTGTACGGCGACCAATGCCAGGTCATGCTGGACGCCATGGCGCAGCACTTCCCATCCGCCGTGCAGTGGACCAAACCGGAAGGCGGCATGTTCATCTGGGTGACCCTGCCTAAGCACATCGACGCGATGAAACTGCTGGATGAAGCCATCGCCCAGAAAGTCGCGTTCGTACCGGGTTCGCCGTTCTACGCCAACGAGCCGGAAACCAATACCCTGCGCCTGTCCTTCGTGACCGTGCCGCCAGAGCGTATCCGTGCCGGTATCGAGATCCTCGGCAAACTGATCACGGCCAAACTGTAAGGCTGACATCAAGTATAAGAGCGGCTACGGCCGCTCTTTTTTTAGAAAAAAACAACAGCTTGCAAACGTCTTCATAGTGCTCAACGTTTATTTCCCGAAAAAAACATAATTATTTGTCCCATAAGTGCTGAGCTTGGCGTTATGATTTTGCACGTACCCCCAATTGATTAGCAGGACAGCCCTTGTTCACCCCAGTTAACCCTCTGCAACACGCTAGCCGACGTGATGCCGCGATTCTTATCGTGGACGACGCGCCGGAGAATCTGAGCGCCTTGCGGACTATGATGGTGCAACAGGGATACCAGACATTTGTCGCCAACAACGGCGAACGTGCGCTTAAAATCGCCCGCCGCGTCCATCCCGATCTGATTCTGCTCGACATACTCATGCCCGGCATGGATGGTCTGGAAACCTGCCGCCAGCTGAAAAGCCATGCGTCCACCCAGCGCATCCCTGTGATCTTCATGAGCGCCAAGACGGCGACGGAAGACGTGGTGGCCGGCTTCGATATCGGCGCAGTGGACTACATCAGCAAACCGCTGCGCATGGCCGAAGTGTGCGCCCGCGTGCGCACCCAGTTACAGATCCGCAGCCGTAGCGAAACCCAGGAAGAACAGGCCGAACGCCTGCGCGCCATCGTCAACAGCATGGCCGAAGGTCTGTTGATCATCGAGGCGGATGGCCGCATCCAGTTTGCCAACCCTGCCTGCGTCAATTATCTGGGCTATACGGAACAGGAACTGGCGGGCCGGAATATCTCCGAGCTGCTCAACCCCATGGTGGCGCAGGAATATCTCGATTACTTCCGCCGCTATGCGGCCGAGCCGGAATCGGCGCACAGCCACGGCACGCGCGAAGTGATCATCCGCCACCGCAACGGTAGTTCCGTCTGCATGGATCTGACGCTGACGCCTATGGTGCTGCGTCAGCCCCTGTTTGTCGGCCTGCTGCACGACATCACCCACCACAAGCAGTCGGAAGACGCGCTGCAGCGGGCTGCCATGATAGACCCGCTGACCAAGATCGCTAACCGGCGCCACTTCGATAGCTTCATCGAGAAGGAATGGCAGCGCGCCATGCGCAGCGGCCTGCCGCTCTCGCTGGTGGTACTCGATGTCGATCACTTCAAGCTGTATAACGATACGCTCGGCCATCCGGCCGGCGACGCCTGCCTGCAGCAGGTGGCGCAGGCCATCGCTGCCCATGCGCTGCGCCAGACCGATCTGGCCGCGCGCTATGGCGGCGAAGAATTCGTGCTGCTGTTTGCCGAAACCGATGGCGCCACGGCGCTGCAGATGGCCGAAGCCATCCGCGCCCGTATCGAAGGCCTGCAGATCCCGCACCCGCGCTCCAGCACTTCGCCATGGCTGACCGTCAGCATCGGTGTGGCGACGACTCACCCGCGCCATCTGGACAGCATAGAATCGCTGTTTGTGGCAGCCGACCGCGCCATGTACGTGGCCAAGGAACATGGCCGCAATCAGGTGCAGGCCACCCAGTGCGGCAGCAGCAGCGCGATGGATGCCATCAAAGCGCTGGTGATGCGCTAAGCCCTACATCTGCTCAGGGTAGCCGGTAATCTCGGCAATCTGCTGGTACATCGGCTGCAGCCGCTGGTACATATGCAGGTAGACGCGCTTGTACAGCTTGTCGTAGATCTGCCGGTTGGCAGCAATCGGCTGGAACACGCGGCCGGGACGGGTCATGGCGCGCGTCGCCGTATCGAAATCCTTATACAGGCCCAACCCCGCCGCCACAGCGATGGCCGCGCCCAGCCCCGAAGTTTCGTAGACATGCGCACGCACGGCAGGTAGGCCGAAGATATCGGCCGTCAGCTGCATCGCGGCATCGCTCTGCGAACCGCCACCGGCCACGCGCAGCTCCGTCACCGCTACCCCGCTACGCTTCTCGATACGCTCCTTACCTTCGCGCAGGGCATACGCCAGCCCCTCCAGTATGGCGCGGTACATGTGGGCGCGCGTGTGCACGTCGCCAAAGCCTATCATCGCTCCCTTGGCTTCCGGCCCCGGCGTCTTGATGCCGGGACTCCAGTACGGCTGCAGCATCAGACCCATGGAACCGGGCGGCACTTCGTTCACCAGCTGGTCGAACATGAATTCCGGCGCCAGCCCCTGCTCGGCGCCTGTGCGCTGTTCCAGATGGCCAAACTGCTCCTTGAACCAGTTCACCATCCAGTAACCGCGGAAGATCTGCACTTCCGTGCTGTAGCCCCCCGGGATTGCGGCCGGATATGGGGGAATCAGCGGCGTCACTTCCACGTATTTACGGCTGGTGGTATTGATGGTGGCCGTGGTGCCGTAACTGAGACAGGCGATGTGCGGCTCCAGCGCCCCAGCACCGATCACTTCGCAGGCCTTGTCGGCCGCCGCCGCCACCAGCGGCGTACCTTCGGGGATGCCGGTGAATGCTGCCGCGTCGGCCGTAATGGCGCCGATGATGGTGCCCGGCGCGACCAGTTCCGGCAGCATCTCCGGACGGATTTTCAACGCTTCCCATTTCCAGTCGCGCTTACCGGCCCACTTGTGAGCCTTGTAATCGAACGGCACGTAAGCCACTTGCGAACCGACCGAATCGACATGGCGGCCGCACAGGCGGAAATTCAAGAAGCCTGACAGCAGCAGATATTTATGGGTCTGCTGCCAGACTTCCGGCTGATACTGGGCGATCCAGTTGATCTCCGCTTCGCGGCGAAAGTATTCGATGGTGCCGGACAGGCCGGTGAGCTTGAAGGCAGTGCGCCACAACAGACTCAGTGGCGGCTGCGGCCCCACCCGGCGCTGATCCAGCCATGTGATGGCGGGCCGCAGCACCTTGCCGTCACGGTCTACATTTACCACCGTGCCACGCTGGGTGGTGACGGCCACGCCCTTGATGGCACTGCGCGGTACACTGCAGTTCTGCCACAGCTGCTGGCAGGCCTGCCCTACTGCGCGCCAGTAGCCATCAGCATCATGCTCGGCCCAGCCGGGGTGTTCGGAATAATAGGCCTGCAAATGCACTTGCGACTTCGCCACCAGTTCACCCTGCAGATCAAACAGCAGGGCGCGCACGCTCTGGGTGCCATTGTCGATAGAAAGAAGGTATTGCTCTGCCATGGTGCTCTGTCTCGTTTTTGTCGTTGTTATGCCAGCCCGTACTTATGCGGGCAGGCTGTAGTGCCTGTTCCATAATGCCACATAGGCCGCCAGTTCGGCATCCCAGCGCTGATCACTCCAGCCCAGTTCGGGCTGGCAGATGGCACGGATGCGCGGCATGATGGCCAGCCCGCCCTGCCGCAACTGCAGGCCGATGCGGCTGCGGCGCAACAGCAGATCTTCCAGCCGCTGCACGGATTCGCAACGCGCTGCCCAGCGCAGCTGCACCCAGCAAGTCTCCGTGCCGCCTATCAGATCCAGTTCATCGTCCTGCGCGGCGGCCAGCACCTGCGCTGTCAGTGCGCCATAGCGCCCCTGCAGCTTGTGCGCCATACCGGCCGGCAGTTGCGGCGTATGCGGCAGCGGCGCAGGCTGGGCGTCAAACACAGGGCACGGGCTCAGGTCGGCCTGCCAGTCCGGCAGCAGGCTGGCGACACGGCGCAAGGCATCGAGCGCAATCACGCGGAAGGTGGTCAGCTTGCCGCCCGTGACGGTCAGCAGGCCATGTTCCAGCCACAGCGCGTGGTCGCGCCCTTCCTTGGACGGATCGGCTTTGCCCGTATCGATCACGGGCCGCACGCCGGCATAGGTGGCGATTACATCGCGTTCGCTCAGTGCCAGTTGCGGGAACTGATCGTGCAGCACGGCCATCAGATATGCCACTTCAGCGCGCGTGATGCTGGCGTCGTGCGACATATTGTCTTTGTGATCGACGTCTGTAGTGCCCACCAGCGTCACGCCTTCCCACGGGAAGGCAAACACGGGACGGCCATCGTAAGGATGCATCAGGCTGATGGCTTGCGCCAGTGGCAAGCGCCATGCGGGCAGCACCAGATGGCTACCACGCAAAGGGCGCAGCCTGGGCTTGAGCGCAGTCCCGCTGGCAGCGGCATGCGCCGTAGCGTCGCCTGCCTGCAGGCGCAGGCCATCAGCCCATGCGCCGGTCGCGCTGATCACTACGCGGGCCCGCACGGCATACGCTGCCGCATGCGCGGCATCACTGTGCATGTCGCGCACCTGCACGCCAGTCACCTGCGCGTCATCGCGCAGCAGGCCCTGCACCACCATATAATTGAGCGCCACACCACCATGCGCCTGCGCTTCCTGCAGCACACGCAGCACCAGCCGCGCATCATCCGTCTTGGCATCGGTGTAGACCATGCCGCCTAGCAGGCCTTGGGTTGACACATTCGGCGCCAGCGCAGCGAACTCCGCGCGCTCGTAATAATGGCGGCTGCGCTGGCCGGCCAGCCGGTCATACATGGCTAGCCCGAGCAGGAACATCAGCTTGCCCGGCTTGCGTCCTGCATAGTGGCCGAAGGCGAAACTCTGCGGCTCCACCAGTCCGGCCGCCTGCTGCAGCAGATGTTCGCGCTCATGCACGGATTCGCGCGTCAGGCCGATCTGGCCTTCCTTCAGGTAGCGCAAGCCACCGTGCACCAGCTTGGAGGAACGGCTGGAGGTGCCCCAGGCGAAATCGCGCTGCTCCAGCAGCAGCGCTTTCAGACCGCGCCGCGCCGCTTCCAGCAGAATGCCGGCACCGGTAATGCCGCCACCGATCACTATCACATCCCACTGCTGCGCCAGCAAGGCAGGCAGCGCCGCCCGCCCCCCTTTGCGCCACACGGCGCTCATGGCAGCAGCTTTCCGGGGTTCATGATCTGCTGAGGATCGAAGTGGCTGAACAACGCCTGCATGGCTGATAGCCCCAGCTCGCCCTTCTCCGCTGCCAGATACGGCGCATGGTCAGTGCCCACACCGTGCTGATGACTGATGGTGCCGCCCTGCGCCACAATGGCCGAGCTGACCGCATGTTTGAGCGTGCGCCAGCGCGCCAGATCCTGTGCGTAATTGCCAGCCAGCCGGAACACAAACGTGGTGTACACGCTGGCGCCCTGCGCGTACAGATGCGACAGATGGGTGTAGGTATGCACTTTTTCGCCATACTGCGCCAGCGCCGCCGTGGCTGCCGCTTCCACCGTCTGCATCATGCTGCCCACGCGAGTCCAATCTACCGCCGTCTCCACCGTATCGATGGCATAGCCGTGCTGCCATGCGGCGTTACGCAGATACACATTGCGGAAGCGGTTCTGCTTCCACTTATCGCCCATGGCACGGCCGATATGCACGCCGCCCAGCGGCGCAGTGATTTCCAGCGCCGCCCGCAGCGCCGCCCTGGCTGCACGCTTTTGCCCGCTCACACCCAGCATCAGCATGCACTTCTGCTGTTTGCAGCCACGCAGCGCCAGATAGCTTTCCAGCATACCGATCAGGCGCTTGTGACCGGCCAGCGCCAGCATGGTGGTGGTCTCCAGCGGATTCGACAGCCGCAGCATGGACAGCGCCAGCCCCGCCTGCGCCAGCAGACGCACAGCCGTTTCGGCGCTCTGCCAGTCCGGCAGGAATACGGCATGGAAGGCTTCGTATTGCGGCAATGGCGTGACCCGCACCGTGGCTTCCGTCAGCACGCCCATGCGGCCTTCCGAACCCAGTACCAGTTCACGCAGATCGGTACCGGCCGCCGAGGCTGGGAAAGTCTGTATTCGCAGCGTCCCGGCCGGGGTCTCGACCACGCCGCCACGGAACAGCTGCTCGATGCGGCCATAACGCAGCGACTGCTGGCCGGACGAACGGGTGACCACCCAGCCGCCCAGCGAGGAATATTCAAAGGACTGGGGGAAGTGGCCCAGCGTGTAGCCGCGCGCACGCAGCTGTGCTTCCAGATCCGGCCCCAGCACGCCGGCACCGAAAGTCGCCAGCTGGGCTTCCGTATCCAGATAATGCATCTGGCGTAGCCGGCTCAGATTCACCGTCAGCACCGGCTGGGCACCGGCTGGTGCCGTCAGATGGCCCACCACACTAGTGCCGCCGCCTTGTGGTATCAGCGCCACGTTGTGGCGCTGCGCATACGCCAGCAGCATGCGGACGTCTTCACTGCTTTCCGGATAGGCCACACCATCGGGTGCCGTCTCGATCACGCCATAGCGCAGGCGCAGCCAGTCCGGCAGACTCTGCCCCAGCGCATTACGCAAGCGGACTTCCGCGTCGGTCTGTATCAGGCTGGCGACGCTGGCATCTGCCGGCAGCCGGCTCGCCGGAATGCTGGCGCAAGCCTGCTCCAGCGTAGCATCCGGCACCGCCGTACCGGCCCCTATGCGCTGCGCCAGAAATGCCAGCGCCTCATCATGCAGCGCAAACTCTACTGCTTCGTCTCCCCAACCGTTCCAGCGTCTCATCGTTTTCCTGTCAGCGTAGCGGCGCGCTTGCTATACTGGGGCGCGCCTAGTTTGAATGACACGAGAATAAAAGAAGCTGGAACACCGGTATTGCGCTTTCATGACAACCATCTTGTTCGATTATGCCAAGCCCGCACCCTGAGCACGCCCGGCGCGTGGCGGGCTCCTATCTGCAACCTCTGCTCGACGCCGCTGCGGCCCGCGGCGTGACGGCGGCTGCGCTGGAACAGGCGGCCGGTCTGGCCGCAGGCGCGCTGGCGCCGCTACCGGACAGCCTGCCCGCCAGCCTGTACGTGCAGTTGCTGGAACTGGGCGCGCAACTGGCGCAGGATGAACATTTCGGCCTGCACGTGGGCGAATGCGTCAAGCTGGGCACCTACAGCGTATATGGTCTGATACTCCTGAGCTGTCGCGATTTCGGCATGGCGCTGGAACAGACCATGCGCTACGAGCAGCTGGCCCATGATCTGGGGCGTTCGGCCATCACGGTGCAGGATGGCGTGGCTAACTACCACTGGCACAGCAATTATCCGGCCACCCAGCGCCATCTGGCCGACAGTGTGTTTGCCGGCATACGGGTGTTCGGTAACTGGCTGGCCGGCACCGCCCTGCCCGCCGCGCAGCTGCGCCTGACCCACGCGGGCGGGCCGCCACAACTGCGCGAGGAATATGTGCGGGTACTGGGCGCCATGCCGGTCTTTAACGCGGCAGAAAATTGTGCCAGCTTCGATGCGGCCATGCTGGGCTGGCCGGTGCCGAATGCCGATGTGAGCCTCTACCCCGTGCTGCAGCAGCACGCCGAACAGCTGCTGCGTCAGCGCGCAGCCCAGCCGCCGGACATCGGCGGGCAGGTGCATGCGGCCATCGTGCGCAATCTGGCACATGGTCAGGTGAGGCTGGCCACCATTGCCGATGAACTGGCACTATCGCCACGCACCCTGCAGCGCAAACTGAGCGAAGCGGGCGCCTCGTTCCAGCAGGTGCTCGATCAGGCCCGCTTTGCACTGGCGCGCGACTACCTGCGCCGGCCCGAACTGAGTCTGGTGGATATCGCTTTCCTGCTCGGCTATCAGGAGCAGAGTGCCTTCAACCACGCCTTCCGCGAATGGGCTGGCGTGAATCCGGGCGCCTACCGGCTGGAACAGCAGTAAGCCGCCCGTCCACTTCGGCGGCTATTTTTCCGCCACTTCCTTGAGGTTGGCAAGACCGGCCTCGAAGTCCTTGCCTATCATCTTGTCCATGCTGACAAATAGGCCCATCAGGCGGGTGGTAAAGTCGGCCGGCCCCGTCATGGTCCACACCACGGTAGTCATTTCGCCTTTGCTGGCCAGCGCAAAATCAGTCTGGCAGGCGGAGGCAAACGGCTTGATGAAATCCAGCTTGATCTGCACCAGTTCCGGCGCTTTCAGGCCGGTAATCTCCATCCGGCCGGCGCCTACTTTATCATCGCCTTCCCATGCATACACGGCGCCCAGATCTTCCGTTGCGCCGCTATAGGTACGCTTCATGGCGGGATCGAGCTTTTCCCATGGCGACCACTGGGTCCAGTGGTGGAAGTCGCTAATCAGCGGCTGGATACGTTCGGCCGGCGCCTTGATATCGATCTGGCGCTGCACGCGGAATGTAGTTGGCTGCACAGTCGCCATGCCCAGTATGATGGCGATCAGCAGCACGACACCTAGACCTATCTTCTTCAGCATTGTCCCTACCTCCTACGGAAATAAGGGGCGCACCAGCGCCCGCTACACTCAAGAACCCGGCTACTCAGGCCAGCGCTTCCTTGGCCGCTTCTTCCGGTGACAGACCATCGTAGAACAGATCAGTGAACCACTCCACCTGCTCCTCGATATGCTCCTGCGCCTGCGCCTGCGTGGCGCCGCCCTTCACCAGAAAACCTTCAACCTCGATACACCATTGAATCAGTTCCAGCGTTTCCGGATCCAGTTCTTCCTTCTTCTTTGCCATCTTCTACCTCCGTTACGCTATCAATAAGCGTCAGTGTAACAGGCCAGCGGCAGCAGCCCTACTTCTGCGGATACAGCACCACCTGCACATAATTTTCCCGATTCAGATAGGTGCGCGCACTATCTTTCAGATCCTCCGCCGTCAACGCTTCCACCCGCTGCGGATAGCTCAGTACATCGGCCGGATCGCTCTGATTGAAATAGGCATTCATCAGCACACTCTGCCAGTAGCCATTCTCGCGCAGATTCTTGCGATAGTTCTTCAGCCACGCCGCTTTGACCTTGTGCAGATCGGCCGGTTCAGCTCCATGCTCGGCAATGTTGGCGATTTCGGCAAACACGGCGGCCAGTACTTTGTCCACATTCTCCGGCGCACAGGGCAAGGTGGCCGTCACCGTGTAATGGGGATACGGCAGCCGCTCCATATTGCCGCGCAAGCCACCGCTATACATCACGCCCATTTTTTCGCGCAGCACTTCGATCAGCTTGATGTTCAAGACTTCGATCAGCCCCTGCAGCCGCATACGCTCGCGCGGTGAAAACTGCGCCTCGCCCGTGAACGTCAGCGTCACCGTGCTTTTCGGCTCGCTGCCCGCATACACCTCGCGCTTGACCACGCCCCGCACGGGCCGCACGCCGTCGTCACGGAAAGCGGTGGCCAGCTCGGCCACCGGCAGACTGGCCAGATAGGTCGCCAACAGAGGCTTGACCTGCTCCACCTCGAAACTACCCGTCATGAAGAAACTGAAGTCACGCGCGCTGGACAGGCGACTGCGGTACAGCTCCAGCACCTTATCCAGTTTTAACTGATCGAAATCGGCCGGCTTGGGTGCCCGTGGCACGCGCGGCTGCTGCGGGTACAGCGCGGCCGCCATGGCATCCTCTAGCAGCGCTTCCGGCCGCGCCAGATTATTCCGCGCCAGTTCGCGCTGGCGTTCCACAAAGGACTGGAAGATGGCGCTATCGCTGCGCGGCGCCGTCATATTCAGATGCACCAGCTGCAGCATGCTTTCGATGTCGGCACGGCCGGAGGCACCACTGACTGTTTCATTGACACCGGCGAGGCTGGCAGCTGCACCCGCACTTTTCCCTGCCAGTACCTTGACGATATCGGCCGGTGTGAAATCCTGCACCCCCATCTGATTCACAATGCTGCTGGCATAGCGCGCACTGAACAGGTCCTCGTCACCGAATAGCGACCAGCCGCCAAAACGCAAACCCGTCAGTATCACCTGATCGTTGTTGAAATCGGTCGGCTTGAGTACCACCTTGACACCATTACTGAGCACCAGCCGGGTCAGCCCCAGCACCTCGTCGCGGCTTTCGCTGACGATGCTGCCCGCTTGGGGCGGCTGCGTCATCAGCTGGCGCGCCACCGCCTTCTCGTGCTGCGCCACCACGCCGCGCTGCTCCGCCGCACTGGCCAGCGCCAGCATCTCGCCCGCCTGCGGCGCCGTGCTGCCGGCACCGGCGCTACCGGTGTACACCATCAGCTTGCTGCCGCCGTCCGGTAACTGGGCGCGTGCCGCCGCATTCAGTTCAGCCAGCGTCATTTCCGGTATCAGCGCCTGTGCATAGCGGTACTCCGCTTCGATGCCGGGGATGGTTTCCTGTTCGAGGAAATTGCGGATCAGTTCAGCCGCGTAATTGGCCGAATCGGACTTCTCGCGCTCGTTATACATACGTTCGTAATTGCGCAGCATGCCTTTCTTGGCACGTTCCAGTTCCGCCTCGCTAAAGCCGAACTGGCGGGCGCGCTGACTCTCCTGCAGCAAAGCCTGTATCGCTGGCGCCACCCCATCTTTGCCCAGCAAGGCACCGGCACTGAACGAACGGTAGCCATGCACGATCGCGTTCATGCCTGCGCCAGCCTGCAGATACGGCGGCTTGGCCTGCTGGCTCAATTCATACAGCCGCATATTCAGCAGCGTCGCCACCATGTTTTCCAGCAGCTTGTTGCGATAGTCCCCCACCGTACGCCCTTGCGGCGCCGGCGTGACGGGATAGCGGATGAACACGGAATTGTTGGCGATTTCCTTATCCGTGTACACCACTTCTTCCGGCTTGGTGCGGGCCGGGATTTTCGCGTACTGGTGCGGCCGTGCATGGTGTGGATTTTTCAGCCCGCCAAAATGCTGCTCGATCAGCGCACGCGCGCGTGCCGGTTCGATATCGCCTACCACCACCACCGCCATCAGGTCCGGCCGGTACCAGTCGCGATAGAAACGCCGGATCGCCTCATATTTGAAGTTCTTCAGCACGGCTTCCTGCCCGATGGGCAGACGGCGCGCGTATTGCGAGCCGTTGAACAGCTTGGGCAGCAGCACCTTGTTGACGCGATCATCGACACCTTTACCGATGCGCAGTTCTTCCAGCACGATGCCACGCTCGCTGTCGATATCGGCATCGTTGAGCGACAGGCCATGCGCCCAGTCTTCCAGTACCTGAAAGCCCTGCGCCACCACTTCCGGCTTGTCGGTCGGCAGCGGCAGAATGTAGATGGTCTCATTGAAGCTGGTGGAGGCGTTCAGATCAGCGCCGAACTTCACCCCCACCGACTGCAGGTAGGACACCAGTTCGTTACGCTTGAAATGGGTCGAGCCATTAAAGGCCATGTGTTCGAGGAAGTGCGCCAGCCCTTGCTGGTCATCGTCTTCCTGCATCGAACCCGCTTTGACCACCAGCCGCAACTCCAGCCGCTTTTCCGGTCTGGCGTTTTTCTGGATGTAGTAGGTCAGGCCATTGGGCAGTTTGCCCAGTATGACTTGCGGGCCAACGGGGATGGCATCGGATAGCTTGAATGCGGCAGCGGCAGGCGGGGCGACGGCAGCCGTGGCGGCCAGCGCCAGCGAGCTTGCGGAAAACAGCGCGGCCAGCACCGCGCGACGGAGGAAAGCTACTGGCAGACCTGACTTCATACCTGACGCATCCGGAAAAAACGAAAGGCCTACCTTACACTGAAACGCCTCGCTTGGGAGGAAATCATCGCAGCAGGTAAGGGAAAGCCTTACACCGGATCACAACAGGGCTTCTGCTAGAATTCCGCCATGAACAATTCGCGCCTTGTCTACTCCACCGAAACGGGACGTGTATGTCCCGCCTGCAGCCAGCCAGTCGCCGCATGCCGCTGCAAGGCTGCCAGCAAAGCCCACCCTTTAGGCGATGGCAATATCAAAGTCTCACGCGAAAGCAAAGGCCGTGGTGGCAAGACCGTGACACTGGTCAAAGGCATGGCACTTGACGCAGATGCACTGGCCACACTGGGCAAACAGCTACGCAGCGCCTGCGGTTCCGGCGGCACCGTCAAGGAAGGCGTGATCGAGATTCAGGGCGACCACTGCGACAAAGTGATGGCAGCGCTGCAGAAACAGGGCTATCAGCCCAAACGCGTGGGCGGCTAGGCAGATCCAGCCGCCAGCGCTGCCGCTTCGCGCAGCTTGTCCTTCTTGCTCTTGCGCTTGCCCTTGATACCACCATTGACGGTATCCGTCACCGAATTGGCGGCTGGCGGCGGCAGCGTCTCTTCCGGCTCGAACCCGCGCACCTGTTCCCGCTCCAGACGGATTTCCTGCCGTTTCTCGATCAGCCGCATATGCTGTTCCGTCTCGGCGCTGACAAAACTGATGGCCACACCGCTTTCACCGGCACGTCCCGTGCGGCCGATGCGGTGGGTATAGTCCACCGCCGAACGGGGCAGATCGTAATTCACCACGGCAGGCAGACGGGCAATATCGATGCCGCGTGCCGCCACGTCCGTCGCCACCATCACCTGCAGGCGGCAGGCCTTGAAATCAGCCAGCACTTCGGTGCGCGCGCCCTGACTGAATTCGCCATGGAAGGCGGCAGCGCGGATGCCATTACGATTGAGCTTATCGGCCACATGTTCGGCTGCATATTTAGTGGCAACGAACACCAGCACGCGGCTCCACTGGTTTTCCTTGATCAGATGCTTGAGCAGCATAGTACGGCGCGGCACATCGACCATGATGGCACGCTGCACGATATCGGGTTTGCTGACCGGCTCGGACAGCACTTCCACCCGTTCCGGCTGATGCAGCATGCGCTCGGCCAGTGCCTGCACCAGCGGCGGGAAGGTAGCCGAGAAGAACAGGTTCTGGCGCTGCGGCGGCAACAGCGAGAGGATGCGGTTCAACTCTTCGCTGAAGCCCAGATCCAGCAAGCGATCCGCCTCGTCCAGCACGAACATGGCAGTGCGGCCAATTTTCAGGGCATTGTGATCGATCAGATCGAGCAGGCGGCCGGGCGTGGCCACCACGATATCGGCACCGCCGCGCAAAGCCATCATCTGCGGGTTGATGGAGACCCCGCCAAATACGATGGCTACCTTGATCTGCATGGGCAGATGTGCCACCAGCTTGCGGATCGATTCGCCCACCTGTACCGCCAGCTCGCGGGTTGGCACCAGCACCAGCCCGTGCAGCTGGCGTGCCCCGCTGCGGTTATCCAGCAGCGACTGCAGCAGCGGCAGCGCAAAGGCGGCCGTCTTGCCGGAACCGGTCTGCGCGGCGCCCAGCACATCGCCACCGCGCAGGATGACGGGAATGGCAGCGCGCTGGATCGCGGTCGGCACTGCATAGCCGATTTCAGTCACGGCGTTGACCAGCGGGGGAACCAGGCCCAGAGAGGAGAAAGACATGTCGGCCTTAGTGAACTTAGTGAATATGGTGAATGATCAAAAAAACAAGCAATCCGGTGAATACTGCGCAAGTATAAAGCATGTAGTCACCACCACTGCAGCGCGATTTGCCCTTGCCCCGCATTCGTGGGAACATAGGGTTTTCCACTGAGCGCAAGAATATGATCAACTGGGACGCCCACGCCTGCCTGCCACAGCACCCGCAGGCCGATTTCACCCCGGTGCAACGCCTGCACGCTGCCGGTGTCAATTACGTTTCGCTCAACGTAGGCGCCGACATGAATCCGGTCACGCAGATCATGTCCGTCATCGCCGGCTACCGCGCCACCATCGCCGCCAATCCCGACCGCTATGCGCTGGTTGCTAGCGTCGACGACATCATTCAGGCAGCGGCCGACGGCCGCATCGCCATCAGCTTCGATCTGGAAGGCGCGCTACCACTGCTGGAACAGCCGGAAATGATTCCGCTGTACGCCCAGCTAGGCGTGCGCCAGATACACTTCGCCTATAACCGCAACAACAGCGTGGCCGATGGCTGCCACGACCTGCCGCGCGGCCTCACGCCGCTCGGCCATAGCATGGTGGCTGCCGTCAATGATGCGGGCATCCTGATGGATTGCTCGCACACGGGGCGGCTGTGCAGCCTCGATATCATGTCGGCTTCGTCGCAGCCGGTCATCTTCAGCCATGCCAACCCTTACACGCTGGTGCCGCACGGCCGCAACATCACCGATGAGCAGATCCGCGCCTGTGCCGCCACGGGTGGCGTGGTCTGCGTATCCGGTCTGTCGTGGTTCCTCGGTCAGGAACATCCCACTGCCGACGATGTGGCGCGCCATGTGGCCTATGTGGCCGATCTGGTGGGCGTATCGCACGCCGGCATCGGCCTCGATATCTGCTTTACCCAGCCGGAACTGGATGACACACCACCGGGCGCGTTCGATCCATCCTACTGGTGGCCCGCCTCGGCCGGCTACAGCGCCGACCGCGCGCCCACATTCACGCCACCGGAAGTATGGCGCCAGCTTCCCGCCGCCCTGCGCAAAGTGGGCCTGAACGACAACGAAGCGGAGCTGGTACTGGGCCGTAACATGATGCGCGTGGCCCAGCAGGTCTGGAGCGTGGCTCGCTAAGGTGCTGGTGTCAGCTCTTTGCAGTCATCCTGGTCGAAGGCGCTCTGGAACTGCAACACCTGCCCGCCCACTTGCAGAGCCTTGATGGTGGGCGCCACTAGCTGGAACTGGCCCAGTTTGAGCCGTTCCACCAGCGCAGGGCAGGAACTGCCTCCTAGCGCCAGCCGCCCCTGCAAGGCCCACTGCCCGTCAGTTTCGCGCCGGTACAGCGCCGGCCCCGGATAGCCGGCACCGCTAAACAGCAGCACTTCCGGCTGGCCATCGCCATCTGTATCGAGCAGCAGCGCATCGCACTTCTGCCCTGCCGTGGTCAGGCAGGCTGGCACAGGCCCCGCGCTACCCTGCCAGCGCTGGCTGGCAAAACTCTCCGGCAGGCTGGCCCCCTGCGGCCAGATCGTCAGGTTGTCGCGCACGGCCAGCGGCGTCCCCAGTCCGGCCTTGAGTGGCGTCCATGGCTGGACTTCCTTCAGCGCTTTAGCGGCCTGCTCGCGTATCCAGGCCGCCTCCGGCCCGCTATTTTGCTGCGCCAGCTGCTCCAGCGCCTGCTGACCATAGCGCTGCCCCTGGAAGCGCAGATAGTGGAAATCGAACAGGGCCGGCTTGGTGCGTCCTTTAGCCAGCCGCGCCATCTGGTTATTCACCGACAGCCGGGCCGGATCGGCCAAGGGCGTGAGCAGCGCCATCAGCACCGCCAGCAGCACCAGCGCGGTGGCCACATTGACGATGGCTATCGGCACCAGCCAGGTTTCATAACGCTGCGCCGCCCATGCATAGCCGAAGGCATAGCAGCTGGCCACCACCAGCGCGGCGGCAGCAATCACCCGGTCCACCGTCCAGCCATAATCATGCACGCGCAAGCCCAGCGCATACACTGCAATGGCTGTCAGCGGCAGGATCAGCAGCGCGGCCACGCGCGCACTCACGCGTACCGCCAGCGCCGCTTTGACATGGCCGTTCTGGAAGGCAGCGTTGATCAGCACGATCAGCACGGCATCGGCAGCCAGCAGCAAGGCAGTGGCGTGGCCCGTGCTCCACAAGGCGGCCAGCCCCGTGAACGGCAAGGTGCACAGGAAGCCGGTGATGATGACGGCCGCCACCAGCAGCAGCCATGACAGCAGCATCAGCAGCAGGCTGCGGATGCCGTGCACGATGGCCGGCCGCACGTCCGTCAGATGCATGGCGCACGACCATGCGAAGCAGATGACGGGCACGTTGAACCACGCCTCGGTCAGCATTTTCTTGAAGAAGTCCAGCTTGAGCATGGCGAACAGGCCGCTGCCCATCAGCAGCACCAGCCACAGCGCCCCGACGAAGACGGCGGAAAACAGCAGCTGTACCACCAGCTTCCACGACAGATCGAAATAGCGGTCGTAGCTGGCAATGCGGCGCTGATCGAGCGCACCGGCCAGCACCAGCGTATGGGCAATGAACAGGAACACGGCGCCGCACGGCAGCACGGGGCCGGCCAGCACCCGCCATGCCAGAATTCCGCCCTGCCCCGGCGCCAGCTGCAGTTCCACATTGCGCTGCACCGCGTGCAGCGCCATCGCCAGTACCACGCCGGCCGCGACCAGCATCCACAGCGCCAGCTTTTTCGGCGCCATATGGCCCATGGCCGAAATCAGCATGGCCGGCAGCAGCAGCCCGGCCATCAGCAGCGGCGCCATCACGGCCGGTGTGCTGGCCAGCCAGCCGCCCTGCTGGGCCGAACGGTAGATCCAGTACAGCAGCGCGCCCTGTAACAGCCCGGTCAGCAGCCGCCAGCCCATGACCCGCTGACTCACCTGCGCAGCGGGCAGCAATTCATCCTGCTCCATGCTCATCCTTCCTGATCGCGATAGCTCGCAGTATGGCATAGCTCACCCGCGCCCTGCTGTCTGACGTTTATTATTTGACATGATAGACACAGCAGCCGATGCGCCAGCGCCATAGACGCTATAATGACAGGCTGCTGTATTGCATTCTGCTCTTTTTTCAACGATCCGCCTCTGGTCCGTCACGTGAATCCACATCTCGACAAGCTGCAATCCTATCCGTTCGAAAAACTGCGCCAGCTGTTCTCGCAGGTTAGTCCCAATCCCCAATATAGCGCCATCAGTCTGGGCATGGGGGAGCCCAAGCACCCTACGCCGAAATTCATCCAGCAGGCGCTGATCGACCATATCGATGGTCTGGCCAACTACCCGACCACGGTAGGTAGTGATGCCCTGCGCGGTGCCATTGCCGGCTGGCTGGAACGCCGCTACGGCATTCCCAAACTGAACCCTGCCACCCAGGTCCTGCCCGTCAACGGCTCGCGCGAAGCGCTGTTTGCCCTGACCCAGACGGTGGTCGATCCGGCCGCCAAATCGCTGGTGGTGAGCCCGAATCCGTTCTACCAGATCTACGAAGGCGCGGCCTATCTGGCCGGTGCCCAGCCCTATTTCGTCAATTCCGACCCTAGCCGCAACTTCGGCTGCGACTACGACAGCATTCCGGCCGACGTGTGGCAACGGGTGGCGCTGCTGTTCCTGTGCTCGCCCGGTAATCCGACCGGCGCGGTGCTCAGCCTGACCGACTGGGAAAACCTGTTTGCCCTGTCCGAGCGCTATAACTTCGTGATCGCCGCCGACGAATGCTATTCCGAGATCTACCACGGCAGCGAAGCGCCACTGGGCGCCATGCAGGCAGCCCACATACTGGGCCTGTCCACGGTCGAGCGCCCGTATGCACGGCTGGTGGTATTTTCCAGCCTGTCCAAGCGCTCCAACGTACCGGGCATGCGCTCGGGCTTTGTGGCGGGCGACGCCGAAGTACTGAAAAAATTCCTGTTGTACCGCACCTATCACGGCGGCGCCATGAGCCCTGCCGTGCAAGCTGCGTCTGTCGCGGCCTGGAACGACGAAACCCACGTCGAACAGAACCGCGAAAAATACCGTGCGAAATTCGCCGCCATCACCCCGCTGCTGCAGCCGCATCTGCAGGTGGAACTGCCGGACGCCGGCTTCTACCTGTGGGCCGATGTCAGCCAGACGGGCCTGAGCGACACCGAATTCGCCCAGCGTCTGTACGCCGAATATAATGTCACGGTACTGCCGGGCAGCTATCTGGCGCGCGACGCCCACGGCATCAATCCGGGCCGCAACCGTATCCGTATGGCGCTGGTCGCCGAAACGGAAGAAGGTCTGGAAGCTGCCCAGCGCATCGTTCAATTCTGCAAATCCCTTACTCAATAAGACCGCACATCATGAGCCAACAACTCCAGAACATCATCGACCAGGCATGGGAAGACCGCGCCAACATCAACCCGGCCAATGGCAGCGCCGAACTGCGTGACGCTGTGTCGCACGTGATCGCCGGTCTGGATGCCGGCACCATCCGCGTGGCCGAAAAAACCGGCGCTGACTGGGTGGTCAACCAGTGGGTCAAAAAAGCCGTGCTGCTGTCGTTCCGCCTCGAGAACAACGTCGTTATGCCATCCGACGGCACCATGCAGTTCTACGACAAGGTTCCGACCAAGTTCGCCAACTATACGCCGGAAGATTTCGCAAAGGGCGGTTTCCGCGTGGTGCCGCCTGCCGTGGCACGTCGTGGTTCCTTCATCGCCAAGAACGTGGTGCTGATGCCTTCCTACGTCAACATCGGCGCCTACGTCGATGAAGGCGCCATGATCGACACCTGGGCTACCGTCGGCTCCTGCGCCCAGATCGGCAAGAACGTGCACCTGTCCGGCGGCGTCGGCATCGGTGGCGTGCTGGAACCGATGCAGGCCAATCCGACCATCATCGAAGACAACTGCTTCATCGGCGCCCGTTCGGAAATCGTCGAAGGCGTGATCGTGGAAGAGAACTCGGTGATCTCGATGGGCGTGTACATCGGCCAGTCGACCAAGATCTACGACCGTGCTACCGGCGAAGTGAGCTACGGCCGCGTGCCGGCCGGCTCGGTGGTGGTATCGGGCAGCCTGCCTTCGGATGACGGCAAGTACTCGCTGTACTGCGCCGTGATCGTCAAACGCGTGGATGCCAAGACCCGCGCCAAGACCGGCATCAACGAACTGCTGCGCGGTATCTAAGCCGGACAGCACCAGCGGGGATCTGATCCCCGCTTTTTTTTTGCGGGGAGGTGGTGATGGCCATGCAGCGCTTGTTCCAGCTGATGCAGGAGCAGAAAGCTTCGGATATGTTTTTCGCCGTGCAGACGCCGGTGCATCTGAAAATCAACGGCGAGCTCATCCCCATCAACCAGCAGGCGCTCAGCGCCGACAACATCCATGCGCTGCTGGCCGAAATCGCCACGCCAGAACAGCTGGCCGAACTGGCGCGCAGCAATGAACTCAATATCGGCATCAGCGTGCCCGGGCTGGGACGTTTCCGCCTGTCGGCCTTCCGCCAGCGGGGACAGATTTCCGCCGTATTCCGCTACATTCCCGCCGCCATACCCAGCCTGACCGAGCTGCGCCTGCCACCCGTGCTGGCCCAGCTGATCATGGAAAAGCGCGGCCTGCTGCTGATGGTGGGCGCCACCGGCTCCGGCAAATCCACCACCATTGCCGCCATGCTGGACCAGCGCAATGCCGAACGCAGCGGCCATATCCTGACGCTGGAAGACCCGATCGAATATCTGTTCCAGAACCGCAAATCCATCGTCAACCAGCGCGAAATCGGCAGCGATGCCAGCGACTTCGCCACCGCCCTGCGCAACGCCATGCGGCAGGCGCCGGACTGCATCGTGATCGGCGAAATCCGCGACCGCGAAGCGATGGCCGCCGCACTCGCGTATGCCCAGTCCGGCCATCTGGTGATCGCCACCCTGCATGCCAACAATGCCTACAATGCGCTGCACCGCATCCTCAGCTTCTACCCGATCGAGAACCGCCCTGCGCTGCTGCAGGATCTGGCCTCGACCCTGAAAGCCATCGTCAGCCAGCGCCTGCTGGCTTCAGCTAGCGGCGGCCAGCGCACCGCTGCCGTCGAAGTGATGCTGAATACCCGCCACATCTCGGAGCTGATCGAACAGGGCGAGATCGTGCAGATCCGCGACGCCATGGAACAGAGTCTGTCACCCGGCTCGCAAACCTTCGAGCAGGCTTTGCTCGCGCTGCTGCAGCAGGGCCAGATCACGCAGGATGAAGCGCTGGCTCACGCCGATTCGGCTACCAATCTGCTGTGGCTACTGAATAACGGACCGGATAGCCGCAGCAGCGGCAGCAGCGCAGCACAGCCCGACGCGGCGACGACTTCGTTTTCCGGCTTTAAGCTGAACGGCTGAACAGCTGAACAGCTAGGCGCCTAGCGCACTTCGCGCGCCAGCTTCAGCATCTGGTAGCTGATGGCCAGACCGCGCCGCCGCGATTCGGTCTGGTTGATGCGGAAGGCCAGACCATCCGGCTCGATCACCAGCCCGATCACGGCGCCACTGCGGAACGATTCCGGCGTTTCGCCCACGATCAGCACCGGATCATCCCCCAGCGCTTCCTGCCAGCGGCGCAGATCACCACGCACGCCGCTACCCAGCACCAGTAGCTGGCACTGGCCGGCCCGCTGCGGCTCGCTCAGGGTAACGATATGGGCACCATTCTGCGCCACCGCGCGCAGCGCTTCCTGCAACGCCGCATCACCCGCAACGCAGTAGGTAAATTCGCGCGCCGGGGGCGGTGGCCACTGGGTCAGCTGGGCAAAACGATAAATGAACGCCGCCTTCAGTTGCAGCAGATCGGCCGCCGCAGCGCCACCACAGCACAGCATCAGCGCCATGGCGGCCAGACCGTGCGCAGCGTAGCGCGGCTTCATAGACCGAAATTCCGCGTCAGCGTCAGGCGTACGCTACGCCCGTCCTGCAACAGAGGAAAACCTTCGCCGGCGGGACGGGCAAAGTAACGCACATCGGCCAGATTGTAGACCGACAGCGCCACCTCGTAGCCGGCCGGACGCCACAGCAGCGTGCTATTGAGCAGCGCGTAGCCGGGCAGCGACAGGCCGCGGCTGGTGGTACGGCTTTCGCTCAGCACCTGCCAGCTCCAGCGCAGGCGCTCACCGGCCAGCGGCCATCCGTAGGACGATTTCACCATCACACCGGGCGAACTATCGAGCCGCTGCCCCTGGCTATCGGTGGTGCGCTGGAGTGACACCCCCAGTTGCCACTGCTGGCCGGCGGACCAGCGCCGTTCCAGCCCCAGTTCCATGCCATGGCTGCGGATGGCGCCACTGTTCTCGAATACGCCCAGTTCATGATTGACGCTGATCAGGTCACGCATGCGCGAACTGTAGAGCGAAGCGCGGTACTGCAGCTGCGGCGTCAGGCGCTGCTCCCACGCCAGTTCCAGCGTACGGATCCGTTCCGGCGTCGGCAGCGCCGCCTCGAGCGGTGCATTCACATGGTATTCGTACAGATTGGCGGCGCGGAAAGCGCTGCCATACATCAGTTTCAGGCTGGCGTCCGGCACCCCGCTCCAGCTCCATGCCAGACGGGGGTTGGTGCTGGCGCCACCGGCGCGCGCTTCATCGTGACGCAGGCCCAGCGTCAGCTGCTGGGTGTCACTCAGCGTCCAGGCATCCTGCAGGAACAGGCCGTGACGCCGGTTCACGCCGTAGAAATATTCGAACAGCGTGCCATCGCTGAGGCCATAGTCTATGGTCTGGGTGCGATCGTACTGGTATTCGAAGCCGGCCATCAGATTATGGTTGTGCCAGCGCTGGGTACTGATGCGCAGATCGGCATTCCACCAGCTACCGCGGGCACGGCTGCGGTATTCGTTCCAGCGCATGGCCGTATCGATGAAGGGATAGATGCCCACGTAGTCGGTATGCTTGGCCGACAGTGCAGCATATACCAGCCAGTCCTGCCCCAGGCTACGCTGATACTCCATGACGGCAAAACCGTTTTCCGAGATGCGCCGGTCCTGCACGATAGGCACCGGCGCAGCGTCGCCGATGAATTCGGCCATGCCATGCTCGCGCCGGCTGGCACCGGCCCGCAAGGTCCAGTCGCCATATTTGAACATGCCCAGCAGGCGCTGGCCACGGTCCCAGTTATGTTCGCTCACCTGCTCCTGCAGATCGGGCCGCACCAGAAACTGCATGCCGATGCGTGTCTGTTCGAATGCGCTGAGCGCCAGCCAGCTCTCCCAGCCCTGCTCCGAGCGGTGGCCCACACTCAGGCGTCCTTCGCGTTTGCGCTGGCTATCGGTATTCACGCGGGCCTGCACGCCGTGCAGCTTGTCCACGCCCTTGGTGATGATGTTGACCACACCGAAGAAGGCATTATTCCCGTAGAGCGCCGAGCCGGGACCGGGCGCATATTCGACCCGGTCGATCAGATCCACATCGACCATGAACTCCGGTCCGATCAGGCCCGCATCGTAGATGTTTTCGTTGATGCGCATACCATCGATCAGGAACAGCAGGCGCGCATTGTAATCACCGGGACGGCCCAGCCCCCGCGCGCCCACGTAATAGAACTCGCCATCGTCCTTGACGTACAGCCCCGGCATGGTACGCAGAATGTCGCCCATATTGCGCAGGGCCAGACGGGCGATTTCATTGTCCGTAACCACATAGGTCACAGCCGGTGCCTGCGTGGCACTGCGGGCAAATCGCGAAGAAGTGGATTCCTCGATCTCGCGCGTGACTTCGTTGCTACTCTGTTTCAGCAGTTCTTCCAGTGTCGGGGGATCGCCTGCGCCATTCTGCTGGGCCTGGGCCTGCGCCTGCCATAGCAGCAGCGCCAGCACCACGCTGCCGGCGTGCTTAAGTCTGGCCATGCTGTGGCCTCCTGAAAGTATTTTTGCCAGCCCGCTTGGCTTCGTACATGGCGTGATCGGAAGCGTTCAGCAGCGCCGTTGCTTCCGTCGCATCGATCGGCGCAAAGGCCAGCCCCACGGTGGCGCCGATCGGCATCACGGCGCCACGGATGGTCATGGTCACGCGCACCGCATCGATCAGGCGCTGGGCCAGCTGTTCGGCCACTGCCTCGTCGGGCAGTTCCGGCAGGATCAGGGCAAACTCGTCGCCGCCCAGCCGGCACAGCACATCGCGCGAGCGCACCGCAGCCGACATGCGGCGCGATACCTCGCACAGCACTTCATCGCCCACATCGTGGCCATACTGGTCGTTGACCTTCTTGAAGTTATCCAGATCGATAAACATCAGCGCCATCAGCTCGCCGTGGTCCACGCACAGCGTCAAGTGGCGCTGAAGTTCCCCCTGAAAGAACAGCCGGTTGGGTAGTCCGGTCAGGCTATCCTTGTGCGCCAGCCGCTGGAATTTCTGCCCCGCCTCATGTTCCTGCGCCAGCTGCAGACGCAAATCGGCCTGCCAGATTTCTATGCGCTTGAGCATTTCGTTGAAGCGTTCGCTCAGCCGCCCCACTTCATCGCGCCGGTAGATGGTGGCACGCTTGCTGTAATCGCGCTGCTGCGCAATCTGCTCGGCCAGATGGGACAATTCCACCAGCGGACGCAGCGCACGGCGCTGTACCAGCACCAGCCCGCGCCATGCCACCAGTATCATCAGGACCATCAGGGCGATTGCCACCGTACTCAGTAACAGCAACGATAAGTGCAGGCTGGCCAGACTTTCGCGCAGCACCAGCACCCCTACCAGCTCATTCTTGAGCCGGATCGGCGCCCACACTTCCAGTGCACTCCAGCCCGCAGTACTCTGCACCCCGGCCAGCGCCAGACCGGCGGGCGGCAGCTCGGCCTGTGCAGGCGCGGCCTGCCGCCCGGCCTGCCAGTGGGCGAACAGCACGCCATCGGCGGTCTGCACCTGCACGAGCTGCAGATCACTACGGCGCGAGAAGGCTTCCAGTTCGATCTGGGCGGCGCCGCGATCGGCAAACACCAGCATGGGGGAGACACTATTGGCCAGCAGGCTGGCACTCAGTTCGGCACTGTGCAGCTGGCGTTCGCGCGCCACATACCAGGTAGCAGTGGCCAGCAGCAGAAAAGTCAGCACCATGGTCATGCTGAGCAAGCGCAGATTCAGCCGGGTCAGTCGTTTGACCAGTGAGTCGGCAGGAGGCAGCACGGCGGAAGTAGCTGGTTTCATGGGCGCTTGCAACAGACTGGGCGCGCCGTGCTGGCGCAGCCGCGGAAATCGGTTTTTCCGTAAGGAATCTTCTTTCCGAAATTGTAAGCGTAATACCGTGAAAAGTCGCGCTTAAGCGGCGCCGGCGTGGCGGCGCCGCCACCAAAGCGTCAGGAGGCTAGTTGCAGGGCGCGGCGGGCCGGCTGACCTTGCGCCACCTGCGGCTGACGTTCAGCGACGGGCGCGCGTTGCGACGAGATGTTCACCAGTTTGAACTGGTTCACCAGCTGGCCCAGATGCAGCGCATGGTCGCGCATATCGCTGGCGACAGCAGACGCCTGCTCCGTCACGGCAGCATTCTGCTGGGTGATTTCATCCAGATGAATGATCGCTTCATTAACCTGCTCGATGCCGCCATGCTGGTCATTGCTGGCCATGCTGATATCGGCCACGTGGGTGTGCACTTCCGCCACCGAGCTGACGATGGTCTGCATGATGCGTCCGGCATCGGCCACCGACTGGCTGCCGCTGGCCACGGCCTGCGACGACGCTTCGATCACGCCCTTGATTTCCTTGGCGGCAGCAGCCGAGCGCTGCGCCAGCGTGCGCACTTCCGAGGCCACCACGGCAAAGCCACGGCCCTGTTCACCGGCACGCGCCGCCTCTACTGCAGCATTCAGCGCCAGAATATTGGTCTGGAAGGCGATACCGTCAATCACGCTGATGATCTCCGTGATGCGGCGCGAACCTTCGGTGATCTCTTCCATATTCGCCACCACCTTGCGCACCACTTCACCGCCCTGCGCAGCCACCTCTGCGGCAGTATCCACCAGCACATTGGCCTTGTTGGCATGTTCGGCGTTGTCGCGCACCGCCTGCGTCAGTTCTTCCATCGAAGCGGCGGTCTGTTCCAGCGAACTGGCTTGCGCTTCCGTGCGGGACGACAGTTCCTGATTACCTTCGGCCATTTCAACCGCGCCGCGGCTGACCACATCGCTCGACTCCTTGATCTGGCCGATCAGCAGCTTGACGTTAATCTGCAGAATCCGCAGCGCCTGCAGCGCATCTTTGGCCTCCTTGCAGCCGCGCGCTTCGATATGACGGGTCAGATCGCCATCGCTCATCTGTTCGATATCGTGACGGATCTGGTTCAGCGGTTCCACCGCATTGTTATACGCCACACCCCACAGCACCCCGGCCAGCAGCACCGACAGCAGCGCACTGCAGCTGGCCCACATCAGCATGCCTTGCGCCACGAACATGGCAGTGGCCAGCGTGACAAACACGGACAGACCACCCGCCAGCGCCAGCCGGCCACTCAGGCTGGTGATGCGGCGCAGGCTGAAACGGCTCTTGTGACGGGCCGGTACCACCTGACCGTGCCGCACATGGATATGGGTGGCGCCTTCGCGCAGCAGCTTGTACGCCGCTTCCGCCGCTTTGACTTTCTCGCGGCTAGGTTTGATGCGGATCGAGGTATAGCCGATCACGCGGCCATGTTCCACCACGGGCGCGGCATTGGCTTCTACCCAGTAGTGATCGCCATTCTTGCTGCGGTTCTTGACCACGCCGTTCCAGGCCTGTCCCTTTTGCAGGCAATGCCACATATCGGCAAAGGCAGCGGCCGGCATGTCGGGGTGGCGCAGGATATTCTGCGGCGCGCCCATCAACTCCTGCTCGGTGTAGCCGCTAATCTTGACGAAGTCCTGATTGACGTAGGTGATATTCCCTTTCAAATCAGTCTTGGAGACGATGGTCTCGTCATCCCTGAGTACGTACTCGACGTTGGTAACTGGTCCGTTATTGCGCATGGCATTCCCTAAAGATCGATCGCGGGGTGTCTGTTGAACATTCCACAATTCAGCTAACTTGCAAAAAATTCTGGCGCGTTGTATCGGGCAGACCTTGCCAAAGTGAGAGCACAAGCGGGTTCATGGCTTGCATTTATGGCAGGCAACTCTTAGTTGCATGCGGGAACTTTAGCACCGTGAAAATTGTTAAGCAATCTTAAAAATACTGAATTTTTCTTAATGTAAATCGCTTGATTTATTCAGTTTTCAAACGGCTGGAAATCGGTTAGGAAATCGCGCCCTCGCCGCCGGTGGCGAGCTGCGCATGGTATGCTAGCGCCGCCTTCCTCTAACACTACCCTCAGCGAGCCTGATAATTAGCCTATGCATATCACCGTCTACGGCATTCCGAATTGCGATACTGTCAAGAAAGCCCGCGTCTGGCTTGCGGAGCACTACCCGCAAACCGTGTTTCACGACTTTAAAAAACAGGGATTGAGCGCCGAAATTGTTGCCGCATGGATACAACAAGTGCCGCGCGACGTCTTGATCAACAAGAAAGGCTTGACCTGGCGCAATTTGCCGGACGAGCGCAAAGCCGCCATCGTCGACGATGCCAGCGCGATTGCCCTGATGCTGGAACAGCCTTCCGTGATCAAACGCCCTGTGCTCGACAAGGATGGCCAGTACGCGGTCGGTTTTTCCGCCGCGCAATATGAACAGATTTTCAATTCCTGAACCATGACCATGACTCCTTCCCGTACCCTGGCCCTGACCGAGAAACTGATTGCGCTATCCTCCGTGACACCGGACGACCGCGGCTGTCAGGCACACCTGATCAGCCTGCTCGAACCGCTGGGCTTTGTGTGCGAAACCATCGAATCGAACGGCGTGACCAATCTGTGGGCCCGCAAAGGCACGACCGCACCGCTGCTGGTGTTTGCCGGCCATACCGACGTGGTGCCTACGGGTCCGGTCGAACAATGGCGCTCGGAACCGTTTAACCCTACCCATCGCGATGGCAAACTGTACGGCCGTGGCGCGGCTGACATGAAAACGTCGATTGCCGGCATGGTGGTAGCGTGTGAGGAATTCATCGCCGCCCATCCCGAGCACCGAGGTTCGATCGGCTTCCTGATCACCAGCGATGAAGAAGGTCCGGCCACGGATGGCACGGTGGTGGTGTGCAATATGCTCAAGGAACGGGGCGAAGTGCTGGACTACTGCATCGTCGGCGAACCGACCTCGGACGAAACGCTGGGCGACATGATCAAGAACGGCCGCCGCGGTTCGCTCTCGGGCAAACTCACCATCAAGGGGGTGCAGGGCCACATCGCCTACCCGCAACTGGCGCGCAACCCTATCCATCTGGCTGCACCGGCACTGGCCGAACTGGTGGCCGAACGCTGGGACGAAGGCAATGAATACTATCTGCCAACCTCGTGGCAGATGTCCAACATCAATGCCGGCACGGGCGCCAATAACGTAATTCCGGGCGAGATGGTGATCGACTTCAACTTCCGCTTCTCCACCGCCAGCACCCACGAGGAACTCAAACGCCGCGTGCACGCCATTCTGGATAAGCACGGCCTGCACTATGACCTGAAATGGGCGCTCAGCGGCCTGCCCTTCCTGACCCCGCGCGGTACGCTGAGCGATGCGTTGTCGGCAGCGATCCGTAGCGAGACGGGCGTGGAGACGGAACTGTCGACCACGGGCGGCACCTCGGATGGCCGCTTTATCGCGCAGATCTGCCCTCAGGTGATAGAATTCGGCCCTCCCAATGCCAGTATCCACAAGATCGACGAACATATCGAACTGCGTTTCGTCGATCCGCTGAAGAATATCTACCGCCGTACGCTGGAAAACCTGCTGGCCTGATCCTGCTGTCGCCTGATCTGCCTGCGCGCGGCGTGCGTGCCCTGTTGACCGTTATAACTAGAGAGCTATGAATACCACTCCATTCACCACGCCGCGCGACCTGCTGCGCTATGCTGTGTCCCGCTTCAATGCTGCCGGCCTGTTTTTCGGCCATGGCAGCACCGAGGCCTTCGATGAAGCGGCCTACCTGATTCTGCACACCCTCAAGCTGCCGCTGGACCGTCTGGAGCCCTTCCTCGATGCCAAACTGCTGGCCGAAGAAATCGCTGCCGTGCTGGCCGTGATCGACCGCCGCACCAACGAACGGGTGCCGGCTGCCTACATCACCAACGAAGCCTGGCTGGGTAGCTACCGCTTCTACGTGGACGAGCGCACCATCGTGCCGCGCTCCTTCATCGCCGAACTGATTCCGCAATACTTCGCGCCGTGGGTCACGGAACCGGAAAACGTGCGCAACGTGCTGGAACTGTGCACTGGCTCCGGCTGTCTGGCCATCATGCTGGCTGACGCCTTCCCCGATGCAGAAGTCGATGCCGTGGATATTTCGGCCGACGCGCTGGAGGTGGCGAAGAAAAACGTCGCCACCTACGAACTGCAGGAGCGCCTGACCCTGATCCAGTCCGACCTGTACACCAATGTACCGGACAAGAAATACGATCTGATCATCACCAACCCGCCGTATGTGAATTCGGCTTCCATGAGCAAGCTGCCGATGGAATACCGCGCCGAGCCGGAACTGGCGCTCGACGGCGGCAAAGACGGCATGGATCTGGTACGCAAAATCGTCGCCGGTGCTGCCGAGCGCCTGACCGATGACGGCCTGCTGATCGTCGAAATTGGCAACGAGCGCGATTTCGCCGAAGCGGCCTTCGGTGAACTGGGCCTGACCTGGCTCACCACCAGCAATGGCGATGACATGGTGTTCCTGCTCACCGCCGACCAGCTCAAGCTGTAATCCACCACGCTGTACCCCTAGCCCCGATAAGAAGAACCACCGATGATCCGTTTTATCCAAGTAAGCCTGATGCGCGGCGTGAAGCCGCTGCTGGAACAGGTCGATGTCACTCTCAACCCTGGCGACAAGATCGGCCTGATCGGCGCGAACGGCGCCGGCAAATCCAGCCTGTTCGCCATGATGCGCAACGAGCTGCATCCGGATCAGGGCGAGATCGATTTCCCGGCCAAATGGCGCGTCGCTTACGTGGCACAGGAAACCCCGCCGCTGGAACGGGCTGCGCTGGATTACGCCATCGATGGCGACGTCAATCTGCGCAAGCTGGAGGCGGAACTGGCGCGGCTGGAAGCGGAGCCGGAATCGAGCGAGAATGGTCTCGCCATGGGCGAAATCTATAGCGCGCTGGCCGATGCCGACGCCTACACCGTGCAGTCGCGCGGCGAACAGCTGCTGCTGGGGCTGGGCTTTACGCTGGAGCAGATGAAGCAGCCCGTGTCCAGCTTCTCGGGCGGCTGGCGTATGCGCCTGAATCTGGCGCAGGCGCTGATGTGCCCATCCGACCTGCTGCTGCTCGACGAACCGACCAACCACCTGGATCTGGACGCCATCATCTGGCTGGAAGACTGGCTGAAACGCTATACCGGCACGCTCTTGATCATCTCGCACGATCGCGACTTCCTCGACGAAATCGTCAACGTCATCGTGCACATCGACGAGCGCAAACTGAAACGCTACTCGGGCAACTACTCCTCGTTCGAGCGCCAGCGCGCCGCCCAGATGATACTGGCCGCCGGTGCCATGGAAAAGCAGCAGCGCAAACGCGCCCACCTCGAGTCCTTCATCAACCGCTTCAAGGCCAAGGCTTCCAAAGCCCGTCAGGCCCAGAGCCGTATGAAGGCGCTGGCCAAGATGGAAGAACTGGCGCCGCTGCGCGCCGCGGCCGAATTCTCGTTCGAATTCCGCGAACCGCTCAACGCGCCCAACCCGCTGCTGGTGATGGAAGACGTGGATGCCGGCTACCGCAGCGAAGACGAGAAGACGGGCGAGATCAGCAGCAAGACCATCGTCAACCACATCAACTTCTCGCTGCAGATCGGCCAGCGTATCGGCCTGCTGGGTGTGAATGGTGCCGGTAAATCGACCCTGATCAAGACCATCGCCGGCGAACTGGCACCGCTGACGGGTACGGCCACCGTGGGCAAAGGCCTCAACATCGGCTACTTCGCCCAGCATCAGGTAGAAATGCTGCGCCACGACGAATCGCCGCTGTGGCATCTGGCCAAGATCGCCCCGACCGTACGCGAACAGGAACTGCGCAACTTCCTGGGCGGATTCAACTTCCCCGGCACCATGGTCACCAGCCCGATCGCTCCGTTTTCCGGTGGCGAGAAAGCCCGTCTGGCACTGGCCCTGATCGTCTGGCAGCGCCCTAACCTGCTGCTGCTTGATGAACCGACCAACCACCTGGATCTGGAAACCCGCGAAGCGCTGACGGAGGCACTGGCCCAGTTCGAAGGTACGCTGGTGGTGGTATCGCACGATAGGCACCTGCTGCGCGCCACTACCGACCAGTTCATCATCGTGGCCGACGGCAAGCTGCAACCGT
Organism: Duganella fentianensis; assembly: GCF_964031615.1. GTDB lineage: Bacteria > Pseudomonadota > Gammaproteobacteria > Burkholderiales > Burkholderiaceae_D > Rugamonas > Rugamonas fentianensis_A. The sequence continues at coordinate 139,913 of NZ_CAXIQN010000014.1, forward strand.
TTGACGGCGATCTGGATGACTACAAAGACTGGATGATGCAAACCAAGCTGGGGAAAGGCACCGATGTGCTGCCCGCTGCGGGCAAAGCCAACCAGACCGATTATCCGGTGACGTCGCCGGTGGCTCCGGCTCCGGCTAGCGCGCCAGCATCTGCGCCAGCCAGCGCAGCGCCAGCCGCCAACAGCGGAGCCGCAGCGGTCAGCAGTTTCCAGAGCAAGGAACAGAAGCGGCAGGCGGCGGAAGATCGCCAGCGCCTGTCAGCCCAGCGCAAGCCGCTGGAACAGAAGCTGAAGAAAGTCGACGAGCAGATGGCCAAGCGCAGCACCCAGAAAAGCCAGATCGAAGCACAGCTGGCCGAGCCCGATATCTATGATGCGGCCAACAAGCCCCGTCTGATCAAGCTGCTGGCCGAACAGACCGACGTTACACGCGAGCTGGGCGAGCTGGAAAGCGAGTGGCTGTCGCTGCACGAACAGCTGGAAGCGCTGGCCTGACGGCCACGGCGTGGCAGGCGACGTAGGCGCCGGCCTGCTACGCAATTCCACGTCCAGCCGCTGTCTACGCTGCCTGCCGCACACCCACCGGCGCTTTACGCACTGACATCAGCTTCTCGATATCGACCACGATCAGGCGGCGACCATCCACCTCGCCCCGCCCCAGCAGATAGTCGACGCCGGCCGCACCGGCAATCGGCTGCACCTGCTCCAGCGACAGCGTCACCACATCGGTAATCCCATCCACCACGATGCCCACCACGGCGTCAGCCAGCTGCAGGATGATCACGTCGGTGCGCGGATCGTGCTGCGGCGGACGGGGGCCGAACGCCACCCGCATATCGACAATGGGCATGATGACGCCGTGCGAGACGGCCACCCCCGCCACGATCTCCCCCGCCGTGGCAAAGCGTTCCAGCGCCTGCAAGGGCCGCAGTTCCTTCACCTTGGCGAAATCCAGCGCATAATCGAGCCCGCCGAGGCGGAACACCAGATACTGGCCGGCGCCCGCTGCAGCGCCTTGGTCGTGCATAGTCAAACCGGACATGATCATCCTTTCGTCGGATAACAGGCATGTCTCATCCTAGCCGCAGCGGGCGTTGAAAGCGTTGAGAAGCGTCAACTTTCGCCAGCCTGCGCGCCGCCCGCTGCTACAATTTCTGCATGACACCTGACCAGCCACTGATACCGCCCGAGCCGCCGGAACAACCACTGCGGGGCATACGGGTACTCGATCTGACCCGTTTGCTGCCCGGCCCCGTCGCCACCATGCATCTGGCCGACATGGGTGCGGAAGTCATCAAGATCGAAGACCCGGGTACGGGCGACTACGCGCGCAGCATGGGCCCCGTGCGCAAGCAAGTCTCGCAGTTCTTTGTCGCCGTCAACCGCGGCAAGCAGCTGCTGCGCCTCGACCTCAAGGATGCCGCCCAGCGCGAACAACTACTGGCCATGGTGGCACAGGCCGACGTGCTGGTGGAGAGCTTCCGCCCCGGCGTGATGGACAAGCTGGGGCTGGGCTGGGCGGTGCTGAAGCAGCATAATCCCCGACTGGTCATGTGTGCCATCTCCGGCTACGGCCAGCATGGCCCGCTGGCCCAGCAGGCCGGACACGATATCAACTACATCGGCTATGCGGGCCTGCTGGCGCAGAACTGCGCCAGCGATGGCGTGCCCGTGCTGCCCAATCTGCAGGTGGGCGATCTGCTGGGCGGTGCACAGGCGGCACTACAGGGCATACTGGCAGCGCTGGTGGCCGTCAAAATGGGCGGCATGGGAAGGCTGGTCGATGTATCGATGACGGCCACGGTAATGGCGCATAACATCATGCCGCTAGTCGCCGTCAACAATGGCGCACCGGCCGCAGCGGGCGCCGATCTGCTGACGGGCGGGGTGCCCTGCTACAGTGTGTACCGCACTGCCGACGGACGCTACATGGCGGTGGGTGCGCTGGAACTGAAATTCTGGCAAACCTGCTGCGACGTACTGCAGCGTCCAGACCTGAAAACTCGCCACTGGCAACTGGGCCAGCAGGTGGGCGGCGCCGACGCCATGGCCGTCAAGGCCGAACTGGCAGCGCTGTTTGCATGCCACACGCTGGCCGAATGGCGTACCCGCTTTGACGCAGCCGATTGCTGTGTTACACCCGTACTGACGACGCAAGAAGCCTTGCAGCACCCGCTATTCGCTAATCTAGTTAGTCAGCGCGAGCACGCAACGGAAGGCCGCTACTGGAGCGTCGGCCAGCCCGTGCAGTTTCACCTGTAGGTTCAGGCTTCCGGTTCCAGCGGCGGAGTCCAGTCCAGCGGCCCCTGACTGCCGGCATACACCACCTGCATACCCGGCACAGTCGTGCGCACCTTGGCTTTCAGGTCTTTGGCCGGACGGTCGTAAGGGGGATTGCCATCCGGTGCAAAGCTCATGGTACGCAGCAGCACATCGCCCGTCAGCTGCTCCACCTTGCAATAGGAACCGCGCATGATGGCCAGCTTCTGCCGTTCGATCAGATTGACTTCTTCCTGCGCCTGCTCGTGCTGCACTTCGGCCGCCTTCAGCAGCAGCGACAGTTTGGAGATGGCGCGCAGCGAGGGCCCCACATTGGCCGCCATCTTGTGGAATAGCTGTTCCTGCTCTGGCGACAGCACCACTTCACGCTTGCGCACACGGGTGGCCAGGGTCAGATAGGTGCGCACATCCGCCTGTCCTGACAGCGCTTCGATTTCATTGCGCCGGATTCTAGCCTCATGCGCCGTCTGCTGCACGCGCGGCTGCAACTCCATGATCTTCTTGTTGAACTTGGACAGGTCAGGCACCAGCGTGTACAGCAGCATTTCGTGCTGGCGGCGTGGTCCGGCACTCTGGATCTCGATCTTGCGCGCGCCGATGGCGCAGCCCTCGGCCACCTTGATGTGGACTTCCTCGGCCAGAATTTCGCAGTTGCTGGCTTCGTCGATATACACCTTGCTACCTGAAATCACACAGCTCTCGGCGCGGGTCAAGTGCACCTCGCCCTTGCGGGTCTGCAGCACGGCACCGGAAGCCACGCCGCGTACCAGAATATCGCCTTCCAGATTGGTGGTAGTGCCGCCCATCAGATTGCGGCTCAGCGTAATCGTCCCGCCGCGTGAACTGATATTACCGAACACATCGCCGTGGATGGTGATGTTGCCGCCATCGACCACGCGCTGCTCCTGCACGTCGCCGAATTCTTCGTATTCGCCCGTCAGCTGCAGATTACCCGTGGTGCGCGCGCTGACGCCTTCGCGGCTGATGATTTTCGGCCCGATCGACAGCCGCTTGGTGGCAGCATCGATACTCAGAAAGCCTTCCACCGCCGACACCAGAAACTCGCCATCGCGGCTATTCTCGATCACCGTGCCTTCGCCGGCCATGTCGCTCAGTTCCAGATCGCGCGGCACGGGCGGTTCCAGCACGATGCCGGACAGTTCATAGCCGCGCGCGCCCATCACCTTGGGCACTTTGCGCAGCAGGCGTACATTGGCTTTGACTTGCGGGAAGCGGTTCTGGAAAGCCTGCAGATCAAGCTTGCCATCCTTCTTCTCGCGCGGTGCATCGCTGCGGTGGATGTCCTGCGACACTTCCTCGATGGTGGCGTCGCGCCCCGGCGCTGCAGCCAGCCGGCGTGCCACCACGATGCGCGCCACGCGGCCATAGGAAATCACATCGCGCACGGCTGGCGCATCGATACCGAAGCGCACACCTTTCACCCACATGTCGGACACGAACTCGTCGAAATTCAGCCGTGCCGGCTGGGCCGGCATATCGGGGATTTCGAAAAACACTGGCTCGAAGAAGTACTCGGCTTCGCCATTGATCAGTTTCACTGCCTTGTACAGGGTACGGCGGGTGGGATGGAAAGGCTCGATGCTGGTGGCAAAGCGGATCATGGGCTGACTCGCCACATTCTCCGGCAGATCCGGCCCGCAGTTGTACAGCAGCTTGATCAGAATGGCGTAATCAAGGCCGGCAAAATAGGAACTGCTGAGAAAAACCTGACTTACCGCAGAAAGACAGGAACGTGGCGAAGCATCCCGCGCGAAGAATACACCGTCGGGACGCTTGATGATTGCGGCCGGCAGCTCGCCCTCTGCCGCCTGTCCTAGCGCCTGAGCCTCATCCGACACAATGTTCCTCACAAAACGGGGCGATTCCCGAATCTAGATTAGCATGAACGCTTGAAATTTGGCAGTGCATGGTTATCCGGCGATGGAGGGGGCACGCGGGTCCAGATGCCAGTTCAGCACACCGGCACTGTCGCAGAACAGCATGCGGCCGGCACCGGCATTGCGCAGGCGCTGTTTGATGTCCTTGGCAGGCAGCATGATCAGGGCGGTGCTGGTATTCTGGAACGGCATGGTGCGTACCATGGTTTCGCCGCACACCATGCGCAGACAGCAGCGCGCGTGGCCGGTAGCCGCCAGCTTCTGCTCGATCACGCGCTGCAGCTTTTCCTGTGTCATCTTGAGCTGGGCGTGGCCGGGACGCAGTTCGTCGCGCAGAGTAGAAATCGACTGCAGTTCCGTGGCCACGGCACCGGCGATCTTGCGCAGCAGATGCCCCTGTTCGGGCGACAGTTGCAGCTCCTGATTGCGCAGCTTCTGCGCCAGCGCCAGATAGCGCCGCACATCGGGAATGGCAGCAATCGCATCGATCTTCTGCTGGACTTCGGCGTTGGCCAGCTGTAGCGCCGTCTCGCGCTGTCCCAGTTCGCCGATCTCCTGATCGAACTGGCTGACATCGCGCACCAGCACATGCACCAGCATTTCCGTGCGGCGGCGCGGACCGGCACTGTCGATCTCCACATCGCGCGCTGCGACGGCGCAGCCTTCAGCCAGTTCGATGCGCACGGTTTCGGCAATGATCTCGCAGTTGGAAGCGTCGGTGATCGTTACCGAGGTGCCCGAGATCACACAGTTCTCGGCCCGCCCGATGACGATCTGGCCACTATCTGTATGGATCACGGAACCGGAAGCCACGCCGCTGATGGTGATATTGCCGGAAGCGTTGTGCACCGCGCCGCTGACCAGATTCTGCCCCAGCACCACGGTACCGCCGCGCGAAGTGATATTGCCATACACATTGCCATGCACGGTGATATCGCTACCAGTGACTTCGCGCTGTTCCTGAATGTCGCCGAATTCTTCGTAGGCGCCAGCCAGTTCCAGATTGCCGGTCGTCTTGCCGCTGACACCGTCCAGACTGATGATCTTGTCCGTGATGGAGATCCGCTTGGACTTGGCATCCACATTCAGGAAGCCCTTGCGGGTCGACACCACATACTCGCCATCCTCGAACATGCGCGCTTCCGTGCCCTCGCCGGCAAAGAAGCTCAGCGTCAGGTCTTGCGGCGCATCGGGCGCGGTACGCCGGCCGCCCGTATCGTAGCCGGGCAGGCCCGGTACGGCCGGTATCTTCTTGAGCAGCTTGACGTTGGCTTCAATCTGCGGGAAACGGTTCTGGAAGCTGCCCAGATCCACCCGGCCATCGGCCCTTTCCTTGGGCGCGTCGCTACGATGCAGGTCGGACGAGACTTCCTCCACGCGGGCATTCTGGCCCGGCTGCGGGTCCAGATCGATGGCCACGGTAATCCGGTCTGGCTTGGTGGACGCGATCGCGGCTGCCACCGCTGCCACTTCAATGCCGAACAAGATGCCCTTGTTCCACATCTCGGTGACGAATTCGTCCACGTTCAGGCGGGTGGGACGCTCGGGTATGATGGTGCCGTCGGATAGTTCCTGCGCTTCCAGATACAGCGTCTCGAAATAGTATTCGGCATAGCCGCGCCCCAGTTTGGGCGGCTTGTACAGCGCCACGCGCTCGGGCGGGATCTCGCCCAGATCGGTGGCAATGCGCACCAGCTCCTTGCCGGGCATTTCCGGCCCCACACCGTACAGGGCTTTGATCAGTACCTTGTAGTCGAGACCGGAGAAATAACGGTGCGAGTGGAATACTTCGTTGATGGCCGCCACCAGCGTCAGTTGCGACATCGACATATCGATGAAGATACCATCGCCCTGCCGCACCAGACCGACGGGCAAGCCGACACCCGGAGCGTGCACTTCCTCCCCTGATGTCACTAGAGCAACGTCTTGAACCACCATCTCCCTCCGAACGGCTTGCACGCCGAAAGACATTGCGTGTAATTAATTAATATTACACTCTGCCTAAAAGGAAGGTTGAATAATTCACATTGTGGGAAGCATAACTGTGAACTAATTGCTACATATCAATAATACATTGATAAGTATCGCCGCCGCGCGGCGGCAATCCGCAGGGAAGCAGCGGACAATCAGCGGCGTGGCGGGTTGGCGTAGATATCCTGACCCGCTTCATTGATCTGGCGACGCAGGTCGCGCCGCTCATCCGGCGTCAAGCGGCCGGCGCGGCGATTCATCTCCGCATTGCGGCCCGCTTCCTGCATGGCGCGGCGCTGCTCCTCGGCACGCGCCTCGTAGCTGCGCGGATCGATCTGACGCAAATCGCCATTACGGCCATCCTGAGCACGGCCACCAGCCATTTCACGCCCGCCACGGCCATCGTCACGGTGCTGACCTTCGCCATTACCGGCTGCCTGCGCCAAGCCGGCAGCCAGCAGACCGCCGCACACTGCGCCGCATGCCAGCATGGCACTGACGGACGAACGCACGCAAAAATATGCGCTGGCTGCCGCGATCATTTTTTTGTGAGTGATGCCCATCTTGGCGTTCCTAATGACTGATTCTATGTCCCGAGTGTATGCTGGATTACCGCAAGCTGTAAGAGCAATTGGGTAAAGTTTGTAACACTTTGTAATGCCTCAAATCAGGCGTTTTCGCGGAACGATTATGACGTTACCATAGCAACATGAATAAGACAAATCTGGCAGAGATATGACTAGTTTATCGACCGAATCCAGCAACAGCGCCGCCAACCTGAACGGCCATCAGGCCAAAATCATGGTGGTAGACGACGACGTACGTCTGCGCGACCTGCTGCGCCGCTATCTGACCGAACAGGGTTTCAACGTCTTCACGGCAGAAAGTGCCACCGCCATGAACAAGCTGTGGCTGCGCGAGCGCTATGACCTGCTGGTGCTGGACCTGATGCTGCCCGGTGAAGACGGTCTATCGATCTGCCGCCGTCTGCGCGGCGCAGGCGACCAGACCCCTATCATCATGCTGACCGCCAAGGGCGAAGATGTGGACCGCATCGTCGGGCTGGAAATGGGCGCCGACGACTACCTGCCCAAGCCATTCAACCCGCGCGAGCTGGTGGCCCGTATCGGCGCCGTGCTGCGCCGCCGTGGTCCGGACGAAATTCCCGGTGCGCCTTCGGAAACCCCGCAATCGTTCGAGTTCGGCCAGTTCGTGCTCGATCTGGGCACCCGCACGCTGAAGAAAAACGGCGAAACCGTGCCGCTCACCACGGGCGAATTCTCCGTGCTCAAAGTGTTTGCCCGCCATGCACGCCAGCCGCTGTCGCGCGAAAAGCTGATGGAACTGGCCCGTGGCCGCGAGTACGAAGTATTCGACCGCAGTCTGGACGTGCAGATTTCCCGCCTGCGCAAGCTGATCGAGCCTGATCCATCGAGCCCGCTGTACATCCAGACTGTCTGGGGACTGGGTTATGTGTTCATACCGGAGGGTCAGCCGCGCTAAGTGCGCGCCAGCGTAATGATGTCCCGTTTCTCGCTCCGGCTGGCTAGCCTGAAAAGCGGCCTGTTCTGGCGCACCTTCTTCCTGCTAGGCGCCCTCACCACTCTCAGCATGACGGCATGGGTCGGCATGATCAGCGTGGTGCAGCACGAACCGCAAGTCCAGCAGATTTCCTCGCAGGTGATCTCGGTGGTCACCATCACCCAGGCCGCCCTGACCCACTCGGCGCCGGAACTGCGGCGCGAGCTGCTGTTCGATCTGGTGGCCAACGAAGGCATCCGCGTGTTCACGCTGGAGGAGGACGACAAGGTCGAACCGCCGCCTGCCAACGCCCTGATGCCCGACATCGAGAAGCTGGTACGGGCCAAACTGGGGCCGGATACCCGCTTCTCGTCCAAAGTGAACGGCACGCCGGGTTTCTGGGTCAGCTTCAAGATCGACGACGATGCCTACTGGCTGATGCTGGAACGCGAGCGTATCCGCGGCCTGACGGGCATACAGTGGCTGGGCTGGGCCAGCGTGGTATCGGTGGTGTCGCTGATCGGCGCCGCCTTCATTTCCAGCCTGATCAACCTGCCGCTGCGCCGCCTGACGCAGGCTACGCGGGCCTTTGCACAAGGCCGGCGGCCAGCGCCGCTACCGGAAAAAGGCCCGACCGAAATCATCCAGGCCAACCGTAGCTTCAACCAGATGGTGGTGCAGCTGCAGCAGGTGGAATCGGACCGCGCCGTCATACTGGCCGGTATCTCGCACGACTTGCGCACCCCGCTGGCACGCATGCAGCTGGAGGTGGAAATGGCCGACCTGTCGAAGGAAGCACGCGAAGGCATGCAGTCCGACATCGCCCAGATGGACGACATCATCGGCCAGTTCCTCGATTACGCCAAACCGACGGAAGCTTCCAGCTTCACCAGCATCGACCTGTCTGCCCTGCTGGAAGAAACAGCCCATGAAGCCGGGCGTTTGCCCGATGTGCGGATCCACACCGAGATCACGCCGGACGCCCATGCCATGGGCAATGCTACCGACCTCAAACGGGTCATCAACAACCTGATCGAAAACGCGCGCCGCTATGGCAAGACGCCCGGCAGCGAGGTGACGGAAATCGATATCCGCTGCAGCATCAAAGGCAGCCATTCCTCGCGCCACGTGCTGATCGAAGTACAGGACCACGGCACCGGCGTGCCGGACGAACAGATCGAACAGCTACTGAAACCGTTCACGCGGCTCGATACGGCACGGGGGCAGGCCAACGGTGCCGGCCTCGGTCTGGCCATCGTGGAACGGGTGATCCAGCGCCACGGCGCCGAACTGCAGGTACGCAACCGCGCAGGCGGCGGCCTGCAGATCCAGATCAGCATGAAGGCCGTATGACGCTGGCGCCTGATTGCAAACGCGCGACACTGCGTCGCACCGCGCTGTACCTGCCCGCCCTGCTGCTAGCTGCCAGCGCGCAGGCCGCGCCCGCCTCGAATGCTGCGCCACTACCCAGCAAACAGACCCGCGCCAGCGCGCTACAGCAACGCGAACCTAGCGACGCAGAACGCAGCAGCTTCGACGCCTACTACCGCCAGCTGGCACTAAGCGAGGCACGCGGCGCCCGTCCTGTCGCGCCCCTGTTCGCACCGACGTTCGAGATTTCGCGCCGGCGCGGCCAGCCGTGGCAGGTGGTCGCCCGCGTCGATAGCGCGCCACGCCACTCGGCCGTGGACCTGTGCCGCCAGATCCGCTCCAGCTTCATCTACGATGCCGCAGCCAAGCCGGAGCAGCGCTGGCAAGCGGCCGCCCAGCCGCCCAGCTGGCATGTCTGGCTGGCCCGCCCCAATACCGTCTGCACGGCAGCACAGCATACCGTGCTGATGGAACCCAGCGTGCCGCCGGAAGATGTGGTGGCGCTGCTGCGCCAGCATAGCGCACTGCTGCAGCGCGCCCGTCTGCTACTGGCGGGGAATTCGCAATGCATACGCCAGCGCGCCCTGCCGTTCACGCTGAGCGCAATCGAACCCGCTGCCGCCGCGCAGGGCGCCCCCACAATGTTCGGACTGGTGTTCGAGAGCGACCGCGACACGCGCGTGCGCGTGGCCGTGCGCAAGCATCGCGGCGAATACGCCGCATGGAATGTCAGCTGCGATTAGGTGCTGCCGCGCCCAGCAGGCGCGTCAGCAATAGCTCTACCGAACCATAGCCATACAGCGAATCCGTTTCCAGCCCAAGGGAATCCGCCATATCATAGGGAACGGCCTCTTCGCGCTCGGCGCGGCTGGGATCCGTATCGGAATAGCTGACCCGCCAGGCCCGCTGCAGCTTGTCGGCGCGGCGCAGAAACTGCGGCACGGGCCAGCGCGCCGGCTGCCAGCGCGCACTCTCGCCCAGCACGGGCCAGTGGCCGCTGGCCAGCGCCATATCGCCCACCCGCAGCACCCTGAGCGCCGCTTCCGGCTGCAGCGCATCGAGCTGTTCCAGCGTTGCCAGCTGTGGCAGGCGCGGCCCGAACAGATAGGCCAGCATGGTCTTGCTGGTCGGTGCGAGTCGCACCACCAGCCCCCAGCCATAGCCGCCATCGAGCAGGGGAATGGCAAACCAGCTACCTTCCCGATACATAGGTTTCATCGTACTCCTCTCGACTTGCCGCCCAACGAGGATGCAGTGTAGCGGCGCCCCGCCAGCCATGGCGCACGACTAGGCCGGCCAGCCGCGCGGCGCGGCACTGTGATACACTAACGCCTCGCTAGGGGTCCTGGGCTGTTGTGTCCGGGTGAGAGATACCCTTCGTACCTGATCTGGATAATGCCAGCGAAGGAAAGCGCAAAGTAGTTCTCCCCTCCTTTGATGGCTCTCCCGCACGGCATCCAGCCGAACATGTAGAGAGTCCATATGACCACCACCAAATTTGCCACCAGCCCGCTCGCCCTCGCGATCGCCCTTGCTTTCCCTGTCAGCGCACTGGCCGACAGCGCCGAACAGAGCATGCCCGAAGTTCTGGTTACGGCCAGCAAAGCCCAGCTTAACCGCGCCAGCGTGGCCGGCTTCAGCGATGCCCCGCTGCTGGAAACCCCGGCCAGCGTCAACGTCATCAGTGCCCAGCAGATGCAGGATCTGCAGATCCACTCGACCACCGACGCCGCCCGCTACGACGCCAGCCTGAGCGACGCCTACAACGCGGTCGGCTATTCCGAACAGTTCTCGATCCGCGGCTTCAAGCTCGATAACGCCACCAGCTACCGCAAGGATGGCATGGCCATTCCGGGCGACACCCAGATCCCGCTGGAGAATAAGGAACGCATCGAAGTGCTGAAGGGCCTGTCCGGCCTGCAGGCCGGCGTATCCGCACCGGGCGGCATGATCAACTACGTCACCAAACGTCCGACCGAGCAGACCCTGCGCACCGTGATTCTGGAAGAACGCGAGCGCGGCAACCTGTACGGCACGGTCGATCTGGGTGGCCGTTTCGACGACCCGCGCTTGGGCTACCGTGTGAATCTGGCGGCCGAGCGCCTGCGTTCCTACATCAAGGGCGCCGACGGTAACCGTAAATTCGCCAGTGCCGCTTTCGATTTCAAGATCTCGCCACAAGCCCTGCTGCAGATCGATGGCGACATCCAGAAGAAATCTCAGGTCACCGCACCGGGCTTCCAGCTGCTCAACAACACCACCCTGCCAGTCGTAGCGGCTGACACCATGCTCAACAACCAGCCATGGAGCCGTCCGGTGGAAACCACCAGCAGCAATCTGGGTGCGCGTTTCGCCTACAGCTTCTCGCCAGAGTGGAACGCCAGCATCAGCGCCAACCAGCACCAGTTCAAACGTGACGACTACACCGCTTTCCCTTACGGCTGCGGCGCACAGGGCCTGTATCCGGGCTACTGCGGCAATGGTGATTTCGACGTGTACGACTACAAGAGTCTGGGCGAGAAAAAATCGCCGTTCGCCGTACAGGCCTTGCTGCAGGGCCGCTTCGTCAGCGCCGGCATCAACCATGCTGTGACGTTTGGTGCTTCGCTGGCACGCAACAGCGAAAAATGGGGCGACTATCTGTACACCCAGGCCGGCAAGGACGGCACTGGCTACAGCAATATCTACCACCCTATCGTGGTGGCACCGGCACAAGGCAGCAGCGGCCCCGTAACGGAACGCCGACACACGCTGGACCGCGCCGTGTTCGCACAGGATGTAGCCAGCCTGACCGACCAGCTGAAACTGCACGCCGGCGCCCGCTACGTGCAGATCAAGCGTGATGAGTACGTCGGTGCCGACGATAACGGCGTAGCGCTGCAGTACGCCCATACGGACACGGGCTACTGGCTGCCGAATGTAGCGCTGGTGTACGCGCTGCGCAGCAATGTGTCGGTGTATAGCTCGCTGGCACAGGGTCTGGAATACGGCGGCGTGGCACCGCTGGGCACCAGCAATCAGGGCCGCGCGCTGGCCCCGAACAAATCCAAGCAGGTGGAAGTGGGGGTGAAAGCCGACGTGCATCCTGACCTGAACGCCTCGCTGGCGCTGTTCCAGATCCGCAAAGGTCTGGAATACACCTCGGCGCAGAACGAGTATGTGCGCAACGGCGAGGCCCAGAATCGCGGTCTGGAAATGGCACTGCATGGCCGCGTTAGCCGCAGCCTGGCCGTGGGCGCCAGCGCCACCGCGCTCAACACCCAGCAGCATGATACGGGTCTGGCCAGTCTCGATGGCAAGCGCGTTACCAACGTGGCGGCTTTCAAATCCAGCGTGTTTGCCGACTACGCCGTGCAGGAAGTCGCTGGCCTGTCGCTGAGCGCCAACTGGCAGTATTCGGGCAAGAAGGCCTTCGATATCGAGAACAAGGTATTTGTGCCTTCCTACCATGTGCTCAATCTGGGCGGCGCCTATGCCACCCGCGTGGGCAATACGCCAGTCACGCTGCGCGCCAGTGTCGATAATGCGCTGGACAAGTTCTACTGGCGCGATGTCACACCGGATCTGGGCGGCTACCTGATGCCGGGTGCCAGCCGCACGCTGCGCGTGTCGGCCCAGTTCGACCTCTAAAACAGGTACTGCACGCGCAGCGTTACACTCTTCGCTGCGCGTGCCGAATTGCGCCCTATCAGATAGGCAAATTCGTATTTCACTTCCTGCTGGCCGATATCACGGTGTCCGTACACCATCGGCCCGGCACGGTGCGACTGCTGCCGGTACGGCAGCCAGTCATTCCACTTCCCCACTTCGCCAAACGCCTGCAGGCCCGGTTGCAACCATGGCAGCCAGTTGTGCTTGACCTGTAGCTGGTAGGTCAGCGCCGTCGCAGCCGGCGCCGCCGTGACAGAGGGACTGACGCGGACATCGCGCTGGAAAAACAGATTGACGTTGAACTGGGTGCGGCCATATTCGGTCTGCAGTACCGGCCCCCATTCAAGCGTGTAGCCATCTTCGCTGTTGCGGGCGCGCGCGATGCGGGTGTGCAGCGCCAGATCGAAATCGTACTGCCCCTGCGTCAGCAGAAAATCATTCTGCCAGTCGGTCTGCACCCAGCGCCCTGCCCCGCCATTGGTCTTGATCCACTTGGCATACACCTCGGTGTACCAGCGCGAGGTAAGGCCGTAGCCTATGCCGAGCTCCGGCGCAGCCACGGTGCGGCCGTTGTAATGGGCGTTCCAGTATTTGAAATCGATCGAGGCCTGATGCTCGACGTCGTAGGTAGAGACAAGGTAGTAGCCGGTATCCGCCAGTGCTAGCGGCGATATGAACATCGATATCACCGCCAGCCTTTTCATAGATGCCGCTCCACCTGAGAAAGTCGTTCGCCGGGATCGCCCGACACCAGCAGATAGGGTATCGCACGGGCCGCCAGTTCGTCCAGCAGCATGCGGTTAATGGTGACGCTGACTTCGGCGCATTCGCGCATCAGCCCATCGGCCACCCACGGAATATCGGCTGCCGTGACCAGCGTCAGATCGTAATCGCGCTGGTGGCTGGCCGCCAGCGCGGCCAGCGGCGCATCCACTGCACCGAAATAGTGCCGGCTATAGATGGCCGTCATCAGCGGCGTGGTGTCGCAAAAAAGATACTTGTGAGCGCGACCAGCAGCCAGTTCCTCGCGCGCACGCTGGGTGCTGGCGATATGGAACTGGTCTTCGGAACGGGGCACCCTGCCCTGCACATCGACAAACTCGCGCAGATATTCGGGCACCCACACGGTCTGATAATGCTCGGCCAGTGCGGCCGCCAGCGTGGATTTGCCGGAGGATGCTGCGCCCAGTATGGCGATGCGCAGCGGTGTGGCCGCCCTCATTCCAGCGCCATGCGCCCGCTGGCCGGCACATCGCCGCGCCATGCGCGCAAGCCCATTACCGCCATGCCGACAAACACGGCATACAGTATCGCCGTCAGCACCAGATGCTTGTGCAGATACAACGCCACATACAGCACATCGACGATAATCCACACATGCCAGTTCTCGATCTTCTTCCGCGACAGCAGCAACTGGCCAACCAGACTGCCCGCCGTCAGAAAGCCGTCGGAATGAGGCACGTCGGTATCCGTGTACGACTTGAGGAACCACGCCAGCACGGCAAAACCGCCCAGCCACGCCGCAGCCGCAATATAGCGGCCACGCGTAGTGAGCTCCGTCACGGGCAGGCGCTCGTGGCTATCGTCGCCATGCAGCCACTGATACCAGCCGTAGATCGATACGCTGATAAACACCAGCTGCAGCCCCATGTCGCCATACAGGCGCGAGCCGAAGAACACCAGCCCGTATGTGGCCGAAGAGATGATAGCAAACAGCCAGCCCCAGTGGGACTGGCGGATGTTGAACCACACCGTGGCGACCGACAGCAGGAAAGACAGCAGCTCCAGCGGGGTCGTCGCCAGCCCCGCCAGTTTCCATGGCGTGTAGGCGACTCCCAGCAGAACAGCAAGTTGTTCCATCATTTTTTGGCCGGATATTTGATGGTCATTTCCTTGAGCACGTTGTCAGCGTGATCGACTTCGCTCATCACCCACAGCATATAGCGGATATCCATGTGGATGGCGCGCGTAATGGCCGTGTCGAAGTACCAGTCCTTGGTAATCGATTCATAGGTCGAATCGAAGTTCAGTCCCACCAGCTCACCCTTGCGGTTCATCACCGCCGAACCGGAGTTACCACCCGTGGTATCGGCGCTGGTCAGGAAATCGACCGGTACGGTGCCCAGCACGGAATCCTTGAACTGGCCATAGCGCTTGGCCTTGATGGCATCGAGCAGCTTCTGTGGTGCGTTGAACGGATCTTTACCCGTGTGCTTCTCGACGATGCCTTCCACCGTGGTGAACGGGCCTTTGGTGATGCCGTCTTTCGGCGAGTATGGCGATACCGTGCCATAGGTCACGCGCAGAGTCGAATTCGCGTCAGGATAGACCGGCTTGCCCTGCGATTTCTTCCATGCGATCACGGCCTGCATGTATTGCGGGATCACGCGTTCCAGATTGCCATCGAGTTCCTTGCGGCGCTCTTTGAGCGACTGGGTCACGCCATCGAGCTTGATCGCCAGCTGGACGAAAGCGTCATCGGCAGCGCTAACCGCTGCAGCATCCTTGCCTACCCATGCCAGACGCTTGGCGGTATCACCCAGTTCCGTGCGGGCGTACAGCGCTGGCACGGCGTCCACGGCTGGCAGCAGGCTGTCCAGATCCGTCACGTGCATGGATTTCGGCAGCTTGGCATAGCGCTGCAGTGCCGCCGTGAAGCGCGCCTGGTCCACGCTGGCCACGAACGATTGTTCCAGACGGTTCAGACGGGCCTTGATGAAGCTCAGGTCGCGCTGCTGGTAGCCCGATTCACGCTCGGCATCCGGCTTGGCGCTTTCGCGGGCCAGACGGTTGAGGGTGATAGCGCTTTTCAGCAGATCCGAAGTGGTCGCCACGCTGTAGCCGAATTCCTCGTCGCTCAGTGCCAGATCGGCTGCAATCACGCTATCGAGTTCGGCCAGCAGCGTTTTCGACACGTTAGGCTGCTTGCCATACCATGCGCGGAACTCGGCATCCTGCACATCCTTGATGGCGGCGATGTCCTTGCGCGCGAAGCCGTCCAGCAGGCCCTGCGTCTTCTTCATCACGTTGTTCATGCTCTTGTCGACGCTGGCGTAACGCACTGCGGCAGCAGCATTGCCCTTGGTGGCGGCAGCAATCACGTCCAGATCAGCCTGAATCTCTGCCACGCGGGCCGGATAGGCCGAATCACGTGCAGCGCGGATTTCCGAAGGCAGCTTGTAGCGGCTGGTGCGGCCCGGATAGCCGGCCAGCAGCACCGGATCGCCGTTCTTCAGACCTTCGGCCGATACGACCAGAAAATCTTTCGAGTGATACGGCACGTTGTCCGGCGACGGATCGGCCGGACGGCCATCCTTGCCCACATAGGCGCGCAGGAAGGAGTAGTCGCCG
Source organism: Duganella fentianensis (assembly GCF_964031615.1). Lineage (GTDB taxonomy): Bacteria > Pseudomonadota > Gammaproteobacteria > Burkholderiales > Burkholderiaceae_D > Rugamonas > Rugamonas fentianensis_A. Next base: position 155,955 of record NZ_CAXIQN010000014.1, read on the forward strand.
CCTTGACGTGGCCATTCGTAGTTGTCGATATCGCCACCGAAATTACCAATCATGTCGGCCGGTGCGTACACCAGACGCACGTCGCGTATCATCATCTGGCGAATGCGGTAGTACTCAAGGCCGCGGTGGAAGGCTGGCACCGAGCAGCGATAGAATTTATCGCTTTCGCATTCGGCGATCAGCGACTTGATGGCTTTTTCCACCGCCTCGTGGCGCTGCTTGCCCGACATGCCAGCTTTAACGTCTTTCAGCACGCGGTCGGTTACGTTTTCTACTTTATCGGTCACGTACACCAGCGTGTTCGGACCGCCCGGCAGTTCTTCTGCACGGGTCTTGGCTAAAAAGCCATCAACGATGTAATTGTGTTCGGGCGTAGCGTTACGCTGGATGGCGCCGTAGGCGCAGTGGTGGTTGGTGACCACCAGACCGGCGTCGGACACGAACGAGGCCGAGCAGCCGCCCAGCGACACGATGGCGCTCATCGGGTGCTTGGACAGATCGGCCAGTTTTTCGGCCGGAATGGTAATCCCGACGCGCTTCAATTCGGATTTCAACTGTGGCAGTTGGTAGGGTTGCCACTGGCCTTCGTCGGCCTGTGCCGCAAATGCGCTTAGCAGTGCAGCGGGGAGAATGAGATGTTTTAACAAGATATATACCCCAGTTTGAGTTCTGGCGGGAGTATATTCCTTCTGGCGCCGAATGAGTGGTCTTTTTAAGCCCGCAAAGCCTGATTTCTAGCCGTTTTGCGGCTAGAAATCAGCAGCCCTAGCCTATTGCGCCGGCACGTGCCAGCCGCCACCGAGCGACTGGATCAGAGCGATGGCCGTAGTCTGCCGGTCGGCCTGCGCCTGCACCAGCGCACGCCGTGCCGTCAGCGCGGTATTTTGCGCTGTGACCACCTCGCTGTAACTGACCTGCCCTGCGCGATAGCGGTTCAGCATTTGCGCTTCCACCTGATCTGCCGCAGCCGATGCCGCCTTGCGCAGATCCTGCTGCTGCGCCAGCACACGGGTAGCGGCCAGCTGGTTCTCCACATCGGCAAACGCCGCCAGCACGCTCTGGCGATACTGGGCAATGGCAGCATCGCGCTGCGCTTCGGCACCGGCCACGCGTGCCTTGGTCGCACCGGCATCGAACAGCGTCTGCGCCGCCGACAGGCCTAGCGACCACAGATTATTGGACGCATTGAACAGTCCCGCCGAACTGGCGGCCGCATAGCCATAGCTGCCCGTCAGATTCAGCGACGGGAAGTAAGCGCTGCGGGCAATGCCGATCTGCGCATTGGCGGCCGCCACGCGCCGCTCTGCTGCGGCGATATCGGGACGGCGTTGCAGCAGCGTGGACGGCACACCGGCTGGCACGTCGGGCACCACCACCTTCCATTCCGCCGCCGGCAGACTGAAGTCGCTAGCCGCCTTGCCCAGCAAAACCGCAATCGCATGTTCGAGCGTGGCGCGCTGGCGCGTCAGGGTCAGCTGGTCGATACGGGCATTGGCCAGCTGGGTTTCTGCCTGCAACAGATCGGAGCGCGCGGCCAGCCCTGCATCGAAACGGTTTTTAGTGATCTGCAAAACGCGCGCATAGCCTTCCACCGTGGCGTCCAGCAGGGCTTTCTGTGCGTCGGTCTGGCGCAGCGAAATGTAATTAGTCGCCAGTTCGCCCTGTGCAGAAAGCCGTGCAGCCGCCAGTTCGGCGCTGCTGATCTGCAGATTGGCCTGCGCATTGTCCACACCCGCACCGAGCTTGCCCCAGATATCCGGCTCCCAGCTAGCGCCTATGCTGGCGCGATACTGGTTGGCGGTGGGCGTCTTGTCGCCGCCACCGGAGCGGGTATCGCTGGCCGATAGCGTCACGCTGGGGAACATGCCGGCGCGCTGCTGCTGCACCAGCGCCCTTGCCTGCGCATAATTGGCCGCGGCTGCCGCCACGTTCTGGTTGGAGACTTCGACACTGGCAGCCAGCTGGTCTAGCACAGGGTCAGCAAAGAGCTGCCACCACGGGCCACGTTCCAGCATGTCGGCAGGTGCTGCTTCGGTCCATCCAGCGGCCGTCTTTTCCACTGCACTGGCAGCCTCCTTGTAGGCGGCCACTTGTGGCGTGCTGGCCGTCTGGTAAGCCGGTGTCACGGCACAGCCGCTGGCCAGCAAAGTGGTCAGCACGGCCAGCGCCAGCGAAGATAAACGGAGAGTAGTCATGTGTAGGCTCATGGTGTGCTCGGCGCCGCATCATGCAGGCGGCTCAGGTGTTGTTCGGATGGACTACGGCGACGCAGTTTATCCATCAGGAGATAGACCACAGGAGTGGTCAGCAAAGTCAGAATCTGGCTGGCAATCAGGCCGCCGATAATCGCCACGCCTAGTGGCTGGCGCAATTCGGAACCTTCGCCGAAGCCGATGGCCAGTGGCAGCGCGCCCAGTGCGGCGGCCAGCGTGGTCATCAGAATCGGCCGGAAGCGCAGCAGACAGGCTTCGCGCACGGCTTCGCGCGGCGTCAGCCCGCGCGAACGCTCGGCCTCCAGTGCAAAGTCGATAATCAGAATGGCATTCTTCTTGACGATACCGATCAGCAGGAAAATGCCGATCAGTGCAATCGTCGAGAACTCCATCTTGAAGATCAACAGCGCCAGCACGGCGCCCACACCGGCCGATGGCAAGGTAGTCAGCACGGTGACTGGGTGCACCAGACTTTCGTACAGTATGCCCAGTACGATGTAGATCACCACCACGGCGGCAAGGATCAGCAGCGGCAGCGACTTGTTGCTGTCCTGTGCGGCCTTGGCGGAGCCCTGGAAGCTGCCGCGCACATTGTTCGGCATACCGATTTCCGCTTCCGCATCCTTGATCTGTGCCGCCGCATCGGACAGGCTCTTACCCGCCTGCAGATTGAAGGCGATGGTCGTCGCCAGTTCGCCATCCTGATGGTTGATGGCGGTTGCCGTCGAACCTTCGGCGAAGGTGGCGATAGCCGACAGTGGCACCATGGTGGTCGCCGTCGTGCTCAGGGCGGAGCCGGACGACGCATCCTTGACGGCGGGTGCTGCCACGTTGGCCGGCATGGTGCTGGCCGTGGTGGTAGTGGTTCCGTTTGTACTGGTGCTCACCGTCTGCGCCACCGGCGCGCCGTTAGGGTTGCTGGCACTCGGCGCAGGCAATCCTTTCGATGGCACATACACATCCTTCAGCGCTTCCGGACTCCTGGCGAATTCACGCGGCACTTCCATGATCACGTGATACTGGTTCAGCTCACTGTAGATGGTGGCTACCTGCCGCTGACCGAAGCTGTTGTACAGCGCATTATCGATATCTTTGGCCGACAGGCCCAGACGGGAAGCACTGGCCTTGTCGATGGTGACGAAAGTTTCTACCCCGTTTTCCGCCTGATCGGTATCCACATCGGTCAGCGCTGGCTGGGTTTTCATCGCCTCGGCCAGACGACTAGCCCATTTTTTCAGGTCAGCCTGATTATCGCTTTTCAGCGTGTACTGGTAGTTGGCATTGGCCTGCCGCCCGCCAGCACGCAAATCCTGCACGGGGCTGAGGAACAGGCTCACACCCGTAACCTTGGCCAGTTTGGGACGCAGACGGGCGATCACCGCCTGCCCTGCCACGCTGCGCTGGCTGGCCGGTTTCAGGTTGATGAACATGAAGCCACCGCCAGCACGACGGCCACCGGTAAAGCCCACCACGGTCGCCACATCGGGATCATCCTTGATGATATTAACCAGCTGTTTAAGCTTGCCCTGCATGGCCTGAAACGAGATGCTCTGGTCGGCTCGGATGCCACCACTGATCTGCCCCGTGTCCTGCTGCGGGAAGCCGCCTTTCGGAATGGCTGCGAACAGGTAGAAATTCAGCCCGATCACAAACACCAGACTAAGCATCACCAGCCAGACACTGGATAGTGCCCAGTCCAGACTATGTTCGTAGCCTTTCAGGATAGCGTTAAAGCCCCGCTCGAAGAAACGCGCCACCGGCCCCGCTGGCGCGGCATGGGTGTGACCAGGTTTGAGCAGCCATGCGCACATCATCGGCGTGGTGGTCAGCGACACCACCAGCGAGATCATCACCGCCGCCGACAAGGTGATGGCAAATTCCTTGAACAGCGCACCGAACTGGCCACCCATAAACAGCAGCGGAATAAATACGGCGATCAGCGACAGGCTGATGGACAGCACGGTATATCCCACCTCGCGCGCCCCCAGCAGCGCGGCCTTGAAGCGATCCATGCCAGCCTCGATGTGGCGAGTGGTGTTTTCCAGCACCACGATGGCGTCATCGACCACAAAGCCCGTCGCCACTGTCAGCGCCATCAGCGACAAGTTATTCAGGCTGAAGCCCAGCAGATACATCACGCCGAAGGTGCCCAGCAGCGACACCACAGTCGCCACCGCAGGCACGATGGTGGCGCGCAGACTGCGCAGGAAGGCGCTCACCACGAACACCACCAGCAGCACGGAAATCACCAGCGTGATTTCGATTTCGTGCAGCGAGGAGCGGATCGAATTGGTGCTGTCAGACGCTACTTCGATCTTCACGTCGGATGGCAGTTGCGCCTGCAGTAGCGGCAGTTGCGCGCGCACGCTATCGACGGTTTCGATCACATTCGCCCCCGCCTGCGAGCGCAATATCACCACAATCGCAGGCTGGCCGTTGAACAGCCCCAGATTGTTCTGATCCTCCACCCCGTCCACTACCTGCGCCACATCCTGCAGGCGAATCGCCGTGTCGTTGCGCCAGCCTACCACCAGATTGCGATAATCGGCCGCGCTGCGGCCACCCGTGGCATGCGCCGATTCCGTGTAGATCTGCAAGCGCCGGCCATCGCCCTGCAAAGCGCCACGAGGACGATTGGCATTGGTGGCCTGTATCGCCGCCCGCACATCTTCCATCGACAGGCCGTAGCGGTTCAGCGCATACGGATTCAGTTCCACCCGCACGGCCGGCAGCGAACTGCCGCCCAGCTCCACGTCGCCCACGCCCGTCACCTGCGACAGGCGCTGCAGCACCGTATTCGACACGGCATCGAAAATCTGCCCCGGCGTTTTAGTCTTGGAGGTTAGCGCCAGAATCATCACCGGCATGCCGGAGGTGTTGGCTTTACGATAGGTGGGATTGCTGCGCAGAGTGGCCGGCAGATCGACGCGGCTGGCATTAATCGCCGCCTGCACCTCGCGCGCCACCGCATCCACATTGCGGTTCAGATCGAACTGCAAGGTTACGCTGGACGATCCCGTATTCGATTGCGAGGTCATCTCGTTGACGCCGGCAATCACACCCAGATGGCGCTCTAGCGGGGTCGATACACTCGAAGCCATAGTGGCCGGACTGGCGCCGGGCAGATTGGCATTCACCGAAATTACGGGGAAATCCACCTGCGGCAGCGGCGCCACCGGCAGTACGAAGAACGCACCGATACCTGCCAGCGCCAGCCCGCAGGTCAGCAGCACGGTGGCGATAGGCCGTTTGACGAAGGGCGACGACAGGTTCACGACACACCACCTTCAGGCATCGCCGCCTTGCCGCGACCGAAACGGCGCGCCAGACTATCGAAGCCCAGATAGATTACGGGTGTGGTGAACAGCGTCAGTAACTGGCTGACGATCAGGCCACCGAAGATGGCAAGGCCCAGTGGACGACGCAGTTCGGCGCCCTCACCCCAGCCCAGCATCAGCGGCACGGCAGCGAACAGCGCAGCCAGCGTGGTCATCAGAATCGGCCGGAAGCGCAGCAGTGCGGCCTGATGAATCGCCTCACGCGGCGCTTTGCCCTGTTCCCGCTCCGCTTCGATGGCAAAGTCGATCATCATGATGGCGTTCTTCTTGACGATACCGATCAGCAGAATGATGCCGATAATGCCGATCACGCCCAGATCCTGACCACTGATCAGCAGCGCCAGCAAAGCCCCCACACCAGCCGAAGGCAGGGTAGACAGGATGGTCAGCGGGTGGATATAGCTTTCGTACAGCACGCCCAGCACAATGTACACGCACACCACCGCCGCCAGAATCAGCCACAACTGGTTGGACAGCGAAGCCTGATAGGCGCCGGAAGCGCCGAGGAAGGTCAGCGTAACAGATGGCGGGAAGCCGATTTCGTGCGCCGCCTGCCGGATGCTATCAACGGCCGTACCGAGCGACACACCGGCTGCCGTATCAAAGCCCAGCGTAGTGGCCGGATACTGCGCGACGTGGGTCACCTGCAGCGGCGCAGCACGTTCGCTGATGGTCGCTACGGCAGACAATGGCGTGGCCTTGCCGGAACCCGTGCGCACCTGCAGATTACCCAGATCGGCCGGCGTGGTGATGTCGTCGCGCCGCGCTTCCAGAATCACGCGGTACTGGTTGGTTTCGGTGAAAATGGTAGAGACGATGCGCTGGCCGAAAGCGCTATACAGCGCATCATCAATCGACGCCGCCGTGATCGACATGCGCGACGCACTGTCACGATCCACCGTCACATAGGCCGCATTGGCGCTGGCACCCACATCGGATACCACATTGCGCAGTTCGGCCTTGGTGCGCATCTGCTCCGCCAGCTTGGTGGCCCACTCGTTCACGGTGGCGTTGTCGGCCCCTTCCACCGACACGCGGAACTGGGTTGGCCCCGTTTCCGCATCGATGGTCAGATCCTGCGTCGGTTGCAGATACAAGGTCAGGCCGGGAAGCTGCGCCACGCGCTGGCGCAGCCTGTCCATAGTCTGCTGCTGACTGCTGCTACGCTCGTGCTTCAGATTGATCAGCATACTGCCCGTATGCAGCATGGTGTTATTCGCCGCATCCACACCGACCACGGAGCTGAGCGTGCCCACGTCCGGATCTTCCAGTATCAGCTTGGCGGCCTGCTGCTGCAGTTCGGCCATGCGCGCATACGAAACCGCTTTGCCGGTTTCCAGCCGCGCCTGCAACTGCCCCGTATCCTGCGTGGGGAACAGCCCTTTCGGAATCACCACATATAGCAGCACCGTCAGCATCAGCGTGCCCAGTGCCACCAGCAGGGTCAGGCCGCTATGGTTCAGCACCCACACCAGCGCGCGGTCGTAATGGGTGATCACATCATCGAAGAACTGCTGGAAACGCAGTGCACAGCGATTAGGCTTCTGCTCCGCATGGCTCTTTAGCCAGCGCGCCGACATCATCGGCACCAGCGTCAGCGACACCACCGCCGAAATCAGGATGGTAATCGCCAGCGAAATGGCAAACTCGCGGAACAGCCGCCCCACCACATCGCCCATGAACAGCAGCGGTATCAGCACGGCAATCAGCGAAACGGTCAGCGAAATAATGGTGAAGCCTATCTGCGCCGCGCCTTTGAGCGCCGCCACCATGGGCTTTTCGCCTTCTTCGATATAGCGCGCGATATTCTCGATCATCACGATGGCATCATCGACCACGAAGCCAGTGGCGATCGTCAGCGCCATCAGCGACAGATTGTTCAGGCTATACCCGAGCAGATACATGATGCCGCAGGTGCCGATCAGCGAAATCGGCACGGACAGGCTGGCAATCACCGTAGCGCGCAGGCTATGCAGGAAAGCGAAGATCACCAGCACCACCAGCACCACGGCCAGCAGCAGTTCCAGTTCCACATGCTCGACCGAAGCGCGGATACCCGTGGTACGGTCACTCAGCACCTCCACCTTCATGGCGGCGGGCAGACCGGCCTGCAGCTCCGGCAGGCGCGCCTTGATGGCATCTACCGTAGCGATGACATTCGCGCCGGGCTGACGCTGTACATTCAAAATGATGGCCTGCTGCAGACCGTGAGCATTGCCGGACCACGCACCGAGCTCCACGTTCTCCGCGCTTTCCTTCACCGTCGCCACATCGCTCAGGCGCACAGGAGCGCCATTCTTGTAAGCGAGGATCAGTTCCTTGTAATCCTTGGCCGTCACGAGCTGGTCATTGGCGTTAATGCTGTAGGCGCGGGTGGGGCCATCGAAACTACCCTTGGCGCCATTCGCATTGGCCGCCGTGATCGCCGTGCGCAGCGTATCTAGCCCCAGTCCATACGAAGCCAGTGCGTTGGTATCGGCCTGTATGCGCACGGCCGGACGCTGGCCGCCGCTCAGCGTCACCAGCCCCACACCGGACACTTGCGAGATCTTCAGCGCCAGACGGGTATTCACCACGTTCTGCACTTCCGTCAGCGGCATGGTGTCCGAGGTAATCGCCAGCGTGAGCACGGGCGCATCGGCCGGATTGACCTTGGCATATACGGGCGGGGCTGGCAAATCGGTCGGCAGCAGCGAGGCGGCCGCGTTGATGGCAGCCTGCACTTCCTGCTCGGCCACGTCCAGCGTCTGCCCTAGTCCGAACTGCAGCGTGACGATGGAGACACCGGCAGCGCTGGTGGAGCTCATGCGCTGCAGTCCCGCCATCTGGCCGAACTGGCGCTCCAGCGGTGCTGTGACAGTCTGCCCCATCACTTCGGGGCTACCGCCCGGATACAGCGTCTGCACCTGTATGGTGGGGAAGTCCACCTGCGGCAGCGCTGACAGGGGCAGGAATTTGAAGCCGACCAAGCCTGCCAGCACTATCGCCAGCATCAGCAGCGAAGTCGCTACCGGCCGTTTGATAAAGGGAGCGGACGGACTCATTATTTAGCTACGCCTTTTTCTTTGTGCTGGCCGCCAGCGCCACCAGCACCGCCAGCACCGGGCAGCGTCACTTTAGCGCCTTCCTTGAGACGGTCCGCGCCTTCCGTAATCACCTGCTCGCCCACTTTCAGGCCGCTGGCAATCTGCACCTTTTCTGCGGTCGCATGGCCGCGCGTGATCGGTCGCACCGTCACGGTTTTATCGGCTTTGAGCACATACACGAAATCACCATTCGCACCATGGCGCACGGCCGTCACGGGCACCATCACGGCATCCTTGATAGTGCGCATTTCCAGTCGCAGATTGACGAACTGGCTAGGGAACAGCGCCGACTTGGCATTAGCGAATCGTGCTTTGGCTTTGACGGTGCCCGTCTGCACATCCACCTGATTATCCATGGCCGAGAACTTGCCGCTTTCCAGCGTGTTAGTACGGGTGCGGTCTAGCGCCACAGCGGTCAGGCTGGCACCACTATTCACCTGCTGCATCAGGGTCGGGACGCTATCCTGCGGCACCGAGAATTCCACATCGATAGGCGATAGCTGGGTAATTACGGCGATGCCGCCTGCATCGCTAGCCCCCACCAGATTACCCACATCCACCACGCGCAGGCCCACCCGTCCCGTTATCGGCGCCACGACTTTGGTGTAGCCCAGATTCAGCTTGGCCGTGCCTTCCTGCGCACGGTCCGTCATCACCGTGCCTTCCAGCTGTTTGACCAGTGCCGCCTGCGTATCCACATCCTGCCGTGCGATGGAATCCTGTCCCAGCAAGGTGCGGTAGCGTTCCAGCGTCAGCTTGGCATTTTCCAGTTGCGCCTCATCGCGCTGACGCTGGCCGGAAGCCTGTAGCAGCGCCATTTCAAACTGGCGTGGATCGATCTGTGCCAGCACCTGCCCTGCTTTCACCATCTGGCCTTCCTTGAACAGCACCTGCTGCAATATGCCCGACACCTGTGGCCGCACCGTGGTGGTCGCCGCCGCCGTAACCGTGCCCAGTGCTTCCAGCGTCACTGGCAAATCCGCCTTTTCCGCCGTCGCCACGCCCACCGTCGTGACAGAACCGCGCCGCCCGCCGGGGCCACCGGGACCGCCCGGCCCTGCAGGACCGGCTGGCGCCGCTGCACCTGCCACACCGGCAGCGCCGGCCGGACTGGCCGCTGGCTGATGTGTCAGATACCACGCCAGCCCGCCCAGCCCCGCCATGGCAGCAACAGCGATAACGCTGCCCAGCAGGCGCGAACGGCGCGCCGGAGTTTCCTGAATGAGGGTCTTGTTCTGGCTATCCATTGGAGTCCTTAAATGACGTGCATGACCATGGCAAAGCCGCCATGGCGATCGATGCGAGGACTCTAGCACAGCAAAAAACGCCTGTGTGCCGGCCGGCTCCTGCGGATACAAACTCGCTACAAATCAAGGACTTTGCTCACATTTGACTACGTCTGCTTTACATATCTTTACCTTTGCGACATGCCCACTACACACTGCAGGCGCACACTGATTCTGTCGTTTCCCGATTATCCGAAAGAGGAGAAAACATGAGTATTTTTAACCGCAAAACGCTAGCTGCCTTCCTGCTGGGTAGCACTCTGACTGTCGGCCTGGGTGCCTTCGCTGTCGAGCGCCACATGGGTGGCCACGGACCTGCCATGGCCGCCGGCAGCCACATGGAACGCATGCTCAAGCACCTGTATGTCGAAGTGGATGCCACCGATGCACAGAAGGCCAAAATCGATCCGCTGATGAAGGCCGCCATGGACGACCTGAAGCCCATGCATGAGCAGCTATTCCAGCTGCATAAGCAGCTCGCCAGCCAGATGGCCGCTCCCACTATCAACCGCGCCGAACTGGAAAAAACCCGCGCCAGCGGCATCGCACTGGCCGACAAGGCATCCGTGCGTGTGGTGCGGCTGATGGCCGATATCGGCGACAGTCTGACGCCTGCCCAGCGTCAGAAACTGGCCGAGCGTCTGGACAAGATGCACGAGCGCCGCCGTCACCGCGACTAGTCCCGGCAGCCTTGCGCCCGGCATCGAGCCCGAGGCTTGTACGGTGCGCAAGGCAAACGTAGAATGAATCGCATGAATGCCGCCCCTGCCCCAGCCCCTGACCATATCCTGCTAGTCGAGGATGATCCCCGCCTCGCCGAGATGCTCACCGAGTATCTGGCGCAGGCGGCTTTTCGCGTTACCCACGCCGCGAGCGGGCGGGCCGCCCTGAACGCCATGCAGGCGGGTCATATCGATGCGGTGATACTGGATCTGATGCTGCCCGACATGGACGGGCTGGAAGTGTGCCGCCATTTGCGCGCCACTTCCGACGTCCCTGTGCTGATGCTGACGGCGCGCGGCGACGCTATCGACCGCATCATCGGGCTGGAGATGGGGGCCGACGACTACCTGCCCAAACCGTTCGAGCCGCGCGAACTGCTGGCGCGCCTGCGTGCCATCCTGCGCCGCCGTAGCGACCATCGCCACCAGCCCGGCCTAGCCCCCATGACCAACCCCGAGCTACTACGATTTGGCCGGCTGGAAATCGATCCCGCCGCCCATGCTGCCCGTATCGATGGCCAGCCGTGCGAACTCACCGCCTACCAGTTCGATCTGTTGCTGGTGCTGGCGCAGCACGCCGGACGTGTGCTGTCGCGCGACAGCCTGATGGAACAACTCAAAGGCGAAACGCTGGAAGCCTTCGACCGCTCGATCGATGTGCATATGTCGCGCATCCGCGCTGCGGTCGAAGATGATCCTAAAAATCCGCGCCGCATCATCACCGTGCGCGGCGCCGGCTACCTGTTCGCCAAGGTGCAGGACTAATGGCCGCGCCACGCCTGCCTGCGCGCTGGCCTTGGGGCCTGCCACGTCTGTACATCCGCTTCTATGTGGCCCTGCTGGTGACGCTGGTGATCTTCGCGCTGGCCGTGATGCTGGTCTGGCACCGTAGCGGCGGCCCGCTGGAGCGCTCCAACAGCGCGCTGGCGCAAGTGATGCAGAATGCGCTGGCCAGCGCCGACGCACCGCCCGCACAGCAGCAGGCAGCACTGGAACACATGGCCGCCGGCATGCAGGCCAGACTGACGCTGTACGGGCGCGACTGGCAGCTACTGGCCGCCGTGGGCGAGCCGATACCGCCACACCGCTGGCGCCAGCGCGATCTGCGCGGGCCGCCGCCAGAATCGTTTGTCCGGCTGCCGGACGGGCGCCGCCTGCTCTCCAGCGTGCCGCTAGGCTTCACCCGCCCCAAAGCCATGCTGCACAACGCCCTGCTGCTGGTAGCGCTGGGCATAGGCATCGCCGCCTTTCCGCTGGTACGCCATCTGACCAAGCGGCTGGAACGCCTGCAGCAAGGCGTGGAATCGCTGGGCGCCGGCAATCTCACAGCGCGCGTAGCAGTTGAAGGCAAGGATGAAGTGGCGCAACTGGCGCGTAGCTTCAATCGCGCAGCCGACCAGATCGAACAGCTGGTGGGTGCTCACAAAACATTGCTGGCGAACGCTTCGCACGAACTGCGCACGCCGCTGGCGCGCATCCGGCTGGCACTGGAACTGATGCAGGATGAAGTGGATCCGAAACGGCGCGCGGGGCTGGAGCAGGATATCCGCGAACTCAATGCCCTGCTCGATGAAATCCTGCTGGCCAGCAGGCTCGATGCCATCAATGCCGAAGTCATGCTGGAAGAACTCGATCTGCTGGCACTGGCAGCGGAAGAATGCGCCCACTACGACGAGGCAGAATTAGACGGCGTGAGCGCCGTACTGAATGGCGATGCGCGCCTGCTGCGCCGCCTGCTGCGCAACTTGCTGGAAAATGCGCGCCGTCATGGCGCGCCGCCTACCCGCCTGCAATTGCGCTGCGCCGATGGGCAAGCCCTGCTGACGGTATCGGATGGTGGCGCCGGTGTGCCCACCTCCGAAGCGGAGCGGGTGTTCGAGCCCTTCTACCGCCGCCACGGCACCCGCGATAACCACGGCGCCGGTCTGGGACTGGCGCTAGTGCGGCAGATCGCCCGCCGCCATGGTGGCGAAGCGCGCTGCGCCCGTCTAGAAGATGGCCGCAGCGGCTTCCTGATTACGCTGCCGCTGAAAGCGGCCTAGCATTGCGGCGGGACAGCGCCTTGCACGCTGCCCCGCTGCACGACTACATCAGGGCGATTCGCACAGGCAGTGGGTCACTGCCGTAAAGGGTTTGTGCGCCGCCGTCAGTTCGGCCAGCCAGCCCAGATCCTGCGCAATGCCGTTGGCGGCAGTCACCGGCAGGCCGGTGCTGAGCGCCACACTATGCTTCCACTGCACACCCAGCGTCTGCGCCATCGATTGCGCTACCGCCTGAGCCGCCGAACCACCGAGCAGACCGATAATCCGGTCTACCTTGCTCACATCCGGTTCGATATACACCACGCGATATTCGTCCAGCTTGGCGCGGCTGGCCGCTGCCTTGAGTGCATCGCCAAAGCCGCCCAGCCGGTCGACCAAGCCGCGCTCCTTGGCCTGTTCGCCGGTCCAGACGCGGCCCTGCGCCACAGCGTCGATTTTCTCCGGCGTGGTCTTGCGCGCCTTGGCAGCGCGGCCAATGAAGTCAGCATAAATATGGTTGATGCTGCCTTGTATCACCTGTCCGAAGCGGGGATCGAGCGGGCGCAGCGGATTGGTCGCATCGCCCAGCCACGTAGTCGGCCGGCCAGCCGTGTGGATGCCCACTTTATCGATCACCTTGTCCGCCGTCGGCAGAATGGCGAACACGCCGATCGAACCGGTAATCGTGGTCGGTGCTGCAATGACTTCATCCGCCGCCATGGAGATCCAGTAGCCGCCGGAAGCAGCCACATTACCCATCGAAACCACCACCGGCTTACCGGCGGCACGGGTCAGTTCCAGTTCGCGCCGTATCACTTCCGAAGCAAATGCGCTGCCGCCGGGCGAATCTACCCGCAGCACCACCGCCTTGATGCTATCGTCCTCGCGTGCCGCACGAATGAGCTTGGAGGTCGAATCACCGCCGATAGCACCGGCGCTGGCCGTGCCATCGCTGATCTCACCCTGCGCGACCACCACGCCGATGGCATCACCCGTCAGTTTCGGACGGACACGCGCCAGATATTCATCAAAGCCGATCTGGCGGAAGCTCTTACCCTTGGCATCGGGCACGCCGCGCTTGAGCATCAGCTCGCGCACTTCGTCCTTGGTCTTCAGGCCGTCCACCAGCTTGGCCGCCAGCGTGACTTTGGCCAGATCGCCCTTCTGCTGCTCCACCAGCGCTGGCAGATCGTTGATGGTCTTCATCACGCTGCCCTGCGCCAGCTTGCGGGCTTTTTCCACTTCCGACGTGTAGGCATTCCACAGGCCGTTATTCAGATAGGCCTCCGCTTCGGCGGCCGCTTCCGACGGGCCGTTGGCGATATACGGTTCGGCAAAGCTCTTATAGGTGCCGACCCGCATCAGGTTAACCGTCACGCCCAGTTTATCAAGTGCGTCGCGGTAGTAATTACGGTAGCGGCCAAAGCCTTCCAGCATCACCATCCCCATCGGGTGTAGATACACTTCCGACGCATGTGCCGCCAGCAGGTACTGGCGCTGATCGTAGCTGGAGCCCCACGCCACCACCGGCTTGCCGCTGGCTTTGAAGCGGTCCAGCGCAGCGGCCACTTCGCGCAGGATGGCCTGACCACCACCATCCATTTCATCGGTCAGCAGCACGGCGCTGCTGATATCGGGATCTTTGGCGGCCGCTTCCAGCACGCTCAGCACATCGCGCAATTGCAGCGTCTTGCGGCTGTCGGCACCGCTGACGCTATTCATCAGCGCATCGCGCGCATTGCCGCTGGCCTGCTCGACCAGATGGCCTTTCAGGTTCAGCACCAGCGCCGTCTTGGGGCCGGGCGACTTGGGCCCGCCAGTGAACAGGGCGATAGCCAGCGCTACCAGCACCAGCAGGAACAGCAAATTGAGCACGGTGCGGCGGCCCGCATCAAGCGCACGCCAGCACCAAGCAAAGCCACTACGCAGCCAGGAAAACGGGGACTTACTCATTCAAGCTCCAGTCGATTGCGAAATTAACAAGTAACACATTGTATGCTGTCCTCAGCGTTGCGGGCGGGAAATTAGCCACAGTCCGGCAAATACCAGCAGACCGTTGACGATCAGCAGCTCCAGCCCCATGCGGTAACTGCCGAACAGCGCCGCCTGATTCAGCTCCAGCAGATAGCACAGCACCGGCCCCGCCAGCGCTACCAGCGGCACCAGCCGGCGCACGCCATGGCGCAGGGTACGTCTGGTCAGCAGGCCGAAAGCGAACAGACCGAGGATAGGGCCATAGGTATAGCCGGTCAGCTTGAGTATCAAGCCTATCATGCTGGCGTTATCGATCCAGCGGAACAGCAGCACCAGCGCCAGAAACAGCGCGCAAAAACCCAGATGCACCCAGTGGCGCTGGCGTAGTTTGTCGGCTTCGCTCAGGTCGGTACGGTGCTGCCAGCCTAGTATGTCAAGGCAGAAACTGGCCGTGAGTGCCGTCATGGCGCCATCTGCACTGGGGAACAAGGCCGAGACCAGGCCGAGGAAAAATAGTAGTTGCAGCGCGGCCGGCATGTGCTGCATCACCACGGCCGGGAACAGCTTGTCACCGCTGACCTCCATCCCGGCGTTGCGGGCGTATAGGGTCAGCATACCACCCAGGAACATAAACAGCAGCAGCACAGCGGACAGAACGATCGTCAGCACCAGCATATTCTTCTGAGCGTCGCGCAGAGTCGGCACTGAAATATTCTTCTGCATAATTTCCTGATCCATGCCCGTCATCGCCAGCACAATAAATATCCCCGCCAGAAACTGCTTCCAGAAGTAGCCGGGGCTATCCCACTGCAGATTGAGCACGTGTGTCAGCCCGGCACGTTGCTGCGCTGTCCAGGCGGCAGCCACATCCAGATCAAGTTGGCCCAGCAGCCAGTACACGCAGGCGGCTACCGCCAGCAACATCCCCAGCGTCTGTAAGGTATCGGTCCACACCAGCGTTCTGACCCCACCTTGATAGGTGTAGAGCAAAATCATCAGCAATATCACGACGGTCGTGAGCCAGAACGGCACCTGCAAGCGATCGAGCAGCGTGGCCTGCAGAATATTCACCACCAGATACAGCCGCGCCGAACCGCTGAGCGTGCGGGCTACGATAAAACAGCTGGCCCCGCTCAGATAAGCCCCCTGCCCCAAGCGTTGCGCCAGATACTCGTATATCGAGGTCAGCTGCATGCGGTAGTACAGCGGTAGCAGCACACCGGCAACCAGCACATAACCAACAATGTAGCCAGCCATCACCTGCAGATAGGCATAGCCTTCGCGCCCGACCATGCCGGGCACGCTCACAAAGGTCACGCCACTCAATGTGGTGCCCACCATGCCTACGGCCACCAGCAGCCAGTGACTACGCTTGTTGCCGATAAAAAAGCTCTGATTGCTGGCATGCCGTGCAGTCTGCCATGCCACCCCCATCAGCACGGCGAAATACAGCAGCAGAAGTATAAAAAGTGAGATTGCCGACATAAATAGCGCGGTGGCCGTGAATTAAATGGCCAACAATATACACTGGCTATTCGCAAGCAGTATTTCCATGCTCGACCTGCGCTACGCTAGAGCGGTCTCAAACAGCATGAAAATTAAGATTTTAATATTCAAAAGTATAAAGGAAGTTAGCCTGATTGAAAGCTACTTTTCCCTATGGCAGGAAGAGTGAGAATTGGTGAGATTTAAACCATGTAGCTATCGCACATTAAGTTTCCATAGGGCTAAAAAAAACGGTAATATGTAACATAACACTTAAATATAAATTAACGAGATTGTGTACTAGCATCAGTAGCTGGATGAATGATGAATAACGAGAATACGATGGTCTGGCCACTGGATACAGGAAATTGGGATAGCAGCAATGGCAGCTTTCAGCTAGTCCGTACCCACCTAGGCTATGCCGTGTCGCAACAGCTACCAGCCGCTGATCTTGCCCACTTCATGCGGATGCGCAAGGCAAGCACAGACGGCAGCCTGTTTCCGCCCGAATTTAACTACTCACCGGTCGACGGCAGCACGCTGGCCGGCACCGCCAGTCCCGCCGCCGAGTCCGGCTGGATCCCCCCATTTGGCGCGCGCAGCGTCACCATGGCGCGCAGCTCGGAAGTGCTGGGGCTGCGCAAATCACAGCGCACACTGGCGCTGGCGAATCCTGCGAGCTACCACGCCGACAGCGCAGCTGACGCCAGCTTGCCGGTACCGCCACCGGGCGAATACCAGTTTATTTCCGGCCAGTTCGGCACCTCGGCCGAGGCCCTGCTGGCACTAGACCCGGCAAAAGGCAGCCTGTTTGTCTGGCTACCGGAAAGCGCACGCTGGCAGGCGGTCGAAGGCAGCAGCAATAGCCTGCTGGCAGAATCCCGTATCGCACGTGCCAGTTGGCGCTGCGAACTGCTGAGCGGCTTCCACAGCACCCTGCTACTTGGCACAGAGGCCGGTCTAGCACGTCTGGTGGTCGATCTGCCGGCCCTGCGCTATCAAGTGAGCTACTGTGGCAACGGCGTCGCCATCGGCGCACCGGTGACCTTCAATCAGCAAGTCTGGCTGCCACTGCAGCAGCCAGACGGCAGTCTGCACTTTGCCCAGACCACGGCGGACGGCCAGTCGGGCGCTACCATTAAGGTCAGCAATGCTCCAGCTAGCCTCGGCAGCGGCAGCCCGCCAGTCGCTTATGGACGTATGGCCGTATGGCTGTATGGGGAGGGGCAGTTGCATTTGCAGCAGCAGGCCGATGGCAGCGTCAGCGCACAGTTCGTGGCGTGGCCGGCCCAGGTAACTCCGGAATTCAGTTTCGGCAGTCCGTATCAGGATGCGGCAGGTAGCCTTTGGCAGCTGTGCTTTGACCATCAGGCTGGCAACTATCTGTATGTGGAACTAGGCAAGCGGCAGCCGCAGCGACAGCCGGCACTGTCGCCGCGTTTCTGTTCGGGCAGCATCAACTACCGTTTTGCCAGCAAGCTTAAGAAAAATCCGTGGGAAGAACCCGAACATGGCGATGACGGCGCCGCCAGCGAAAACGTGATTCCACTGCTGGAAGTGGGCGATAGCGGTGTCGTCGGTCTCAAGCTCGGGAACACCCAGGCCCTGGCCTCCCTGCTGGAAAATCCCGACCGTATGCGCTTGTTGATGATATGGGATGACGACGACACGGAAACTGCCTTCCATACCGGTGTGGTGGCCCAGCCCTGGCATATGCGGCTGTTCACCTATCAAGACAAACTCTGGGCCTACCATCCGCAACTGGCCCGCATCGATGGCTGGACCCTTGCCCCATGAAGAAGACGCTACCACCAATGATGCTGGCGGCCAGCTTGCTGGCCATGCTGGCCGCACCGGCCTCGGCCGCCATTCAGCAAGCCTTTCTGGTGCAGAACTCGGGCTGGATGGAGCCTTTCTATGTCGATCCCGCCTCGCAACTCAAACCGCTGGTAGCAGCGGTCGCTGCTGCTGCTGCCGAACCAGACGACCGCATCATTACCTTGGCTTTCAGCCAGAGCAGCGGTAGCCACCGCTCGCCAGAGCCACTGGGTACTGGCGATGGCGCCAGTGTAGGCCGGCTGCTGGCGCCGCTGGCGCTGGCACATAAGGGCAACGGTCCGGCACTGGCCGATACAGATTTCAAGGAAGCGATCAGCGCCACCATCGCCGGCCCACTGCAAGGGAAATCAGGCATCATCTGGATTTTCACCAACAACCGCAATAGCCCCGGCAACGATCAGGCCACGGCCGAACGTAATCGCGACTTCTACCGGCTGCTGCACCTGGAGCCGTCGATTACCAAAACCGTGGTTTTCCCCCTCAAAATGCCGGTGCAGGGTAAGCTCTACAATGCCCGCGGCCTGATGGTGTACGCGCTGGCCTATGGCGAACCAGCCGCTCAGGCGCTCAACCGCATACTGGCCAATGGCCGGCTGTCGCGCGTGCTGACGCGCCCACCTGCGCGCTTGAAACCGGTTGATCAAGATGCTTTGCGCATCGTGCCACAGGCCCTGCTGGATGCGCCCAATATGCGCGCCTCGCTGGGCAGCGACCAGCGCACCCTGCTGCTCGATGTGGATGCCACTGCACTGGTGCCAACAGTACACCTGAAAGCGGCCCTGCAAAACCAGTTCTACCCTTATGCCATCAGCAATGCCAGCGTGAGTGCCAGCCTGCATGCTGCCGGCAGCCCGAGCCAGACTATCGAAGTCACGCCGGACCGTCTGGCAGCACTGGCCCCCGGCGCCGAACAGGCAGTGGATGTGAAATTCCGACTGCCGCTCGAACAGGTGCCGTCCGCCTGGTCGGCTCAGGCCATCCGCGCCATGGGCAAGCGGCTGCAATTGCCGATGCTGGTGACGCTGGACCTGAGCGGCCAGCAACTGGCGCTGCCAGCGGAATTTCTCTCCGACATGCAGCAGCTATTCCCCGGCGATCCGCTAGCCGAAGCGCTGGTGCCGCCCAAGGAAGTGCGCAGTTCGCGCGCCCAGGTGCCGCTACTGGTCCGGGTGCAGTATCCGCTCACCCCGGTGGTGGTAGTGGTCGGCGGCATCCTGACCCTGCTGCTAGGCATCGCCGCGCTCGCCATGCTCTCCGGTAAGCGCCAGCGCTACGCGGTGCTGGTAGATGGCCAGCCGCGCCAGCTCATGCTGAAAGCCTTCAGCAGCCAGAACGTGCTCAACGATCAGGGTGTAATGGTCGGGGAAATCAAACGTGGCCTGGGCGCGCCATCCATCGTTCGCGTGACCGATGGCCACACGCTGCAACTACGCTAAATCCAGGCCTTACCTATTCATCCAAGGAGAACCTAAGAATGTCCCAAGATAGCAAAGAAAGCGCCGGCTTCACTCTGCCACCACCCGCCGACAGCGCTTCCGCGCCGGTCGCACCTGCTACCGTCAGCAGTAGCCCTGTCGCGCCTGCACTGGCGCCGGCCGATGCCGACACTTCCTCGCGCGACCTGCTGGTCGGTGTCGCCGTGCTACTGGTGCTATACATCGCCTTCTTCTTTGTGCGTGGCGCCTATGCCAATACACTGGTAGCCAAGCGTGTGCCGCCGAATAAGGCTAACGCTGCCGGCTGGTGGCTGTTCGTCTTCCTCGCCTGTATGTCAACCGGGGTGGTACTGGCGGCCGTCAATTCCGCCAAATTCATGGCACCGCTGATCATCGGCCCGCTCAGCCTGATCGCCATCGTAGCGCTGGTGCTGACCTTCGTAACGGGTCGTAAATAAACTGTGTAGTGTGAACTAAGGACGTGGGCAACATGGACAACTTGAACCAGACTGTAGGTGCGGGCGAACGCAAGCAAGAGCAAATCATGGATTTGCGCCCCACCCTATTCATCGGTATCGGCGGAACCGGCATGGAAGTGCTGATGCGGGTACGCCGCCGCATTCTTAATAGCCTGTGGGGCGGCAATGGCGAACGCACCCGGGTCGAGAGTCTGGCAGATTTTCCGGTAGCCCAGTTCATCCAGTTCGATCTCGACGCCGGTGCCGTGATCGACAGCGGCCGCGCCCAGGCCGATGATCTGCAGTTCGATCTGGTCAAATTCAGCGACGAAGACAAAATCGTCGAATCATTCGATATGGACAAGTACAGCCGCGACGACGATGCGCTGGAAAAATATCCGCATATCAAAGAATGGCTGTCGCTGACGCCCAAGAAGATCCGCGAACTGGGCATAGACCCGGCCAAAGGCGCGGGCCAGATCCGCGCCATTTCGCGTCTCTACCTGTTCGACAAATACACCAAAGTGCGCGACAAGATCCGCCTCAAGCTCAAGACGCTGAAAGCCGGCCTGTCGCATGAGGCGCAGCTGAACCGGCTGGGCCTGCGCATGGAAAACAGCAAATTCCGCATCGTCGTGGTGGGCTCCGTTGCCGGCGGCACAGGTTCCGGCGCCTTTCTCGATATGGGCTTGCTGGCACGCTGGCTGGCCAAGACCGAAGTGGGCCAGGCCGATGTTGAACTGATGCTGTTCCTGCCCACCGGCTATGCCGGCGCTAACAAAGACCGCACCGAAGCCAATGGCTATGCCGCCCTGATGGAACTGGAGTCGGCCATGCTGGGCAACAAGGGGTATGTCGGTCGCTGGGATGCCTATGACCAGCCGGAGTTGCCGCGCGAGCCATATAGTGAAGTGTATCTGATCGATTCGGGCAATCTGGCACAGCAGCACACCAAAGACATCAAAGATGTCTACCACATGGTGGCCGATGCCCTGTTCGAAGATTTTGCCTCGGGCGACTTTGCCCGCCGTAAGCGCTCTACTGCCGTCAATCAGGCGCTGCATAAGAACTTCCTGCATGACGCGCTGGTGCCCAAGTCGCGCTTTGCCGATATGCGTCTATCGTACTCGAAGCGCTATTCGGCCTTCGGCCAGGCCGTGCTCGACACCCGTCAGGAAGCCCGCCGCGACGAACAGGCCCACCGCTGGGCTGGTGCCATGCTGCAGGCTTTCTTCGGCGTGGGCAGCAGCGACGCCGCTGCCAATCGTGCCACCGACAAGCAACGCGACGATTTCATGGCGACGCAAATGGCGCTGCGCACCCATACTTTCAGCGAGTTCCCCGAGTTCTCCGATAAGCAGATCGAACTCAAACGCAGCAACGGCGAATTCCTCGACTACCAGATCGTCGACGATCTGCTGCAGGACAAGCATGGCCTGCTATTAGCTGGCGTGGAGCAGCGCGTTAGCAACAGCATCGATGCCATCCGCAACGGTTTTGACCGTGGCGAGTGGCCGGCGCAGGTACGCGATACCTTCAAGCGGCTCGAGCGCGATGCCGTGCGCGATCAGGATACCAATGCCGACACCACGGAAGACCGTATCAGCAAGCGCCGCCGCGAACTGCTCGAGCGCATCAAGCAGGCCGTGCGCGACCAGTTGTATGCCTACCTCGACAACAAGGATTTCGGTGGCCTCGAATACGTGCTGTCGCTGGTGGAACAGATCAAGGACCGGCTGGAATCGCCCGGCACCGGGCTGATGCAGGCACTCGGCACCAACGCCGAACGCTACCGCGAAATCAAGGAAGCCGTGCGCACACGCGAATACGAGCGCCTGCTGACCAATCTGGAACAAACCAAAGGCGGCCTGTTCGGTAGCGGCGAAAAGCAGGCCATCGCTGTGATGGACCACCTGCGCACGGAAATCGCCAATTCGCTCAAATTCCACCTGCGCGCCAAGGCTGCCGAGGAAAGCGTGGTGCTGATGCAGGATCTGTCGAACTGGCTGGGCCGCAAAACCGGCATCGATGGGCAGGGCCGCGCCGTCTGGGACGGGCTGGTGGGCGAGCTGCAGGCTGGCCGTGAAGCGGTACTGGAGATGCTCAGCCAGCTGCAGCAGGCCAATCATATCCTGCAGCAAGACCTCAACAAGGATCACGCCACCCTGATCGTGCTGCCAACCACGCAGGCCGTGCGCCCCATGCCGGGCCTGCTCACCCTGCGCGAATGGGCCGACGAAGCGTTCAAGGATCTGGGCGGTTCGAAAGTACTGTTCCCTATGCTGGGCGACGCCGCCCAGCGCAACGATATTCTGCTCAAAGTCAAGCGCATGGCAGAACGTCAGCTGGCACTGGCGAGTGCCAGCGAAGGTGACGTGCCAGCCACCGATCCGCTGTTCGATGCGCTCGACCAGATGAGCCCAAGCGAGCGCATGGACCGCTTCCGCAAGCTGCTGGCCTGCGCCATGCCCTGGATAGACGCCAATCTGTCCGGCGACTTCAACGTCAAGGCCGACCAGTACAAATGCTTTATCGGCGTGGCCCAGGCCGAGCAGTTCAAGCGCCGCTTCGGCAGCGAACTCGATACCTGCATCCCGACCGTGGCCGGAATTACCTCGGCCCAGCTGCAGATCGTCGAAACCGGCGTACCGGGACGGGCCGTCTGCTATTGCGAGCTATCCGGTGTACCCATGACGGTACTGCGTGGCCTGGAAGGCTGGCGCACCAGCTACCGCAAGGAGGCGGAAAAGAGCCCGACCCACACGCATATCGATTCGACCCAGTTCAGCCACCCGATTGCTCCCACCACGGACGAAATCAATCGGCTGGCCGAAGACTTTAAACAGTTCCTGCAAGCGGTGATGCTGGGCGTACTGACCCGCTCTACCCAGCGCATCGTGCCGCCCGGCCAGTACCAGTTTGCGGTCGCGCGCGGCGATGTGCGCCGTATCGGCAACGAACGGGCAGTACGCCAGAATGGCCTGCCCACTACCTACCGCGAAGCCATCGTGGCGCGCGTACAGGAGAAAATCGACGGCCTCGATGCCGTACAAACGGTGGCTTTATCGGCACTGGCCGATTACTACGAGAATGCCGTCTATACGGCCAAGCTAGTGCAGGATGCCACCGGTGCCGATGACGTGCGCAAGGGCTTTGCCAGTGCCATCGCCGGCGAAGTAAAACGCGAACTGCGCGACCGCGCACGCCGCAAAGGCATGGGCGAAGCCGATGCCAGCAAGCTGTCCGACCGCCTGCTCGACCACCTGGCCGAGTGGTGTCAGGTGGTACCCGATTCGGATGCCGACGCTTACGAATGGGAAGTGCGCGAGCCGGGCGAAGATGGTCAGCCACGCCTGAAATTCGTACTGCGCAATGAAATATTCGAGACCGCCCAGCTGCAAGCTATTGGTGTCGCGAGCGCGCCGCTTGCCGCTGCATGGCCGCCCGCCACCGGCAGCATGCCGCCACCGCTGGTGGCGCCGCCGCTGGTACCGGCCCAGCCCGAGTTGCAATACCTGCTCGGCATCAATAGCCAGCAATATGGTCCCTATACAGCCCAGCAGATTGTCCAGATGGTGCAGGCGGGACAGGTAGCACCGGCCCAGACCAAGGTCTGGCGTCAGGGAATGGCGGCCTGGACGGATCTGCTCCAGCTGGCCGAACTGGCAACGCTACTGGGCACCACGTCTGCCGCACTGCCGCCACCGCTCATGCCGCCACCACTGGCCTAAGGATAGTCTGCAATGAAGTGTGCCAGCTGTCAGCAGCCGCTGTTTAGTGCGGTTGCATTCTGCCCCTACTGCCGTACGCCACAGGCGCACGGCAGTACCGAAGCCGTTGCGCCGGCGGTGGAAGTTACGCCGCCTGTCGCCGCGCGCCCTCAGCGTGGCAAAGGTGAAACCACGCGCATTACGAAACGCCCGGAAACATCGCCTTTGCCTGAGCCGCAAAAGTCGCCCAAGCCCACTGCGCCGACCGAGCCACCAGTATCCCGGCCTGAGCCAGCAGCCACCACGCCGGCCACACGCATGCCCTCGGCTCCCCAGCAGGACAGCACACCCACTGTGCCCACCGGTGGCAAAAGCAAACCCGCCCGGCTGTGGCGCAATCTCGCCATCGGCATCTTGCTGGTGCTGGGACTGTTTGCCTACATCGGGCAGCGCGACAAGGCGCGTGCAATGGCTTGCCAAACTGCCATTAGCGCCGGTCAGCAGGCACTTGAGCATGGTGATTTGGACGGCGCCCGCCAGCAGAACGAACTTGCACAGTCGAATTGCGGCGCAGCAGACAAAGATCTGCTGGCCAAATTCCAGAAGAACCTGCAGGCAGCCGATACGGTGGAATCCTGCCGAAGCAACCAGCGTCTGCTGACCACCCAGCTTAACGAGCATAAACTGGAAAGTGCCGGCAAGACGCTAGCACGGCTAGTGCCCAAATGTGCTGCGGAAGCCAATTCCGCCAAGCTGCGGCGCCGTCTAAATCAGGCGCAAACTAGCGCGGGCAATGCGATCCAGGCCACCAGACGCGCGCTGGAGAGCCAGAATCTGGCTGCGGCCCGCCAGGGCATGACCAGCCTGATGGCCGCCAACGTCGAAGCGGCCGAGCGTGAGGAACTGGAAAACGAGATCGTGCGATTGCAGACCCTGACCGACGCCAAAAATAGTGCACCGGTTCCGGCAACGGCAGCTGTAACGCTAACGGCCCCGGCTACTACAACGCAGGCGACTCTCCCCACCGCACCGGCGAGCGTAGCGACGCCAGCACCGGCGCCTCGCCCTGCACCTGCACCGGCACCTGCGCTGGACGACAGTCGCGAGCAGAAGAGCGGCGCCGTGAACAGTGTCAAGGCAGAGATGGCGCAAACCTTTATTACCGATGCCGAGACCGCCCTGGCCCAGCGCCGCTTCGATTCCGCCCGTACCTATCTGGAAAGCGCACGCCGCATGGATCCGGCCAATCCGCGCATCGAGACACTGTCGCGCCAGATACGCGAACGCGAACGCCAGTTATTACAGCAAGACACCACGATCCGCTAAACCCGACCTCGATTGAAGGAGTACGCCATGACCAAGCACACCACCCGACTTGTGGCATCCGCACTGATACTGAGCCTGATCGCCGGCTGCGCCACGGCGCCTACCGGCGGCGGCACCCGTCAGACCGGCAACCCGCCACCAAGCAGTGCCAGTGATGATCCTTGCAGCGTCGGCAGCTCGGCGCTGGCGGGTGCCCTGGCAGGCGCATTTTTGGGCGCCCTGATCGATGGCAAGCGTGGCGCGGTGAAAGGCGCAGCAGTGGGCGGGATTGCCGGCGCCATCGGCTGTGTCGCCATCAACGCGCAGTCGCGCCAGACCAAAACAGCCGCCCAGACCGATAAGGAATACGTTGCCGCGCGCGGTGCTCTGCCACCGGAACCACAGGTCGTTTCATACGTACCGCGTCTGTCCAACAATGTGGTGCAGCGCGGCCAGCCTATGCGCATCAACACCACCGTCGAACTGGTCAACGGTAGCAAGACCCAGATCAGCGAAGTGCGGGAAGAGCTCGTGGTGTATGACACCCATGGTGATCCGTTCAAAACCAAAGCCAAGCCGCTCACCAATCGCAGCGGTGGCCGCTTCGAAAACTCCTTCGAACTGAGTCTGCCTGAGCAAGCACCACAGGGCACCTACACACTGAAAACCAATCTCTACATCAACAACAAACTGATGGCGCGACGCGACATGAGCACCCAGGTGGTGTGGGATGGCAAGACCGCGGTACAGGTGGCCGCACTATAACAGGGGTGATGGTGACGGATAGCGATAAGCTGGTGCGGCTACTGAGCTACAAAATGCCCTTCGGGAAGTATCAGAATAGGCTCATCGCTGATCTGCCCGGCCATTATCTGGCGTGGTTCGCCCGCGAAGGTTTTCCCAAAGGCGAACTGGGCGGCCTGCTGGCATTGATGTACGAACTCGATCACAACAATCTGCGCAGCCTGCTCGATCCGCTGCGCTGAGTAATGCTGCAACGCCCCTAGCCGAGAGCCGCCATGAGGATAGATCAGCCCAACGTGATTGCCACCGAAGACATGCTGTGCCTGCGCGCCGACGGTAGCCATGTGCAGATACAGGCATGGCTGGGGGCACCATATCAATGCGAGTTGGGCTGGGCCTGCCCTGCTGCGCTGATGGGCGTGGACGGGCGCTATGTCGACATCGTCGGCGTTAGTGCCTTTCAGGCCATCCGCGAGGCCACCTTACTGATACGCCGCCGACTAGGCCATCAGCTAGAAGATGGCGCCATACTCTGCCATCCGGACGATCCCGAATCTCCCTACGGCACCACGATACTGGACTGCATATTCGGTAAAGAGTAGCCCGCACCAACATCCGACAGGCTGCACAAGATCGACGGGCACACCAGACGATCGATTTGAGGCAAATCAAACGTGGCGCGCCGGCAAGGAAAAGCCGTGTATAAAGGCTGCATCGCCATGCGTAGGAGCCTGCCATGCCCTCCCTGCCCTATCACTGCGTCTGCTGCATCATACCTTCGCGCATGCTGCGCCAACTGGCAGAAGCGCCCCATCTGAGCAATACGGAACGCCAGTGCCTGCTGGACCAGTGCGAGTTATCCGCCCATCTGCGCGGCCAGCGCTCCGTCATGCCCACGCTGGCAGCCACGCAGCGCACGGGCGAACAGCGCCGCACCGTCTACGATGGCCGCCACAAAACCACCCTGCCCGGTCGCGTAGCGCGCACGGAAGGCAGCGCCGCCGTCAAGGATGGCGCGGTGAATCAGGCTTACGACAACGCCGGCCTCACCTATGATTTCTTCCGCAGCGTATTCCAGCGCAACTCGGTGGACAACAAGGGACTACGGCTCGATTCTACCGTGCACTACCAGCGCAATTTCAACAACGCTTTCTGGAACGGCCAGCAGATGGTGTATGGCGATGGCGACGGCAAACTGTTCCACGGCTTTACCGATGCCATCGATGTGGTCGCGCACGAACTGAGTCACGGCGTCACCCAGTTCGCCGTGCCGGGCGGGCTGATCTACGAAGGTCAGAGCGGCGCCCTCAACGAATCGATTTCCGATGTGATGGGCTCGCTCGTCAAGCAGTGGCGTTTGCAGCAGAAGGCATCCGAGGGCGACTGGCTGATCGGCGCCGGCATCATGGCGCCCGCCGTAGGCAAGGCCTTGCGTTCACTGGCCGATCCCGGCAATCGCACGCTCACCTGGTCGGGCGACGATCAACCGAAAAACATGGCAGACTATGTGCAGGATGGCGATGTGCATAGCAATTCCGGCATCCCCAACCATGCGTTCTACCTCACCGCACTGGCGCTGCAAGGCCATGCATGGGACAAGGCCGGCCCGATCTGGTACAGGGCACTGGGGCTGCTGACGCCGAGTGCGGGCTTTGCCGATATGGCGCGCGCCACGGCGCAGGCGGCGGTACTATTGTATGGCAACGATACGGCCGAACAGTATGCCGTTCAGCGCGCATGGCAACTGGTGGGAGTGCAGGTGGAATCCTAGCAAGGCAGGCATAGTTGATCGGAGCCAGCATCATGACACGGCTGATTTTACGGGGCTTAGGTGGCTTTACGGGGCCGGCCGGTGCGCAGACGCGCAGCATCGATCTGGCCCGACTGGCGCCGGCGCAGGCGCACCGGCTAGCCCAGTTGCTCGACGCTTGCCAATTCTTCAATCTGCCCGAGCAGCTACGCAAGATCGCGCCGCAGTCAGGTGATTTTCTCTACGAACTACAGGTCGACAAAGATGGCTGGCAGCATGCCGTGCACTACCATCTGGATGCGGCACCGCTGGCACTGCGCCAGCTCACCGACCAGCTCAACCACTTCCCGCCCGACTAGCGTCCCGCCACCGCCGCTCAAGCCAGCATGCGTGCCAGTTCACCCTGCTCGATCAGCTTCTGCAGATCATTCGCGCCGCCGATCAGCACGCCATTGACGAACACCATGGGGAAAGTCGACCAGCCCGTCCACATTTTCAGCGCAATGCGGGGACGCCAGGTATTGAAATAATTGCCGTAAGACAGATAGGTGTAGGGAATGCCGTGCGCATCGAGCAGTTTGCGCGCCTTGCGCGGATAGGGGTTCCAGCCCATGCCCACCACCACCAGCTTGTTGCTCGCCACCGCCGCCTGCACTTCCTCCACCAGCGAGCGGTGATAACTACTCACCTGCGCGCGCACGGCAGGATGGATCTGTTCTTCTGCGAGGATGTGACGGCTCATGGGTGCTTCCTTAGTCGGCGGTTAAAGACAGCAGCATAACCGCAAACGGGTGCGCGCGTCAGGCTGGCGGCAGCCGCGGCCCCAGCGTCAGGCGCCGGTCTTCGCGCACCATGCAGGCAAAATCTTCCGCCGGCACGGGTGGGCTGAACAGATAGCCCTGCAGATGATTGCAATCGATCCCGCGCAGGAAGTCCATCTGCTCCACCGTTTCCACCCCTTCCGCCACGATTTCCTGATCCAGTTCCTTGGCCATGGTGACGATCGCCCCCGCAATGGCGCAATCGTTTTTCTCGTTCGGCAGACCGATCACGAAGGAACGGTCGATCTTCAGGGTGGTAATCGGGAATTTCTTCAGATAGGCCAGACTCGAATAGCCGGTGCCGAAATCATCGAGCGCCAGCCGCAAGCCCATGGCGCGCAACTGGTTCATGATGGCGATCACACTTTCGGCCCCTTTGACCAGCAGGCTTTCGGTAATTTCCAGACTGATCTTTTCCGGCTGCACGTTATAGCGCTCCAGCACGGCAGCGATGCGCTGCGGCAGCTTGCTATCGAACTGACGCGCCGATAGATTGACGGCAATCGGCTGCAATTCCAGTCCTGCATCCTGCCATGCGCGGATCTGGCGGCAGGCTTCTTCCAGCACCCAGCTACCGAGATCGAGGATCAGACTGGTTTCCTCTGCCACCGGAATGAAAACACCCGGTGGAATCAGGCCCCGTTCCGGATGGCGCCAGCGGATTAAGGCTTCCGCACCAGAAATCCGGCCACTACGCAGGCTCACTTTCGGCTGATAGTAAAGCAGCAGTTCATTGTTCAGCAGCGCGTGACGCAGTTCGCCTTCAATACGCATCTGCTCCTTGGCGCGCTGGTTAATTTCTGCGCTGTAGAACAGCAGACCGGAATCGATGCTGCGGATAGCTTTGTTGAGCGCCACTTCGGCATGGCGGATCAGCGTCGGCACTTCGCTGCCATCTTCCGGATACACGGCAATACCGGCATGGCCATCGACCTGTAACTGATGCCGCCCCACCACAAACGGTTCGGCCAGCGTGGCAAGCAGCTTCTGCGCCACGATGCCGGCGTGTTCGCGTTTTTCGATATGCAACAGTGCGATAGCAAACTTGTGTCCGTCCAGCCGCGCCAGCACGTCCGCTTCGCGCAGCGCCTGACGCAGACGGCGGCCGATTTCGCACAGCACCTCATTGCTGACCTCGTGCCCCAGCGTGTCGCTGATCGCGCCCAGCCGGCTGATCTCTATCATCACCAGCGCACCATGCTCCTGCGAGCGTCTGGCTTCCGTCAGCGCCTGCCCCAGCAACTGGTTCAGCAGGCACAGATTGGGCAGGCCCGTCAGCGCATCGTAGTTGGCCATGCGCTGCATGCGCGCTTCTGCATCCTTGTGCAGACTGATATCGGAAAACAGCGAGAAGGTGTGGCTGATATTGCCTAGCTCGTCGCGCACGGCACTAATCGTCACCGACTGGGGGAACAGTTCGCCGTTCTTGCGCCGGCCGATGATTTCGCCACGCCATGCACCTGCACCGTGCATGGCAGCGCGCACGCGGGCACGAAACTCGGCATCATGCACGCCCGAGCGCAGCAGGTCCGGGGTCTTGCCCAGCGCCTCTTCCGGCGGATAGCCGGTGATACGGGTAAACGCGGAGTTAATCGAGACAATGCGTTCGTTCGCATCGGTAATCAGCACCCCCTGATCGGAGTCTTCGATGATGCGCGCATGCAGGTTCAGCTTGTCGGCCGGCGACAGCACCTCCACCAGCTTATAAGCCTGCACTTCCATGCCCAACGCTTCACCGCTATCGTCGAGGCGCAGATGCAGTTCCAGCCTAACCCAGATCAGTTCGCCGGACTTGGTGCGGCGCTGCACTTCGGCAGTGGTACTGGTACTCCCGTCGGCCGGCACCACCAGTTCGTCCAGCGCGCCATCATCCTCGGCATATAGCAGCAGCACGTGCTGGCCCAGCATTTCGGCCGCGCTGTAACCGAATAGGCGCTCGGCCGCATCATTCCATGCCGTGACATAGCCCAGCAGATCCAGTTGCAAAATAGCGGGAGCGCCCGGCCCTTCCGGCACCGCCGGCATGGCATCGCGGGTGGCTTGCAGCAGCGCCGCCAGTTGTCCCAGCGTCGCGCTCTGCGCCGCACCGGACTCCTGTGCCGCGCGCTCGCTTAGCGACAGACAGCGTTGCAGAATTTCACGCATCATCTTTCCCGGATTTGCCCGCCGCAATCGCCTGCATCCACAGATAGGCATCGGCCTGAATCTGGTTGTAGCCGGCGATATCGATCTGCAGCGCGCGCAGGCCGCGCGTGAGCGCCATCAGATCGGCATGCTCGGCCGCTTCCACCAGCGTCAGCAACTGGCCCAGCGTGCCGCTACGCTGCAGCAGCGCCTGCGACAGTTCTTCGCTGATGGTCAGCGGTTGCAACACTTCGGCCAGCGGCATGCCGAACAGCACGCCCAGCAAGGAGAACATACCGCCCATAAAGGCCTGCTCCTGCTGCGCCTTATCGTAGCCGGCCTCCCTGGCCAGCAACTCCATCGAACGGGCCCGCACGGCCACACGCGCCAGCAACATGGGCGAACGCTGGTCGGCTTCGCGCGCCGAGAACAGCATCAGATTGAGCCAGCGGCGCAACTGGGCGCGGCCCAGTATCAGAATGGCTTGCGAAAAACTGCTGACCTTGCGCGCCGAGCCCATGCCCAGCGAATTCACCAGCCGCAGCAAATGGTAGGACAGGGTCGGGTCCTGCTTGAGCAGGGCTTCGATTTCATGAGTATCGGCATCGGCCGACACCAGTTGCACCAGTTTCAGTGCCAGCGCGCGCGATGCCGCCTGACTGCCCACCGGCTTGGGCGGCGGCGCCAGAAACCACTCGCCTTCGATCCAGTTGGCCGTGCGCGGCAATTCCTTGAACTCGGCATCGAGTGCGGCGTTGCTATGGTGGATTTCATCGGCCGGTGCCGCCTGCCAGCCCGCATCGAGCAGAAGCTGCTGACTAGACTCGCTCAGACCATCGCGAAAATAACAGGCCATGCTGCCGGCCGCCAGTTCCTGCAGCAGCGCCAGCGGCGCCGTCTCGGGCTGCATGCCGCGTGCATCCAGCAACAGCGCGGACGGCACGCCATGGCGGTCCGCCAGCGGATGGATGAAGACGGGCGGCGTAACAGGCGTAACAGTCATGGATTTCCGGTGCGGTCAGTCAGTGATCCTATTATGTTACTCTGAATCTATTGGCACTTGCCAACATTTAACAGTTGCTGCAACACCACGGCAACGCCTGTTTTACATCAAGCGGGCAAGGCGGGACGGGGCAGATGGCCGAGCAGGCCGGCAAACCGTTGCGGTTCCTGCCAGCGCGCCAGCCACCATGCCAGCGCCGCTCCCATTTCGCCCGTACGCCACGCCAGATAAAACGTTTCCGGTGGTTTAGGCTCGGCCACGGCTTTTTCCACCAGCACACCGGCCGCAATGGCGGCTCTGGCACAGGGCGCGGGCAGGAAGCCAAAACCCATGCCGGCTAGCTGGTAGCGCAGCTTGCTCTGCATATCCGGCACACTCAGACTGTCCTGTCCCAGTAGCAGCCCCACCGTGCGGGGCGGCAGCTTGCGTGCCGAATCGGCCACGCTGATGGCGCGGTAGGGCTGCAAATGCCCCCGTTCCAGCACGGCCGTCACGGCGGCCAGCGGATGGCTGGGAGCCACGCAGAACACGAATTCCATCTGTCCCAGCGCATGGCTGACATAACCGCCACCGGCCGGTCCCTCACCGGCCGCGCCGATCAGCAGATCGGCACGCCGGTCCAGCAAGGCCTCCCAGGTGCCGGACAGGGTTTCCTGCATCACGCGCAAGCGGGTCTGCTGGCCCAGGTCGTAGAAGGACGCAATATCGTCCTGCAGCGCGCAGGCCGCGAACATGCTGTCCATGCCCACCGTCAGCTCGGTTTCCCAACCCGAAGCCACCCGCCGCACGCGATGTTCGAGATCCTGCGCGGCGCGCAGCAGATAGCGCCCTTCCTTGAGCAGCTCGGCGCCGGCTGCCGTCAGCACCACGCGCGGGCCGTGGCGCTCGAACACCTGCACACCCAGATCGTCTTCCAGCTTGTTGACGGTGTAGGAAATCGTCGAAGGCACACGGTGCAATTCCTTGCCGGCAGCGGAAAACGAACCGCGCCGGTCAATGGCATCGACAATCTGCAAGGCTTCCAGACTTAGTCTTAACATTCGATTTTTTCGATGATTGAATTGTAAATTTTCCGTTTTTTAAAACGAAAAGGAGTCTTTATACTGTCGTTCATGGATGCAGCGGTAAGAACGATGTTCAAAATTATCGCACATTAACCCGAAAAGAAATGGAGCCTTATCATGTTGCAAATTCGTCCTAGTGAAGCCCGCGGCCACGCTCAACACGGCTGGCTCGATTCCCACCACAGCTTCTCCTTCGCCCACTACCATGACCCGCTGCACATGGGTTTCGGTCCACTGCGCGTAATTAACGAAGACCGTGTGATGGGCGGTCAGGGCTTCGGTACCCACGGCCACCGCGACATGGAAATCATTTCCTACGTGCTCAGCGGCGCGCTCGAACACAAGGACAGCATGGGCACGGGCTCGGTACTGCACTATGGCGACGTGCAGCGCATGAGCGCCGGCACGGGCGTGCGCCACAGTGAATTCAACCATTCGCGTACCGAGCAGGTGCATTTCCTGCAGATCTGGATCGAGCCAGACCGCACTGGTACGGCACCGGGCTACGAGGAAAAGCACATCCCGCTGGAAAGCAAACAGGGCAAGCTGCGCCTGATCGCTTCACCTGATGGTCGTGATGACTCGCTGCACATCCAGCAGGATGCCTCCCTGTACGCCACCATCATGGCCGCAGGCGACCAGCTGGAACACCCGCTGGCAGCGGGACGGCTAGCCTATGTGCATGTGATCCGTGGCACGGTGACGGTGAACGGCGTGGCACTCAAAGGCGGCGATGCGCTCAAGCTCAGCGACGAGAATGCCGTCACGCTGGCCGGTGCCGAGGATGCCGAAATCCTCGTGTTCGACCTGCCCCGCTAAGGGGGCTGGCAGGCTGGCCGCTAGCCGCAACTGAAAGCTAGAGGCCGGCCTAAAAAAACTTTCCGCCAGTTTTGGTATCATGAGGGGCGCGCCGGGTCTGTTCGAACAGCCCGGCGCGCGTTTTTTACCTTGTAGAACACTATTTAAAGAGCAGAATTATGTCGCAGAGTGCAACAACCCCGGCTAACGTGGACCTGGAATACACGACTTCGTGCGCCCTGCCGACGCCCTGGGCCCAGTTCACCCTGCACGCTTTCGTCGAGAAAAGCACGGGCAAAGAGCATCTGGCCATGGTGCTGGGCGATGTGGGCAACGGCGAACCCGTACTGGGACGCGTGCATTCCGAATGCTTGACGGGCGACGTACTGTTCTCGCAACGCTGCGACTGCGGCGCCCAACTGGAAGGCGCGCTGCGCAAGATCGCCGAAGAAGGCCGTGGCATCCTGCTGTATCTGCGTCAGGAGGGCCGTGGCATCGGTCTGGTCAATAAAATCCGCGCCTACCGCCTGCAGGAAGCCGGCGCCGACACGGTGCAGGCCAATGTGCAGCTGGGATTCCAGCCCGACCAGCGTAACTACAGCATGGTACAACCCATGCTGGCGCAATTCGGTGTGAAATCACTGCGCCTGATGACCAATAATCCGCGTAAGATTGATGCTGTCGGCAAGCTCGGCGTGGCAGT
This sequence comes from Duganella fentianensis, assembly GCF_964031615.1. GTDB lineage: Bacteria > Pseudomonadota > Gammaproteobacteria > Burkholderiales > Burkholderiaceae_D > Rugamonas > Rugamonas fentianensis_A. Next base: position 189,835 of record NZ_CAXIQN010000014.1, read on the forward strand.
AGCGGAACGGGTTCCCCTGCTGGTCAACCGCAATGCCTTCAACCAGCACTATCTGGACACCAAGGCAGCCAAGCTGGGTCACATGATGACGCCGCTGACGCCCGCCCCCGTGGAGGATGGCGCGCTGTAATTACCGGCCCCAGTAAAAGGATGGCATGAAGCTTCAGCGACTGATCGTTACATGGCTCCTTAGCGGCAGCGCCAGCGCTGTCTGGGCCGCATCCGGCGCGGCTGTCGGCACGGGCACTGCGGCCAGCGCTCCCGTCAGCGCTGCGGCTAACAGTACCAGCGCCAATCACGCAGCCAATAGCAAGGCACAGCGCAAGCCTGCGCCCTCTGCCCCTGCAGTTCCCGCAGCCCCTGCTGCACGTAGCAGCGATCCTGCCGCACAGGCGGCCGGCGAAGAAGACGACGCCGATAGCGCCCCGCTGCCGCCACCATCGAGCGCAGCCCAGCACCTGTATGGCGCCGCCCGCAACGATCTGCTGCAAGTACGCACCCTGCTCAAAAGCGGCCGCACCCAGTCGTCGGTCGGCTCCGGTTTCCTGATCGGCACCAGCAATCTGGTCATCACCAATTACCACGTGGTGTCCCAGTTCGCACTCGACCCCGACACCTATGTGGGCGAATGGGTCGATACCAGCGGTCAGCGCGGCAATGTGGAACTGCTGGCCGTCGATGTGCTGCACGATCTGGCCGTACTGCGGGTGAACCGCAACGGCACGGGCTTCTTCAAGATGCCGGAAAAACTCGCGCGTCTGACGCAGGGTCAGTATCTATATGCACTGGGGAATCCGCTCGATCTGGGTTTTGCCATTTCCGAAGGCGCCTACAACGGCGTGATTGCGCGCAGCTTCTACGACCAACTGATGTTCACCGGCCCGATCAACTCCGGCATGAGCGGTGGCCCCAGCGTCACCGTCGATGGCGCGGTGGCCGGCATCAACGTCTCCAAGCGGCTCGATGGTGAACTGGTGAGTTTCCTCGTACCGGCGCGCTATGCGCAAGATCTGCTGCGTCAAGTCAGCGAGCAGGCCAAGCCACCGGCCAGCTTTACCGGCATCGTCGCCGCCCAGTTGCTACGCCATCAGAGCGCCATGGTCGACCAGTTGCTGGCTGCCCCGCTGAGCCTGAAAACCATGGGGCCATATCAGGTGCCCGTGCGCGAATCGGAACAGATGCGCTGCTGGGGACGTTCCAATGTCAAGGCCGACAAGCCTTTCACGGTGGACGACGCCAGTTGCGCGATGGAGTCGGCGATTTTCGTCAGCGGCAGTCTGCAGACGGGTCAGATCGCCATCCGCCACCAGTTCCTGCGCAGCGCGGGGCTCGATCAATACCGCTTCGCCCAGTTGGCCAGCGCCTCGTTCAAGAACGAAAACTTCGGCAACAACAAGGATAGCCGCCTGACCGCGCCCCAGTGCACGGAAGATTTCGTCAACAACAGCAAGCTGCCCTTGCGCGCCGTGCTGTGCGTGCGCGCCTACCGCAAATTCGCCGGACTGTACGACTTCGCTTTGCTAACCGCCAGCACCGACCACGGCCTGATGAGTTTGCAGAGCCGCATCGATGCACGCGGCGTTTCGTATGAAAACGGCTTGCGCCTGACGCGTGCCTTCCTCGGTGCACTCACGCGTGCACCGGCGGCGAAAGGCGGTGCCCGATGAACGCCCCCTACTTCGTTGAAATCCTCGCCCGCAATGGCGACGTGCTGCACCGCCACCGCCTCCAGCAACTACCGATCCGCATCGGCCGCGGCTACGACAATGACGTGATCCTCGACGATGCCCACAGCGCGGCCAGCCACGCCAGCATAGACCTCGACGAGCACGGTCAGTTGCTCTTGCGCGATCTAGGCAGCATCAACGGCAGCTACTACGGCGGCAAGCGCTGCGAGGCCATCGCGCTGGACGGCCACCGCGTAATCCGGCTGGGCCACACCCGATTGCGTGTGCGCAGCGCCGACTTCGTGGTAGCGCCAGAACTGGCCGACACCACCATGCACAGCTGGGAAGGCGCAGCACCGGCCATCACCGGCCTGTTGCTGACCACCGCCTTCGCGCTAGTGGAAACGTGGTTCAACGATATCGAGAATTTTGCGCTGGTGCGCTATGTGCTGGCACTGGCCTCCTGCCTTGGCGCGGGTCTGCTGTGGAGCGGCGCGTGGGCGCTGGCTAACCGCCTGTTCGGCAGCCATGCGCGCTTTGGCCGCCACGTCTTTATCCTTGGTGCCGGCCTGTGTGTGATGGGCCTGTGGCGGCTCGCCAGCACCACCATGGCCTATGCGTGGGATGCCAGCATGCTGACCCGCTACGGCAATCTGGTGATACTGGCGATCGCCTGTAGCATGTTGTACTTCCACCTGCGCACCATCAAGCCGCATCACCCGCACCGCTATGCAATAGGCAGCGGCATCACCTATGCCGCCAGCGCCATGCTGCTGTTGCTGCTCAACCTGCAGGGTAGCGGCCGTGCCAGCGACGAGCTGTACATGTCGGCACTGCTACCACCGCAGTGGCACCTGAGCGCCGACCGCAGCGTGGACCAGTTCGTGGCCGATGCCGCCGCGCTGCGCAATGCAGCCGATGCAGCCCGCACCCGCGGCAGCAGCACCGGCGACGACGAAGACGAAGACAGCGAATAAATCTGCCCAGCGCGCATAGCCTCGCCGGACTCGGCCAGCTAGATCCGGCCGCGCTTGAACTCGGCCAGAAACGCCCGCGTACGCGCGGGCGACAGCACCTCAACCGCATCGCCATGCCACGCATACAGATACGGCGTGCCGCCCAGTCGGTCGGTCAGTTTGGCATCGAGCAGAAAGCAGGTCCCCAACGGGTAGACCGCGGTGTCACACAGCGCCCGCGCACAATGCACCCTTAGGCTGGGCGCAAACGCCTGCCCCGGCACGGGTTGTATCCACACATGGCGCCCATCCGACACCGACTGCACTGCCACCTGCCGGTAAGCATAAATATCTCGTGCCAACGTCATCTCCCAATTACAGGCTCAGACCTGTGCCTACACAACTCGACCCACGATCTTCATATTTGTGATTCAGGCTGCACGCTGCTGTATGGCAGAATGCCTTCCGTATTTTAGAAACCTTAGCGCCTTTTGCAATGCAGATCCGTTCTTGTCGCACCGCTATCACTACAGCGACCCTGTTTTTCCTGCTGGCCGGCCGCAGCGCAGCAGCAAGCAGCGAAGTCGCCGTCTACTTACCTGGCGAGCCGGATGCCCAGGGCCGTCCGACCCACAGCCAGCCTACCGCTCCGCGAATTATAGACCTGGTTGCCAGCAAATCGGGCCTGCCACTGGTGGCGCACCCGCTGCCATGGCGACGAGCGCTGTTCATGACCGAGACCGGTCAAGGCATCTTGTACGGTGCCGAAGCAACTCCCGAACGCCTGCGCAAATTCGAGTTCTCTGCCTCGCTAGGCTACGCCAACCAATGGCTGCTCTCGACCGAACAGGCACCGCTGGTGTTCCGCCAGTGGAACGATTTGCGCAACAAGAAAATCTCTATCATGAGCGGTGCCAGCTACGGTGCCGAATTCGAACAGCGCCGCAATAGCCTGTTCAAAGTCGAACAGAACGCTACGAATATGGCCAGTCAGATCAAGATGCTGAGGGCCGGCCGGGTGGACGCCATCATCGTCACCAGCTTGCTGAATCCGCAGCATCTCGAAGATAAGTTGAACTGCCTATTCCCCGGTGTAGGCAGGCTGCTTATCCGCGGCAAGCCTATCGAGGCCAACCCGATTACCTTTGCCATCGCCAAGGATACGCCCCTGATCAGCAAGCTGCCAGCGTTGAATAGCGCCATCGAACAGATCGTGCGCAACCACAAACTGCAGCCTCTGTTCAACGCGCCGCCTTCGACGGCATGCGCACCGCACAGCTAAGCCGTGCCTAATATCGCCGGGCGTACGCTCAGTCAGCGAGCAGCAAGGCCACGGCTTCGGCGTTGATGCCTTCTTCGCGCCCCAAATAGCCCATCTTTTCGTTGGTCTTGGCCTTGATGTTGACCTGACTGATATCGAGTCCCAGATCCTGCGCCAGATTGGCGCACATGGCGCCGATGTGCGGCGCCATCTTGGGCCGCTGGGCGATGATGGTGGCGTCGATATTGCCGATGCGGTAGCCGGTGGCCACCACGCGGCGCGCGGCCTCTTTCAACAGCGTGCGCGAATCGGCGCCCTTGAACTGCGGATCAGTGTCGGGGAAATGCTTGCCAATATCGCCCAGCGCTGCCGCGCCTAGCAGCGCGTCGGTAATCGCGTGCAGCAGCACGTCGGCATCGGAATGGCCAAGCAGCCCCAGATGGTGGGGAATCTCGACGCCGCCGATGATCAGTTTGCGGCCTTCGACCAGTTTGTGGCAGTCGTAACCCTGACCGATACGGAATGGAAGTTTGAGCATAGTCTGTCCTGTGTTATTCGCCTGCGGCCAGATACATCTCGGCGATACGGATATCGGCCGGCAGCGTGACTTTGAGATTGCGCGGATGGCCTTCGATCAGGCGCGGTGTGAGGCCCAGCAGTTCGACGGCGCTGGCATCATCGGTGATCGCGTTAGGATCGGTAGCGCGGCCCAGCGCGCGCAGCAGCAGATGGAAGCTGAACATCTGCGGCGTCTGCGCCAGCCACATGCCGTCGCGCGAAATGGTGGCAGCAGCGCACACACCGTTGGCCGACGGTGCGCTGCGCTTGACGGTATCGACCACTGGCAGTGCCAGCAGACCACCGGCCGGATCATCGCCCACGCCGTCGATCAGGCGGGCGATCAGCGCCGGCGTCAGACCGGGGCGTGCAGCGTCGTGCACCAGCACCATGTCGCTATCGGCGATCTGGTGCTGTAGCGCGCGCAGGCCATTGAGCACGCTGTCCATACGGGTGGCGCCGCCGCAGCGCAGTACTGTGACGCCTTCCAGTCCTACGGGCAGCACCTCGTCGATGTAGCCGTCTTCGGCACTCACCACCACATAGGTATGGCTGATCAGCGTACTGGCGCGGAATGCTTCGACAGCGTGGCGCAGCATGGGCTGGCCTGCCACCATCAGGTACTGTTTCGGGCAGGACGCTGCCATGCGGGCGCCCACACCGGCAGCGGGCAGCAAGGCCACATAGCGGCGCGGCAGATTGGTTTCGGTCATGATGATTATTGTCTGTGTAAGCGTTTCAGGATAGTGGCGGCGATCTCGCCGTTACATACCTTGCCCATACGGGCATATTCTTCCGGCGTATCGATCAGCGCCTGCTTGTCCTTGCCCTTGTCGAATTCGTCGCGGATAAACGGGAACCACTGGCTGCTGATTTCATGTTCGAGCGCCGACATGGCCGTGCCCGATGGCGCGTATAGCGGCTTCGCATCGAAGCGCTTGTTGAGCGCATCGCGCACCACTTTTTCCACCCGCGCGAGATTATCCATATAGGCCTGCAGGTGGCGCTGCTCATGTTCCAGTATCACCTGATAGCCGCACGAACCGGGCGCGAACTCGTTGCTCACGTAAATCAGCACAGGCGAATAATTGAGCGACAGATCGACCCGCGGCGCGATGCATTCGTAGCCGCTGGCGGCATCCTGCAAAATACTGCCGCCCAGCTTCACGCTGTACTGGCCATTGGTCACCGTCAGCCCCAGCGTTGCCATGCCATTGGCAGCGCTACCGCTGCGCGCCGTCAGCTGGTTGAACGGTAGCTGGTTGTTGATGGTGTAACCGTTGCTGCGCGAGGACAGCACGGAGACTGTCTTGGCGATGGTGTCTTCGCAACGCACCTGAAATGGGGTGCGCTCTGCCGCCGCTGCGCTGGAAGCAGTCACCCACAGCGCGGCGGCCGCAAGGCAGCCCGCCCACGCTATCAGCGCGCGCGTCGCCATTACAGCTTCCAGTCGCCCGAACGCAGCTTGTCGAGCCAGAAGATACCGATCACCGTCTTCACATCGGTAATCGATCCATCGCGCACGCCTTGCAGCAATTCGTCGATAGTAGCCGTATAGGTTTCGAGGAACTCGCCGTCATCGAGCTTCTGCTGACCAGCTTTGAGGCCGCGCGCCAGATACAGATCGAGATGCTCGTCCGAATAGGCAATCGCATTGTGGATGCGCGTGACGTACTGCCACTCGCTGGCCGTATAGCCGGTTTCTTCTTCCAGCTCGCGCTTGGCGCTGGCCAGCGGGTCTTCGTTATGGTCGATTTTACCGGCCGGGAATTCAATGAAGACCCGATGCAGCGGATAGCGGAACTGGCGTTCCATCAGCACCGTGCCATCATCGAGCAGCGGCAGAATGACTACCGCACCCGGATGCAGCACGTATTCGCGCTTGGTATGCTGGCCGTCCGGCAGTTCGATAGTATCGCGCTGGATTTTGAGGAAATGGCCGTCGTAGACCAGTTCACCGTCGATACGGGTTTCTACCAGATGTTTGTCCATGCCTGCTCCACGTCGTTGAAGAACGATAGTGTATCAGTCGTGGCGCTTGCGCAGGTAACGCAGAATAAATCCGGGGAAAGCCAGCACGATGAACAGGCAGGCGGAGATGGCGTAGAACTCCCAGTTTTGCGGGAAGCGGTTGCCGAGATGGCCTTCGAGGGCGAAGCCGATGACACCGACCGCAAAGAAGAGCACGATCATTTCGATCAGCCGCACGAACAGCGGCTTGCTCTCCCAGCGGCTGGGAACGAGCGCGAAGACGCGCTCGTTAAAGAATGGCAGGTTGGCCGCCGCAATCGCGATGACGATGACCAACCAGCTTGCTACCGAAATATCCATCAGGTGTTCAGGGTGATGGTCATGGCTTTCAGGCAGGCTGCCAGCAGCGGGCCTGGCAGTACGCCCAGCAGCACGATGGCGATCGCGTTGAGGCTCAGAGCAACGCTCATGTCAGCCTTGACGACGATAGGCGACTCGTCGGCAGCTTCATCGAACCACATTACTTTCACCACGCGCAGGTAGTAGAACGCGCCGATCAGCGAGAACATCACAGCCAGTACGGTCAGCCAGATCTGGCCGGTGCCCAGCACGGCGGTCAGAACGGAGAACTTGGCAGCGAAGCCCATCAGCGGTGGCACACCGGCCAGCGAGAACATCAGCGCCGACATGACCACGGCGAACCAGCCATTACGCTTGCTCAGACCTTTCAGGTCAGCCAGATTTTCAGCTTCGAAGCCAGCACGCGACAGCAGCATCAGCATGCCGAAGCTACCGATGGTGGTCAGCACGTAGGTGATCACATAGTACATGGCAGCGCTGTAGGCAGCCGATGCACCGGTGCGGTCGGTGGTACCGGCCACGCCAGCCAGCAGGCCCAGCAGAACGAAGCCCATCTGTGCGATGGTCGAGTAAGCCAGCATACGCTTCAGGTTAGTCTGAGCGATAGCAGTGATGTTACCGATCGCCAGCGACAGCACGGCGAGGATCATCAGCATCTGCTGCCAGTCGAATGCCAGTGGCATCAGGCCTTCCACCAGCAGGCGGATGCAGATCGCGAAGGTAGCGATTTTCGGTGCGCCGCCCAGCAGCAGGGTCACTGCCGTTGGCGAACCTTCGTACACGTCCGGTACCCACATGTGGAATGGAACAGCGCCCAGTTTGAAGGCCAGACCAGCGACGAGGAATACCACGCCGAAGATCAGTACAGTCTTGTTCACGGTACCGCCAGCGACCATGGCCGAAACGCCACGGATGTCCAGCGTACCGGTCGCACCGTACAGCATCGAGATACCGTACAGCAGGAAGCCGGAAGCCAGCGCACCCAGTACGAAGTACTTCATCGCAGCTTCGGTAGCTTTGTGGTTGTCACGGCGCAGAGCAACCAGTGCGTACAGCGACAGCGACATCAGTTCCACGCCCAGATACACGGACAGGAAGTTGGAACCGGAGATCATCACCATCTGGCCCAGCACGGTGAACAGGGCCAGCACGTAGAACTCGCCGCCCAGATTACCGCTCAGCATACCGCGATCATCAGCGTACTGGCGCGAATACACCAGCGTCAGGCCAGCCGTCAGGTAGGTGAATACCTTGAGCAGGTTAGCCATCGGGTCGGACACGAACATACCGTTGAAGGTGTAGACCGTGTGGCCGGTTACGAAGTCGTTGTAGCTCAGAACGCCGGCAACCAGCAGCGTCGCCAACGACAGCAGATAGGTCAGCGAACGCTGTCCCTCTTTGAGGAACATGTCGATCAACAGGATCGCCGAGGCACCGATCAGTAGCACCATTTCTGGGTACACCGGCACCATGTCGATAACAGCTTGTGGAATTGGAGTAGTCATTGTTTTGTTTCCGCTATCAGAACGGCAGCTTGCTCTTGGCGACGTGCGCCAGCAGGTCTGCAACCGAGGTTTGCATGGTGTCAGTGAATGGGGCTGGGTACAGGCCCATCGCCAGCACTGCAACAGCCAGGATGCCCAGCATGAAGAATTCACGACCGTTCACATCAACCAGTTCTGCTACGTGGTGGTTGGCTACTTTGCCGAAGATCACGCGCTTGGCCATCCACAGCGAGTAGGCAGCACCGAAGATCAGCGCAGTGGCAGCCAGCAGACCGATAACGAAGTTGTACTGGGTAGCGCCGAGGATCACCATGAACTCGCCGACGAAGCCGGAAGTCGCTGGCAGGCCGCAGTTAGCCATCGAGAAGAAGATGAACAGGGCTGCGAACTTCGGCATCTTGTTGACCACACCACCGTAGTCGGCGATCTGGCGCGAGTGCGCCTGATCGTACAGCACACCGATACACAGGAACATGGCGCCCGAGATGAAGCCGTGCGAGATCATCTGCACGATAGCGCCCTGCACTGCCATTTCATTGAAGATGAAGAAGCCCAGCGTGACGAAGCCCATGTGGGCGATCGACGAGTAAGCCACCAGCTTTTTCATGTCTTTCTGTACCAGTGCCACCAGACCGATGTAGATCACGGCGATCAGCGACAGGGTGATAACGAAGCCAGCCAGATATTTCGATGCGTCCGGGGTGATCGGCAGCGAGAAACGCAGGAAACCGTAAGCACCGAGTTTCAGCATGATGGCAGCCAGCACGGCGGAACCACCGGTAGGCGCTTCCACGTGCACGTCTGGCAGCCAGGTGTGCACTGGGAACATTGGTACTTTCACGGCAAAGGCCATGAAGAAGGCCAGGAAGATGAAGATCTGCTCTTTCATCGTCAGGGCAATCTTGTGCCACATCAGGATGTCGAAGCTACCGCCCGACACTTTGTACAGGTAGATGATGGCGACCAGCGTCAGCAGCGAACCGAAGAAGGTGTACAGGAAGAACTTGAACGAAGCGTACACGCGGTTTTCACCACCCCACACACCGATGATGATGTACATCGGGATCAGGGTCGCTTCGAAGAAGAAGTAGAACAGCAGGCCGTCCATGGCAGCGAACACGCCGATCATCAGACCCGACAGGATCAGGAACGCACCCATGTACTGGGCGACGCGCTTCTGGATCACCTGCCATGCCGAGATCACCACGATCACGGTAATGAAGGCGGTCAGCGGTACGAACCACAGCGACAGGCCGTCGATACCGAGCGAGTAGAAGATGTTGAAACGTTCGATCCATGGCGAGCGCTCGACGAACTGCATGCCGTGCGCGGCGTTGTTAAAGTTGGTAATCAGCGGAATGGTGGCAGCGAAGCTCACCAGAGCGCCGATCAGCGAACCAACGCGCACCAGCGCGGCGTTGGTATCGCGACCGATGGCCAGCACGATCAGGCCGAAGACAATCGGGAGCCAGATCGCGAGGCTCAGGTACGGAGGTAAGGTAGATATAGTTGACTGCATCATGGTTATCTTTATCTCTTTGCGTATCAGCTAATTAAGCGTGCCAAAACGGCAGGAAGTAGATCAGGAACCCCAGAATGCCGAGGATCATGACAAACGCGTAGTGGTAGATATAACCAGTCTGCGCCAAACGGGTCAGCGTCGAGAACCAGCCCACCACTTTGGCGCTGCCGTTGACCAGCAGGCCGTCGATCAGGGTGCGGTCGCCCACAGTCCACAGTCCGTTGCCCAGCAGGCGTGCGCCGCCGGCGAACACGGTCTCGTTGAACTTGTCCATGTAGTACTTGTTCTCCAGCAGGGTATGCAGGAACTTGAACTTCTCGTAGAACCAGGCAGGAACGCGCGGGTTGATCATGTAGCAGTAGTACGAAGTCGCTACACCGGCAATCGCCAGCCACAGTGGCAGCGAAGTCAGAGCATGGGTAGCCATGGCCACGGGACCGTGGAACTCGTGTGCCAGTTCTTCCATCACAGGGTGGTTAGCACCGAAGGTGATCACGCCTTTGAAGAAATCGCCGTACAGCATAGGGCCGATAGCCAGATAGCCGATGATGACCGAAGGGATGGCCAGCATCGCCAGCGGGAACCATACAACGAATGGCGACTCGTGCGGCTTCTGGCCCGGAGCCAGACCGTGGTGCGCGTGATCGTCGTGGTCATCGTGACCATGATCGTCATGGCCGTGGCCATCGTCGTGTGCAGCGGCTGCAGCCGGAGCATGAGCTTGGGCGTGGTGGTCGTCATGGTGAGCTTTGCCGAAGCGCTCTTCACCGTGGAACACCAGGAAGTACATACGGAACGAGTAGAACGCGGTCACGAACACGCCAGCCAGCACGGCGAAGTTGGCGAAGCCTGCGCCCCACAGGTGGCTCTCCCCTACTGCTTCGATGATCGAATCTTTCGAGTAGAAGCCGGAGAAGAACGGGGTACCGATCAGAGCCAGCGAACCCAGCAGCGAAGTGATCCAGGTGATAGGCATGTATTTACGCAGGCCACCCATGTTGCGGATGTCCTGATCGTGGTGCATACCGATGATCACCGAACCGGCGCCCAGGAACAGCAGCGCTTTGAAGAAGGCGTGGGTCATCAGGTGGAACACCGCCACCGAGTAAGCCGATGCGCCCAGTGCCACGGTCATGTAACCGAGCTGCGACAGGGTCGAGTAAGCGACCACGCGCTTGATGTCGTTCTGGATGATGCCGAGGAAGCCCATGAACAGCGCCGTAATCGAGCCGATCACGAGGATGAAGGACAGCGCCGTATCCGACAGTTCGAACAGTGGCGACATACGGGTCACCATGAAGATACCGGCGGTAACCATGGTTGCCGCGTGAATCAGAGCCGAAATCGGGGTCGGGCCTTCCATCGAGTCTGGCAGCCAGACGTGCAGCGGGAACTGGGCCGATTTACCCATCGCGCCGATGAACAGGCAGATACAGGCCACGGTCAGCAGTGCCCAGTCGGTGCCCGGCAGGGTCAGCGACACCAGCTGGTCCTTCTTGGCGAACACTTCCTGATAGTCCATCGAACCGGCGTAAGCCAGCAGCAGACCGATACCGAGGATGAAGCCGAAGTCACCCACACGGTTGACCAGGAAGGCTTTCATGTTGGCCACGATGGCGGTCGGGCGGGTGTACCAGAAGCCGATCAGCAGGTACGACACCAGACCCACAGCTTCCCAGCCGAAGAACAGTTGCAGGAAGTTGTTGGACATAACCAGCATCAGCATCGAGAAGGTGAACAGCGAGATGTAGGCGAAGAAGCGGTTGTAGCCTTCATCTTCTGCCATGTAGCCGATGGTGTAGATGTGCACCATCAGCGACACGAAGGTCACCACGCACATCATCATCGCCGACAGCGCGTCGATCTGGAAGCCGACCACCAGCTTGATGGTGCCAACCGTCATCCAGTTGTACACGGTGCCGTTGTAGCTAGCACCGCCGATCACGTCGTTCAACGTCATCGCCGACAGGATGAATGCTACCAGCACGCCCAGAATGGTCGCCGTATGCGAGACCTTGCGCCCCACCACGTTGCCGAAAAATTGTGTTCCTAACAGGCCGGCAATCGCGGAGCCGGCCAGCGGCGCCAGTGGTACGGCCAGTAGGAGATTAGGGTTAAGAGTAACCGCCATGATGAACCTTAATCGTTATTATTCGAAATTGAACTTAGCCACGAAGGATTAACCCTTCAAGCTATCCAGGTCTTCTACATTGATGGTGTCCAGATTACGGAACATCACCACCAGAATCGCGAGGCCGATTGCCGATTCGGCAGCGGCGACGGTCAGAATGAAGAACACGAAGATCTGCCCGGCCGCGTCACCCAGATAATGGGAGAACGCGATAAAGTTCATGTTCACTGCCAGCAGCATCAGTTCGATGGCCATCAGCAGGACGATGATATTTTTGCGATTGAGGAAAATACCAACGATCGAGATCGCGAACAGTATCGCGCCAAGAACGAGGTAATGAGCCAGCGATAAAGTCATGGTGCCTCCTTAACTTCTGCTTCGGCCGCGCCGCGCGTGCTGACGGCATCGACTTTGACGATGCGCAGACGGTCGTTACGCTTGACGCGTACCGCTTCCGACGGGTCGAGATATTTGATGTCCTTGCGCTTGCGCAGGGTCAGCGCCACGGCAGCGATGATAGCCACCAGCAGCACTGCTGCAGCGACTTCGAAGCCGTAGATGTATTTGGTGTAGATCAGCAGGCCCAGTTCTTTGGTGCCGCCGATATTGCCGGCGTTGACCGGTTGCTGATCCATTGCGTAGAACGAGCGCCACAGCACGGCCGCCATTTCCAGCACGATCAGCGCGCCGATGGCCGAAGCCAGTGGCAGATAGCTCCAGAAGCCCTGGCGCATCTTGTCGGTGTCCAGATCGAGCATCATCACCACGAACAGGAACAGCACCATCACGGCGCCCACGTAGACGAGTACCAGCACGATGGCGAGGAACTCCGCTTCCAGCAGCATCCAGATGCCGGCCGCCGAGAAGAACGCCAGCACCAGGAACAGTGCTGCGTGCACCGGGTTGCGGGCCGTGATAACGCGCGTCGCAGCCAGAATCATGATGGCTGAGAAGGCGTAGAACAAAGCAGTTTTAAATTCCATAACTAACCCAAGAGACGTACATAATTGAGAATCACAGTCAAACAGCGACACTGAGATGCCGGCACAGGGCCGGCAACGATCAGCGGTAAGGAGCGTCGGCTGCGCGTGCTTCGGCGATCTCTGATTCGTAGCGATCACCAACTGCCAGCAGCATCTCTTTCGTGTAGTACAGATCGCCGCGTTTTTCGCCGTGGTATTCCAGTACATGCGTTTCAACGATGGAATCGACCGGGCAGGATTCTTCGCAGAAGCCGCAGAAGATGCACTTGGTCAGATCGATGTCGTAACGGGTGGTACGGCGCGAACCGTCAGCACGCTGTTCCGACTCGATGCTGATCGCCATCGCCGGGCACACTGCTTCGCACAGTTTGCAGGCGATGCAGCGCTCTTCACCGTTAGGATAACGACGCAGTGCATGCAGACCACGGAAACGTGGCGACATCGGCGTCTTCTCTTCCGGATACTGCACGGTGATTTTGCGCGAGAACATATATTTGCCCGTCAGCGCCATCCCTTTGATCAGTTCGGTCAGCATGAAGCTGCCGATGAAATCTTTTAAACGTTCCATATTCTCTAATCCTTACTTCCAGATATTCCAGGAGGTCTGCATCACGCCTGCCACCAGTACCAGATACACCAGCGTCAGAGGGATGAACACTTTCCAGCCCAGACGCATGATCTGGTCATAGCGGTAGCGTGGGAAGGTACCGCGCACCCAGATGAACACCGAGACCAGGAAGAAGACCTTAGCGAACAGCCAGAAGAAGCCACCGAAGCCGCCCCAGAATTCGAGTGCAGCCAGCGGTGCCGACCAGCCACCGAGGAACATGATCGAAGCCAGCGTGGCGATCAGGATCATGTTGGCGTATTCGGCCAGCATGAACATGGCGTAGGCCATACCCGAGTATTCCACCATGTGACCTGCAACGATCTCCGACTCGCCCTCCACCACGTCGAACGGGTGACGGTTACATTCGGCCAGACCGGAAGTCAGGTACACCACGAACAGTGGCAGCAGTGGCAGCCAGTTCCACGACAGCAGATTCAGGCCTTGCGCCGCCATCATGCCGCGCTGCTGGCTGGCGACGATTTCGCCGAAGTTCAGCGAACCGGACACCATCAGAATCACCACCAGTACGAAGCCCATCGGGATTTCGTAGGAAATCATCTGTGCCGAAGCACGCATCGCGCCGAGGAAGGAGTACTTAGAGTTCGAAGCCCAGCCGGCGATGATGATGCCATACACTTCCATCGAGGTGATTGCCATCAGCAGCAGCAGACCGGCGTTCACATTGGCCAGTACGGCTTCAGGACCGAACGGCACCACCGACCATGCGGCCAGTGCCGGCATGATGGTCATGATAGGACCGATCACGAACAGACCAGGGTTAGCCTTGGCCGGGGTGATGATCTCTTTGAACAGCAGTTTCAGCGCATCGGCGATAGGCTGCAGCAGACCGGCAGGACCAACACGGTTAGGGCCCACACGGATCTGGATCCAGCCGATGAACTTACGTTCCCACAGGGTCAGGTAAGCCACCAGACCCATCAGCGGCATCAGTACCACCACGATACGGATCATGGCCCAGATCAGCGGCCATGCCGGGGCCAGCACACTGTTGGCGCCCATGGCATTAATAGTCGTTACGAATTCAGGCAGAGCCATTATTTACCCTCTCCTGCTTTTTCAACAGTGATAGAACCGAACATGCTACCCAGCGCAGCAGTCGATGCATGGGCTGCAGCGACACGCACGGTGCGGGCTGGCAGCGCTGCGTCGATGGCAGCAACCAGCGTGGCGCTACCGGCACCCTGGGTCACTTTCACCAGATCGCCTGCAGCCACACCCAGTTGCTGGGCCAGCGCTGCCGACAGATGCGCTTTCGGCGCAGCCGCGTCGGCGGTCTGTTGCAGCGGCTCGGAACGGCGCACGATGGCGTCGGCGAAGTAGATCGGTACATCGGCGATACGCTCGGTGCCACCGTTGCCGATTTGCGCGGCCACCGGTGCAGCGGCGCTGCGGTTGTTCAGCTTGGACGTTACGTCGGTCACGCCGGCGCCCAGCACTTCGTCGCGGATGGCTTCCGAAGTTTCATACTCGAAGCCCGACAGGCCGAGGATGTTACCCAGAACGCGCAGCACTTTCCATGCAGGGCGGGTTTCCAGCAGCGGCTTGACGGTGCCGTTGAAGCTCTGTGCACGGCCTTCGCAGTTGACGAAGGTGCCCGAAGTTTCGCTGAATGGCGACACTGGCAGCAGCACGTCGGCGTATTCCATGCCGTGCTTGTACGGCGACATGACAACCACCATGTCGGCGTTCTGCAGCGCGCTGGCAGCGGCTTGCGGGTTGTGCGCGTCGAACGCTGGTTCGGCGTTGAGCAGCAGGTAAGCTTTTTTCTGTTCGCTGAAAGCTGGTGCCGAGGCGCCGTTGGCGTTAGCGATGTAAGCGCCAACAGTATTAGCAGCTTCGGTCAGGTAGCCGAACTTGGCACCGGTCTGCTCAGCGATCCACTGGGCGGCAGCGTGCAGCGCGCCAGCCTGTGGGTGCTGGGCAGCAGCGTTACCGAGGAATACACCACGGCTCAGTGCAGCATCGCCCGACAGCAGCGAAGCAGCGATGGCGGTCGCAGCGGCATCAGCCTGTACGCCTTCGAAGCCGGCCGGAGCAGCCACGCCTTTGGCGGCAGCCACAGCAACGACGACTTGCGACAGTGCTGCCAGCCAGTCCGACGGTGCAGCGATCATCTTGTTAGCGACGTTCATCAGCAGGTCGTCGTCGGTCGCGTGCAGGATGGACAGCTTGGCGCCGCCCTTCACTGCCAGACGCAGACGCGTGGCCAGTTGCGGATGATCTTTACGCAGGAAGGAACCGATCACGAAAGCGCGGTTCAGCTGGCCGAAGTCGGCGATCGACATACCGAGCCAAGGCGCAACGCCTTGCAGCGACACGTCAGCGTGACGCAGACGGGTGTCAACACTGTCCGAACCCATGGCGCGGGTCAGTTTCTGCAGCAGGTGCAGTTCTTCCAGCGTCGAGTGCGGCGTAGCCAGCGAGGCCAGCGACTGTGCACCGTGTTCGTGACGGATGTTTTTCAGGCCGTGCGCCACGTATTCGAGCGCGGTCTGCCAGTCAACTTCTTTCCACTCGTTGCCTTGCTTGAGCATAGGCTGGGTCAGACGGTCAGCGCTGTCCAGACCTTCGTAGGAGAAGCGGTCTTTATCGGAGATCCAGCATTCGTTGACGGCGTCGTTTTCCAGTGGCAGCACGCGCTTGACCTTGCCCGCTTTCACCTGAACGATCAGATTGGCGCCGAGGCCGTCGTGTGGCGATACCGATTTGCGACGCGACAGTTCCCACGAACGGGCGCTGTAGCGGAATGGCTTGGAGGTCAGTGCGCCTACCGGGCACAGGTCGATCATATTGCCCGACATTTCCGAGGTCACGGTCTGACCGACGAAAGCGGTAATTTCGGAATGTTCGCCGCGGCCGATCATACCCAGTTCCATCACGCCGGCCACTTCCTGACCGAAACGTACGCAACGGGTGCACTGGATGCAGCGCGACATCTCCTGCATGGAGACCAGCGGGCCGCCGTCTTTCGGCGCCACTACGCGCTTGTCTTCTTCGTAGCGCGAAGTGGTCTTGCCGTAACCTACGGCCAGATCCTGCAGCTGGCATTCGCCGCCCTGATCGCAGATCGGGCAGTCCAGCGGGTGGTTAATCAGCAGGAACTCCATCACCGACTTCTGAGCCTGTACGGCCTTGTCGGAAGCAGAGCGCACAATCATGCCGGCCGCAACGGGCGTAGCGCATGCTGGCAAAGGCTTAGGCGCCTTCTCTACTTCGACGAGGCACATACGGCAGTTCGCAGCGATCGACAATTTCTTGTGATAGCAGAAGTGCGGAATGTAGGTTCCCAGTTTGTTGGCGGCGTCCATCACCATGCTACCAGCAGGGACTTCGACTTTTTTGCCGTCTATTTCGATTTCAACCATGGTGATCGTTACCTGACGCAGCTTAAATGTAAGCGGGCACTAAGCAGCGCTTGTGCTCGACGTGATATTCAAATTCTTCGCGGAATTGCTTGATGAACGCGCGCATAGGCATTGCTGCCGCATCACCCAGAGCGCAGATAGTGCGGCCCTGAATGTTGTCGCAGATCGAGTTCAGCACATCCAGATCCGAAGGACGACCCTGACCGTTTTCAATCCGGTGGATCATGCGGTACATCCAGCCCGTACCTTCACGGCATGGGGTGCACTGACCGCACGATTCTTCGAAGTAGAAATAAGCCAGACGTTCCATCGCCTTGACCATGCAACGCGTTTCGTCCATGACGATGACGGCGCCCGAACCCAGCATCGAACCCGCTTTGGAGATCGAATCGTAATCGAGGTCGGTGTTCATCATCACTTCGCCGCGGATCACCGGAGCGGACGAACCACCCGGGATAACGGCTTTGATCTTTTTACCGCCGCGCATACCGCCTGCCAGTTCCAGCAGTTTGGCAAACGGCGTACCCAGAGGTACTTCGTAGTTGCCCGGCAGCTCAACGTCGCCCGAGATCGAGAAGATCTTGGAACCGCCGTTGTTCGGACGACCCATGCCCAGATATTTTTCCGGACCCATATTCAGGATGAACGGAACGGCAGCAAAGGTCTCGGTGTTGTTAATCGTGGTTGGCTTGCCATACAGACCGAACGACGCAGGGAACGGCGGCTTGAAGCGTGGCTGGCCTTTTTTGCCTTCCAGCGATTCCAGCAGCGCGGTTTCTTCGCCGCAGATGTAAGCGCCATAACCATGGTGCGCGTGCAGCTGGAAGCTAAAATCGCTGCCCATGATCTTGTCACCCAGGAAGCCGGCCGCGCGGGCTTCTTCCAGTGCTTCTTCGAACAGGCTGTACACCTCGAAGATTTCACCGTGGATGTAGTTGTAACCGACCGTGATGCCCATGGCGTAAGCGCCGATGGCCATGCCTTCGATCAGTGCATGGGGGTTGTAGCGCAGAATGTCGCGGTCTTTGAACGTACCCGGTTCGCCTTCGTCCGAGTTGCAGACGAGGTATTTCTGGCCGGGGAACTGGCGTGGCATGAAGCTCCACTTCAGGCCGGTCGGGAAGCCTGCACCACCACGGCCGCGCAGCGACGACGCTTTCAGGTCGGCGATGATCTGCTCAGGGGTGATTTTCTCTTCCAGAATGCGGCGCAGCGCGCTGTAACCACCGCGCTTGACGTAGTCTTCCAGATGCCAGTTCTTGCCGTCCAGGCCGGCGAGAATGACGGGGTCGATGTGACGGTTATGCAGGGAGGTCATTTCTTCAGCTCCTCCACCAGTGCGTCGATTTTCTCATTGCTCATTTTGCTGCACATACGGTGATTGTTCACCAGCAGCACCGGTGCGTCGCCGCAGGCGCCCATGCACTCGCCCTCGATCAGGGTGAACTCGCCGTCTTCCGTGGTACCACGGTAGTCGATGCCCAGCTTGTCCTTGAGGTGCTCGCCGGCGCGTACACCGCCCGACAGTGCGCAAGGCAGGTTGGTGCACACAGTGATCTTGTGCTTACCGACCGGCTTGAGGTTGTACATATTGTAGAAAGTGGCCACTTCCTGCACGGCGATAGCCGGCATGCGGATGTAGTCAGCCAGTTCCTGCATGACTTCCGGCGAGACCCAGCCCAGTTCTACTTGCGCGTGGGCCAGCGCAGCCATCACGGCCGATTGACGCTGGTCGTCTGGATATTTCGCCAGCTCGCGGTCGATTTTTTTATAACACTGCTCAGATAACAACATACTTTTCTGCCTCTCGGACTTAGCGGTCAATACTGCCGAACACGATATCTTGCGTACCAATGATGGTCACGGCGTCGGCGATCATGTGGCCACGCGCCATTTCATCGAGCGACTGCAAGTGCGCGTAGTCAGGTGCGCGCAGCTTCATGCGGTACGGCTTGTTGGCGCCATCGGAAACCAGATAGATGCCGAATTCGCCCTTCGGATGTTCCACCGCGCTGTACACCTCGCCCGGCGGGACGTGGAAGCCTTCGGTAAACAGCTTGAAGTGGTGAATCAGCGATTCCATATTGGTCTTCATGTCGACGCGGCCCGGAGGCGCAACCTTGCGGTTGTCGGTCATGACAGGACCGGGATTATTACGCAGCCATTCCACGCACTGTTTGATGATGCGGTTGGACTGACGCAGTTCTTCCACACGCACCAGATAGCGGTCGTAGCAATCGCCGTTGGTGCCGACTGGAATATCGAAGTCCATCAAATCGTAGACTTCGTAAGGCTGGTGCTTGCGCAAGTCCCAGGCCACGCCCGAACCGCGCAGCATGGCGCCCGTGAAGCCCATGGCTTTCGCATCTTCCGGCGAGACCACGCCGATGCCGACGGTACGCTGTTTCCAGATACGGTTGTCGGTCAGCAGGGTTTCGTATTCGTCCACATAGGTCGGGAAACGACGGGTGAAGTCTTCGATGAAGTCCAGCAGCGAACCCTGACGGTTTTCGTTGAGCTTGCTGATCGCCTTGGCCGAACGGATGATCGACGGACGGTGCTGTGGCATCGCATCAGGCAGATCGCGGTACACGCCACCGGGACGATAGTAGGCTGCGTGCATACGCGCGCCGGACACGGCTTCGTAGCAGTCGAACAGATCTTCACGGTCGCGGAAGCAGTACAGGAACGGACCCATCGCACCGACGTCGAGCGCGTGCGCGCCCAGCCACATCAGGTGGTTCAGGATACGGGTGATTTCGTCGAACATCACGCGGATGTACTGCGCGCGCAGTGGCACTTCCACGCCCAGCAGTTTTTCGATGGCCATTACATAGGCGTGCTCGTTGCACATCATCGAAACGTAGTCCAGACGGTCCATATAAGGCACGGACTGCAGGAAGGTCTTCTGCTCGGCCAGCTTCTCGGTGCCGCGGTGCAGCAGGCCGATGTGCGGGTCGGCGCGCTGGATCACTTCGCCGTCCAGTTCCAGCACCAGACGCAGCACGCCGTGCGCTGCCGGGTGCTGCGGACCAAAGTTCAGGGTGTAATTTTTAATCTCTGCCATGTGTCACTTCCCGTAATTTTCTTCGCGGATCACGCGTGGCACGTTTTCACGTGGCTCGATGGTGACCGGCTGGTAGATCACGCGCTTCTGTTCCGGGTCGTAGCGCATTTCGACATAGCCCGATACAGGGAAGTCTTTGCGGAACGGGTGGCCGATGAAGCCGTAGTCGGTCAGGATGCGGCGCAGGTCGTTGTGGCCTTCGAACAGAATGCCCATGACGTCGAACGCTTCGCGCTCGTACCAGTTGGCAGCGCGCCACAGCGGCACGATGGAGGCCAGCACTGGCATATCGTCGTCCGGTGCGAACACGCGCACGCGCACGCGCCAGTTGTGCTTGACGGACAGCAGATGGGTCACGGCGGCGAAACGCAGGCCGTCCCAGGCGCCGTCGCCATAGGTCGAATAATCCACGCCGCACAGGTCAATCATGGTGTCGAAGCCCAGCGTCGCATCGTCGCGCAGGGTCTGCATCACGCCGTAGTAGTCGGCCGCAGCCACGACCAGCGTAATCTCACCCAGTGCAACGGTAGTAGTAACGCGATCGCCCAGGGCAGTGCCGAGGGCGTTTTGCAGTTGTTCTAAATGTGTAGTCATATTCTGAAACGACCCCGTTAGCGTGCGATCGTATTGGTACGCTTGATCTTGTTCTGCAACTGCATGATGCCATACAGCAGCGCCTCAGCCGTTGGCGGGCAGCCCGGCACATAGACGTCCACCGGCACGATGCGATCGCAACCGCGTACCACGGAGTAGGAGTAGTGATAGTAGCCGCCGCCGTTCGCGCAGGAGCCCATCGAGATAACCCAGCGCGGTTCCGGCATCTGGTCGTAGACCTTGCGCAGCGCGGGAGCCATCTTGTTGCACAGCGTGCCGGCCACGATCATCACGTCGGACTGACGTGGCGAAGGACGGAACACTACGCCGAAGCGGTCCATATCGTAACGGGCCGCGCCCACGTGCATCATTTCAACCGCACAGCAGGCCAGACCGAACGTCATCGGGAACATGGAACCCGTACGCGCCCAGTTGATCAGCTTGTCGGCCGAGGTGGTGATGAAACCTTCGTTTAATACGCCTTCAATAGCCATGGCTTATTCCCAATCAAGGGCACCTTTCTTCCAGATATACCAAAAACCGACAACGAATTCAGCAATGAACACCATCATCGTGACGAAGCCGCCCCAGCCCAGTTCGCGCATGGATACGCCCCATGGGAAGAAGAATGCCGTTTCCAGGTCGAACAAAATAAACAGAATTGCGATCAGGTAGTAGCGCACGTCGAACTTCATGCGCGCATCTTCGAACGCTTCGAAACCGCACTCGTACGGAGAAAGTTTAGCCGCATCAGGGCGCTTAGGGCCAAGGATATGACCAAGTACTTGCGGGAGTATGCCTACGCCGAGACCGACGAGGATGAACAGCAGGACGGGGAGATAATTTTCGAGGTTCACGATTGATGAGCTTATATTGAACGGTCGGTTAAAAGGACACACTGCGGTGTTTTGCGGTGCTCTTAACGTTCGCCCCAATCGTATAACAACTTAGACCAGGATCGAACGACACATCCTCGTAAAAAAGCCAGCTTAGGGTCACTTCGGTGCTCCTTATGCTGGCCTTGAATTTCTGGTGCCGACGACGAGACTCGAACTCGTACAGCTTTCGCCACTACCCCCTCAAGATAGCGTGTCTACCAATTTCACCACGTCGGCGTTAGGCCATTATTCTAACGCTTTTTCACAATCTTGTTAATGCGAATTGCGTTAAAACAAGACGAAAAACGATAAATATTTGCTGAGATACCTATTGAATTGTTTTTTTCGAGCAGAGAAACCCGCAACTGCCAAAATATTCAGCAGCCGGCTTATCAGGCCGGCAATGTCACAACTTATATCTTACGTCAGACTTACTTCGGAATCGAAGCAGCCGGGCCGCTGGCGGCCGGTGCCGCTGGTGCAGCAGGTGCTGCTGCCGGAGCCGCTGCAGGTGCAGTCGGAATAGCTGCCGTGCCGGTGACTGGCGCCGCAGGTGCCGGCGCTGCCGGTACTGCCTTATCCATGACGCCGCCACTGACGGTATCGCCACGCTGGCTCGAGATATACGACAGCGCGAGGGTGGCACTGAAGAAAATCGCAGCTGCGATGCCGGTCGATTTGGACATGAAGTTCGACGAGCCGGTGGCACCGAACAGGCTGCCCGAAGCGCCCGAACCGAAGGCGGCACCCATATCGGCACCCTTACCATGCTGCAGCAGCACCAGACCAATGATGGCGATGGCCGACAGAACCTGAACTACGATAACCAGATTGAACAAAGTGTTCATGCTATTCCATTCAAAAATAAAAGTGTTTTTACTGCTATTTACTGCTTAATACTTAATTCGACTAAGACTCAATACTGCGACTACGTCGATTTAAACGGCCTGAATAATGCCGAGGAAATCTGCTGCTTTCAGTGCTGCACCGCCAATCAGGCCGCCGTCGATATCGGGCTGCACCATCAGTTCCTTGGCGTTTTCCGGCTTCATGCTGCCGCCATACAGAATCTGCATGCTGGCTGCAGCTACCGCATCCTTGGCCGCCAGTTGTGCACGCAGCAGCGCGTGCGCTTCCTGCGCGATCTGCGGTGTTGCAGTTTTGCCCGTGCCGATAGCCCAGACTGGCTCATAAGCCACCACAATCTTGATCAGCTCGCTGTTTTCCAGCACATCCAGCACGGCCTGCAACTGGGCGCCGATCACGGCCGCCGTTTCGCCGGCTTCGCGCTGATCCAGCGTTTCACCTACGCACACCACTGGCGTCAGACCGGCTGCCAGCGCCGCACGGGCTTTCTGCGCGACCAGTTCATTGCTTTCATAATGATAGGCACGACGCTCGGAGTGACCGCACAGCACATAGCGGCAACCGAAGTCCACCAGCATGGCTGCTGCCACTTCGCCCGTGTAGGCGCCGCTGGCGTGCACGGAAAGATCCTGCGCACCCCACGCTACCGCACTGCCCTGCAGCTGGGATTCACATTGCGCCAGATAAGGCGCCGGTACGCACACTGCGCAGTCGGCACCGAAATCGTTCAGACCGGCCAGAATACCGGACAGCAGCGTGGAGTTGGCGGCACGGTTGCCGTTCATCTTCCAGTTGCCGATGACAAGTTTGCGTCGCATAGTAGCCTAAAATTCAATAACCCGTTATTTTAACGCGTTGCCGGAATACCGGTCAAACCACGGGCTGACAGCGTACCGTGCTTGCCACACTGACATCGACTATATGATCTGCAGCATGATCTTGCCGACATGCTGGCTAGTCTCCATCAAAGCGTGGGCGGCGGCGGCCTGCTCCAGCGGGAAAACCTCGTAGATTACCGGTTGCAGCTTACGCGACGCCAACAAGGGCCAGACTTTTTCCAGCAACTGGCGCGCAATCGCGCCCTTGAACGCGGGCGAACGGGGCCGCAGCGTGGAGCCGCTGATAGTCAGCCGGCGGCGCAGCACCTGTCCCAGATCCACGTTAGCCTTGGCACCACCCAACGTGGCGATCAGGCCGATGCGGCCATCATCGGCCAGACAATCGATCTCGCGTGGCAGATAGTCACCACCCACCATATCCAGAATCACGTCGACACCCCGGCCATCGGTCAGGTTTTTTACGACGGCGGCGAAATCTTCGCTGCGGTAGTTGATGCCACGCTCTGCGCCCAGTTTGACGCAGGCGGCCACCTTATCGTCGCTGCCGGCAGTGGCGAACACGCGGTGCCCCAGCGCACTGGCCAGCTGGATGGCGGTCACGCCTATACCCGAGCTGCCGCCCTGCACCAGCAGCGTTTCGCCGGCCGCTAGCCGGGCACGGTCCCAGACATTGCTCCACACCGTGAAATAGTTCTCGGGAATGGTGGCCGCTTCCAGCATGCTCCAGCCCTTGGGCACAGGCAGCACCTGCTCGATAGGCGCCACCACGTATTCGGCATAGCCACCGCCCTGCACCAGCGCACAGACAGCATCACCTATATCAAATGTGGTGTAGTCCAGATCGCCGTCGACAATCTCGCCCGCCACTTCCAGCCCCGGCAGATCGGAGGCCCCGGCGGGCGGGTTATACATCCCCTTGCGCTGCAGTACGTCGGGACGATTAATACCGGCCGCATGGACTCTGATCAGTACTTCGCCGGCACCGGCCACAGGCATAGGCCGCTCGCACAGCTGCAAAACTTCGGCCGCACCGGGCTGAACTATCTGTATCGCGCGCATCTACCCTCTCCTAGCAAACTTGGTCAAACGGCAATTGTACGCCAGCAGCGACTATGACGTCGCCACTCCCGAAATGAGAGTCAAGATGTTAATGAGATCAATTCCTATTTACATTCGCATTAAGTCTGCTTATACTCGTCGCCAACTTTATTTCCGTCCCACCCTACTTTCACGAGACGACTATTTTGAACAAGCCGAAAGCCCAACACCCGCACAGCATCCGTATGGAACAGGATAGCGCCCTGCGCAGCATGCAGAAAACCAGTCTGGCCATGGGCCTGTCCACCGCCATGCTGCTGCCGCTGGCCGCCGTAGCGCAGACCGCCAGCACCGATAAAACGGTCGACATGCGCGAAGTGCTGGTGCTGGGCAAACGTCTGGACCCGAATCCCAACGCCGAAGCGGGCACGCCCTACAAGGCCAAGACCTCGGGCGATAGCCGCCACACCCGTCCGCTAGCAGAAACCCCGCAGACTATTTCCGTGGTCACCAAGGCTGCGATCGACGATTCCGGCCTGACCGACCTGAAACAGATTCTGGCCGCGCAACCGGGCATCACGCTGGGCACGGGCGAAAACGGTAACGCTTTCGGCGACCGCTACATTATCCGTGGCCAGGAAGCCCGCAGCGACGTATTCGTCGATGGTCTGCGCGATCCCGGCATGAGCACGCGCGAAAGCTTCGCCGTCGAACAGATCGAAATTTCCAAAGGCCCGAATTCGAGCTTCGCCGGCCGCGGTACCGCTGGCGGCGCCGTCAACGCCATCACCAAACAGGCCACGCTGGATCACGACTTCACCCGCTTCTCCATGGGCGTGGGCAGCGACTCGCAGCGCCGTATCACCTCGGACGTCAACCGTGGCTATGGCGAGAACTTCGCCGTGCGCGCCAACATCCTGTGGGGTGAAGAAGATGTACCGGGCCGTTCGCCATCGAACCGCAGCCGCAGTGGATTAGCCCTGTCCGGCCTGTGGGAAGCCTCCGACACCTTCAGCCTGACCACCGACTACTACGGCCTGCGCACCAAGGACAATATGCCCGATCTGGGCGGCTACCTGGTCGGCACCGTGCCTAACCGCGTGCCAGCCACTAATGTACCCGTGTATGCCCAGAGCAGCGACTTCCTGAAGTCCGATGTCGACACCCTGACCGCACGCATCAACTGGAAGATCGCACCGCAACTCAAGCTGACCAGCCTGACCCGCTACGGCAAGTCCAGCAACGCCTATGTCACTACGGGCGCCAATATCGGCACCCGCTACAACGGCAGCAACAGCGTGCCCTTCACTGCAGCGGCGCTGGATGGCGGCCACACGGGCTGGCAGGAAGTCGATTACTTCGCGCACCAGAGCAATCTGCGCTGGGACAAGGAACTGGCCGGCCTGAAACACGAGTTCATCTTCGGCGCCGAATACACCGACCACAAAGTCCTGTCCGGCACCTACCAGATCACCAACACGGGCGCCTACAACTGCCGCACCGCAAACAATGGCGCGGCACCGGTCGGCCCGCTGAACGCCTATTGCATCAGCAACGCCTACGGCCAGAACTACGCCGACCTGAACACGCTGGCCGGTCGCAGCGCCACCCGTCTGGGCTGGAATCAGGACTGGAAAGTCAAAACCGTAGCGCTGACCGCGATGGACACGGTCGACCTGACGGAAAAACTGAGCGCCTTCGCCGGCATGCGCGCTGACTACTTCGATCTGAATCTGATTCGCCGCAATAACACCACGGGCGTGATCACGGGCGACTACGCCTACAACGATACGCTGGTCAACGGCCACTTCGGCCTGAGCTACAAAGTTGCCAAGGATGCCATCATCTACGGCAGCGTAGCCAGTGCGCAGGACATCAACGGCGGCGAAGCCGATTCGGGCACCAGCAGCGGCTACGGCGGCGCCGTGCTGTACGACGGCAAGATCGCTGGCGCCAAGCCGGAAACCTCGATTAACTACGAACTGGGCACCAAGTGGGATCTGTTCGACCACAAATTGCTGGCCACGGCCGCGCTGTTCCAGACCACCAAGAAAGACGTGATGGAAGGCGCCAACTACGACACCGTTGGCACTTTCAACACGGGCAAAAACCGCGTGCGCGGTCTGGAAGTGGGCTTTGCCGGTAACTTCACCGAGCGCCTGTCGGGTCAGATCGGCGGCAGCATCATGCAATCGGAAGTACTGGGTTCGGCCACCGCCACGAATATCGGCAAGCCGCTGTCCAACTTCGCCAAGAAATCCTTCTCGGCGCAGCTCAAATTCCAGCAGACCGATGCCTTCAGCTACGGCGCCACCGCACGCCACGAAGGCGACCGTTGCGGCGGCCAGCCTGATACGGCAGCCGGCTACACCAACGGCGTGTGCGCCCAGCCAGTACCAGCCTTCACCGTGTACGACGTATTTGCCGCCTACCGCTTCAGCCGCCGCTTCGACCTGCGCCTGAACGTCCTCAACGTGGGAAACAAGGACTACTACACGGCCGTGTACCGCTCCGGCGCCTTCCTGTACAAGGGTGATGCCCGTGCTGTGCGCCTGACCGTTAACTACGAACTGTAATCGGTCTCGAATCGCTGTATTATTTCCCCCATGCCGGATAATTTATCCGGCATTTTTTTTCGGTTCTGAATCTGTCTCTGAAGCTGCCATGTCCGCCAACACGCCATTGTCCGCACTGAACCACATACCGCCGGAAATCCGCTGCGCGCTCGATTACGAAACGCTGGCACCGCAGTTCATTGCACCGGCCACGCTAGCCTACATCGCCGGCGGCAGCGGCCATGACCGCACGGTAGCCGCCAACCGCGCTGCCTACGGGCGCTGGGCCATCACGCCGCGCCTGCTGCGCGATGTCAGCGCCGGCCATACGGCCATCACGCTGGCAGGGGTGAGCATGGCGCATCCGCTGATGCTGGCCCCGGTGGCCTTCCACAATCTGGTGCATGCCGGCGGCGAACGCGAAACCGTGCGCGGCGCCGCAGCGCTGGACTGCCCCATCATCGCCAGCACGCAGTCGTCCTGCACGCTGGAACAGCTGGCGCAGAGCGCTGGCCCGCAGCGCTGGTTCCAGATGTATCTGCAAGCGCGCCGCGCCGACACGCTGGATCTGCTGCGCCGTGCCGAAGCCGCCGGCTACAGCGCCATAGTGCTGACGCTGGATGCCCCGATACAGGTGGCCAGCCTGCGTACGTTGGCCGCCCAGTTCCAGCTACCGGCGCACTGCGTGCCAGTCAATCTGGCCGGCTATGCAGCACCACAGGAGGCTAGCGTGGCAGATGGTGCCAGCCGCATTCTGCAGGGCGTGATGGCGGCCGCACCGAACTGGGAAGAGCTGCGCTGGCTACTCACGCAGACCCGCCTGCCCGTGTGGGCCAAAGGCGTGATGCATGCCGACGATGCGCTGGCGCTGCGCGCAGCCGGCGTGGCCGGCATCATCGTCTCCAACCACGGCGGCCGCAGCCTCGATGGCGCACCGGCTACGCTGGACGTCTTGCCAGCCATCCGTGCCGCACTGGGCACCGATATGCCCATCGTGTTCGATGGCGGCGTGCGCTCGGGCGGCGATGTGTTCAAGGCGCTGGCACTGGGCGCAAATGCTGTCGCCATCGGCCGCCTGCAACTGTATGCACTGGCCGTGGCCGGCGCGCTGGGCGTGGCCCACATGCTCAAACTGCTGCGCGAAGAACTGGAAATCTGCATGGCCCTCGCCGGCTGTGCCAGCATCGATCACATCCGGGCCACGGCCCTGTTCCATCAGCGAGACCACCATGTTAATCACTATTGAAAATGTCCTGAGCAAGGACGAAGTACGGCAATTCCGCGGCTGGATGGCACAGGCCAGCTGGCAGGATGGCGCGCTCACGGGCGGCACACTGGCACGCCACGTCAAACAGAATCTGCAACTGCCCGACAACGTCGAGCCGGCCCTCAGTCTGGGCCAGCATATACTGCGTGCCTTGTCCGGCCAGCCGCTGTTCGTTTCGGCAGCGCTGCCGCGCAAGATCTTCCCGCCCAAGTTCAACTGCTATCAGGATGGCGGCACCTACGGCACCCATGTCGATAACGCCGTGATGCAGTTGCCGGGCAATCAGGGCAGCGTGCGCAGCGACCTGTCCGCCACGCTGTTCCTGTCCGAGCCCCATGAATATGAAGGCGGCGTGCTGGAAGTGGAGAGCGAATTCGGTGTGCAGTCGGTCAAGCTGGCAGCTGGCGATATGGTGCTCTACCCGTCTTCCAGCCTGCACCGCGTGACGCCCGTTACGTCCGGCGCCCGTCTGGCCTCGTTCTTCTGGATCGAAAGCATGGTGGCTGACGAAGGCGCCCGCAGCCTGCTGTTCGATCTGGATCGCGCGGTGCAGAATCTGTCGCAAACGCTACCTGCAGACCATCATGAACTGGTCAGGCTGACCGGCATCTATCATAATCTGCTGCGGCGCTGGGCGCAGACCTGAAGCGCCCTCTTTTGAAAGGAATCATCATGAAACGCTCTTACTCCCGCTTGGTGCTGGCTGCACTGCTGGCCGTCACTGCCAATCTCGCCAGTGCACACGGCAATGTGGTGTGCACCAAAGCTCCTAAATCGGAATGGAAATCGCACGAAGAACTGCAGAAGAAACTGGTTGCCGAAGGCTGGGTTATCCGCCGCATGGAAGCCACCAACTCGTGCTACGAAGTCTACGCCAAAGACCCGAAAGGCAAGCGCGTGGAAGCCTTCTTCGATCCCGTAACGTTTGCCCGTGTCGAAGAATAAGCCACTGGCGATCTGGGATCTGCCGCTGCGGCTGCTGCACTGGTCACTGGTGCTGTGCGTCGCCGCAGCATGGCTGACCAGCAGCGATACGGGGCCGCAGCACGAATACTGGGGTTATGGCGCCACCACTATTGTGGCCTGCCGTTTCCTGTGGGGCTACACCGGTAACTACTATGCCCGCTTCAGCCAGTTCGTGCGTAACAGCGCCGACACGCTGCACTACCTGCGTCAGATACTGGGCGGCACTGCGCCGCGCTACCTGGGCCATAATCCGCTCGGCGGCTGGATGGTACTGGCGCTGCTGCTGTGCGTCGCCCTGCTGGGCATTACCGGCTGGGCGCTGAATACGGATCTGCTGTGGGGTTATGCGTGGCCAGTGCGCGTGCATCAGGCACTGGGCTGGACGCTGCTAGGGCTGATTGCCCTGCATCTGGGCGGTGTGCTGTTTACCAGCTGGCAGCACCGCGAAAATCTGGTGGCCGCCATGCTGAGCGGCCGCAAAGACGCCGACGACCACTCGGCCTGAAGCGTGCAACGGCAACGGCACAGCGCCGCTGCCATGCGTACTAGCTGCCGCCGGTACGGGAGCGCTGTGGCAGCGGCGTATTCGGCTTCCACGCCGCCGACAGTGCCTGCCCTTCTTCCAGCTGTTCGGCCGTCATGTTCTTGACTACGGCCGAACGCTGCTCGGCCGCGTTGGCCGAACCATTGGCTGCGGCCAGATTCCACAGCATGTAGGCGATCACATTATCCTGCGGCAGTCCCGCTGTGTGATAGCGGTACATCAGGCCCAGCGCTTGCAGCGCTTCCGCGTGGCCCTGCTCGGCCGCTTTGCGGAACCATGCCACGGCCTGCTTGTGATCCTGTATCACGGCATTACCCGTGTAGTACATGGCGCCCACCACGTATTGCGCATCGGCCTTGCCCTGCAAGGCTGCCTTGCGGTGCCAGTCGAGCGC
Organism: Duganella fentianensis; assembly: GCF_964031615.1. Taxonomy (GTDB): domain Bacteria; phylum Pseudomonadota; class Gammaproteobacteria; order Burkholderiales; family Burkholderiaceae_D; genus Rugamonas; species Rugamonas fentianensis_A. Next base: position 219,754 of record NZ_CAXIQN010000014.1, read on the forward strand.
CTGCTTGTAATCCTGCGCCACGCCACGCCCCATGTAATACATCAGGCCCAGCAAATGCTGGGCATCGGCGTTGCCGGCCTTGGCCAGCGGCGTGATTTCTTTCAGCGCCAAGGCGTAGTTCTTGGCGTTGTAGGCCGTCGCCCCTTCGGCGAAACCGGCTTGCGCTAGCTGCGGCAGACTGAGGGCAAAGCCTAGTGCCAGTATGATTTTTTTCATATCCCCGGTGGTCCTGTCGATTACTTCCAGCTGACTTTGCCCAAACCATCCACGCTCACATTACGGTTCATCGGCTTGCCGTACACCGTGACCGAACCCAGCCCGCTCAGGCTCAGGGTGGCGTTATTACGCGCATTGACTGTGGCATTACCGAGACCACTGAGGTCCACATTCACATTCTCTGCCTGCAGCTGCTGCGCATTCAGTCCGCCCAGACCGCCCAGCGATGCCTTCAGCATCTTGCTGCGCCCGCCCAGCGTGATGTAGCCGGCGCCGCGCAGATCCAGATCGACGTTGTCGTTCTCGCTGACCCACAGGTTCATGCTGCCCACGCCGCCCAGATCGGCCTTCAGATTCTTGTAGTCGCAATTGACTTTCATGCTGCCTGCGCCATCAAGCGTCAGTTCCAGTTCGTCGCCGCTAAAGCCGCTGATATCGGTGGTGCCCACACCTTCGGATACCACTTCGCGCAGCATCGGCAGGGTCAGTTCGGCGCGCACCATATTGCGGCCTATCTTGATGCTGCGCCCTTCCGTTTCCAGATGCAGGGTGTCGCCCGTAGTAGAAGACATGGTCCTATCGAGGTAGCGCTTCTCGCCGATGATGATCAGCCCCGGCGCCGCGCCTTGTCGTACCTTGAGGTCGATCACGCCATCAAGCTTGACGCGTACCACGCGGGCATCGATCGCCACCACGCGCTTCTCGACCGGCTCTTCGGCGGCAAAGGCCGAGTTCCACAGCGCGCTACAGGTGGCCAGCAGCAGGCCGAACTGGAAAAACTTATTCATAACGATATCCTCACTGGTGTATCCCGTCCGCACAGAGGCGGCGTCGCACAATTCTAGCAGCCCTGCCAGCGCTGGCGGCAGGTGGACTTTCTGCAGCGATCAGGCGTTAGCGCTCAGACGGTGGCCCTTCACCACGACCACCTGCATGCTGGCCTGGTTCACCTGAGCCACGCTCTCCAGTTGAGCAGCCTTCTCGGCAGCGCTGCTGGTGTAAGCGAAGGTACCCAGTACCATGGTGGCGGCGAGGAAGATGGCTTCCATGTTTTTTGCGATGTTCATTTTGCTCTCCTTAAAATCGTTGCGGTATGTGAGCACTATAGACATAGGCCCTGCAAGCGTCGCGCGGATTGCGACGAAACGCAAAAAACAGGGACTGGACGGCATTTACAGCCGCTGAAAGCCCGCTCGCCCCACAACTTAGGGACTCGCCTCTACTGCCGGTCACACGCAGGTAACAGATGGTCGATACGCTTGCAGGTTTTCATTAACCAGCAATAGCCCATTTATGTTCACTGCTACCCCTTACGCAAAAACCCGCCTGACCCGCCTGCATCTGGCGCTGGCCGCCGCAGGCCTGTGCGCACTGCACGCCCCTGTCATGGCTACCGAAGATGGCAGCGAAGGTGCGCTGTCCAAAGTATTTGTTAAAGCCACGGTGGAAAAGAAAAAACTCGGTGATAGCGTCAGCGGCGGTGCGCTGGGCCGCAAATCCGAACTCGATACGCCGTTCTCCACCAAGGCTGTGAGCAGCGACGAAATCGAAGACCGTCTGGCCACCAGCATTTCGGAAGTGCTCAAGTACGATGCTTCCGTGACGGCCATCAGCCCGCCCATCAGCACCCACCCAGCCACTATCCAGATGCGCGGCCTGCGCCTCGATGACCTGAACGGCTACAAGATCAATGGTCTGGCCGCCGTCAACCGGGGCACCGAAATGCCGCTGGAAATGTTCGAAAGCGTGGAAGTGCTGAAAGGCCTGAGCGGCTTTATGTACGGCTTCGGTTCGCCCGGCGGCATCGTCAACTACGTCAGCAAGCGCCCTACTACCGATAAGAGCTTTAGTGCGGCACTGGGCTATCAGGAAGGTGGCGCGCTCAAGGAACACTTCGATATCGGCGGGCGTCTGGGCGAAGAAGGCGGCTTCGGCTACCGCCTCAATCTGCTGCATGAAGATGGCGGCGTGCAGGAGGAAAGCGGCACTATCCATCGCAATGCGGCCGGCCTGAATCTGGAATGGCGTGTCAACGACGATGTGGCACTGACTTACGAATCGCTGTACCAGCGCCGCAAGAGCGTAGGCGGTACGGATGTGGTGCTGTCGACTTCCTATGCGGTGCCGCGCCCTATCGCTGGCAACAGCAAACTCAATAGCATAGGCGCTGGCAGCGACGTGGAGTTCGTCATGTACACCATGGGCATGGATGCCCGCGTGGCGCCGGACTGGATGATGAACCTGTCCTACCGCACGTCGGACTCCACCCGCGTCTACAAGAAAGACCAGTACTACATCACCAGCGACAAGGGTGATTACAAGGATCGGGTGACCTCGGAGCTGCACGGCTACCACTTTGACCAGATACAGGCTAGCTGGGAAGGCAAGCTGCAGAAATGGGGCATGGGTCATAACATCGTAACCGGCTTCACCTCGCAGAACCTGACCTCCACTTCCTCGGCCGTTACACCCAAAACCTATCTGGGTACGGGCAATCTGTACGCCCCCGCCATCATCAATGTCAGCAGCGTCAATTGGAGTGGCGGCACCTATCTGGACGAGGCTACCCGTCAGGAAGCCGTCTTCTTCAGCGACACCGTCAAATTCAACGACAACTGGTCGATGCTGGCCGGTGCACGCTACAACCGTTTCAATGAAAACGCCTACAACAACAAGAACGTGCTGACGGCGAATTACCCTGCCAACCGCACCACCCCGACTGTGGCGCTGATGTTCAAGCCGGCCACCGACACCACCATCTACGCCAGCTATGTGGAAGCGATGGAAATGGCATCGAATGCGCCAGCATCCACCATCAACGCCAACCAGACCTTTGCACCGATCAAGAGCAAGCAGGCGGAAGCCGGCGTCAAGACGGAACGCAGTTTCTGGAATGCCAGCGCCGCGCTGTTCCAGATTAAGCGGGGCGCGCAGTACACCAATGCTGCGAATCTCTACGTGGCCGATGGCGAGACCAAGTATCAGGGGCTGGAGGTAAATAGCGTGGTACAGGCCAGCAAAAACCTGTCTATCGAGGGCGGCATCATGCTGCTCGACGCTACGCTGGAAAACGCCGCCCCCGGCTACAGCGGCAAGCGCGCCGTCGGTGCGCCACGCCGTCAGGCATCGATACAAGCCACGTGGCGCGAAGTGCTGCCGGGCCTCGCGCTGCACGCCGGTTCGCAATATCTGGGCGAACTGCCACTCGATGCGGCAAATGTCCATACGCTGTCCGGCACCACACTGTTCGATGCAGGCTTTAACTACCGTCAGCGCTACTTCGGCAAGATGGTCAGCGTACGCGCCAATATCTCCAACATCGCCAACCGCAAATACTGGACTTACTATCAGGAGAACTACCTGAATGTGGGCTCGCCACGCACGGTCAGCGTCAACCTGCGGGTGGACTTCTAAGCATGTCAGCACCACGCCTTGCGCGCGCCGCCGCCACTGCTAGCGTTGTGGCGCTGGCGCTGCTGTCGCCGGCATACGGTCAGCATTATCAGACCAAGACGCCATATCAGCCGCAGCTATCCAGCGCCAGTCTGGAGCCTGTACCGCAAGGCTACCGGCCGATCCACACCCAACTCGTGGCACGTCATGGTTCGCGCGGACTGACGGGCATGAAGGCCGATCTGGCGCTCTACAATCTGGTGCTGCTGGCCAAGCAGCAGCACGCGCTTACGCCGCTGGGCGCAGCGCTGGAAGCTGCCATCTACCAGATGATGGAAGCCAACGCGCTGCTCGGCTATGGGGTGGCGGGCATCCGCAAACCCGGCTATGGCAACGAAACCATGCAGGGCATACGCGAGCACCAGCAACTGGCGCAGCGGCTGTATCAGCGCATGGCGCCCTTGTTCCAGCTTTCAGCCAGTGGCAGCGCCTCGGCGCCACGCCAGATTCTGCTACTCACCTCAGGCAAGGATCGCGCAGTCGATAGCGGCGAATACTTTGCACAGGCACTGATCGCAATGCAGCCATCGATGCAAGCACAACTGGTACGACCAGCCTCGCTGGCACCGCGCAGCAGCGGCAGCGGCAGCGGCAGCGGCGGCAACGCAATTGGCGCCTCGAGCAGAGCCGCCAGCCCTGACCGCGGCGACCACGCCGCTGGCACCGACCGCTATCTGCTCTACTTCCACAAACTCAATCCTAAAACGGATCTGGTCAGCGACAGCAGCGATCCGCTATATGCGGGCTATCAGGCCAGCCTCGCCTACCAGGCGTGGCTACGTAGCGAAGCACTAAACCAGCGACTCGCTGCGCTGGAAACTCAGCCGGAACTGGCTCAGGCGGCGCATGCGGTGCTGGCGCGCCTGTTCAAGCCGGCCTTCCTGCGCGCCTTCGCCGCTGGCCAGCATGCAGCAGCAAATGTGGGCATCATGCAGTTCGCCAGCAAAGACGGCCAGTTCATCAGCCGCCTGACTGGCGACGGCGATACTGCACTGCATACGCCAGTCGATGCAGCGCTGGCGCTGTACGAGCTATACGCCGCTGCCGCCGACATGCAGGCCGAACTCACAACCGACTTCCAGCGCTTCATGCCACCCGCGCAGGCTGCTGTATTCGCCGCCCATGAAGATGCCGTGAACTTCTACAGCAAAGGCCCCGGCCTGCTGGAGAACGGCGCCATCAACTACGCCATGGCCCAGCCGCTACTCGACGACTTCTTCGCCGAACTGCAGGCCGTAGCGGCGGGCGATCTGCGTCATGCGGCCAAGCTGCGCTTCTCGCACGCGGAAATCATCATCCCCATGGCCGCTCTGCTCGGCCTGCAGAACATGTCCGAGCAGCTCGCGAGCACAACGCCTTATAGTTACAAAACCAGCGCATGGCGCGGCGAGCAGGTTGCCCCCATGGCAGCCAACATTCAGTGGGATGCTTATCAAAACGATCAAGGTCAAATCGCCGTGCGCATGCTGTACAACGAACGCCCAGTCGATTTCAGAAAAGACTGTGCTTACGCCAAACTTACGGCTACAAGCCAGTTCTACGAGTTTTCGCGTCTACGCCGCTGCTATCAACGCCCGCAATGATGGCCTCCGATTAATTTCTTAACTTTTCCGACAAGATTGCTCATGTTGCAGTGCATCAAAAGCAACATTTATTGCAATCGGTTCCAAAACTTCCGTTTCCGTAGTGATAAACTTGGTAAGTCTCTCTAGCTAAGAAAGGCTTATCCCATGAACCAGATGAACCGCCGCCAGTTCCTTCGGGTAACTGGCGCAGCCATCGCGGGTTCAAGTATCGCGTTACTCGGCTTTACCCCGGGCACGGCCTTGGCCGAAGTCCGGCAATACAAGCTGGCGCGCAGTACTGAAACCCGCAACACCTGCCCCTACTGCTCCGTCGGTTGCGGCATCCTCATGTATGGTCTGGGCGATGGCGCGAAAAACGCCAAGTCCACCATCATCCACATCGAAGGCGATGCCGACCACCCTGTCAATCGCGGCACGCTGTGCCCGAAAGGCGCCAGTCTGGTCGATTTCATCCACTCCGAAAACCGTCTGCTGGCACCGGAATACCGTGCCCCGGGCGCGACGGAATGGAGCCCCATCTCGTGGGACGACGCACTGACCCGCATCGCCAAGCTGATGAAAGCTGACCGCGACGCGAACTTTATCGAGAAAACCCCCGAAGGCAAAACCGTCAACCGCTGGACCACCACCGGTATGCTGTGCGCCTCCGCTGCAACCAACGAAGTAGGCTACTTAACCCATAAAACCATGCGCAGTCTCGGCATGCTGGCATTCGACAATCAAGCACGTGTTTGACACGGTCCAACGGTGGCAGGTCTTGCCTCGACATTTGGACGTGGTGCGATGACGAATCACTGGGTAGACATCAAGAATGCTGATGTCATCCTGGTCATGGGCGGTAACGCAGCAGAAGCACACCCTTGCGGCTTTAAATGGGTCACGGAAGCGAAAGCGCATCGCGGCGCCAAGCTGATCGTGGTCGATCCGCGCTTTACCCGAACCGCTTCGGTGGCGGACTATTACGTCCCTACCCGTACCGGTGCGGACATCGTTTTCCTCGGCGGTATCATCAACTACCTGCTGACCAACGATAAGATCCAGCACGAGTACGTGCGCAACTACACCGACCTGCCGTTCATCGTGCGCGAGGACTTCTCGTTCAAGGATGGGCTGTATTCGGGCTACGACGAAAAAGTCGGCAAGTACACCGACAAGAGCAGCTGGAACTACGAGCTGGGCGAAGATGGCTTTGCCAAAATCGACCCGACGCTCGAACACCCGCGCTGCGTGTACCAGCTGATGAAGGCGCATTATTCGCGCTACACCCCGGCCATGGTGGAGAAAGTCTGCGGCGTCCCGCCGGAGAAATTCAACAAGGTCGCGGAAATGCTGGCATCGACGGCCGTACCGGGTCGCGCAGCCACCATTCTGTACGCACTGGGCTGGACCCAGCACTCGACAGGCGCAGAAACCCTGCGCACGGGCGCCATGGTACAGCTGCTGCTGGGGAATATGGGTATCGCTGGCGGTGGCATGAATGCGCTGCGCGGCCACTCGAATATTCAGGGCCTGACCGACCTTGGTCTGCTGACCAATATGCTGCCCGGCTATCTCACCCTGCCCGGCGAAGCCGAACAGGAATGGGATGCCTATGTAGCCAAGCGCGCATTGAAGCCATTGCGGCCGAATCAGCTCAGCTACTACAGCAACGCCAAGAAATTCCTCGTCAGCTTCATGAAGTGCTGGTGGGGCGATGCGGCCACGGAGGAGAACAACTTCGCCTTCGACTATCTACCCAAGCTGGATAAGCCTTACGACATGATGCAGGTGTTCGAGCTTATGCACCAAGGGAAGATGAACGGCTACATCTGCCAGGGCTTCAACATTCTGGCCTCGGCACCGGACAAGCAGAAGATTACCGAAGCGCTGTCCAAGCTGAAGTATCTGGTGGTGATGGACCCGCTGGCCGTGGAAACGGCGGAATTCTGGCGTCCGTTCGGCGAGTTCCATCAGGTTGATCCGACCAAGATCATGACCGAAGTGTTCCGCCTGCCAACCACCTGCTTCGCCGAAGAACGCGGCTCGCTGGTGAGCTCCTCGCGTGTGCTGCAGTGGCACTGGCAAGGCGCCGATGGTCCGGGCCAGACCCGCAGCGATCTGGAAATCATGGCCGGCCTGTTCCAGCGCATCAAAGCGATGTACAAGAAGGATGGCGGCAAATTCCCTGATCCTATCCTCAACCTGACCTGGCCTTATGCCCAGCCGCATAGCCCTCAGCCGGAAGAACTGGCGATGGAATACAACGGCAAGGCACTCAAGGAGCTGACCGATCCTAAGGACCCGACCAAAGTCATCCTGAAGAAAAACGAACAGCTGGCAGGCTTCGCGCAACTGCGTGACGATGGCAGCACCGCCTGCGGTTGCTGGATCTTCGCCGGTAGCTGGACCGCCGCAGGCAACCAGATGGGACGGCGCGATAACAGCGATCCGTCCGGCATAGGCCAGACCCTGAACTGGGCGTGGGCATGGCCGGCCAATCGCCGCGTGCTGTACAACCGTGCTTCCTGCGACACCAAAGGCAAGCCATGGGACCCGACCCGCAAGCTGATTGCGTGGAACGGTACCAACTGGGGCGGTGCGGACATCCCCGACTTCAAGGCCGACGAACCGCCGGAAAACGGTATGGGCCCGTTCATCATGCTGGCAGAAGGTGTAGCACGCTTCTTCTCGCGTGAGGCCATGGCCGAGGGACCGTTCCCCGAGCACTACGAGCCGTTCGAAACGCCGGTGGGCCACAACCCGCTGCACCCGAACAATGCGCGCGCCACCAGCAATCCGGCTGCACGCATGTTCGCCAACGACCGCGCCAAGCTGGGTAAAGCGGCGGAGTTCCCGCACGTGGCCACCAGCTACCGTCTGACGGAGCACTTCCACTACTGGACCAAGCATGCCAAGCTGAATGCCATCATCCAGCCGGAGCAGTTTGTGGAAATCGGCGAGGAACTAGGCAACGAGATCGGCGTGAAGCACGGCGACCGCGTCAAAGTCAGCTCCAAGCGTGGCCACATCATTGCCAAGGCAGTGGTGACCAAGCGGATCAAGGCGCTGACCATAGACGGCAAAAAGACCCATCAGGTGGGTCTGCCTATCCACTTCGGTTTCAAGGGGGTTACCAAACCTGGGTACTTAATCAACACGCTGACACCGACCGTTGGTGACGGCAATTCGCAGACACCGGAATTCAAGTCCTTCCTGGTGAAAGTGGAAAAAGCATGATGACCCAAGGAGAATAACCATGCCTTTACAATCCCTTGATATCAAGCGCAAATCCGCCACCACCGTGCAGGAGCCGGTGGCCCGCACGCCCGTCATCGGTCAGGTAGCTAAACTGATCGATGTGAGCAAGTGCATAGGCTGCAAGGCCTGCCAGACCGCCTGCATGGAGTGGAACGATCTGCGTGACGAAGTCGGTGAGACCACCGGCGTGTATGACAACCCGACCGACCTGTCGCCACAATCGTGGACGGTGATGCGTTTCACCGAACACGAGAAAAACGACGGCAACCTCGAATGGCTGATCCGCAAGGACGGCTGTATGCACTGCGAGGACCCGGGCTGTCTGAAAGCCTGCCCTGCACCGGGCGCCATCGTGCAGTACACCAACGGCATTGTGGATTTCCATCAGGAGAACTGCATAGGCTGCGGCTACTGCGTGGCGGGCTGCCCGTTCGACGTTCCGCGCATCTCGAAGAAAGACGACCGCGCTTACAAGTGCACGCTGTGCTCGGACCGCGTGGCCGTCGGACAGGAACCTGCCTGCGTCAAGACCTGCCCTACCGGCGCCATCGTATTCGGCTCCAAGGAGGACATGAAAGACCATGCAGCTGAGCGCATCGAAGATCTGAAGTCGCGCGGCTATGCCAACGCCGGTCTGTATGATCCGGCCGGTGTCGGTGGCACGCACGTGATGTATGTGCTGCACCATGCGGACCAGCCGGGCCTGTACCACGGCCTGAAGGCCAATCCGTCCATTAGCCCGATGGTGGGTCTGTGGAAGGGGCTGACCAAGCCGCTGGCACTGGCAGGTATTGCTGCTACAGCGCTGGCGGGCTGGTTCCACTTCACGCGTGTTGGTCCTAACGAAATCAGCAAGGACGAAGAGACCGAAGCACTCAATGAAGCCAACCGGATCCGGGAGGGCGAATAATGGAAAATCTGCACCGCGACAAAGACGGCAATCCGCTGATCGACCGTTATTCGCCGGATGAGCGCAATCACCACTGGCTCACGGCGATCTGCTTCATTCTGCTGGCACTATCAGGTCTGGCCATGTTCCATCCGGCTACGGCGTGGCTGGCCATGCTGTTCGGTGGCGGCCAGTGGACGCGTATCCTGCACCCGTTCATCGGGCTGGTGATGTTCGGCTCCTTCGCCATGCTGGTGAAGCGCTTCTGGCATCACAACCAGTTCGAGCCGGGTGACAAAGAGTGGCTGGCCCAGATCGGTGACGTGATCAACAACCACGAGGAAAAACTGCCCAAGTCCGGCCGCTACAACGGCGGACAGAAGCTGCTGTTCTTCGTGCTGATCGCCTGCATGACGGGTCTGCTGATTTCGGGTCTGCTGATCTGGCGTGCCTACTTCTCGGGTTACTTCCCTATCGATCTGGTACGGCTGGGCGCCCTGCTGCACGCCACCTTTGGCTTCATCATCATCTGCGCCATCATTGTTCACATCTATGCGGGTATCTGGGTACGGGGTTCGATCCGTGCCATGGTGCGCGGCACGGTCACCTACGGGTGGGCGCGCAAGCATCACCCGCGCTGGTTTGAAGAAGAGGCGCGTAAATCGCGTAAATAGTCAGGCTGTCTAATCCCGTAGTTTGGGATTAGAATAGTCCGGAGCCGGCGGCGCAGTCGCCGCCGGCAATCTGGGAGAGATTTTTGGTACAACGCCTGCTTGCCCCCGGCGAGATCGAGGCACTCGATCACACCGCCATTCCACGTCTGCTGCTGCCGCAGCCGAAAGCCCTGTTCACTGCCCGTGCTGCGCGTCTGCGCCAGCTGGCCAATAACGAAATCAAAGGAATCCCCGTCGGCGAAACGCTGCGCGGCTATCTGCTGCTGATGGCGGCGCTGGTCGATGCGCAGGCTGCCGTGGCCGAATCCCTGCCGGCCGAAGTGTTTGCCCTGCCGCCGGCTGCTGCGATCGACCTATCGATCGAACATCACATGCCGCCGCTGCCCGTCAACGGCGAGCGCCCTGCTTCGTGGCGCCTCGTATTCGACGCCCTGCTCGACCATCTGGAACCGCTGGCTGCCGGCCAGCCGCAGATGGCCGCCGTGCTGGGCGAACTGCGCACGCTCGATAACGGCCAGCTGGAAGGCTGTGCCGATGCCGTGCTGGCCGAACTGACCGATGGCGTACATCCGCTGCACGCACCGTTTGTCGCCGCTGCGCTGCAACTGATGTGGACCATGCGCGCAGCCCAGCTGGACTCGCGCCGCGTGCAGCCGCTGGTCACCAATACCCTGTGCCCTGTATGCGGTGCTCATCCTGTCGCCAGCGTGATCCGCATCGGTGGCCAGTCGCAAGGCTACCGCTATCTGCATTGCAGCTGCTGCTCGAGCGAGTGGCACATGGTGCGAGTTAAATGCTCTTGCTGCGAAGGCACGGCCAAGGTGGCCTACCAGAGTCTGGAAGCGGCCGATGCGCCTACGCCGGACGATGCACCCGTCGCTACCGGCAAAGCCAACGATCCGAGTAAGGTAGCACGCGCAGAAACCTGCGACGAGTGCCACACCTACCGCAAGATCTTCAATCAGGAGCACGACTACAACGTCGATCCGCTGGCTGACGATCTGGCCAGCCTCGCCATCGACGTACTGGTCGGCGAAGCGGGCTATGCGCGCGCCAGCGGTAACCCGCTGTTATGGTTCAGTGCCGAATGAGTAACGGCACTGAAAATCAAGGCACCGAAGCCGGCAACGTGGAAGCAGGCACTATCCGCCTGCCCGCCGTTCACCTGCTGCTGTCCGATCCGGCCTGCGCAGAACTGATAAGCGAATTTGGCCGTGTGCAGACGCTGGAGACGGCACGCCTGCTGCTGGCCGAGCTACGTAGCCTGATGCTGGCCAGTCGTCGCGATGGCGCTGCCATGCCAGCTGCGCCCGATATTCCCGCCGTGCTGGCGCAACTGGGCGAGCGCCTGCGCGCCAACAACCGTTCGCCGCTGCGCCCCGTGTTCAATCTGACGGGCACCGTGCTGCACACTAATCTAGGCCGTGCCCTGCTGCCTGATGCTGCCGTGCAGGCAGTAACGGAAGCACTGCGCTGGCCCATGAATCTGGAATGGGATATCGAAACGGGCAAACGGGGCGACCGCGATAACCTGATCGAAGAACTGCTGCTGGAACTGACGGGTGCCGAAGCGGCTACCATCGTCAACAACAATGCCGCCGCCGTGCTGCTGATGCTTAACACCGTCGCACAGGGTAAGGAAGTGATTGTCTCGCGCGGCGAACTGGTGGAGATTGGCGGTGCTTTCCGCATCCCCGACATCATGACGCGCGCCGGTGCTGTGCTGCGCGAAGTAGGCAGCACCAACCGCACCCACCTCAAGGATTATGCCGAAGCGGCCGGACCGCAGACGGCGCTGATGATGAAAGTCCATTGCAGTAATTACGCAATCACGGGCTTCACCAAAAGCGTGGAGCTGCCGGAACTGGCGCCACTGGCGAAGAAAGCCGGTGTGCCACTGGCCGTCGATCTGGGCAGCGGCACGCTGGTCGATCTGGAACAGTATGGCCTGCCGCACGAAACCACGGTACGCGAGACTATCGCCGGTGGCGCCGATCTGGTCACCTTCAGCGGCGACAAGCTGCTCGGTGGCCCGCAGTGCGGCATCATCGTTGGCCGCGCCGACCTGATTGCGCAGATCAAAAAGAATCCCCTCAAACGCGCACTGCGCGTGGGCAAACTGACGCTGGCGGCACTGGAGCCAGTGCTGGCCTTGTACCGCGCACCGGATCTGCTGCCGGAGCGTCTAACCACGCTGCGTCTGCTAACCCGCCCTGCCAGTGCCATGCACGCGCTGGCGCAGGAGATTGCACCCGTCATGCAGGCTGCACTGGGTGCACAGTATCAGGTAGACAGCGAAGCGATGATGAGCCAGATCGGCAGCGGTGCACTGCCGGTGGATCAGTTGCCTAGCTATGGTCTGGTGATACGCGCCAGCGTAGATAAAGCTGCCAGCAAAAGTGCCGGTCAGCGCACCAGCAACCCGCTTGGCGCACTTGAGCAGCGTTTGCGTGCCCTGCCCGTGCCTGTCATCGGCCGCGTGGCACAGGATGCGCTGTGGCTGGATCTGCGCTGCCTCGACGAGCATCAGCGCCAGCGCTTTATCGATCAACTGGCACTGCTGCGCGCATGATCATAGGCACGGCAGGTCATATCGACCACGGCAAGACCACGCTCACCCGCGCCCTCACGGGCGTGGACACCGACCGTCTCAAGGAAGAAAAAGCACGCGGTATTTCCATTGAACTCGGATATGCCTACACGCCGCTCGACGATGGCGACATCCTCGGCGTCATCGACGTCCCCGGCCACGAAAAATTCATCCGTACCATGGCCGCCGGTGTGACCGGCATCGACGCAGCACTGCTGGTGATCGCTGCCGACGACGGCATCATGCCGCAGACGCTGGAGCATCTATCCATCCTGCGCCTGCTAGGTGTACGGCGCGGTGCGGTAGCCCTCACCAAAGCTGACCGTGCCGATGCGGCACGACTGGAACAGGTCGAACAGGAGATCCGCAACCTGCTTGCGCCCACCGCTTTTTCCGATGCCGCCATCTTCCGTACCAACGCCAGCGCTGCTAATGATGCGGGTGTGCAGGCACTGCGCCAGCATCTGGCGCAGTTGGCCAAGACTTTGCCCGCCAACGACGAGCGCCGCTTGTTCCGTCTCGGCGTAGACCGCGTGTTCACCTTGCAGGGACAGGGTACCGTGGTCACCGGCACCGCACTGGCGGGCCGTGTGCAGATCGGCGATGTACTGCAATTGGCACCTAGCGGATTGCAGGCGCGCGTACGCAGCATACACGCCCAGAATCGCAGCGCGGAAGCTGGCCATAGCGGCCAGCGGCTAGCGTTATGCCTGAGTGGTGTGAGCAAGGACGATATTGCCCGGGGTAGCTGGGTAGTAGCCCCCGCACTGGCCGAATGCTCCGAGCGCTTCGACGCTACGCTAACGCTGACGTCCGATTGCGCCCAGCCGCTCAAGCCCTGGTCGCCCGTGCACGTGCATCTGGGCGCCGCACACCACACTGCAAACGTGGTGCTGCTAGACGGCGAATATCTGGCGCCGGGTCAGACGGCACGTGTACAGCTGGTACTCGATGCTCCCGTCCATGCTGTTGCAGGCGACCGCTTCGTGATCCGCAATGCGCAAGCCACGGCCACCATCGGCGGCGGTACGGTGCTCGATCCCTTTGGCCCTGCGCGCAAACGGCGCAGCAGTGCGCGACTGGCATGGCTGCAGGCCATGGCAGAATTCATCGACAGCGGCGACAGCGGCACGCTGCTGGCGCGCTCGCCGCTCGGTCTGCGCGCATCGGCGCTGGTGCGCCTATCCCAGCTACCGGCCGCACAGTTAGACATCCCCGCCGACACACTGCGTCTGGCTTTGCAGGGCGGCGACGAACTGTTGCTGGCCGCAGCCGAATCCGAGCGCCTGCAGCAGCAAATACTCGCTGCGCTGGCAGCCTTCCACGAAAAAGCACCGGACGATGCAGGTCCCGAACTGTGGCGCCTGAAACGCATCGTTTCGCCCGAGATGGAAGATCGTCTGTGGAGCCGCCTGGTCGACAATTTGCTGGCGTCAGGTCAAATCTGCCAGCGTGGCCGCAGCCTGCATCTGCCCGATCATAGTGTAGAACTGAGTGCAGAAGAACAGACCATTGCAGCGCCTCTGCTGGCGGCACTGCTGGCTGGCCGCTACGATCCGCCATGGGTACGCGATCTGGCGCGCGATCATGCCATCGCCGAAGCGGAAGTACGGCGTTTGCTGCGCAAGCTGGCCAAGAGCGGCGATATCAGTCAACTGGTGCCGGACCTGTTCTATCACCCGCAGCCGCTAGCCGAACTGGCCGGACTGGTAGCCACCCTGCCGGAAGTTCAAGCGGCCTCGTTCCGCGATGCCACAGGACTGGGACGCAAGCGCGCCATCCAGATCTTGGAGTTCTTCGATAGGGTCGGCTATACTCGACGCGTAGGCAATGTGCACATGGTGCGTCCCAACGCAGTCTGGGCCTATAGCGCATAATGACATCGCATTAGCACTAGTCGCAGCAGTAATCTCACCAGCACGGAAGGCATACTTATCCGGTGATGGGGCCGGGCTTCAAACCCGGTGGGGGGCGTCAGCCGCTCTCCTGTAAGTTCGACTCTTACTGCCTTCCGCCATCCCCGCTACTTCAATACCCCGCACACCATATCGATGGCGGCTTCCAGCCGCGCTGGCTGCTCGGCCAGTAGCGCCCACAGGTAGTTATGCTGCGCGCCTTCCACCACATGCAGTTGTGCCGATTGCGCCCGCGCTGCGGCGGCCACTAGCCGTTCCGGTATCTCCAGCGGGATCGTCGCATCATGCTCGGCGGCGATCACTAACAGGCGCCCCTGGAACTGGCCCAGTATGTCCCACGCATCGCTGTCAGCCCAGCTACGCGGCTGCCGGATCACGGCAGAAAAATCCGGCCCGAACGGCACTTCATAAGCGTTCGGTGTGTACACGCCCGGCACAATCAGCACCAGCGCATCGACCGCATGGCTTTGCGTCATGCGGATAGCGTTGTAGGCACCCATGCTGGCGCCCACTACGGCCAGCGGCTGCGGCAATGCGCGCGCTTCCGCTACGGCCTGCGCCTGCCGGGTGCGGCTCGCCACCGAGGACTGCGCCAGCGCACCACCAGTGTCACCGTGACCTATGCAATCGAAGCAGGTACTGCCGATGCCACGCTGCTGCAAAGCCCCGCGCAGCACACGGTGGCCGTGGCGGCTGCTGTTGCCAGCGCCATGCAGGTACAGCACGCGGTTGCTATCGGCGCCCACATACTGGTCGCCCTGAAGCAGAGCCTCGCCGAACGGCACGGTGAAATCAACGATCATTTAGCGGCTTCCTCGGCCAATCGCTGCTTCAGCTCTGGCTGCATGGTCGCCACCAGTTTCTGGCAGGCGCTAGGCTGGCCGGCCACTACAGCAACCGGCTGACCGGACGACAGTTGCGGCCACTGCTCCGAGAACGATGGATGCGCCGTTACCAGTATGTCGCACGGGGCTGCGTTCAGTGCCGCGTAGCTGCGCTCAAACTGCGCCACTACCTCGGGGTGATCGCTAAAGCGGTAGCCCTTGCCACGCACCGGATAGATGCTGTCGGCATACACCAGATTACGGCAGCTATCCTGCTCGCATGACTGCCAGCGCCAGCTTGTACC
Source organism: Duganella fentianensis (assembly GCF_964031615.1). GTDB lineage: Bacteria > Pseudomonadota > Gammaproteobacteria > Burkholderiales > Burkholderiaceae_D > Rugamonas > Rugamonas fentianensis_A. The sequence continues at coordinate 235,444 of NZ_CAXIQN010000014.1, forward strand.
GCCCGCCGTATGGCCGGGCGTTGCCATCGCCGTCAGCGCCAGCGACCCCACCCGCACCACTTCACCATCCACCACCGTACGCACGTGTTTGACGGGCGCATACGGCGTATTACCGATGAACTGGGGATCATCCTTATCCATGCGGCCGCGTTTGAGCGAAGCCGCCGTCGAGGCGCTAGCCACTACCGTTGCCCCCGTCATGCGCTGCAGCGCGGCGATGCCACCAGCATGATCGACGTGGTCGTGCGAACTCAGAATCAGCTTCACATCGCGCAGCTTGAAACCCAGCTTGCGGATGCTGGCGGCTATCAGCTTGGGCGATTCCGGCAAAGCGCCATCGAGCAGAATATGGCCTTGCGGCGAAGTCACCAGCACGGAGCTCAGGCCGGCCACGCCAACGTAATAGGTATTGCCGTAAATGCGGAATGGATCGCGCGGCTGGTTCCAGTCATCGTCTGCGTGGGCAGCGTGGGAACCTAAGGCAAGCAAGGCAGCAAGCAGAATTTTTTTCATGGCGCAGTGAGGTTGAGGAATTTTCAACATTGTAATGCCAGCGTTCCACAACGCACAGGTAGAAATTCAGCGCACATGGCACAATACCGGCTTCACTTAGAAGGAACCCTGCCATGAAACCATACGCACTGCGTAGCGCTACTCAGGCCGGCCTGAGCGCCCTGCTGCCTGCCCTGTTTGTCGCCCTCGCACCTGCCCACGCCGCCGAAACCATCGCCAGTGCCGAACAACTGTATCAGACCCATTGTGCGGCCTGCCACGGCAGCGCCATGCAGGGCGCTATCGGCCCGACGCTGGGTGCGCACAAATGGCTGCACGGCGCGCCGACCAAAGCCAATCTGGTCAAAGTCATCACGCGCGGAGTGCCGGAAAAGGATATGCCTTCGTGGGGCAAGACGCTGAGCGCGGCGCAAATCGAACAACTGGCCGGCTATATTGCGGCCAATGCGAATAAGCCTGCCGTAGCACCCGAAGTTGCCGCCGCAAGTGCCACGACGCCAGCAACGGCAGCCGCCATTGCTGCTGCCAAGGCCCAGCAGAACATCCCTGACCTGAACGGCTTCAAGCTGCCGAAAGGCTTCCACATCAGCGTGTATGCCGATCAGGTGGCGGCTGCACGCAGCATGGTGGTGTCGGATAGCGGCATAGTCTACGTGGGTTCGCGCAAGGCTGGCAAAGTCTATGCGTTGGTGCCGCGCGCTGACAAACAGCAGGCCGACGTCATCACGGTAGCAGAAGGACTGGAGCATCCGATCGGCGTCACGCTGCTCAACGGTGCACTGTACGTGGGCGAAATCAGCCGCGTGATCCGCTTCGACCAGATCGACAAGCACTACGCCAGCAAGCCTGCCTACACCGTCCTCAACGTGAAACTGCCCAACGATAAATGGCACGGCGAAAAAGTCCTCAAAGCTGGCCCCGACGGCAAGCTTTATATCCCAGTCGGTGCACCATGCAATGTGTGCGAGACGGAAGACACCAAGCACGCCAAGATCTACCGCATGAATGCCGATGGCAGCGGTCTGGAAGAATATGCACGCGGCGTGCGCAATACAGTAGGCTTTGACTTCCACCCGACCACGAAAGCGCTATGGTTCACCGATAATGGCCGCGACGAAATGGGCGACAACACCCCGTCCTGCGAACTGAATATCGCACCCAAGCCCGGCCTGCACTTCGGCTTCCCTTACTGCCACGGTGGCGTCGTACCCGACCCTAACTTCTCCCATGGCCGTAGCTGCGAAGAGTTCGAAGCGCCGGTCGCCAAACTGGGCCCGCACGTGGCGCCGCTGGGCATGACCTTCTACACGGGTAGCCAGTTCCCTGCCGCCTACCGCAATCAGGCTTACATCGCCGAACATGGCTCGTGGAACCGCAGCACCAAGAGCGGCTACAGCGTACGTCTGATCACGCTCTACAACAGCAAGGTAGTCACCGACACCGCCTTCGTCGATGGTTTCCTGCGCGGCGAAGAAGTAGTCGGCCGCCCTGTCGATCTGGTCACGCTGGCCGACGGCTCCATGCTGATCTCCGACGACTACGGTGGCCGCATCTACCGCGTCACCTACGACGGCAAGTAAGCACCTCGACGAGCTAGCGTTACGGCTAGTTCTGCCCCCTCTGCTGCCCTGCCTTGTCAGGGCAGCCAGTCCGGCCTAAGTACCTGTTCTAGCGTCCATGGGCACGCTGCAGGGATATTGTCCAGCTCCGTTTCATGTACCAGCAACAGCACCGCGTCATGCCAGACACCCAGCCAGAATTCCGGCTGTCCGGCCGTATGCTTGAGGCTAGGTGCTTTATCCAGCAAGGCCAGAACCTGTAGGCGCTGCACCCGTATTGTGGTCAGCCAGCTTTTGCCCTGCCGCTCAGGCTGCATCTGCCATTTATAGAGATGCTCGACCAGCACGGCTAGCCGGTGCGCCAGTGCACGTCGCTCGCTCTTGCCCACATCCTCGATCTCCTCTGCCAGATGTTCCACATCGAGCTGCAGCCACCTACCGCTGCGCAGTAGCTGCGCCTGTTCCTGCGCCCACGCCACCACATCCGCCTCATAGTTCTGCTTCATACTCCCTCCAGACAAGTTGGAGCGAATCGGCCCGACAAAGTTCCAAGTCCGGGGTCAGGTCGGGCATTGGCGCAGAGTACGCTAGAGTTATGGCGAGCTCTGCATCGATGCCCGACCTGACCCCTGCACTTTGCCCGACCTGACCCCAAAATAGACCCCAAAATAAAAAAACCGCCGGGCTTGCGCTCCGGCGGTTTTACTTTCGGCCTGAGCCGGAAGGATTACTGTGCTGCGGCAGCTGCTTCTTCAGCAGCAGCTTTCATCGACAGTTTCAGACGGCCGCGGTCGTCGGTTTCCAGAACCTTGACGCGTACAGCCTGACCTTCTTTCAGGTAGTCAGCCACGGCGTTCACGCGCTCGTTGGCGATCTGCGAAATGTGCAGCAGACCGTCTTTGCCCGGCATCACTTGCACGATCGCGCCGAAGTCCAGCAGCTTCAGAACCACGCCGTCGTAGCTCTTGCCTACTTCTACCGAAGCAGTCAGTTCTTCGATACGACGTTTGGCTTCCTGACCTGCAGCAGCGTCTACGGAGGCGATGGTGACCACGCCTTCGTCGCTGATGTCGATCTGGGTCCCGGTTTCTTCGGTCAGAGCGCGAATCACGGCGCCGCCTTTACCGATCACGTCACGGATCTTCTCTGGGTTGATCTTGATGGTGATCAGACGTGGTGCGAAGTCCGACAGTTCGGTCTTCACGGTAGGCATGGCTTTCTGCATTTCGCCGAGGATGTGCTCGCGGCCTTCTTTGGCTTGCGCCAGTGCCACTTGCATGATTTCCTTGGTGATGCCCATGATCTTGATGTCCATCTGCAGTGCCGTGATACCGTTGCGGGTACCGGCCACTTTGAAGTCCATGTCGCCCAGGTGGTCTTCGTCACCCAGAATGTCGGACAGCACAGCGAACTTGCCGCCTTCCTTGATCAGACCCATGGCGATACCGGCCACGTGTTCTTTCATCGGAACGCCAGCGTCCATCAGTGCCAGGCAGCCGCCGCAGACGGAAGCCATCGACGAGGAACCGTTCGACTCGGTGATTTCCGACACGAGACGCACAGCGTAGCTGAACTCTTCTTGCGAAGGCAGCGCAGCGATCAGTGCACGCTTGGCCAGACGGCCGTGGCCGATTTCGCGGCGCTTAGGCGTACCCACGCGGCCCGTTTCGCCGGTGGCGAACGGTGGCATGTTGTAGTGCAGCATGAACGGGTCGGTGAATTCGCCCATCAGTGCGTCAATCTTCTGGCTGTCACGCGCGGTACCCAGCGTAGCAACGACCAGCGCCTGGGTTTCACCACGGGTGAACAGGGCCGAACCGTGGGTACGTGGCAGTACCGAAGTACGGATCGAGATCGGACGTACGGTGCGGGTATCGCGGCCGTCGATACGTGGCTCACCGTCCAGAATCTGCGAACGCACGATCTTGGCTTCCATTTCGAACAGGATGTTGCCAACTTCGGCAGCGTCCACGCTGGTGCCAGCGGCAGCAGCTTCGGCGTTCAGGTCAGCCATGATTTCAGCCGAAGCGGTTTTCAGCTTGGCGGTACGTTCCTGCTTGTCTTTCACCTGATAGGCAGCCGACAGTTTGTCGCCAGCGAAGTGCGCCACGCGGGCGATCAGTGCTTCGTTCTTGGCAGGTGGCGCCCATTCGACCTCTGGCTTGCCGCCGTCGCGTACCAGATCATGGATCGCGTCGATGACAGCTTTCATCTGCTCGTGGCCATACACCACGGCGCCCAGCATGATTTCTTCCGACAGTTGTTGCGCTTCCGATTCCACCATCAGCACGGCGGTTTCGGTACCGGCAACCACCAGATCCATCTGCGAGGTTTTCAGTTGTTCTACGGTCGGGTTCAGGATGTACTGGCCGTTGGCGTAACCCACGCGGGCAGCGCCGATAGGACCATTGAAAGGCACGCCAGCCACGCACAGAGCGGCCGAAGCACCGATCATCGAAGGGATGTCCGGATCGATTTCAGGATTGACCGACAGCACGTGAATGATCACTTGCACTTCGTTCAGGTAACCTTCTGGGAACAGAGGACGGATCGGACGGTCGATCAGACGCGAGGTCAGCGTTTCCTTTTCCGATGGACGACCTTCACGTTTGAAGAAACCGCCAGGAATCTTACCGGCTGCATAGGTTTTTTCAACGTAATCGACGGTCAGCGGGAAGAAATCCTGACCTGGCTTGGCGTCTTTACGCGCTACCACGGTGGCCAGAATCACGGTATCTTCAACCGATACCATCACTGCGCCGGAGGCCTGACGAGCGATCTCGCCGGTTTCCAGCGTGACGGTGTGTTGACCGTACTGGAAGGTTTTCGTAACTTTATTAAACATGGGTAATCCCTTTCTATTTGCCGACAGATTTTCAGGGGCTGTCGTTCACCTCACCACAGGCAGCCTCGCGGCCACCTCTACTGCTTTTTACAACGCACTACAAACTACAAAATCGGAATTCCATGCTGCCTTGCCAAGAGCGTATGCTGCCTAGCAATTTTTGCCCTGCTTGAAAGACAAAATGCCCGCGTCAGAAAACTGGCGCAGGCATTTCGTTAAGCCGGATGATGCAATATTACTTACGCAGACCCAGTTTAGCGATCAGATCGCGGTAACGGGTAGCATCTTTGCCCTTCAGGTAGGACAGCAGCGATTTACGACGGTTAACCATCATAATCAGACCACGACGCGAGTGGTGATCTTTGGTGTGTGCTTTGAAGTGGGCGTTCAGTTCGTTGATGCGTGCGGTCAGCAGTGCAACTTGAACTTCTGGCGAACCGGTGTCTTTTTGACCACGGGCGTTGTCCGCAATGATAGCGGCTTTGTTGATGTTTTCTACGGTCATGATATTACCTTTCACATGCGGTGCGCGGAGTCTGAACCCTGCCCACCGTGAGCTTCAAAAAAAATCTGATCGGAAGACCAGACCCGCGATTATAACGGAATTTCGCGCCCCTGTATCCTGATTTGACTACAATCGTTCTATCTTCTGCATGGCGCGTGGGGTTTTTCATGAAAAACATTGTTATTGCAGCAATATTCACCCTCATCCTGAGCGCCTGTGCAGGCCTGCAAGCCCCGCCAGTTGGCTCCAGTGAAGCGGCGGTGCTGGCCAGTCTGGGGCAGCCCACGGGGCGCTATCCGCTGGATGGCAACACCATGCTGGAATATGCGCAGGGCCCGCTAGGCCAGACGACCTATATGGCCAGACTGGGGCCGGATGGTCGCCTGCTCTCGTTCGAGCAAGTGCTGACCAGCGAGAAATTTGCCAGCGTCGCGCTGAAGCACGACACCAAGCAAAGCATCCTCGCCCGCTTTGGTCGCCCCAATGATGTGGTGCATTACTCCAGCGTCGAAGGCGATGTCTGGCTGTATCGCTACAAAGAGCAGAAAGTATGGGATTCGATGATGCACGTCGAATTCGACCGCAGCGGCGTGGTGCAGGCCATGGTGAATGGCCCCGATCCCGACCGGCAGGGACGCCAGCTGCGCTAGGCAGCCGCGCGCCCCGCCCTGTGCATCACACTTGCGGGTTGACCCGCTCGACTTTCGAGTGCAGCTTGTTGAGCGCCGACAGATAAGCCTTGGCCGAGGCCACGATGATGTCCGGATGCGCGCCCACGCCATTGACGATACGGCCATCCTTGGACAGACGCATGGTCACCTCGCCTTGCGACTGGGTGCCCGTACTGATCGCATTCACGGAGAACAGCACCAGCTCGGCGCCACTACCCACTTCCGATTCGATCGCATTCACCGTCGCATCGACCGGACCATCACCACGGCCTTCCGAGGTGTGTTCTTCGCCATCGATCGTGAACACCACTTTCGCGCTCGGCGTGGTGCCCGTATCGGACTGCTGGGCCAGACTGATAAAGCGGTAGTACTCGCTATCCTGCGACTGCTGCTCGTCCGATACCAGCGCCAGAATATCTTCGTCGAAGATATCGGCCTTGCGGTCGGCCAGTTCCTTGAAGCGCACGAAGGCGGCATTGATTTCCGCTTCCGACTCCAGCTCGATGCCCAGTTCCGTCAGGCGCTGCTTGAAGGCGTTGCGGCCCGACAGCTTGCCCAGCACGATCTTGGTGGCAGTCCAGCCCACGTCTTCGGCGCGCATGATCTCGTAGGTCTCGCGCGATTTCAGCATGCCGTCCTGATGGATGCCCGATGCATGCGCGAAGGCGTTGGCGCCCACCACCGCCTTGTTAGGCTGCACGGCAAAGCCGGTAATCTGCGACACCATTTTCGAGGCGGCCACGATCTGGGTAGTATCAATGCCGACATCCAGATTGTAGTAAGCGCGGCGGGTGCGCAGCGCCATCACCACCTCTTCCAGCGCGGTGTTACCGGCTCGCTCGCCCAGACCGTTGATGGTGCACTCGATCTGGCGCGCACCGCCTATCATTACGCCGGCCAGCGAGTTGGCCACGGCCAGACCCAGATCGTTATGGCAGTGCACCGACCAGATGGCCTTGTCCGAATTCGGAATCCGTTCGCGCAGGCGGCGGATGGTTTCGCCGAAGATCTCCGGTACCGCATAGCCTACCGTGTCAGGGAAGTTAATCGTGGTGGCACCTTCTTCGATCACGCCTTCCAGCACGCGGCACAGGAAGTCTTCATCCGAGCGGCTGCCGTCTTCCGGACTAAATTCGATGTCATCGGTATGCTGGCGCGCGAAGCGCACGGCGTTACGGGCTTGCAGCAGCACCTGCTCCGGCAGCATGCGCAGCTTCATCTCCATGTGCAGCTTGGAAGTGGCGATAAAGGTATGGATACGTTTGCGCTCGGCCGGTGCCAGCGCTTCGGCGGCACGGGCGATATCGCGGTCATTGGCGCGCGACAGCGAGCAAATGGTCGATTCACGTACTGCCGTAGCAATCGCGCGGATCGATTCGAAGTCCCCCTGCGAGGCGGCAGCAAAGCCAGCCTCGATCACATCGACGCGCAGCCGTTCCAGCTGCTTGGCGATGCGGACTTTTTCGTCCTTGGTCATGGAAGCGCCCGGCGATTGCTCGCCGTCGCGCAGGGTGGTGTCAAAGATAATCAGGCGGTTGGATGAGTTGCTCATAATAGCTCCGTGGCTTTTGCTTCGTTGCTTGAATTCTCAGGGCCTGCCGCCCTCAGGTCTTTTTAATCTAGGCTTAGCGGCGTTCGCTGGGATCACTGGTTTCCTGCTCGGTCTGGATCAGACTGACTTTCTTACCCTTGGCCAGACGCCAGATGGAGATGACATAACCGGACAGGCCGTAAGCGATGAAGATAGGGAACAGCACTTTAGGCGGATCGATCGATACCAGTGCAAACACCAGCGCAATCAGGAACACCGCAATGAACGGCACCGACTTGCGGAAATTGATGTCTTTAAAACTGTAGAACGGCACATTGGTCACCATGGTCAGACCGGCGAACATGGCGATACTCCACGACACCCAGCGCAGATCGGTTCCAGCTACTTCCTGATCCACCATCAGCAACACGAACCCAGCCACCAGCGCGGCAGCGGAAGGCGATGGCAGCCCCTGGAAGAAGCGCTTATCCACCACCTGAATATTGGTATTGAAACGGGCCAGACGCAACGCGGCGCCGGCGCAGTAGACGAAAGCGGCGATCCAGCCCAGCTTGCCCAGACCACGCAGCGACCATTCGTAGATCACCAGTGCCGGCGCCGCGCCGAACGACACCATATCGGACAGACTGTCGTACTGGGCGCCGAATTCGCTCTGGGTATTGGTCAGACGGGCGACGCGGCCATCGAGGCCGTCGAGCACCATGGCAATGAAGATCGCCCATGCTGCATGTTCGAATTTCAGGTTCATGGCCATCACGATGGCGTAGAAACCGCAGAACAGCGCTGCCGTCGTAAAGGCATTCGGCAGCAGATAAATGCCGCGATGACGCGGCCGATCCAGATCCTCCCCGCGGGCACGACGGGCAAAGCGGGCAAAGCGCGACATCTGCGGCGTTTTTGCCAGATTGACGCCAGCCTTGGCGCGGCGGCGGGGGAATTTAGCCATAGTGTTGTGTTTCCTGAAAGCTGAAGTTAGTGCGCCACCATTATAGTGGAGCCGACCATAAAAAAGGGGGATAGTCGCACCATCCCCCTTGATTCTGACGTGATCGGCCGACTAAATCGGCCTACCCGACCGATTCTGCCCCGCCCGTCCCTGACTGACGCCAGTCGCCGCTTATTTGAAGCGCACTTTGGCCACCAGTCCCACCTGCACGGTGGTTTCACCGGGCTCGAAACTAGGCTCGGCCACGGCACTGTCGTCGGCCATTTTGGCCGTACGCATCATCAGTGGCGCCGGCGCAGCATACTGGGCTTCACGCAAGTAGTTACCAGTACCTTCAAAGTCAACCGCCTCCAGCACGGCATCGCTGGCACTGCGGCCCATCGCCTTGGCCATGAAGCCGACTCGATCACTGAGGTTGCGATAGGCGGCGGCAATCCGCGCTTCATCGAGCTGACGGGTGGTTTCCGGCGTCAGACCGAACTGCAGATTATTCAGTGCCAGCAGTTTCTGCGCGGCCGCCACGGTTTTGGGCAGCTTATCCAGACTGGTGGTGGTCATCTGCACGTACTGGCCCACGCGCCAGCCGGTAATCACGCGCTGACGTGCCGGCTGGCCGTTCAGCTGCGGACGCTCTTCCGAATACACGGGATAGGTGTAGTACCCCTGCGTTTTCAGACTGGCGACGGGATCTTCCTTCTTCAGGATTTCCAGCCCCTGACGCATCTTGGTGTTCACGCGCGAAGCGGCCACCGCCTTATCCTTATCCTGCTCCTCGATGGCCAGCGTCGCCACTACCTGATCGTTGGCGTGGCGCACCTCGCCCGAAGCAGGCACCACCACTAGCGTGCCCGTGGTCTGCACCATGGATTCCGGCCCTGCAGCGGCGGCAGAAAAGGCCAGCGTTGCAGCCGAAACAGCAAGCATCGATTTAAGAACGGTCATAGCAGACTCCATAGCAAGTTTAACAACGAGGCCTACTGTACCTGATTTCTCTAAGCCAACCAGTAACACATGGTGAGCGTTTGTAACAATTCCCGCCAAAGAAATCCACCGCCAGATGCTGCACTCGCGTCCGGCTATGGTACATTCGCCCCACTTCGACTGCGAAAGTGCCCATGTCGTACCCATTTCTGAGCGACGTCATACAGGCGGCCACCGGCTATGCCCTGCCCTTGCCGCTGGCGACCTTCGGCCTGTTCGTAGCACTGGGCGCACTGGCTGCAGGCGCCAGCTTTCGTGCCGAACTCAAGCGCCTGTATGAAGCGGGCCGCATCGGCCCTGCCTATGTGAGCGGCCTGTCGCGCCCGCCGCAGGAAGTGGTGAGCGACTTCATCATCGTAGTGCTGATTGCCGGCGTACTGGGCGCACGCCTATTCCACATCCTCGACCATCTCGAACAATTCTTTGCCGACCCGCTGGGCATGCTACTCACGCGCTCCGGCCTGAGCATCTTCGGCGGCCTGATCTTCGGCACCTTTGCCGGCATGCTGTGTGCGCGCCGCTGGCGTTTGCCCATCACCCCGCTGCTCGACGCTGCGGCGCCCGCCCTGATGCTGGGCTATGCCATCGGCCGTATCGGCTGCCAGATTTCCGGCGATGGCGACTGGGGCATCGCCGCCAACATGGCACTCAAGCCGGACTGGCTACCTAGCTGGCTATGGGCCCAGACTTATGACAACAACATCTACGGTGAACTGATCGCCGCACCGGGCGTCTACCCGACACCCATGTACGAAACCGCGATGGCACTGCTGTGCTTCGCCGTGCTGTGGGTCGCGCGCCGTCACCCATTCCGCATCGGCTGGCTGTTCTCGCTGTACCTGCTACTGGCCGGTGCCGAGCGCCTGCTAATCGAACAGATCCGCGTCAATCCCGTAATCAATCTGGGCAGCCTGCATGCCACCCAAGCGGAACTGATCGCCAGCACTCTGATCGCCCTCGGCCTGCTCGGCCTACTCATCAACCGCCAGCGCCGCTAGTCATTTCGATACAACCCAAACAAACAGAATGCCGCGCCTCAAATGAAAAGCGCATCATATTGCCAAGGCTTTGTAGATTTGATCTGAATAAAACGAAACACTAGATCGAATGACCGCAAGGGGAAAAGAAATGTTTGACTATCCCGTGACACTAACGCCCGACGATGGCAGCGTACTCGTGACTTTTGCCGACGTACCTGAAGCCATCACCTTCGGCATCAATGAAAAGCACGCACTGAGTAAAGCTGTCGATGCACTGGAAACAGCTCTATCGTTTTACGTCGATGCAGGTAAGCCACTTCCGCAAGCCAGCCAAGCAGCAGCCGGGCAAAAAACCGTTCGTCCATCCGCACTGGAATTGACCAGACTCGTCACCTATCAAGCCCAGACGGAGCAAGGCGTCGACTAGTCAAAAACTGGATGGCAAATAAAAACGGGGCAGACCCTGCGGCCTGCCCCGTTTTACGTTAGCGCGAAGCTAGCTTAGTTCTTCGACTGGTCAACCATCTTGTTCTTGGCGATCCAAGGCATCATGGCGCGCAGTTTGGCACCCACTTCTTCGATCTGGTGCTCAGCGGTCAGACGACGACGCGAGATCAGGGTCGGTGCACCGGCTTTGTTTTCCAGGATGAAGGACTTGGCGTATTCACCGGTCTGGATGTCTTTCAGGCACTGACGCATTGCATCTTTGGTCGCTGCGGTCACCACACGTGGACCCGTCACGTACTCGCCGTATTCGGCGTTGTTCGAGATCGAGTAGTTCATGTTGGCGATACCGCCTTCGTAGATCAGGTCAACGATCAGTTTCAGTTCGTGCAGGCACTCGAAGTAAGCCATTTCTGGAGCGTAGCCAGCTTCTACCAGCGTTTCGAAACCGGCTTTGATCAGTTCAACTGCACCACCGCACAGAACAGCCTGTTCACCGAACAGGTCGGTTTCGGTTTCTTCACGGAAGTTGGTTTCGATGATACCGGCACGGCCGCCGCCGTTAGCCGAAGCGTACGACAGAGCGATGTCACGGGCGATGCCGGACTTGTCCTGATACACAGCGATCAGGTGTGGCACACCGCCACCCTGGGTGTAGGTTGCGCGCACGGTGTGGCCTGGTGCTTTAGGAGCAACCATGATCACGTCCAGATCGGCGCGTGGCACAACTTGGCCGTAGTGCACGTTGAAGCCGTGGGCGAAGGCCAGAACAGCGCCTTGCTTGGCGTGTGGCGCAACGTTTTCGTTGTACACCTGAGCGATGTTTTCATCTGGCAGCAGGATCATGATGACGTCAGCGGCTTTCACTGCGTCGTTGACTTCTGCCACTTTCAGACCGGCTTTCTCTACTTTGCTCCACGAGGAGCCGCCTTTGCGCAGGCCAACGGTCACGTTGACGCCCGAGTCGCTCAGGTTCTGTGCGTGGGCGTGGCCTTGCGAGCCGTAGCCGATGATGGCAACGTTTTTGCCTTTGATCAGGGAGAGGTCAGCGTCTTTGTCGTAGAAAACTTTCATGGTCATTCCTTTGGATAAATTTGTTTACACTTTGAGGATGCGTTCGCCGCGGCCGATACCGGAACCGCCGGTACGTACCGTTTCGAGGATGGCAGTACGGTCGATCGAGTCGATGAAGGCGTCCAGCTTGGACTTGGCCCCCGTCAGTTCGATCGTGTAGGTCTTTTCCGTGACGTCGATGATGCGGCCGCGGAAGATGTCCGCCGTACGCTTCATTTCTTCACGCTCCTTACCTACGGCGCGCACCTTGATCAGCATCAGTTCACGTTCGATGTGCTGGCCTTCCGTCAGATCCACCACCTTCACCACCTCGATCAGGCGATTCAGGTGCTTGGTGATCTGTTCGATGATGTCGTCCGAGCCGGTGGTGACAATCGTCATCCGCGACAGGGTGGCATCTTCGGTTGGCGCAACCGTCAGCGTTTCGATGTTGTAGCCGCGGGCCGAGAACAGGCCCACCACGCGCGACAGCGCGCCGGCTTCGTTTTCCAGCAAGACAGAGATAATGTGTCGCATGTTATAAGTCCTCCGAACCCAACAGCATTTCAGAGAGCCCTTTGCCCGCTTTCACCATCGGCCAGACGTTTTCCGATTGATCCGTGATGAAGTTCATGAAGACCAGCTTGTCTTTCATGGCGAAGGCGTCACGCAGTGCGCCGTCCACATCACCGGGTTTTTCGATGCGCATGCCGACGTGGCCATAGGCCTCGGCCAGCTTCTCGAAGTTAGGCAGCGAATCCATATACGATTCCGAGTAACGCGAACCGTAATCGATCTGTTGCCACTGACGAACCATGCCGAGGAAGCGGTTGTTCAGCATGATGATCTTCGGCGTCAGGTGATACTGTTTGCAGGTCGCCAGTTCCTGGATACACATCTGTATCGAACCCTCGCCCGTGATACAGGCGACGGTGGCATCCGGATTAGCCATCTGCACGCCCATGGCGTATGGCAGACCGACGCCCATGGTGCCCAGACCACCGGAGTTGACCCAGCGCTTAGGCTTGTCGAACGGGTAGTACTGCGCCGCCCACATCTGGTGCTGGCCCACGTCGGAAGTGATGAAGGCATCGCCCTTGGTCACTTCCCACAGTTTCTGCACCACCGATTGCGGCTTGATCACCAGATCGGACGGGGCGAATTTCAGGCACTCGCGGCCACGCCATTCGTTGATCTGCTTCCACCAGTTCTTCAGCGCAGGCGCATTCGGCTTGGCATCGGCAGCGTCGAGCTGGGACAGGAACTCGATCAGCACGTCTTTGACGTTACCGACGATAGGAATGTCCACTTTCACGCGTTTCGAGATCGACGATGGGTCGATATCGACGTGAATGATCTTGCGCGGGTTGGTAGCAAAGTGTTTCGGGTTACCGATCACGCGGTCGTCGAAACGGGCGCCGATGGCGATCAGGACGTCGCAATGCTGCATCGCCATATTCGCTTCGTAGGTCCCGTGCATACCCGGCATACCGACGAATTTGTCGTCGCTGGCGCGGTAGGCGCCCAGACCCATCAGTGTGTTGGTGACGGGGAAGCCGAGTTTATCGACCAGCTTGTTCAGTTCCGGCGACGCATGCGCCAGGATCACGCCACCACCCGTGTAGATCATCGGGCGTTCAGCTTGCAGCAGCAGCTGCACAGCCTTGCGGATCTGACCGGCGTGACCTTTGTCGACCGGTTTGTACGAGCGCATCTCTACCTCTTTCGGGTAGGAATACGTCGTTTTATGCATCGAGATATCCTTCGGAATATCCACCAGCACAGGGCCTGGACGGCCGGTACGGGCGATGTAGAAGGCTTTCTTGACGGTTTCCGCCAAATCCTTGACGTCTTTGACGAGGAAATTGTGCTTGACCACGGGACGGGTAATACCCACCGTGTCGCATTCCTGGAAAGCATCCTGACCGATGGCGTGACTAGGCACCTGGCCCGAAATCACCACCATAGGGATGGAATCCATGTAAGCGGTAGAAAGACCTGTAACGGCATTCGTCACGCCCGGACCGGACGTTACCAGCGCTACACCAACTTTATCGGAACTGCGCGAATAGGCGTCGGCTGCGTGTATCGCGGCCTGCTCGTGTCGCACCAGTACGTGTTGGAATTTGTCTTGTTTGAAGATGGCGTCGTAAATGTACAGTACCGCACCACCTGGATAACCAAAGACGTGTTCTACGCCTTCGTCAGCCAAGCAGCGGACGAGTATTTCCGCGCCAGTGAGCAGATTTGCTCCCTGCGTTGCTTCGGTATTCATGAAACATTCCTTTCAAGGTCCATTGGAGATTGATCGGATGTTCTTTCCTAGCGAAGTATGGATACCGCTACAGCTTGGACCTGCACCCCTGTCTTTGATGCGCTTACACCAGCCTCTTCCGTCAACCGTAGTGACGTGCAAAGCGGTGCTCAACGCAAACTCGTTGGCGAGATCTGTCTGTAGTGGTTGTACATACCTCTCGCGCTTGTGGCGCGGGTTAGAACAAACTGCCTACATATGAAAGCGCGTCGGATCGATTGCGGCGTTGTGTGCCAGCGGCGATCTGACCTTTAGCTTCGGGGTGTTCAAAGCGTCCCATACGGTACACCGCCGCGCACGTTTGAGCAAGCGATAATTGGAAAAAATCGCGGCATCGCAGCATTTTCTTGCTAGCGTGCGGCGAAAAGTCTGCAGAAAGGACTATTTTTTGCTAGCATGCGCTCAGTTCCAGAGCCGCTCAAGCGGCCCAGCGCCGGCTTTCCGGCGAGCTTATTCCACTACGCATGGCCACAGACAAAGAATTATCCGACTTCCTCGAAAGCGTCGAACGTCGGGCCTATAAACAAGCCGTGTATGCCGTCCGCAAGGACGAGTCGGCGCTGGATATCGTGCAGGACGCGATGATCAAGCTTGCCGAAAAGTACGGCGACAAACCGGCAGCCGAGCTGCCCATGCTGTTCCAGCGCATACTCCAGACCACCATCCTCGATTATTTCCGCAGGGAAAAAGTTCGCAATACCTGGGTCAGCCTGTTTTCCGGCATGGGCCCCAGCGGCGACGAACACGAAGATTTTGATCTACTTGAGTCCTATGCGGCCGAACAGGGCAGCGCCGCGGCCGAGTCCAGCGCCGACCAGCTCGAGCGCGGTCAGGTGCTCGCGATCATTGATGCAGAAGTGCAAAAACTGCCTGCGCGTCAACGGGAAGCCTTCCTCATGCGTTATTGGCAGGATATGGACGTGGCCGAAACGGCCCTCGCAATGGGTTGTTCTGAAGG
Organism: Duganella fentianensis; assembly: GCF_964031615.1. GTDB lineage: Bacteria > Pseudomonadota > Gammaproteobacteria > Burkholderiales > Burkholderiaceae_D > Rugamonas > Rugamonas fentianensis_A. The sequence continues at coordinate 250,765 of NZ_CAXIQN010000014.1, forward strand.
CAGTGTGAAGACACATTGCTCCAGAGCAACGCATGCGCTCGCCGAAACGCTGAAAGCCAAGGGAATTACACTATGAACACCGAAGAGCTGAATTTCGCTTACAAAGTGCGCCATGCACTGAACGAAAGACTGGATGACTTGCCACCTGCCACCACCGACCGGCTGGCCCAGGCTCGCCAGATGGCACTCGCGCGCAAAAAGCCGGATGGTGCAGCGCGCCGTACCGCGCCCGTAGTGCGCAGCGAACTGGCTGGTGTTCAGGGTGGTAACTGGTCGTTCTCGTGGTTCAACCGCATGGGCGTGGCCCTGCCCCTGCTGGTGCTGGTGGCTGGCCTGATCGGCATTTACCAGTATGAACAGCAGGAACATATCGCCGAAATCGCCGAACTGGATGCTGCCGTGCTGTCCGACGAACTGCCGCTGTCCGCCTATCTGGACCACGGTTTCAACGCTTACCTGAATCAGAGCGAGCAATAAGTATGGCTTTAAGTCGTCAGGCAAAGTGGAGTTCTGTCGCGCTGGTGCTGATTTTCGGCTCTGCCGCCGGCCTGCTTTGGTTCGGCAATCAGCCCGACGCCCCGCCCGCCATCGCCCAGCCGCTGGCCAAGGCTGGTAGCGCGCTCGGGGTGGCCGGTAAAGGTAGTGTCGCCGACAAAACGCACTGGAAAGACCTCACGGCCGAGCAGCAGCACGCGCTGGCACCACTGGCCGCCGAATGGGATCAGATGGAGCCGCTGCGACGGCAGAAATGGCTGGGCATCATCAAGCGCTACGCGTCGATGAAGCCGGACGAGCAGGCGCGTGTGCAGGAACGCATGCGCGAATGGGTCAAGCTGACGCCGGAAGAACGCCGTCAGGTGCGCCAGAACTTCGCCCGCGCCAAGAAGATCGAGCCTGCGCAGAAGAATACCCAGTGGGAGTCCTACCAGCAGTTGTCGGACGATGAAAAGAAAGAACTAGCGGCCAAGGCAGCAGTGAAGCCGCAAGTGGCCAACCTGCCCACGGCGGCCCAGAGCAAACTCAAGACCGTGGCCCCGATCAAGCCACTGGTGGTGACGGAAAACGGTTCGGCCAGCGCCCCTGTGCTGCCGCCACCAGCACCGTTGCCTGCCCCGCTGCTGCCACCTGCCAGCAATCTCGCTACGCCTGCGGCGAGCGGCGCAGCTAATCCGGCCGCTTCAGGCAGCAATACCGGCAGCCCCGCCGCTGGCGATAGCAGCCAGCTTCCGAATGCCTCCAACGTAGCGCCAGCCCCTGCGCCGGCCGCCGCACAGCCAACGAGCAGCAATGTCAAATAAGCCAGCTACCACCCTGCCTGTCACCGAACCTGCAGTAACTAATCCGGGCGTGGGTCGCCGCCTGATCTCGATGGTGTATGAAACCCTGCTGGCCTTCGCCGTACTGTTTCTGCCCTTCCTGATTTTCGAATTCATCGTGCAGGCGCGCCACACGCCCGCGCTGGAGCATACGCGTCAGGCCCTGCTGTTCCTTGTGCTGGGTGCCTATTTCATCCACCAGTGGAGCCGTGAAGGCCAGACGCTGGCCATGCGCACATGGCGGCTGAAAGTGGTACGTCCCGGCCATCCCCATCTGTCGCTGCAGACGGCTGCAGTACGCTATCTACTGAGCTGGATGTGGATACTGCCCGCACTGATCGTCAGTGCCGTACTGCATCTGGAAAAATGGCAGGCGCTGGGCGCTATCGGCGTCGGCATATTGGCGTGGGCTATGACGGCTTTCCTCGATGCCGACCGCCAGTTCCTGCACGATAAGCTGACGGGCACCCGTCTGGTACAACTGCCGCCACTGCCAAAGAAAAAGAAACAGGCCAGCGCCGCCTGAGCGACACTGACCTGCTGTAGCCTTTGAACTAAGGCCGCGTTCTTGCGGCTGCGCCTAGAAACGCTCGTGTGGCTGCAGATAGCGCCACTCGCCTTGCGGCAGGCTGGACATGGCGATGCGGCCGATGCGGATGCGCTTCATCGCTACCACGCTGAGTCCCACCATCTTGCACATGTGCTCGATCTGCCCCGGCTTCGGGCCTTTCACGGCAAAGCGCAGACGGCGCTCGTTCTGCCAGCTCACTTTGATCGGTGGCAGCGGCTTGCCATTGAATGGCAAGCCATGGTTGAGTAGCGCCAGACCGTTCTCGGCAATCTCGCCACTCACTTCGACGATAATCTCCTGTTCCATGCGCGCCGCTTCGTCCGTCAGCTTGCGATTGACGCGGAAGTCCTGCGTCAGCACCAGCAGACCGCTCGCTTGCGTTTCCAGCGGCAGCGTCAGCGCCAGATTGGCCAGATGGCGCTTGAGGAAACGCTGTGACGGTGCCGTGCGCGTCAGCGTCTCAGGCTTGATCTGGTGCAGCGCCGGCAGACCATCTTTGCCGACGCCGCCGTTCACGCCTACCGCCTTATGCAGCAGCAGCGTGACCGGTACAGCTTCCAGTAGCGTCGCATCGGCTGCAATCGTAATCTCCTGCTCGGGCGTGACGCGGGCGCCCGCCTCCTCCACCACCACGCCATCCACGCTGACGTAGCCCCCTTCGATATACAGTTCGGCTTCGCGGCGCGAGCAAGGGCGCATCTCGGCCACGCGCTTGGCGAGGCGGACGCTTTGATCAGTGGTGGGCTCGGTCATCCGAAGAAATCTCCAAAAACAGTAATGGCGCGCTCGATATCGTCACGCGAAGTATCCATGTGAGTAACGATGCGCAGACGGGGCGCCATCGAAACGCGGATACGGGTCAGTTGCAGTACGTCGTTGAGGCCGCGGCAGGCGTCGGCCGGAATATCGACGTAGAAAATATTGGTCTGCGGCGTAGACACGGCAATGCCCTTGACCTTGGCTAGTTCGCTCGCGAAGTAGGCTGCATTCTCATGATCCTCGGCCAGTCGCGCGTACTGGTGCTGCAAGGCGTACAGGCCACCAGCGGCCAGTATGCCCGCCTGCCGCATGCCACCGCCCAGCATTTTGCGCCAGCGCTTGGCTTCCGCGATCAGCGGCTTGCTACCGCACAGCACCGAACCGACCGGCGCGCCCAGACCTTTGGACAGGCACACGGACACGGAATCGAAACCGGCGACTGCCGCGCGCGGACTGACACCCAGTTTGACAGCCGCATTGCAGATGCGCGCGCCATCGAGGTGGGTAGCGAGGCCGCGCTCGTGCGCGAGTGCCGTGGCCTGCTGCAGATAGTCGAGCCCCAGCACTTTGCCGCCGATAGTATTTTCCAGCGCCAGCAAACGGGTACGGGCAAAGTGAATATCGTCCGGTTTGATCTGTGCCGCGATATCGGCCAGCGCAAGGCTGCCGTCGGGCTGATTGCTGATCGGCTGCGGCTGTATGCTGCCCAGCACCGCCGCGCCACCGCCTTCGTAGCGATAGGTGTGGGCTTCCTGCCCCACCAGATATTCGTCGCCACGGCCGCAGTGCGCCAGCAGGGCTAGCAGATTACTCTGCGTACCCGATGGTGCGAACAGTGCCGCTTCGTAGCCGAACAGGTCAGCCGTATAGTCCTGTAACTGGTTGACGCTAGGGTCATCGCCATACACATCATCGCCAACTTCGGCCGCGTGCATGGCAGCGCGCATCGCCGCGCTGGGGCGGGTGACGGTGTCGCTGCGTAAATCCAGCCATTGTTCATTCAGCCCGCTCATCTTCTGCACTACCCTCTTAGCTTGATTGCGCGGCCACTTGCTGCGTATAGAAACGCTGGCCCATTTCTTCCAGCCCCAGCGTCTCCAGCACTTCCTGCAGTCGCTGCGAAGGCCGCTGGCGCGGCAGGTCTTTGTAGGTGGCGATGATCAGCTCATTCTTCATCGAATGCTCCCAGCCCACCAGTTCCGTCACGTTGACCTGATAGCCATGCGCTTCCAGTTGCAGACAGCGCAGCACGTTGGTGATCTGGCTGCCGAATTCGCGCGTATGGATAGGGTGACGCCAGATTTCCGTCAGCGCCGATTTGGCCAGCGACTTGCCCTTGTTCTTCTTCAGCACAGAAGCCACTTCGGCCTGACAGCAAGGCACCAGCACCATGTAGCGCGCCTTCTTCTTCAGCGCGAAGTCGATGGCATCATCGGTGGCCGTGTTACAGGCGTGCAGCGCGGTGACGATATCGATCTGCTCGGGCAGCAGCTTCGACTCGGTGGACTCGGCTACCGACAGCGGCAGGAAGGACATGCCGGGGAAGTTGAATTGCTGCGCCAGTTCCTGCGAGCGCTTGACCAGTTCTTCGCGCGTTTCGATACCGTAGATGTGCGAGCCATCCGAGCCAACATTAAGCGCCTTGAAGAACAGATCGTAGATGATGAAGCCCAGATAGGACTTGCCAGCACCGTGATCGACCAGCGAAATACTGCCCTTGGCTTCCAGCAGTTCTTTCAGCAGCGGCTCGATGAACTGGTACAGGTGGTAGACCTGCTTAAGCTTGCGGCGGCTGTCCTGATTCATCTTGCCGTCGCGCGTGAGGATGTGCAGTTCCTGCAGCAGCGCGACCGTCTGGCCTTCGCGGATTTCCGGCATATTGTCGGCGCCCGTGACGGTTGCGCCGATCTTGGCAGCTCCTGCTGCCTTGTTCTTATTTGGCTTCATCGATCCACGCCTGTTGGATTGCTTCGAGTACCTTCTCGCCACCACGCGTGTGGTCATCGTCGAACTCTTCCAGTTCGACGATCCAGTTATGCAGATCGGTAAAGCGTATCGTCAGCGGATCGATATCGGGAAACTTGTCGTAGAGCGCTTCCGCAATCGCGCTGATGTCCGTCCACTTCATCTCAGTGACCGCCTTCGCTAGCGTGGTTGATGGTGTACTTCGGAATTTCAATGACCAGATCTTCATCGGCCACTACGGCCTGACAGGACAGACGCGACACCGCTTCCAGCCCCCATGCCTTATCCAGCTGGTCTTCTTCGTTCTCGCTCGCTTCGCTCAGCGAATCGAAGCCTTCGCGCACCAGCACGTGGCAGGTGGTGCAGGCGCAGGACTTCTCGCAAGCGTGTTCGATGTGGATGTCATTTTCCAGCATGATGTCGCACAGCGTTTTGCCAGCGTCAGCTTCGATGACGGCGCCGTCCGGGCACAGTTTGGCGTGGGGCAGGAATACGATTTGTGGCACTTGTAACCTCTGTAAATGTTTAAACGACCTGATCCAGCTTCTTGCCGGCCAGTGCGCTGCGCACGCTGCGATCCATGCGGCGCGATGCAAATTCTTCCGTCCCCTGCGCCAGCGATTCCACTGCCGCCTTCACGGCACTGTGATCGACCGCACCGGTCTGCGACTGCGCAACCACGCCGCGCACGCTGGCAATCAGCGCGTCCAGCGCTGCGCGCTCGTCAGCCGACAGCAGTGCGCCGTCTTCGGCCAGCGCCGATTCGGTCGCGAGGATGATGCGTTCCGCTTCCACCTGCTCTTCGCGCAGGGCGCGTGCCTTCATGTCCACGTCGGCTGCCTGATAGGAATCCTGCAGCATGCGTGCCACGTCGTCATCGCCCAGACCATAGGACGGCTTGACGCTAATCGACGCTTCCACGCCCGAGCGCAGTTCGCGTGCCGAGACGGACAGCAGACCATCGGCATCGACCTGATAAGTGATGCGGATACGCGCTGCACCAGCGGCCATCGGCGGAATGCCGCGCAGTTCAAAGCGCGCCAGCGAACGGCAGTCCGTCACCAGTTCGCGCTCGCCCTGCAGCACATGCACGGCCAGCGCCGTCTGACCATCCTTGAAGGTGGTGAACTCCTGCGCACGCGCGCAAGGAATGGTGGAGTTACGGGGGATAATCTTCTCGACCAGACCGCCCATGGTTTCGATCCCCAGCGACAGTGGCGTTACGTCCAGCAGCAGCCAGTCGTCACCGGCAGCGCGGTTACCGGCCAGCAGATTGGCCTGTATCGCAGCACCCAGCGCCACTACTTTGTCCGGATCGATATTCGCGTGCGGGATGGTGTGGAAGAAATCGCTCACGGCGCGCTGCACGTGCGGCATGCGGGTCGCGCCACCTACCATCACCACGCCATCCACGTCGTCTGCATCGACATTGGCGTCGCGCAGCGCTTTCTTGATGGCGTTCATGGTCTTGGTAATCAGGTGCTTGGTGATCTCGTGGAAAGTCTCCGCCGTGATCTTCAGATGTACTTCTTCGCCCGAACTGAGTACTGCATCCACCGTCACTTCATCCTTGGTCGACAGCAGTTCCTTGGCTTCGCGCGCCTTCACCATCAGCACGGCCGTATCTTCTTCCGACAGCGGCGCCAGCTTTTCTTCCTGATGGATGTAGCAGAACAGACGGTGGTCAAAGTCGTCACCACCGAGCGCCGAATCGCCGCCCGTGGACAGCACTTCGAACACGCCCTTGCTCAGTTTGAGGATGGAGATATCAAACGTACCGCCGCCCAGATCGTACACGGCGTACAGACCTTCCGAACCGTTATCGAGGCCATACGCAATCGCTGCCGCCGTCGGCTCGCTGAGCAGGCGCAGCACGTTCAGACCGGCCAGCTGGGCCGCATCCTTGGTAGCCTGACGCTGGGCGTCATCGAAGTAGGCGGGCACAGTAATCACGGCGCCCACCAGATCGTCGCCGAGCGAATCTTCCGCGCGCTGGCGCAGCGTGGCCAGAATCTGCGCCGACACTTCCACTGGGCTCTTCACGCCAGCGATGGTCTTCAGCTGCACCATGCCGGGCGTGTCGAGGAAATCGTAAGGCAGGTTTTCCGCATAGGCGATATCAGCCAGACCACGGCCCATGAAGCGCTTGACCGACACGATGGTGTTCTTCGGATCGGTGGTCTGCGCAGCCTGCGCCTTGTAACCGATGTTGGCATGGCCGTTAGGCAGATAGCGCACTACGGATGGCAGCAGCGGGCGGCCATCCTCATCGCTCAGCACTTCGGGTATGCTGCTGCGCACAGTCGCAACCAGCGAGTTGGTGGTGCCCAGATCTATCCCTACCGCCAGCCGGTGCTGGTGCGGTGCAGTGGACATGCCGGGTTCGGAAATTTGCAGAAGGGCCATGTAGTGTATGCCGTGCGGCTCTGATTAAATGATGATGCCGGGACATGCCCGGCCTGAGTCTCTCTGTACTGCCAGCGTCTAGACTGGCCTTGCTGTGGCGGGGCTGGCTGTGCCGCCCGACTGCCGCGCCCTCTCAGGCGTCTTCCAGCAGGCTCAGTGCACTGTCTATCTCTTGCTTCAGCTTTTCGATGAACATCAGCGCGCGCACACCCTGAGCTGCCTGCGCATAATCGTTGCTCCCGATCTGCTGCTCGATGGCGGCCAGCTGCGTCTTGCGCTCGCGCCGCAGTTGCTGATCCAGCCCTTCCAGTGCGTCCACGTCTTTCGCTGCACGCGCATCGCCCAGCTCTTCGCGCCACTCCATCTGCTGCATCAGGAACGCCATCGGCATGGCCGTATTCGATTCCGTCTGCAGATCCACGCCAGCCAGTTCGCACATGTATTGCGCGCGCTTCTGGGGATTCTTCAGCGTCTGGTATGCCTCGTTGGCACGGGTGGCCCACTGCATGGCGACGCGCTTTTCGGCGTCGGTGGCACTGACGTATTTATCGGGATGGACACGGTTCTGCACGTCGCGGTAGGCGCTATCAAGCGCCGCCGCATCGACGGCAAATTGCAGGGGCAGATTGAACAGCTCGAAGTGGTTTTGCATGGCTGGTCAGATGCGGAAGCTTTCGCCGCAACCGCAAGCGTCTTTCTGATTCGGGTTGTTGAACTTGAAGCCTTCGTTCAGACCTTCGCGGGCGAAGTCCAGTTCGGTGCCGTCGATATAGGGCAGGCTTTTCGGGTCCACGAACACTTTCACGCCGTGCGATTCGAACACATTGTCCTCATCGGCCACTTCGTCCACATATTCCAGCTTGTAGGCCAGTCCGGAGCAGCCCGTCGTGCGCACGCCAAAACGCAGGCCTATGCCTTTGCCGCGGCGCTCGATGTAACGGTTGATGTGTTTCGCTGCTTTTTCGGTCAGGGTGATAGCCATTTGATTCTCCCGCGCCGCGCCACGGTGGTGGCAGCGGCGTGATTGTATTACGAGCTAAAGCTCAGCAAACTTAGGCGCTAGCCGGATGTTTGTTCTGGTAGTCCAGAACCGCTGCCTTGATGGCGTCTTCGGCCAGAATCGAGCAGTGGATTTTCACTGGTGGCAGTGCCAGTTCTTCGGCGATTTCCGTGTTCTTGATGGCCAGCGCCTGATCCAGCGTCTTGCCCTTGACCCACTCCGTTACCAGCGAGCTGGAAGCGATGGCCGAACCGCAGCCGTAGGTCTTGAATTTCGCGTCTTCAATCTTGCCATCGGCGCCCACTTTAATCTGCAGCTTCATCACGTCGCCGCAAGCTGGCGCGCCCACCATGCCGGTGCCAACGCTGTCATCGCCTTTTTCGAAGGCGCCCACGTTGCGCGGGTTTTCGTAGTGATCGAGTACTTTTTCCGAGTAAGCCATTTTAATGCTCCTAGTAATTCTTAAAAATTAGTGCGCTGCCCACTGGATCGAATTGATGTCGATCCCTTCTTTGAACATATCCCACAGTGGCGACAGTTCGCGCAGCTTGCCCACTTTGGATTTCATCAGATCGATCGCGAAATCGATGTCGGCTTCGGTGGTGAAGCGGCCGATGGTGAAACGGATCGAGCTGTGTGCCAGTTCATCGCTGCGGCCCAGTGCGCGCAGCACGTAGGACGGTTCCAGACTGGCCGAAGTACAGGCCGAACCGGACGACACGGCCAGATCTTTCACCGCCATGATCAGCGATTCGCCTTCTACATAGTTGAAGCTGACATTCAGGTTATGCGGTACGCGGTGATCCATATCGCCATTGATATAGGTCTCCTCGATTTCCTGCAGGCCCTTGGCCAGACGGTCACGCAGCGCCTTGATGCGGACGATTTCCGTTTCCATCTCGACCTTGGCCAGACGGAAGGCTTCGCCCATGCCCACGATCTGGTGGGTCGGCAGCGTGCCCGAACGCAGGCCGCGCTCGTGGCCACCACCGTGCATCTGCGCTTCGATACGTACACGCGGCTTGCGGCAGACGTACAAGGCACCGATACCTTTCGGGCCGTAGGTTTTGTGCGCGGTAAAGGTCATCAGATCGACCTTGGTCTTCTGCAGATCGATTGCCACCTTGCCCGTTGCCTGCGCAGCGTCGCAGTGGAAGATAATGCCTTTCGAGCGGCACAGTGCGCCGATTTCGTCGATAGGCTGGATTACGCCGATTTCGTTATTCACCAGCATCACGGAAACCAGAATGGTGTCCGGACGGATGGCTGCGGTCAGCTGTTCGATGGTGATCAGGCCGTTGTCCTGCGGTTCCAGATAGGTCGCTTCGAAGCCGATACGCTCCAGTTCACGCACCGTGTCCAGCACCGATTTGTGCTCGGTCTTGACGGTGATGATGTGCTTGCCCTTGGTCTTGTAGAACTGCGCCGCACCCTTGATTGCCAGATTGTTCGATTCGGTAGCACCCGAGGTCCAGATGATTTCGCGCGCATCGGCGTTCACCAGCGCCGCCACGTGGCCACGTGCCTCTTCTACGGCTTTCTCAGCCGTCCAGCCATACATATGGCTACGCGAAGCAGGATTACCGAACTGTTCGCGCAGGTAAGGAATCATCTGGTCGGCCACACGTGGATCGATCGGCGTGGTGGCCGAGTAGTCCATGTAGATCGGGAAATGCGGGGCCGTCTGGAACTGTACAGGCGCGATATTTTTTTCAGGGGCGTTCATCTGGTAACTCCGGGTTAGGGGTCGCTCAACCGTGAGCGGCGTGATTGCGGTGCAACACCACGACGTTCTGTTCAGCGTTCTTCAACTTCTGCTGATCGACCAGATCCTGCAAAGACACGGAATCGAGGTAATCAACCATTTTTTCATTCAAAGTGGCCCACAGTTCGTGGGTCATGCAGCGGGCGCCGCTGGCGATGTCGGCGCCATGGCAGTTTTCCTTGCCGCCGCACTGGGTGGCGTCCAGCGGTTCGTCCACGGCGATGATGATGTCGGCCACGGTGACCTTGTCGGCGCGGCGCGCCAGACTGTAGCCGCCGCCCGGGCCACGGATGGATTCGACGATCTCGTGGCGGCGCAGCTTGCCGAATAATTGCTCAAGATAGGACAGGGAAATGTCCTGACGCTGGCTGATGCCGGATAGCGTGACGGGACCTTTGCCCTGGCGCAAAGCCAGATCTATCATCGCAGTCACAGCAAAACGGCCTTTGGTGGTCAGACGCATCACTACCTCGGTTGGGTTAAAATATCGACTCTTCAGCATCCCTGAATAAGCGGATTAGTTGATCGAATTAGTCAAGTATACCAAACTTTAAAGAAGTCTGCCCGCTGGCTGCCCCGCCCGCCCCTGCAATAGCTTCATGGGCCCGAACAGCGCATGCATGTCGGCATTGCCAATAAAGCTCAGGTTATACGGGTGCTCAGCCCGGATCTGAGGGAATTTTTGCATTAACGGCAACTTGCTCAGTATTTCCGCGATCTTGCCCCACAAAATAAGGGTCGGCACCACCTTGGCCTGCTCGGCCAGCCCCGCCATCACCGTCTCGAAGAAGGGCAGCCATGCCTTGGCATCTTTCGCCGGCGCCACATGATGACGGAACACTAACGCTGCGTTCAGCAGCAGAAAACCGTGCTCCGTTAGTCGCTCCTGCAGTTCGGCCAGCGTGCGGATATGGCTGCCATTACCCTCTTGCGCACGCAGCGCGATGGCAGCCATCGCGCTGCCGCCCGTATCATCCAGATCAAGTTGACCGTCCGCCACCAGCAGCATTTTCATAAAATTGCGCAGCGATGTGGCTTTATTCACGGGCTTGGACAAGCCACCACCTAGCTGGTCGGACCACAGGCTGCCCACCGCACCGTCCATGAAACTGACGCCCGTAGCGCTTTCCGCACGCGGGTAAGGCCCCTCCCCCACCAGCACATAGCGCACTTGCTCCAGCGGCAAGGCAAACGCGGCGAACAGGCGCTGTTCCGTGGGCAGGTAATCATCCTGCGCCAGCTGCGGCAGATAGTCGGGCGTGGCCGCCATCATTGCCTCCAGCCCCCGCACCAGCAGCGGTCGCCACGAGACATGGGCATGGTTCAGCGCAACGAGGAAATGATCGGGAATCTTCATGGTGCAGCACGCCTGAGAGCAAAAGACGAAATTGTAGCCCACCCTATGGCATCCCCTCGCACCAGCCACTCCCTCCCTTGGTGGGAACGGGCCTCATGACGACAGAAATTAGTTACCTTAAAGGAATCTTAAAAATAATTTTGACAACTCAATATATCTTCGGATAACATTCTTCCTATCAACAAACATTACCGGAGAACAAACAATGCTGCTCAAGAAATCGCTACTGCTGGCCGCCCTGCTGGGTGCAACTCTGACCGCACAAGCTGACGTTGCCATCGTCGGCAGCAAGATCGTCGTCAAAGACACGGGCACTGTTACCGCAACCTTCCTCGGTTCCGCTGCCGGCTACAACGACGTAGTATTCTTCGACAACACTGGTACCAAACTGTTCAGCGGCCACTACACTGCAGCCAACACCACCATCGATCTGGGGTCCTACACTGCCGGCACCGTCCTGAACTTCAGCATTCACGTCGACAACACCGGTGACGACTTCTACATGGGCCCTGCATCCGTCAACAAGGACAACGTATTCCACGCCGCCGTGACCCAGACCAGCAGCAACACCGCCGTAGTCGGTTTTGAAGATCTGTATGGCGGCGGCGACCGCGACTACAACGACATCCAGTTCAAAGTCACCAACGTGACGGCCGCTGTTCCAGAACCAGAAACCTACGCAATGCTGCTGGGTGGTCTGGGCCTGATGGGTCTGGTGGCACGTCGCCGCAAAGCCAAGTAATTCCGCGTATTGCACTTCACGCAATACTCTCCATTTTCAGAACGGCGTAACGCAGGTCATCTGCGCTACGCCGTTTTTTTGTATGGGCGCTTCACTCCCTGCTGGCAGGCTTGATGTTTGCATAATTTTGCAGCACTATCTCAAGCACCCTAGACCTTACTTGCAGAGGCAAGCGTGACCGCTCCCGATATCTCCAAACTCAAGATCGAACGCCATCCTGCCGCAGCCCATGCGCGCCCGCAGCGCCGGCGCTGGGTACGTCCCGTGATTGCAGGTGCCGTCCTGCTAGCCATTGCCGGTATCGCCAGCAAACAACTAGGCGGCAAGGTCAGCGTCGAAACCGTCACCGTGGCCCAGTCCTACCCTGCGCAGAGCTACACCCTGCTCAATGCGACCGGCTACGTGGTGGCACAGCGCAAAGCTTCGCTATCGTCCAAAGCCACCGGCCGGCTGGAATGGCTGGGCGTGCTGGAAGGTAGCCAGATCAAGAAAGACGAAGTAGTGGCGCGACTGGAGAACCGCGATGTTTCCGCCACACTGGGGCAGGCGCAGGCCAATATCAAGGTGGCGCAGGCCAATCTGGAACAGGGGCAGGCCGAACTGGCCGACGCGCAGGCAAACTTCAACCGCACAGGCGAACTGCTGGCGCAGAAATTCATCACGGCCTCGGCCTACGATGCCGCGCAAGCGCGCCTGAACAAGGCCAAGGCCAATATCGCCGGCTACCAGGCCGCTATTGCTGCCGCCCGAGCCAGTGCACAAGTGGCACAGGTGGCCTTGGACCAGACCCTGATCCGCGCACCGTTCGATGGCGTGGTACTGACCAAGAACGCCAACGTGGGCGATAACATCACGCCCTTCTCGTCGGCAGCCGACAGCAAGGGCGCCGTGGTCACCATCGCCGACATGAGCACGCTGGAAGTGGAAGCTGATGTATCGGAGTCCAACCTGAGCAAGATCCGCGTCGACCAGCCGGCCGACATCACGCTGGATGCCTTCCCCGAACTGCATCTGGCCGGCACGGTCTCGCGCATGGTGCCCACCATCGATCGCAGCAAAGCCACCTTACTGGTGAAAGTACGTTTTAGCGAACGTGACCCGCGCGTGCTGCCCGACATGAGCGCCAAAGTAGCCTTCCTGTCCAAAGCAGTGCCGCCGGAAGACCGCCAGTCCGTCACCACCGTGCAGGCCGCAGCCATCACGACACGCGACGGCAAAGCTGTGGTGTTCCAGCTGGATGGCGACAAAGTCAGGCAGGTGGCGATTACGCAGGGCCGCAAGCTGGGCGAACTGGTAGAAGTGAAAGGTGTGAAGGCGGGCGACAAAGTCGTGCTGACGCCGGACGCTAAACTGCAGGACGGCGCAGCCGTTAGCCTCAATAAAAAATAAGCGGCCATGAGCGAACCACTGGTACTGATAGAACATCTGGCCAAATCCTATCGCCGTGGCGATCAGATCGTCGAGGTGCTGCGCGATATCAGCCTGAATATACGGGCAGGCGAATTCGCCGCGCTGATGGGGCCTTCCGGCTCGGGCAAAAGCACGCTGCTTAATCTGATTGCCGGCATCGACAAGCCCGATAGCGGCGTGCTGCGCATCGATGGGCAGGATATCGCCGGCATGGGCGAATCGGATCTGGCCCGCTGGCGCGCCCAGAACGTGGGCTTCATTTTCCAGTTCTACAATCTGATGCCGGTAATGACGGCTTATGAAAACGTGGAACTGCCGCTGCTGCTCACGCCCCTGTCGCGACGCGAACGGCGCGAGCGGGTCGAGCTGACGCTGTCCATGGTCAATCTGGCTGACCGTATGGACCACACCCCCAACGAACTGTCCGGTGGCCAGCAGCAGCGCGTGGCCATTGCCCGCGCCATCGTCACCGATCCCACCTTGATCGTGGCGGACGAACCGACTGGCGATCTGGATCGCGCATCTGCCAGCGAGATTCTGGCGCTGCTCCAGCAACTCAACCAGCAACTCGGCAAGACCATCATCATGGTCACGCACGACGCTACGGCCGCAGCCCAAGCCCGTACGCTAATCCATCTGGAAAAGGGCGAACTGATCGCCGGACAGGCGGCCTGACATCATGTATTCGCTGCGGCTGATCTTCAAGAACGCCATGCGCCACAAGCTGCGCACGGGACTGACCGTGCTCGGTCTGGTGGTGGCGATCTTTTCCTTCGGCCTGCTGCAGACCGTAGTGGATGCATGGTATGCCGGCTCGGAGGGCGCTTCCAACACCACCCTGATCACCCGCAACAAGACTTCGCTGGTCTTCCCCTTGCCGCTGTCCTACCAGTCACGCGTGCGCGCCGTGCCCGGCGTAACGGGCGTGGGCTATGCTAACTGGTTTCAGGGCGTGTACAAAGACCCCAAGAATTTTTTCGCCCAGTTTGCCATTTCCGGCGCCAGCTATCTGGACATCTATCCCGACTTCCTGCTGCCGGCCGATCAGCGCGCGGCCTTCCTGCATGACCGCAAAGGCTGCATCGTCGGGCGCAAACTGGCCGACCAGTATGGTTTCAAAGTGGGCGACACCATCCCGCTCAAGGGCACTATCTACCCCGGCAACTGGGAACTGGTAGTGCGCGGCATTTACGATGGGCGTCAGAGCAGTACCAATACCGCCACCCTGTTCTTCCACTGGGACTACGTCAACGAAACCATCAAGAAAACCATGCCGCGTCGCGCCAACCAGATCGGCGTATATGTGGTACAGATCAACCAGCCGGAAAATGCTGCTGCCATTTCCGCTGCCGTGGATAAGGAATTCGCCAACTCGCTGGCGGAAACCTTGACCGAAACGGAGAAAGCCTTCCAGCTCAGTTTTGTCTCCATGTCGGAAGCCATCGTTATGGCAATCCGCGTGGTCTCCTTCGTAGTGATCATCATCATTGCTGCCGTGATGGCCAACACCATGGCCATGAGCGCACGCGAACGGCTGGGCGAATACGCCACCCTCAAGGCGCTCGGTTTCGGCCCCGGTTTTCTCAGCCTGATGATCTTCGGCGAATCCATGCTGCTGGCACTGGTGGGCGCGGCCATCGGCATCGCTCTGCTATTCCCCTTCGCTGTATTCCTCGGCAAAGTCATGGGCACCATGTTCCCCGTGTTTCAAGTGTCGCACATGACGGTGCTGCTGCAAGTGGTGGCCGCCCTTGTCATCGGCGCGGTGGCTGCCATCGCACCTACCGTGCGCGCCGTGCGCATCAACATCGTCGACGGACTGCGGAGCATAGGATGAAGATTCCACTGTCCTATGTGGCACGCAATCTGTGGGCGCGCCGCCTGACCACGGCGCTGACGGGTGCCGGTCTGGCGCTGGTAGTATTCGTGTTTGCCACCGTGCTGATGCTGGACGAAGGGTTGCGCAACACCATGGTCACCACCGGAGAATATGACAACGTGGTGCTGGTGCGGCGCGGCGCCGAAACGGAAGTCCAGAGCGGCATCGACCGCGTGCAGGCCAACATCGCCGCCAGCCATCCGGCAATCGCGCGTGACGTGGCAGGACAGCCGTGGCTATCCAAGGAAACTGTGGTGCTGATTTCCCTTATCAAGCGCGATTCCGGCAAACCTTCGAATGTCATCATCCGCGGCATTGCCCCTAACGCGCTGACGCTGCGCCCGCAGGTCAAGCTGACCGCAGGTCGTATGTTCCGCTCCGGCGCTTCGGAGATCATCGCCGGCGCCAGCGTGGCGCGCCGCTTCAACGGTGCCGGCATCGGCGAAAAGATCCGCTTCGGCCAGCGCGAATGGACCGTGGTGGGCTTGTACGATGCCGGCAATAGCGGCTTCGATTCGGAAATCTGGGGCGACGCCGACCAGCTCATGCCAGCGTTTCGCCGCAACGCCTATTCGGGCATGGTGCTGCGGCTTGCCGATAGCCGCCAGTTCGAGCAGTTCAAGCACGACATCGAGAACGACCAGCGTCTTACACTAGATGCCAAGCGCGAACAGACTTTCTATGCCGACCAGTCCAAGGCTTTGTCCACCTTCATCAGCGTGCTGGGCCTGATACTGTCGGTGATCTTCTCCATCGGCGCCATGATCGGTGCGACCATCACCATGTATGCCTCGGTAGCCAACCGGGTTGGTGAAATCGGCACCCTGCGCGCACTGGGCTTCCAGCGCCGCAGCATCCTCGCCGCTTTCCTCAGCGAATCCATGTTGCTGGCCGTGGTGGGCGGCGCACTGGGGCTGACCTGTGCCTCGCTGATGCAGTTCATCTCCTTCTCGACTACCAACTTCCAATCGTTTTCAGAACTGGCTTTCGGCTTCCGCCTGACCGGCGCCATCATCGTCAAAACCCTGCTGTTCTCGCTTGCCATGGGCGGCATAGGCGGCTTCCTGCCGGCCTTGCGTGCAGCCCGCATGCCTATCGTGGACGCCCTGCGCGCAGCCTGAGCCCTGCCTGCTGGCGCCAATGCGGCAGCTTTACCACAGCGCCAGACGCAGATCCCCGCAAAGCGTGCTAGACTCGAAAAGAGATAGTTCATACGACAACGATAGCTACCCAAGCAGGCCAGCATGCCACACCAGCGCCGCCCAATTGTTGCCTCCAGCGCCAGCCTGCTGCGCGTCGTCGTGCTAATGATCGCATGCAGTGCGCCCCTGCATAGTCAGGCCGGTTCGCCGAATGGTACGCAAATACCCGGACGGCTACCCTTGGCCGACTACCTGCGCGAGCTACGCCAGCAACTAGGCCAGAAGAGCGAGCCGCAGCGGCGTCACTGGCGCAACGCTGACAGCCTGCGCCTGCCGATTCCCGCTCCGCCCGACAGTGCCAGCGGTCTGCTGCCCCATCAGCAGACCCAGCCACGCGCCAATCTGCAGCACACGCCAGTTAGCGGCAGCTGGCCGGACGCTTCATCGTCTATCTTCGAGCGCTACTGGTGGCAGATACTACTAGGCGGCTCGCTGATCATTCTGCAAGGCCTGCTGATTTCGGCGCTGATTTTTGCCCTGCGTTCGCGCCGCGTCACACTCGATGCTCTGCACGATGAGCGCAACCAGCTGGAAGCCCGCGTACTGCAGCGCACGCAGGAGCTGATGGAGGCCAACACCAAACTGGAACAGCTGGCCACGACCGACCCGCTGACCGGCATCGGCAACCGGCGCCGCATGACGGAGCAGATCAACCGCGAGCTGGATCGGGGGCGCCGCTTCGGCCACCCGCTGTCGCTACTGATGGCCGACATCGATCACTTCAAGAACGTCAACGACCAGTATGGCCACGAAGCGGGCGACCGTGTCATCATCGCCGTCGCCAAGGCGCTAGCCGACGGCGTACGCAATATCGATATGGCTTCGCGTTTCGGTGGCGAGGAATTCGTGCTGCTGATGCCGGAAACATCAATCGAAGTGGCCACCAGCGCCGCCGAACGGCTGCGCCAGCACATCGCCGAACTGGAGGTCAAAGGCGACAAAGGCGAAAGCATACGCTTCACCATCAGCATAGGGGTGGCCACGGCGCCACCGGGGAACACCATGGACACACCGTCGACACTGGTATCGCGTGCTGACAAAGCGCTGTATCAGGCCAAGGACGGAGGCCGCAACCGCGTGGTCCGCAACGGCTAGCGCATCAGGCCAGGCGCAACAGCCTTATTCCGCATCCGGCTGCTGCGCCGGGTGGGCCTGCTGGAAGGCCGGCAGTTCGGCACAGGCTGAGTGGATACGCATGATGGTGGGATAAGGACTCAGATCCAGCTGGAAGCGCTGGGCGTTGAATACTTGCGGCACCAGACAGCAATCGGCCAGCGTGGGCGTATCGCCGTGGCAGAAACGGCCGGTGCGCGCATCCGTTGCCAGCAACTGCTCGAAAGCGGCCAGCCCAGTGCCCATCCAGTGGTGTAGCCATGCCAGCTTCTGTTCTTCCGTCACATTCAGCACACCGGTCAGATACTTGAGCACACGCAGATTACCCAGCGGGTGAGTATCGGCGGCAATGGTCAGCGCCAGCGCGCGCACGCGCGCACGGCCTGCGGCATCGGCAGGCAGCAGCGGCACATCCGGCCGGCTCTCGTCCAGATATTCGATGATGGCCAGCGACTGGCCGATGGTAGCCGCACCGTCGTCCAGCGCCGGCAGCAGACCGGCAGGATTGACGGCACGGTAGGCTGGCTGCAACTGCTCGCCGCCATCGCGCAGCAGGTGCACGGGCACGGCGTCGTAAGCCAGTCCTTTCAGATTCAGGGCGATGCGCACACGGTAGGCGGCGGAGCTGCGGAAATAGGTATAGAGCTTCATAGTCGGATCCGGAATGATACGGTTAGTTGTTGCCATCCTGCCCTGCGGCGGGCGCCATCTGCCACAGCATCAGGGCAGACAGCAGCGCCGGTACGGCAGCGATCAGGAAGATGGTGCTGTTCGGCCAGTTCATGCGCAGCAACTCGCCGCCGATGAGGGGGCCAACAATCGAACCGATGCGGCCCACACCCAGACTCCAGCCTATGCCGGTCGAGCGCAGACTGGTGGGGTAGTAGCTGGCTGCCAGCGCGTTGACGGCAGGCTGGCCACCTACGATGCAGAAGCCGGCCACCAGTATCGCCACGCACAGCAGCGCCAGCATCTGCTGCGACTGGCCGATCAGCGCGATCGCCACGGCAGCGATCAGGAAGCCGGGAATCAGTACGCGACGGAAGCTGGAACGGTCGATCAGCTGACCCATGGCCAGCGTGCCGATGGTGCCGCCCACGGGCAGGATGGTTGCGGCCAGCACGGCCGCACTGGTGGATAGTCCAGCATCCTTGAGGATGGTCGGCAGCCAGTTGGACAGAAAATAGAGGTTCAGCAGATTCAGGAAGTTCACCAGCCAGAGCAGCAGCGTGGTGCGGGCCCGTCCCGCTTTGAACAGGGCCGCAACGGAACCACGGCTATCGGTCTGCTGCGCCAACAGATAACCCTGCCCGTGCTGCGGAACGAACGCCGGATCGATGCGGCGCAGCCAGTGCCCTACCCGCTCGATACGCTTGCCGCTGAGGACCACGAACTGCATGGACTCCGGCAGCATCCACAGCATCAGCAAGCCTATCACCAGCGGCAACGCGCCGCCGATGTAGAACACCGCATGCCAGCCATAGAGGGGCATCACGGCAGCGGCGACCAGCCCGCCCAGCACAGCGCCCACCGTGAAACCGCAGGACACCAGCATCATCAGCGTAACGCGGCGCCGGCGCGGGCTGTATTCGCCTGCCAGTGCCATCACATTCGGCATGATGGCGCCTAGTCCGATGCCGGTGATGAAGCGCAGCCACTGCAATTGTTCCAGCGTGCGGCAGGCTGGTGTAAGCAGCATACAGACCGAGAAGAACAGCGTGGCAGCAATCAGCACGGGGCGGCGGCCCAGCTTATCGGCCAGCACGCTGAAGATCAGCGAACCAGCCAGCATGCCGAACAGGCCTGCGCCGAATACCGGCCCCAGACTGGCTTTGCTGACCTGCCACTCCTGTATGATGGCCGGCGCCACATAACCCATGGCCTGCACATCGAAGCCATCCATCAGCACGCACAGGCCGCACAGCAAATACACCCCGAACTGGAACCGGCTGATGGGGTTGCGCTCGATCAGTGCGCCGATATCGACGGGAGCAAGCTGCATCTACTGTGCTGCCTTTCTGCGTAAAGTACGCCGCCTTAGCGTTCCGAGTAGTGAGTGATGGTCTGCTCGATGGCGCCGAAAATGCTGCTGCCCTGACCATCGTGCATCTCGATACGCACGGTATCGCCGAAGTGCAGATAGCTGGTCTGCGGCTTGCCCGTTTCGATGGTTTCATACATGCGCACTTCGGCCAGACAGCAGTAGCCTACGCCACCGTTAGCGATGCTGGAACCATGCAGGCTGCCCTGCTTGTTGGACACCGTGCCGGAACCGATGACGGTACCCGCAGCCAGTTCGCGCGTGGTGGCAGCATGGGATACCAGCTGGGCGAAATTGAAGGTCATGTCCTCGCCTGCATTGGGCTTGCCAAACGGCTGGTGATTGAGTTCCACCAGCAGCGGCAGGTGCACTTTGCAGTCAGCCCAGTGCGCGCCCAGTTCATCCGGCGTTACGGCCACCGGCGAGAACGCGCTGGCCGGTTTGGACTGGAAGAAGCCGAAGCCTTTGGCCAGTTCGTTCGGGATCAGGTTACGCAACGAGACATCGTTCACCAGCATCACCAGACGGATCGCCTTGGCGCAATCATCCAGACTGGCCCCCATGCGCACGTCGCCCGTAATCACGGCCACTTCCGCTTCCAGATCGATGCCCCATTCTTCTGACAGTGCATAGACGGGATCGCGCGGACCGACGAAGCTGTCCGAACCGCCCTGATACATCAGCGGATCCGAATAGAACGAGGCTGGCACTTCCGCGTTACGGGCTTTGCGCACCAGTTCCACGTGGTTGATATAAGCCGAACCGTCGGCCCACTGGTAGGCACGTGGCAGCGGCGAATGGCAGAAGCTCTGGTCAAACGGCTGGGTATCCAGAAGTTCGCCCGCGTTCAGCGCGGCGTACACCTGCTCCAGACGTGGTGCCACCAGATCCCAGTTATCCAGTGCGTGCTGCATGGTGGCAGCGATTTTCGGTACATGCTGGTAGCGCGACAGATCGCGGCTGACCACTACCAGGCGGCCGTCACGGCTGCCATCTTTCAGTGTTGCGAGTTTCATACCTTGGCCTCCGGTGCGTGCATCCACGCGGCGTGTGTTGGTGCTTTACGGGTCTGAGCCCATTCTTCCAGCATGTCCCATTTGACGGCGTCGAGACGCTGCATCATTTCCGGCGTACCCGTATTGGCCGCCAGTTCCAGCCGGTGGCCGTTAGGGTCGAAGAAGTAGATCGATTTGAAAATGGTGTGATTGACCGGGCCGATCACATCGATGCCAGCGGCCACCAGTCGCTCTTTGGCGGCCAGCAGTTCGTCCATCGAATCGACTTCCAGCGCCAGATGCTGCACCCAGTTCGGGGTGTTGCGGTCGCGGTCCATCGGTGGCTGGGTCGGCAGTTCGAAGAATGCCAGAATGTTGCCATTTCCTGCATCGAGGAACACGTGCATATACGGGTCCGGCGCCTTGGTAGACGGTACTTCGTTCTCGGCGATGGCCAGAACAAAATTCATATTCAGGTGTTTGCCATACCACTCGACAGTCTGTTTCGCGTCGATGCAGCGGTAGGCGACGTGGTGTACTTGCTTGATTTTCATAATTGCCTCCAACTAGGACATACGCCATTAAAAGCCAATTTCAGATATCATACAAACAGTATTTTTCACCCTATTTATCAGATTTTCCGATGAATCCCAATTTACGCCAGATGCGCGCCCTTGTGGCCGTTGCCAAGACGGGCAGCTTCACGCTGGCCGCCGAGCACCTCAACGTCACCCAGTCGGCGCTGAGCGGCCAGATCAAGGAACTGGAACAGCTACTAGGCGTGCGCGTGGTCGAACGTACCACACGCAAGGCGCAGCTGTCTGAACTGGGACGGGAACTGACGCCCCTGTTCGACAAGATACTGCAGGATCTGGACCGCGCCATGGGCGATATCGCCAAACGGCGTGCGCTCAAACAGGGCTCGGTGCGGATTGCCGCACCGCAGATGCTGTCCTGCACCCTGCTGCCGGAGGTGATTGCCGCCTACCGCGCGCGCTATCCCGATGTGCAAGTGCTGCTGGCCGATAGTCCGGTAGAGCTGGTGGCCGCGCGCGTTTTCAGTGGCGAGACGGACTTCGGCATCGGCCCCGAACGCGATGCCGCCACCGAAATCGAAGCCCAGCAACTGTTCGAGATGCCCTTCGTGGTGGTATTCCCGCCCGACCACCCGCTCGACCAGCTGGAACGTATTACCTGGACCGACGTGATCGACTACCCCATGATTTCGCTGCAGGGCCAGTTCACCGAACGGCTGTTGCGCGACATGCACGCCTCCTTCCGCGAACAGTCCATCACGCCCTACAATGAAGTGACGTTCATGACGACAGCGCTGGCCATGGTGCATGCGCGGCTAGGCATCACCGTCTGTCTGCCCTATGCAGAAAAGATGGTGCAGTTGTATGGCCTGCGCATGCGTACACTGGAATCGCCGTCGCTAACACGCCGCTTCTTCGTTTATACCCGCAATGCACGGGCGCTGTCGCCTGCTGCGGAAAGCTTTGTCAGCTTCCTGCAGGAGTTCGCTGCTGCCCACGAATGGAATGTGCCGCAAGGCTGATCTCGCTATGACTGCAAACACCATCGCCATCAACCAGCAGATGGACGACTTCGACGGCCACCACAGCGTCTGGCTGTTCGGCTACGGTTCCCTCATCTACAAGGCCGACTTCCCCTATCTGCAACGTCAGCCTGCCAGCATCAGCGGCTGGACCCGGCGCTTCTGGCAGGGTTCGCACGACCATCGCGGTACGCCGCAGGCACCGGGCCGCGTCGTCACGCTGATCGAACAGACCGACGCCATCTGCCACGGCATGGCTTACCTGATTACGCCGGAAGTGTTCGCCCACCTCGACCACCGCGAAAAGAACGGCTATCTACGCCTCGCCACGCCCATCACTTTCAGTGACGGCCGAAGCGAACGTGGCCTCGTGTATATCGCCATGCCCGACAACGCGGCCTATCTGGGCGCTGCCAGCGAACAGGCGATTGCCCGCCACATCGCCAGTTCTGCCGGCCCCAGCGGCCCGAATGCGGACTACCTCAAGCTGCTCGCCCATGCTCTGCGCGAGATGGGCCAGAGCGATCCCCATGTGTTCGCCATCGAACAGCATCTGGCCGACTTGAACCACTGCGACTAAGCGTGTTCGCCCCGCCAGCCTTGGGTGCTGATGCCGGTGTGACCTGCCTCCCCGTCCATCCCATCAGAATAGATCGAGTTGCCCCGTATCGGCAGGCCGCGCCCGCGCACCCAGCGGCGGCACCACTAGCGGCCGCGTGAACCGGCTGGTATCCATCTCGTGAAAACGGCTGCTATGCCCGCCTAAGCCCAGCCGCGCGCTGGCGATCTTGAAACGCTGGCGTATCATGTCGGCCCACACGCCCTCACCCCGCATACGGCTGCCAAAGTTGCTGTCGTAATCCTTGCCGCCGCGCATATCGCGCACGCGATTCATCACCCGCTGGGCCCGTTCCGGAAAATGCGCCTCTAGCCACTGCTGGAACAGCGGTGCCACTTCCAGCGGCAGGCGCAATACCGTGTAATGGGCGCTCAGGGCGCCCGCTTCGCGCACGGCTTCCAGCAGATGCTCGATTTCCGGCTCTGTCACAAAGGGAATGATGGGGGCGATGCTGACCGCCACAGGAATACCGGCGGCGGTCAGCGTGCGTATGGTGCGCAAACGCCGCGCCGGTGCGGCAGCGCGCGGTTCCAGCGTGCGCGCAATGGCAGGGTCCAGCGTGGTCAGGGTAATCGCCACGGCTGCCTGCTGCTTGCCCGCCATGTCGGCCAGAATGTCGATATCGCGCTCGATCAGGGCCGACTTGGTAATCAGCCCGACGGGATGCTGGCATTCCTGCAGCACTTCCAGCACGCGCCGCGTCAGCTTGCGCTCGCGTTCGCACGGCTGATAGGCATCGGTATTCACGCCCAGCGCAATCGGCTGCGGCACATAACTGGCCCTGGCCAGTTCGCGCCGCAACATTTCCGGTGCGTTGACCTTGGCCAGAATCTTGCTCTCGAAGTCAATACCGGGCGACAGGCCCAGATAGCTGTGGGTGGGCCGAGCATAGCAATAAATGCAGCCATGCTCACAGCCCCGATACGGATTGAGCGAAACACTGAAAGGCAGATCCGGCGATTCATTGCGGCTCAGTATGGATTTGCAGTACTCATCCGTTACTTCCGTTTTGACCGGCGCGACAGCGTCGTCCTCATGCTCCCAGCCATCGTCATACGGCTCGCGCAACTGCCCCTCGAAACGCCCCTGCAGATTGCTCACGGCGCCACGCCCTTTCTGCCCCTTGAGTGAGCTTGGCGGCAGCATCACTTGGGGCTGCTGATTTTCATCATGGGACATGAAACTCGCTCCGATGTTGTAGGAAGCCAATCAAGATCATTGTTAGACGGAAATTAGTGATGGTCAAAATACAACTTAGATGATATTATGGAAAAACTATTGTAGAAATTAGATCTCATTTCGATAACTAAGCACTTGGGGGAAACAATGAAGTTCATGAAAAAAGTCGCACTGGTCGCAGCAACCACCCTGTCTCTGGTATGTGCAGCAAACGCTGTCGCTGCTCCATTGCAATACGACATCAAGGGCACGGGATCGGGCAGTATCGGCTCCTACACCTTCACCAACCAGGCCTTCGACATCAGTTTCATCGGCGACGCTGCCGCCAATCCGCGCCTGATTGATCCGCTGACCCTGGCCAAAGTTACCGTCAACGGTTTCGGCACCACCACTCTGAACATTGCCACCCGCGTTGGCGTTGCATCGAACACCGTCGTGTACTTCAGCCGCTCGGAAAGCATAGGCGGCGCCGATCTGTTCGATTTCTTCCTGGACACCCCGCTGTACAACCTGGACTCGGCCTTCTCGCTGACTGGCCGCAACGTTTTCGCGCTGACCCAATTTAAAAACGTCGATAGCACGCTGGGTTCGCTGACCTTCAGCTCCTCCTCGAACGTGGTATTTTCCAGCTCGGCAGTCGCCGCTGTACCAGAACCAGAGACCTACGCTTTGCTGTTGGCCGGTCTGGGCCTGGTCGGTGTCGTCGCACGCCGCAAAACCAGCAAAAACGCTGCTTAAGCAAACTACTCAGTCACAGGGCGGGCGGCCACCATGCCTCTCGCCCTACAGCGCCGCTGGAGCCATTCTCGCTCCAGCGCTTCACTACTCTACGCACCCCTCACATCTACTCTAGCTCACGCCCCGGCTGCTATAGGTGCTGCACTAGGTACCGCACGCATAAAATACTGTTTTTATATACAGTATTTTAGACTCAAAGACATCTCTGGGCAAGCGAAAAGGCAAACGTGCGGCCCCGCCGTCTTGGGCGCTCCGAGCCAAGCTGGTATCATGCTCGCCTTTCGGGGGTATGGTTGATCCCTGCGCCCAGCGCGCCCCCACGCCTGATTACCTACATGAGCCTAGACATGAACACTCAAGCCCAGCCGTCCTTTGCCAGCCGGATTTCCATCGCCATCGGCGCGTTCTTGCGCGCTCTCTCCGATGCCGACTATGCGGCCCGCCTGCGCGATATCGACCGCGTGCCTGCCGCTGCGCCCGTTTCTGCCCCAGTTTCTGCGCCCGCCCCTGCTGTGGCAGCCGCCGCACCAGCGCCAACGCCAGCACCAGCGCCGGCACCTATCGTGCTGCGCGAAGCCACGCCCGACGCCGCCCTGCAGTTGCTGACGCTGTTCCAGCGCGAAGCCCGCCTGATCGACTTCACCCAGGAAAATCTGGCTGCCTACTCGGACGCCGACATCGGCGCCGCTGCCCGCGTGGTGCATGAAGGCTGCAACAAAGTGCTGCGCGAACACTTCAGCATCGAAGCCGTACGCAGCGAAGCAGAAGGCAGCCGCATCGTGCTGGAAGCAGGATTCGACGCGGCTAACGTACGCCTGACCGGCAATGTCGTTGGCAGCGCCCCATTCCGCGGCGCTCTGAGCCACCGCGGCTGGCGTGCCACCAGCGTGCGTCTGCCTAAACTGGCCGAAGCCCACGACGCCAGCATATTGGCTCCGGCCGAGGTGGAACTGTGAGCGAGATGAACCACGCCCGCTACGCCATCGGTATCGACCTTGGCACCACGCACAGCGCCCTGTCCTACGTCGATCTGCAGGCCAGCGAAGGCGAAAAGACCCAGCAATCCGTGTTGGCGATTCCGCAGGTCACGGCACCGGGCACGGTAGAACAACTGCCGCTGCTGCCGTCCTTCCTGTACCTGCCGCACGCGGAAGAACTGGTCGCAGGCGACACCACCCTGCCGTGGCTCGCCCCCGCCCATGAACAGCACAGCGTGGCCGGTGAAATGGCGCGCAGCCGTGGCGCCACCACGCCTATCCGTCTGGTTTCCAGCGCCAAGAGCTGGCTGTGCCACGCCGGCGTGGATCGCCGTGCCGCCATCCTGCCGGCCGACGCGCCGGAAGAAGTGCAGCGCGTGTCGCCGCTGGAAGCTTCCACCCGCTACCTGTCGCACCTGCGGCAGGCATGGGATCAGGCTCACCCCGATGCACCGTTCGGCCAGCAGTCCGTCACCGTCACCATCCCCGCTTCGTTCGATCCGGGCGCGCGCGAACTGACAGCCGATGCGGCCCGCGCTGCCGGCTACACCAACCTCACCCTGCTGGAAGAACCGCAGGCCGCGCTGTATAGCTGGATCCAGGGCAGCGAAGGCCGCTGGCGCAAGGAAGTCAAACCCGGCGACATCATCCTCGTCGTGGACGTGGGCGGCGGCACCAGCGACTTTTCGCTGATCGCCGTGCTGGAACGCGACGGCGTGCTGGAACCGCACCGCATCGCCGTGGGCGACCACATCCTGCTAGGCGGCGACAACATGGATCTGGCGCTGGCTCATCTGGTGGCACGCAAGCTGGCCGCCAACGGCACCCAGCTGGACGCATGGCAGATGCGCGCCCTCACCTACGGCTGCCGCAGCGCCAAGGAAAAGCTGCTGGCCGATGCCAGCGTGGAGAGCTACCCTATCGTCGTGCCTAGCCGTGGCTCCAAACTGATCGGCGGCTCGATCCGCACCGAACTCACGCGCGCCGAAGTCACCACCTTCATCCTCGACGGCTTCTTCCCGCAGGTGGAAGCCTCGGCCCGCCCTGCCGTGCGTACCCGTGCCGGGCTGACCCAGCTGGGCCTGCCGTATGCGCAGGATGCCGGCATCACGCGCCATCTGGCTGCCTTCCTCGCACGCCAGCTAGGCGCCACCAGCGAGCTGCAAGGCTATGCCGGCAAACAGTCAGCCGAGGCCAGCTTCCTGCATCCGACCGCCGTGCTGTTCAACGGCGGCGTGTTCAAGTCCGAGCTGCTGGCCCAGCGCGTCATGGCCACCATCAACGACTGGCTCTACATGGAAGGCGCCGAAGCAGCACGCATGCTGGCTGGTGCCGATCTGGATCTGGCCGTGGCGCGCGGCGCGGCCTACTACAGCTATGTACGGCGCGGTGCCGGTGTGCGCATCCGTGGCGGCACGGCGCGCTCCTACTACGTCGCCATCGAATCGTCCATGCCCGCCATCCCCGGCATGGAACCACCGATACAGGCGCTGTGCGTGGCACCGTTCGGCATGGAAGAAGGCAGCGAAGTGGAACTGCCCGACCAGGAATTCGGCCTCGTCGTGGGCGAGCCGGTGCAGTTCCGTTTCTTCGGCTCCTCCGTGCGCCGTCAGGACCAGATCGGCACGCTGCTGGACTTCTGGGCGCCGGATGAACTGCTGGAACTGAACGAGATTCAGGCCAATCTGTCGCCGGACGGCCGTCAGGCCGGTGAGGTCGTGCAGGTGCGCCTGCATGCCATGGCCACCGAATCGGGCACGCTGGAACTGCTGGCCGTGGCCAATGATGGTCAGCGCTGGAAAGTCGAATTCGACGTACGTTCGGGAGCCTCTGGCGCAGCATGATGTCAGCCACTCAGCCAGCCATCGTCAGCATCGATCTGGGCACCACCAACACGGTGCTGGCGTATGCCTTAGCTGGCAGTAGCGAGATCCGCCTGTTCGAGATCGAACAACTGACGGCTGCCGGCGAAATCGGCAGCGCAGCCTTGCTACCTTCGCTGCGCTATCATCCGGCAGCGGGCGAACTGGCAGACAGCGCACTGCAACTGCCATGGCCCGCGCAGGATGTAGCCGGCCTGACGCAGGTCGTGGTGGGCAAGCTGGCACGCCAGCTCGGCGCACAGGTGCCGGGCCGGGTGGTAGCCAGTGCCAAAAGCTGGCTGTCGCACCCGCAGGTCGACCGCACGGCCGCCATTCTGCCCTGGGGTGCCGAAGCCGAGGTGCCCAAAGTCTCGCCCGTGGCGGCCAGCGCTTCCTATCTGGCGCACTTGCGCAACGCCTGGAACAGCCGCCATCCCCAGCTGCCGCTGGAACAGCAGCAGGTCATACTCACCATTCCCGCTTCGTTCGACGAAGCCGCCCGCGCCCTGACGCTGCAAGCAGCCAAACTGGCTGGCCTGCCACAACTGCGCCTGCTGGAAGAACCGCAGGCCGCCTTCTACGACTGGCTGTACCGCCAGCGCACCAGCCTCGCCAGCGATCTGGCCAGCACCCGTCTGGTGCTGGTAGCCGACGTCGGCGGTGGCACCACTGACTTCAGTCTGATGAAAGTGGCGTTACAGGATGGCCAGCCGGTGATCGAACGCATAGGCGTGGGCAACCACCTGATCCTCGGTGGCGACAATATGGATCTGGCGTTGGCCCATCTGATCGAAAGCCGCCTAGCCAGCAGCGACGCCAGCGCGGCACCGCGCCTTTCGGCCAGCCGGCTGGCGCAACTGGCAGAACGCTGCCGTGCTGCCAAGGAGATCCTGCTGGCCGCAGATGCGCCCGACCACGTCAGCGTCACCCTGCTAGGCAGCGGCTCGAAACTGATCGGCGGCAGCCGCTCAGCCCAGCTCACCCGCGCCGAGGTACAAGCGCTGGTGGTCGATGGTTTCTTCCCCATCAATAGCGAACGTGAAGCCGCGCGGCGCGGCCGTGCTGCGCTAACCGAATTCGGCCTGCCTTACGCCAGCGATGCCGCCATCACCCGCCATCTGGCCGGCTTCCTGCGCCAGCACGCTGCAGCGGCACGTGCTGCACTGGGCCTCGCACCGGATGACAGCAGCATTCCTGTGCCCGATACCCTGCTACTCAACGGTGGCGTATTCCGCGCCCCTGCACTGGCGCAGCGGCTGGAACAGGTGCTAGCCGCATGGCGTGGCCAGCCACTGACACTGCTCCACAACGACAATCCCGACGTGGCTGTCGCACGCGGTGGCGTAGCCTACGCGCTGGGTCAGGCCGGACAGGCACCCATGATCGGCGGCGGTTCGGCGCGCAACTACTACCTGCTGCTCGATGATGGCAGCCGTGCCGGCCAGCCGCGCCGTGCCATCTGCCTGCTGCCACAAGGTAGCCCCGAGAACAACGAAGTACTGCTGACGGAACGCAGCTTTGCCCTGCGCTTAGGCCGCCCCGTGCGCTTCCACCTCGCTGCCAGCAGTGGCGCAGAGCACATCCCACAGGCGGGCGAGCTGGTACAACTGACGCCAGACGAGTATGTGGCACTGCCACCTCTCGCCACCGTGCTGCGCGATGCGCAGGCCGACACGCGCAAGGAAATCACCGTGCGCCTTGCCACCACGCTCAGCGAAGTCGGCACGCTGGAAATGCACTGCGTGGCACAGGACAGCGCCCAGCGCTGGCTGCTGGAATTCCAGTTGCGTGACGACGGCGCCAGCGTCGATGCAGACGCTACCGACGCAGCAGCAGCAGAAACGCCTATGCCAGCCGGCTTTGCCGCCGCCATGGAGCGCATAGACCGTATCTTCGGCAGCCGCGCCCAGCAGGTTGAGCTAAAAGAAGTGCGCCAGCTACGCAGCCAGCTGGAACAACTACTAGGCAGCCGCGAAAGCTGGCCTACCGCCCTGCTGCGCCGCCTGTTTGACGCATTACTGGAGCGCAGCAAAGGCCGGCGCCGTTCGGCTGATCACGAACGCGTCTGGCTCAATCTGAGCGGCTACTGCCTGCGTCCCGGTTTCGGCGCGCCACTCGACGCGTGGCGCATCGAACAGCTATGGGCCATGTACGAAACCGGCATCCAGTACCACAAGGATGCGCAAGCCTATGCCGAATGGTGGACGCTGTGGCGCCGCGTGGCCGGTGGCCTCGACGTGCCCATGCAGCTGCGTGTCCTCGACGATTTCGCTTTCAACGTACAGGCCGATGAAGCCGAACGGGGACGCCGTCCCGTCACGCTGGTCAACGGCAGCGAAGAAGACATGCTGCGCCTCGGCGCTTCGCTGGAGCGCATACCGGGCAACTACAAAGCAGAAATCGGCGCATGGATGATGGGCCGCCTGCAAGCCATGGCACGCAGCGCCGCCAAGCGCGCAGCGATTGGTAGCCGCACTTCCGCGCAGGATGCCGCCAAGGCGGAAGCGGTGATGGCGCGCTTCCTGTGGGGCTTGAGTCGCGTCGGCGCGCGCCAGCCCTTCCACGGCAGCGCGCATGACGTCGTAGAGACTGCCACCGTTACCGCATGGCTGGCGCAGATACAACAGCTGGACTGGAAAAAACTGGAAGCTGCAGCCTATGCAGCGGCGCATCTGGCACGTATGACGGGCGACCGCACCCGCGACATCGATGACACACTACGCGCCGAAATCCTGCGCCGCCTGAGCGGCATCGGCGCACCAGCCAGCTGGAGCGCGATGGTGCGCGAAGTGGTGCAACTGGATCAGGCCGACGAAAAGCGCCTGCTGGGCGACGCCCTGCCGCCCGGCCTGAAGCTAATCGCCTGAGCCGTGTGACTTGGGCGACGCAGCTGGCACAAACGCCGCCTGCTGTGCGACAAAGCCGTCGAACGCGGCAATCAGCGCATCATAGCGCTGCGGCGCCAGCTCCAGCTGCGCCAGCGCATACACGGTGGCCTCCAGCGTGGAAAGCTGGTCCGGCAGATGGGCTTTGCGGATCAGATAATGCGATGGCGGCGTGGCCTTCAGCGGCAAGCGCGGCAGGCTTTGCAACACAGGGTTAAGGTAGAGCATCTTACGGCTCTTGCGCCACGTACCATCGAGCACGATCAGGCGCAGCTGCTGCGGCTGTAGCAGCCATGCAGGATCGAGTGGCTGCGCTGGCGCCATGCCTAGCGACTGCTCGCCTGCCATCTCCGGATACAGCAAAATATTCCGCCGTGGGCCCGCCAGCAGTTGTGCCAGTTGCTCGGGCGCGAACTGTTCGCCTACCACCAGCTGGCTGGCAGCCAGACTCAGATGCAGCAGACGCGCACTGCCCTTGGCTTGCTGTACTTCGAGCGGATGCTGGAGTATCAGCACTTCCACTTGCGGCGTATGGGGTGCTATCCACTGGCAGATGCAGCTACGCTGCGGACGCAGACAGCGCTGACACAGGCTGCGCGCAGCCGAACCTACTGGCGGCGCGCGCAACACTGGATTGGTCTGGCTGACAGGTGCCGACAAGTTTGCGGCGATGGGGCGCGCCGCATCGCCACCACGGCTATGCATAAGCCGCTATGTTACTGCAAGCGCAGAGTCGGTGTGCGCGACTGGCTCAGGCGCTGCTGGGCAGGGTCTAGTTTGAACACGGCTACCAGTTCATGCAGCTTGCCGGATTGCTCCTGCAGCGATTCGGCCGCGGCAGCAGCCTCCTCCACCAGGGCGGCATTCTGCTGGGTCACCTGATCCATCTGGGTAATCGCATCATTGACCTGCGCGATGCCCAGACTCTGCTCCTCGCTAGCATTGCTAATCTGGCTCATGATGGCGGTAACCTTGCCGATGCTGTCAACGATTTCGTGCATGGTGGCGCCTGCCTTGTCCACCAGTTCGGAACCCAGCGTCACGTTCTGCACCGAGGCATCGATCAGACTCTTGATATCCTTGGCCGCAGCGGCCGAACGCTGCGCCAGCGTGCGTACTTCAGAGGCTACCACGGCAAAGCCGCGCCCTTGTTCACCCGCACGCGCGGCTTCCACCGCCGCATTCAGCGCCAGAATATTGGTCTGGAAAGCGATCCCGTCGATCACGGAAATGATGTCGACAATCTTGCGCGAAGATTCGTTAATCGCCCCCATGGTCTGCACCACTTCGCCCACCACGGCACCGCCACGGCTGGCGATTTCAGACGCCACATTGGCAAGCTGATTGGCTTCGCGCGCATGTTCGGCATTGAAGCGTACGGTCGACGTCAACTGCTCCATCGACGACGCAGTTTCTTCCAGCGAGCTAGCCTGCTGCTCGGTACGGGAAGACAGATCCAGATTACCGTGCGCGATTTCGCTCGATGCGTTGGCTATCAGTTCCGTGCCATTGCGTACCTGACCGACGATGTTGACCAGATTGCCGTTCATAGTTTTCAGCGCGTGCATCAGCTTACCCGCCTCGTCATCACTCTGCACCTGAATATCGCTAGTCAGGTCGCCCGAGGAAACGGTTTCTGCTACTTTCACAGCGTAGTTGATCGGTTCCGTAATCGAGCGGGAAATCCACCATGCCGCCGTCACGCCCAGCACGATGGCGGCAACACCGAGCGTAATCAGCAGCATGCGGCCACTGGTGTACTGGCTCTTGATTTCGGCTGCCGCCTCATCCAGTTCTTCGCTCTGGCGGTCGGAAAACTTCTTCAGCGCATCCAGATAGACTGTGCGGCTACGCGTCATATCCGTCTCGTGCAGCTTCTTGGCACCTTCCAGATCGCCGCCCGCCTTCAAAGCAAATACCGACTTGCGGATATCGGTATAGCTCTTACGCGCAGCCAGCAATTTCTCGAACAAGGTTTTCAATTCAGGATCGTCGATATTCTTGCCAATCTCATCCTGTATCTTGGTCGCGGCAGCGGAAGATGTCGCCATCAGCCCTTCTAACGCCTTCTGGTCAGCCGGATCGGACGCCATTACAGCACCCATGGTGCGCGCGGCATTCACTTCGATGATCTTGCCCCAGTCGGCAATCATGCGTTCGTCGCGGATGCGCACATTGATCATTTCTTCCGTGAGCGCACTAGCATTACTCAGCCTCAGCAAACCCACCACCGTCATCGCTAGCAGCAGCAATAACACCAGCGCAAAACCTATCCCTAAGCGTGTCCCGATCTTGAAATTATTCATGTGTGCCTCACCGAAATAATCTGTCCTTAAATCCTAGCATTATTTCTTGGCAACTTCGAATCATTTCGTTAATCGGTGCCAGCCACTCCGAGCAAGCTTTCCAGTTGGGCTAGCTGGCCACTATCCTTAACGACTTCTTTCAGCCAGTCGTGCAAGGGTAACTCTCCCCAGCGCGCGGCCTGCTCGGCGAGGTAGGCGACGGGACTGTGCGGCTCTGCGCTACGGAAATACGCGGCCACGCGGCGCAATTCGCCCAGCGCCTGCTGGCGGTTGCGTATCAGGCCACCGGCCGTAGCTTGCATATTACTAAGTGCAATTTGATCCATGGCAAGCGCTGTAGCTTGCACGTCAGAATCCAGTCCGCGTACTTCCAGCGCCTGTAAAGCTTCGCGCGCTGCGGTAAAACTTGGTCCGGCACTGCCCAGCCGCCGATCGCAGACCTGCTCTAGCTGCGCCAGCATGGCGGCGCAATGGCGGACCTCATCTTGCGGCACTGCACCATGCAACTGCTGCCACTGGCGCAGCAAGGCCGGTGCGCGGCCCAACAGCCAGCGCAACGGCATGATAGAAGGCATGCTATGCCGCAGTCGCATCTGCGCAGGGCGCTGGGACAGCAATCAGGCCTGCCGCCAGCCTGCTGCCATGTCCGGTGCCAGCGCGCGGAAGTAGCACGCCGGACTGCCCTCCCTCGAACCAGCTTCCCATTCAGCTCCCGCCCCGGCATTTTTTCGCGCCATGGCGGGGCGGTTTCGGCGCCGCAAAAGCCGTTTTCATCGCACGGGCGTAGTGCCTAGCCGTTGGCATCGATAGTCTGCAGGCTATCGATCACCCAACGGAGAACATCATGAAACACACTGCCATCGCCCTGTTTATCAGCCTGCTCTGCGCTGGTACTAATGCTAGCGCCGCAGCGCAGGAAGTCGCCACAGCCAGCTTCGTTCAGGCACGCCAGCATTTCATGGCCGCCGTCGAAGGCAAGAGCAATGCCGCCGATAGCGCCATCGAAGCCTTCCACGTACTGGCCACCCGCCAGCCCGAACATCCTTTGCTGATGGCCTACGAAGGCGCAGCCTACACCCTCAAGGGGCGCGATGCCAGCATGCCTTGGGACAAAATGAAATACACCGAGAAAGGTGCCGATCTGCTGGAAAAGGCCGTCGCCCTGCTCACCCCTGCCCACGACGAAGCCCTTTTTAACGGCACGCCGGAGAGTCTGGAAGTGCGAATAGTGGCGGTCAATACCCTGATGTCGCTGCCGGAGTTCATGAACCGGCGCAGCCAGGGCAAGCGCGCACTGGAAGCAGCGCTGGCCTCGCCCGCACTGGCACTAGCGAGCAACCAGTTGCGCGCCAACTTGTATGCCGCTGCGGCGCGGCTGGCCGGCAAGGAACAGCGCAGCAAGGATGAAATCAGCTGGCTGCAGAAAGTCACCGCCCTGCCGGAAACCAGCCAGCACGCCCGTGCCGCAGCCCGTCTGAAGGAGCTGGGCCTGTGAACCATACCGACACCCTGCTCTCGCTGCGCGCCGTACGCAAAAGCTACACGCTGGGCAGCGACACCATCCACGCCTTGCGCGGCATTGATCTGGACCTCGCGCAGGGCGAAATCGCCGCCATAACGGGACCTTCCGGCAGCGGCAAAAGCACGCTGCTCAATCTGTGTGGTCTGCTCGATAGCGCCGATGCGGGCGAAGTCCGCTACGACGGCAGCAGCGTCGCCGCTGGTAACGAAGCGGCACGCACTGCGCTGCGCCGCCAGACCATAGGCTTCGTATTCCAGAGCTTTAATCTGGTGCCCGTGATGAGCGCACACGATAACGTCGACTTTCCGCTCTACCTGCTGGGTCTCCCCGCCAGCGAAAGACAGCGCCGCGTGGCTGCAGCACTGGATGCCGTCGGTCTGGCTGCATTCGGCCAGCACCGCCCTGACCAGCTATCCGGCGGTCAGCGCCAGCGCGTCGCTATCGCCCGTGCCATCGTCAAGCAGCCGCGCCTCGTCATCGCCGATGAACCGAGCGCCAATCTGGATGCCGTCACGGCGGCCCAGATCGTCGCGCTAATGCAGCGACTGGCGCACGAACACGGCACCACCTTTCTGGTCGCCACTCACGACGAGCGGCTGCTGGCGCACTGTGACCGTGCCCTGAATCTGGACGACGGCGTACTGGCGGGAGGCGGCTATGCGCATTGAATTTCCATGGCTGGCCATGGCGCTGAAAAACGCCTTGCGCAACCGTCGTCGTTCGCTCGTCACACTGGTGATCGCCGCCACTGGCACCGCGGCGGCCCTGCTGGGTGGCGGCTTCGCGCTGTACACCTATCAGTCGCTAGCGGAAGCGTCGGCGCGCGATACCGGCCATGTAGTGGTGGCAGCGGCACACTACTTTGATGGCGCGGAAAACACTCCGCTCGAATTCGGGCTGGAACATAGTGGTGCGCTGGCCCAGCGCCTGCTGGCCCGCGCCGAAGTAAAACGGGTGCTGCCACGCTTGCAGTTCTCCGGCCTGATCGGCAATGGCGAGCGCAGCGAAATCTTCATCGGCACCGGTGTCGATCCGCAGCAGGAATTCCTTGTCAAAGGCCCGTTCATGCAGACCGTGGCGGGTGAAATGCTGGACGCCCAGCCGGCCGAGAAAGGCCCCGGCATCGTACTGGGCAAAACACTGGCGCGCACTCTGAACGCCCGCCCCGGCAGCAGCCTGACGCTGATGTCCTCCACCGTCACGGGCAGCCTGAGTGCCGTCGATGTCACCGTTACCGGCATCGTCTCGAGCGGCATTGGGGAAATCGACAAGCGGCTGGCCATGGTCGATATCGGCACTGCCCAGACCCTGCTGGCTACCGACAAAATCAGTTCGCTGCACGTCTATCTGAACGAGATGGCCGATACCGCCAGCATTGCGGCACAACTGCGGCAGGATGGCGCCGCCAAACTGGACGTACGCGACTGGCTGCAAATGGCACAGTTCTATCAGAGCGTGAAAGACCTGTACAACCGCATCTTCGGTTTCCTCGGCATCATCGTGCTGGTGATCGTACTGTTCGCCGTGGGGAACACACTGGCCATGGCCGTGATGGAGCGCACCCGCGAAATCGGCACGCTGCGCGCCATGGGTGCCACGCCAGCGGAAGTGACCCGCGTATTCACGCTGGAAGGCATGGCGCTGGGCGCCGGCGGCGCCGTCGGCGGCATGCTGCTGGCCGCGCTGATCGCCTACCTGCTGCTGGCCCTGAACGTGCAGATGCCACCACCACCCGGCCGTAGCCAGGGCTATCCGCTGGTGATCGAATTGTCGCCCCAGTTATTCATCGTCGCCGGTATTGCCGTCACTCTGCTGTCGGCACTGGCATCCCTGCTGGTCAGCCGCAAAGCGGCGCAGCAATCCGTTGTGGAGGCTTTAGCCCATGTTTAAATCAACTGCCATGGCAGCCGCCCTGCTGTCGCTCGCTACACTGGCACAGGCCAGCGATGTGGCCACCATACTCAAAAAAGCCGATGCCTTCCGCCAGACCGATAGTTCGGCCCAGATCGAAACGCTGGTGCAGACCTACAAGAACGGCGAACCGGATAAAGAGAAGCGCTATCAGGTGCTGATACGACCGGGCGGCAAAAGCCTGATCCTGTTCCGCTCGCCCGGCGAAGTGGGCCAGAAGGTGCTGATGTCGGGCGACGATTTCTGGATGCTGCTGCCCGGTAGCGCGCGCCCCATGCGCATTACCCCGCTGCAGAAACTGCTAGGCGATGCCTCCACCGGCGATATCGCCACCATGACATGGTCAGGTGATTACGACGGTAGCATCACGAGTGAAACCAGTTGCGCAGGCCAGCCCTGTCTGGAGCTGGAGCTGACGGCTACCCGCAAGACCCTGAGCTACCAGCGTGTGGTGCTGCATGTGGCCAAACAGGATTACCGCCCGCTGCACGCTGACCTGTACGCGGCATCGGGACGCAAACTCAAACAGGCTACCTATCATATCGAACAGCGTGACGGCCGCCCCAGCGTCACCCGCATCACCCTGCGTGACGAGGTGCAGACGGCACGCGAAACCGTGGTGACTACCTTGAGCAGCAAACCGCGCCAGTTCGGCGATGAACTGTTCAATGCCATGTACCTGAGCCGCAACGACATCAAATTATGAAGCCTTCCCTACTCGCGCTGGCCTGCCTGTCACTATGTCAGTGCTTTACAACGGCGCAGGCCAGCAACGAACTCTCGGCCAGCGTGCTGGCCCAGAGCGAAGCCCGTCAGGCCAGCGATGGCAACCCGCTGGGCCTGCGTGACAGCCAGCGCCACCTGCAGCAAGCCGACCTGCGCTGGCAACTGGATGGCCCGTGGCAGCAGGCTCTGCGCGGCAACTTCAGCGCGCAGCACGATCAGACGGGCAGCAGCATGCTGCAAGTGAACGAGCTGACGCTGGAAAGCCCGCTGGCTGGGGGCTTTCTCACGGCAGGAAAAAAGATCATGAGTTGGGATGTGGGCTATGCCTTCCGTCCGCTCGACGTGGTGCAGCAGGAAGACCGGCGCGCGCTCAATCCGGCACGGCTGGAGGGCATCCCCATGCTGGCGCAGGAAGTGTTCGATGAAGACCATGCCCTGACCATGGTGCTGACGAATCCGGGCCGCGGCAAAGCCGCCCAGCCGCGCGATGACGAAGCGATGGCGCTGCGGCTGTACCGCCATCGCGGCGAGCGTGATGAATATGCCGTGTTGCGCGTCTCTCAGCGCAACGGCATGGAAGCAGGCGCTTCGTTTTCGCATGTGCTCAATCAAGGCACCGAGCTGCATGCATCGCTGCTATGGCAGCAGCGGCATGAGGAATGGCGCCAGCAGCGCTGGATGGCCGCCGGACGTGGCGGCAAGGCGCTGGCCGGTTTTACCTGGACCACGGAACAGCAGTTCTCGCTGATCGCGGAAGCATGGCTGGACCGCAGCGTCGCGCCGGAACAGCAGCGCAATCTGTTTGTACGCGCGGCGCAGAACTGGGATAACGTCGACCTTGCAGCCGACCTGCTGTGGCAGCCCTCCAGCCACAGCAAGATAGCCACCGTGTCGGCGTCCTACAAGCAGGGAGCGTGGCTGTTTTCCGCCAGCCTGCGCCAGTACCAGGGCATGGCCGGCATACTCACCCACCGCCTCGCCATTGCCAGTATCCAGCGCAGCTTCTAGCGCGCTACATCTGCCGGAACAGGTGCGCGTACAAGGGACTGACGCGCACTTTCTCATTGCGGTGCTTGAGGTTGAGCGAGATCTTGCCCGCTTCATCGCGCACGGCACTGAGCACGCAGGACGCGTTGACGATGGTGCCGCGATGGACTTGCCAGAACACTTTATCGTCCAGTTGCGGCAGCAGTTCGCGCAAGCTGGTACGGATCAGCGCTTCGCTATCGGCCGTCACCACATTGACGTACTTATCCATCGCTTCCAGATACACCACATCGGCCACCGGTATCATGCGTACGGTATTGCCGACTGCGGCGCGGATGATGCTCAAGCGCTCGACCTGCTCCACGGCAGCGAGCGGTGCGGCCGGTGCCAGTGCACGCAACTGGGCGATCAGCGCCTCCATGCCCCCCGCCCCGCCTTGCGCCGCTTGCTGTTGCAGCCTGTCCTTGAGACGCTGCACGGTGCGTGCTAGACGCTCGGCGCTGACTGGCTTCAGTACATAGTCCGCCGCCGATCGGTCAAACGCCTGCACCGCATATTCGTCATACGCGGTGACGAACACGATCTGCGGGAACGGCTGCGGCCCGCTCCACTGTTCGGCCAGTTCTTCCGCCGCTTCCAGCCCGGTCTTGCCGGGCATCTTAATATCGAGGAACAGCACCTGCGGGCGCAGCGCCAGACTTTGCTCCAGCGCGCTCACGCCGTTGGGGCAAGTGGCGACTATCTGTAGTTCCGGCCACAGCGCTTGTAGCGTGTGGGCTAGCGTGGCGGCCAGTATCGGTTCGTCTTCGGCGATCAGTGCAGTGGTCATAGGTCAAAGTGGTAGTGTGAGTCGGGCGATGGCACCGCCCTCGCTGGCAGCGTCCAGCGTAACGCTGGCAGCTGCCCCGTATAAGGCCTTGATGCGTTCGCGCGTGTTGTGCAGTCCCAATCCGGTGCCCGGTTTGCCTGCACCGGCATGTGGGCCACGACCCGTGTCGCTAACGGTCAGCACCAGCATGCCATCCTGCCGTGCTGCGCTGATGGTAATGCTGCCGCCATCGATATTCGGCTCGATGCCGTGGGCAATGGCGTTCTCCACCAGTGGCTGGAGCAGCATGGGCGGCACACGCACGCTGCGCAAGTCGGCAGGCAGTTCGAAGCGATAGCGCAGGCGTTCGCCCATACGCACCGCCATCAGACCCAGATACGCTTGCAGCAAGGCGAATTCCTCGGCCAGCGTGGTGCTTTCGGTGCGCGAAGAACTGAGGGTGGCGCGCAGAAACTGGATCAGTTGATCCAGCATCTGCTGCGCCCGTGCTGGATCGATGGCGATCAGCCCCTGCAGGTTGGCCAGCGTGTTGAACAGCATATGCGGTTCGATCTGCGCGCGCAGCAATTGCAACTCGGCCTGCAGTGCCTGGCGCTGGATCGATTCGGCTCTGGCCTTTTCCAGCGCGGCGGCCATTTCGGCACGACGAGCGCGGTCACGGTTGTTGAACAGAGTACTGGCAATGACGGTGGCCACCAGCGTAATCAGCAGCATGCTGTTTAGTCTGCCGCTGCCGAAAGCTTCCAGCGACACGGCATCGGTGCCCACCAGCCAGTTGGAAATTTGCGAGCCGGCCAGCGTACCGAAAGGTACGCCGGTAAGTATCACGGGGAACAGCAATAGCCAGTTGATGCGCTGCGACTGCTGACGGCAAAACAGCAAGCGCAAGCCATCGATATAGAAAAACGAGCACAGGCCGATGCAGTTGGTGGCAACCAGCGTCAGCCAGAAATGCCGGCCATGGCTGAAGAAATAGGTCAGCACAATGGCGAGCAGCAAATTAAATCCCAGCATATACAGGGTATCGGCGCCTAGGCGGCGCCACGGGAACGGCGGGCGTTTCTCGGATGGCATGCAAAACTTTCCAGTTGGGCTTGCCATATTGTCACCGAGTCACGCCCTTGCTGGCAACCGCTATGCGATCAAACCACAGCAGCGCGGCGCGAAACGCCCATGCTGTGGCGCCAGACTGGGCCACAGCGCTTCAGGCGGAACTCTGGGCCAGTGTGTCACGCACATTTTTCTGCACGGCGACCGCGGCGAACAGGCTCAGCACAAACGACATGGCATAAAAGCCTTTTTCACTGGGTGCCAGCGTGGCATGCCAGAGACCTATGGTCAGCAGCAGAATGGCCGAAGCGAGCGATAGCCAGCACAGACCAAAATAGATGCCTGTGACAGCAGTGCCCTCGATCCGGTCGCGTACGGTTTTCTGCAGCGAAACGGCGGCGAACAGGCCATACATCAGCAAAGTAAAGTAATAGCCTTTTTCGTTAAGAGCCATGGTGGCGTTCCACAGCCCTATCAGGTAAGTCAGCATACCGGCAAACAAGGCTGCCCACGAGGCGCCTATAAACGCAGACGACGGACCACTTTTCGGATTCATATTTTCTCCAAGGCGAACAGGTGGATGCATGACCATGCCCGCGCCGCATCAAGCCGCAGGGCCACTGTGATTGTCGGTAATGCGCGCAAGCGTCATATTGGCGCCACTCAAACTATGCCCATTTCGACGCCGAGCGCTGCATCCGTGTTTCAGCAGCACCACCTCAAAAGGCAGATCGACGCGGCCGTCCAGACAGCATAGAATTCGACTCCCCCAATTTCGCTACGGAGACTATGCGATGAAAACGCCTTATGCCCTGACCATGCTCGCTCTTGCACTGAGCGTGCCAGCCTTTGCGAGCGACGCCCAGCACGGCGGCAGCGACACGGTAGCCGCCCAGAACGCGGCGCTTTCCCGTAACACGGAGGGTAAAGGTTATGGCCCGCAAGCACCACGCGACCTGAACGCCAAAGGCGGCAGCAATCTGCGTGTGTTCACTGCGGCACCGCCTGCATCGAAAATGAATCTTTGCAACATCCACTTCCACAAGAACGCCGAGCACAAAGGGGGAGAATTCACCGTGCCAGCCGATAGCGGCTTCAAATATGCCGGCAAGCTGACGCCCGCCGAAGCGGCACCGCTCAGCGCCGAGGTGTGCCCTAGCGAACACGGCGGCCTGCAGGCTGGCGACACTATCGAACTGCATTATGTCCACAGCACGGCGCAGGTAACGCCCGGCCCCACCCTGAATTCCTGCCTGAGCGAAGCGGATAGCAATCCGCAATTGCGGGTGGAAGCACAAGTCATGGTACTGGTCAACGATGCCAAGGCAGCCGATTTTGCCCAACTGACCAAGCTCGGTGAAGTGGGTGGGTACCAGCAGGCGCTGCACATCCCTAAACACATGGGCAAACCTATCCAGTATGCCGGCTCCACCACCGGCCCCAGCTACAACGAGAAAGGCTCGCCCCTGCAAGTTTCGTGGAGCGTGCGACCCAAAGTGCTGAAAGTAAATGCCGAATCCGTCGGTGCGTGGTGCAAGGCCAACGTGTTCAAGGAAGACCACGGCCACGGTGTACGCAACCTGGTGATCGATGCCAAGCTGCTGGCACCGATGAACTAAAGGTGCAGTAGGCGCTGAGCCCCCCTCCCCGCCTGATTTATCTGGTTATAATATAAGCAATATGACCGATGAATCAGGGGGGAGACTATGTGGTTTGCCACCGTTACGCTTGCAACGCTGGCCATGGCGGCACCGGCCGCGCAGGCTGCCACGCCCGTCAAGATGGGTCTGCAAAGCGTGGTCGCGCCGTTTGTACTGCCCGATAATACCTCTGGTCTGCTCGTCGATGTAGTACGCGCTGCCTATGCCACACAGCAGGTGCCTGTCGAATTCCGCTACCTGCCGAATGCC
This sequence comes from Duganella fentianensis, assembly GCF_964031615.1. Lineage (GTDB taxonomy): Bacteria > Pseudomonadota > Gammaproteobacteria > Burkholderiales > Burkholderiaceae_D > Rugamonas > Rugamonas fentianensis_A. The sequence continues at coordinate 292,345 of NZ_CAXIQN010000014.1, forward strand.
CGCTTCGACGACCAGATGCGTCAGGGTCTACTCGATATCACACCCACGACCGGAACCGAGGCCTCCCAAGTTGGCTACCTGAGCCGCTGGCCCGTGACGCATTTTCACAACGTGGCCATTACGCTGCGCAGCAAGATCCCTACGCTGTCCCGCCTGGAAGACCTGAAAAAGTACCGTGTTACCGCCTTTCGCGGCGCCAGCACCGTACTGGGACCGGCCTACGCCGCGGTTGTCAGTGCCAATCCCGATTATCGCGAAGTGGTCACCATGCCTTCCGGCACCCTGCTACTGGGGCGCACCGACATCATCATTTCCCAGCCTGACATTTTTCAGTACTACCTGCGCCAGCAATTGCCGCGCCAGCGGGCCGGCGAAGATGTGCTGGCCTATCACGACGTGCTAGGGCCGGGACGCTTCTACTGGATGCGCTTCCGCACCGAGGCGCAGCGCGATGCGTTCGAGCGCGGTATCGCGCAACTGTATGCCTCCGGTGAAATCGACCGCATTCAGCAGCGCTATGCACGCGACTACGGCCTGACGCGGGACTTCTTCGTCGCACTCGACTGCCAGTTCCGGCCCGAGCAGACGCCACAGAAATGCAAGAAAATCAAAGAGTAGACCAGACCCTCGAACGAATGAGGAAGTTCCCGCCCTAGCCCGCTGCTGATCGCGCATGGGCTTTGTGCTTACGCAAGACGGCAAGCGCTAGCCACGGAAAAATCAATGGCTCATCCTCAGGAGCGAGCACATGGAACCCAGCGCAAACGAATCGCCGGTCAAACCGGCGTATGATAATCCGGAGCCTCGTCTGACCAGATTGGAGGAAGTGGTGACGACTTTGCAATGCGACCATGCCTTACTCGTGCACAGAATGAACAGCGGCTTTGAGGCTGCTCAGGCACAACTTGCGCTTACGGAAGAAAAACTTCGGCGGGAATTCCAGCAGGGACTGCACCATCTGGAGCAAGAGCTCAGTGCCAAGATCGAAGCGCAGGCCCAACGCCTAGAAAGCCGGATCGTCAGCGAAGTGCAGAATTTGACCGCCAGACTGGATCATCAGGATGCTCGGCTAGACCGACAAGATACCCGGCTGGATCGCATGGAGGCAAGAATGGACCAACTCGATGCCAAAATCGACCAGCTAGCCAAATGGATGATCGCCACACAGCTAACCACGCTAGCGCTCATCGTCGGCATCGCCGCCCAGCTCTTCCTGCGCTGAAAAGCAAAAAACCCAGCCGCTAAGGGCTGGGTTTTTCAGTGTTCTGGCTCCCCGACCTGGACTCGAACCAGGGACCTGCGGATTAACAGTCCGTCGCTCTACCGACTGAGCTATCAGGGAAAAGAGGCCGCATTATATACGGCCAATTTCTAGCTGTCTAGGCTAGCGGGAAATTTTCTGAAAAATCAGAAGCTACCCTTGAACTGCACACCGAACTGACGTGGCTCGTTGACGAAGCCGGTCAGGTTGTTGAAGTCGATCGCGCCGATGATGCGCTCGGTGTTGGTGATGTTACGGGCATAGCCAGCCACTTCATACTTGCCGCCGGCCCAGTTGTAACCCACGCGCAGACCACCTTCCACCATAGGCTTGCCGGTGAACTCTTTGGCTTCGTACAGGAAGAAGTTGATCTTGCTGCGATACGACCAGTCGGTCAGCACGAACAGGTTGCCGTTTTCCAGCGCCCAGTTGTAGCGTGCGGTGGCGTTCAAAATGTATTTCGGTGCCTGTGGCAGCGGGTTGCCGTCGATCACCACGCGACCAGCCGCATTCAGCGGATCGGTGATGGTGCAGGAACCGCACTTGGCCACGGACAGCGATGCATCCTTGATTTCGGTGAAGTTGTACGAACCGCCAGCCGTTACTTTGAAGTCCGGCGTGACGAAGGCTTCGAAGTCCGCTTCCAGACCGCGACCGGTGGTCTTGGCAGCATTGATCAGCTTGGTGACGTTGGAGTTACCACCCACCACGGTCAGCTGCTGGTTCTTGACGTCGTAGTTGTACACGCTCAGCGATGCACGGGCACGGCGGTTGAACAGGTCAGCCTTCACACCCGCTTCGTAGGAAGTGATGGTTTCCGCATCGGCCACGGTGATCGGCACGGAAGCGCTGGCAGCCGCGATACTTGGGGCACGGAAGCCGGTCGCTACGCGGGCGTAGGTGCTGATATCCTTGCTCACTTTGTAGGTGGCGCTCAGATCCCAGTTAGTCTTGTGCCTGCTTTCGTCGACCGACTTAGGACCGATCTGGGTGACGTTGATGGCTTCCACCGTGCGGAAATCCTTCTTGTCCTGGGTGTAACGCAGACCGCCGCGCAGTACCACGCTGTCCGACAGATCGTAGGTTACCGAACCGAACAGCGCCGAAGCGGTGTTGTTCTGATGGCTCTGCAGGTGCGAAGTCTGCGCCTGAGTGGTGCTGTCGTAGTTGTTGCTATAGCCTTCGCCGCTTTCCTTGAAGAAGTACACGCCGCTCTGCCAGTTCAGCGGACCAGCGTTCTTCGATTCGACGCGGAATTCCTGGCTGTACTGGTGCAGCCAGCTCAAGCCTCCACCGGTCTGTACCTGGAACGGAATGAAGCCCGGACCGGTTGGCGTACCGCCGTCGATGTCGCCGCGGCTGTAGTACTCGTCCACACCTTCGTAGCCGGTGATGGAGAACAGCTTGACCGCACCCAGATCCCAGGTCAGGCGGGCATTGGCGCCATTGGTGCGCAGGTTCTGGCCGTTCAGGCCATTGGTGTTGAGCTTGGTGAAGTCGTAGCCATCAGCGAAGTCGTTAGTGCCCTTCTTGATGATGTTAGCGCGGAACAGACGGGCCGAACCGGTGGTGCTACGGGCATGCACGTTGAACAGTGCGTTGAAGGTGGTGCTAGGGGTGTACAGGAACTGTACGCGCTCGGCGTGTTCGTTGTAACCTTCCAGCACATCGTTCTGCTTGGTAAAGGTGTTGTCGACGAAGTTGTCGCGGTGCTGGCGCAGGGTCGAAACGCGCATTGCCCACTCGTTCGACAGCGGCACGTTGGCAGCACCTTCCAGATTCACGGTATTGTGGGTAGCCCACGATACGTTGTAATAGCCTTCAACTTTCTTGGTGTTCGGTTTTTCCGATTCAAACTTGACCACGCCAGCCGGGGTGTTACGGCCGAACAGGGTGCCTTGCGGGCCGCGCAGCACTTCCACGCCAGCCACGTCAAAGATAGGGAAGCCTTTCAGAATGGCGTTTTCCTGCACCACGTCGTCATACACCAGCGAAACCGGCTGCGATGCGAAGGTAGAGAAGTCGGTATTGCCATAGCCGCGGATGTAGAAACGGGGGAAGGTACGGCCGTTGGAGGATTCCACGTTCAGCGACGGCACTTTACCGGCCAGCAGACGGATATCCTGACCGCCGGAAACCAGCACGTCGAGTTTTTCATCTTTCAGCAGGGTAACGGAGACCGGCACATCCTTGATGTTCTCGGCACGGCGCTGCGCCGTCACGGTCACGGTTTCCAGTTGTGGTTCGCTCTGGGCCAGCGCGGAACCGATAGGCATAACGGCGCTCAGCGCCAGCAGGCGCTTATGCATCTTCGACAGTTTGATCATTCAATTTCCCGATGAGTGGTAATGCAAAGAGTTAAAAACAGTGTCTCCTGTTCTCTCTTTATTTGAATCTGTCCAGTCATCTGACGTGACCGTGGCAGCACAAGCGGAGGCTGAACCGTACAACGTTGGCTAGAATGCACCGGCTTGCGAAAGGGCAGTATTTTCTTTCATTGATACCATGTATTGCAAGCGCAATATAACCAGAATGCCATTTACTGTTAGAAATTTGGTGAGCCCAGTACCGGCGCTGAATATTCGCAGGCCAGTCCGCTTCGGCTAGCGCAGAAATAGCGCTGAGGAGATTGGTATAAAAAAAGCATCTGTGACATTTATGCCACAGATGCTTGCATGATTCGCGTAATAGCGTGCAGTTACATACCTAAAGAGCGTAGCAGCTCCTCGTTGGCAGCCTCTTCGTCGGACTGGCTAGGTGCGCTGGTTGCAGCATGGTTATCGCGCTCCTGGTCCATCAGTGCGTCCGGATCAGCCACTTCGCTGGAGTCGAAATCATGCAGACGGATGAATTCGGTGCGATCAATTGCCAGCTCCAGATAGAAGATATTGCTCTTCTCCGTGTAGAACGTCACACGGCGCATTTCCGGACGGTCCAGCGGCGTATCCACACTCAGCATGACCTGCTTGTTCAGCACCAGCATTTTCGGCTGGTTCTGGGTGATATTGGTCTGCAGTTCGCGCCGCACTTTGCCGGTAAAATCACCGACGATCTGGTTCATCAGTTCGCCCATGATGTTGGAAACTTCGTCCGACGTATGCGAACCGGCCAGCTCCGATTTAGGCATACCCATGTGGAGCATATAGCGCTCATAGATTTCCATCGCCGTATCGGCAGCAAAATTCAGTACCACCAGTCCGGTAAATCCACCATCGAACAGCACGAAGCAACCGATATCGGGTTTCAGGCCGATCTTGGTAATCCGTTGCACCATGCCCGAGTAATTCACTTTGCTCTGGGTAGCGACATTCAAGACACGGATCACTGAATTACACAGACTCATCAGCAAGTCTTCAGTGCCGTACACTACATCCTTGTTTTCCCCACTCATGTTCTACCTCTATTTATTTTCTACAAAATCTCGCTGACAGCAGGCTCTGCTGGTCAGAAATAGGTTTCAGAATACCCACGCGCAAGATTTCCGTCTACCGGAATCGCGCAAAACCGTGCGTTTATGGTGCGAATCTGCGCTAACAGGGGCACGAAGGCAACGCCTACCAGCGATTTTAAAAAATTTTCATTGCACCATTGTGATTTCCGGCAGGACAATCAAAACTCTCCTTAGCAATCCCGCGACACCATGCGACTGCTTTGCTTCGTTCCGCTTATTTTGCTGCCCGTCACGGCGCTGGCGCAGAACGTCATGACCTGGCTGATGACCGACCTGCCACCGGCATCGATCCGGCGCAACGGGCTGCCCAGTGACGGCATAACGGACCAGCAGATCGCCTTCATCCGCGCACACTGGCCGGAAGTCGAGCATCGCGTGGTGTACGCCAATCTGAAACGCAGCTGGGCCTTGCTCGATGCAGGCCAGCAAGCCTGCTACAGCTTTACCCTAATCACGCCGCAGCGGCTGGAACGGGCCCATATCGTCCCCACCAGCCTGCTCCCGCCGCCGCAGCTGATCTTTCGCCGCGACGCCCTCGCTACCCTGCCCCTGAATGCCCAGCGCGAAGTCGAACTGGACCGGCTGCTGGCGCAGCGACAGTTGCGCGGCTTGCTGAGCGAAAAGCGCAGCTTTGGCCTGACCATTGACCATGCTTTACAGCAACGCCCCGCGGGTGCCCTGCTGGAGGTCACACCGGTAGGCAGCTTTGGCGAAAACATTTTTGCCCGCCTGCTGGTCAACCGCTCGGACTACACCATCGACTATGAATTTGTGTATGCCTATTACCTGAAGCGCGACCCCATGCTGCGCGAATTGCAGACCCTGCCCATTGCCGGCAATACCGCCCCCATCCGGGTCGGCTTTGCCTGCCCCAGAACAGCATGGGGTAAAGCCACAGCGCTCAAGATCGGTAGCATACTGGCCACGCGCGAAGGCGTGCAGATGCTACGCCAGAGCACCGAACGCTGGCTCAGTACGGAAAGCCGGCAGCGTTACAATGCCATGCTGGAAGACTTCTACCATGCCCGTGAAAACCCGGCACTGGGGCTGACACCGCCCTGACCCATCACCATGCCCGACGACCTGTTGAAACGACTCTGTATCGTCCTATGCGCTGCTGTGCTGGGCCTGAGCACATCGGCCCGGGCAGAGGATATCTATCTGCCGCGCTCAAACGACCGTGAGCCTTGGGCACCCTATATAGTGCAACTCTTGCAGGCAGCGCTGGCCAGATCGCCCGCCGCCACACCGGACCGGCTGCATTGGCAGGAAACCCATATGACGCAGGACCGGGCGTTTACCCAGTTGCGCACCAACCAGAAGCTCGATGTTTACTGGAGTATGACTTCGCAGGCACGCGAACAGGGCGTCATCGTAATCCGCATTCCCCTGCTCAAAGGCTTGCTGGGGCAGCGCCTGCTGGCCATCCGCGCCGAATCGGCCAGCCGTTACGGGCAGGTGCGCACGCTCGATGATCTGCGCCGCGATTTCATACTAGGCCAGGGCCACGACTGGCCGGACACCGCCATCCAAAAGGCGGCAGGCCTGAACACCGTCACCTCCTCCTCGTACGATACGCTGTACCAGATGCTGGCAGCCAGACGCTTCGATGCTATTCCACTCGGCATCAATGAAATCGACGACGAAATACGCAAACACAGCGATATGAATCTGATGGTGGAAAAGAATCTGGCACTGGTATATCCCGCCCCCGTGTTTTTCTTTGTGGCGCCACAGAAGGCAGCGCTGGCTGCCCGTATCGAAAACGGACTAAACCGCATGCTGGCAGACGGCAGCTTCGACGCCATGTTTGACAAGCGCTGGAGTAAAACTCTGCTCTCCAAAAACATGAAGAATCGCCTGATTTTCCAGCTATCCAATCCCCTGCTATCGACCGAAACTGCCGAGATGATACGACGTCACCCCGAGTACTTCCTGTTTCCGCCCAAAGTGGACGGCAGTCTGCCCACCGCCTCAGGTTTGCGGCAATAGGTTTTTGAGCGCTTGCAGATAGGCGTAGCGTGCCGTCTGGGTAATGGCCAGATCGCGCTGCAGTTCCTGCGCCCGTTGCTCGCTCATGCGCAACATCTGTAATTGCTGACGCGCTGCCTCCGACAATGCAGCCAGCGGATATTGTTTGCCATCGATAGTCAGATTTTCTGATTGGTCCATAACTTTCTCGTCAAGAATACAGATAGGGGTGGCCTGGGTTGCAGTGAAGAGCAACTGGTTGAGGCGTCCCACCTTTTGCAGCATGTGATTCAGCCTATGCATCGAGTTCTCGTGCACGCTGCGACGCAGGGTCCGACATGCCGCCAGCGCGCGCATACGGCCACTGGCCGGATCGGCTGCCAGCTCGCCATGTCCTGCCAGCGCAGCGCTCACTTGCTGGAACAAGGCCAGCGGCAATTCACCTTGCGCCAGCACCTCTTCGCTGGGACGGAAGCCACCAGCCCAGGTTAGCGCCAGCATATACGAACTGGCCTCGGCCAGCATCAGGGCACCATCATTCCGACGGTATATCAGTGGGCAATATGGCGCGATTTCCGGCAACACATGATTGGGATAGACCTCCACTTTCCAGTAGCGCTGGGCGATGCGACTAAAATGCTGGAAGTCGCGGATAGGAATAAAGCGGGCATCGACAAACGGCAGAATCTCCACCTTCGGTTTGGTGGGGGTAACCGTATCATTCGACACATCGACGTACAGGCTCCCCAGCTGGAAGGCGTTCTGAAAAAATTCGCCGCGCAAATCTCCCCAGACCTGGCGTAGCGTCCCACCTGCGCGCCGGAACGCCAGAAAAGCCCGATGGCCCGCCTGTGCAGCGGGGGAATCTAGCATGGCAGGGTCGATCGCCTTGAGCATCTGCTGAGCTTCCAGGCTGATTTCCAGACACTGCCCCAGCGGGTAGGGCTTGCCCAGTTTATAGGGACAGAGCGGCAACAGCTTCTCGTCTATCCGTGCCCGTACTGTCAGGAAAAAAATTTCCAGCTCTGTAAGCCACGGCTGCAGATAGCTTGCCGTCAGCGCAGCCTGTCGCTGCGCATCGATAATCCGCGGCTCATTCGGCAACACGGCATGGCGCACTTTCCGTGCTATGGAATGCTTATACATGTAGGCAGTATTACCGCGAAAAACTGAGCGGGCAGAAAAAAACCTCCGTTTACTGATTGCGCAAGCTTACGCTATCAGCCCGTCTGGAGGTTTCTGTATTCTGGCTCCCCGACCTGGACTCGAACCAGGGACCTGCGGATTAACAGTCCGTCGCTCTACCGACTGAGCTATCAGGGAATTACGGCCGCAACTATAGCTGCAAACTAAAATTTAACCAAATTTTTCATCGTCTGACATACGCACACTCGATCTGGCACTCAAAAAAAAAGGCCCGCATTAATGCGGGCCTCCCCTTTTCCCAGCTAGCGCCAGAATTATTTGGCCTGCTTCTTACGGCGTGCGGCCAGACCTACCAGACCCAGACCTGCCAGCAGCATGCCATAGGTTTCCGGTTCAGGTACGGCGCCAACCACGTAAGTCGCGCCTAACATGGTCAGGTTGCTCGAACCGAAGTCACCACCGTTCAGGGTATTACCTGCAGCGGTGGAAGACGTCAGTGTATAGGTCCAGGTCAGCGTATCGAAATTAATCGTTTTCGAAGCGATCACTTCCTGAGGAATGTGAACATATTGCGAACTCTTGCCAAACGAGGCGCCACTATCAACAGTGGTCCCCTGACGCAGGAAAGTCCAGCTCAGATCACCTATACGGTCACCGGTTTCATTCATGCCCTGCGGAGTCCAGATTTGCATGCCAGCATCAACATGCCAGTAGCCGCCACTAGCCGCATGGAAAGTGGCCGTGACAATATCGCCTGCCACAATCGCGCTACCAGCGGCCGACTGGTTGACTGTCACGCTATTACCATTATAGGTGTAGTCGAACGTGTAAGTAGCAGCGTTGGCAACCTGGGCCAGCAGCAGCGCGCAGGTGGTGCTCAGGAACATTACAAATTTCTTGGACATGAAATATCTCTCCGGAAAAATATTATTGAAATTTATTTTCAAAACAACAATTTATTTTAATTCCGGCTTTACAAGAATGCAAACAAATTATCAATATAGCATTCAAATAACGCACTAAACCGCAACAGTGGGAGGCAACCAGTCCCTTCGATCGCTTAGAGAGCGACTGCCGCCCATCGACAGCAGTTTCGAGACCAGCTCCCGCAGCGGAGTAGCGCCGCCCGCGCTCGCTATCGCCTTAAAACGAAAAAGGGGTTACACGCATCAGCATGTAACCCCTTTATTCACAATTCTGGCTCCCCGACCTGGACTCGAACCAGGGACCTGCGGATTAACAGTCCGTCGCTCTACCGACTGAGCTATCAGGGAATTGAGGCCAGAATTATAGCCGCCAAATCCAATTCTTCCAAATTTTTTTTTCGCGTTATTGCCAGTTCTAAAAGCAAAAAAAAAGACCCGCGCATTGGCGGGTCCTCAGGCTGACCTAAAAGGCCGGTATTACTTAGCCTGTTTTTTGCGGCGAGCAACCAGACCTACCAGGCCCAGACCTGCCAGCAGCATGCCATAGGTTTCTGGCTCAGGTACGGCGGCCGTTACTTTAACGTTGTCCAGCGCGACGCCGTAAGCGCCATTGCCAGCAAAGCCGGAGAACGACAGGATCGAGGTGCTGCTGTTAGCCACGAAGTCAAAGCTCTTGGTGGTCCAGCCCATATTGGTGTTCGATTTGCCGGTGGTATCGATGAACAATGCGCCCACATAGCTACCAGCACCCATCGACAGGATCTTGGTGTTGCCGCCGCCGTTGGCATTGCCAGCAACGTCGAACGACACAGTATAGGTCTGGCCTACCACCGTCGCGAACGCTTGCTGAATGCTACCAGCCTGAGTGCCATTCAGATCCAGGCTGTAATGGCCTTCCGAGTTGGTCCAGTAGGTGTTGATCAGGTCTACGCTGCCCGACACCACATTCCAGGCACCCAGCGAACCACCGGCGCTCACCGTGTCGAACTGGCCGCTGTAGTTGCTCGATTCGAAACCGCCGTTGCTGATGCCGGCAGCTTGTGCCATCGGGGTCAACAGGGCCAGAGCGGCGATGGCAATACCAGCTTTCAGTTTTAGCATGTGTAACTCCCGAGGGCAGAGGATTAATTAACGTGAAGCCATTATCAAATTAAAATCAGACAATGTCAAATAATTATTTAAGTTTCCAATAAGAAAACATCGCATCAGCATGGCAGGCACCATGCAAAAAGCCCATGTGGCATTGCTGCACACATGGGCTTTCGAATTCTGGCTCCCCGACCTGGACTCGAACCAGGGACCTGCGGATTAACAGTCCGTCGCTCTACCGACTGAGCTATCAGGGAATTGATAGCAACATTTTATACTGTTTAGATCATTTCGACAAGATTGTTATCGAATCAAACTCAACACTACACTCTGCTGCCTATCGGCTGCACCGTGCGATGCAACCGAAGAAGCAAGATCTTAAAGCACTTTTGCGATGGCGTCAATCACCACATCGATATTGCGCGAATTCAGCGCTGCCACGCAGATACGGCCCGTGTCCACGGCGTAGATCGAGGAAGCGCGCAGTTGCTCGACTTGTGCCTTGCTCAGGCCCGAGTACGAGAACATGCCCACCTGATCACGCACGAAGGCGAAATCGTGTGCCGGTGCTTTGGCTTTCAGCTTGGCCACGAAGGCTTCGCGCATTTCCTTGATACGTACGCGCATGCCAGCCAGTTCGTCTTCCCACATCTGGCGCAGTTCCGGCGTGGTCAGTACAGTGGCCACGACTTTACCGCCGTGTACTGGCGGGTTGGAGTAATTGGTACGCACGACGCGCTTCAGCTGCGACATCAGACGGGCCGCCTCTTCGCTGCTGGCCGCTACCACGCTCAGAGCACCCACGCGCTCGCCGTACAGCGAGAACGATTTGGAGAACGAATTCGATACCAGCAGCGGGCCGCCAGCGGCAGCAAAGCGGCGCACCACGGCGCCGTCTTCGGCGATGCCGGCGCCAAAGCCCTGATAGGCCATGTCGAGGAACGGTACCAGACCGCCCGCGGTAACAGCGGCGATTACCTCATCCCACTGAGCCGAGCTCAGATCGGCACCGGTCGGGTTGTGGCAGCAGGCGTGCAGCAGCACGATGGAGCCGCGTGGCATGGCTTTCAGCGCAGCCAGCATGCCGGCGAAGTTCACGCCGTGGGTAGCTGCATCGTAGTAAGCGTAGTTATTCACGGTGAAACCGGCGCTCTCGAACAGAGCGCGGTGGTTTTCCCAGCTTGGGTCGCTGATGTAGACCTGCGCATCGGGAGCGAAGCGCTTGAGGAAGTCGGCGCCGATTTTCAGGGCACCGGTACCACCGATCGCCTGCACGGTGACAGCGCGTTTTTCCAGCACCACAGCGCTGTCCGCACCGAATACCAGCTCCTGCACGGCCTTGTCGTAAGCTGCCAGACCTTCGATCGGCAGGTAGGTACGCGGCGCTGGTGCAGCGATCAGGATTTCCTCGGCTTTCTGCACGCACGACAGCAGCGGTACTTTGCCGTTATCGTCATAATAGACACCCACACCCAGATTGATTTTGGCTGGATTTTGGTCGGCGTTAAATGCTTCGGTGATACCCAGAATTGGGTCGCGTGGGGCCATGTCGATGGCGCTGAACAAGCTAGGATTCGTCATGATAAGATTCGATTCGATTGGAAGCGGTTCACTGCGGTTGAAGGTAGACAGCGCGCCCCAAAATTTGCTTCAGGCCGCTGGCAGGCCATTATTTTAACAAAGGTCGGTACACGATGGCTGATTTACCCGCAGAAAACGCGACAGATAACTCCACAAAGGCAACGGTTGTCACCTTTCCGGACTCACCGTTCCGTCTGCATCAACCTTTTCCGCCTGCCGGCGACCAGCCCACGGCCATCAACCAGCTGTGCGAAGGCATCAACGACGGCCTGTTCTATCAGACCCTGCTGGGGGTAACAGGCTCCGGCAAGACCTACACCATGGCCAATGTGATCGCCCGTATGGGCCGCCCCGCCATCGTGTTTGCCCCCAATAAGACCCTTGCAGCCCAGCTGTATTCGGAGTTCCGCGAATTCTTCCCCGAAAATGCGGTCGAGTATTTCGTCTCCTACTACGACTACTATCAGCCGGAAGCCTATGTGCCGCAGCGTGACCTGTTCATCGAGAAAGATTCCTCGATCAATGAACACATCGAGCAGATGCGGCTGTCCTGCACCAAATCGCTGATGGAACGGCGCGATGTGGTGATTGTGGCCACCGTGTCGGCCATCTACGGTATCGGTAACCCCACCGAATACCACCAGATGATTTTGACGCTGCGCGCCAAAGACCGCGTCTCGCAGCGGGACATCATAGCCCGTCTGATCCAGATGCAGTACACCCGCAACGAAGTCGATTTCGGCCGCGGCACTTTCCGCGTACGGGGCGATACGCTGGATATCTTCCCTGCCGAGAATGCGGAACTGGCCGTGCGGCTCGACCTGTTCGACGACGAACTGGAATCGATCCAGCTATTCGACCCGCTGACAGGGCGCGTCAAGCAGAAGATTCCCCGCTTTACCGTGTATCCCGGCTCGCACTATGTCACGCCCCGCTCTACCGTGCTGCGCGCGATCGAAACCATCAAGGACGAACTGCGCGAACGGCTGGACTTCTTCCGCCGCGAAAACAAGCTGATCGAAGAACAGCGGCTGGAACAGCGCACCCGCTTCGATCTGGAAATGATGGCGGAGATCGGCTTCACCAAGGGCATCGAAAACTACTCGCGCCACCTGAGTGGCGCACTGCCGGGCGAACCGCCACCGACGCTGGTGGACTATCTGCCCAAAGATGCGCTGATGTTCCTCGACGAATCGCACGTGCTGGTGGGCCAGCTCAGCGCGATGTATAACGGCGACCGTTCGCGCAAGACCAATCTGGTGGACTACGGTTTCCGTCTGCCCTCGGCGCTGGATAACCGTCCGCTCAAGTTCGAGGAATTCGAACAGAAAATGCGCCAGACCATCTTCGTTTCCGCCACGCCGGCCGACTACGAAAAAACCCATGCCGATCAGGTAGTGGAACAGGTCGTGCGGCCTACCGGTCTGGTCGATCCGCAGGTGATCGTGCGCCCGGCCCTGTCGCAGGTGGACGATCTGATGTCGGAGATCACCCTGCGCGTACAGCGCAACGAACGCGTGCTCGTCACCACGCTGACCAAACGCATGTCGGAGCAGCTAACCGAATATCTGGGCGACCATGGCATCAAGGTACGCTATCTGCACAGCGATATCGAAACGGTGGAACGGGTAGAACTGCTGCGTGACCTGCGCATCGGCACTTTCGATGTGCTGGTGGGGATTAACCTGCTGCGCGAAGGGCTGGATTTGCCCGAAGTGTCGCTGGTGGCCATTCTCGACGCCGACAAGGAAGGCTTCCTGCGCTCCGAGCGCTCGCTGATACAGACCATAGGCCGTGCCGCGCGTAACCTGAATGGCGTGGCGCTGCTGTATGCCGACCGCATGACCGATTCGATGGAGCGCGCGATCGGCGAAACGGAGCGCCGGCGCGCCAAGCAGATCGCCTTCAACGAAGCCAACGGCATCGTCCCGCGCGGCGTGCACAAGGTCATCAAGGACATGATCGATGGCGTCTACAGTCCGGAGCAGGCCACGGAAGAATTGCAGGTGGCCCAGCAGACCGCCAAGTACGAGGCCATGAGCGAGAAGCAGATCAGCAAGGAAATCAAGCGCCTGGAAAAAGCCATGCTCGATCACGCCAAGAATCTGGAGTTCGAAAAAGCGGCACAGGTACGCGATCAGTTACATGTCCTCAAGCAGCAACTGTTCGGCGCACCGGGTGCCGATACGCTGGGCTAGTGCGCTAGCTGGTCGATAAAACTGCGCACACTTTCGAGCAGTTGCGGCGCCACGGGAAATGCCGGGCTGCCATAGGATTGGCGCTGCAACTCGGCATCCGTGCCGACCATTTTCAACAGATGGTTCATGCCTTCGATCACCTGCAGGCGTGCCCGTGGTGCTGCGGCGGCCAGCGTCTGCGCTTCGCTGACGGGCACTTGCAGATCGGCCGTGCCCTGCACGATCAGCAGCGGCATGTTCAAACCAGCCACCGCCTTGCGTGGATCGTGCTGCAGCCATGAAATCAGATAGGGCTGCACCGATGCATGGTACAGCGCCTGCAGCGGTGCCGGCACATCCGGCACGGGCTGGCCCTGCTTAAGCGCCGTCAGGATGCGCTCATTTTCGACCAGTAGAGGCGGTGGTAACTGCTGCGCCAGCTGGGCACGCAGCAGCTCGTCGGCAGTATGTCCGGCACCAGCCAGCAGCACGCATCCATCGGCTTGGGCGATGGCGCAAGCTTCCGCCACGATCTGCGCTCCTTCGCTATGCCCTATCAGTATCACATGCGAGAAACGGGGATCGGCACGCAAGCGGGCCGCCCACGCGGCAGCATCGGCAATATAGTCATCGAAGCGCAAGTCCTGCTCGCGCCAGCCCGGAAACGCACTGGCACCGATGCCGCGCTTGTCATAGCGCACCGAAGCGATACCATGCAGTGCCAGCCCTTCGGCCAGCATCTTCAGCGCATCATTCGGTCCCGGCAACAAATGGCTATTGCCATCGCGGTCAGTCGGCCCCGAGCCCGCATGCAAGAGCACCACCGGCACCCTGCCCTGCACACCATCCGGCGTCAGTTCAGTGCCATACACGGCCGCCCCACCCACCGCCAGCGATACCGGCACTGAAGCGGCCAGCGCGGAACAGGACAAGCACAACAAAGACAACCATGACAGCATTCGTTTCATCGCACTGCTCCGGCCTTGATCGCTTACAGCGTTTTGACGAATTCACGTATGCCGCCCAGCAGCATCTCGATCGACATGGCAGTCAGAATCAGCCCCATCAGGCGTTCGAAGGCGGTCATTACTTGCGGGCCCAGCACTTTCTGCAGACGCTCGGCACTGAGGAACACCGCCAGCCAGACCACGCCTACCGCGGCCAGCGCCGCCACGTGCACCAGCACTTCGCCCGTGCTTTCGCGCGAAAACAGCAACACCGTGGCCAGCGCCGAAGGCCCTGCCAGCGCAGGAATCGCCAGCGGAACGATGAAAGGCTCGCCCCCTTCGGTGCGGCCCAGCACCCCGTCAGGATGGGGGAAGATCATGCGGATCGAGATCAGCAGCAGAATCACGCTGCCGCCTATGCGCAGCGACACTTCGGACAGCTGCAGCGCCGTGAGGAAATGGCGCCCGAAAAACATGAAGATCAGCAGCAGCACAAAGGCAATCGCACATTCACGCATGACGATGCGGGGACGGCGCGCCGCCGGTACGGGATTGAGCACGCTGGCAAACAGCGGCACGTTGCCAAAGGGATCTGTGACCAGCAGCAGCAGGATAAAAGTCTGGAAGAAATTCTGGGTCATGGGTGCGCTCGCATAAACAAAAAACGGGAGCCGCAGCTCCCGTTTCTAGTGTACCACCAGATTCAGCTTATGCCGACTTGCGGCGGCGCGCGATGGCACCAACCAGACCTAGGCCGGCCAGCAGCATGGCGTAGGTTTCCGGCTCAGGAACTGCCGTTACATTCAGGTTACCGGCATAGGTTGCGGAACCGGTCGTAATACCCGAAACGCTGAGCGTGTATGCCACGCCATTGTGCAGCGTGACGGACGATGGCAACGCCCATGCCTCAGCGTTCTTGTCTGGGCTGGTCATCACGAAGTTATAGGTGTTACCACCACCCGTCAGCGAGATACTGGTGAAATCGATGTTCTTACCAGCGTTCGCAGTCTGCGTAAAAGTAGCCACCAGTGCATCATTCGCGTCCGGCACACTGAAGGAATACACATCGGTAAATGCCGTGTAACTAAGGTTATTAATCACTTGCACGGCGCCAGTCTTGAGCGGGGTGTTACCTATTGCTGCGACGTGGTTGGCAATAGTCACGGTGCCTGGCTTTTGAACCTGAACTTTGGCTGCCATGGCGGAGCCTGCGGTCGCAGCCATTAAGGTTGCTGCGACGATCAATTTCGCACTCATCTGAATTCCCTTCTTATAAATATCAATTTCCTGCGCATCACAGCGACGCCGTGAGCACACTTGGCAAATCCGCTTAGTGAGCCTTGCGACGACGTGCCGCAAAACCAATCAGGCCCAGACCAGCAAACAGCATTGCATAGGTCTCAGGTTCCGGCACTGGCGCTGCCAGCGACAATTCACCCGAATACAGCAGGGAGTCATTGTCAGAATGACCAACCAGGTGCAGCGTGTACTGCTTGCCTGCTTGCAGCGTGAAGCCACTCAGAGCATAGGTCTGTGCGTCGCTCGACGATTGCACAAAATCAAAGTGATTAACACCATCATCGATGTACACCGGTGCGCTACCGCCATTGCTGAAACTGATTTTCATGTTCAGGCCTGCCGCGCTACCAACACTACCGGATACCAGATTCAGCGCATACGGCAGAACATCCAGACTCCAGTATTCGTGGAAATCGCCCGTACCAGGTGCGCTGGCAAAGCTTGCGGTGTGGGTATCGCTATCAAAGCTGATCGTGTCGACGAAAACAGGCGTCGCTGCAAAAGCAGCACTCGCAGACAGGGCCAACATGGTTGCAGCAGCAATTTTCTTCAGCATATAAACTCCAATAAATGTTTGTATGACAACCGATACAGGCCCAGCCTTGATGCAAAGAACTAAAAGGGGCTATTTCAAGTCAGTGGAAGAATCATATCACAAAACTACCAACTATTATCAATAAGAAATGTAAAATGTCTCAATTACATTGATATTTCTTTTGAGTAATTTTTTTTCACTGCCAGCCTAAGGCCTGGGTGCGCAAGCGGCAATAAAAAAAGCGACCCTGAGGTCGCTTTGGGGGAAGCAAAAAACCGGCTTATTCGCCGCTCTCGCCTTTTTTGATCCACGCGGCCAGCTGGTGCGGACGCAGGCCGTCATAGTCTTCGAACGGCTGGTGGATCCACGGATTGTGTGGCAGTTCTTCCATCTGGTAATCCGGCTTGAACACCGAGCACCCCTTGGTCCAGATCACAGCCGAACGCACTTCCGTAACGCCCGGGAAGTTTTCCTTCAGGTGCTTCATGACTTTCACCAGCGTCACGCCAGAATCGGCCAGATCGTCCACCAGCAGAATACGGCCGCTCAGTGGGCCCTTGGTCATCGTCATGTATTTGGCGATATCCAGATCACCTTGCACGGTGCCCGCTTCTTCACGGTAAGAACTGGTCGACAGAATGGCCAGCGGCACATCGAAAATACGCGAGAACACATCGCCCGGACGCACGCCGCCGCGCGCCAGACACAGCACCTGATCAAACTTCCAGCCCGATTCATGGACTTTCAGTGCCAGACGCTCGATCAGACGGTGGTATTCGTCCCAGCTGACCCAGAGGTGTTTTTCATTCGATTGTGGGGTGTTCATAAGGTCTTCCTTGATTACTCGAACGGATGACGCAGTACGATCGTTTCTTCACGATCCGGACCGGTCGATACCATGTCGACCGGCACGCCGACCAACTCTTCGATACGTTTGATGTAGGCACGGGCGGTGGCTGGCAGCGCTTCGAGGGTTTTAGCGCCCACGGTGCTTTCCTTCCAGCCCGGCATTTCTTCGTACACTGGCACGCAACGCGCTGCCTCTTCCGCGCCGGACGGGAAGATGTCCACGGCCACGCCGTCGATGGTGTAGCCGGTGCACAGCTTCAGGGTTTCCAGACCATCCAGAACGTCCAGCTTGGTCAGGCACATGCCCGTCACGCCGTTGATCTGTACCGAGCGGCGCAGCAGCGCAGCATCGAACCAGCCGCAGCGGCGGGCACGGCCCGTCACGGTGCCGAACTCGTGACCCACTTGGGCCAGATGGTGGCCGACGCCAGCATCGGTCGGCAGTTCCGAAGGGAACGGACCGGAACCCACGCGGGTGGTGTAAGCCTTGGTGATGCCCATGATGTAGTGCAGCATGTTCGGGCCCACGCCAGCACCGGCAGCGGCATTACCGGCCACGCAGTTGGACGAGGTCACGAACGGATAGGTGCCGTGGTCGACGTCCAGCAGCGAACCTTGCGCGCCTTCGAACAGCAGGTTGGCACCGGCTTTGTGGGCAGCGTACAGAGCGCTGGAGACGTCGGTCACCATAGGACGCAGACGCGGCACGTAGGCCAGCGCGTCGTCCAGCGTTTTCTGGTACTCGACCTTCGGTGCTTTCAGATAGTTTTCCAGCACGAAGTTGTGGTAGTCCAGATTTTCCGCCAGCTTTTCAGCGAAGCGTTTTTCGTTGAGCAGGTCAGCCACGCGAATCGCGCGACGGGCTACTTTATCTTCGTAGGCCGGGCCGATGCCCTTGCCGGTGGTGCCGATCTTGGCAGCGCCACGGGCTGCTTCACGGGCCAGATCCAGTGCCGAGTGGTACGGCAGAATTACTGGTGCCGCATCCGACACTTTCAGACGCGATGCCACTTCCACGCCGACTTTCTCCAGCTTGTCGATTTCGCGCAGCACATCCGGCACCGACACCACCACACCGTTACCGATGTAGCAGGCCACGCCCGGACGCATAATGCCCGAAGGGATCAGTTGCAGCGCAGTCTTGACGCCGCCGATCACCAGCGTATGGCCGGCGTTGTGACCGCCCTGGAAGCGGACCACACCCTGTGCATGATCGGTCAACCAGTCGACGATCTTGCCTTTACCTTCATCGCCCCATTGGGTACCGATGACGACGACGTTTTTTGCGTTTTTATTTGACATCACACTAACCTAAGTTTTTAAGAATCCAGTTACTACCATTATCGTCGAGCACCAGCGCGCGATCGCACTCGAACTCGTCCAGTTCGTTGCTGTGACCCGGCAAACTCTGGATCACCACTTCGCCGGACTTGCGCAGCTCGGCGATTTTTTCCTTCAATTCCGGCGCATTGCCCCATGGTGCACGGATCGAATGCTTACGTTCCGCCGTGGGCAACAGGCGCGCCAGTTCGCGCAAATCGAGCGAGAAGCCGGTGGCGGGACGTGCCCGGCCAAACGCCTCGCCGACATGATCATAACGGCCACCGCGCGCTACCGCATTCGGCAGGCCGGGCACGTACAGTGCAAACATCGCACCACTTTCATATTGGTAACCGCGCAGGTCAGCCAGATCGATCGCCACTTCGGCCCGACCCAGTGCCGACGCTGCCAGCGCGGCCAGTTCGGCCAGCGCCTTGCTAATGCCCGGCAACTCCGGCAGCACCTCACGGGCGCGACCCAGCACTTCCACGCTACCGTACAGACTAGGCAGAGCCAGCAGCGCGTCGCGCACCACCGGCGTGTAGTCGCGCGTCAGCGCCTGCAGGCCCGGCACATCCTTGGCGCGCAATAACTGCACGATCTGCGCCGCATCGCGGGTAGCCGCTGCATCACCCTCGGTGATGGCGCGCAGCACGCCGACATGGCTCAGGTCCAGACGGGCGCTAGTGAAACCGGCCAGTGCCAGCGAAGCCAGCGCCAGTTCCTGAATTTCCGCATCCGCTTCCAGTCCTGCATGGCCATAGATCTCGGCGCCGATCTGCAGCGGCTCGCGGGTAGCGTGCAGACCCGATGGACGGGTATGCAGCACGCTGCCGGCGTAGCACAGACGGGTGACGCTGGCACGGTTCAGCAGGTGGGCGTCGATACGGGCAACCTGCGTGGTCATGTCGGCACGCAGACCCAGCATGCGGCCCGACAGCTGATCGACCAGCTTGAAGGTGCGCAGATCGGTATCTTCGCCTGCGCCCGTCAATAGCGATTCGAGGTATTCGAGCAGTGGTGGCATCACCAGCTCGTAACCGTACAGACGGAAGTTATCCAGCATCAGACGACGCAATTCTTCAATCTTGCGTGCTTCCGACGGCAAAACGTCGGCGATATTCTCGGGCAAAAGCCAATTTGGCATGGGAAACTGGTACGGAATATTTAATTAAATAAAGAGCAATATGCAGCAATGGGCTGCACGGCCGGCGACCGACAAGCGGTAGGCCGAACCTGATATTTTACGCGAAAATGGATTTTAAGACGAGAAAAGATGCGTAAAAGCACCTGAAAACGGCGCTGCCGGACTGCCATCAGGCAGCCCGGCAGGCTGGCGACTTTACTTCTTGCCGCCGGCAGGGGCAGCGGCCGGTGCTGCGCCCGTGCCTTTAAAGTACTTGAAGAAGTCCGAGCTGCTATCCATCACCATCACATCACCGTGATTTTTGAAGGTGGCGCGGTAGGCTTCCAGACTGCGGTAGAACTTGTAGAACTCGGGATTCTTGCCGAATGCTTCGGCGTAGATGGCCGATGCTTTGGCATCGCCCTCACCCTTGATCTGCTCGGCATCGCGATAGGCTTCGGCCAGAATCACCGAGCGCTGACGTTCGGCATCGGCACGGATTTTTTCCGAATCCGCCGAACCGGTCGAACGCAGTTCGTTGGCCACGCGCAGACGTTCGGCCTTCATACGGTCGTACACCGAGTTATTAATCTGCTCGACATACTCGACCCGCTTCAGACGCACGTCGATGATCTCCACGCCGATCTGGGCCGCCTCCGCCACCACCTTGGTGCGGATGCCTTCCATTACTTTGCCGCGCTGGCCGGAAATCACTTCGCCCACAGTGCGCTTGGTGATTTCTTCGTTCAGTGCCGCCTTGATAATCTGCGACATGCGGTCACGTGCGCGGTTCTCATCGCCGTTGAAGGTGACATAGTACAGCTTAGGCTGACCTTCGGAGCGACCGATACGCCATTTGACGAAGCTGTCGACCAGAATATTCATCTTCTCGGCCGTGATGAAGCGCTCGGCATCGGGCGACTCGATGGTCATGATGCGGTTATCCAGATAGATCACATTCTGGAACGGTGGCGGTAGTTTGAAGTGCAGGCCCGGCTCGCGGATCACTTCCTTGATCTGGCCCAGCGCGAACACGATCGCATACTTGCGCTGATCGACCACGAACACCGTGGACGACAGCAGCAGGAAGGCGACGAAGCCCGCAACAAGAATACTAGCTATGCGATTCATTAACGGCTCTCCCGGTCACGTAAGGCTTCGCGCGAACGCGGATCGCGCGGACGGTTCACTTCCACCGTCTGCATGGTTTCGCTGCTGACCGAGCTGGTCGCACTATTGCCAGCAGCTGCCTTGGCGGCACTGGCGCTGCTCGCTGCTGCGTCGGTCGCGGCGGCCTGCGCAATCAGCTTGTCCAGTGGCAGATACAGCAGATTGCTGCCCGACTTGGCATCCACCATCACCTTGCTGGTGCTCGAATAAATCTGCTGCATGGTCTCCAGATACATACGGTCACGCGTCACGGCCGGCGCTTTCTGGTATTCAGTCAGCACTTGCTTGAAGCGGGCAGCGTTACCGGTCGCGTTTTCCACTACCATGGAACGATAGCCTTCCGCTTCCTGCAGCAGGCGCGAAGCGGTACCGTGCGCCTTCGGAATAACGTCGTTGGCGTAGGCCTGACCTTCATTCTTCTGACGTTCGCGATCCTGCCCTGCGCGCACCGCATCGTCAAACGCCACTTGTACCTGCTCGGGTGGCTGCACCGCCTGCAGCGTAACGTTCGAGATCAGCACGCCGGAAGCGTAGCGATCCAGAATCTGCTGCATCAGCTGCTGGGTTTCCAGCGCCACTTTGTCACGCCCTTCGTACAGCACGAAGTCCATCTTGTTCTTGCCGACGATTTCACGGATCGAAGTCTCGGCCACCTGACGCACGGTATCTTCCTCGTCACGGTTATTCAGCAGCCATGCCACCGGATCTTTCAGCTTGAACTGCACGGCAAACTGGATATCGATGATGTTCTCATCGTCCGTCAGCATCAGCGATTCGCGCGCCTGCTTGTTCTTGATATTGCCCCGATAGCCGATTTCCACCACCCGCATCTGCGACACTTTGACCACTTCGTCGCTCTGGAACGGGTAAGGCCAGCGCCAGTTGAAACCGGCACCGGTGGTGTGGCTGATCTTGCCGAAGGTGTAGACCACGCCGGTCTGGCCTTCCTGCACGATGAAAGAACCGCTGGCCAGCCAGATCAGACCAGCCACCACGGCTACGGCACCGGCCGTAGCGCGCAGACCGCCCGCATCGGGACGGCTAGGCGGCAGGCCGCCGCCATTATTGCCACCGTCGGGACGGTTCTTCTGGCCGAACATGCTGTTCAGGCGCTGATTGAAATCGCGCCACAGCTGTTCCATATCGGGCGGGCCTTCGCCCGGCTTTTTGCCTTCATTGGCTTGCGGCTTGCCGTCCTGCTTATCCGAGCCCCAGTGCGGGTCGTTCAGATTGGCTTTCAGGCCTAGACGTTTGAATATCGAGGAGACACGCATCAGTGTGATCCAACTTGAGTGAGGGTGGGACTGCTTTCGGCTGCTTCGGCGTCATCGGCCAGTTCGGCGTCGTCAGCCAGCTCTTCTTCATCAACTACATACGACTGGTTCAGGCGCGCGCCGGGCGCACTCATAGCCCATTCGACGATGGCGCTGCGCAGCAGATCCAGTCCGGCGCCCGTACGGGCACTGAGGAAAACGCGGGAAATCTTATCATATTCATCGCGCTCTACCGACGGCTCCAGCTCGGCAGCGTCGATCTTGTTCCACACCAGAATCTGCGGAATATGATCGGCACCGATTTCCTTGAGCACCAGATTGACCTGCTCGATCTGCTCCATGCGCACGGGCGAGGAAGCATCCACCACATGCAGCAGCAGATCGGCGTGGATGGTCTCTTCCAGCGTAGCGCGGAAAGCGGCCACCAGCTGGTGCGGCAGCTCGCGCACGAAGCCCACCGTGTCGGAGATCACCACATTGCCCACTTCCTGCCCCATGTAGACGCGGCGCGACGTGGTATCGAGCGTCGCGAACAGCTGGTCGGCCACGTACACGCCGGCCTTGGTGACGGCATTGAACAAAGTGGATTTGCCGGCATTGGTGTACCCCACCAGCGATACAGAGAAAGTCTGGCTGCGGCCACGCGAACGACGCTGGGTTTCATGCTGCTTGCGCAGCTTGCCCAGACGGGCACGCAAGGCTTTGACCCGTTCGCCGATCAGACGACGGTCAGTTTCCAGCTGGGTTTCACCGGGGCCGCGCAGACCGATACCGCCCTTCTGCCGTTCAAGGTGGGTCCAGCCGCGGATCAGGCGCGTGGCCAGATGCTGCAGCTGGGCCAGCTCGACCTGCAGCTTACCTTCATGGGAAGCAGCACGCTGGGCAAAAATATCGAGAATCAGGCTGGTACGGTCCAGCACCCGGATATTCAGGCGCTTTTCCAGATTACGCTGCTGGGCAGGCGACAGAGCGTGATTGAAAATGACGATTTCGATGCGGTGATCCTGCACCGCCATAGCGATTTCGTCGGCCTTGCCGCTGCCGACGAAATAGGCGGCGTCAGGCGCCGCCCGCTTGGCCGTAATCGTCGTAATCGGTTCTGCACCGGCCGAGCGGGCCAGTAACTGCAGTTCCTCGACGCTGGCGGCAAAGTCGCCCTGACCGAAATCGATACCAACTAAAGCTGCACGCATACGGTCAGGCTAGAAAAATGTAGCGGTAAGGCAAATGCTTATTCCGCGTCCGAGTCAACGCTGAGGTTGACGGCGCGGGCTGGCACCACGGTGGAAATGGCGTGTTTGTACACCATTTGCGTTACGGTATTGCGCAGCAGCACAACGTATTGGTCGAAGGACTCGATATGACCTTGCAGCTTGATGCCGTTGACCAGATAGATCGAGACAGGCACGTGCTCTTTACGCAAGGCGTTGAGGAATGGGTCTTGTAACAGTTGCCCTTTGTTGCTCATAACAGCTCCATTTTTGTGTTGTTGTGTTCGAATTTGGAGGCGAAACGCTTAATTTCAAGTACGTGGCTCAGCGAAAGTCAAATGATTTTCGCTGAAACACCGCTCGCCGAATGAAGAATGGTGCTTCTAAGCCACTGTAACCTGTTTTGACTTTTTTTGCTTTGTGTACTGCAAAAAAAGTCCTTAAAAACGCCTTATTTTGCTGCCGTCTTGGCAAACGGGTTCTTACCGGTACGCAGTTCGATGCGCAGCGGCGTACCGACCAGCGCAAACGTATCGCGGAAATGCTTTTCCAGATAGCGCTTGTAAGGCTCGCCTACCGCGTCCAGTGCATTACCGTGTATCACGATCACGGGCGGGTTCATACCGCCCTGGTGAGCATAGCGCAGCTTAGGACGGATACCGCCCTTACGGCGCGGCTCCTGCTTCTCGACCGCTTCGATCAGGGCGCGGGTCAGCTTAGGCGTCGACAGATCGGACATGGCCGCCGCATACGCCGCATCGACCGATTTCATCAGCGGGCCTATGCCCTGCGCGCGCAGTGCCGAAATGAAGTGGGTCTTGGCGAACGACAGAAAGTCCAGTTTGCGGTCGATATCGATCTTGATTTCGTCACGTTCATCGCTGCGCAGGCCATCCCACTTGTTGACGGCGACCACCAGCGCGCGGCCCGTCTCCAGCACGAAGCCGGCAATGTGGGCATCCTGCTCGGAGATGTCCTGCTGGGCGTCCAGCAGCAGCACCACCACGTTGGCTTCGGAAATCGACTGCAGCGTCTTCACCACCGAGAACTTCTCGATCGCTTCGAACACCTTGCCGCGGCGGCGGATACCGGCCGTGTCGATCAGGGTGTACTGCTTGCCATCACGCTCGAACGGAATTTCGATCGAATCGCGCGTGGTACCCGGCATGTCGAAAGCGATCACGCGCTCTTCACCCACCAGCGTGTTGATCAGGGTGGACTTGCCCACGTTAGGACGCCCCACCAGCGCGATCTTGATACCGCGTTCGTCTTTTTGCAGCTCTTCCGGATCTTCCGGACGCTGGGCAAACGCCAGATCGAGCGCTTCCTGCACCAGATCGGCCACGCCGTCGCCGTGCGCCGACGAAATCGAGTACGGTTCGCCCAGACCCAGTTCGTAGAAGTCGGCTACCACGCTGGTATAGCGCATGCCTTCCGATTTATTCACCACCAGCATGACCGGACGACCGCTCTTGCGCAGGAAGTCGGTAATGGTTTTATCGTGCGGCGTCAGACCCTGACGGCCGTCGACCAGAAACACGACCACGTCGGCTTCGGCCACGGCCTGCTTGGTCTGCAGCGCCATCTGATACATGATGCCTTCCTTGGCCACGGGTTCGAAACCACCCGTGTCGATGACGAGGAAGGGACGTTCGCCGACACGGCCCTCGCCATAGTGACGATCGCGCGTCAACCCAGGCAAGTCCGCCACCAGCGCGTCGCGCGAGCGGGTCAGACGATTAAACAAGGTCGATTTCCCTACATTGGGTCGACCCACTAGTGCGATTACCGGCTTCATTTTTTACTCGACTGCGAGTGCAGTCACTGTCCCTGATTGGGTTTGGAAAATCAAATTCGCGCCAGCGATGACAGGGTCCGCTTGAATCGGGCTGCCATCGGTCGCGGCGCGACCTATAAATGCGCCATCTTCCCGCGAGAGCAGATGGACATAACCCTGGAAGTCACCCACTGCCACGGCACGGCCATACGACACAGGGGTCGACAGGCGGCGATAGGACAGTTTGTCGTTCTTCCAGGCGTTGCTGCCGTTTTCACGGCTATAGGCTGCAACTTCACCTTTGTCGTCGGAGACGAAGACGAAACGCTGATCGACCGTCACGCCCACATCGGACGATGCCGGTTTGCTCCAGTGCGGAGCGCCCGTCAGCGCATCAAAACAGGCCACACGGCCCTGATACGATACAGCACACACATCTTTTTCGAAGATCACCGGCGTGCCGGCGATGTCGGTCACGCGTTCCAGTTCGGTCGCGCCACGCGGCTCGCCTACCACTACTTCGAAGCGTTGCAGGCCGGTAGCCAGCACCAGCACCAGCAGCTTGCCGCCCGGCTGGGCCACATACACATTAGGGCCGTTGATCACCATGCCCGGCGCATTGCGCAGCGTCAGTGCAGGCGTGGTACGCGCCACACTCCAGCGCTTGGCACCGCTCTTGGCATCGAATGCCGTGATCTGGTTATCCACGCTGCGTACTACCACCATGCCGCCGCCTACTACAGGCGAAGACAGTACTTCGCTACTAGCCTGCGCCTTCCACAGTTGTTTGCCGCTGGCGTCATACGCAAGGATAGCACCCTTCACGCCACCCACTGCCACTACCTCGCCATCGCTGCCCACACCGGCCGTCAGATCGGTGCCGGTCTTGACGCGCCACAGCTCCTTGCCACTGGTGGCATTCAGGCGCGCCAGCACGCCGTCGCCGTCCGCCACAAACAGATTGTCGCCCACCAGTGCCGGCGTGAATACGGCATTACCGGCTTTACCCAGCGAGTATTTCCACACCGTGCGCGGGGTAACGCCGCCCTTCAGATCCACCAGCGCTGCCGGCTGGATCTTGGTATCTTTCGACGAGAACAAGGAACAACCGGCCAACAGTGCCAGCAAGCTTGCAGTAATAACTTTTTCGGTAATACGCATATTTCAACCTTGATCGTAAGGCGCCGCAGCGAGGCTGGCGGCACCTGAATATTCATGCATTAAGCGGCGTCTTTAGCGGCTGGCACGGAGCCGCCGATGGCTTCGAATTTCAGCTGGATCAGCTGACGGGCCGGAGCCTTCTTGTCGCTGGCATCAAGCGCAGCCTGATAGGCGGCACGGGCTTCCGCCAGCTTGTTCTGGGCCACCAGAATATCGCCCTTGCGATCCGCCACGGACGCTGCGAACTGGGCTGGCACATCGCCGGCCAGCACTTTCAGCGCTTCATCGTAAGCTTTTTCATCCAGCAGCACACCGGCCAGGCGTACTTTGGCCACCGCCTTGAAGTCGTCGCCGCCATGCTCGATGGTCCATTGCAGCTGGGCTTTGGCCGCTTTCACGTCGTTCGCATCGAAGCTGCTCTTGGCCGCAACCAGTGCGCTCATAGGCGCATAGGTGGTGCTGCCGAATTTGCTTTCCATGTCGCCGGCGGCACGCAGCACCTTGGCATTGTCTTTGGCGTCGACGGCAGCGGTCAGCTCGTCGTACAGGGCGGCAGCCTGGGTGGCCTGATTACGCTGGTAGTAGTTCCAGCCGTTGTAACCGGAGTACGCTGCCAGACCGGCGATTACCACCCACGAGGTCAGATTGCCGTACTTTTCCCACCATGCTTTAAGGGATGCAATTTGTTCTTGTTCTTCGAGATCGTATGCCATGTCAGTGTGTCTGCTAGTTGTAAGAGTTATTCAAAATGAGGCTGCTATCACGCGATCAGTGCTCGCAGTTCTCGTCATGTACGTGGTGGTGATGATCGCCGCTTTCGGTGATCTGGTCCACTACGAAATCGACTACTTCGTCGAACGGCACGGTGCTCTGCTGCTGCTCGCCTTCGGCGGCACGCATGGCTTTCACTGCCGCCGTATGGTTGGCCACTTCGTCTTCACCGATAATCACGGCAAAAGCGGCACCGGCGCCGTCGGCCTTCTTCATCTGCGATTTGAAGCTGCCCGCGCCGGCCGGCGTCGAGCCATGCATGATCACGTCCAGACCGGCGTCGCGCAGACGCTCGCCCAGCACGAAAGCCTGCAACTGGGCCGCTTCGCCCTGATGCACGAGGTAGACGTCGCACTGGTTAGGCTGTTCCGGTTCGCCGGCCGCTTTCAGCAGTTCCAGCAGACGCTCGATGCCCATGGCGAAACCGACCGCCGGCGTCGGCTTGCCGCCGAAGGAAGCAATAAGCGGATCGTAACGACCACCGGCACACACGGTGCCCTGCGAACCCAGCGAATCGGTCACCCACTCGAACACGGTACGGTTGTAGTAGTCCAGACCGCGCACCAGACGGGTATTGATCACGTAAGGAATGTTGTTGTGGTCGAGGATCTTGCGCACGCCGTTGAAGTGCGCCAGCGATGCTTCGCCCAGATAGTCGAGCAGCTTCGGTGCCTGATTGACCATCTCCTGCATGGCAGGGTTCTTGGTATCGAGGATACGCAGCGGGTTGGAATGCAGGCGGCGCTTGGCTTCCGCATCCAGAATCTCTTCGTGCTGTTCCAGGTAGGCGATCAGGTCGACGCGGTGGCGCGCACGCTCTTCCGCATCACCGATGGAATTCAGTTCCAGACGGATGTTTTCCAGACCCAGATCGTCCCACAGACGGCGGCACATCATGATCATTTCGGCGTCAACGTCCGGGCCGGTAAAGCCCACGGCTTCGCAACCGAACTGGTAGAACTGGCGATAGCGGCCGCGCTGCGGACGCTCGTGACGGAACATCGGGCCCGTGTACCACAGGCGTTTCGGGCCTTCGTACACCAGATTGTGTTCGATCACGGCACGCACGGCGCCGGCCGTACCTTCAGGGCGCAGGGTCAGCTGGTCGCCGTTCATGGAATCGGTGAAGGAATACATTTCCTTCTCCACGATGTCGGTCACAGCGCCGATGGCGCGCGCGAACAGCGCGGTGTTTTCCACGATAGGGGTGCGGATCTGCTGGAAGCCGTAGCTCTGCACCACCGACTGGGCGGTGTTCTCGAACAGCTGCCACAGATGGGAGTCGGTCGGCAGGATGTCGTTCATGCCTTTGATGGCAGTGATTTTTTCAGCTTTCTTTATTTCGGACATATCAGTTCTTTTCAGCTTCAGGCAGCCTGCGGCTTGCCATAGTTATTCTTCACGTAGTTCAGGACGATATCCTGGAACTCTTCCACGATGCGCTCACCGCGCAGCGTCGCCACTTTGGCGCCATCGACAAACACGGGCGCAGCAGGCGATTCGCCCGTGCCCGGCAGGCTGATGCCGATATTGGCATGCTTGGATTCACCGGGACCGTTGACAATGCAGCCCATCACGGCCACGTTCATGGCTTCCACACCCGGATAGATTTTTTTCCATTCCGGCATTTGCTCGCGCAGGAAGGTCTGGATGTTGTCCGCCAGTTCCTGGAACGTCGTGGAAGTAGTACGGCCGCAACCCGGGCAGGCGATTACCATCGGGGTGAATTTGCGCAAACCCATGGTTTGCAGGATCTCCTGCCCCACCACCACTTCACGGCTACGGTCACCGCCCGGTTCGGGGGTGAGCGAAATACGGATGGTATCGCCGATACCTTCCTGCAGCAGCACCGACAGCGCGGCTGTCGATGCCACGATACCTTTGCTGCCCATGCCCGCTTCCGTCAGACCCAGATGCAGCGGATAGTCGCAGCGACGCGCCAGTTCACGGTACACGGCGATCAGATCCTGCACGCCGGAGACTTTGCAGGACAGGATGATCTTGTCGCGACCCAGACCCAGTTCTTCCGCGCGCACGGCATTCTCGATGGCCGAAGTAATCAGCGCCTCGTACATCACTGCCTGCGCCGGCCATGGCTCGGCGCGGGCGGCGTTTTCATCCATGATGCGGGCCAGCAGAGCCTGATCCAGACTGCCCCAGTTGACGCCGATACGTACTGGCTTGTCGTAGCGTGCCGCCACTTCGATCATCTGGGCAAACTGGGTATCACGCTTGGCGCCCTTGCCCACATTACCGGGATTGATGCGGTACTTCGACAGCGCCTTGGCGCATTCAGGATAATCGGTCAGAAGGGTGTGGCCGTTGTAGTGGAAGTCGCCCACCAGCGGCACATCGATATCCATCTTGTCCAGCTGTTCGCGGATGTAGGGAATCGCGGCGGCCGACTCGGGACGGTCCACCGTCAGACGCACCAGTTCGGAACCGGCGCGCGCCAGCTCCTTAATCTGGATCGCCGTTTCCACCGCGTTGGCGGTATCGGTATTGGTCATCGACTGCACCACCACGGGCGCGTCGCCACCGACCCAGATCTTGCGCTGGCCGTGGGCGATCAGCACGCTGCGGCTGGCGCGACGCGGCGAAGGCCCCGCTGGAATGGCTGTAAGGCTAGAAGACATAAAATTCTGCTTGGTTAAATCAGTCGGATCAGTCAGTTCACTTGATGTTCACGCGCGAAATCGTGCCGCCCGCTACCGGCGGCAGCGCCAGCGCATTGCCGCCCAGCGTAGCTTCCACACCGGCCGGTTTGCCAATGATCAGCAGCGCCGGTTCCTTGATATCGAAGGTCTCGGTGCTACCCGCTTTAACGGTACGCGAAATCAGCGAAGCGGCGCCGGGGCGACGGATCTCTACCCACGAATCTTCGTTCACTTTCAGCACCAGCTGGTTAGCGCTCGGCGCTGGTGCAGCTGCCGGTGCTGCCGCGGCTGGCGTAACGCCGGCCGGCACTTTGGCGGCGGGCGCCGTCGTTGCCGCTGCAGTTCCAGCCGCAGGGGCGGTGGTTGCTGGTGGCGTTACTGGCGCCGTTGCGGGCGCCGTTGCAGGTACTGCAGCAGGCGTCGCTGCCGGCGCAGTAGCGCCAGCCGTAGTAGCTGCATCAGCGCCAGGGGCCGGCACAGAAACCAGTGGCACATTGGTGTTCTGCACAGCAGAGCCCTCTTCGCCCGGCTTCACCAGCGTGGTTTCGATCGGCGTTACCGCTGCTTCGGCGGCCTTGGCGGCATCGGCTACGGCACTGGCGCCATCGGCGTCGGAACGCTGGAACATCGACAGCGGAATGATGCCGCTCTGGTAGGCATACACACCGCCCGCCACCAGTGCAACGGCAGCAGCGGCGCCGGCCAGCCAGGCTACCGGACTGGTAGGCCGCGGTGTCATCGACGGGAAGCGCGATTCGGTAAACTTGGGCGCCGCTTCCTTGCGCGGTGGCGCAGCTTCATAGCTGGTCGGCGACACCACTTCGATCATCGCCACCAGCGGGGTGGCATCGAGCTTGACCACTTTGGCATAGGCGCGCACAAAGCCGCGCACTACAGCCATATTCGGCAGTGCTTCGTAATCACCGGCTTCCAGTGCGCGCACCTGACGCGTCGCCAGTTTCAGTTGATCCGCAATCTGCTCTACTGTCAGCCCCAGCGCTTCACGCTGTGCTGCCAGTTGCGCGCCGGGCGTGGCCACGCTGGGTACTGCCTGTTCCTGCGGCGTATCAACCCACTCTGAATTCATCGATTCCCCTGTATCACTCATCAAACGCCCCACGTTGATAAGCAGCATACTCGGCCGAGCCGGCATGATGACGACGCAACTGGGTCGCCCACGCTGCTTCGGCACCGGCATCGCCGAGCTGGTGCTGCACTTTAATCGCTAGCCATAGCACATCGGCCGTCAGCGTTTCCAACTTCGCCACCTTGTTCAGGCGCGTGATGAAAAAGCTGGCGCGGACCATATCGCGCTTTTCAAAATAGACCTTCGCCAGATTGGCGTTGGTCGCCGGCAGGTCGGGCGTCAGCTGCAAGGCTTGCAGCAGATAACGCTCCGCGCTGGCGTAATCCTTCACTTTCAGTGCGCACGCGCCGGCGTTATTGGCCGCGCTGGCCGGTGCACGGTAAGCACGGTTGGCCAGCGCCGCATCGAACAGCGGCATAGCTTCCTTCACACGCCCTTGCTGGCACAGGAAGGAACCGTAGTTATTCGCCAGATCGGGATTGCCGGGCGCCAGTTTGCGCGCCCGCACAAAGTTATCTTCGGCCAGCGCCAGCTCACCCAGCTGCTGGTAGATCAGGCCGCGCATGCCATAACCATCGGCATACTGGGGATCGGCCGCCAGTGCCAGCTTGACTTCATCGAGCGCCACCAGATACTGGCCCTGCTCGTAGTAGCCTACGGCTAGCTGCATGCGGATATCCACCTTGCGCTGGATCGCCGTCTGATCGGAGACGGTACTCAGTTCAGCCTGACCGCTATGGCCGGGATTGGGGCCGGACGAGGCGCAACCAGCCAGCAGCGCACCTGCACACAGGGCGACTAGACTGGACTGGCAACGCTGCGCCAGGGCGATCATCAGGAACGGATCTCCACGATCTTGCCGAAATTGGCACCGAACTTCTGCTGGTATTCGCTCATCTTTTCCATGCGCTCCTGCACGCGGGTGCGGTCCTGCACTTCGCCGGCCAGCTGGCCGCAGGCCGCGTCGATATCATCGCCACGGGTTTTGCGGATGGTGGTGACGATGCCGGCGTCAAGCAGAATCTGGGCGAACGCCTTGATACGGGGATTCTTCGAGCGCAGCAGGCCCGATTCCGGGAAGGGGTTGAACGGAATCAGGTTGAATTTGCAGTTCACGCCCGTCTGGCGATCCTGCACCAGCGCCACCAGTTCGCGCGCATGTTCGTCGCTGTCGTTGACACCGTCCAGCATGCAGTATTCGAAGGTGATGAAATCGCGCGGCGCGAATTCCAGATAGCGCTTGCAGGCCGCCATCAGTTCTTTCAGGGGGTACTTCTTGTTCAGCGGGATCAGACCGTCGCGCAGCGCATCGTTGGAGGCGTGCAGCGAGACCGCCAGCGCCACCGGCACTTCCTGCGACAGCTTGTCGATCATCGGCACCACGCCCGAGGTGGACAGGGTCACGCGGCGGCGCGACAGGCCGTAGGCGTTATCGTCCAGCATCAGCTTGAGGGCGGTGGCGGTCGGCTCGAAGTTCAGCAGCGGCTCGCCCATACCCATCATCACCACGTTGGTGATCTGGCGCTCGCCTTTCGGACCGGGCTCGATGCCCTTGGTGCGACGCAGTTCGAATTCGGCCATCCACAGCTGGCCGATGATTTCACCCACCGTCAGGTTGCGCGAAAAGCCCTGCTTGCCCGTCGAGCAGAAGCGGCAGTTCACGGCGCAGCCGGCCTGAGTGGAAATACACAGGGTGCCGCGGGTTTCTTCCGGAATGTACACGGTTTCCACGGCATTGCCGTTGCCCACATCAACCAGCCATTTACGCGTACCGTCACTGGAGGTGTGGTCGCTGATGATGGCCGGTGCCTGAACGTAGGCGCGGGTCTTGAGTTTGTCGCGCAGCGATTTGGCCAGATCGGTCATGCTATCGAAATCCGACGCTCCGAACTGGTGTATCCAGCGCTGCAATTGTTTGGCACGGAACGGTTTCTCCCCCAACTCGGCGCAATAAGCGGTGAGCTGCGCGGGATCGAAGTCCAGCAAGTTGGTCAGAGGTGCGTTCACGGTGTTGCCCATTCTATCTAAAACAATCTACTACAAATGAAAAACCGTTTCTGCGCGCCGCGCCAGGCACAGCGCGACAGAAACGGTGGTACGACTAGTATTAAGCGCCGAAGAAGTAGGCGATTTCTACTTTAGCAGCTTCAACAGCGTCCGAACCGTGCACGGCGTTCGCGTCGATCGAATCAGCGAAGTCAGCGCGGATGGTGCCCTTGTCGGCTTTCTTAGGATCGGTAGCGCCCATCAGTTCGCGGTTTTTCAGAACGGCGTTTTCGCCTTCCAGAACCTGGATCATGACTGGACCCGAAACCATGAAGTCCACCAGATCTTTGAAGAAGCCGCGCTCTTTGTGAGCAGCGTAGAAACCTTCGGCATCTGCACGCGACAGTTGCTTCATTTGAGCAGCGACGATCTTCAGACCATTGCTTTCAAAGCGGCTGTAGATTTGGCCGATGACGTTTTTTGCAACTGCGTCTGGTTTGATGATCGACAGGGTGCGTTCGATTGCCATTTGAAAAACTCCAATAAAAAGAAAGGTTTAAAACAAAATTGATAACTCAATCAACCTTTAATTTTAGCATAGAACACCCCAACTACCGAGTATCGGGGTCAGATAAGCTTGCATTAGCGGCAATTTTAGCCTGTTCCAGCCCGTTTTAAGCCTAACCTAAGGGCTGCAACACCCGATCTTTGCGCAATTTTGCACAGACATGCTATGCTTTTGGCAAGCAGTACTCGAATCATCAAGAGGGAGATAAGCTCATGAATAATATGCAAAATACTTACGACCTGTCGTCTAGTCGCCAGCTCGTCCAGCACAAAGTGCTGCGCAATACCTACTGGCTGCTGGCCCTGTCCATGGTGCCGACCATCTTCGGCGCTGCGCTGGGCGTGTCGCTGCACCTGCCGCTGGGCGGTGGTCTGATGGCCCTGCTGTTCCTTGGCATTGCCTTCGGCTTCATCTGGGGCATCGAAAAGAATAAGGATTCCGGTCTGGGCGTAGCCCTGCTGCTGGGCTTCACCTTCTTCATGGGCCTGTGGCTGACCCCGCTGCTGTCGCGCATTCTGGGTTTCTCCAACGGCGGCTTCCTGATCATGACTGCCTTCGGCGGTACCGCTTCCGTGTTCGCCGTGCTGGCCAGCATCGCTACCGTCTCCAAGCGCGATTTCTCGGGCGTAGCGAGCTGGGCGTTTGCCGGTCTGATCGTGATCCTGCTGGCCTCGATTGCCAACATCTTCCTGGGCATTCCAGCGCTGGCCATCGTGATCTCGGTAGTGGCCATTGCCATCTTCTCGGCTTACATCCTGTACGACGTGCAGCAGATCGTGAACGGCGGCGAGACCAACTACATCCGCGCCACCCTGAGCATCTATCTGGACATCTACAACATCTTCACCAACCTGCTGTCGCTGCTGGGCATCTTCGGCGGTAGCCGCGACTAATCCAGTTCGCACCTCACGCAAAAGCCGGCTCAATGCCGGCTTTTTTATTGCTCACTCCCGTTAGCAGCCACACGATTGAGCCTGCACAAACCCACGACTCCGCGCACGAACAGAATGGACTGCATCCCAGCCACCCCATGATTGGGGAGCCCCATCATGAATAAAGCACCGCGCCTTATCAACACGCCACACCTCCCGATAGTGCCGAACCGCGAGCAGAATTCAATTGACTCTCGAACGAAATCGGCCGAGGATAAAACCATGGAAACGTCGATACCAAAACCTGCCGCAGACCTTGAAGTGTTGACCAACGATCTAGCGCTGATCAAGGCAAATTACGCCACGCGCAGTGACATTACCACGGCAAAAGCTGAACTCACCGTCGAAATTGCCGAGGCAGAAAACAGGCTTAGAGTCGAGGTCAAGGATACGGAAAACCAGCTCAGAACTGAAATCAAGGAAACTGAAAACAAACTCAGAACTGAAATCAAGGAAACTGAAAACAAGCTCAGACTGGAAATTAAAGAGACAGAATCGAGGCTGCTCGTTGTGATCAACGAAGCCAAGGTGGAATTCAAGACCGAGTTTGCGAAGCTTAAATATGAGTTGAAAACGGAGATACTGGAATCCAAAAGCTCCATCATCATTTGGGTAGTCTCGGCAATATTCCTCGCCCAACTGATACCGGCATTCCTGAAAAAATTCGGTCTCTAGGCAGCTAACTGGCGCCAGAATGAAAAAGGCCATTGACGTATCAATGGCCTTTTTCATGGATTCTGGCGGAAGCGGTGAGATTCGAACTCACGAACGGCGCAAACCGTCGGCAGTTTTCAAGACTGCTGCCTTCAACCACTCGGCCACGCTTCCAGAACGAGCGACATTATACATTCTTCATCCGTAATTGGGGCGCTTTCCACCCTCAATGCTTCAGGCAGCGCGGCTAGCCGGCTGTGCCGCCAGATTCTTGCGCATCGCCAGTTCGAAGGCATCGGCCTCCAGCGGACGCGAGAACAGGTAACCCTGCACCTCGTCGCAACCGGACTGACGCAGGAATTCCAGCTGCTCCGCCGTTTCCACCCCTTCCGCAATCACCTTGTGCTTGAGCTGCTGGGCGATGCTGATAATCGTATTCGCGATGGCGCAATCATTGGCATCCCCGGGGATGCCGATGGTGAAGGAACGATCGATCTTCAGCGTATCAATAGGGAAGCGCTTGAGATAGGACAGACTGGAATAGCCGGTACCGAAGTCGTCGAGCGACAGGGTCACACCCAGCGCAGCGATCTGATCCATGATGCCGATCACGCGCTCGATATTGTGCATCAGCGTGCTCTCGGTAATCTCCAGCTCCAGCCATTCGGGCGCCAGACCATAGCGCTCCAGCGTAGCCTGCACCCGCCCCGGCAGACTGGCCGTGAACTCGCGTGCCGAGACATTAACGGCCAGCCGCACCGGCGCCAGCCCCGCCAACTGCCAGCGCTGCGCCTGCGCGCAAGCCTGCTCCAGCACCCACTCGCCCACCTGCACCACCAGCCCCGTGGCTTCGGCCAGCGGAATGAACTCGGCCGGCGGCACCAGCCCGCGCTGCGGATGACGCCAGCGCACCAGCGCTTCGGCACCAATAATGCTGCCGCTGGCAATATCGAACTTGGGCTGATAATGCAGCAGCAGTTCGCCATTACTCAGCGCCTGCCGCAAGCCCGTCTCGATGCGCATGCGCTCCTGCATGCCCTGATTCATATCCTGACTGTAGAACGCCACATGATCGCCTTCGGCGCCTCCTTCCTGCTTGGCGCGGTACATGGCAATGTCGGCCAGCCGTAGCAAGGTTTCCGCATCACTGCCATCCTGCGGATACACGCTGATGCCGATGCTGCCACCCACGCGCAGATCATGGCCATCGATCAGGAAGGGCGTATTCAGCGTACCCAGCAGCTTCTGCGCCACCATGCTGGCTTCGAAGTGCTGGCCGATATCGAACAGGCCGATAGCAAATTCGTCGCCGCCTAGGCGCGCTACCAGATCCTGATCGCGCAGCACGGTACGGAAACGTCGCGCCACTTCGCGCAGCAGTTCATCGCCGACCGCACGCCCCAGCGTATCGTTAATCAGTTTGAAGCGGTTCAGGTCGATGAACAGCACGCAGCCATGCAGCTTGCTGCGCTGGGCCACCGTCAGCGCCTGATCGACCAGCTTGGTCAGCAGCGTGCGGTTGGGCAGATTGGTCAGCGCGTCGTAATAGGCCAGATGGTGAATGCGCTGTTCCGCCAGCTTGCGTTCAGTAATGTCGGTCAGATAGGCAATCAGGCCGATCGGACGGCCACGCGCATCACGCAGCGGCGACAGCGACAGGCTGGCCCAGAACACTTCGCCCGACTTTTTTTTGCGCCGCACTTCCATCAGCCGGCCTCCCTGCTCGAGGAAGGTATCGTCGATGCTCTCGTCCTCATCTTCATAGAGGAACAGAATATTGCGGCCTATGGCTTCCACCGAGCTGTAGCCGAACAGCCGCTCAGCCCCTTTGTTCCAGCTGATGATGAAGCCGTTCATATCCATGGTCAGCACGGACTCATGAATATGGTCGAGTATCTGCGCCTGATGCTGCAGCTGATTTTCCACCTGCGCATAGGCATGGGTGGAACGCTGCGCCAGCGACTGGCTATGCAGCACGCCCGCCGCCAGACTGGCCAGCGCGTGCAGATGATTACGATCCTGCTCGGTGTATTCCAGCCGACCCGACACCACGAAACGGCCGAAGCTCTGCCCGTCGTAGCAGATCTCCTGCGTCAGACTCGGAACGGCCGCATCATTCGCCGCCAGCACCTCGATCACGGGCGGCTCCAGCAGCAGCGCCTGCTCGTCTACAGGGATGAACTCGCCCAGCGGGCTGTGCATCACGCTGCGCACGATGCGCCCCAGTTCCTCGCTGAGTGCCGTGCCGCGCAAGCGCAGCACCGCGTCACATAGTGCCGCGCTGTAACTCAGAAAATCGGAGGATGGAGGCGCGAGCATCGCTTATATATTCCGGCTCACCTGAATCGCCCACTGGTAGGCTTGCAGCTGCGTGCTCCAGTAGTCGGCCGGATCAATGCCAGCCTGCTCTAGTGCCGCACGGTCGGCCCGCTCGACCAGCTTGAGCAGCTCGCCCAGATCGCCACCGCGATCGAGCAGCGCCATCACCACGTCGAGGTCCAGACTCAGCGCCGCGACAATCTCCGTCATCGGCATGTCCAGCAACACATCGAGCAGCGAGAACACGCCCGTCACAAAAGCCATATCCAGCTGGTCACGGTCCCAGTCCAGCAACTTGCCCAGCGCTTCCATCTGGGCCGCCCGCACTGCCGCCAGCGGCAGCAGGGGATTGGCTTTGCCGTCGTCTTGCTGGCGTGCGTACAGCAGCAATTGCAGCCAGCGCTGCAACTGGCGCCGGCCCAGCACATTGATGGCCTGACCGAAGCTGTGGATAGGCGAACTGAGCGCAAACGCTGCCGAGTTCACCAGTTTCAGTAAATGATAGGACAGGGCCGGATCCTGCTTGAGCAGCACTTCCAGTTCGCGCGAATCGGCATCGCGTGCCAGCAAGCCCAGCAGCGCCAGCAGGCGCTTGCGCGACGTGCCATCATTGGCATTCAGGTCGCGTGGCGGGTGCAGCGCGAAATCACCGCTGAACCACGAGAAGCCAGCCTTGGCACATTCGGCGATGCGCTGCTCGCTCTGCATATTGCTGGCCAGATGAGGGCCGGGCTGGCCGATCAGCGCCAGCACGGGCGGCAGCGAAGTCGATGCGTCATACATCAGCGATTTGGCGCCGCTCAGGGTGGCGGCCATGCCGGCCAGACCGTCGATCATGATGCGGTAACCGGCTTCCGTGTAGCTGGCCAGCTTTTTCTGCACCGGCACTTCGGCCACCGCCGTCGCCGGCACGCGCAGGATCAGACGATTAGGCGGCAAGCCTTCCAGCTGCGACAGTTCCAGCTGGGCTGGCTGCGGCACGGGCAGTATGCAATCGAGCGGCACGAGAGACTCCAGCACGTCGCTGGTTTTTAGCAGCGACAAAGCACTCTGCCAGACATCGCCTGCGTCTTCGGATGGTTCCAGAGTCAGCGCGACCCACTCGTTATGCGCATTGGATACTGCTTGCAAAGCAACCAGCGGGAATAGGCTCGATTCAGACGCAGACATCAGATTCTCTTGGATAGTTGAGCTCACAATCTTAGTGGAAGAATTAACATAAAGCAATCAATTACCGTCTGGCAGGATTGCAATTGTTATCAAGACCAATCTAAGACCAAAAAACCACAAGCACGGGAGCAAAAAATGAACGAGCAGCAATATAACAGAGATTTTCCAGCAAACCGGCACAGTTAAGAATTGCTCAACGGAATTAGAAGCAAGTCTCTGCTTTCTTTACAACAACATCAAAGCTAGCCATTCTGTACCGCAAAACGGATGAGCTCGGCCTGCCCTTCTATGCCCAGCTTACGCTTGATGTTAAGACGGTGAGTTTCCACCGTGCGCACACTCAGATCGAGCGCGCGGGCAATCTGCTTGTTCGATTCGCCCCGTGCCAGATGGCGCAGCACTTCCTGTTCGCGGGTAGTGAGTTGCATATCAGGCAATTGCGGCTGGGCTAGCTGGCGCGCCAGCGCAGCGCTGTAATAGATGCCGCCGGACATGACCGTTTCGATCGCCACCACGATGTCTTTACCGGGAGCGTCCTTGAGCACGTAGCCGCGGGCGCCGGCCCGTATGGCTTGCGACACATATTCCAGCTTGTCATGCATGGACAGGATCAGCACGGCAATGCGGGGGAAAGCTGCACGGAACTGGGCGGTGGCTTCGATGCCATTGGTGTCGCGCATATTTATATCCATCAGCACCAGATCGATCTCGATCTGGGCCGCCTGTTCCAGCGCCTCGGCCGCACCGCCCGCCTCGGCCACCACCTGAAACTGCGGCATGGCTTCCAGCCGCGCACGCAAACCGTCGCGCACCAGCGGATGGTCGTCCACCAGCTGTATCTTGATCGTCCCCGTCATATCCCGCCTTCTCTCTACTGATGTTCTAACTATCATTGGCAGCGAACGCCGTCAGTAGCGTGCCGCCGCTGCCCGATTCGATGCTGAAACGCCCGCCGATGGCATCCATACGCTCCATCATATTGCGCAATCCGATTCCGCGCTGAGGGTGCAGGGCGATGCCCTCGGCATCGAAGCCTTTGCCATCGTCGCGGATGCACAGCGTTACACCGCCCGCGTCGCCGCGCAGGGTGATGGCGATCTGCCGTGCTGCCGCGTGGCGGCCGATATTGGTCAGGGCTTCCTGCGCCAGCCGGAACAGCACGGTATTCGCCACATCGGACAGCCCGTCCGTAGCGCCGCTGGCTTCAAACTGCACCGGCGTGCCGCTGCTATGGGTGTATTCCTGCCCCAGATGCTTGAGCGCCGCCGCCAGTCCCAGATCATCCAGTATGGCCGGACGCAGATTATGGGAAATCCGCCGTACCTCGCCCATCACATTGCTTAATTGATCTGCTGCATGTTCGAACACGCCCTGCGCCGCTTCGATCTGGCCGGGCTGGCCGGACGATAGCCGTATCATGCCCGCCTCGATCTGCAGCTTGATCGACACCAGCCACTGGCTGATGCCGTCATGCAGATCGCGCGACAGCCGCGCCCTTTCCTCCTCCTGCGATTCGACCACGCGCTGGGCCAGCACTTTCAGCTTGGCATCGGCCACCCGCAGTTCGCTGATATTCAGTGCCACCCCCGAACTGGCCACCACCACGGCAGCGGCAATCGCGATCAGGGCTATCCACAGCATGGTGTTGTGAATATTGCCGGACTGCTGGACATCGACCTTGGCCAGCGCATTCTCCACATCGTCCAGATAGATGCCGGTGCCCAGCATCCAGCCCCAGCGGGGCAGCGGAATCACATAGCCCAGCTTGGCCACCGGCTTATGGGTCGACGGCTTGATCCACATATAGCGCTCCAGCCCGCCACCTTCGCGCGCGCGCTGCAGCAGCTTCTGGATGGTGGGCTGGCCCTGTTCATCGCGCAGATCATACAGATTGCGTCCCACCAGTTCCGGCTGGCGTGGATGCATCAGCGAATTGCCCTGCATATCGTAGACAAAGAAATAGCCATCGTCGCCATAACTGAGCATGGACAGTATGCGCTTGGCTTCCTCGCGCGCGACCGGATCGTCGCGTCCCGCATCGTACAGGTGGGCGATGGAATGCTGGGCCAGCGTGACGTAATGCTTGAGCTCGGCTTCCTTACTGCTCAGATAGGCTTGCTGGATGGTCGCGCGCTGCTGCTGTGCCAGCAGTTCCGACTGGTGCCACACCGCCAGTGCGATCGCACACAGAGCGAGTATCAGTGGCGTGATCGCCAGAAACAGCACTTTTTGCCGCAGACGCATAACCATCCAGCTCCGTTGAGATACCCCGATTTTACGCGCAGGCGGCCACTTCCCACTACGTAGTTATACGCACCGCACGTGCGTATTGCTGCGCTTGTGAGCGATATGCGATTCCTGAATACTGTTCATAAGCTGCCAGCATTCCAGATTCACACCGAGTTTTCACGGAGCAGCAACACCATCCTTGGAGGAAGTATGCAAACTATCACCCCTCGTGCGCCCACCACCCTGGCCAGTCGGCTAGGCTGGGCTGCTCTCGCCCTATGCGGCGCGGCAGCGCTGGGCGTTGTTGCGCTCAAGCGCGGCGAATCCATCAGTGCCATCTGGATCGTTATCGCCGCGGTCTGCGTGTATCTGATCGCCTACCGTTTCTACAGCCTGTACATCGCCGACAAAGTACTGGGACTGGATGCGCGCCGTTTGACTCCGGCCCAGCGCCTGAACGACGGTCTGGACCACGTGCCGACCAATAAATATGTGTTGTTCGGCCACCACTTCGCCGCCATTGCCGGCGCCGGTCCGCTGGTCGGCCCCGTGCTGGCTGCGCAGATGGGCTACCTGCCCGGCATGCTGTGGATTCTGGCTGGCGTGGTGTTTGCCGGCGCGGTACAGGACTTCATCGTGCTGTTCATCTCGACCCGCCGTGACGGCCGCTCGCTGGGCGACCTGATCAAATCCGAACTGGGCCAGATCCCCGGCATGATCGCCCTGCTGGGCACCTTCATGATCATGGTGATCATTCTGGCCGTGCTGGCCCTGATCGTCGTAAAAGCGCTGGCCGGTTCGCCATGGGGCAGTTTCACCGTGATGGCCACCATCCCTATCGCGCTGTTCATGGGCGTGTACACCCGCTACATCCGCGTGGGCCGCATTGGCGAAGTCTCCATCATCGGCTTCGTGCTGCTGATCGCTGCCATCTTCGGCGGCCAGATGGTGCAGGAAAATCCTGCACTGGCACCGATGTTCACCTACACCGGCACCGAACTGACGTGGATGCTGATAGGCTACGGTTTCGTCGCTTCCGTACTGCCCGTGTGGCTGCTGCTGGCCCCGCGTGACTACCTGTCCACCTTCCTGAAAATCGGCACCATTGTCGGTCTGGCCATCGGCATCATCATCGTTGCGCCTTACCTGAAAATGCCGGCCATGACCAAGTTCATCGACGGCACCGGCCCCGTCTGGGCAGGTTCGCTGTTCCCCTTCCTGTTCATCACCATCGCCTGCGGCGCCGTGTCCGGCTTCCACGCGCTGATCTCGTCCGGCACCACGCCGAAAATGATCGAGAACGAAACCCATGCCCGCTTCATCGGCTACGGTGCCATGCTGATGGAATCCTTCGTCGCCATCATGGCGCTGGTGGCCGCATCGACCATCGAACCGGGCGTGTACTTCGCCATGAATAGCCCGGCTGCTCTGATCGGCACCACGGCTGACACGGCCGCCGCCGCCATTTCGCAATGGGGCTTCTACGTCACGCCGGAAATGCTGACCCAGACGGCCAAGGACGTGGGCGAGCACACCATCATCTCGCGTGCCGGTGGCGCACCGACACTGGCCGTGGGCATGGCGCACATCCTGTCGAACGTGATCGGCGGCCAGACCATGATGGCCTTCTGGTACCACTTCGCGATTCTGTTCGAAGCACTGTTCATTCTGACCGCAGTCGATGCAGGTACCCGTGCGGGCCGCTTCATGCTGCAGGACTTGCTGGGCGCCTTCGTACCCGCCATGAAACAGACGGAAAACGTGGTCGCCAACCTCACGGCTACCGGCCTGTGCGTGGCTGCCTGGGGCTACTTCCTGTATCAGGGCGTGGTCGATCCGCTGGGCGGCATCAACACCCTGTGGCCGCTGTTCGGCATCGCCAACCAGATGCTGGCGGCTATCGCCCTGATCCTCGGCACCTGCGTGCTGTTC
Source organism: Duganella fentianensis (assembly GCF_964031615.1). Classification (GTDB taxonomy): domain Bacteria; phylum Pseudomonadota; class Gammaproteobacteria; order Burkholderiales; family Burkholderiaceae_D; genus Rugamonas; species Rugamonas fentianensis_A. The sequence continues at coordinate 334,921 of NZ_CAXIQN010000014.1, forward strand.
AAAATGAAGCGTGCCCGCTTTGCCTGGGTCACCATGGTACCGACCGTCTGGCTGCTGCTGTGCACCCTGACGGCTGGTTTCCAGAAAATCTTCTCGGCCAATCCTAAAGTCGGCTTCCTGGCCCACGCTGCCAAGTATCAGGCAGCGTATGCGGAAGGCAAACTGCTGGCACCGGCCAAATCGATGGCGCAGATGCAGCAGGTAATCTTCAACGATTATCTGGATGCCTCGCTGGCTGGCTTCTTCGTGATCGTAGTACTGAGCATTCTCGTGTTCGGCATCCGCACCGTACTGCAAGCCCATGCAGCCAGCGGCCCCACGGCCAAGGAAAGCCCGCTGGTACTGGCCAGCGGAGCCCAGTAATGCTAGGCGAAATCGTTCAGGCAGGCCGCTATCTGGGCCAGAGTGTGCGGCTGATGATGGGCCTGCCTGAATACGACACTTATGTGAGCCACCGCGAAACCACCCATCCGGGCGAGCCCATCATGACGTACGAAGAATTCTTCCGAGAACGTCAGGAAGCCCGCTACGGCGGCGCAGGCAAGCGCGGCGGCTGCTGCTAAAGCAACACACTACGGGGTCAGGTCGGGCATTGGCGCAGAGGCCGCCTAATTGGGCCATCATGTGCCCACCTGCCCGACCTGACACCTGCACTTTGCCCGACCTGACCCCATTTTATTTTGACGCTGAGGGGGAACCTCGCGGCAGGCGCAACGGTCTTATTCTCTGGCGCGGCACGATCCGCCGCGCGGAGTCCGCCGATGCCGCCTGCTTTTTCCTATCCGCTCGCGTTTGTGCGCAACCTTGGCTGGGTCACCCCCGCCGAACAGGGCATATTGCGCAGCAAACGTATCGCCATTGCCGGTATGGGCGGCGTGGGCGGTGTGCATCTGCTCACCCTCACCCGCCTCGGCATCGGCGCTTTTCACATTGCCGACTTCGACCGCTTCGATCTGGCCAATTTCAACCGTCAGGTGGGGGCCACCGTCACCACGCTGGACCTGCCCAAAGTCGATGTGCTGGCGACGCTGGCACGTGACATCAATCCTGAACTACAACTCACCCTGTTCCGCGATGGCGTTCACCATGGCAATTTGGCCGCCTTTCTCGATGGCGTAGACCTGTATGTGGACGGGCTGGATTTCTTTGCCTTCGGTGCCAGACAGGCTGTGTTTGCCGCCTGCGCTGAACGGGGCATACCGGCCATCACCGCCGCGCCGCTGGGCATGGGCACGGCACTGCTGAACTTTCTGCCGGGCGGCATGAGTTTCGAGGCGTATTTTGGCTGGGGCGATTTGCCCGACACGGAAAAGGCGCTACGCTTTCTGGTGGGCCTGGCACCAGCGGGATTACACGGCAGCTATCTGGTCGATCCGTCCAGCATCAATCTGGCAGCCCAGCGCGGCCCCTCTACTATCATGGGCTGCGAATTGTGCGCTGGCGCGGCCGCCACCGAAGCGCTGAAGATCCTGCTGCAACGGGGTCCTGTAGCAGCAGCGCCGTTCGGCTATCAGTTCGATGCCTACCATAACCGCATGGTGCGCACATGGCGTCCAGGCGGTTACCGCAACCCCTTGCAGCAACTGGCGATGTGGGCCATCCGGCGGCGCCAGGGAGGCCGAGCATGAACCGGCCCGACGTCCCACTCGATCCCGTGCTGGAACAGATCCTCGATCTGGCCCGCTGGGCCCCCAGCGGCGACAATACCCAGCCCTGGCGCTTCGAAATTCTGGGCCCGCGCCGCCTGATCGTGCATGGCCACGATACCCGCCAGACTTGCGTGTACGACCTCGATGGTCACCCCAGCCAGCTATCACTGGGGGCACTGCTAGAAACCATGAGCATCGCCGCTACCCGCTTCCGCCTGCAACTGCATGCCAGCCGTCACACAGAAGCGCCGGAGCAGCATCCGCGCTTCAGCATCGATCTGCTGCCCGCCCCCTTGCAGGAAACCGATGTACTGAGCGATTTCATCCAGAGCCGCAGCGTGCAGCGCCGCGCCCTCAGCCGCCGCCCCCTCAGTGCGGCAGAACAGGCCGCACTGGCGGGTGCGCTACCGGCTGGCTATCAGGTGCACTGGCTGGAAGGCAGCGCAAGACGCCAGGCTGCATGGCTGATGTTCGACAACGCCGGTCTGCGCCTGACCATGCCGGAAGCGTGGCAGGTACACCGCAGCGTGATCGAATGGAACGCGCGCTACAGCACGCAGCGTATTCCCTCGCAGGCGCTGGGCGTGGATGCTGCCACGGCGCGCCTCATGCAGTGGGTGATGCAGCGCTGGGAACGGGTGGCTTTCTTCAATCGCTGGCTGGCTGGCACACTGGCGCCGCGCCTGCAGATGGATCTGCTGCCGGGACTCGCCTGCGCTGCCCATTTTGTCTTGGCCGCGCCGCGCCGCGCCCAGCGCATCGATGATTTTGTCGATGCGGGCCGCGCCGTACAGCGCTTCTGGCTCACCACCACCAGCCTCGGTCTGCAGCTACAACCACAACTGACGCCGCTGATCTTCGCCCGCTATGTGCGCGAAGGCCGCATTTTCTCCGCCACAGCCGGCATGCAGGAGCGCGCTGCCGCGCTAGCACGCCGCGGCGCCGAACTGGTCGGCGCCAGCGTCTGGGATCATGCTATCTTCATGGGGCGCATTGGCGCCGGCCCGGCAGCCCGCTCGCGCTCGCTGCGGCGGCCACTGCAGCAGTTGCTGTACGATCCGACAGGGAGTCCATAATGCGCGCTATCCGCGGCGGGCAGATCGCCCTGTTTCTGCTACTGCTGTTGCTGATACTGCTGCTCGCCCTGCTCACCACCGCCCTGCTCGACCATCCTGCGCTGGGCGACTTCCGTGCACTGGTACTGGTGGGCAGCGCCGTGCTGCTAATCTATCTGTACGCCATACTGGTCTATCGTGGACTGCTATATATTGTGCCACTTCCGCATGGTGTAGTTGCCCCGCACACGCCGCAGGAAACCATAGCCAATCTCAACATCCTGTTTTACTTGCTGCTGTTCAATTCGCTGATCCGCACCCACTTCATACCCGTGCCGCTGCTAAGGCTGGTGTATCTGGCGCTAGGCGCCCGACTAGGCAGCAACACCTATTGTGCCGGCGTGATGCTGGATCCAGCGCTGACCGAAATCGGCAGCAACAGCATCGTCGGCCATGATGCTGTGATCTTTGCCCACGTGATCGAAGGCGACCGGCTGGAACTGCAGCCTGTCCGCATCGGTAACAACGTCACCATCGACGCCACCGCCGTCATCATGGCCGGTGTACAGATCGGCGACGGCAGCATCATCTCGGCCAGTGCCGTCGTCACCAAGGATAGCTGCATAGGCGCGCGTGAAGTCTGGGGCGGCATACCGGCCCGCAAGCTCAAAGACTTGTAGCTAGCACCGTCGGAATATTTGACAGTGCGCTGTCCAAACGCGCACACCTGCATTCCAAGTACTTGATTTGACTGAACCTCCATGCACTGGCAAGGCTTTTGCTCTATCCCTGATACGACCCGATTTCCGGGTTCTCACTGATCAGGAGTGTTTATGAAACAGCTCAAACTGGCCCTAGGCAGTGCGCTGCTGGCCACCACCATGGCCGCGCACGCTGGCCCCACCGTAGGACTGGATCCCACCGGCAGTGGCAGCTACACCACCTATGCCGATCTGTGGACCAATGTGACAGACACCGCACTGGCAACCGGCTTCATCCCCGGCCTTACCGTCGGCCCCGGCGGCGCGGCCCCCTATCTGACGGAACTACGTTCGCAGATGGTGATCGGCACTATGTCGAACAGCAATATTCCTGGACTGGTTACGCCGGCTGGCCTGAACACCACTTTCGAAATCAGCAAGGTGGTGCGCTTTCAGGAACTGGTAGACGCCCAGACTCCCACCACCGCCCACTTCACCATGCCGGCCGCGCAAGCGGCAGCGATGGATGTGGACCCGCTGCGTGCGGGGGTACAGAATCTGGCCATCTTCTTCGACCAGATCGCCCCCGGCGGCGCCAGTAAAGCCGTACCCGGCAACGGTGCCAACACGGTGCGCTGCTATGGCGAGGGCGTCACCTCGGCCGGTTGCGGCGGCGTCGGCGATCCCGACGGCGACGGCATCATGATCCTGTCCGGCCATCTGGTATTCAACGACGCCAGTTTCACTGCCGCCGGTCCGGTCGGTACGGGCTCGTTCGACTCGCGCTTCATGATCGACTATGTCGATCCGGCCTATCTGGACATCATCACTGGCTCCATCTTCAATGACAAGATCACGGGCACCACCAATGTGCCGTCATTCTTTACACCGACCAGCATGTGGGATGGTGCCGTACCCACCACCGTGCCCTTCCTGAAAGTGGATTCATCGCAAAGCTTTGCTGCCGTACCGGAACCAGCCACGCTGGCACTGATCGGTCTGGGCTTTGCCGGCGTGGCTCTGGGTACGCGCCGGCGCCGTCCGGCGGCTGCGGCCATGGCGAATCTGATGGCTGCCTGAGCATCGCCAGCTGTTGCGCGGGCTAAGAGGCCGTAGCCCGCGCCCCCACTCTACCCAGCGCTGCCAGCAGACGCTGGGCCACATCATAGTGCTGGAACACCTGTACCATGTGTAGCGCTGCTGCGCGGATACCGGGATGCACCAGCATCTGCATAACGTTTTCGCGCAGCGCTCTCGCCTGCAGACGGTCCGAGCGCAGACAGCGTCCAGCGCCCACCGCCAGCACTGCCTGCATGTTCAGGTACTGATCCAGATTCCCCGCGATGCCCAGCACGGGCACGCCCGCGCCCAGCGCCTGCTGGGCCGTGGGACTCCCCCCATTGCAGATCACCAACCGGGCGCGCTGCGCAGCCAGCTCGCCCGGCAGATATTGCGCCACATAGGCATTCTCCGGCAGCGTAGCGGGCAGGCTCTGGCCCGCCGTGGCCACCATCAGGCGCAGCGGCAGGCGGGCCAGCGCATGCAGTATCAGCGGCAGTAACTCGCCCTGCCCCGAACTGCCCAGCGTGACATATACCAGCGGCAAATCGTCCGGCAAACCATGCCACCATGCCGGCTCCGGCACTGGCGGCGACCACGTCACCGGACCGAGGAATTCATGGTTGTGCGGCAAGCTACTGACAGCATACATTTCTGCCACATCGGGATATAGCACCTGATCGGCGTCGGCATACAGGCTGCGCAAATCGCAGGGCAAAGTGGGCTGACGGAAGCGGCGCCGCAACTGGTTCAGCGGCATGCTGTGCAATGCGAACGCCAGCGGCCGTACGGCGCGGAATAGCGGATTGGCCAGCGCTATCGGCAACAGGCGCGACAGCCCTAGTGCCGGCACGGTGTAGGACTGCGCGACATACGGACTCCAGTAGGCATTGATCAGACCGATATACGGCAGCGCCAGCAGGCGGGCACTCACGGCCAGCGACAGACGGAAATCGCCGATCACGGCATCGGGACGCAACCGTTCAAGCAGCCCCCGGTCTTCCTCGACATAAGCTTGCAAGGTCGCCACGTCATACACGGGCTTGCCTGCCGCCAGCGCCCGCAGAAACTGCTCGCTGGAGATGCTGTGCAGCGGCCAGTAGTCCAGACCACGCGCGGGCAGGAAGCGACGATACGCCGGTGCGCAAGCAAAGTGCAATTCATAATGCAACGGTGACAGTATGCGCGCCAACGCCAGCGGCCTGCCCACATGTGCCAGCGTGACGGCTTCCGCCACAAACAGTATTCGTTTCCGCGCCATGCCCCCAGCATGAAACGCCAAGTCGTCCGGAGTTTGCGCTGGCTCAATAGTGCGTGCCTTCGACCCAGATCAACACCGTCTGTACCTCAAAGCTATATTTTTCCAATTGGCATTTGCTTCATGCCACGCAAAGCCTAGACATTCCCGACCACCACTTGCTCACACCGCGCGCAATGCTCCAGCACGAACGCTCAGGACTTAGCCAGCAACTTACCCGCATCGCTCTGCTATCGACAGGCAGCGCCATGCTGATGGTGCTGATCGCCTTCGCCGCCCTGTCGGTCTACAGCCGCACGGATGAGGAGCGCCAGCAACTCGGCTCGCTGGCTGGCGTGATCGGCAATAACAGCGAACTGGCCCTGCTCTACGCTGACGGGCGGCAGGCGCGCAGCACACTGGCAGCGCTGTCGGCCGATAGCCGCATCCGCCGCGCCGCCCTGTACACCGCTAAAGGGCAACTGCTGGCGCAATATCAGAGCGCCACGGCGCCAGCGGCCGCCCCTGTGCCGGAGCAATTGCTGGCGCAAGCGCGCGAGGTAGTGTTGCTACGCACCGTCTATCCCGAACAGCAGCGACTGCCGGCCATGCAGTTCTATCATCCGGTGCTGCGCAACGGCCAGTACATCGGCAGCGTGATGCTGGAAGCCAGCCTGTCGCGTATGGGGCGGGATCTGCTACGCAATCTGGCCGCCTGTGCCGTTGCTGCCCTGCTGGCCTGCATGCTGGCCTTGCTGATGGCGGCCCGTCTGCGCAACAGCATTACCGGCGCGCTTAACGGACTGATCACTGCTGCCCATCAGGTCAGTCAGGGCACCCACACGGCCATGATCCGGCACCAGCGCACGGATGAACTAGGCGCTCTGATCGATAGCTTCAACGATATGCTGGCGCAAGTCGCCGCGCGTGACTCCGCCTTGCAGCAATATCGTGACCAGCTGGAACGGCAGGTCAGCGTGCGCACCGAACAGCTGGAAAAAGCCAAGAATGCAGCGGAAGCTGCCAGTCAGGCTAAAAGCGCTTTTCTGGCCACCATGAGCCATGAAATCCGCACCCCCATGAACGGTGTGCTGGGCATGACGGAACTGCTGCTGGCCACGCCACTGAGCGAACAGCAGCGCCATTACACCAGCATGGTGCAGCGCTCCGGCGAACACCTGCTGGTAATCATTAACGACATTCTGGATTTCTCCAAGATCGAAGCAGGCAAGCTGACGGTGGAATACATCCACTTTAATTTCCGCCTGCTCATGGAGGAGATCGAGCACGTGTTTGCGCCACAGGCACAGAGCAAGCAGATCCGGCTGGAACTGCAGCTGGCACCGGCCTTGCCGCTGGCCGTGTGCGGCGACCCCAACCGCCTGCGTCAAGTCATCTACAACCTGCTGGGAAACGCTGTAAAGTTTACCGACAGCGGACAGATCACCGTAGCCGTCAGCGTGACGGCCGAAGATGAGCAGAGCATAGGCTTGCGCTTCGAAGTACGTGATACCGGCATCGGCATATCCGCCGACGCCCGCGCCCACATCTTCGATTCCTTCTCGCAGGCCGACGGTTCCACCACGCGCAAACATGGCGGCACGGGTCTGGGGCTGGCCATATCCAAACAGCTGGTAGAGCTGATGGGAGGCCGCATAGGCATCGACCATGCGCTCGCGCAAGGCTCGCTATTCTGGTTCACGGTAAATTTCGATAAGCCTCGCATCGATGCCGACCAGATCAGCAGCCACACCAACCGGGAATGCCGCGCCTTGATAGTCGACGATAAGCTTGCCAGCCAGGACCTGCTGCCCCGGTTGCTGGAGCGCTGGCAGATCCCCCACAGCCGTTGCAGCGCCAGCGCTGCAGCCGCCACCCTGCGTCAGGCGCAGGAGGACGGCCAGCCCTACCACGCTGCCCTGCTGGAGATGGACTTGCCGCGCACCAGCGGGCTGGCCCTGGCCGCAGCACTGCATGCCCAGCCCGCGCTGCAGCCATTGCAGCTGATACTACTCAGCAGCGAAAAGCATGCCGCCGATATGCTGCAACTACGGGCGGCCGGCGTGGCCTATCAGCTGATCCAGCCCTTACGCCAGAGCGACCTGTTCGAATGCCTGCTGCGCCCCGGCGTAGCGGCCCAGCCGATAGCGTCCCCCCTGCCCGCCATGTCGCCCATGGACCAGCTGGCAGCGCCTGTCACCGCCCTCACCCCGCTAGTTCAAGCCGGTACGCCGCGCCCGCGCAACAGCCGCCGCGTACTGCTGGCGGAAGACAATCCCGTCAATGTGGAGGTGGCCAGTGCCATGCTGGAAAGCATGGGGCTGGATGTCAGCCGCGCCGAGAATGGCGAACAGGCACTGCACTCGGTCCAGCACGACGCCTACGATCTGGTGCTGATGGATTGCCAGATGCCCGTGATGGATGGCTTTGCGGCCACCGGCGCCATCCGCCGCCACGAACAGCAGCAGGGTCAAGGCCACAAACTGCCCATCATCGCCATCACTGCCAATGCCTTGCAGGGCGACCGCGAATCCTGTCTGGCGGCAGGCATGGATGATTACCTGAGCAAGCCTTTCACCCGCCAGACGCTCGGTCATACACTGGCACGCTGGATCAATCTGCCGCGCCAGCACAGCCAGCAGGAAGCGCCTCCGGCCATGCCAGCGCCAGCGCTGCAGCAGCCCGCCGCCGCTGATGCTGATGCCGGCATCGCCCTCGCCGCACTGGAAAATATCCGCGCCCTCAGCCCCGACCAAGGCAACGTGCTGCTGGAGAAAATCCTGCAGACCTATCTGCGCGATACGCCACTGCAGCTACAGGCCATGGCGCAGGCCATGCAACGGCAGGACGACGCCGCCTTGCGTGCGCTGGCGCACCGTCTCAAATCCGGCAGCGCAAATGTCGGTGCGCTGGCACTGGCGGCCAGCTGCAAGCAACTGGAACAGCTGGCCAGCCAGCACAGCAGCGCCAGCGCCGCCCCACTGCTGGCCACCATAGACCGGCAATTCCAGTCCGTGCGGCAGGCGCTGGAAGCGATACTGGAAAAGGAAGCCTGACATGGCTGCTGCCCCCACTACCCGGCGCGGACTGGTGCTGGTTGCCGATGATGACCCTGTGATGCGCATGCTGATGCTGGAAATGCTGGGACAGGTGGGGCTGGACACAGCCGAAGCGGAAGATGGCGCGCAAGCGCTGGCCAGCTTCCGCCGCCTGCAGCCCGATCTGGTCATGCTAGACGTGGAGATGCCGGTGATGGACGGTCTGGCCGTGTGCCGTGCCATCCGTCAGCAGGAACAGCACGCCAGCGTGCCTATCATCATGGTCACAGGTGCCGACGAACTGGCGTCCGTCACCAGCGCCTATGAAGCTGGCGCCACCGATTTCGTCTCCAAACCGATCAACTGGCCGATACTGGGCCACCGCGTGCTGTACGTGCTGCGCGCCAGCGATGCCATCACCCGCTTGCGGCTGGCCGATGCCCAGCACCGCGCCGTGATGGCCGCCATACCGGACACTTTTTTCCGCATGAACCGCGCCGGCTACTATCTCGATTACGAACAGGGGCACGAAGCCAGCAGCGTGTTCGCCAGCGAGCACTGCGTCGGCCAGCACCTGCAGCAGGTGCTGCCGCAGCCGATCGCACAGCAGATGCTGGCACAGGTGCAGAACGTGCTGACCGGCCAGCACATTGCCTCGCTCGACTACGCGCTGCCGCAAACTGGCCATGCCCATGCCCGTGCGCGCGCCGGCGAACACGCCGTTGCACCACCCGTGCGCCATTTCGAAGCGCGGCTGGTGGCCACCGGCCCCGATGAGGTATTGGGATTGGTACGCGATATCAGCGAGCGCAAACGCAACGAGGAACAGATCCGCCGTCTGGCCTATTGCGACAGCCTGACCGGCATCCCCAACCGTCAGGCCTTTCTTGAAACGCTGGAGGCGGAGCTGCGCCGCTCGCGCAAGGACAAGCACAAGTTTGCCGTGCTGTTCATGGATCTGGATGCATTCAAGCGTATCAACGACACGCTGGGCCACGATGTGGGCGATCACCTGCTCAAAGCCGTCTCGGAGCGTCTGCGTGAAACCATACGCCCCAGCGATCTGGTCTCGCGCACGGAAGCAGACGACAGCAATCTGGCACGGCTGGGCGGCGACGAATTCACCATCCTGATCCCCGATCTGGAACGGGTCGAGGATGCGCTGGCCGTGGCGCAGCGCGTCAAGGATGCCATGTGCCGCCCGTTCCAGCTGGACAGCCACGAAATCTTCGTCACCGCCAGCATCGGCATTTCGCTGTACCCGGAAGATGGCGAAGACTGCAGCAGCCTGCTCAAGTTTGCCGATACGGCCATGTACCACGCCAAGAACTGCGGCAAGAATAACGCCAAGCTGTATAGCTCCTCGCTGACCATGCAGATCATGAGCCATGTCCAGCTGGAGGTGGGCCTGCGCAAAGCCCTGCAGAACGGTGAACTGTATCTGCTATACCAGCCACAGATCGATGTCGGCAGCGCCACCATCGTCAGCGTGGAAGCACTGGTGCGCTGGCGCCATCCGGAACGCGGCATCATCTCGCCCACCGAATTCATTCCACTGGCCGAAGAGACGGGACTGATCGTACCGATAGGCGAATGGGTGCTGCGTACCGCCTGCCAGCAGGCGCGCCAGTGGCAGTGCAGCGACGAGCACCCGCTGCGCATCGCCGTCAACCTCTCGGCCCGGCAGTTCAAGGACGAGAACCTGAGCCAGATGGTGCTCTCGGCCCTGCAGGATAGCGGCATGCCGGCCGGGCTGCTGGAACTGGAACTGACAGAAGGCACACTGATGGACGATGCGCGCGCCACCCTGCAGACGCTGGAGCGTCTGCGCGCCATCGGAGTGTATCTGTCGATCGATGATTTCGGCACCGGCTACTCGTCGATGAACTATCTCAAACGCTTCAATGTCAGCGCGCTGAAGATAGACCGCAGCTTCATAACCGGTCTGCCGCAGGATAGCGAGAACGCCGCCATCACCCGCGCCATCATCGCCATGGCGCACGGCCTGAAGCTAAGCGTGGTGGCGGAAGGGGTGGAAACCAACGAACAGCTGCGCATGCTGGAACAATATGGCTGCGACATGGTGCAGGGCTATTATCTGGGTCATCCTTCGCCGCCGGAGAACATCACCCTGATGCTGGCCAACCGGCCGGTACTCGATGGCAGCGACAGCACCACAGAGAGCAAGTTCCCTGCACAGCATTGAGCCTCATCGCATGCGGTTTAGACCGTCCTTCTATGCTGAACAGACTCGAATCTGTTCTGCACGGGAGGCATTATGGAACAGCAAGAACATTCATTCCGGCTGGTATTTGCACCGGAGCGCCCAGCCTGCCGCAAGCCGCTAGTGCTGCATGCAGCTGGCATCTCGCGCCGCGTACAAGCACTGTTCAAAGCCATGGCGCACGACTATCTGCTGCGCGAACAGTTCATCACCGATCCGGCGCAGGTGCTGGCCGACTATGCCGAGGGAATCGACCTGCCGCCCCAGCGCGCCTCCGTCAGCAACCAGCTGGTCTATGCCGTGCTGGCCAGCCGCAGCATGCGCCGCTGGCTGCGCAACTATGCGGGCGAACACCAGAACCGCCCGCCATCACGCAGCGAATTCATGACAGCGTTCGGCAATGCCGTCATCCAGTACGGCGACGAGCACGCCATCATCGCGCTGATCCGCGCCGCCATGGAACGCGAATCACCGTTCGCGCTGGGCGGTATCGAGCAGGCCATGCTGTTCACCAGCAGCCCTATCTTTGCATCCGGCTTTCTGGTGCCCACCGACCATCGCACCATCAACGATTCCAACAGCACCCAGAACTTCGAGCACAGTTCGGCCACCATAGGCACCGGCCCCGGCACAGATGAAGGCACGGAAGTGGGCACGGACACAGGCACCCATACCGGCACCCACACTGGCACGGATACCGGTACGGATACGGGCACCGACACAGGTACGGATACCGGCACCGACACAGGTACGGATACCGGAACGGACACTGGCACGGACGAAGGCACAGACGAAGGCACGGACGATGGCACCGATACCGGCACCGACGATTCGGAATACGATCCCTATCGAGGGCAGGAATATATCCGCGTCACTATCGAAGCGCTGGTGCAATACGCCATCACGCTAGAAACCCGTGGCCTGCTCAATCTCACGGAAGCGCAAATGTATGAAGCCCGCTAGCGCCTCCCAGACGGACCTGCCGCGGCGCGGCCGCACCCTGTCCATCATGCCGACTTTTACCTGTCCGGCGGCCTGCACCGATTGCGGCACCCTGTCCAGCCCGCGCGAACGGGCGCACCTCGATGCCGACACCGTACTGGCAGCCATAGACGAAGCCCATGCACTGGGCTTCTGCAACATCGTCTTCACTGGCGGCGAAGCCACGCTGGAATGGACCACGCTGCTGCGCGGCATACAGCGTGCCGCCAGCTACCGCCTGCCTGTCCGCCTCGTTACCAATGCCCACTGGGCCACCAGCCCCGCAGCGGCACACGACAGGCTGGCCGCGCTGATGGCAGCAGGCCTTTCAGAAATCAATTACAGCACGGGCGACGAACATATCCGCTACATCCCGCTGGAGCGGGTAGCCCATGCCTGTGTGGCAGCCTGCGAACGCCAGCTACGCACCCACGTCATGATGGAACTGAAAGATGCCCGTACCATCACACCGGAAGCGCTACAGGAACACCCGCTGCTACAAGACCTGACACCACAACAGCGCGCCTACCTCACCATCCTGAGCAGCCCGTGGATGCCACTCAATCACAGCACCATATACCAGTATCCCCAAGGGGTCGCCTGCGACGTGCAGGCAGCGGCCATGCGCGGCGGCTGCAGCAGCGTACTCAAGACCTACACGCTGCAGGCCGATGGCCGCATCGGCGCCTGCTGCGGACTGGGCCTGCGCGTCATCCCCGAACTGAATGTGGCCACGAGCACCGATACGCCATGCCTGCAAAACGCCATCAGCGCAGCGGAACAGGATTTCCTCAAACTGTGGATACACTATCAGGGCCCTGCCAAAGTCGTGGCATGGGCGGCCAGCCACGATCCGGCGATCCGCTGGGAAGGCCTGTATGGCCACCAGTGCCAGATGTGCCAGCGGCTCTACCACGACGAGGCGATCCGCGCCGTGATCGCCAGCCACTGGCAGGAAATGCTCGGCGAAGTATTGCAGGCCGCATGGCTGGATGATGTACACATACCGGCCACACTGGCGCAACTGCTGCACGAGCAGGACTGAGCCTGCCATGTCCGCCCTGCCCAGACAGCCAGATGCGCCCCGCCTGCCGCTAGCCCAGCCGGCACCGCTCACGGTTGCCAAACTGCGCCACGATGCCGACCAGTTCGACTACCTGCTGGCGCGCGGCCTGCTCGCACCTAATTACCACGACATGGCGACACGCTACCGCCAGCTAGCCGATCAGCTATGCGCCGAGGGTGTGCGCCAACGCGCGCAGTGGCAGGCCGCGGAACTGCAAGCTATCGGCAGCAGCTACAACCGCACGCTCTACCGCCGCCCTGCTCCCAGTGTGGACCAGCCACTGGGCCAGCACTGGCAAGCTAGCGCAGTGGAGCAGGCCTATCAGGCGCAGCAGCCCGGCATCGTCATCATCGACGATTTCCTTGCGCCACAGGCACTGGCCAGCCTGCGCGCCTACTGTCTGGAATCGATGATCTGGAATTCGCTGCGCTATTCCCATGGCCGGCTAGGTGCCCTCTACCATCAGGGCCTGCGCTGCCCTTTGCTGGACCAGCTCGCGGCAGCCCTGCGCGCCGCGCTACCGAATCTGATTAGCCAGCGCCATCGCCTGACGCAACTGTGGGCCTACAAGTATCCGGCTGAAATGCCCGGTGACGACGTCCATGCCGACTTCGCCGCCATCAATGTCAATTTCTGGATCACGCCCGATCAGGCCAATCTCGATCCGTCCAGCGGCGGCATGCACATCTACGACGTGGCCGCACCACCGGACTGGCAGTTCGAACAATACAACCGCCGCCCCGACCTGATACGCCGCTTCCTGCGCGCCAGCGGGGCGAAAGCACGCTATATCCCCTACCGCCAGAACCGCGCCATCATCTTCGATTCCGACCTGTTTCACGGCACGGCGCGCTGCCGCTTCCGCGATAGCTACGAGAACCGGCGCATCAACATCACGCTGCTGTACGGCCAGCGTAACGAACAGACGGAAGCAGCGCTAGCACCATCGGGCAACTGGCGCTCGGCTGCGCTGCGCCGTCAGCGCAAAGGCTAGCCATGGCATCGCAACTGGGACAGGACTACTTCGTGCTGCAGGTGCTAGATGGCTTGCGCGGCGGCTTCTTTCTGGACACCGGCGCCACCGATGGCATCACCTCCAGCAATACTCTGCTGCTGGAACGCGAATACGGCTGGCACGGCATCTGCGTTGAACCCAACACGCGCTACTTCGCCGCCTTGCAGAACAACCGGCGCTGCCTGTGCCTGCCCGACTGTCTGGATCAGACGGCAGGTGAAGTGGAATTCGTCGAAGGCGCCGGCATGCTGGGTGGCATACGCCAGCACTATCCGGCCATGATGTGGCGCTATGTGCAGCGCCGCCATGGCGCCCATCCTGCCAGCGTGCGCAAACGCACGCGCAGCATAGGCGAACTGCTACAAGCTAGCGCAGCACCGGCCGTGATCGATTACTGGAGTCTGGATACGGAAGGCGCGGAACTGGCCATCCTGCGCGGTTTCCCGTTCGAGCGTTACCGCTTCCGGGTGCTGACGGTGGAGCACAACCGCCAGCCCGTACGCAAGGAGATCGAACAATTGCTGAACCAGCAGGGCTACCGCCGCGTACATGATTTCGGCATCGACGACGCCTATCTGAGTGCTGACCTCAGCCCGCCCGCCAGCCTGAGCACTGCATGGCGCAGCGCTGCCCTGCGACGGCGTTAAAGCACGCCGTCCTGCTTGAGTGCGGCGATCTGCTCGGCGCTGTAGCCTAGCGACTGCAGCACTTCATCATTGTGCTGTCCCAGCGCAGGACCAATCCAGCGCGTCTGTCCCGGCGTGGCCGACAACTTGGGCGAAATAGCCGGCAGCTTGACGGGCGTACCATCAGAAAACTGGTGCTGCTCGAACATCTCGCGCGCCAGAAACTGCGGGTCCGTCATCATGTCGCGCACCGAGTAGATTTTCCCCGCCGGCACGTCCGCCGCTTTCAGCACGGTCAGCGCGCTATCGATATCCATGGTGTCGCACCATGCCTGTATCGCACCGTCGATTTCTTCCGTGCGTTTGACGCGGCCATCGTTGCGTTCCAGTTCAGGATCACCAGCCATATCGATGCGGCCTATGCCCAGCATCAGTCGCTTGAAGATGGCATCGCCATTACCGGCAATCACGATATTCTCGCCATCACGGGTGGTGTAGGTATTCGATGGCACGATGCCGGGTAAAGCCCCGCCAGTGCGCTCGCGCACTACGCCCGCATGGTCGTATTCCGGCACCAGTGATTCCATCAGATTGAACACGGATTCGTACAGCGCCACGTCCACCATCTGGCCTTCGCCTTTAAGGCGGCCGCCCGTCACATCGCGGTGACGCAGCGCCATCATGGCGCCGATCACGCCGTGCAGCGCCGCCACCGAATCACCGATTGAAACGCCCACCCGCACCGGTGGACGGTCGGCGTGGCCGGACACATAGCGCAGCCCGCCCATCGATTCGCCGATGGCACCAAAGCCGGGTAAATCTTTCATCGGCCCCGTCTGGCCGAAACCCGACAGACGCACCATGATGGTGGCGGGATTGATGGCCTTGAGCTGCTCGTAGCCCATGCCCCATTTTTCCAGCACGCCGGGGCGGTAGTTCTCGATGATGATGTCGGCTTCCAGCGCCAGCTGACGGGCGATCTCGCGCCCCTTTTCACTCTTCATATTGAGCGTCAGCGACTTCTTATTACGCGACTGCACCGACCACCACAGCGACGTACCATCCTTGAGCACGCGCCAGGTGCGGATCGGATCACCGCCCTGCGGCGACTCCACCTTGATCACTTCGGCGCCGAATTCACCCAGCATGCGCGCACAAAAAGGGCCCGCAATCAGCGTGCCCAGTTCCAGTACCTTGATGCCAGCCAGCGGCATGGCCTGCTTCGACGTCATTACGTAGCCCTTCGGTCCAGCATGGCGCGGGCGATGGTGCCTGCATCCACGTATTCGAGTTCGCCACCAACGGGCACCCCGCGCGCCAGACGGCTCACGCGCAAACCACGCGCCTTCAGCATCTCGCTGATGTAGTGCGCCGTGGCCTCGCCTTCGTTGGTGAAATTGGTGGCCAGTACCACTTCCGTCACCAGACCATCGGCGGCGCGGGCCAGCAGTTTTTCCAGATGGATGTCCTTGGGGCCGATGCCGTCCAGCGGCGACAAGCGGCCCATCAGAACAAAGTACAGCCCTTTGTAGGTCAGGGTCTGTTCGATCATGAGCTGATCGGCAGGTGTCTCGACCACGCACAGCAGATGGCGCTCGCGCTGCTCATCGCTGCAGGTATCGCAGACTTCTTCTTCGGTGAAGGTATTACACAGCGCGCAGTGGTGCACCGCGCTGACCGCCTGCTGCAAGGCGCGCGACAGCATGTCCGCACCTTCGCGGTCATGCTGCAGCAAATGAAAAGCCATCCGTTGCGCCGACTTGGGGCCGACACCGGGCAGACGGCGCAAAGCTTCCGTCAGAAACTCCAGCGATTTGGACATGAGCCGGCGCGCAGCGGATTAGAAAGGCATCTTGAAGCCGGCAGGCAGATTCAGACCGGCAGTCAGGCCACTCATTTTCTCGGCGGAGGTCGCTTCGGCTTTGCGCACGGCGTCGTTGAAGGCAGCGGCCACCAGATCTTCCAGCATGTCCTTGTCGTCGGCCAGCAGCGACGGATCGATGGAAACGCGCTTGACGTCGTTTTTGCAGGTCATGACAACCTTCACCAGACCGGCACCGGACTGGCCTTCCACTTCCACCAGCGCCAGAGCATCCTGGGCTTTTTTCATATTGTCCTGCATTGCTTGCGCCTGCTTCATCAGGCCAGCCAGTTGGTTCTTCATCATGTTGGAATACTCCGTGGATTAAAAGGGTAAAGAATGATCAGTGCAGCGTGGCCGAACTAGGCGGCGGCACGATGCTGCCGGGGATGACCCAGGCATCGAACTCACGGATCATGGCATTGATAAACGGATCCTGCGCCACCGTCTGTTCGGCCGCCTTCTGGCAGGCCTCGCGGTACGCCTGCGCTTCGGCGCTGGCCGTGTACCACACTGGGCCCAGTTCCGTTTCGACCCGCACGCTGCGGGCAAAGCGCTCGTTCAGTGCTGCGTTGAGCTTTTCGACATTACCCGGCGTACGCCAGGTTTCGATCGGCACGCGCAGCTTGAACACGACGGCGTTGCCGTCCATGCTGCAGGAAATCAGTTCCGCCTGCATGGCCAGTTGCTGCGCCACGCCACGCAGTGGCAGCGTCGCTGCGACCGCCGGCCAGTTGCCGTCCCAGTTCAGTTCCGGCACCGGCGTAATCACATAGGCATACGGCGCTTTGGCCGGTGCCGCTGGCGCGCGCGCCGGCATCACCACCGCAGGCGCTTCGTCAGCATAGCCTTGTGGCGCTTCATTCATATAGGCCGGCATACCGGCCGGTGCTACCGCGCTATCGTCGGAAAATTCCGTCACCCATGGCGGCAGATCGTCTTCATCGTCAGCAGGACGGGCGGGTGCAGCACGCTGCATTGCCGGCGCAGCGACAGGCGCCTGATTCTGAGCATGAGCATGAACCTGCGCCTGCGACTGCACCGCTGGCTGGGTCTGTGCCACTGCCACTGCCTTGGGCGGCGCTTCCAGCACAGCCGCCTGCGTATCGCCTGCGGGCATATCTTCCCAAGGCGCCGGACGTGCGGCCACAGCAGGCTGCGCCTGCATGACGGGTGACGACGGCGGTGCAGGCTGCGCTGCCGGTGGCGTGTGCACCGGCGCCGCCATCATCGCACTAGGTGCCGCCGATGCAGGCGTAGTTGCCTGCGTCGTTGCCTGCGTGGTTGCCGATGCTGGTGCAGGTGCCGCTGCCGACGGTGTCGATGCCGCGCCGGAACGAGCGCCCGGGCGCGATGCTGCCCGTGCCGCTTCCAGCGCAGCATTGATCGCCAAACGCGCAGGGCTCATTGGTGCGGCGGAGGCTGCCGCAGCAGGTGCCGATGCCGATGCAGGAACTGCCGGCGCTGCCACTGCCGATGCAGGAGCAGCGAAAGCTGGAGCCATCGATGACGCAGCAGCAGGCGCTGGCGCCGCAACCACCGTAGCCGCAGGCGCCGAGGCGACAGTCGCAGGTGCCGGCATAGGCGGCATCGGACGGGATACAGGTGCAGCTTCGGCCGCGGCCAGCGCGGCAGCGGCACCAGCCACCACGGATGGTGGCGTCACGCTGGCATGGCTAGCCTGCACATGGGATGCAGCACGGCTGGGCGGTGCGGCCGCAGCGCGCACGGCGGCCACCGCAGCCTGACGCGTCATCGCTGGCGCAGCAGGGGCTGGTCCTTCGGCGCCACCGACGCCGGGGCGAAAGGCCAGCATACGCAGCAGCGTCATGGAGAAACCCGCATATTCATCGGGTGCCAGCCCCAACTCGTTACGGCCATGCACGGCGATCTGGTAATACAGCTGAACTTCTTCTGCATCGAAGGCAGCGGCAAGGCGCACCACATCGGCATATTCAGGCAGGTCTTCCGGCAGCGCCGTCGGCACCGTCTGCGCCAGCGCGATGCGGTGCAGCAGCGTACCCAGATCCTGCAAGGCACCGTTATACGACAGGCTGCGCGTGGCCATTTCATCAGCCACGGCCAGCAGATCGGCACCATCCTTGGCTGCCAGCGCATCGAGCAAGCGGATCAGATACGACTGATCGAGTGCGCCCAGCATACCCTGCACCGCTTCCAGCGTTACCTCGCCAGCCGCATAGGCAATCGCCTGATCGGTCAGCGACAGCGCATCGCGCATCGAACCGTGCGCCCCGGCCGCCAGCAGACGCAGCGCAGGCGCTTCGAAGCTGATGCCTTCCTGGCCCAGAATATTGTCGAGGTGGCCGATGATATGGCCGGGTGGCATCTGCTTCAGATTGAACTGCAGGCAGCGCGACAGCACCGTCACAGGAATTTTCTGCGGATCCGTGGTCGCCAGAATAAATTTAACGTGCTCGGGCGGTTCTTCCAGCGTCTTCAGCATGGCGTTGAAGGCGTGGTTGGTCAGCATGTGCACCTCGTCGATCATATAGACCTTGAAGCGCGCATTACTCGGTGCGTACACCGCCTGCTCCAGCAGTTGCGCCATCTCGTCCACACCACGGTTGGACGCCGCATCCATCTCTATATAGTCAACGAACCGTCCCGCATCGATCGCCGTACAGGCTTCGCACACGCCGCAAGGGGTGGCGGTGATGCCGCCCTGCCCGTCCGGCCCCACGCAATTGAGCGATTTGGCCAGAATCCGCGACAGCGTAGTCTTGCCCACCCCGCGCGTACCCGTGAACAGATAAGCATGGTGCAGACGGCCACTGTGCAGGGCATGGGTCAGTGCACGGACGACGTGCTCCTGACCGACGAGCGTGTCGAAGTTCCGGGGACGGTATTTACGGGCGAGGACTTGATAGGACATGCTGAGATTTTACCGTAGATAGCACTGACCGAGGGAGCCGCTGCAGCACAGCGGGCTGCACGATGCGAAAAAAAACAATTGTAACAAGGCGTGATGGGAATTGGTAATTCGTCCAGACTGGCCTACCATTTGTTTTTCTTTTAACTTCGTGAATAAATGAAAAAACTGGCCCTACTCCCCCTGCTGTTGCTGTCCCTCGCCGCCCACGCAGAAGAACGCGAATGGGCGCCATATAAGAAGCTGGTCGAGGACATGCGCCTCGATAAGTTCTACGCCATACCGGCTAACGAAAGGGACAAGATCAATCTATTCCTGACCATCCGCCCGCACAACAAGGCCATCAAGCCGGAAGATCTGGTGCTCACGGTGGTGCAAGGCGGCGAGCGCCATCCGCTGCCCACTCTCTCACCCGACTACCGGCTCGCGCTGGTGCCTAACCCCAAATGGCTGACCGACGACGCCAAAATCTACACCTCTTTACCGAAAGGCGAAAAATCCGCTGCCGGTTATGACATCACCACCCCGCTCCCCGCCGGCAACCAGTGGAATTACACGCCGATTATGAGCAGCGTGGAGCAGAGCAATCACGCCATCAAGAAAATGGCCGGCGCACTGAGCCTATTCGCGCCGACCATCAAAGTAGTGGTATTCAAGTTTGGCAAACCGGCCCAGCTTAAAGTAGGCAGCACGGTCTACAACACGGATGCCAAGCACCAGATCCGGCTCAAACCCGAATCGGCGTGGCTGAAGGAAAACCCTGTCATGCTGGCCTCGGAGCGCCCGCTGGAAGCGGAACTCGACACCGAATAAAGCGCCGCGCAAAACAAAAAAGCTGCCTATGGCAGCTTTTTTAATATCCCGAAGGAGACGAGCCTGATCTGCGGCACTTATGGTGAATAGCTGTGGCTGCTTCGTTCCCGACCTGACCAGGTTGGCCATGCCACAATGCGCAGGGGCCCGTCCGAGCTGATTATACCTTACAGCCCCAGTTCCTGCCAAATCTGATCGACACGGCTTTTTACCTCGGGCGACATGGTGATGGTCGTGCCCCATTCGCGCGTGGTTTCGCCGGGCCACTTATTGGTAGCATCTATCCCCATCTTGCTGCCCAGACCGCTGACGGGTGAGGCAAAGTCCAGATAATCGATCGGCGTGTTATCGACCAGCGTGGTATCACGGGTAGGATCGACGCGGGTGGTAATCGCCCAGATTACCTCGTTCCAGTCGCGGATATTCACATCCTCGTCCACCACCACGATAAACTTGGTGTACATGAACTGGCGCAGGAAGCTCCACACCCCGAACATCACGCGCTTGGCGTGGCCTGCATACTGCTTCTTAATCTGCACCACCGCCATGCGGTAGCTGCAACCCTCGGCCGGCAGGTGGAAATCAGTAATCTCGGAGAACTGCTTCTGCAGCAGCGGCACGAACACTTCATTGAGCGCCAGCCCCAGAATCGCCGGCTCATCCGGCGGTTTGCCCGTGTAGGTCGAGTGATAGATAGGGTCGCGCCGCATGGTAATGCGGTCGATAGTGAACACGGGGAAGCTATCCTGCTCGTTGTAATAGCCGGTGTGGTCGCCATACGGCCCTTCCAGCGCATGTTCGTAGCCGCTAGGGTGGTCCGGGTCGGCATAGATATGCCCTTCCAGCACGATTTCGGCCGAAGCGGGCACGCGCAGTTCGCTACCGATGGCTTTGACCAGTTCGGTACGGCTGCCGCGCAACAGACCAGCGAACTGGTATTCCGACAGACTATCGGGCACCGGCGTGACCGCACCTAATATAGTGGCGGGGTCGGCACCGAGCGCCACGCAGATAGGATAAGGCTGGCCTTTATTCTGGATCGCGTGTTCGCGGAAGTCCAGCGCGCCGCCGCGGTGGGCCAGCCAGCGCATGATCACCTTGTTAGGCCCCAGCACCTGCTGGCGGTAGATGCCCAGATTCTGCCGCTTCTTATTAGGACCTTTGGTAATCACCAACCCCCACGTAATCAGCGGCGCAATATCGCCGGGCCAGCAATGCTGGATCGGCAGTTTGCCCAGATCCACATCGGCGCCTTCCCAGACGATTTCCTGACACGGCGCACCGCGCATCTCCTTAGGCGCCATATCCCACACGGCTTTCACCAGACTGCCCATGCCCATGATGTCCTTGAAACCCTTGGGTGGTTCCGGCTCTTTCAGACGGGCCAGCACATGGCCGATCTTGCGCAACTCGCTCACGCTATCTGCCCCCATACCCAGCGCCACACGGCGCTCCGTACCGAACAGATTACCCAGCACAGGCATGCTGTGGCCGGTGGGATGCTGGAACAGCAAAGCCGGTCCACCGGCCCGCAAAGTACGGTCGCAAACCTCGGTCATCTCCAAGTGCGGCGAAACAGGCGTCAAAATGGGCTTAAGTTCGCCCATTCGTTGCAACTGAGAAATGAAATCGCGTAGATCAGAATATTTCATCGGTTTTTTACTTTTTCTTTCAAATCAGCATACTGTTTAAAAAAACAGGTCAAGTGGTTGATTTTATTGGTTTTACGCGCAATGCAAGCAAAAAAGTAAGATTTATAAGTTATAGCTTCATTGTTTGTTATCATTGACTTGATATAAAACAGCCCATAGAATCTGCCCTACTTGAAGAGAACACGGTTCTGCACGATATGCGAACCACAATAGTTGTTGCTCATTCATTCACGGAGTCGGGGCTCCACATGACATTTTAAGGAGTGTTTGCCAAAGGCGTCTGCCTTACCCCCGAAAGCAGTTGTATTGCGACTGATGTCGTTCCGAATGAGTACCAGGCGTACCAAAGGAAGCTTCAGCTCAGGCAAGCAATGATGGCGTTATGCGTACGCTCCCAGCGGCGCACAACGATGATATTTCTGATGCACGGCATTAGCACCCGGTTAGCTGCGTACAACGCTGGCGGGGAAGCGCTTTTACGGACATTTCAGGGGAAGTCTATGATTAATCGTATCACCGGTGCAACTCAGTTTGCCCACAACATGGCTCGCCAGCCAGCTGCGTGGTTGTCCAACACGCGCGTATCGGCCAAAGGCGTGCTCGCCACCGCCCAGCACACGCTGACCATCGTCGGCGTGAGCGCACTGATTATGATGGCAGTATTGTTTGTTCGTCCGGAACTGGCCAAAGACCTGAGCAACCTGCTCAACCGCACGCCAGAGGCTGAAACCGAGCCTGTCGTAGTGCCACCGCTGTCGGAACTGATGGAAGCCCCATCGAGCGCCCCGGTCGCCAATACCGAACCGCTGACGGCCGAGGAACGTGCCCTGCTGGGCACCAAGAAACAGCAGCAATGGGTGACCTCGTGGCTGTCCAAGCGTTACCGCGTAGCGGGCGATGCCGCCAATATGCTGGTTTCCACTGCCTACCTGACGGCACGTGAAATCAAACTCGATCCACTGCTGATTCTGGCGGTGATGGCGATCGAATCGGGCTTCAATCCGTTCGCGGAAAGCCCGGTCGGCGCGCAGGGTCTGATGCAGGTGATGTCGAAAGTACACCATGACAAGTTCCAGGACATGGGCGGCACCCAGGCTGCACTGAATCCGGTTGCCAATATCCGCGTCGGCTCGCTGATCCTGAAAGACTACGTCACCCGTGGCGGTTCCGTCGAAGCTGGCCTGAAAAGCTATGTAGGCGCAGGTGCCTTCGAGCATGACGATGGCTACGGTTCGAAAGTACTGGCCGAATACCAGCGCCTGAAGATGGTGTCGGCTGGTAAAAAAGTGCCGATCACTACACCAGTCATGGCCGCCGTGCCTGCCAAGCCAGCCCAGCCGCTGGCCAGCACAGAGAAATCCATCAGCGGCACCCAGATCGCCGGCCTGTAAGCACTGCTTCCTCTAATAAAAACCACCTCGCGAGGTGGTTTTTTTATTTCTGCGCCACACAGAAACGGTTCAACGGCCGCACGTGGTGATCTTGGTGCGGATGCCATCGCGAAAGGGATCACGTCCGCCCGTCAGCCCGTTGCTCTCCTTGACGGCGCAGAAGGTGGTACCTGCCCCCGTACGGATACGCGTCATCACCCGCCCATCATCGAGCGTCACACTCTCCTGCGTCATACCATCCGAGCCCGTATAGGCGCTGGCCAGCTTTTCGGCCAGCAAAGTACGCTCATTGGCAATCTTCTTATCGCGCGGATTCCATGCTTCCTTACGCAACTGCTTATCCACCGCGCCGGCACTACGGCGCGCGCGCAACATTGCATCCTCATCCTGCGCTGGCTTGGCGGGCAGCGCGAACGGATCAGCGGACGGCGCCACCAGCGTCATAGCCGGCGCCGACGCCACGGGATTACCTGGCTGATCGGCTGGCGCAACGCTGATAGCCGGCGCTGACTTGACCGGCTGCGCTTTCCGGAGTGGCTGGACGGCTGTTAGCGGCGCGCTAAGCGACTGAGCAGGGCGTACTACCGTGCGCTGCGGCTTATCCTGCTGCTGTGCCGGCAAGATATAGGTTAGCGTGCCCCGCGCAACTGGCCTAGGCGGCCCCTGATGGGGCGGCACATGCCAGCACCATACAGCCAGCAGGTGAGCCGTGCCGATCAGCGCCAGCCAGCTACGTCGCCGCCATGGCGAAGCGGATATCGAGTACAGGCTAATAATGCCACCTCAAGATTAACTATAAAACAAGTTATTCTCAACGTGCACGTACACAAAGTCAAAGCGGAATCATGCAGCGTCGCACCATAGCCCCGGCGGTAGCACCTGCTAATACCGTGGGGTCAGGTCGGGCAAAGTGCTGGTGTCAGGTCGGGCAAAGTGCACTTTTTGCGAATTGTCAAAGATCGCACCAACGCCCGACCTGACCCCTGCACTTTGCCCGACCTGACCCCGAAATAAAAAAAGCCACCGCATGCGGTGGCTTGAGATGGGGCAGCGCGCGGCTTAGCGCTTTTTGTCGGCAGCTACTTCTTCCGGACGCAGTTTGGCAGCCAGTTTGTCCAACACGCCGTTGACGTATTTGTGGCCGTCGATACCGCCGAACGATTTGGTCAGCTCCACCGCTTCGTTGATGACGACGCGATAAGGGATTTCCAGATTGTTCTTCAGCTCGTAGGCACCGATCAGCAGCACTGCGTGCTCGATCGGCGACAGTTCGGCTACGCCACGATCGACCAGCGGTGCGAAGGTGTCACGCAGCGCGACGGAATCCTTGATGGCACCGTACAGCAGTGCCGAGAAGTGGTCGCCGTCAGCCTTGTCGAAGCCGTGCGCGGAACGGATGTTGTTGACCACGGTGGCCGCATCTTCGTTATTCAGCAGCCACTGATACAAACCCTGCAACGCAAACTCGCGCGCGCGGTGACGCGGCGTACGGTTTTTACTAGGGTTGGCGTGCAATGCTTTATCTGTCATGGTTATACCTATTCTTAAATTCTTACAAAATCCGGCCTGTTGCGCCGGTGCATACCGGTGCAACACTGCATTTCCGGCCGTTTTACAAAGCAACTTACTCGTCGTCGCCCTGATCCTGATTCAGCTCTTCCAGAGCAATGGTCAGGTTCGCCATTTCTACTGCTACCCGCGCGGCATCCGCGCCCTTCTCTGCCATACGCACTTCTGCCTGCTCGTCGTTTTCCGTGGTCAGGATGGCGTTAGCGATAGGAATACCATAATCGAGGCCGATACGGGTAATGCCGGCGCCCGATTCGTTCGACACCAGTTCGAAGTGGTAGGTTTCACCACGGATCACGGCGCCCAGTGCGATCAGCGCGTCGAACTGCTGCGATTCTGCCATCTTTTGCAGCACCAGCGGCACTTCCAGCGCGCCCGGCACGGTCACGTGCAGGATATCTTCATCTTCTACGCCCAGATGCTTGAGCTCGGCCAGACAGGCCGACAGCAGGCCGTGGCAAACGTCTTCGTTGAAACGGGCTTGAACGATGCCGACGCGCAGTCCGTCGCCGGACAGGTTGATTTCATAGCTACCTACGGTCATGTGAGGCCTCTTTTTAGGTGGGTAAGGTGGGTGGTTCAGTTAGGTTTGGCCAGATAGCCGGTCACTTCCAGATCGAAGCCCGTCATCGATGGCATTTTGCGCGGGCTGGCCAGCAGTTGCATCTTGCACACGCCCACTTCGCGCAGAATCTGCGCACCGATACCGTAGCTACGCAGGTCCATGCTGGCAGCGCGGCCTTTCGGCTTGACTTCCGGCTTATCCAGCGCAGCGAACTGGGAGAAGAACTGCTCGGCAGTTTCTTCGCAGTTCAGCAGCACGATCACGCCGCGCTCGGAGGCTTTGACAGCGGCCAGCGAGGACGACAGATTCCACGAGTGGGTAGTCGCCTCCGATTCCAGCACATCCAGAATCGACACTGGCTGGTGCACACGTACCAGGGTTTCCTTGTTCTTGTCCATCTCGCCATGCACCAGCGCCAGGTGCGCCGAGCCGCTAGGCTTGTCGCGGTAGGCGATCATGCGGAATTCGCCCTGCGCGGTTTTCAGCGTGCGCTCGCCAACTTTTTCCACCAGCGATTCATTGCGGCTGCGGTACTGGATCAGGTCGGCAATGGTGCCGATCTTCAGATTGTGCTCCTTGGCGAACTCCATCAGGTCCGGCAGACGCGCCATGGTGCCGTCGGCCTTCATGATCTCGCAGATCACCGAGGCAGGCGTCAGGCCGGCCATGGCGGTCAGGTCGCAACCGGCTTCGGTATGGCCAGCACGCATCAACACGCCGCCCTTCTGGGCCTTCAGCGGGAAGATATGGCCCGGCTGAACGATGTCGGTAGGTTCCGTGTTCTTGTCTACCGCTACCTGAATGGTACGCGCACGGTCGGCGGCGGAAATACCGGTGGTCACGCCTTCGGCCGCTTCGATCGATACCGTGAAATTGGTGCCGAAGGCGGTGCCGTTACGGGCCGACATCATCGACAGGTTCAGCTGGTCGCAGCGTTCTTCGGTCAAAGTCAGGCAGACCAGACCGCGCGCATGGGTGACCATGAAATTAATGGCTTCCGGCGTGACGAAATCCGCCGCGAGCACCAGATCGCCTTCGTTTTCCCGGTCTTCTTCATCGACCAGAATCACCATGCGGCCTGCGCGCAATTCGGCGACGATTTCTTCGGTGCTGGAAATTGACATGTTAAATCCTTTGTAGCGAAGCTAGAACAGCCCGCTATTTTAAAGGATTTACGCCAGCACCACCGCAAAAGGCTGTTTTTATAGACTAAATCCCCGGTTTTCACCGGTCGATCTGGTCATAATATCAATCTTTTACGGCTGAAAACTGGCTGGCGCGCTTATTTGCCTGCCGCGCCCACGGAAACCATGCGCTCCACATAGCGCGCAATCAGGTCGATTTCCAGATTCACCTGCTTACCGGCGGCAAGGTGCTTGAGGGTAGTCATGGCGATGGTGTGGGGAATCAGGTTGATCGAGAACTGGCACACCAATTCCGCACCGCTGCCGATATCCTCGACCCGATTCACCGTCAGAGACACGCCGTTGACGACGATCGAACCCTTGAAGGCGAGGAATTTGGCCAGTTCGCGCGGCGCCTCGATCACCAGTTCCCACGATTCGCCGATAGGCTCGAACTTGCGCACCACGCCCAGACCATCGACGTGACCGGACACCAGATGGCCGCCCAGACGCTCGTTCAAGGTCAGTGCCTTTTCCAGATTCACTTCCGTCAGCGTATCCAGCCCCACCGTGCAGTTCAGGCTTTCGCGCGAAACGTCGACGCGGAAGCTGGTCTCGTCTTTTTCCACCACCGTCATGCAGGCGCCGTTGATAGCGATCGAGTCACCCAGCGCCACATCGGCCAGCGGCAGGCCGCCAGCATGGACATTCAGGCGCACGCCTGCAAACGAGCCGCCTTCGAGCGGGGTAACGGATTCGATTTTGCCGATAGCGGCGACAATTCCAGTGAACATAGCGTTGTAGTCTTAATGTTGAAAAGCGTGTTAAATAAATCGTGCAAGGATACGCAAATCTTCGCCGATCTGCTGTACCTGATGGAATTTCATGCGGCGCTGATCCGTCAGTTGCTCCAGCGCAGGCAGAGCAAACATGCCCTGCGCATCACCGAGCAAGCTAGGTGCCAGATAGACCAGCAGTTCGTCCACACAACCAGCGCGTATCAGCGAGCCGTTGAGCTTACCACCCGCTTCCACATGCAGCTCGTTGATCTGGCGCCGCCCCAGTTCGCGCATCAGTTCAGCCAGATCGACCTTACCGTTTGCATTCGGCAGCATGATCACTTCCGCGCCCAGATCCGCCAGTGCGGCCTGCTTCTCGGCATCAGGCTGCGCCGCAGCAATCCACGTGCCGCCACCCTGCAGCACCTTGGCTGACAAGTCGATTTCCAGCCGGCTATCGACCACGATGCGGCGCGGCTGGCGCGGCGTCTCGACGGCACGCACATTCAACTGGGGATCATCGGCTTTAACGGTGCCGATGCCGGTCAGGATAGCGCAGGCGCGGGCACGCCAAGCATGGCCGTCGGCACGCGCCTCTGGCCCGGTAATCCACTGGCTCTGACCATTGTGCAGCGCCGTCATGCCATCAAGACTGGCGGCGCTCTTCATGCGCACCCACGGCAGGCCACGCGTCATGCGCGAGAAAAAGCCGATATTCAGTTCATACGCCTGCTCGGCCAGCAGGCCGACGCTGGTGGCGATGCCGGCCGCCGCCAGCTTGGCCATGCCTTGCCCCGCGACCAGCGGATTCGGGTCTTCCATCGCTGCGACCACACGGCCCAGACCAGCGCGCACCAGCGCATCGGAACAAGGCGGCGTGCGGCCGTAGTGATTGCAGGGCTCCAGCGTGACATAGGCGGTGGCGCCGCGCACATCATGGCCGCGTGCCTGCGCATCTTTCAGGGCCTGAATCTCGGCATGGTCGCTGCCGGCCTGCTGGGTCACCCCGGCGCCTAGCACTGCGCCATCGCGCACGATCACGCAGCCGATATGGGGATTGGGCGAGGTGCTGTACAGCCCGCGCGCCGCCCATTCCAGTGCCAGTGTCATCCCCTGCAGATCGTTGCTGATTTTCATAAACCCCTAAAATCCCGACTTTCCCTACTCACTCGCGCTAGCGCAGCTAGCCCCTTCCTGCACCGGATCGCAGACACGTATCCGGCCCAGCATATTAATTTTGATGTTGCGCACATTTTCGCCCAGCCGCAACGTCAGCGTGCCCCAGCGGGCCATCAGGCTGCTACCAGCCTTGCATGGACGTCCAGCAGCATTATAAGCAAGATAGTCAGGCACTGCTGCGCTGGAAAACGCTGTACGCAGCACCAGACCACTCGCCAGCGGCGGATGTACCAGCAACACCGGCTCGCCCGTATCCGGATGCTGGTTGCCATCCTTATCGACAAACACGGTCCAGCCATGCTGCCACGCACCGTCCGATGCATGCGGCACCAGCAGCACGATGCTGCCACGCGCCATGGCATGGCTGCGCGCTAGCCGCAACGCCGCCAGCATATCATTGACGGCAGTCTGCAACTGCTGGCGCTGCAGTATCGCTTGAAACGATGGCACTGCCTGTGACAGCACGATGGCCAGCAATGCCAGTACCAGCATGGTTTCCACCAGTGTGCGGCCGCATCGGGTGCGGCGACGAATTATGGCCAGCATCGCGGCTCCCGTCCCGTCGCTGCTTGCTTGCCACGACTGGTGAGTATCAATTGCTGGCAAGCCTCATCGCGGAAGTGCCCGTCTACGCGGGGCGTGCCGGGCGTGGCGATCAGTTGCACACACTGGCGTATCGTCTCGCCTTCGCAGGCTTTGCCTTCAATCTCGTAGGCGCTATGCGCGGCCGCGCTGCCACTCCACCACTTGAACTGGCGCGCTTCGGCTTCCGTCGCAGTGGCCGAAAAGGACTGATAAGAATTGGCCTGCGTGTAGTAGCGCTCCTGCTGCTGCAATAGCTGCCACAGCGCCACCTGTGCCTCGGTGCGCCGTGCGCGGATGACCGCGTGCTGATAAGCTGGCAGCGCCAGCGCCAGTAGAACAGAACCGATTGCCAGCACCACCAGCAGTTCAAGCAAGCTGAAACCACCAGCACCGCGCCAGCCCTTATGCGGTTTCATTGGCTGGCCTCGTGCAGTTCGCGCCAGTGACTGATCTCGCGCCAGCTCAACCGCCCTGCACGACGTACCGCCTTGACGCGGGCCACGGCTTCCACTCTGGCTGCGCCCTGCGCGTCGTGCGTGACAACGATGTGGGTCAGTTGCTGCGTCACCTTCACGCCTGAGGTGGACGTGGGCAAGCTGACCATGCGCGTTGCAGGCAGCAGCACAGGTTTGGCGGAATACTCAGGTTGCATCAATCCTACCAGCGCCACTGCAGGATCAGCCAGCAGTGCGCTGCTGGCCGCTAAGCCAGTTAAAACATTCAAGGCATAACTACGGCTGCGGGAAGCGCCGCAAGCCCCCGCCTTCCCGTTCGGCAGCAGGGTATTGAACAGCACCATGCCATCGATCAGGCGTGCGCCATCGATGCTGCGCTCGCCGCTACGTTCCGAGCGCCAGAAATCGACCAGCCAGCCACGCTCTCCCGCCGCCATCGTCCCCGTCACATCGAACAGTCCCGCGGAATTCGGCACCAGCACGCGCTGCGCCAATTGCTGCCGCCCTGTGATTGCGGATATGGGGCGCGACAGATTATCGCGCAGCGCATAAAACGTTTGCGTGGCATAGTCCGCCTCAGCAAGGTCGGCGCGATTCAGCAAACGGCCAGTTCCGAACAGAATCAGGTAATCGCCCTCCGCGCCATAGACGATGGAGGGCTGCTGGGTGATGGGCTGGCGCCGTCCCTGTGCGTCACGTGCAGTGAACAAGCGCTCCACACCGCCCGACCAAGGCGCAGTACCATACAGGTCGAAACGCCACAGATTACCTTGCAGATCGCCCGCGTAGGCAAAACGCAGCAGGCCATCGCGGTCAGCGAGTAATGCCGGCGCACTCAAGCCGTTCGCTAGCAGTACATCGGAAATCGGGGTAAGGAATCGAAAATAATTAGCATTCATACGCCAGCCTTCCGTGGCCTGCTTATCCAGCATCAGCAGGAACAGCGCGCCCTTGCCCGCGCTACTGGCATGGCCATCGGCGCCGTAGTTATTCATGCCACTGGCAAATACCGCCACGGCTGCTTCACTACCTGTGCGCAAGCGTATGCGTGCCAGTTGCGCCGGTGTCAGCACATTGCCCACCATCGCATCGTCGGCATCGGTAAATTCCCATAGCACGGATGCGGCATCGAGTGCCTCAGGGTCAGTAACATCCAGTGCAAACACACCCTGCGCGCCCGTGCCTAAAGCTGCCAGCAACACACTGCGCCAGCCACGGGACAGTCGCACCTCACCCGCCAACAGCGGACCATCGAGATACGCTCGGTGGCGGTAGGCAGGATCTGTCAGCAGACTCAGGTAAGGCATCAGCGCGTTCGGTATGTATGCGTAGCGCTCCACGCCATCAGCCATATCGAATGCATGCAGCATACCGTCGTTTGCGCCAAGATAGACCACAGCACGACGCTGCGCATAACGCTGAAGGAATGCCGCATACGCTGCATCCTGTAGCTCTGCCGATGGTGCGGCCACCAGTACCGGCGTGCTACGCAGCGCATCGCCGAGCAAACTCTGACGGCGGCGAAAAGGCTGTCCTTCGTCACTGCGCACACCGCGCAAATACGCAAGCCGCCGTACGCCGAGGCCGTCGCTATTTCTCGCCTCAGGGCTGATCTTGTCCAGCATGTTTTGCTGGACTAACGACAGCGCCGGCCATACAAACGGTATGCCGCGCAGGCTGCCATCCCCATCCACCTGCGCTGTGTAGATGCGCCGTTCTGACGGCGCGGGCATAGCGGGCTGATCACCATCGCCCGTCAGAACACGCCCTGCCTCCCACTGCGCCGCTCCTAGCTCGACGGTCGCCCCACCTGCCGTGAATGGCGGCATGGCATAGCGGGCGAAGTAACCGCTCCAGTCGCGAAAGTCCGCGCTGGCCTGTAACCATGTCCCACTGGACTGTGCCCTTACATCGGCTGCAAAATAGGTCGCAGTACCAGTTACCCTACCAGCATTCGCCGCCTCGCTCCCAGTTCGGCAAGCCGTGGTCAGCGTCTCGGCAGCCAGCGGCACGACTGGTGGCAAGGCTAGCGTCTCCAGCGTGGTCGTCACGCCCATGAAAAGACCGACTACCAGCCGTACCGCACTTACCCGTATTCTGTGATTCATCGCGCCACCTCACTCGCCACGACCGTATATAGTCTGTAGCACCACTTCCGTATCCGCCTGCGGCCCGAAGCCAATCGCCGTAACGCGATAGCAGTAATGCGCAGGCGCTCCGGCCACGGCCTCGTCGCCGGGCTGATGGCAAACCAGACGCTCGATCAGGTAGCGCGGCCGTTTGAATGGCAGCGCACCATCCGCCACGTCGAAACTGGCACCCGTGTGAGCGCCAAACTCCACGCTGCAGGCACCGGCATCTTCGCCACCGGACAAATCCACCTTCTGCCACGCCGGTGCAGGGGTGCACGGCGTGAGTACCGCGCTGCCATTTTCAAGATCATGTTCTGCATCTGCCACAGCCGCCTCCGCCGCCTGAAATGCTACGTCCCGGTCGCGCGCAGCGCGCGCTACCCGCGTCCCCTGCAAGCTCAGTTGCGCGGCCGATGTGCCCAGCAACAGCACGATCACCAGCAGCATCAGACTAAGCAGAACCGCCATTCCGCACTGCCGCCCGCGCCGCATCGCTAGCTCCGCGTATTGCGCAAGGCAATGGTCGTCTCCAGCATCACCCGCGTTCGTCGTCGCTGCGCTTGCGGCATCCTGCGTTCGTCGATACGCACACCTTCGTCCTCGGTATGCGCATCGGCATAGCGAGCGCCGAACAGGTCAAACTGCCGACTGCCCGTGTCGGCGCGCGTTGCAACTTCGCCCCTCAGCAGCAAGGCAACACGGATGGCGCCAACGCGCTTCCAGTAAGTCTTGCGCTGCAGGTCCTGCCAGCGCTGCGCCGGATTCGCGCCTTCCAGCACCAGCGCTGCATCAAACTGCTCCAGCGCTGTGGCATTGAAATAGCCATTCGGCACACCATCCGCAGGAACATCGGTATTCACGCCATACAGCACCTGAAACGATTCGACACCACGCACCAGTGCATCACTGCCCCAGCCCGAAGCCGAGCGGTATTTGCAGCGCAATTCCGCCACACCCGCCGCATCCAGCGCCACATAGAAAATGCTCCAGCCCTGCGCGGCAAGCGTGGTGGGGGCGGCCACGCCAAAGCCGGCGCAATTCACGCTCGATCCATCGCCTGTGGCACCGCTGCCTGATCCCGCGTAGCGCAGTGCCAGCACATCGCTGCCATGCGCCACCGCGGGCAGCGGCGCAGCTATTCCTTCGCTGCTGCGCGCCAGACTGCGCCCGTCCAGGCCTGCCACGGGGGCGGTCTCACCCATCCAGCCCACAGGTGCGCTGCTGCTATCCCATTCCACATAGGCAGCCTGGCGGATAGCCTGTGCCATCACTGCCAGCGCTTGCTGTGCCGCATCGCTCAAGTCTTGCTGGTCGTTGTGCTGGCGGTAGCCGTGCGCCGCCACCAGCAGCAAACCGGTCGCCAGCAATGCCAGCAACAGGGTCAGGCTCAGTGCTATCAGAAATTCCACGAGCGTGCGACCAGCATAGGCCAAGCGATGATGTTCACAATGCGTCATTACGGCACCCGTACTGTCAGTCCCAGCGCAGGGCCAGCCGCGGATGATGCGCTGGCAACGCCGGTGTCGCCGGGGGCTGCGCCAGCAGTCCTGCCGTCGGCCAGCTTGCCTTGCCAGCCTAGCTTGATGACTAGTGGTGCGAGCGTGCCACCAGCACAATCCCAGCGCAGCCGACCTGCCTCCACAGGATGCTCGTCGCGGCAGATCCGCACACGACCAGCGGGGAAGCGATGAAACACCTGCCACTGCGCTTCGTAGCGGTCGAACTGTGCCAGTTGCAGGCCATCACAGACAGCGGCAAAACACTGCAGCGGCGGCGCAGAAGGGGGTTCTGCGCCAGCAGCATCGTAATCAAACAGATAGGGGTTGGCAGCTGACGAATCGCGCGCCACCGCAGCATTGGCACGCATCCGCTCGGCCAAAGCGCTGGCCAGATGCTGCGCCTGTCCCAAGAGCTGATCCTGATGGCTAACACGCTGCGCAACGATTTGCATAGCAGCGCTACAGACAATGCCTAGCGCCAGCAACAGCAGCGCCACCAGCACTTCGAGCAGAGAAAATCCGGCGAATGAGGAATGTGCACGCATGGCACACCTACGCGTTTCAGCAATCGATAATGCTAGAACTTACGCGCAGGAGAAAGACGATGGCTGAGCCACCTCAAAGGTGCGCCAGTTGGGAGCGTTGCAGGCCAGGCCAGGCTAGGCTTTGCGCGGTTTGCGTTCCTGCCCCACTTCGGCAATCGCATCCTGAAACTCGGCCAGATCTTCGAAGTTCTTGTAGACGGAAGCGAAACGGATGTAGGCGATCTTGTCGAGGCGTTTGAGTTCCTGCATCACCAGCTCACCGATATAGCCCGATTCCACCTCGCGCTGGCCGCTGGTCAGCAACTTTTCTTCGATGGACAAAATGGCCGCATCCACGGCAGGCGCCGCGACGGGACGTTTGCGCAGTGCCAGCATCAGACTGGCGCGCAGCTTATCGGCGGTAAATTCGGTACGGCTACCGTTTTTCTTCACCACGTACGGCATCACCAGCTCGATCCGTTCGTAAGTGGTAAAACGCTTATCGCAATTCACACAGCGACGACGCCGACGGATGGCATCGCCCTCCTCGGATACACGCGTATCGAGGACCTGAGTATCTTCATGCTGGCAAAAAGGACATTTCATAGGTGCGGAGTTCCGGTGGGTGGCGCCGATCGTGTCAGCGCCACCTTACCACGATATTACTTGGCGTAGACAGGGAACTTGTCAGCCAGTACCTTCACCGCAGCTTTCACGCGCTCGATGGTGGCAGCGTCGTGCGGATTATCCAGCACGTCGGCGATCAGGTTACCGACCTGCTCGGCTTCTGCCGCGCCGAAACCACGGGTGGTCATGGCTGGGCTGCCCAGACGGATACCCGACGTCACGAATGGCTTCTGCGGGTCGTTAGGGATGCCGTTCTTGTTGCAGGTGATGTGTGCGCTGCCCAGAATCGCTTCGGCTTCTTTACCGGTCAGATTCTTAGGACGCAGGTCCACCAGCATCACGTGCGACTCGGTGCCGCCCGAAACGATGCGCAGACCGCGCTTGATCAGGGTCTTGGCCAGTACGTCGGCATTGATCACCACCTGCTGCTGGTAAGTCTTGAACTCTGGGCTCAGCGCTTCTTTGAACGCTACCGCCTTACCGGCGATAACGTGCATCAGCGGGCCACCCTGAATGCCCGGGAAGATTGCCGAGTTGATGATCTTCTCGTGCTCGGCCTTCATCAGGATGATGCCGCCGCGCGGGCCGCGCAGCGATTTGTGCGTGGTCGAGGTCACGAAGTCAGCGTGTGGCACCGGGTTAGGATACAGACCGGCAGCGATCAGACCGGCGTAGTGCGCCATGTCGACCATGAAGTAGGCGCCAACGGCTTTGGCCACGGCAGCGAAACGTTCGAAATCGATCTTCTTCGAGAAGGCCGATGCGCCAGCGATGATCAGCTTAGGCTTGTGTTCTTTGGCCAGTGCTTCCATCGCATCGTAGTCGATGTCTTCGGCAGCGGTCAGACCGTAGGACACCACGTTGAACCATTTGCCCGACATGTTCAGCGGCATACCGTGGGTCAGGTGACCGCCTTCGGCCAGCGACATACCCATGATGGTGTCGCCCGGTTTCAGCACGGCGAAGAACACGCCCTGATTGGCTTGCGAGCCCGAGTTAGGCTGCACGTTGGCGGCTTCGGCGCCGAACAGCTGCTTCACGCGGTCGATGGCCAGTTGCTCGACCACGTCGACGTGTTCGCAACCGCCGTAGTAGCGCTTGCCCGGATAGCCTTCGGCGTATTTATTGGTCAGCTGGGAACCTTGCGCTTCCATCACGGCTGGCGAGGTGTAGTTTTCCGAAGCGATCAGTTCGATGTGATCGTGCTGACGGGTGTTTTCGTGCTGGATAGCGCCGAACAATTCCGGATCGACGTTGGCGAGGGTGTGATCTTTTGCGAACATGTAAAAACTCCAATCGAATGAGTAACTTGTTACTGGCAGGCTGGATCGAATGAGGGACGCCAATAGCGCATAGGCAGCCTCTTCGTGCTTTCCATCGATGGCTGCCCAGGCGAACGGCTGTTGAAATCTCACGTTTCCCGGTGGAGCCCCACCTTTCACTGCACGCATGATGCACTATTTTGGTGCGTCGCGCAGCTTTTCGCCAGTTACGTGAGACGTAATGGAAGCCTGATTGTAATTTATGCGCCTGAAATGAGCAAGGAAGCTATTGACAGGATGACAATGAAATGCGTGTTTTTTGTGCTGCAGTGCGGCAGCGCAAGCATTTCGGCTACAATTTTGTCGACCTTCGCATTTGCATCCAACCTCCCTCTAACTCATCCTCAAGGACAGATCATGATCGTCTTCATCACGGGCGCTAGCGCCGGCTTCGGTGCTGCCATGGCCCGCATTTTTGCCCGCAACGGCCACAAGGTACTGATCAGCGGCCGCCGCGTCGAGCGTCTGCAGGCACTGGCGACGGAACTGGGCGATCTGGCCCGGCCGGTGGAACTGGATGTGACCGACCGCCAGTCGATCGAGAAAGCGCTAACCAGTCTGCCAACCGAATGGCAGGCCATTGATGTGCTGATTAATAACGCCGGTCTGGCGCTGGGCGTAACCCCGGCGCACGAATCCTCGCTGGCCGACTGGGATACCATGATCGCCACCAACTGCAGCGGTCTGGTGGCCATGACGCGCGCCATACTGCCCGGCATGGTGGCACGCAACAGCGGCACCATCATCAATCTGGGCTCGGTCGCCGGTGAGACGCCTTATCCGGGCGGCAATGTGTACGGTGCCACCAAGGCTTTCGTCGAGCAGTTCACCCTGAATCTGCGTGCCGATCTGGTGGGCACGGGCGTGCGCGCCACCAATCTGGCGCCCGGCCTGTGCGGCGGCACGGAATTCTCCAATGTCCGCCTGAAAGGCAACGACGCAGCCGCCGCCAAAGTCTACGAGGGCACCCAGCCGCTGACGGCCGACGATGTAGCCAACACCGCTTACTGGATCGCCACCCTGCCCCCTCACGTGAATATCAACCGCATCGAAATGATGCCGACCTGTCAGGCCTATGGCCCGCTAGCCATCAAGCGCGAACTGTAAGGCCATGCTGCGGGGGTTTAGTTTGTTACTAAACAAAACGTAAGCGCTTGTTACAAAGCTTGGCATGCGGCGGGGAAAAGGCTTTACTATAGTAAAATATTGCTCATCCTCATTGTAGTCAAACAAACATGCCAGCAGAGTTTATCTGGAACGTACGGGTCTATTACGAAGACACCGACGCCGGCGGGATCGTCTATTACGCGAATTACCTGAAATTCTACGAGCGTGCCCGCACCGAATGGCTGCGCGCCTTGCAGGTGGAACAGCACGTGCTGGCACAGGAACACGGCATCCTGTTCGTCGTCAAAAGCGTGACTAGTAATTATCACGCCCCCGCAAAACTCGACGATGTACTAAAATTAACCCTTTCGATCGAAAAAATGGGGCGCGCCTCCATCCAGTTCATCCAGCAGGTGTGGTGCGGCGAAAAGCTGCTCAATACGGCTCAGGTAAAGGTGGCTTGCGTCGGCACGGACATGAATCCCTGTGCCATTCCCGCTTCGATCGTCGATAAAATGCGCAGTACCGTCAAAACAGCTAGCCCAGACTGAACTTACATGAACGTCACCCAAGACCTTTCCTTCCTGTCCCTCATCGCCAATGCACACCTGATCGTGCAGCTGATCATGGCGCTGCTGTTCGTTATTTCGCTGACCAGCTGGACCTATATTTTCAGCAAACTGTTTGCCATCCGTTCGGCCCGCCGTCTGACCATCGAATTCGAAAAAACCTTCTGGGCCGGCGGCAATCTGCACGCTCTGCACCAGAACGCCGGCAAAGACCGCGCCAGCAGCGGCCCGCTGGCCCGCATCTTCGAAGCAGGTATGGGTGAATTCATCAAGAGCAAGGCCGCCTACAGCGCCAGCCGCGAAACCATGGACCATGGCGCGATTCTGGATGGCGCCCGCCGCGCCATGCGCGCTGCCTTCCAGCGCGAAATGGATGCACTGGAATCGCATCTGGCCTTCCTCGCTTCGGTCGGTTCGGTCTCCCCCTACATTGGCCTGCTGGGTACGGTCTGGGGCATCATGAACGCTTTCCGCGGTCTGGCCAACGTGCAGCAGGCGACGCTGGCCGCTGTGGCACCCGGCATTGCCGAAGCACTGATCGCGACCGCCATCGGCCTGTTCGCGGCGATTCCCGCTTTCGTGGCGTACAACCGTTTCTCGCATGATGTAGACCGTCTGGCGATCCGCTTCGAAACTTTCGTCGAAGAGTTCTCCAACATTCTGCAGCGTCAGTCGCGTTAAGAGGGCAGCATTCATGGCTTCGTCTTTCTCCAGCAGCATGCGCGGCGGCCGTGGCCGCAAGCTGAAATCGGAAATCAACGTCGTGCCGTATATCGACGTGATGCTGGTACTGCTGATTATTTTCATGGTCATGCCATCGTCGAATGACCCTAGCGTGGTAGACCTGCCGAGCGCCGAAAAATCCACCAAGCCGCCGGCCGACTACGTGCAGATCGTGCTGAAACAGAACGGCGCGCTGTCCATCGGCATCAAAGGCAAGGACGAAGAAGCACCGGAAACGGCACCGAATCGCGATGCGCTGGTCAAAAAACTGCGCACCATTCATACCGATCATCCCGACTATCCCGTGCTGATCGCCGGTGACAAGGAAAGCAAGTACGACGACGTGATCCAGCTGATTTCGGAAGCCAAGAAAATGGGCATCAGCCGCGTAGGCCTGTCCACCAAATAAACCGTGCAGAACATGAAACCCGCAATGGCAGGCGGCCCTTACAAGGTGCCGCGCGAATCCCAAGGCTGGCGCGCTGCCGTGCTGGCTGCGGCCGTGCACGCCATTCTGCTGCTATTCCTGTGGGTGGGCGTGAGCTGGCAGAACACTACGCCAACCGAAGTACAGGCCGAAATCTGGGACATGAAAGTGCAGGACGCAGCACCGCCGGCCCCGCCTACGCCGGAACCCGAACCCCAACCCGAGCCGGAGCCGGAAACCCCGGCCGCACCGCCCACCCCTACCCCGGCGCCACCGACGCCGAAAGAACCGGACATCGCGCTCGAACGTCTGAAAGCCAAGCAGAAGCTGGAGCAGGAAAAGCTGGAAGCGGCCAAACAGGCCAAGCTGAAGAAAGAAGCGGACGAAAAGCTGGCCAAGCTGGAAGCCAAGAAACTGGCCGAGAAGAAGGAAGCCGAACAGAAAGCCAAAGAAGCCAAGGAACAGGCTGACAAGGACAAGAAAAAAGCTGCGGCTGACAAGCTGGCCAAGGAAAAAGCCGAGAAAGCGGAGAAAGCCGCCAAAGAGAAAGCGTTTGCTGCGGAGATGAGCCGCATTACCGGCAATGCCGCCAAAGGCAGCACCGGCACGGCCGAGAAATCCACTGGCGGCCGCGTCGACGGCGGTTATCAGGCAGCGATCCGCGCCAAGATCAAGAGCAACCTGATTTACGGTACGGTAGACGATACGCTCAGTGCCACCTACCAGATTACCCAGTTACCTACCGGTGAAATCATCGGCGTGCGCAAGATGAAGAGCAGCGGCTCGGCTGCTTACGATAGTGCAATCGAGAACGCGATTGCCAAATCGTCCCCACTACCCAAGAAAAAAGATGGTACGGTAGAGCGCGAATTTGTCGCCGATTTCAATATGAAGGATATGCACTGATGTACACCATGAAAAAACTCAATCAGGTATGGCTGGCTGCCGGTCTGACTTTGGCCCTGTGCGGTACGGCTCAGGCGCAGATGCGCATCGAAATTTCCGGCGTCGGCAGCAACCAGATCCCCGTAGCCGTGGCCGGTTTCGCCGACGAAGCCATTGCTCCCCAGCAGATTTCCGCCATCATCAAGGCTGACCTGGAACGCAGCGGCGCCTTCAAACTGATCGATGCTGGCGTCATCACCAGCATGAGCAACATCGATTACGCCGGCTGGAAAGCCAAGGGCGCCGACGCTCTCGTGATCGGCACCGTGGCCAAAGCGGCCAGCGGCGATTACGAAGTGCGTTACAAACTGCTGGATACCGTCAAGCAAACGGAACTGTCGCAACTGGGTCTGTCGCGCGCGCCGCAATACACCCGTTTGACCGCCCACACCATCGCCGACGATATCTTCCTCAAGCTGACCGGCGTACGCGGCGCCTTCTCCACCCGTATTTCCTACGTCAAGGAATACGACAAGCGCCACTACGAACTGCTGGTGGCCGATGCCGACGGTGAAGACGAACAGATGGCACTGCGCTCCAACGAACCTATCATTTCCCCATCGTGGTCGCCGGACGGCACCAAAGTGGCGTATGTCTCGTTCGAGCAGAAAAAGCCAGTGGTGTACATCCAGAACCTGATCACCCGTGCCCGCACCGTGGTGGCCAATGAAAAAGGCAGTAACTCTTCGCCGGCCTGGTCGCCCGCCGGTAACAAGCTGGCCGTATCGCTGTCCAAAGATGGCCACACCCAGATCTACACGGTGAACGCCGACGGCAGCAATCTGCGCCGCGTCTCGAACAGCAACGGCATCGACTCGGAAGCCCAGTTCTCGCCAGACGGCAACAGCATCTACTTCATGAGCGACCGCAGCGGCGGCCCGCAGATTTATCGCATGGGCGTGGATGGCAGCGACCCGAAACGTATCACCTTCAGCGGCAACTACAACATCAGCCCGCGCATCTCGGCCGACGGCAAGACGCTAGCCTACATCTCCCGCCGCGATGGCAACTTCCAGCTTTACACTCTGGACCTGGCCACTGGTCAGGAACAGCGCCTGTCTGACAGCACCGACGACCAATACCCGAGCTTCGCGCCGAACGGCCGCTACATCATGTACGCCACCCAGGCAGGTGGCCGCAAGTCGCTGGCTGTGGTATCGGTAGACGGACGTGTAAAACAACGCCTGACCACTCAGGCGGGCAATATCAAGGAGCCCACCTGGGGCCCGTTCATGCAGTAATTACTTATCCATCTAGGAGCACTCCATGCGTAAAATCAGCAGCTTAGCTTTCGTCCTCACCAGCGCCGCCATCCTGTCGGCCTGCTCGAGCAGCGGCGTCAAAATCAGCGATCCGGCACCTGTCGTCGAGCGTCAGGTCGAACAGAAAACTGCCCCAGCAGCCGACACCCGTACCGTGGCACCAGTAGAAACCAAATCGCTGGATCCGCTGGACGATCCAAAAGGCGTGCTGGCTAACCGCAGCGTGTACTTCGACTTCGACAGCTACGTGGTGCGTGAAGACGGCAAGCCAGTGGTAGAAAACCACTCGGCCTATCTTGGCAAAAACAAGGGTCGTTCCATCCTGATTCAAGGTAACACCGACGAACGCGGCGGCGCCGAATACAATCTGGCGCTGGGTCAAAAACGTGCCGAAGCCGTACGTAAAGCCATGACCACGCTGGGCGTGGCCGAAGGCCAGATCGAAGCCGTCTCGCTGGGCAAGGAAAAGCCTAAGGCATCGGGCTCGAACGAAGAAGCGTGGGCACAGAACCGTCGCGCCGACATCGTCTACAAGTAATCAAAAGCACTACCCTTTTGCCGGGTGACAGGCATAATACGGGGCAGCCGACGGAATTACCGTTCGCTGCCCCGTTTTCCTTTTAGAAGAGTGTGAAAGTGCCCGACATGAAGAAATTCTCCAAATCCGGCCTGAGCGCCGCCCTGCTGGCTGCACTGACCTGGCTGCCGCTGCAAGCCCACGCCGGCCTGTTCGACGACGACGAAGCGCGCCGCGCGCTGCTCGACCTGCGCGCCAAGGTAGAAGCCATGCGCAGCGAACTGAACGCCCGCATCGACACCAAATCCGACAAGTCCAGCACGCTCGATCTGGTCAGCCAGAACGAACTGACGCTGCAGGAAGTGGCCAAGCTGCGCGGCCAGATCGAAGTGCTGGCCAATGAAATCGCCACCGCCCAGAAGCGCCAGAAAGACTTCTACGTCGACCTCGACAACCGCCTGCGCAAGCTGGAACCACGCGAAGTGGTGATCGACGGCAAATCGGCCCAGGTCGATCCATCCGAGCAGAAGAATTTCGAAGCCGCCATGCAGATCTTCAAAGCCGGCGACTACAAGGCGGCCGGCACAGCCTTCTCCGACTTCGTGCTGCGCTATCCCGGTTCCAGCTATGCGGCCAACGCCCAGTACTATCTGGGCAGCGCATACTACGCCCAGCGCGACTGCAAGAGCGCCATCAACGCCCAGCTGCTGGTACTGAAGAACTATCCGGACAGCCCGAAGGCGCCGGACGCGATGCTGAACATCGCCAGCTGCCAGATCGAGCTCAAAGACAAGGCTGCCAAGAAGACGTTGCAGGACCTGATCAAGACCTATCCTGACTCGGCCGCAGCAGTTGCCGCAAAAAATCAGCTAAACGGTAAATAATTACTCGGAGGCATTTGACAGAACAGTTAAATTCCTCCATAATCTTGCTTCTTCGGGGGTCGTTAGCTCAGCTGGTAGAGCAGCGGACTTTTAATCCGTTGGTCGCAGGTTCGAATCCCGCACGGCCT
Organism: Duganella fentianensis; assembly: GCF_964031615.1. Lineage (GTDB taxonomy): Bacteria > Pseudomonadota > Gammaproteobacteria > Burkholderiales > Burkholderiaceae_D > Rugamonas > Rugamonas fentianensis_A. The sequence continues at coordinate 377,101 of NZ_CAXIQN010000014.1, forward strand.
ACCACCGAAGCCCTTGGGTCGTTAGCTCAGCTGGTAGAGCAGCGGACTTTTAATCCGTTGGTCGCAGGTTCGAATCCCGCACGGCCTACCAAGATTCATCAAAAAAGCTCACAAGCTCCGGTTTGTGGGCTTTTTTGTTTTAGGTCGCTATCCAGTCACTCTTAAAGTGGCGCACGTCGCAACAGATCCAAGAATCAACAAACCATCATCACCCCTCCAGCCAGCAAAAGCAGTGCCAGAAAACATGCGTCGCGTGTGTGCAAGCGAAGCACGCCCCCACCCTAACGCAATTGATAAAAGGCTACCGTTGGTGACTTTTGCGATTGAATAAGCATGGCACACTAAATATAAGTGAGAAAGTGTGATTTTTTCCATGATTCAACTTGCTATCATTCTAGTGATTGTGACTTTTCGTCACTTCCACGCCGATTAGACAACACAACTGAGGAATGAATGAGTGCGGCATTGAACTACCCTTATCTCTTGGCCGCGCATATGATTTGCATTGACGGTCAGTTGCACCAACAGGAATTGCTATTCCTGAAGACGCTCGCTAACAACGTGGGAGTTGACGATGCCACGAAGGAGGCTGCCGAACTAATCTTAGCTCAGGCTGACCAGCATCTGACACTGCAAAGCGTGATTCACGCGATCACACCGGATAATCGTACGCAGGCACTGTCCCTGGCTGCGCTAGCAGCACAACTCGATGGCGTGCTGGATAGGACCGAGCAGCGTTTGCTGGACGAACTCCGGCAAAAATGGCAGATTGCGGACAGCGCTTACAAGCATATCGAACAGCTCGCGATACAGGAAGCGCAACGACTGATCGCTAGCCTGCAAACAGTGCCGCAAGAGGAAGTATCGACGGCCGCCAAACTGCTCAGTAAACTCGATACTCTGCTCGGTCGCGGCATTGTCGACAGGGTCGTCGACACGCTGGCATCCGGCACCATCAAGAAGAGCATCCAGGACTACCGCATTGAAGCCCTGCTCTCCGGCCCCAAATACGACGGCGCGATTGAAGCCTGCCGCGACGTGGGAATGAAGGACATCGAGGTTGCCGATACTTGTTTGCAGGTAAGCACTAAAGTATTGCAGGACATCGATGCTACCCTAGAGCGCAAAATCAAAGAAATGCAGGACGCGTTGGGTGACAAGTTAGCGCAGTCAGGCCGCGAGGCCCTGCACTCGATGAAGTCCGACCGTGCGACCATCGTACACCTGATCAACCATGAACTGCAGGAAATACAGGAACTGCAGATCAAGAAGCGACGCGCGATGAACTTCTACACCATCGCCTTCATGGGCCGCAGCAAGGCCGGCAAGAGCACGCTACATGCCGTTGTCACAGCCGGCGGATGGGATCAGATCGGCGTTGGCCGCCAGAACACTACCCGCCTCAATCGCGTGTACGAATGGCATAATATCCGCATCATCGATACGCCTGGCATTGCAACGCCTGGCGGCGAGGAACTCGAAAAAGTCGCTGCAAGCATCATCGACGAAGCCGATCTGATTTGCTTCGTGGTGACCAACAACAATCAGCAGGCGTCGGAGTTCGAGTTCCTCAAGCGTTTGCGCGAAAAGGGCAAGCCGCTGCTAGTACTGCTGAACGTCAAGGAAAACCTTGAGCATCCGGTTCGCCTCAAGCGCTTCTTGGAGCGTCCCGACCAATCCTTTTCACTGGACAAGGATCAACTGGGTGGCCATATAGACCGCATTCGCCGCGACGCTGAAACTTATTATGGCACCTCCCATTTCCCCATTATTCCAGTGCAATTACTAGCTGCACAAATTGCACAACAGCAGCCAGAGCACGAGCATGCTCAAGCGCTGATGAAAGCCAGTCGCCTGCAGGACTTCCTCGACTCGGTTCGGTTGTCGCTGCTGGACGAGGGCCTTCTACGGCGCAGTCAGAACCTGTTAGGCAGCACCGTCGCCGACATTGAGCGGCCGAGCCAGCAGTTGAAAGAACGCGCTGCGTTTTATCTGGACTTCGCAAAGAATATCCACACGCGTGCCGACGAGAGTACAGTGCGACTGGAAAAAGCGGTTGAGTTTCACGCGCGCCAACTGGAGCATGACCTACGTGCAGTGTTCGCCGCCCTGCTACATGAAGTTCCGGACTTTGCGGAGGACCATTGGGACGACTCCGAAAGCCGCCTGAACGACTCATGGGCGGAAAAGTTGGAACGCTTTGGCATGGAACAGAAGATTCAGGCAATTCAGGAAAACGCGGTAAATGCATTTTCGAACGATATCAAAGACTTACTGGAAGAAGTAAGTCAAGAAATAAACTTGCATCGCAAATTCTCCTTCGCCGCCGGAAAGCTGGATGAACAGGATTCGAGCGTTTGGTTACAGAAGACGCTGCAATGGGGCAGCGGGCTTGCCTCACTGGGCTTGGGTGTGATGGCTCTGGCTAACTTATGGAATCCTGGAGGTTGGGTCATGGCAGGTGTAGCGATCATCGGGATGCTTGCCTCTCTCTTCGAGTCCAAGGCCAGTAAGCGGCGTAAGGCAGTAGCAAAGATCTCCACCAGCCTTGAAACGCAGATCGAGAAACAGCAGGAAAAGATCGTCGGCGCCGCCATCAAACAGTTCCAAGAGCAATGTCAGGACGGCGCGACCGTGGTCCAGGACTACTTCCGTGTATCGGCCGAAGGCCTCGCTTTTGTTGGCAAGACTTTGACGCACGGCGTAGAACTATTGGAGGCACAACGGGACATCCTGAACATCCACTTTGCAGCCCGCGTGATCGACTTTGCGGGCAAAGCACCGTCCGAATCGTCGGCGCAGGCTGTTCGAAATCAAATCAGCGCAGTTCGCCGCAAAGTAGGCGAACGAATCGACATCGTCCCGACACCCAAGCTTCGCGCGCCAAAGAATCTGGGCATTGTTGAGCCAATCATCCAGGAAAAGATCACTCTTCAGAAAGCAGATATCTAACATGACCATCACAGCAGCAATATATGGCGAACGCCTTGAGAACGTCATCAAGCGCTTGAACGAACTACTGACGGTACCCGCATTGCGCGAGACCGCCATTGCCGCAAAACTCCAAGAGGAACTGCAGGAGTTCCGTCAACGCGGCTTCCTGACTATTGCTTTCGTCGGTGAGTACAGTGCTGGCAAGAGTTCATTGATCTCAGCTCTTACCGGCCGCCGGGATCTGGCCATTTCAGCGGATATTGCCACAGATAAGTGCAACGAATACGAATGGAATGGCGTCAAGTTGATCGATACGCCAGGCCTCTGGACCGAACGCAAGGATCATGATGCCCGGACTTACGAAGCTATCGCCAAGGCTGACTTGCTCGTCTACTGCCTGACCTATAGTCTCTTCGATACAACCACACTCGCCAATTTCAAGGAACTGGCATTCGAGCGTAATTACCAGTCTAAGATGCTATTACTAGTCAACAAGATGTCGGCTGAGGCCGGCGATGTCGAGACTCGTATCCGGCACTACACTGTCTCGCTGAAGGAATCGCTAGCGCCGCAGGATGTCACCCAATTTCCGCTGGCGTTTTGCGATGCGCGGGATCAACTTGATGGCGAAGATGAAGGGGACGCTGAACTTGCCGCGCTCAGCCGCTTTGACTTATTAAACGACCTTCTCAACGAATTCATCGCTAGCAAAGGCGCTATGGCGCGCTTAGATACACCACTGCGCATTATCCTGTCTAGCCTGGATGACGTGACCGAAGCCAGTACCCGAGACGAGGGCCGCGACAGCCAGGAAGCCTTTCTACTGAAGAAGCTCACGGGGATGGTGACTCGTCAGCGGCGCGCCCTGAGCAGTAAGGTTGATGGCGAGATCGCCAACCTCGCACACAGTATCCACAAAATGGGTGCGGGCTTTGCGAAGGATATTGGCATCAACCAGCAACTGGAGGCAGAACTGGATCTATCCCAAATCAAAATACAGAATCTGTGCCAGAAAAGCTCGGAATATCTAGAGAAGGAAATCCAGAACGCGGTCGAGCAACTACGTGAAGAAGTCGGCAAGGAATTCGAAAGTCCACTGATGGAAGACTTCCTTCACAATATGGCGCCGCCCGACAAGGTAACCGCAGTACCAAGCGATGTCGCTGATCGGCTCAAGCAGAAGGTGGCAATGTTTAGCCGTATTGCCGATACCTTGGGCATTAGCGCAAACAAAGGTTTGATCAGTGCTGCCCAGGCAAGCAAATCGGGACTAGCTACCGGAATTCGGACCGTTGGGAAATGGGTTGGTTTTAAATTCAGGCCGTGGCAAGCTGCAAACTGGGCCAAGAATCTAAGCAATGCAGTTCCCTACATCGGAGTGGCCTTGAGTCTACTTTCTCTCGCATCCGACGTAGCATCCGAGGTGGAGGAAGCGAACAACGAGGCCAAAATCAGAGAGTCGAAGCGAGATCTGCTCAACCATTTTGACAATGTAGCCGAATCGATCAGCCTCGACATGAAAAAATCGGCCTCGGCCGCAATGAACGATATCTATGGGCAGGTTGAACAAATCTTGTCCGAAATGAAGAGGGCACACGAACAAGAACTGGGCACCAACAACGAAATCGTGCGCCAGGTCGGCACTTTGCGTGCCGAATGCGAAGACCTGCTTAAACTGGTTGCACAAGCTGGATAATTCATCTGCACCACGTGGATGCCTTACAGGCAATCGGTAAGGCATCCGGTTTTGTTGCGCGATACAGTAAAGCGCATAAGTCTCATATGTGGGCAATAGCATCATTTTGCTGTCATTGGCGCTATCGACGTACAACGTTCTCATCACTCGGAACAAATCCACTGCGTTCAAACGAGAACTAGTCACCACCACCGCGGGATTCGGCGGAAGCATTGCAGCTGGCGCACTCGCGGGTTTAGCGTGTGGCCCCGGCGCTTCGGTATGTGTGACAATTGGTGCGTTTGTCGGGGGCGCGCTAGCAGCCTTTGGCGCTGGCTTTATATGGTAAAGCAAGCTCGTGAAACTACTTTCGACCTCAGAATTCGCGGCACGGCCGGCATCGCCTTACTCGGAAACAGGGCTGGTGACTTCCGAACTACTGATGGACGGCAAGCCCACTAGGCTGATTGTGACCGGAGCAGTAATGGAAGCGGCGTTGGAATGGCAAGGCTATCGCATCGCCTTCCTCACCGATGACATTCCCTTCGAAGACATGCTGCGGATTTATATGTTCGACGCCAAAATGGCATTGGTCGATGCGGCAGTGCTCGGCGCGATGTATTCCACCGGCAGGTTCACCAAGCTAAGCCTGCAGCCACCGAATACGCTTACGTTTCGCTTCTTCGGTGGCGCCGTCTGGCGCATGGTGCTGCTCGCCAAACGGGAATTTTGCATTCCTGTCCTTTCCGATCCCAGCGGCCTGAGTCGAAAGTTCCAATTCTTCAGGCACTTCCGGATTGATGGCAAGCCGCAGCCAGATGGTGTACGGGGTATCTCACGTCATTCCGACATAGCTACGTCATAAGCGCGGGGCCTGCGGCATTCTGCTCACTCTCTAGTCGCTTGCGCGACTACGATATGCCCACTTGGCATAAGCGTTCAGGGCTTTTTGGCTGGAGTTGCCATACCAGGCATAGCCGTTGCGGCGTTCCGGCGAGATCGCCATCACATCATCGTGCAGGGTCCGGTCACGATCGCCGAAGACGGGCTTACCGCTGTCTATATCGACATAACGCGACCACAGTAGAGGCGCGCCTTGATGAACCAGCAAACTATTGCCCTGCGCCGTGTGTTGCCAGACCCGGTCGGCAATAGCACTGTCGCGCAGCCACTGTATGCCCGCCTCAACGGCGCTGCGCACCTCGGTGGCCGGCTGCGGGATATGCATCAGATACACCAGCAGGCTGGCGCTCTCAGCGGTAGACAAGGCTGCCGGCTCGTAATTGCGCGCGCCCGCAAGTGCCAGCGAGACCGCTTCATGCTGCTGCCCCCAGGCGGTGAGACGGCCACCGACCCGGACTTGCGCCGCCAGAATACAACTCAAGGCCCGCTGCTCGGCGTTGGCAGCCGCTGCCCGCTGCGCAGGCGGAATAAAAGCATAGTCGCCGTCACCGCGGCCAAGGTCCGCCAGCAATCGGATGATCTCGACCATGGCGTCGTCATTGAAGGTGACGGCGTCATGATAGCCGCCGCGCAGCGGGTAGACTTGCGGCCAGCCGCCATTCGGATACTGGGCGCTTAGAATATAGTTGAGGCCACGGATGAAACTGGCGCGATAGGCATCGCCTTCGGCACCGGCAGCCTGGCTCGCCACCCGTGCGAGGAATCGCATTTCGGTAGTCGTCGCACCGTTATCGAAGGTGCCTACCCAGTCCCACGACGGCGGCTCCCCGGCCGCTAGAGCGTGGCCCGCCACGTAGGGTTGTCCCGGCTGGCGCAGCGCCCCATCGCGACGCATGTTCTTGGACCAGCCGCCGGCCGGCGTCTGGAAGCTGACGATGACATCGGCCACGTGACGCGCAGCGGGCGTGGCATACCATGCAGCGGCGCGATCAAGCGGCATGCTTCGATTGCTGCCGGGAGCCGCTACCGCAGCCACAAGCTGGCCCTGCGGACGCTCGGCACGTAGCGCAGCTTGATCGGCAAGCATCAGCGCACGCGAGCGCGCCAGATAAGCTTGCCAGTCAGCTTTACCCGCCAGCTCAGCATCAGTGAGGGCGCGGGCAGGAACCGTATGGCCGACCAGTGCCGCGTAGGCCGGCAAGGCCGCCATCAGAACGGCGCACAACAGGCTGTGTTTAAGCATAAGTGTCCACTTTACGGTACGGTTGCGGGCGCCTATCGTTAGCCGTGCACCGGGCTCTTGAATTCGAAACGCTTAATTTCACCCACCATCAGGGTGTAGCACAGGATCGCCACGGCCGCATTCGCGCCGACAAACACCAAGGCGCCGGCGAAGGATCCGCTTTGCTGCAAAATATAGCCGATCACAATGGGCGTGGTAATCCCAGCCGTATTACCAAAGGTATTGAACAATGCCCCGCTCAAGCCGCCCGCATCCTTGGGCGAAGTGTCGGCCACCACGGCCCAGCCCAAGGCCCCGACACCTTTACCGAAGAACGCCAGCGACATGACCAACACCACCAGCCAATCGGCCGCCACGTAATTGCAAACGATCATAGTCATCGCCAGCAACATGCCACCCACGATAGGAATTTTACGTGCCTTGGATAGGCTGTAGCCCCGCTTGATCAGGCGGTCAGAAATAAGCCCGCCTAACACCCCACCAAGGAAGCCAGCCACGGCAGGCAACGCCGCCACAAAGCCAGCCTTGAGGATGGTCATGTGACGCTCGCTCACCAGATATACGGGGAACCACGTCAGGAAGAAATACGTGAGCGTGTTAATGCAATACTGACCTATATACACCCCGAGTAACATCCGGCTGGCCAGCAACTGGCGTATCGCCGACGCCGTACGAATCGTGCCGCTGGTGGCCGCCCGATTTTTACTCTCCAGATCTGTCAGTGCGCCACCCGCTTCGATATACGCCAGTTCGCTCTGATTGACCAGCGGGTGCTCCTTCGGTCCGTACACAGTTTTAAGCCAGACAAACGAGATGGCGATACCCAGGCCTCCCATCACATAAAACACACTCTCCCAGCCAAAGCTGTGCACCAGCCAGCCCATAATCGGCCCAAACAATACCGTCGCAAAATACTGCGCGGAATTGAAAATGGCTGCCGCCGTACCGCGCTCGTTGGTTGGAAACCAGGCCGAGGCAAGCCGACTATTGCCCGGAAACGAAGGCGCTTCTGCCGCCCCGATGGCCAGCCGCAAGCCAAATAGCAGCGCCAGTGCTGTCGCCCCCGCGACTAGGCCGACGGTTCCCATCAGCACGGTCAACAGTGACCACAGAAAAATACTAAAGAAATACGTCATCTTGGTGCCAAAGCGGTCGAGCAACCAGCCGCCCGGCAATTGCGCCAGCACATACGACCACGCAAATGCAGAAAACACGAAGCCCATTTCAACTGGCGACAGGCCGAGCACCCGTTTAAGCTCGGGGCCGGCAATCGCGATGGTGGCGCGATCGGCGTAATTGATCGTAGTAACCGCGAACAATATCGCCAGTATCAGCCAGCGCACCCTGGTAGGCTTGTTTTGCAGCGTCGTCATGCGTGGGTCTCCTTATTTTGTATAGAAGACGATAATAACGCAGAGGTACGACATCCTACAACATATATAAAAAAGACTTATAATTCTTGTGGAGATTTACAAAAATATCCCAATGCCTTTGAAAATCAATAGGTTAATTTAAAACCTCCAACAGCATGTTGTATGACAACCATGCAATCTAAGCAAACTCAGGCTGACAGCGTTTCCAGCGCGGCTAACCGGATCGCCTGCGTGGCCGGATGGCTGATGCGGCGCTCCGTGGTGATGGCGTAGACCTGCTCGCGTAGCGCGGGTATCGTACCGATCAGCTGCACGCCATACTGGGCGCAGATGGCAGCGGCAATCGCCGCCGGCGCAAAGAACACGCCCGCGCCAGCCTGACCAAAGGCTTTCAGCATGGCGCTATCGTCAAACTCGCCGATCACCTGCAAGTACGGTACCTGCTCGTGCAGCCACTGCATCAGCCGCGCCCGGATCGCAAAGTCTTCGCCGGGCAGCAATAGCGGCGCGTGATTCAGGCAAGCAGGAAAGTCACCGTGCAAGCGCTCACGCAACTGCGGCGCGGCAAACACGCCTAGTTCGCTTTCGCCTAGCAAGTGGTTATAGCCGCGCACACTCAGATGGCTGGGCATGATACGGTCGGCAATAATCAAATCGAGCTTATGCACCGCCATATCGGCCAGCAGCGCGGCCAGCCGGCCTTCGCGGCAGATCAGCCGGGTGGGTGCGGCCAGCGACAGTGCCGGCGCCACCAGTCGGCAGGCCACGGCCTTCGAGACGGAGTCGGACACACCGATACGGAAGGTCGTCACCTGTGCCGCCGTCTGATCGCGTACCAGTTCCAGCAAAGCGTCGCCGGCACTGAAGATCTCATCCGCATGGCGCAGCACGCGGTTACCTGTCTCCGTGACTTCCAGCCGCCGCCCCACCTTGCGGAACAACTCCACCCCTAGCGTATCGGCAAACTCGCTGAGCTGCCCCGAAATTGATTGCGGCGTCAGGTGCAGTTGCTCGGCCGCCTTGGCGATACTGCCGCAGCGCGCCACCGTCCAGAAATAGCGCAGATGTTTGTAATTGAGCGTGGCCATGCCCCCTCCTTCATTCATCGATTTTTTCGAGCATTTAAGAAAGTATATTCGAATTGTACGAATGATTGTCCGTCCCTATCATAGGTTATGTCATCAACCACGAAAGGCAACGATCATGAACATCGCGATTCAATCCAACGGTCTGGTTCTCACCGAAAGCCTGCGTGCCTATGTGCACCGCCGCCTGCAGACGGCACTGGGCTGGGCACTGACGCGCCGGCTGGCCGTGTGGCTGTCGGACATTAACGGTCCCCGTGGCGGGCGCGACAAGCGCTGCAAGATCCAGATCAGCCTCGACCATGGCAAGACCATCATCATCGAAGATACCGAAGAAGATCTGTACGCCGCCATCGACCTCGCCGCCGAACGGGCCGACCGCGCACTGGTGCGCCAGATGGCCAAGAACCGTGCCTACTCGCATGACAAAGTGAACTCGCTGGCAGCGCCCGAGCCGGAAACCGGCGACGCTGACCCGCGCTGACCTGCACAACAAGAAAAGGAAATAAGCCATGACTGGAACGGAACATATCGGCAGCGCCACCATGTGGGCGGGCTTCGTCGCCTTCGTGCTGCTGATGCTGGCGGTCGACCTGTGGGTATTCGGCGGCAACAAGTCGCACAAGGTAACGGCGCGCGAAGCCGGTGCCTGGTCGCTGGTCTGGTTCGGCCTCGCGCTGGCCTTCAATGGCGGCCTGTGGTGGTATCTGCAGGGCAGCGTGGGCGCCGAAATCGCCGAGCAGAAGTCGCTCGAGTTCCTGTCTGGCTACCTGATCGAGAAAGCCCTGTCGGTCGATAATATCTTCATCTTCCTGCTGATCTTCTCGGCCTTCCAGGTCAAGCCCGAATACCAGCGCCGTGTGCTGATCTACGGTGTGCTGGGCGCCATCATCATGCGCGCCATCATGATACTGGCCGGTGCATGGGTGGTGAGCGAGTTCAGCTGGGTGCTGTACCTGTTCGGCGCTTTCCTGCTGTACACGGGCGTGAAGATGTTGAAGGCCGTCGATCACCAGCCTGATGTGCGCAACAACCCCGTGCTGAGGTTTGCACGGCGCCACCTGCCCGTGGCAGAAGGCGAGCATGGCGAGAAATTCGTCATCTGGAAAGACGGCAAACGCTATGTCACGCCCTTGCTGCTGGTGCTGATCCTGATCGAAGCAACGGATCTGGTGTTTGCAGTCGATTCGATTCCGGCCATCTTTGCCATCACGTCGGATCCGTTCATCGTGTTCACTTCGAACATGTTCGCGATCCTGGGCTTGCGGGCGCTGTACTTCCTGCTGGCCGATATCGCCGAGCGCTTCCACCTGCTCAAGTACGGACTGGCACTGGTGCTGTGCTTCATCGGCCTGAAGATGCTGCTACTGCCATGGCTGCATATTCCCGTGCACGTCTCGCTGTCTGTCGTGGCTGTGCTGATCGCCAGCAGCGTGATTGCCAGCCTGTATGTCACCCGTAAAAACTGACCTTACCGAATTTTCTAGGAGAACTGCAATGCGACATTACGAAACCGATAGCGCCAGCGCGGCTGGCCGTATTCTGGCCCTGAGCATGGTGGTGGATGGCAACCTCGCCCCCGCCGAGCTACGCGCGCTGCAACGTTCGCGTTTGCTCGAATACATCGATATCGACATCGATACCTTCCATGACCTCGTCAGTGACCTGTGCCACGATATGCTCAGCACTTCCGTCAAGCACGAGCATGTGGTGCTCGATGAAACCACCATCGATGCGCTACTGGGCGAGATCCACGATCCCGAGCTGCGCCGCGAACTGCTGCGCGCCATGTGGAGCATCGCCGATGCCGATGGCGTACTGGCTGACGCCGAAGCCAAGCTGCTGGCGCGCGCCTGCGCCGTCTGGTCGGCCGAGTCGCGTTTCGTCAAGGAAGAAGCAACCAGCCTCGCGCTCGACTAAACTGCCACCCAGGACTATCGCCTGAACCGCCCGCGCACTACGCCTGTAAGGGCGGCGTGCGCGGGCAAAATGCTAGAATGCCGCCTGACCGATGCGGGCAACCCAGCCATCGGCATCCACACAGGCACATGAAAGCACCCCATGAGAAAAACCGATCTGGCCAAATACGACGCCAAGAAACTGATGAATAAAATGACCGTTCCCGGTACGGAGTTCGGCAAGGCCGTCGTCACCATCGACAAGCGCGAACAGCGCCGCCTCGATCAGGCTGCCGGACTGGTACCGTTTGCCACCAAACTCAATGGGGAACTGGTGGCCCAGCTGCACGCGCTGGCCAAAGAACAGGGCAGCGACGTCGGCACCGTCATCACCACCCTGCTGAAGAAAGCGCTCGCTGCCTGATACCGCGTCGGCCCCATGCAGCTCGATCATATCTTTCTGCGCACGCCTGCGGGCGCACCGGAAGCGGCACTGTTGCTGGAACTGGGGCTGACTGAAGGCAGCCCCAACCAGCACGCGGGGCAAGGCACGGCCAACCGCCGCTTCTTTTTCCACAACGCGTTTCTGGAACTGCTGTGGATCGCCGATCCGGCCGAAGTGGCCAATGCCACCACCCGCCCTACCCAGCTAGCGCAGCGGCTCGATCCTGCACAGTCGGCATCGCCGTTCGGTTTCTGCTTCCGGCCAACGGAGGCCACTGGCACTGCGCCGTTTCCCAGCTGGGCCTACTGCCCCGGCTATCTGCCGGCCGGCATGCAGGTCGATATCGCCAGCGATACGCCTTTGCACGAACCCATGTGGTTCTTTCTGACGCAGGCTGTAGCACCAGCACAAGCGCCGCTGGCACGACGCCAGCCACTACAGCATACACTGGGCGTGCGCGCCATCACCGCCGTGACGCTCACCATCCCGACCGCGTGCAACTGGTCAAGCGCCGCACAGATAGCCAGCGCCAGCGCAGGCATCACGCTGCAGCGCGGCAGCAGCCATCTGCTGGAACTATGCTTCGATTATGGCGTGCAGGGCCGCAGCATCGATCTGCGCCCTGCCCTGCCGCTCCTGCTGCGTCTCTAGACTAGCGTATCGAACGTGCAGACTCCGGCACTGCCGGAAGCGTGATTAGGCAGTTGCCGAGCGGGCACCCAGCTGAGCGCCGGTAGCTTCCATCAGGCGGCCCAGCGGCAATTCCACCCAGCGGTGGAACACGGCGCCCGCCATCAGGCTCAGCATCCATGCCGCCAGCATGCCCAGCGCTTGCGGCAGCGGTTCGGCCGGCGCAAAGCGGGTGAAGGCGGCGTTCACCAGCAGGCAGACGGGGAAGTGAATCAGGAATACGGCATAGGAAATCTTGCCCATGCCATGGATGGCGGTCCAGAACGCGCCGCGTGCGGGCACCTTGATGCGGCCACCTACCATCAACAACATCGCCACCAGCAGGGCCAGTGCGATGCGGCTACGGAAATCTACCAGCAGGGCCAGCAACGCTGGCAGCAAAGCCATCAGCACCAGCAGCGTCACGGCCAGCGGCTTGCGGCGCGCATCGCTGCCCCACCATGCCAGCAGGCCCAGACCATAGCTGCCGAAGAAATACGGCGCCCAGTCATCCCAGTCAGTATCGAGGTTGAAATGCAGCAGCGACAGCGTTACGCCCAGCGCCATCAGTATAGGCACCAGCCAGCCCAGACGGCGTGCGCCCGTGCTGCGACCGACTAGCCACAGCACCAGCACCACCGAGCTATACAGCTGGAAGTCGATCGCTACATACCATGCGCCGGCCGACAGCGAAGGATAGCCCAGCACACTATGCAGCAGCAGCGCATGCGCGCTCAGCTGGCTGAGCGTAGCCGGCTCGGAAATCGAATGGTGGCTCATCCACTGGGCGGCAAAGTAGGTGGCAGCGGCCGCGAACAGGGTGGCAGCAAAGAACGGCGGCGCCAGCTTGGCATAGCGGCGCCAGATGGCGGACAGCGGCTCGATGGCACCGGCATGGCCGGACGGCGCCAGCGATTTAGCCACCAGAAAACCACTGATCACGAGGAAAACCTGTACCGCAATACGGGCGTTCCCGCTCAGGAAGGAGAACAGTTCCGGCCACAGGATACGGGCGTGATCCGACATCGGGCCATAAAAGGCCAGATGGTGCAGCACGATCAGTTGCGCCGCGCCTGCTTTTAACAGATTGATCAAACCAAATTGCGGCGGCGTCGATGCATGTGCCGCAGAATTTTCCCGTGCTACTACCGTCATTCACTTCCTCGAACTTACCGGCCCAATTAAGGGATAAAACGAAAGGCCGATATGATAGCCGACCTTCTCCCCTCGTGGCGCACTGCTGGCCCCGGCAGTCATGAAAAACGTGACTTTATTCGGCTGATGGCCCCTTCGGCCTTGCGATTGTTTAACGACGGAAGCGCTTGGGCTGCCGCTTGCGGGCAGCCGAGTTCTGCTCGTGCAGTAACGCATCCACCCGCTCGGAGGCCTGCCGCGATAATTGCTGCGCCAGCTCCGTATCGGGGAAGTGCTCGGGCTGGCGGTAGGCCAGCCACGCATAGGCCGAATACAGCCGGCAGGCATCTTCCACTTCCTGCAGCGACATATAGTGCAGCGGCATCTGCACCGCCTTCAGCTGAGTAATTTTTTTTGCCGCCAGCGCCGTAGCCCAGTGCTCCCACGCACGCTGCAGCGACGGCACTTTGCTGGAGATGGGCACCAGCGAAAGGGCAAATTTCTCGGCCACCGTGAGATCCAGCGTATCGAGCCACGCGGCCCGTTCGAACTGCTCCTCGGTAATGCGCGGATAGAAGAAACCATCGGGCACGTCGATGTTGTGCACGAAGCGCTTGAGCAGACGGGCCAGCGACTGTTCCTGCGTCACCGAAGAAATCCGGTGCAAGTGTTCCAGCGTGGGCGCCACGGCAAAACCATTCGTCTTGATAGGCTGGGGCTTTTCCTTCAGCAGCGAGCGCATCACGTTATGCGTTTCGTTGTCGTAGCCGGCCACCAGCCCTTCCTCGTGCACACCGAAGCGCCCTGCCCGTCCCGCGATCTGGCGCGCCAGCGCGGCCGGAATTTCTTCTTCCTCGTAACCGTTGTACTTCACCGTGGTGGTCATGACGATGCGGGCGATGGGCATATTCAGGCCCATGGCGATGGCATCCGTGCCCACCACCACATCGGCCGCGCCTTCGCGGAAACGCTGGGCCTGCGCACGCCGCACTTCGGGCGACAGATTGCCGTACACGGTGGCCACCGACAGGCCCAGTTCCGTCACCATATCGCGCCACATCAGCACTTCACGGCGCGAGAAGCAGATCACCGCATCGCCGCGGCGCAGATTGCCCAGCTTGCGCACGGCCGTCGGCTCCATGCTGAGCGGCCCCTTACGCTTGAGGACATGCACTTCCAGCTCGCATTCGAGCCGCGCCGCCAGCGCTTCGATGGCGCGCCGGGCTTCCGGCGCGCCCACCAGATACACGGTATGGGCCGGCGCACCGCAAACAGCCGCCGTCCATGCAGCACCGCGCTCACGGTCGGCCAGCATCTGGATCTCGTCGATCACCGCCACATCGACTTCGGTGCGGGTATCGAGCATTTCCACCGTGCTGGCCACATGGGTAGCACCGGGCACCAGCCGGCGCTCCTCGCCCGTTACCAGACTCACGGCCAGTGGCTTGCCGCGCGCCTGCATGCCTTGCAGACGTTCGTAGTTCTCCAGCGCCAGCAGACGCAGCGGCGCCAGATACACGCCGCTAGGCGCCTTGGCCAGCGCTTCGATGGCCATATGGGTCTTGCCGGAATTGGTAGGCCCCAGCACGGCAATGAAACGCCGCTTGATGCGGCGCGCCACCTCGAAGGTGGCCGGATATTCGGCCAGATTGATGCTCTGGCGGGTGCGCTCGGCATGCTGTTCCTCCATCTCGCGTTCGACCGCATGTTCCAGCCGCTGGCGCAGCCGGTCGAACACGATGCCGGCCGGTTCGGCCAACTGCATGCTGGCCAGCGCATCGAGGAAAGGCGCGGCATCGATATCGCAGTCGTCGCAGGCTTCGGCAATTTCCACCACAAAGGCCGCCACGTCGGCCTGCAGCGCAGCCGTCGCTTCGACGCTGGCGCGCTCGCGCAGCGTGGCGCTACGGGTGGCCACATCCATCTTGCGCCATTTCGAGGATTTGGCCAGTACGCCGTAGGCCGGCACCAGATCGTAGGCCACGCTGCGGCCCGCATAATCCACACTTCCGCCAAAGCGCAGGAACACGCGGCCCTCCTGCCGCGCCAGCTGCACACCCTGTGCGCCCAGGTCAAGCTGACGCATCAGCTCATCGTCCTCCAGTTGTTCGGGATCGACAGCGGCGACGGCAGATGGACGGGAATGGGTCGACATGATGGGTATTTTCAGCAAATTCTGTAGAAGGGGCGGAATTTTAGCAGGTGGTGAGAGTTGGTGAGAAAGCCACAGTCAGCGCCCCACTATAATCTTGCGCTAGCCAGTGATGGCTGGCTCACTTATGCTGTCACGCATGCGTACGCTAGATTCACCTGCATAACAATAACCGATCTGGAAGGATTTTATGGGCATGGTATTCTGCCGCGGCTGCGGCAAAGAGATTCACGAATCAGCACCGTCTTGCCCGCACTGCGGCGCACCACAGCATCTCGGCAAAGATACTGGCCCACGTTCGGAAAAAGACTTCATCGTTACCGTCTTGCTGTGCTTCTTCCTAGGCATGTTCGGAGTGCACCGCTTCTACGTAGGCAAGGTCGGCACCGGCCTGCTGATGCTGTTCACATTCGGCGGCTTCGGCATCTGGACCCTGATCGATTTCATCATCATCGTGCTCGGCAACTTCACCGATAGCGATGGTCTGAAAGTCAAAAACGGCTAATCCACGGGCGAACCTGCCTCTCCCCTGCTTTGTATTTCACGGGATTTCTGGCACCATAAGCCGGTTTACACCGGTTTCCTGCCAGAAGTCCTCATGCCTTATTCCATTGCTGCCCCCGTCCACAGCGAGCTGATCATCAAGAAAAGCCGCTTCATTGCCTGTGTCCAGCCGATGACCGACCGCGCCGCCGCGCAGAAAGTGGTGGCCGATCTATGGGCCCAGCATCCGGGTGCCGTGCATGTATGCTGGGCGCTGCTGGCGGGCGGACAATCGGCTGCCGTCGATGATGGCGAACCCAGCGGCACTGCCGGCCGCCCCATGCTCGATGTGCTGCGCCATCAGGATCTGGAAGGTGTGCAGGCTACTGTCGTGCGCTATTTCGGCGGGATCAAGCTGGGTGCGGGCGGCCTGGTGAGGGCCTATACAGATAGCGTGGCACAGGCCCTGCTGAAGGCTGAAAAAGTGGCCATCATCAAGCTGCAGCATCTGCGCTGCTGTGCACCGTATGCCATGGAAGGCATGGTGCGGCGTGAAATCGAACTGGCTGGCGCCACGCTGGCGCAAGTGACGCACAGCGATCAGGTACAGTTTGAATTCCATTTGCCCGACACGGCGGCAGCAGCACTGGTCAGCCGTCTCAACGAAGCAGGCCACGGCCGCCTGCAATGGCTGGCGGACGAGGACCTGTAACACTGCTTACTTGATGCGCTTCACCCGCGGCGCGCTGCTGGCACCTTCGATGTCCATATAGATCGCACCCAGCATGCCTTTTTCCAGTCGCACTTTGGGATTGACCAGATCCAGATTGGCCTGGCTGTCATCGACGATCATCCACACCTGACCATTGGCCAGACGGATGCGCTGCTTGGGCACCCAGCCATCGAACTCGCCAACGATGGACGTTTCGATGAATTCCAGTTTGGCGGCCGGGCTGTTATGTTCGTTGCCGAAACCCCGCTCAAGATCGGCCTTGCTGGGCACGTAGGGCGTGCCGGCAGCCGGTGCTGCCACTGCGACGCTGCCGGCAGCAGCACCCGCTGGCGCAGCGAGCGGTATCGCGTCATAGCAGCTAAGCCGCGCCGGTCCATCACTAAGCTGACGACAGCGCTGCATGGCAGCATCGTCGGCCATGGCCGCACCGGAAACAAATAACAGAACCCACAGTGATTTCATTGCAGCACTTTCAAAGTGTAGAAGGTGCCACGATTATATCGTCGAAAGCGACCGCCGTGCCTAGGCAGCGGCCAGTGCCGGCGCTGGCCGCGCCCGTCTGGCGACAGCGTTCGGCACCGCCTGCTGATCGAGCCGGAACACACTGACCATCTGCTCCAGGTGCGCGGCCTGCTGCTTGAGCGCATCGGCTGCCGCCGCAGCTTCCTCTACCAGCGCGGCATTCTGCTGGGTCACCGTATCCATTTCCGACACGGCCTGATTAATCTGCTCGATCCCAGCACTCTGCTGCTCGCCTGCGGTGGAAATTTCACCCATGATGCTGGTCACCCGCTCCACGCTGGCCACCACTTCCGTCATCGTCACCCCGGCCTGCTCCACCAGCTTGCTGCCCGTACCGACCCGCTCGACCGAGTCGCCGATCAGCTCCTTGATTTCCTTGGCCGCCGCTGCCGAACGATGCGCCAGCGTGCGCACTTCGCTGGCCACCACGGCAAAGCCGCGCCCCTGCTCGCCAGCGCGGGCCGCCTCCACGGCCGCATTCAACGCCAGAATATTGGTCTGGAAGGCTATCCCGTCGATCACGCTGATGATATCGACGATCTTGCGCGACGATTCATTAATGGCGCCCATGGTTTCCACCACCCGGCTCACCACCAAGCCACCCTGCTGGGCCACGCTCGATGCCGACTGGGCCAGCTGGTTGCCATGCTGGGCATTCTCCTTATTGTGCTGGACGGCTGCCGTCAGTTGCTCCATGGCCGAAGCAGTTTCCTCCAGCGCCCCCGCCTGCTCTTCTGTGCGATTCGACAGATCCTGATTGCCATGGGCAATTTCGGTAGTGGCCGCAGCGATCGCCACCGTGCCGCCGCGCACTTCGGCAACGATGTTGTACAGCGAAGCGCGCATGGTTTCCAGCGCATGCAGCATGCTGTGCTCGTCATCCGGTTTGATACGGATGTGTACCGTCAGATCTCCCTCGGCGATACGGTTGGCCACCTTGACGGCAAAAGCGGGCTCGCCCCCCAGCTGGCGCAGCAGCGAACGGCTGATCAGCAAGGCTGCGCCCAAGCCCACCAGCAAGGCCAGCACACTCAGCGCCAGCATACTCTGCTCCGCCCGTGCATAGGCCTGCTCGGCATGCTCGGCATCTTCGTGATTATTCTTTTTTTGCTGTGCGATGTAATGATCCATTTCATCCTGCCAGTGCTGCACGGCGGGGGCTGCCTCCTTGAGCAGCACTTCCAGCGCTTCCGCATCCTGATTGGCACGCGCCAGCGCCACCACTTTATCCGTCAGTGGCAGGCTACGCCGGGCAGCAGCCTCGATCTGTTTGCGCAGTGCAGCCTCGTTAGCGTCGGCATCGAGCTTGTCCAGCGCATCATGGGCCTGCTGATAGGCGCTGCGAGCATGCTGCAGCTTGCCCAGTTCCGCGTCGATAGCGGCCGCCTCCGTCAGCAGCACCACGGTGTTGCTGATGCGCGCGATCGTATGCACGGCTTCCGACATATCCTGCACCTGCGCTGTCTTGGCGACATTGCTATGCAGAATTTCTTCCAGCTTGGCATGGATCATGCTCATCCCATACAAGCCTAATCCCGCTATCAGAAACAGCAGGGCAAGCACCAGCCCGAAGCCAGCGCCCAGACGGGCGCTAACTCGCATGTGATCAATCGACATAGAACCGCCCTTCCATGAAAGAAGCCCAAAAATTCAGTAGTGGAAATCCTGTTAAACCGCTAAGACCAGCCGTAACAATTTCCACAGAAAAACTTTTAGTTACGAAGTTAGCCGATCCGGCGGGGTTTGTATATGAATATAGCGAAAAAATCGCGCTCAAAGCCTCAGTTTGCCGCGCTGCTGTCGGATAGGAGACGCTACAATGCCTCCCAGCATTTTTAATGAAATATCAATCTGCTATAAGCAACAAATAAGCAACCAGCCTGACTAGCGAAGCCCATACCTATGACCCTCAACCTGCTTTTCAATCTGCTGGCGGCCAGCGCGCTGCTGCTACTGCTGTATGTGCAGCAACGCCATACCTCGTCCTTTTCGGTGCGCGTATTCACCGGCATGGGGCTGGGCGTGCTGCTGGGGGCTGCACTGCAAGCCATCTACGGCGCCAGCCATGCCGACCTGATTACTACTGGCAACTATCTCGACATTGTCGGTAGCGGCTATGTGAAACTGCTGCAGATGGTCATCGTGCCACTGATCATGGTGTCCATCATAGGCGCCATCCTCAAACTAAAAGGCATCGATGCACTGGGCAAGATCAGCGCACTGACTATCGGCACGCTGATGGCCACCACGCTGGTGGCCGCCGGTCTCGGCATACTGATGGCCAAGTTGTTCAGCCTGACGGCAGTGGGTCTCACGGCCTCGGCAGCCGACATCGCGCGCGGCGTCTATCTACAAGGCAAAGTCGAAGCGGCCCAGGCGATTTCCCTGCCCAGCATGCTGCTGAGCTTCATTCCTGCCAATCCCTTCCTCGACATGACGGGTGCACGCAAGACCTCCACCATCGCCGTGGTGGTGTTTTCGGTCTTCATCGGCGTGGCGGCTACCGGCATCCACGCCGAAAAGCCGGCGCTGTACGCCAGCTTCGAACACTTCATTCAAGTGGCCCACGCGCTGGTCATGAAGCTGGTACGCATGGTACTGCGCCTCACGCCATATGGCGTGTTCGCCCTGATGGCGCAAGTGGTGTCCACTTCCAGCTACACCGACATCCTGCACCTGATCGATTTCGTACTGGCCTCCTACAGCGCCATTCTGCTGATGTTCGGCGTGCATCTGGCTCTGGTGGCCGCCTGCGGCCTGAATCCCCTGCGCTACGTAAAGAAAGTACTGCCGCTACTGACCTTCGCCTTCACCTCGCGCAGCAGCGCCGGCGCCATACCCATGAGTGTACAGACCCAGACGCTGCGTCTCGGCACGCCGGAAGGCATCGCCAATTTTGCTGCCTCGTTCGGCGCCACCATAGGCCAGAACGGCTGCGCCGGCATCTATCCCGCCATGCTGGCCGTGATGATCGCCCCCACCGTCGGCATCGATCCCTACACCCTCAGCTTTATCGCCCCCCTGCTGGCCATCATCACCATCGGTTCGGTCGGCATTGCCGGCGTGGGGGGCGGTGCCACTTTCGCCGCCCTGATCGTGCTCTCCACCATGAACCTGCCGGTGGCACTGGCTGGCCTGTTGATCTCCATCGAACCGCTGATCGACATGGGGCGCACCGCGCTCAACGTCAGCGGTTCCGTCACAGCCGGCACGCTGACCAGCCGTATCCTCGGTGAAACCGATCAGCAAGTCTTCAACAGCGACGCCGACCTGCCCGTCGATCAGGACCAGACGGCTGCCTGAACGGAACCCGCTAGCAATCAGGTGGTCTAACGAGTTCTTCTTACTGAAAGGAACCGTTATGACCACCTTCCCTCGCACACCCCACCTGCTGCTAATCGCCATCCTGTCTGTCGCTGCGCTAGCCGCCTGCAACAAACGTCCGGTCGACCAGCCGCCCACCCCCACCACCGCGCCTGAACCCGCCAGTCCGGCTCCGGCCACACCAGCCGCTACGCCGGACACGCTGCCACCGGCTGGCACCAATCCGGCCAGTAATCCAGCCAACAATCCTACCCAGACGCCACCAGCCAGCGTGCCGCCCCCCACCACCCGCCAGTAGGCTGGTCGCTTTCCGCGGACGAAAAAAAAGGGCCCGAGGGCCCTTTTCGCTGCTCAGGACTAGCTTAGAACTTGTAGTTGTACGACAGGCCGATCAGTTGCAGATGGGTCTGGTAAGTACCACGGGTGGTCTCGCCATTGCCGGTGCAGGTGGTCATCAGCGGGTTGCACTTGTTGGTGTAGTTGATGCTGGCATCCTTGAAGTTCAGGTAGCTGTAGGCCAGATCGATGGAAGCATTGTTCGCCACCTTCCAGTTAGCACCGAACGAGTACTGGATGCGGGTGCTGTCTGGCAGCGCCGGATGGGTCAGCTCTGCGCTCTTGACTGGCGATTCGTCATACGCCACACCGGCGCGCAGGGTCAGCTTTTCGTTGTAAGCGTAGTTGCCGCCCAGCGAAACACGGATGGTGTTTTTCCATTGCTGACGGATCACTTCCGCGCCTTCGGTAGTGCCCGGGAACTGGATGTCCAGATCGCCCAGACGGTTGTGGCGCACGAAGGTGATGTCAGCCATACCGGCCAGTTTGGAATCGAACTGGTGGAAGACGTTGGCCGACAGGGTTTCCGGCGTACGCAGTTCCACCAGCGCAGCCGAATTGACTTTGTGCGAAGCGGCCGACAGCACGCCATTCACGACGGGATCGGCGGTGACTTTGGAGAAGTCCCAGATGGTGCTGCCGCGCAGTTTGTGCACAATCGACGAACGATAGGACAGACCGAAGCGGGTGTTCTGGTCCAGCGTGAACAGGTAACCCAGATTGAAGCCCCAGCCCCAGTCTTTACCATCGTTGGAACCGTGTGCATCGCCAGCCGTGCGCAACAGCGCAGGATTGCCGCCCAGTGCAGCGATCTGCTTGGCCAGTGCGGCGCCCTGTGCTGCGGCAGCACCGGTCGACAGTGCAGCGATCGAGCCCGGCACGTCCACTGCCTGACCCAGTTCCGCTTTCATGAACTCGGCATCGATACCGAAGCCGAAGGCGTGCTGTTCATTCAGTTTGAACGACGCCGATGGGTTCAGCGTCAGCGCTTGCAGTTTCACATCGGTCAGCGCGTAACGGCCAGTCCAGGTGTTGCCGTAGGTGATTTTCGTACCATATGGCACGAAGGAACCCAGACCCACGCTCCACTGATCATTCAGCTTCTTGCTCAGGTAAAACGATGGTGCCATCACAGCAGTCGGCACATAGTCATCTGCGGCGGTACCGCCGGTGGACTGGCCGGTGAAACGGGTCGAACCGGCGTCGGTGAAGGTCGAGTGCGGCACCACCACGGTTGCGCCTACGCTCATCTGCATGCCATCCAGACGCGACAGACCGGCCGGGTTGGCGAAGATGGTGGTAGCGTCATTGGCTTCGGCGCCATTGGCTTCGGCCGTGCCTTGGGCCGCCACGCTTTGCGAACCGAAACGGTAGCCCGACGCTTGCGCGCCGACCGACATGGCGCCGAGGGCGACAGCAATCATCAGGGAAAGGGTTTTGTGTTGCATGATGGTCTCACTTTATGTAGGGCGCGGTGCGCCGGGTTCTTCTGGTCTCAGCATCGCAAAAGGTGCAGAGAGGCCAGCAGCATACTACACATATAAAACAAACCAAAAGGCAAGACCTTAGAGTGCACACACTAAAGAAAACCTTGAAACCGAGCGAATGCTCTGTACAAAGACGTAAAAAAAGGGCCACGACGGCCCTTAACAAATTCTTCTGAAACAACAACTTAGATGCAACAGCTCGCAGCAAGTCAGCGTCATTGATGCCAGGCTGGCTGCCAGCGCCATCCCGACACCGTGGGCGGCGATAGTTGACACAAATGAAACCAACTATCGCATTTCCCGCCCTTTTTAGCGTCCCGGCATAACCGCCACGACTTGATGCAGACGCGCTTGCAAGCGCGCGTCTGCATGGCGATCAGTGCGCGTCCGGCAGAGGCGCGCCGGGCAGACCGCTGCCTTTGCGGCCCGTAACTTTGGCCACCAGCGCCAGCACGCCGCGGAATATGGCACGTACGAACAGCAGCGTCAGCACGGCCTCTACCAGCGTCATCAGGAAGGCCGGTGCCGCCGTCCAGCGCACCACACGGCGCTGGAACTTGGCCACCGCGCGGTCTTTGCTGATTTCGATGCTGTCGTAGAAGGTCGGCACCATCAGCAGGGTCAGCAGCGTCGAGGTAATCGTGCCGCCGATGATGGCAATCGCCATCGGACGGTAGAACTCGCCGCCCTCGCCCAGCCCCAGTGCTACCGGGAACATACCGGCAATCAGCGCGAAGGTGGTCATCAGAATCGGACGCAGACGCATACGGCCAGCGTACATCAGCGCATCTTCGCGGCCAAAGCCTTCTTCCTCGCGTTTGCGGGCCGCATCGAGCAGCAGAATCGCATTCTTCGCCACCAGCCCCATCAGCATGATCACGCCGATCAGACTCATCAGGTTAATCGTGCTATTCGTCGCCAGCAGGCCCAGCACCACACCGATCAGCGACAGCGGCAGCGACAGCATCACCGCCAGCGGCGCCGTGAACGAGCCGAACTGCATCACCAGAATCAGGTACATCAGACCGATACCAGCCACCAGCGCAATCGCCATGGCACCGAACACTTCGTTCATGTCCTTGCCGGCACCGCCCAGTGCCAGACCATAGCCGGGCGGGAAGTCGATATCTTTCACCAGTTTCATGGCGTCCGCCGTCACTTCACCGGGCGAACGGCCCTGCACGTTGGCGCTGACCGAAATCACCCGTTTGCCATCCTTGTGCTTGATGGTGGACGGGCCTTTGCCCATGGTAACGCGAGCGATCTGATCGAGCGGCACCATCTGGTTAGTACCGGATACGGCGATCGGCAGACGTTCGATGTTTTCCGAGCTGGTCCGGTCTTCCGGTGCCAGACGTACGGCCACATCGCGCGACTCGCCCGTCGGATCGACCCAGTCGCCCACTTCGATACCGGCAAACGCTACCCGCAGCGCCTGCGCAGCATCACCGGCCGCGATGCCCATGGAATTAGCCAGACCACGGTTCAATTCGATCTGCAGCTCGTCTTTAGGATCCTGTTCGGACAGGCCCACATCGACCGCGCCCGGCACTTTGCGCAGCTTGTCCATGAAGATATTGGTGATCTCCATCAGCTTGCGCGAATCGGCACCCGTGAATTCGATCTGCACCGGCTTGCGCGCACCGTTGCTGAGGTCGTCGAGCACGGTGTACTCGGCGCCCACCAGACCGGCCAGCTTCTCGCGCAACTCCTTGGCAACCTCCAGCGCACCGCGCTTGCGCTCGGTCTTCTTGCCGATATCCACATAGATGCGGCCGCCGCCCAGATTCACATAGCTATTGGTTTCCTTGGTTTCCTTGATGCTGCGGGCAATCACGGCAGCCTTTTCCAGCTTCAGACGCGAATACTCCAGCGAGCTCGACGACGGTGTACGCACATCGATCGCGATCGTGCCCCAGTCCGACGACGGCACGAAGCTGGCGCCACCGAACTTGACCTGCAGACCGATCGCCGCCACAAACGTCGCCACGGCAATCACAGCCATGGAACGGCGGTGGTGCAGCGCCCACGCGATCACGTTACCGTAACGGTCAGCCTGATGGTCGAACCAGTGGTTAAAGCGGGCCAGCACTTTCTCGAAGCCTTTGCGTGGTGCCGTGTGATGATCCGGCGGATCGCCCCAGAAGGCCGACAGCATAGGATCGAGCGTGAACGAAATCAGCAGCGACACGGCCACCGAGCAGGTCACCGTCAGTGCGAACGGACGGAACCACTCACCCGTAATGCCGGGCATGAAGGCCACGGGAATGAATACGGCCATGATGGAGAAGGTCGTTGCTGCCACGGCCATACCGATTTCGGCCGTGCCTTTCAGCGCTGCCGTGCGACGGTCGGCGCCCAGTTGCATGTGGCGCACGATGTTTTCCCGCACCACGATGGCATCGTCGATCAGCACACCGATCGCCAGCGACAGGCCCAGCAGGGTCATGAAGTTCAGCGTAAAGCCGCACAGCCACACGCCGATGAAGGCAGCCAGCACAGACGTTGGCAGGCTGAGTGCCGTAATCAGGGTGGAGCGCCACGAGTTCAGGAAGGCATACACCACAAAGATGGTCAGACCGGCACCGAACACCAGCGATTCGATCACATTGTTCAGGCTGTTCTCGGCATTTTCACCGTCGTCTTCCGTCACTTCCAGCACCGTGCCTTGCGGCAGTTCCTTGCGCATTTCCTCGACCACTTCGCGGATCTTCTTGGCCACCGTCACGGTGGACGCATCGCGCGAACGGGTGATGGAAATCCCCACATTCGGCTTACCGGAACGCACGCTCAGACTATTGATTTCAGCAAAGCCGTCTTCGATGGTGGCTACCTGCGACAGGCGCACCAGTTCGCCGTTGTTACGTTTCACCACCACCTGCTGGAACTCTTCCGGACGCTCGATCCGGCCTACCAGACGGATAGACTGCTCGCCCAGTTCGCCACGCACCTTGCCGACTGGCGCATTGGTGTTCTGGTTGCGCAGCGCATTCACCACTTCACCTACCGAAACATTGTATTCACGCAGTTTCTCGGCCTTCAGCAGCACACTCAGCTCACGGCGCAGGGCACCGTCGATATTCACCGACGCCACCCCATCGATAGCGCGGAAGCGGTCGGCCAGCTTGTCTTCGGCCAAGCGCGAAATCACCGCATGGCTCTGCGACTTGGACGACAGCGCCAGCTGCATCACCGGCTGGGCCGAGGGATCGATACGCTGCAGTATCGGCTCGCGCATCTCGGTCGGCAGCTTGTAGCGCACCGAAGCGATGGCGTTGCGGATCTCGTCCGAGGCTTCGATCAGGTTCTTCGAGAAGGTGAAACGGATGAAGATGGACGCCGAGCTTTCCTGCGCCGTACTGTTAATTTCCGTCACGCCCGTGATCGATTGCAGCGACTTTTCCAGCCGGTTGACGATCTCGCGTTCCACCGTTTCTGGCGACGCGCCCGGGTAGGGAATATTGACCACGATGAACGGTACTTCCACATCGGGGTTCTGGTTGACGCGCAGCTTTTTCAGCGCCATCAAACCGAGGCACATCATCGCCACGATCAGAACGATCGTCGCGATGGGCCGTTTAATACTGAAATCCGATAAAAACATGGCTGTCTATCCTTTATTTTTCTGCCACGGTGGAGGAAGCGGAAGCGACCGCCTTAGGCGTGCTCAGTTCCACTTTCTGGCCTTCCTTGAAGCCGGAACCCGGCACCCGCACCACCATATCGCCATTGTTCAGACCACTGAGTACCTGCCAGCGGCCACTACGCTCGTCGCGCGCGCCCACCGTCAGATTCACTTTCGACAGGGTGCCGCCTTTGACGCGCCAGACGTAGGCGGTATCGCCCGTCTGCACCAGCGCCGACGGCGGAATCATCAGCGCCGAAGAAGTCTGCGCTTCGATCCGGCCTTCCGCGTACAGACCGGCCACGCCAGGCTGGGTCGCATCGGCAAACTCCACCAGCACTTCGACCTGACGGGTGACGGAACTGGCCGCCGGATCCACCCGCTTGATCTTGCCGTTAAAGCTCTGGCCCTGATAGCCATTCACGCGGAACAGCACGGGCTGGCCCACTTTGACCACGCCGATCTTGTCGGCCGACACCTTGCCTTCGAAACGCATGCTGTGCGGATCGATCACCTTGATCAGTTCCTTGCCGATCTGCGCCGTATCGCCGTTCGACACCTTGCGGTCGCTCACGATGCCGTCAAACGGTGCGCGCACCAGCGTGCGGGTCAGCTGCTGGCGGGCCGACACGCTACGCGATTTGGCCGCCGCCAGATCGCTCTGGGCATTGTTGCGGCGGATTTCCGCGTCTTCCAGCGCCTGCGTCGATACCATGCCCGAACTGCGCAGCGTGGTCTGGCGCTCGAACATGCGCTGCGCCTGCGCCAGCGTCTGCTCGGCAGCGCGGGTGGCTTCATCGGCCGAATTCACGCTGTCGCGGATCGCCGTTTCATCGAGGCGCACCAGCACATCGCCCTTGCGCACGGCTTCGCCATTTTCCTTGAGTACTTGAACTACCACGGCGCTAACTTCGGCACGCAGGTCGGCACGGCGTTCCGGCTCGATCGAACCGGTAATCACCGGACCAGAGGCCAGCGCGTTCGATTCCACCGTCACCGTGTCTTCCGGCGCCATCTGCAGGGTGACAACGGGCTCCTGCTTGCCATCCTTGCCAGCCGTTTTGCCATCTTTCGCGGCGCTAGCGCTGGCGGAAGCACTGGCGCTGGCTTTTTCTGGCTCTTGCGAGGATTTGCCGCACGCTACCAGTGCCGAGGCAACGGCGAGAGCGATTAAAGATTTGCGCAACATAAAAGATCTCCGGAAATTGGCACCGAGGTGCTGAATATAATTGAGCCAGACTACAGGGCGCAGAGTATCGGCTAGTGTTGGGAAATGGTCAACGCAGCTGCGACTGGAGGGAAAAAACGGGGGCTGAACTGCGAAATAACAGGATGGACTGCAAATAACCGGGATGTCCGGAGGCGAGCAGATTGCAAGCCAGTGAAGATAAAACGGTCCGCAAGCGGACCTCGACCGCAGCGCCGGACAGCGGGGCTAGCCCCCGTCCGGCAGTCTGGCGGCGTGGCGCTATGGCAGCTTAGCCGCGGCCAAACAGGGCGTGGATCAGGTGCCCCATGGCAATACCAGTACACAGGCCGCCGGCAATCTCGACCAGCGTATGGCCCATGCGCTCGCGCAGCCAGTGGTGCGCTTTAGAGCCCGTCTCGTCGGCCAGCCGGTTGATCGCGGCAGCCTGCTTGCCGACGTGCTGGCGCAAGCTGTTAGCATCGATAATCACGATGAAGCACAGCGTCACCGCCACACCGAAAGCGGGATGGCCTATGCCCTCGCGCAGAGCGATCAGGGTGGCCATGCTGGACACCACGGCACTGTGATTGCTGGGAAAACCGCCGTTGCCAACCAGATTGAAGGCCCATTTGCGCGCTTTGGCGCTATTAATCAGAAATTTGATCGGCCCTACCGTCACCCAGGTCAGCAGCGGTGTCACCAGATACGCGATATCCATAAAAAAATCCTTAGCATGGTTAGCAGTTAGTTGCATGCATTATCGCAGATGGCTTCCCTTACCCGGAAGCAGGTAATATAAGCACTGTCACACTTAACAATTCCACAAAACTGACTATGCAAGCCTTCCGCTTCTCTTTCTTCGTCACCGCCGTCCTGCTGGGCGTAGCCGCCTACTGGGGTTATACACACGGCGGTAGCGCCGGATTATTGCAGGCCGTCTGGATCGCCACCGTACTGGGCGTGATGGAAGTTTCGCTCTCGTTCGACAATGCCGTCGTGAATGCCGGCGTGCTGCGCCACTGGAACGCGTTCTGGCAGAAACTCTTCCTCACCGTGGGCATACTGGTGGCCGTGTTCGGCATGCGCCTGCTGTTCCCCCTACTGATCGTATCGCTGGCCACGGGACTGGGGCTGCTCGACGTCTGGCACATGGCCAGCACCACACCGGACGAATATGCGCGCTACCTGACGGGTGCCCATGCACAGGTGGCGGCTTTCGGCGGCGCTTTCCTGCTGCTGGTGTTCCTGAATTTCCTGTTTGACGAAGAAAAGGAATTGCACTGGCTGGGCTGGGCGGAAGAAAAACTGGGCCAGCATGGTACCGAAGCACTGGCCGTGCTGCTCACGCTGGCCGCTGTGTTCGCCTGCGTCAGTCTAGTACCGGCGGCAGAAAAATACACAGTGCTCTCGGCTGGTGTACTGGGCGTGCTGGTGTATCTGGCCGTAGGCTGGCTGAGCGGCCTGCTGGAAGAAGCCGAACCCGCCGAGGACGACGACGACACCACCGAAGCAGGCGTAGGCGCCATGGCCGGCACTATCGCGCGCGGCAGCTTCGGCGGTTTCCTGTATCTGGAAGTGCTGGACGCCTCGTTCAGTTTCGATGGCGTGATCGGTGCGTTCGCCATCACCAGCGATGTCGTGATCATCATGCTGGGGCTGGCCATCGGTGCCATGTTCGTGCGTTCGCTGACCGTCTATCTGGTGCACAGAGGCACGCTGGACGAATATGTCTACCTCGAGCACGGCGCCCATTACGCCATCGGCATACTGGCCCTGATCATGCTGGCCAGCGTGGAATACCACATCCCCGAATGGTTCACCGGCCTTTCCGGCGTCGCCTTCATTGCCGTCTCGCTGTGGTCATCGGTACGCTACAAGCAGCGTCTGGCCGCATGATAGAATTTAAAATATTGCAGAAAGATTAAAATCAACATGACCATCGCCAAACGTGCCACCCTGTATTTTTCCGGCCTGCTGCTTGCCGCCGCGCTGCTGTTCGCGGCCTATGCGTGGGTCATGCTGCACCTGTCCTACTCGGACGGCGAGCGGGCTGGCTATCTGCAGAAATTTTCCAGCCGTGGCTGGGTATGCAAAACCTGGGAAGGTGAAATGCTGCTGACTTCGATGCCGGGCGCAATCCCGGAAAAATTCGAATTCAGCGTGCGCGACGACGCCGTGGCCCAGCAACTGATGGCCGCCACCGGCAAGCGCGTACTGCTCACCTACGCCCAGCACAAAGGCGTGCCGACCCAGTGCTTCGGCGAAACTGAGTACTACATCACCAAAGTCCAGATCCAACAGTGAAGATGAACTGCCTGCGCCCCCTCGCCTGCTCTCTTCTGCTCGTTACGGCGGCGGCAGCGGCGCAGGATCTGACGGCGCAGGCGGGCGGCCTGTGGGTGAGCGGTGTGCAGCAGCACAGTTTTGCCGTCGGCATCAACTACCTGCACCCGGTGGGCGACTATCTGGCCCTCAGTCTGGGCTATCTGAACGAAGGCCACCCGCACAACCACCATCGCGACGGCATCTCGGGTCAGATCTGGTTGCGCACGCCCGTGAACCAGCACGGCCTGTCATGGGCCGTGGGCGCCGGCCAGTACTACTTCTTCGATACCTCGCGCCCGCATGGCGCAGCAGACGGCCCCTACATCAACGACCATGGCTGGGCGCCCATCTACAGCGTGCAGGCCATGTGGCACCACCCCGAACGCTGGTACACGCAGGTGCAACTGACCCGCGTCATACCGCAAGGCGCCAAAGACCCCACCACCTCGCTGATGCTGGGGGTGGGCTACCGTTTCGACAGTGTGCGCGGCGACAAACTGCACCTCGACGGTCCCTCCACCGATGACACGCTCACCCTGCTGAGCGGCCAGAGCATCGTCAATAGCTTCGAGTCGGAACGTTCGCGCGCCTACAGCCTCGAATACCGCCGTGCCGTCGGGCGCTATGTGGACTGGACCGTGAACTACCTGAATGAAGGCAGCAGCCCTGCCACCCACCGCAACGGCGTAGCGACCCAGCTATGGCTGATCCGCTCGCTCACCACCCATCTGGAACTGGGCATGGGCGTGGGCCCCTATCTGGCCTTCGAAGTCCATGATGTGCCGGGCACCCGCTCGCACAAGGCAGGGCTGGCCTCGCTGGCCACACGCTATCACTTCAGCAAACGGCTGGTCGGCACCCTGACGCTGAACCGGGTCGTGACCGACTACCACCGCGATGCCGACCTGCTGATGCTGGGACTGGGCTACGCCTACTAGCGCCGGCGCAAAAGAAAACGACCACAGCAAAGTGTGGTCGTGATTGATTACTGCCAGCGCGAATTACTGCCAGCGTGATCTAGCGGGCGCGCCACACGGCTTTCGCCGGTTTGCCTTCGGCCATGGCGCCTTGGCGAGCCGCTTCCTTGCGGGCACGGGCAGCATCGAGCGTGGCGACGATGGAGCCATCTTCCACGCTCTGGCACAGGCGCTCGGCCTCGGCCACTTTGGCCTGCACGGCAGCCAGCGCTTTCTGGGCGGCGGCATGGCGGCGGGTTTCCAGTTCCAGTTGCTTGATCTTGGCGGCCGTCATGGCTGCCGTGGTGTCAGCCACTTTGCGCTGCATGGCGGCGTGTGCCATGGCTGCCTCCACCAGCGCGTGCTGGGCGGCAGTCTTGTCGGCTACGGCCTGCTCGGCGGCCTGCTGGGCTTCGGCAGCCAGACGGGCATCGTGTACCGCCGCTTTTTCCGCTTCCAGACGGCTGGCGATAGCTTCCGATGCGCGGTTTTCTGCCGCCGTGGCCAGACGCTGCTGGGTCAGTTTCTGGTCGATCAGCGCCAGCGATTTGCGCTCGGCTTCGACAAATTCCTGCTCGGCCTGCAGCAACGCAGCGGCCGCGACTTCTTTTTCCTGTTCCACACGGGCACGTTCGGCGGTTACGTCACCCAGCTCCACGGCCAGACGGGCTTGCGCAGCTTGCGCCTGTGCTGCCACTTCCTTCTGCGCGGCGTCCAGTGCGGTCTGCTCGGCCATCACGCGCAGTGCTTCGGCTTCCTGCGCGGCCGCTGCTGCCAGACGCTCATCGGCAGCCTGTTTCTGCGCCAGCGCTTCAGCCTGAGCGCGTTCGGCTTCGGTACGGATCAGGGCAGCGTTACGGGCCTGTTCTTCCAGCGCCAGCTTGTCTTTCAGCGCGGCGATGGCCAGCTGCTCTGCTTCGGCGCGGGCCTGTTCCGCAGCCAGCAATGCCGCAGCATGTTCGGCTTTTTCACGTGCCAGCGCATCTGCCACGCGCTGGGCTTCCACTTGCTCGGCCAGCGTCGCCACTTCCTGTGCAGCGGCAGTGTTCTGGCTGATCACCAGTTGCGCCGCTTCCGCCGTCAGGGCAGCCTGCTGCTGCGCCAGTTCCGTGGCGTGCTGCTGGGCTTCGCGTTCGCTACGGGCCGCATCGGCGGCAGCAGCATCGGCGATTTCACGCTGACGGGCCTGTTCGGTCAGTTGATTTTCTGCTTCCACCTTGGCCAGCGTGGCCAGTTCAGCTTCCTGCTCGGCCTGCACACGCGACAGCGACACAGCACGCAGCTGGGTGTCGGCTTCGATACGGGCTTCGGTCGCGGCAATGATCTTGGCATCGGCTTCGCGCCGGGCTTCGGCGCTGGCAGCAGCCACCATTTCCAGTCGCTCGCGGTGGATGGCGGCGTCGCGGATTTCTTTTTCAGTTTGTAAGCGCAGGTGCAGCGACTGCGCCGCGCTACGATCGGACTCGGCCTTGGCCAGCGCAATCTGCTCGCGCTCCTGTTCCAGATGCGCCAGAGCGCGGGCTTCTTCCAGTGCGCGCACTTCGGCTGCAGCACGGTTCAGCGCCGCTTCCAGCGCGATCTGATCGGCGCGTTCGCGCTTGATGGTCAGCTCCAGTGCTTCCGCTTCCGCCTGGGCCAGATGCTGCGCCGTCTGGCGCGCCGCGTGAGCCTGACGTTCGCGTTCACGGGCCAGCGTCGCCACCCGCGCATCGGCGCTGGCAATGCCCACCACTTCTTCTTTGGCCGCTGCCACGGCGGCCACCCGTTCGGCTGCCTGCATGCGCGCCTGTTCGGTCTGCACTTCGAGTTCGGACGCAGCGCGTTGCACCTGTTCGGCCAGTTCTGCTTCGGCGGCCAGCTGTTCCTGCGCGCGCTGACGGCTTTCCTGTTCGGCGCGGGCGCGCTGTTCAGCCGCCAGACGGATCTGGGTATCGGCTTCCACGCGGGCCCGCAGTTCGGCAGTTTCCTGTTTGACGGCATCGAGTCGCGCCACGCTCGCTTGCGCCGCAGCACGCAGCGATTCGAGTCGTTCGCGGTTGGCATTGATAGCTTCTTCGGACGCCTGCGCATTCTGCAGCGCGACGGCGGCAGCGGCAGCATCCATGGCAGCGCGGTCTTCCGCCAGTGCACGGGCACGGGCTTCGGCATGGGCGCGGCTTTCCGCAGCGCAGGCCGCCTTGGCATCCGCTTCGACGCGGGCAATGGCTTCCTGTATCGCCTTCATTTCCATCGCCGCACGGGGAGTGGCTGGGGCATCGTCCGGATCGTGCAAAGCCACCAGAGGCTGCAACTGAGTGTCAGCATTGCTGAGGGAACCGCTGTCGTGGGCGCTGTTGCGCTGGGCCAGTTGTGCTTGCATGAGAACTCTCGCTAGACGATGTACCCCGGCACCCGCCGGGATTTCTGAGTTCTCATTATCGGACAGGGCTGTCCAGCGCCTAAATCCGAGCAGAGCGGGAAAATCCCGCTAATTCGCTAGATAGGCAGCGGCGCTTCTTCCATCAGCGCCACCTGCTCGCGCAGTTCGAGGATGCGATCCTGCCAGTACTGCTGGGTGTTAAACCACGGAAAAGCCAGCGGGAAGGCCGGGTCATCCCAGCGCCGCGCCAGCCATGCCGAGTAGTGCATCAGGCGCAGCGTGCGCAGCGCTTCCACCAGATGCATCTGACGCGGTGAAAATTCGCAGAAATCCTCATAACCGGCCAGGATGTCGCCCATCTGGCGCACCTGTTCGCTGCGCTCGCCCGACAGCATCATCCACAGATCCTGTATCGCCGGTCCCATGCGGCTATCGTCGAAATCGACGAAATGGGGACCGGCATCGGTCCACAGCACGTTGCCGCCATGGCAGTCGCCATGCAGGCGCAGCTGGGGCAGCTCGCCGGCGCGCTCATAGCAGCGCTGTACACCGTCCAGCGCCAGCTGGCTCACGCTGGCATAGGCTGCCGCCAGATCAGGGGGAATAAAGCGCTGCTCCTGCAGGAAAGCGCAGGACTGGTGGCCGAACGTCGCGATATCGAGGGCCGGACGCTCGGTATAGACCTGCTGGGCGCCCACCGCATGGATGCGCGCGACGAAGCGCCCCGTCCACTCCAGCACCTGCGGATCGCCCAGTTCGGGCGCGCGGCCGCCATGGCGGGCAAACACGGCAAACCGGAAGCCCTGATAGTGGTGCAGCGTCTGGCCGCCCAGCAGCTGCGCCGGCACCACGGGAATTTCCTGCCCGGCCAGTTCGCGCGTAAAAGCGTGTTCTTCCAGTATAGCGGCGTCGCTCCAGCGCTGCGGACGGTAGAACTTCAGCACCAGCGGCGCGCCCTCTTCCACACCCACCTGATACACGCGGTTTTCATAGCTATTCAAGGCCAGCAGACGGCCATCGCTGTGGATGCCCAGACTTTCCAGCGCATCAAGCACACAGTCGGGCGTCAGCGCCGCATAGGGGTGCGGCGCTGGATGGCGGCCGGAATGAGCACCTGTCTGGCCCGCGTCGGCGCTCCCCGTCAGCGGTCCGGCCATGGCTGCGGCCAGCGCCGCAGCGCGGGCATCGGCCGCTTCATCGTCATAGTCATCTTGGTTCATAACGGCATTGTAAGGGGGCGGCGTGTATACTGTCGGCTTCCAACCAATAAAAAGAGCAAATTATGCAACTCGACCAGCCCCTGAGCGAAAAAGAATTCGACGAACTCGACAGCTTCCTGCTGTCCGAGCGCAGCCCTGAAGATGCCATGACCATGGACATGCTGCACGGCTACCTGACGGCCATCGCCATCGGTCCGGAAACCATCATGCCAGCCGAATGGCTGAAACGCGTCTGGGGTCAGGAAGATACCGACGTACCGAAATTCAAGCACGCCAAGGAAGAGGAACGCATCCTCAACCTGATCATGCGCTTCATGAACGAAGTGCTGGTAACGTTTGAAGTGGCGCCGAAAGAGTTCGAACCGCTGTTCGTCGAGCACGAACACGAAGGCCAGACCCTGATCGATGCGGAAGCATGGTGCTGGGGCTTCTGGGAAGGCATGGAACTGCGTCCCGGTTCGTGGAATGAAATCTGGGAATCGGACGTCAAAGATCTGATGAAGCCGATCTACCTGCTGGGTGCGGACGAAATCGACGAAGCCGAACTGCCGCTGGTAGAAGATCCGGTGAAAGCGCACAAACTGGCGCTGGATCTGGAAGCCAACCTGCCGGCCATCCACAAATTCTGGGTGCCGCGCCGCAAAGCCGCTGTCAGCACCGTCAAGCGCGACGAGCCCAAAGTAGGCCGCAACGACGACTGCCCATGCGGCAGTGGCAAAAAATATAAGAAGTGCTGCGGCGCCGACGAATAACAACCCGCTAGGGTCAGGTCGGGCAAAGTGCAGGGGTCAGGTCGGGCATTGGTGCGTTCTTTGAGAATTCTCAAAAACTGCACTTTGCCCGACCTGACCCCAAGTTGTTTTACAGCTTGATGAAGTGCTCGCGGTAGTATTTCAGCTCTTCGATCGATTCGATAATGTCGGCCAGCGCCGTGTGCTTCTGGTGCTTTTTGAAACCGGCAACGATTTCCGGCTTCCAGCGCTTGCACAGCTCTTTCAGCGTGGACACGTCGATATTCCGGTAGTGGAAGAAGGCTTCCAGCTTAGGCATGTAGCGCACCATGAAGCGGCGATCCTGACCAATGGTGTTGCCGCACATCGGCGCTTTGCCCTTCGGTACCCACTGCTTCATGAAGGCGATCAGCTCTTCTTCGGCCTGCGCTTCCGTCACGGTGGACGCCTTGACGCGGTCGATCAGGCCGGAACGGCCGTGGGTGCCCTTGTTCCACGCATCCATCTTGTCCAGCGTTTCGTCGCTCTGGTGGATCGCGAACACGGGGCCTTCGGCCAGCACGTTCAGGTGCATATCGGTGACCACCACGGCCACTTCGATGATACGGTCGGTATCCGGCTCCAGACCCGTCATTTCCATATCCACCCACACCAGATTGAACTCATTCTGCACCGGCTTGGCGGCGGCGGGTACGGAACCTTCTGGCAATTCGTTAGCTTGTGACATAATTCTCTCTTGGCTTAATTAATCCTAATCTGCCATTTTCTCACAGGCATAGAATGTATTCACTCGCGTTTTCGATTTTGTTTGTTTCTTTCATCATTTTGACGCTGATCGTGCGTTTCTGGCTGGCTTCGCGCCAGATTCGCCATGTGCTGACCCACCGCAGCGCCGTGCCTGCCGAGTTTGCCGAGAAAATCCCCCTGGCCGCCCACCAGAAGGCCGCCGACTACACCATCGCCCGCACCAAGCTGGGCCTCGTCAGCCTGCTGCTCAGCACCGGCGTGCTGATCGCCTTCACCCTGCTGGGCGGCCTGCAGTGGCTGTCGCTGCACGTATTCCAGCTCACTGGCCCCGGCATGCTCTACCAGCTGGGCCTGCTGGCGGCTTTCACTGTGATTTCCGGCCTGATCGACCTGCCGCTCGACTACTACAAGCAATTTAATCTGGAACAACGCTTCGGCTTCAACAAGATGACGCCCGGCCTGTTCTTTGCAGACATGCTCAAAGGCGCGCTGCTGGCCGCCGTGATCGGTCTGCCTTTCGTCTGGCTGGTCTTGACGCTGATGGAAAAATCCGGCGCGCTGTGGTGGTTCTATGCCTGGGCCGCATGGAGCGCCTTCCAGCTGCTGATGATGGTGCTGTACCCGACCGTGATCGCCCCCCTGTTCAACAAATTCACACCACTGGAAGATATGGCGCTCAAGCAGCGCATCGAAGGCCTGATGGAACGCGTAGGCTTTGCCTCCAAAGGTCTGTTCGTAATGGATGGCTCCAAACGTAGCGCCCACGGCAATGCCTATTTCTCCGGCTTCGGCGCCAACAAACGCATCGTCTTTTTCGACACCTTGCTCGAGCGTTTGCAGCCGGCCGAAATCGAAGCCGTGCTGGCGCATGAACTGGGCCACTTCAAGCTCAAGCACATCATCAAGCGCATCGTCATGATGTTTGCCCTGTCGCTGGGTTTCCTCGCCCTGCTCGGCTATCTGAAAAACCAGCTGTGGTTCTACACGGGTCTGGGCGTGGACCCGCTGCTGCTGCCCGGCCAGGGCAACGATGCCATGGCCCTGCTGCTGTTCATGCTGGTGCTGCCCGTCTTCACCTTCCTGTTCGGCCCGCTGACCTCGCTCAGCTCGCGCAAGCACGAGTTCGAAGCCGATGCCTTTGCCGCGCAACACGCACAGGCAGCCGATCTGGTCTCTGCGCTAGTTAAAATGTACGAAGACAATGCTTCCACCCTCACGCCTGACCCGCTGCATTCGGCTTTCTACGATAGCCACCCGCCGGCCAGCGTACGTATCCGTCATCTGCACGCGGCGGCCGCATGAGCGCGCCCAAACACAGCCGCGCTGGCGGCAACGCACGCGCCCAGCGCGGTAACGACGCCACCGGCGAACAGTTGCAGGCCGTGATCATCGCCGCCCACGGCCGCCACTATCTGGCCGAAGCGGACGGCGAAAAGCTGCAGTGCGTCACCCGCGGCAAGAAAACCAATGTGGCCGTGGGCGATCAGGTCACGCTGACCCGCACCTCGGCCGATCAGGCCGTGATCGACGAAATCAGTGAACGCCGCACCCTGCTGTACCGTTCCGACCAGTACAAATCCAAGCTGCTGGCGGCCAATCTGACCCAGTTGTTCATCGTGGTGGCAACTGAGCCCGGCTTTGCCGACGATCTGGTGTCGCGCGCACTGGTGGCGGCCGAAGCGGCCGGCATCAAAGCCCACTTAATTCTGAACAAGACCGATGTGGTGGAGTCGCTGGAAAAAACCCGCGAACGGGTGCAGCCCTATGCCGCGCTGGGCTACCCTGTGTACGAGGTATCGGCCAAGGCCCAGCCCGAGCAGACGCTGGCCACGCTCAAGCCACTGCTGGCCGGCCAGTCGTCGATCCTGATAGGCCAGTCCGGCATGGGTAAATCCTCGCTGATCAACCTGCTGGTGCCGGAAGCCGACATCGCCGTGCGCGAAATTTCCGCCGCGCTCGATACGGGCAAGCACACCACCACCTTCACCCGCCTGTATCAGTTACCCGAACTGGGACCGGATTCGGCCATCATCGATTCGCCCGGCTTTCAGGAATTCGGCCTGTATCACCTGAGCGAAGGCATGCTGGAACGCGCGTTCGTCGAATTTGCGCCCTACCTCGGCCACTGCAAGTTCTACAATTGCCGCCACCTGAGCGAACCCCAGTGCGCCGTGCTGGATGCCATCGCCGATGGCAAAATCGCCAAAATGCGGCATACTCTGTACGGGCAGTTGTTGCACGAATCAGCACAGACACTGTATTAGTAGCAACAACAGTCAGCCGCGCTACCCCTTGCGGCGTGCAGCAACGTATAATTCCCCAGAGCAATTCGCCACCTAACCGCTGCAAGGAAGCCGATGGAGATGTTCGCGCATGACGATGAGCTAGCACGCTGGGAGCGCGCCCTGCTGTCGCTGCGCGGCCCTGCGCGGCTGCCCGCGCTGCTGCCGCTCAGCTGGCATCTGCGTCAGCGCGACAGTGCCCGTGCTGCAGCGCTGGTGCAGGAAAGCCTGCAGCTGCTGGCGGCCTCGACCCTGCCCAATGCCCAGCAGCGCCATCTGATCGCCCGTCTGCAACTGGTGCAGGCGGAAACTGTCTGGCTAGCCGGCAATCTGGAAAGTGCCAGCGAGCTGCTCGCGCCCGCCTACGAGACCTTCTGCCATCTGGGCGACCATCAGGGTTGCGCCGATGCCCACTGGCTACTCGCCTGGATCGCCATCGATCACGGCGACCACCAGCAGGCCAGCGAAGAACTGGAACTGATGGCTGCCGCCGCCCGCAGCGTGAACGACCAGCAGCGGGTCGACATTGCCGAAGCAGCCACGGCGCGCTGGGCCGTCATGCACGATCTGACTTCGGCCGAACGGCGCTGGGGCGAACGTTTCGCCGCCAGCCACGAGTACCCGGTGGCCGTACTGGCCGGTGTGTACGACTTCATCGGGCTGGCCGCCAGCCAGCACAGCAACAACGGCGCCGCCGTGCGCCACTACATCCGCGCCTACGAAGCGGCGCTGGAAACGGGCCAGATCCGCGTGGCCGTCACGGCCGCCATCAACATCGGCCTGAATTTCACCTGCCTCAACGATCACCACGCTGCACTGGAATGGATGCAGAGCGCG
This sequence comes from Duganella fentianensis, assembly GCF_964031615.1. Lineage (GTDB taxonomy): Bacteria > Pseudomonadota > Gammaproteobacteria > Burkholderiales > Burkholderiaceae_D > Rugamonas > Rugamonas fentianensis_A. Next base: position 415,768 of record NZ_CAXIQN010000014.1, read on the forward strand.
CTCGATCTGGCGCGTCCTACCGGCTGGCCGCGCAGCATCGGTGCCGCGCTGGTACACACGGCCGAAACCATGCGCCGTGTGGGCCGGCTCGATGCTGCCGAAGAACTGCTGCGCGAAGCGCTGCAGGTACTGACGCCCCTGCCCGGCGCACGCAGCTATGCCCACGCCCTGTCCTATCTGGGTGATCTGGCACTCGATCAGGCCGACTACGCCACGGCACTGGAAGCCTTCGAACGCATGCAGGCCCGTGCCGACGCCATGCAGCAGGCCGACTTCCAGTCGATCGCACGGCGCGGACAGGCCCATGCCCTGTGCTTTCTCGAGCGCCCGATCGAAGCGCGCAGCATCGCCCTGCGCGCCGTGGCACTGGCCGCCGAGCAGACCAATCTGTACAACCACGTGGCCGCGCTACGGGTACTGGCCCTGATCCACGAACGCCATGACTTGCCGCCACCGCAAGGCATGACCGAGCCCAACGCCACACTGCACTATCTACAACTGGCGCTGCAGGTGGGCGCCGGCATCGAAGGCTATACCCTGCCCGGCGACCTGCACGATGCGCTGGGACGAGAATACGCACGCATCGGCGACTACGCCCGGGCTTATGCCTGCGCGCAGGCAGCAGCGGCAGCAAGGCAGAAAACCCATAGTCAGGAAGCCACCAACCGTGCCATCGCCATGCAGGTGCACCACCAGACCGAGCAGGCACGGGCGGAAGGCTTACACCACCGCGAACTGGCCGCTTCGGAAGCGCGCCGCGCCGAGCTACTGCAGCAGACCAGCGATACGCTGGAACGGCTATCAGCCATCGGCCAGGAAATCACTACCCACCTGAATGCCGGTGCCGTGTATGAAGCACTGAACCGCCATGTACAGGCCCTGCTGCCGGCAAATACCTATGCGATCTATCTGGTCAGCCGCGATGGCAACAGCATCAGCCGCGTGTTCGGCATGGAGAACGGCCGCCAGCTCAGCGGCAATAGCATCCCCGTGCAGCACCCCCGTGCGAATGCTGCGCGCTGTCTGCGCGAACGGCGCGAAATCTACATCGCCAATGTGGGGCCGGACGATATCGTGCTGGCACCGGGCACCCAGCTGATGGCCAGCGCCCTGTATGTGCCACTGATCGTGGGGGAACGCACGCTGGGCGCCATGACGGTGCAGGCCCAGCATGCCGAAGCGTTCGGCGAACGCGAACGGCTGATCTTCCGCACCCTGTGCGCGTATGGCGCGATTGCGCTCGATAATGCCGAAGCCTATCGCCAGCTCAAGGATGCCCAGACCCAGCTGGTATCGCAGGAAAAGCTGGCCGCACTAGGCGCGCTGATGGCCGGCGTGGCGCACGAACTGAATACCCCGATCGGCAACAGTCTGCTGATCGCCAGCACGCTGGCGCAGAAAACCCAGGAACTGGCCAGCCGGCTGGACGGCCCCGGTCTGCGCCGCTCGGAACTGGCCACGTATATGAGCGATGCGCATACCGCGCACGAACTGGTGATGCGCGGCCTGACCAGTGCAGCCGATCTGGTCAACAGCTTCAAACAGGTGGCGGTCGACCGCACCACCGAGCAGCGCCGCAGCTTCAACCTGCAGCAGGTCAGCCATGAAGTCATCGCCACCATGATGAACCGCGTACGCGCCGCCAACCACCGCATCGAACTTGAGCTGCCCGAGAACGTGCTGATGGATAGCTATCCGGGGCCGTACGGCCAAGTGATCGCTAACTTCATCAACAACGCCCTGCTGCACGCCTTCGGCCGCGAACAGGGCGGGCTGATGCGGCTATGCGCGCGCACGCCCGTAGCCGAACGGGTACTGATCACCTTCAGCGATAACGGCAGCGGCATCGCGGCCGAGAACATGTCGCGCATCTTCGATCCCTTCTTCACTACCAAACTCGGTCAGGGCGGCAGCGGGCTGGGTCTCTCGATCAGCTACAACATTGTCACTTCGCTACTGGGTGGCCAGATCAGCGTCGACAGTTCGCCCGAGGGCACCTGCTTCACGCTCGACCTGCCGCTGACAGCGCCCCAGCACCAGCAAGCGACCACCACCCAGATCTATACCTGAGCCGCTACAGCCGCAGTACAGCTGTATAGACAGGAGATTCTGCGGCAATTCGCCCTTTGCACCGAATTGCCTTTATAATTGACCGGTTCAGCTGGTCGGGCCGGTAGGCACGCGCCAGCGCTTCTGCTGCTGTTTTCTGTTAGTTGCCACTATGTCTATTCAAAAACCGATCAAGCACTATCTGCAGTTCTCCGATTTCACGCTGGAAGAATACGAATACGTCATCGAACGTGCGCACCTGATCAAACGGAAGTTCAAGGCCTACGAGATTTACCACCCGCTGATCGACCGTACGCTGGTGATGGTGTTCGAGAAGAACTCCACCCGTACCCGTTTGTCGTTCGAAGCGGGCATGCACCAGCTGGGCGGCGCCGCCATCTACCTGAACACGCGCGATTCGCAGCTGGGTCGTGGCGAGCCGGTAGAAGACGCCGGTCAGGTGATGAGCCGCATGTGCGACATCATCATGGTGCGTACCTTCGGTCAGGACATCATCGAGCGTTTCGCTGCCAATTCGCGCGTGCCGGTGATTAACGGTCTGACTAACGAGCACCACCCATGCCAGGTATTTGCCGACATCTTCACCTACTACGAACACCGCGGCCCCATCACGGGCAAGACCGTGGCGTGGATCGGCGATGCCAACAACATGCTGTACTCGTGGCTGCAGGCAGCGGAAGTATTCGGCTTCCACGTCAATGTCTCGACCCCGAAAGGCTACGACATGGATATGTCGCTGGTCTCGACCAAACGCTACACCTTCTTCGACAACCCGTCCGATGCCTGTGAAGGCGCGCATCTGGTCAACACCGACGTGTGGACCAGCATGGGTTACGAAGCCGAAAACGCTGCCCGTATCAAAGCCTTCGATGGCTGGATCGTGGACAGCGCCAAAATGGCGCGTGCCGCACCCGACGCGCTGTTCATGCACTGCCTGCCAGCGCACCGCGGCGAGGAAGTCTCCGCCGACGTCATCGACGGCCCGCAATCGGTGGTCTGGGATGAGGCGGAGAACCGCCTGCACATCCAGAAGGCCCTGATCGAATACCTGCTGCTGGGTCGCGTCGACACCCAATAAACACACTTCAACCCATTGGAACTAGCATGAGCGATATTAAAAAAGTAGTCCTCGCCTATTCGGGCGGCCTCGATACTTCCGTCATTCTGAAATGGCTGCAAGATAACTACCAGTGCGAAATCGTCACCTTCACCGCTGACCTGGGTCAGGGCGAAGAACTGGAGCCGGCCCGCGCCAAAGCGCTGAAGTTCGGCATCAAGCCGGAAAACATCTACATCGACGACGTACGTGAAGAATTCGTGCGCGACTTCGTCTTCCCTATGTTCCGCGCCAACACCGTGTACGAAGGCGAATACCTGCTGGGTACTTCGATCGCCCGTCCACTGATCGCCAAGCGTCTGATCGAGATCGCCAACGCCACCGGCGCCGACGCCATCTCGCACGGCGCCACCGGCAAAGGTAACGATCAGGTGCGTTTCGAACTGGGCGCCTATGCGCTGAAACCGGGCGTGAAGATCATCGCGCCATGGCGTGAATGGGATCTGCTGTCGCGCGAAAAACTGCTGAAATACGCCGAAGACGCCGGCATCGAAATCGACATGAAGCACAAGAACGGTGGCGCACCATACTCGATGGACGCCAACCTGCTGCACATCTCGTTCGAAGGCCGCCATCTGGAAAACCCGAGCGCCGAAGCGGAAGAAAGCATGTGGCGCTGGAGTGTCAGCCCTGAGGCGGCACCGGACCAGCCAGAATATCTGGACATCGAATACGAACGCGGCGACATCGTCGCCCTGAACGGCGTGCGCATGTCGCCTGCCACCGTACTGACGGAACTGAACCGTCTGGGCGGCAAGCACGGCATCGGCCGTCTGGATCTGGTAGAAAACCGTTACGTCGGCATGAAGTCGCGCGGCTGCTACGAAACCCCGGGCGGCACCATCATGCTGAAGGCGCACCGCGCCATCGAATCGATCACGCTGGACCGCGAAGTAGCGCACCTGAAGGATGACCTGATGCCGCGCTACGCATCGATGATCTACAACGGCTACTGGTGGGCACCAGAGCGCGTTGCGCTGCAAACCCTGATCGACCACACCCAGACCACCGTGAACGGCTGGGTACGCGTCAAGCTGTACAAGGGTAATGTGATCGTCGTTTCGCGCGATTCCAAAACCGACTCGCTGTTCGACATGAACATTGCGACCTTCGATGAAGACGGCGGCGCCTACAACCAGGCCGACGCCGGGGGCTTCATCAAACTGAACGCGCTGCGTATGCGCATCGCCGCCAATGCCCGCCTGAAACGCGGTCAATAATCGCATCTAGAGGCCGCTCGTTGAGCGGCCTTTTTTTTATAGGATAGTTAGCATGAGCAAGCAATTCAACCAGGTTTCCGTGGTCAAACAGGCCAACAAATACTTTGATGGCAAATGCATTTCGTATAACGTGTTGTTCGCCGATGGCAGCAAGAAAAGCGTCGGCGTAATCTTCCCGTCCAGCCTGACCTTCAACACGGGCGCACCGGAAGTGATGGAAATTCTCGGTGGTGTGTGCAAAGTCCGTCTGGCCGGTGCCAGCGAATGGACCACCTACGGCGCAGGCCAGTCGTTCAGCATCGGCGCCAATTCCAGCTTCGATATCGAAACGGTAGAACTGCTGGACTACGTCTGCCACTTCGGCTAATCAGCCATTTGCCCCCTATGGCACGCAGCATCTGCCTGCGTGCCGTTCAACTGCGCCAGCGCACCTGCGCCACTCGGCAGCGCCTGCCCCACTCCCCGCTTAGATAAACACCGGCTCCGGCTCGATCAGCACGCCATAGCGCGCCTGCACATCGGCCTGTATCGCGCGCGCCAGCGCCACTACGTCGGCACCGGTTGCACCGCCCTGATTCACCAGTACCAGCGCCTGCTGCGGATATACGCCGGCAGCACCGAGCGTGCGTCCTTTCCAGCCGCACTGGTCGATCAGCCAGCCTGCTGCCAGCTTTTCGCTGCCGTCCGGCTGACGGTGATGCACCAGCGTAGGGAACTGTTCCAGCAAAGCCGCGCATTGCGCGCCGCTCACCACGGGATTCTTGAAGAAGCTGCCGGCGTTGCCGATCTGCGCAGGATCAGGTAGTTTGCGGCGGCGAATCGCAATCACCGTATCGGCCACCTGCTGGGCCGTGGGCGCAGCCAGATTCTGCTGCGCCACCGCCTGTGCCAGTTCCGCGTAGCGCAGATTGGGCTGCCACGCGCGCGCCAAGGCAAACGTCACATCCAGCACGATCAGAGCGCGCCCTTCCGGCTGTTTGAAGATACTGTCGCGGTAGCCGAAGCGGCATTCGGCGGCCAGCATTTCGCGTGTACTCCGCGTGGCCGCATCGAACACCGTCACGCTATGCAGCACATCCTTGATTTCGATGCCATAGGCGCCGATGTTCTGGATCGGTGCCGCACCGGCCGTGCCCGGAATCAGCGACAGGTTCTCCAGACCGGCATAGCCATGTACAAGTGTCCACTGCACAAACGCATGCCAGTTTTCACCGGCCGCAGCGCGCACATAGTGATGCGTATCATCACTGCGCACATGCTCACGGCCACGCAGATCCATGTGCAGCACCAGCCCCGCATAGTCCTGTGTGAACAGCAGATTACTGCCACCACCAAGGACTAGCTTCGATGAAGTAGCCCATACGGCATCAGCATAAACGCCGAACAACTGCTCGGTTTCAGTCACGCGCAAGTACGCGTGCGCCGTCGCGGCGATGCCAAAAGTGTTCAGAGTTTGCAGCGGAAAATCGTACTGGATCGCGGAGAGGGAGGACATGAAGAAGAAAAGCGAAATATTTTGACGATTATAGAGCCAAACCCGTAAAAAACCACGGTGTATATGGCGGCTTGTGGACAGTTGTCCGTTAAAATATCAGCCTTTGATGCAGGGCTTACACCGCCGCTGCAGGCCACACGAAAAGGAAACAAACATGCCATCGTTTGACGTAGTCTCTGAAGCCGATATGATCGAAGTAAAAAACGCGGTCGAGCAGTCCCAGAAAGAAATCGCCACGCGCTTCGATTTCAAGGGCACCGGTGCTTCGGTCGAGCAAAAGGACGCCGAACTGACCGTGGTTGCCGACTCGGAATTCCAGCTGCAACAGGTACGCGATGTACTGACCAACAAACTGGCGAAACGCAAAGTTGACGTGCGCTTCCTCGATGAAGGCGAGATCAAGAAAATCGGCGGCGACAAGGTCAAGCAAGTGATCAAGGTCAAAAACGGCATCGAGTCCGATGATGCGAAGAAAATCGTCCGCGTCATCAAAGATAGCAAGATGAAAGTACAAGCCAGCATACAGGGTGACTCCGTGCGTGTCACCGGTGCCAAGCGCGACGACCTGCAAGCGGCCATGCAGCTGCTGCGCAAAGAAGTACCCGAGACCCCGCTGGAGTTCAACAACTTCCGCGATTAAACCACTCCGGCGCGCTAGGCCGCGCCGTCATAAAGCTGTAGTACTGCAGGAGTACAATCGTCTCGGACTTCCTGCGCGCTACTACTGCGCTAACGCCGGGCCCCTTGCCCGGCAATCACTTTCGGTAGTCTAAGGATAGCAATGAAACGTGTTGATGATTTCCGCCTGCGCTTTGGCAAAAACGAGTATGTGCCCATCATGATAGGCGGAATGGGTGTGGATATTTCGACCTCGGAACTGGCGCTGGAAGCAGCCCGTCTGGGTGGTATCGGCCATATTTCCGATGCCATGGTGGAAGATGTGTCGGACCGCCGCTTCGATACGGGCTTCGTCAAAGAGAAGACCAAGCTCTACAAGCACAACATCAACAACATGGACAAGGCGCTGGTGCAGTTCGATCTGGCCAATCTGGCCGAAGCGCAGCGCCTGCACATCGGCAAGACCATGGAAGCGAAGAAAGGCCCGGGCCTGATTTTCGTGAACTGCATGGAAAAGCTGACCATGAACGGCCCGCGCGAGACCCTGCGTACGCGTCTGAATGCCGCGCTGGACGCCGGCGTCGACGGCATCACGCTGTCGGCTGGTCTGCACTTCGGCTCGTTCGCGCTGATGGCTGACCACCCGCGCTTCCGTGAAGCCAAGCTGGGCATCATCGTCTCGTCCGTGCGCGCGCTGCAGATCTTCCTGCGCAAAAACGCCAAGCTCGATCGCCTGCCCGACTACGTGATCGTAGAAGGCCCGCTGGCGGGCGGCCATCTGGGCTTCGGCATGGACTGGGCCGATTTCGACCTGATGACCATCACCAAGGAACTGCTGGACTACCTGAAAGCGGAAAACCTCGACATTCCACTGATCGCCGCCGGCGGCATCTTCACGGGCAGCGATGCCGTGCGCTTCCTCGAAGCGGGCGCGGCTGGCGTGCAGGTGGCCACCCGCTTCACCGTCGCCAAGGAATGCGGTCTGCCAGACAAGGTCAAGCAGGAATACTTCAAAGCCAGCGAAGAAGACATCATCGTCAATGGTGTGTCGCCGACCGGCTATCCTATGCGTATGCTGAAGAGCACGCCAGCGATCGGCGCCGGCATCCGTCCGGGCTGCGAGTCGTATGGCTATCTGCTCGATTCGACCGGCAACTGCGCCTACATCAACTCCTATAACCGCGAAGTGGAAGCCAAGGGTTCGGACAAGAATCTGGTGATCATGGACAAGACCTGTTTGTGCACCCACATGCGTAACTTCAACTGCTGGACTTGCGGCCACTACACCTACCGCCTCAAGGACACCACGCACAAGAAGGCCAACGGCGACTACCAGCTGCTGACCGCCGAACACATCTTCAAAGATTACCAGTTCAGCACGGACAACCAGATTGCCCTGCCTGAAAAGGAAGCGGAATAAACCAAAACGGCGCTCACTGAGCGCCGTTTTTTTATGCCGCCACGGACAATTCCTCGCTCATCTCGGAGGCCGGTAGCCACAGTGTCACACTGGTGCCCTGCCCCAGCGTGCTATCCACTTCGACGGTGCCGCCATGCAGTTCCATGATTTCCTTGACGATGCACATACCCAAGCCCGTGCCGGGGATATTCCCCGAAGGATCGGCGCGGAAGAAGCGTTCGAACAAGCGGCTCCGATGCTCCGGCGACAGACCCAGACCATGGTCGCGCACCTGCATGCCGACAAAGCCTGCACGGCTGAGCACCTCCAGCTCGATCGCTCCGCCCTGCGGCGAGTATTTGTAAGCGTTCACCAGCACATTGGTCAGTGCCTGCGTAACTTTTTCCTCATCCATCAGCACCGGCATCAGGTCGTCGGGAACTTGCACCTGCACCTTGCGCGGATCATCGTTGACCCACAACGACGCCACCGTCTTCTGTACCACATCGGCCAGCGACTGGCGGCGGAACAGGAAGTCCTGACCGGCACGCGCTTCGATACGGGCCAGATCCAGTAGCTCGTTGATCAGGTTGATCAGCAACTGCGCCTGACGGTGGATGGTGCCATACAATTCACGCTGGGTTTCGTCGTTAAACTTGCGATGCAACAGCAGTTCCGAATAGCCGAAGATGCTGGCCATAGGGGTACGCAGTTCGTGTGCGGCCGTGGACAGGAATTCGCTCTTGATTCGGTCAACCTCCGTCTCATGGGTCACGTCGCGGAAATACACCACCCGCTCCTCGCTGCGCGAGCTGACCGCCCGCACCGAGCGTGCCAGTATGCAATGGGTAGGCCGTGCCAGATACACCAGACAGCTGCCCTGTATCACATCGGAACTGCCGGCAGCCGGCAGCGGCATGTATGGCCGTTCCGCGTCGCAGCGACTGGCCAGCAACTGATCGAAGCCGGCCGCATCGAGGCCCAGCAGCTGACCTTCCTCGCAACCGCTCATCCACATGAAGGCAGGATTAACGTGGCTGATCCGGCCATGCGCATCGAAGGTAACCAGCCCGTCGGGGCTGAGCCGGAACACCGCGTCAAGACGGGCCGAGCGCTCGGCCAGTTTCTCCTCAACCTGCACCTGCGCCGTCACATCACACTGGCTGCCCACATAGTGCGTGACCTTGCCCTGCGCATCACGTACGGGCGAGACCGACAGCGAGTTCCAGAACAGAGTACCGTCCTTGCGGTAATTGCGTAGCAGCGTTTCAAATGGACGCCCTTCGGCAATCGCCGCCTTGAGCTGGGCCAGTCCCGGCTGATCGAGGTCATTCTGGTGCAGCACCCGCAGGCTACGCCCGACGATATCATCGGCATCGTAGCCGGTGATGCGCGCGAACGCCGGATTGGCATAGGTAATAGGGTGACCGGGCAAGGTCATATCGGCTATCACGATTCCGTCGTTGGCAGCCTCGATCGCCTGCAGCCGCAATTGCAGGATGGCCTCGGCCATTTTTTCATCGCTGATATCGCGCACCATCAGCGAGAAATGCATCTCGCCATCCAGCTCGAACTGGCTGAGCGAGAGCGCCAGCGGGAAGCACTCACCGGAAGCGCGCAGGCCCTCCGCTTCGCAGCGCGCCACGGAGTGGGTACTGCCCGCATACTCGCCCAGCATGGAAGTGAGCCGAGCAGCATCAAATCCCACCAGTTTGCTCTCCAGCCGTACACCCAGCAATTTACCGGCGGCGATGCCGAAGATATGCTCGGCAGCCTGATTGGCAGATTGCACCACACCCTCGCGGTCCACACTGAGTATCCCGTCTGCAGCCGAGTCCAGCACGGCCCGTAATTCGCTCTGGCTACGCAGCAGGCGCCGGTTCATCAGGCTGGCCATGCCGAACGCGCGGTTGCGCGTGGCGGCCAGATTGTTCAGCACCAGCGACAGCAACAATGTGACCACCAGCCCTGTAATCAGCAACTGGCTGCTGCGGCCATTCTCGGTACCTGCCGCACGCAGGTGGCAAACAATCGTCCATTCCGCACCACCGAACAGCATCGGACGGCGCATGGCATATGCGCCCACAGCGGGCTCGCGCCGGCTGCCGTAGATCAGGTGCTGTGGTTCCGCAAACGGACCGGCATACACCTGTGCCGACACGGCGGGATAACCGCGCGACAGCATCTTGTTGATGACGATGTCAGTCCGCAGCACCAGATACACATCGCCCAGCCACGCAGCGCGCCGTTCTGCCACCGTGACATAGCGGGCACCGTCGCGGTACACGGGCAGATACAGTGCCACCAGTGGCGCTTTGCCGGCATCGGCATAAGCCTGCGCCGGCAGTGGCGCGCTCATCGCCATAGCGCCGCTGTCACGCGCTTTACGCCACGCCTGCTGGCGCGGATCATTTTCGGCCAGCGTGGAAGTATCAAAGCGGGTATAGCCCAGTGCCACCACTTCGGGATGGCGCTGATGCAGTCGCAGCCCCGCCGTGAAGCGCTGCCAATCCGATTCCGTCAGCGCATGATGGGTGTCGGCATGGGCAGCGGCACTCAGCAGAATCTGATAATGGTTGTCGAGCCGCCGTGTCAGCGCCGCCGCGATCCGCTCGGTCGAACTCTGCAACTGAGCATGCTCGATCGCCCGTTCATCGGCACGGGTCAGATACCAGCCGACCAGCGACAGACTCAAACCGATCATCAGTGTCAGCGTTGCGACGCCACTCAGTCGTAACTGCTGCCACCACCTGTATTGCACTTCCGGCGCAGAACTATCGCCTTGGTTGCGCGCATTCATGCTCTCCTCCGTGGTCCGGATTGAGGGGCAAAACTATTGCAGTACGTGGTCCGCCATGTCCATCAGTTCGAGCGGGCTGAACGGCTTGATCAGGTAGGCATTCGAACCAGCTGCAGCACCGGCATCCACATCCACCTTCTGCCCGCGCGCCGTCAGCAGCACGATATGGATACCCGCATGGGCCGGATCATCCTTGAGCTTGCGACAAACCTGCAGGCCATCCATACTGCCGGGCATCATCACATCGAGCAGCATCAGATCGGGATTCAGCGCCAGTGCCATTTCGTAGCCACGGTCGCCATTCTCGGCCTCATGCAATTCGTAGCCGGAAAACTCCAGCGTCATCCGGATCAGTTTGCGGATGTCGGGCTGATCTTCCACGATCAGTATACGTTTGGCGGTCATGATGAAGCTCCTGCAAGACTAGGTTTCGGTGCACGCATACGCTGGCGTAGCGCTGCCATGTCGCGCGCATAGCGCTGCGCCTGTTCCACATCGAGTGCCTGGGTGTCATGGCTAGGCGCACCGCTAGCCAGTTCCAGATTGAATTCCACGATGTCCTCGCCCTCCCCCTCCACCAGCACCAGATGGCCACCATGCAGGTGCATGATCTGCTGGCAGATCGGCAGGCCTATACCTGCGCCGGATGCACTGCCGGCTCTAGCCTTTGCACCGCGCTGGTGTTCGGCCACATACTGGGTAGCCTGATTAAACGGTACAAACAGACGGCCACCGCGCAGATTCACCGAAGCGAACTGACCATGATTGCGCAGACTCAGAATCACGTGGGTGCCCGTGCAACGGAATGCAATTTCCAGCTTGCTACCCGGCGTTGCGTGGCGGGCAGCATTGTTGATCAGTTCGCGTAATGCCCGGGTCAGCCATGCAGGGCTGCCATAAACGGGCGGCAGTTCCTCTTTCATACCGTGCAGATAGACTTCGATCTTGCGCTGCTCCAGTGCCTTGCCTTCGGCATTCAGCGCATCTTCGATCATTTTTTCCCACGACAGACGCTGGCTATCGACTAGCGGTGCCTTACCGAACAGTTCCGCCAGTATTTCGATACGCTCCAGTTGCGCCACGATGGCTTTGCCGGCAGTACGCATCTGTTCGCTGACCTCGGCACCAGCACCTTCCAGCACAGGCATGGACTGGACGAAACGATGGATGGGGCCAGCCAGATCCGTGCGCAGCAGCTCATAGAAATTACGCATGGTCATTTCATAGAAATGATGAGCGCCTTCATCATGGATCACCACCGCATACACACCGGGGTTAGGCAGAGCCAGCACGCGGGCCGACAGACTATCCTGCCCCTCGTTACCGATCTCGACGGGACGGCCGCCATAGCCGGCAGCCACGTCCGCTACGGCCTTGATGACCAGTGGATGGGGAAATGACTGATTTAACTCGGTATGCAGCAAAGACACGGCGCGTGCATTGTGATGGCGCACCACGCCAGCTTTATCGACCAGTACAACCGCATCATTCAGTGCTTCTAAAAAAGCAACCATTTGCGCTTGCATGATGTTGCCCTCCTTCCTCACTCAACTCTCGCCTCTTTTTTATCAATTTAGGCGATTAAATCGAATTTTGGAAGGAAAATATTGAATTACCGCAATTTCGTTGGTTTTTGGAACGGAAATTATCGCGCCACAAAGCAAAAAACCCCCAACAGCCTAAAGACTGAAGGGGGTTTTTCTAATAACTAGCTTGACGATAACCTACTTTCACACTGGTTGCAGCACTATCATCGGCGCAGAGTTGTTTCACGGTCCTGTTCGGGATG
>NZ_CAXIQN010000015.1:0-6430 GCF_964031615.1 Duganella fentianensis
TGCGCGGATGCAGGCTGGCCCACAGGTGGGCGGCGGCCATCGTGCGGTGCGGGCTGTAGCGCGCCAGTATCTGCTCGGTACGAGCCATGTCCGGCTTGCCAGCCATTGCCCAGCCAGAGATGCAGCAGTAGATGGGCGATTGGCATTTCGAACAGGATTGCCATGATCTATGCCTGCTGGTCGGACGCGTTGCCGTGGTTCTGATCGTAGCGGAAGTGCTGTAGACCGCGGAATTGGAGCCGCTTGCCGTGGCGCAGAAACAGCGCGTAGTACCAGATGCGGGCTTCGAACAGCATGAACTTGTTAGTGAATCTACGCGCCAGCGCTTCGTCTGCATTGGGGCGCTGCTGCAAATGCTGGCGGCACTGATACACCAGTAGCGTTACCAGTACCAGTTCCAGCGTGATTTCCGTAGCGATCAGCAGCAGTGAATAGCTATCGAAGGCCTGCTCTTGCGCGGGGTTAAGCCAGCGTCCCGCCAGCATGCCGAGCGAGGCGATGCCCAGCGAGGCCGTCAGCATCTGGCGCCGTGCAGGGCGCAACAGCAGGGAGTACAGGAGTGGCAGGGGGAACAGCAAATCCACTAGATACGGCCATGCGGCCGGATCGGCGCCAAAGGCATTTACCGCCAGCGGTGTGCGGAAATAGCAATAGTAAAAAAGCGAGGATGCTGGCACTAGCCAGCGCAAACATCTGCTTTCGCGGCACGCTTATTTACATTTCCTCCTCCTGTTAGCAGCTGGTATGTCTGCTTATCAGCTGGCGCTCTAGCCATTCCCCATTGCTAGCCCAGCCAGCATATGGCGTGTTTCCTGCACCAGCGGATGTTGCTCGTTATAGATGGCGCTTCGCAGCGCTAGGGCTTCGCTCAATGCCTGACGAGCCTGATCGGGTTGTCCCAGACCCTGATAGCTAATGCTGAGTTCCTGTAGAACTTCGGCTAGCTCTGCTTTATTAAAATAAGGCGATTGCCGTGCGAATTCTAACGCTTTCTGCAATGCCGGTAAGGCTTGCTGGTAGTGCCGCTGTCGATTGTCGATGGTTGCGGAGAGGAAAACGCTAAGTTTCACGCCTCTCTGGTCGGGAGATCCGAGCTTTGCCCAAAAATCTTTGGTTAGCTTGATCAGCTTGCCTGCTTCGGTGTAGTTACCTTGGGCGATATGGCTGCGCGCCAGTGAATTACGCAAGTTGGCAATAAATTTTTCATTATTCGGCGTCCGGCTCTCGATGCTCGCTAGTGCGTTAGCGAGCAGGCTATGGGCAGCGTCATTGCGCTGCCACTTGAGATAGAGCCGTCCAAGTTGATGCTCGATCGTGGCAATGCGTAGGTGGTTCGGGCTGCTTCTGCCCCGTTCACGTTCGAGCGTCGTTTTCAGCATGCTAGCCGCTTCTGCATACTGCCCGTTGTCACCCAGCAGAGCAGCATGGGTACGTTCGGCAAAATGCAGATCGTCGGAACCCAGTTCAAGATAGATGGCCTTTGCGCGCATGGCATAGTCGATGCCCCGCGCGAATTGCTCCATTTCCCGATAGAGTCCGGCTATGCTTTCAAACAGTGCAGCTACGGCCTCGCTACGGGGTCCCCGGTGTTTTTCCAGTTGCATTATCAGATGCAGATAGCAGGTCTCTGCGTCACCGTAGCGGGCTGCCTGTTGGTGTAGGTCGCAGGTCTTTTCTATTTCGTCCAGCAGGCGCTGATCATCTTCGCTGTAGAGTTTCTGTGCAAGTTGCAAGCTGCGTTCTGCGTAGGGTTCTGCTGCACTGAATCGGCTGGTTTCAATCAGGTAGTTGATAAATTCCTGCAGCAGGTTGTGGCTGGACTGATCGTCAGTAGTCTTGGCCTGATCGGCCAGCGCGATGCTACGCTCGTATGTAGTGATGGCTTTATCAATCTGCCGGATATCGCTGTAGACCCTCGCTAGTTGCAAGTACTGTTCGCTAGTGGTTTGCTGATCGGCTCGTGTCAGAAGTTGTTGTCCGCGCGCCGGATCGAGGTTTTGCTGTTTCAGCAGCGTGCCGAGCCGGACTTGGGCTTCAAGCGACTGTTGGGCAATTTTTTCGTACCAGTACACGGCCTGGCGGTAGTCGATCTGGGTGCCGCGTCCTTCTTCATACAGCCGCCCCAGATCCAATATGCTTTCGCTGCGACCACTCGCGGCAGCCTTGGTCAATAACTCGCGTGCTAGCGCGGGGTTCGCCTCAGTACCGAAGCCGAATAAATACAGGCGGCCTAACTGTCCCAGTGCTTCAGGCAGTTCCTGCGCACTGGCTTTTTGCAGATACTCCAGGCCTAAAGGTTGATTCGCGGCGATGCCATTGCCGAACATCAGGGCACGGCCATAGGCGAGCTGGGAATCGGCATCGCCGTCATCGGCGGCGCGTTGGTGCCAGTACAGCATTTTTTGCCGGTCCGGCTTGCCTAATTGATCTCCTTTGTACATCATCGCCAGATTGTATTCCGCTGTGGCGTCATGATGTTCCGCGGCCTTTTCGTACCAGGTCTTGGCCTGCTGGGCATCCTTTATAACGGTGTCAAAAATATAGCCTATCTGTAGCATTGAGTAGACGTTGCCTCGTGCTGCAGCCTCAGTGAAATACTCGGTTGCCTTGACGACGTCAGCCTCCACCCCTAGACCATCTTGGTACATTACCGCCAGATTCTTGAACGCCAGAGCGTTGCCTAGATCGGCCGCCTTGCGGTACCAGGTCAGTGCTTGGCGATAGTTGCGCTCTGTGCCGCGACCGTGCTGGTATAGGGAGCCCAGATTGTTGGCAGCGGCGGAATGGCCGCGTTCAGCGGCAATTTGATACAGTCGCAAAGCACGCGGATAGTCAGTTTCACCACCTGCACCCGATTCCAGCGCGTAGCCCATATTAAAGGCTGCGTCGATGTTGTCGTACATAGCGGCGCGCTCGTTCCAGAAATTCGCCAGTAGGTGATTGGCAGCCATGCCTTCGGCATTGCTGTACATGGCGGCCAGCTGTGCCATGGCGTCGTCATTACCCTGATCGGCGGCACTCTCCAGCCACTGCCGAGCCAGTGCGAAATCTTGTTTGACCCCATCGCCCCAGCGGTAGCGCCGCCCCAGTTCCATCTGGGCCTGAGGTTCCCCTTGCAGGGCACTGTCTTGCAGCAGCTGGATGGACTTGGGCAGATCTTTCGGCACGCCTTGGCCATAGGTGTACAGCATGGCCAGCATGGTCTGCGCTTCCGGATAGCCGCGGGCGGCAGCCGGTTCCAGCCATTGCACGGCTTGCTGGCTGGAGGCGGCCATACCGCTGCCGCGCAGGGCTGCCAGTGCCAGACCGTACTGGCTGGCGGCGCTGCCGGCTGCAGCACCTTGCTGCCACAGTTCGATCGCTCGCGCATATTGCTTGTCGCGCTGGGCTTTTATGCCCGCCTCGGCTAACTTGTCACGCGCAAAGTCGCGCTGGATTTCGCACAGCGCCTGCCGCCATAGCGGCTGGTTACGCAGCCCATGTCCCTGCACCCAGCGGAACGCTTGCAGGGCACCCGCATGGTCTTGCGCAGCCAGCCGTGCCTGACCGATATAGAACCATGCTTCTTCCCGTGCCAGTGCCTGACGGTCGCGCCGCATCGAATCGACCTGTTTGAGCAGATCTTGCTGACTGATAAAACCCAGTTGCATCGCCAGTATAGGGCGTGGCCATGGGCCATCCGGCATTTCACGGGCGAACTGTGCCAGTGCAGCCGGCAGCGTTTGTCCGCTGCGCTGCAGCAAGGCGATGTGACTGGCTGCATCGGCGCTATTGATCATGCCGCCATTGCTGGACTCTTTCGCTGCGCGATAGGCCTGCATGCGTGCCAGTGCAGCTGCTGGCTGATCCGCATAGAACTCGGCCCAAGCCAGTTCGCGCTGGATGGGCGCATCTGCTGCCGAGGCGGGCTGGCTCCGCCACGCCGCCAGTGCTTCGGCCGGTTGGCCCCGTGCCAGCCATAGGCGCGTCATACACTCTGCCGGCGCTGCGTTCTTTTCTGCCGTAAGTTTTTGCTCCATGCGACGGGCTATCTGTGCCCCCTCTGACCCGACAAATTCGTACAGACTGTGCTGCGTCGCCAGATAGTTGCAGGCTTGTTCGGCGTTGATCTCGCTATCTTTGCGGCCTCGCAGCTGGTCGGCCTGTTCCAGTGCCTGACCGGCCAGACGCAGGCTTTCTAGATCGCGCATGGAATAGTTGAGCAGACTGGCTTTTTCCACGGCGCTTTCCTGCACGCGCAGGGAGCCTTCAACAAACTCGTTCAGCAGGCGCGCCTGCTCGCCCAGCATGGGTAGCTGGGCTGCCGGCACTTCGCGTTGTTTGAGGCGGAAATCGAACAGGTAATCGACATCGGCGCCGCGCAGACCGTACTCTTCACGAGCACTGAAATAAGCGTTGTCTATCATTTTCAGGTAGGGCGTGTCGTTACGCCTGACCTGTTCCGGCCAGTGTATCTGCAAGCGATAGCGCCCGCTGTACAGGCCGCCGGAGGGCGCAAACGGGAAGTTGCGCACCAGTTTGGCCGGAATATCTAGTGCCCCATCCAGTATCTGGCTACCCATGGCGATGTGGTAGGCATGATCTTTCAGACTGACTGCCTTGGGCAAGTGCAGTGCACTGGTAATTTCTATGCGGTTGTCCTGCACTACATCGCGGTAGTTCGGCGCACTTTGCAGGCTGACTCCCGGATATAGTTTTTCATATTTGGCCAGTACGATTTTTTTTTGCTCGTTGATGGATAGCTTGCTGAAGTAGCTGCGCATGGCATCGGCATAGGTGCTGCGGTAGATATCGCGGCTGACCAGGGTGGCAGCACCGGTGAAATCGGCAATGGTGATCTGTTCTGTGTGCTCGAACGTGGGCAGGGTCTCGCTGCGTTCGGGGATGGTGCTTAACTGCGTGGTGGCGGCATTGACGGCCAGAACGCTGGCAGCGGGAAACGCTATCGGCAGTGCCGCCAGCGGCTCGGGCTGATTGATACGGGTCGGATCGACGTAGTAATCCTTGCCATCTATGCTGATCTGAACGATCACATGATTAAACCAGCTGGCGGCCGGCAGCACCTTGGCAGGGAACTGGGGGGAGGTGGCGGAAACCAGCAGGGGCTGGGCCTGTATTCCCAGTTCGCGCAGTAGACTGACCAGCAGATAGCTCTTGTCTTTGCAATCGCCATAACGGCGCTGCAGCACCACATCGGGCGCTTGCGGGCGGTGCGAGTTCTCGCCGATGGATACACTGAAATAGCGGATTTCATTCTGTACCCACTGCAGTGCGGCAGCGGCACGTTCGCTGGCATCGCTCTGCTTGGAAAGCTGGCGGGCTAGCGTTTTCAGGGCGGGACTGGCAGGTAGTTTGGGGAACAGGCTGTCGGCCCAGCGTGCTACGCTTTGCCAGTCCTGATATTCGCTTAGCTGTAGCATGCGTACCGGCAGATAGCTGGCCGGAACCGACGGCTCCGGCTCCACCGCTTCGATGGCGCGGCCTTCGAAACGTATGCGTACCAGTTCGCCTTGGGTATCGATTTTGGGGGCGATCTTTTCGCTGTGGAAGTCGCCCAACTGGCGCCACTGCAACGGGCGGTTACGCGGATGCAGGATGGTGATATTGCGGCGCTCGACAGGGTAGATGCTGTCCCAGCTATAGTCGCCTGCCCAGAATTTACCCATCACAGGGTTTTCCCCTTCGATGGTGTAGGTGAGGCACAGAGTATCGCCGATGCGTACGTCGTTGAGCAGCAGTTGCAGAGTGGTGGCGCCGCCGAGCATGCCGCTTTCGATTTCTGTTTCGCGCTGCATGGGCCGGATGCTGACGCTGGCCGTGTGGTCAATCTGCTGGCTGCCGCGCAGGATCATCACTCTATGCAGCGTCAGTTTCTGGTACTGGGAAAAATAGCTGATCAGGCTCTGGCCGATTTTGCCCAGCTCGCTCGAATCGTTCACCTGTATGGCGCGGTTGTACAGGGTGGCAGGCGTAGCTGCGATCAGGGTCTGGGTCTCGCTCAGGCGGGTGACGAGCGGCGTGGTGCGCTCGGTAGGTGGAATTTCCGCTAGCGGAGTGATCCATTTTGGCAGGCTGGGGTTGCGGTGGAAGCCGGGGGCATCAATTTGCAGCCTGGCAGATGGTGCGGCAACGGCAAGGACAGGAGCTGCGGCGAGCAGCACAAAAACAGGTCGCATGGGTGACTGGAGTTGATTATTTTTTAACGACCCAGTGTAACGATGTGCTTATTGTCAGTCAATTATTGTTGCATATTATTGTTGCAAATTACTTAGCATTCTGTGCAGATGAGGAAGCCGCTTGCATAGAGAGGATCGGGGTGATTATTCATTACCTAGTCCGTGCTGCGCGGATGCAGGCTGGCCCACAGGTGGGCGGCGGCCATCGTGCGGTGCGGGCTGTAGCGCGCCAGTATCTGCTCGGTACGAGCCAT
>NZ_CAXIQN010000016.1:0-7292 GCF_964031615.1 Duganella fentianensis
TCCGCTCAATGTCGTGAGCAGAATTGTGTCGTATACGTGGGTCAGATTCGTTTGCAAATTACTGGGGTAAGTGGGTCAGATTTCGCTGCAAATCAACACCTAAGCCCTATCATTTGCTCCACCTCATAGTTTCGGCTATACGGACTAGGCTATAGAGTGTCGAATGCAGGACTTTATTATTGTTGTAGCTGTCCTGATGTTCATATCCTGTCTGGCGGAATATTCCTTTGAATTTTCCGCTACGGAGCTGATGATCGGCGGAATGCGTAGGTACAGTCTGGTCGCCGGAATCTTCTGGTGGCATTAAGTGGGCCGACAGTGCCTTGCAATCACCGATCGTTCTTCGACTCTCGACAGGAACGCTGAGACGTAGCCTGCCTTGCATATTGTCGCGCTCAATCGTGAGCTTACTGATATCGGTGAATTGAGAACTACCCTCCAGTAACCAGACTACACGATGCCATGCGGCCTTAGTCTGGTCTGCGCCATAGTGAGCATAACTTTGATCGTGGAATGTATTTGTTACCGCTTCATGGAATCTTTTTGCTCGTTCTAACATACCTGTTGTTCGGAGAGTACCCGCCTTCTTATGATTTGCTGGGTTAATCCAATCTTTCCTGAGGAGCCCATACCAGACGTCTTTGAGCTTATATATTTCTTCGTATGGATCACCATGCACTGGCAGGCTCAATAGCGTCTGATCATCGCGTGTGACTTGCAGCCAGCCGTTTCCATAGCTTTGGCTGGGCAGTAATTCTAAAGCGCCGGGGGCATTTGCTAAGACTGAAGTAACTTTGTTGCCGTAGTTACCCAGGATTTTGGGCGTAAGCTTAAATAGGCTGTCTTCAAAGCCGCAACGCATACGTTTATAGGTCGCACCGGCGCCTATTGCCGGCATCACGCCATGAACCATGCCTAGTATCTTATCTTTCATGTTGCCCATTGCCGGATGTATTAGTGCGCGGGCCACAAGTCCTCCCATGGAATGTGTGACGATGATGACCTTCTCGCACTGGAACCCCTGTTCTTGATAGCGTTGCATGAGGCTGTTAATCCGCTCCGCCAAGCGGCAGGCAGAAGTACTGCTGGCCTTCAGCCAGTTGTAGCCCATCGCATGAACGGGAAACCAGATGTTTTCTATCGCAGCGCGGAGCGTGCTGCGTTCCAGCGGAGCGAGAAGAGGCTGAGGGTGTGCTTGCCAGACTGTAGGTGATACATCAATGATCTGCTTCCAGTAATCGTTCATGACGCCATATTGGAAGGCTGTGTTCAGTTGTAATTCGCAGGTCTCAAGAAGCGTCCGGTAGCAATCGAAATACACTTCGCCCCACCCGCGTTCACGCGCCTTCTGATCTTTGCTCTTGCATGGCGAGGCGGTAGGCGGGTCATCCATTAACAAAGGGGTTTCTATACTGACGTTCAGGGCGTAGAAGAAATCGACCTTGGCATTGCTGTGGCGCTCGTCGGCGCTTTCATCCGGATCGCCTGTTGGGTTGGTGAGTGGATCATATTCATCGACTTCTGTCTGTTCAGGATCGAGCTGGAGCTGACGCTGTATTGCGTCGGCCCGGCCTATCTTTATCGACTCGATATTGCTATCCGGTCGCCACGCGACATTGTTCGATTTACCAAGTTGCTGCTGGCGTACCGCGCTCATGCGCAAGTTGGAGCCCATGATGCCCGGCAAAAAAATGATGGGCAGCACACGCCTAGGGGGAATATGGAATACCTGCGGCATCCGGTCCTGTACGGGCGTGGTATATCCCTGAGTCTTGTAGCCGCCTAGTTGCTCCGGATAGGTCGGAAGCGGATAGCCCTGCAGTCGAGTAAAGTCTGCCATTGCCGAGTCTCCCGTAAAAATGGGGGACCCCACTATGGCATCGGCTAAAGGGGCTGAGAAGGGAGGGAATGCCGACTAGATCAAACGATGGCGTAATTTTCTTCAGCCAGCCTAGCCGATACGCTCGACACGCTGTCACCTATTACGGCATTCTCCTTTGCTGTCACTCAGCGGCCGTAGGAATAGCGTACGCCCAGCACGATGGTACGCGGGGCGCCCGGACCGTAGAAAGTGGAATGCACCACACTCTGGTTGTCGCCGCTGGCCGAGAACGGGCGGGCGATGAAGTTGCCCGCTGCCGTCAGGCCGGTGGCGTTGAGCTGCGCCGCCGTGACATAGCGCCGGTCGAACAGGTTGCTGACGTGGGCGAACCATTGCCATTGCGCGCTGGCGGCATAGCTGGCCGACAGATCGAACAGGGCGTAGCCGGCCATGCGGCCGGAGCCCAGATAGTGCACGCCGTCCGGCTGATGCTGGCCGTTTTCATTGCCGCGCGCATTGGCACCGGACACGGCGCGCATGCCCGCTTCCAGTGTCCATGCAGCGCTGGCATGCCATTCGGCGCTGGCCTTGAAGTTGTGGCGGGCGATTAGCGGCAACCGGTCACCGCTGCGGATGGTGATGTTGCCGTCGGCGTTCGCGCTGCTGTTGGCGGCGCCGCCCAGCACTTCGCTGGTGCGGAAGGTGGCATCGAGATAGGTGTAGCCGGCCGACCAGTCCAGCTGCGTGCTCTTGCCGCTGAGTGCCAGCTCCATGCCGCGCCGGCGGGTAGTGCCAACGTTGCGGAAGTAGCCATAGCCGGCGCTATCGTCGGCCACGAACTGGATGTCGTCGCGGTTGCTGGCGCTGAACAGGCTGGCGTTCCAGTCGATGCTGCGCGCGAGCGTGCCACGCAAGCCCGCTTCCTGCGTGCGCGTGACCACCTGACGCAGCGGCGGATCGCCAGCCATGGCGTTGGGCAGCTTGCATGGATTGGCAGGATCGGCACAACCGAGTTCGATGGCGGTCGGGGTGCGGCTGCTTTCGCTCAGGCGGGCATAGAAGTGCGCCGCTGGTGTCATATCCCAGCTTAGACCCAGTGCCGGATTGAAGCGGCTGAAGCGGTGATCGCCATCGAGCGAACCGGCACCACCACCGGGCGTGAGGTGGTCGCGGTTATGCACGCTGGTGCGGTTGTAGCGGCCCGATAGCGTCAGATGCAGATTCGGGTAAAGGCTCAGCGTCTGGCTCGCATACAGGCTGGCCGTGCGGGTGCGGCCGGCCAGATCGACGCGGGCGTCAATCGGCGTACCATCGTCATCCAGTTCGCTGCCATCAGCGTAGAAGTCGACCGGCGTGATGCTGCGATCCGGATTCAGATAGCCAAATTGTGCGGACTGGCGGAATTCCGTGTGACTAGTGTCCAGTGCCAAGCCGGCGGTGAACTGCTGTGGCATGCCGGCCCAGTCGCCGGAGACAGTGGCCTGAGCACTGAAGCCGGCGTTGTGCTGCTGGCTGGCGCTGCGGTTGATCAGACCATTGCATTTCTCGGCTGGTTCATCCTTGCGCAGCACGTTGGCCACGCAGCGCCAGTATGGGAAGGGCGTGTTGGCTGCCGTGGCACCTTTGGCGGGGTAGCCAGTGTAGCCGGCGGCGGCCAGCGCGGCCTGTTCGGCGGCATTCGGCTGGTACACGGACTGGTCGAGCGCGTCGTCGTTCATGTCGCCATTCAGCGTGTCGCTGTGCAGGCGGCGGTAGTAGGCGTTGGCAGCGAGCTGCAGTTGCTGGTTCACCCGATGGCTGGCCTGCAGGTTCAGCAGCAGACCGTGGTTATGGGTCTGGTCGGGACGGGTGTAGGCGCTGGCATAGTCGCGCTCCAGCAGACGCACTTCCTGCAGGCCGTTGCCGGTCAGATTGGACGACGATACGGCGCTGCTCAGCGAGATGTCGGTGTGGCGGTCGCCCCAGCCCAGCTTACCGAACCATTGACCGAGCCGCGTCGGCGAAGCATCGCGCCAGCCGTCTTCCTTGTAGCCGTTAGCGGCCGTGAACCAGTGCCAGCCTGCGTTGTTGTGGCCACCGTGTTCGAATGCCAGTTCCTTATGGCCGTAGCGGCCCGCCTGCAGTTGCAGCGTGCTGCCGCTATCGTGCAGGCCATCTTTGCTGCGCAGGGCAAGCGCACCGCCCAGTGCATTCAGGCCGAACAGGGGATCGGAACCGGGCAGCAGATCGAGCGAGGCGATGGCGTTATGGGGGATCAGATCCCAGCTCACGGCATCGGCAAAGGGCTGGTTCATGCGCACCCCGTCCAGATACACGGCCAGCCCTTGCGGCGTACCCAGCAGAGGTGAGGCGGTGTAGCCGCGGAAGCTCAGGTCAGGCTGGAACGGGTTGCCCTGTACTTCGTTGATGCTGACACTGGCCAGCTTGCGGTTCAGTGCATCAGGCAAGGTGGCGGCTGCCGGTGCGGCCAGATCGCGGCTATCCAGATGCTGTACGTGAGCGGCTACCTGATCGCGTGCCAGCGTGGCGCCAGTCAGTGGTGTGGTGCCTATTACTTCCACCGTCTGCATCACGGGAGCGGCGTCGCCTTCGGCTGCCCATGCAGGGAAGTTCAGACAGATGGCACTGATGGCCAATGCGAGGCGTTGCGCTTGCAGTGGACGGTAAGGCGTACTTTGACGGGGGGCGGTTTGCGGCTGGGCTGACATGCTGGAGTCTCCTGAATTTTCTGGCCATGAGGCTGGGGTTTTGGCGGATTATTCCAAGCGTACGGGCTGGCCGGCTAGGGAAAAATTCCCGATCTGATGGACGCCGTGCTTGGCATGGAAGTTGCGAACTCTTCGTGCATAAAATACAAAACGAGGGGGACATCATGGATTTGCGCCGCCGTCTGGTCGGGTCGCTCAGCCTGTTACTTGCCGCACTGCTGGGCGTGACGGCGCTGGTCCAGTTTTATTCGCTACGGGCCGATGTAGCTGCCGAAGTTAAGGCTTCCAGCCATCTGGTCACTGTGCTGCTAACCGCGGGCAGACTGGCGCCCGATAGTGCTCAGGCCTTGCAGCCCTTGCTGGAACAGGCGGGACTGCGCCACCTCAGCATCCGCACGGAAGGGCAGGCGCCCGTGCAGCGCGAAGCGGATACGCTGTCGCGCTGGCTGGGGCTGGAGCGGCTGATACCCGTTCAGCCGGAACAGCAGATCCGCATCGGCCAGCAGATTCTGTACATTGCGCCCTATCCCCGTTCCGAAATCAGCGAACGGCTGGCGGACACTGTGCGACTTTGGAGCACCCTGTTGTTCTTTTCTGGTACAACCTTGCTGGTGGCGTGGTGGAGCGCCGACCGTGCCCTGCGCCCCGTGCGCGAGCTGGAAGCCAGTTTGCACCGGCTGGCGCGTGGCGAGCCCGATCCGGCACTGCCCCGTTTTGCTTTGCGCGAGTTCGGCCGGGTGGCGCGCGCTATCGATTATCTGGCCAAGGCGCTGGAGAGTGCCCGTGCTGCCCAGCAGGCGCTGGCACGCCAGCTGATGACTGTGCAGGAAGACGAAAAGCGCACACTGGCGCGTGAGCTGCACGATGAAATGGGCCAGACCCTGACGGCGCTGAATGTGACTGCGGCCCATCTGGAACGTCACGCCGGCGGCATGGCTGCGGACGAGGTGGCCGAGTGCGCGGCCGAGCTGCGGCGCGATCTGCGTACAGGCAGCGGCCAGCTGCGCGGCATGCTGAAAAATCTGCGCCCGCATGGCCTCAGTGCCCATGGTCTGCAGCAGGCGCTGGTCGATTTGCTGCAGGGCTGGCGCAGCCGTCAGACCAGCATCAGCTTCGAACTGGCGCTGCCACCGGCACTGCCGCCTGTGGACGAGCAGCTGGCGCTGGTGATCTATCGGGTGGTACAGGAAGCGCTGACCAATGTGGTGCGGCATAGCGGCGCCTGTAGCTGCACCGTGCAGTTGCAGGCCAGTGCCAGCATGCTGCTGCTGGACGTGATGGACGATGGCTGCGGCCTGCCGTCCGATCTGCAATGGCAGGGCGGGCTGCTGGGCATGCGCGAACGCATCGGCATGGTGGATGGCCAGTTGCGCGTCTGGCATGCGCCGGCAGGCGGGCTGCATCTGCATGCCCAGATTCCCCTGCTGCGGCAGGCTACGACGAGCACCGCCACGCCTGCGGGAGTGGCAGCATGATCCGCATCGTACTGGTAGATGATCACGCGCTGGTGCGCAGCGGTTACCGGCGCCTGCTGTCGGCCGAAGCCGACTTTGAAGTGGTGGGTGAAGCGGCCACGGTGGCAGAAGCCAATGCACTGCTGGCGCGCTGCACACCGCAGGTGGCCATCGTTGATCTGAATCTGAAGGGCAGCAGTGGACTGGAAGCGATTGCCGGCATGCTGGCGCGCCAGCCGGATCTGCGCGTGCTGGTGTTGTCCATGCATGACGATGCCGGCCATCTGGCACAGGCGCTGAAGGCGGGCGCGCATGGCTATCTGACCAAATGCAGCGAGCCGGAAGAAGTGATTGCGGCGATCCGCACCGTGATGGCGGGGCGACGTGTGCTGTCGCGCGATATGCAGGCGCTGGCGCCGGCCGTCAGCGAAGATGGTGTGCATGGCCTGAAGCCGCGCGAGTTCGAACTGCTGCGCCTACTCGTGCATGGCGAATCGGTGCAGGATATCGCTAGCCTGATGCACCTGAGTCCCAAGACGGTACTCAATTATCTGACGCTGATCCGGCAGAAGCTGAACGCCGACAACGACTTCAAGCTCATGCATCTGGCGGCCCGTTCGGGGCTGGTGGAGTTTGGTTGAGCAGGTGATGCTGCTATTTATGGATCGGTGGGCAATGGCGGCAGATATGCAGGGTCGAGCAACTGCTCGCGGCTGAACGGATTTGTGGCGGGAAAAGTACCAGCTGGTAGACCAGTCTCCTGAACCGCACGAAGGCAAGCCTGACGGTAGCAGGTATCGAGTATCTGATCGAGCCTCGGTGCTAGGCTGGGCGCATCATCGAGTAAGAGTTCGATGCGACGACGTTGTTCGCGTATGGTGGCACGCCAGCTATTGGAAACGCGCTGAGGCTGGTAGGCGAATTTAAGCAGATGCAGGATGAGCAGTTCCAGACGATGGCGCAATTCATGTCTGAGCTGGCTCCCCATGTCTGCGATTTCTTCGCTCAGGTGATGGAGATCGAGTTGATCGAATTGCCGGCTGCGTAGTAGCTCCACCTGACGCTCAGCCCAGATGAGGAAATCTGCTTGGTAGAGATTGTCGGTTTGGTTATCCATGGCGCACCTGTTTCAGACTACTCGCGGATAGAGTAGGCCAATTTACGCCGGATCAAATGGATAGGCAATCGCAGTCCGATTGCGGTGCCTCGCTAGTCCGTGCTGCGCGGATGCAGGCTGGCCCACAGGTGGGCGGCGGCCATCGTGCGGTGCGGGCTGTAGCGCGCCAGTATCTGCTCGGTACGAGCCAT
>NZ_CAXIQN010000017.1:0-10899 GCF_964031615.1 Duganella fentianensis
ATGATAGTGCTGCAACCAGTGTGAAAGTAGGTTATCGTCAAGCTAGTTATTAGAAAAACCCCCTTCAGTCTTTAGGCTGTTGGGGGTTTTTTGCTTTGGACGTCAGAAAACATCAGATTAACTGGTAGGGCCAGTTGGTGCGGCGAAGATGCCTTATTCAGCTTCCAGCATGCTGATTACGTAGTCGATGTGAGCCTGCATGGCGGTACGCGAGGCTTCGGGGCGGCGAGCGCAAATGGCCTGACAGATGGCGCGGTGTTGCTGCAACAATTGACCTGAAACTTCAGGCGCGAGCGTGCGCAGATTGGTGCCGTTGAGGGTAATGTGTTCGCGCAAAATACCCAATACACTGGCGTGCAGATGCAGGAACATACTGTTATGTGAGGCTAATGCGATGGCTTCATGCATCTGCGCATCGGCAGCGGCTTCGTCGGCTGCGCGTTCTTCAGCGCGCGCCAGTTCCAGTACATCTAGCAGATCGCGAATCCGTTGATGTTCTTCAGGGGTGCCGCGTTGCGCGGCATAGTAGGCGGTAGCACCTTCCAGTACGCGACGAAACTCCAGCACATCGGCCAGCACAGCCGGATGGTCCGCGACCAGATGGCCCCACGGACTAGTGGCACCGGTGCGTAACTGATCACTCACATAGACACCGGCTCCGGGACGACTGCGCAATAGCCCACGCGCTACCAAGCGCTGGGTCGCTTCGCGCACCGTGTTACGCGAGACACCGAATTGCTCGGCCATTACGCGTTCGGAGGGCAGGCGGCTATTCGCGACATAGCGCCCGTCCAGCAGTGCCTGCTCAAGCCGGCGCTGCACATCTTCTACCAATCCCTGTGGTTTCATACTGTTGTTCTCCTGTCACAGCCCTGGTCCAACCAGTTTGCGACGATTTCGCGATGCGGGAATTATGGCGCCTGCTCGACAAATAAGCAAAATTAGGAGACCAGTCTTGGAAACCCGCCAATATCCCAAACCGCCGGCAGATCGACAGGTGTATCTGTTCGGCACCTGCATCATTGATCTGTTCATGCCCGCAGCCGGCCTTGATGCCGTGCGCCTGCTCGAACGCGAAGGCCTCACCGTGCATTTCCCGCGCGGCCAGAGTTGCTGTGGTCAGCCGGCCTACAGCAGTGGCAATCCTGAACAGGCACGTGCCGTGGTGCGTGCCCAGCTGGATCTGTTCCCGCATGACTGGCCAGTGATCGTGCCTTCCGGCTCTTGCGCGGGGATGATGCGTCACCACTGGGCGGGATTGTTCGCCGACGAGCCTGAAGTCGCCGAACGTGCACGCGCACTGTCCGAGCGTATCTATGAACTCAGCGAATTCTTGCTGCGCGTGATGAAGGTCAGCTATCTCGGTGTGCCTGAGCAGGATGCCGAGCGTGTCGTGCTGCACACCTCCTGCGGCGCGCGCCGCGAAATGGGCACCCGTGTACATGGTGTGGAATTGCTCGACGCGTTGCCCGGCGTTACCCGTGTCGAGCACGAACATGAATCCGAATGCTGCGGCTTTGGTGGTACGTTCTCGCTCAAACATGCCGATATTTCCGGCGCCATGGTGCGCGACAAAGTCGCTGCCGCCTGTGCAACGGGCAGCAAGCGTGTGGTGTCGGCGGATTGTGGCTGCCTGCTGAATATCGGTCACGCTGCCAAGTATCAGGGCGCCGAGCTCGAAGTCGAGCACATGGCCAGTTTCCTGTGGCGCCGTGTGAATGGCACCGATGCTGATGAAAGTCTGAACCCATGAGTACCATGAGCGCACGTGAGCGCATTCTGGGCAAGCTGCGTGCCGCAGCGCCCGCGCCGACCCATGATGCGGCGGCCTTACAGCAGAGCATAGATTTGCATTACGCCGATAGCGCCTTGCGCGCGGCCAGCCCTGCACAACTGGCAGATCGTCTGCAAAGTGTGATGGCATCCGTACGTACCGATGTATGGCGTGCCGATGCCCACAGCTGGCCGCAACTGCTGGCCGAGAAACTTGCCGAGGCTGGCGTTAAACGTCTGCTGCTTGACCATGGCAGCAGCGAAGGTGCAATGCTGGCAGCGGCGTTGCCCGATAGCGTGCAGGCACGCTCGTTCGTTCAACCTATCGAACAATGGAAAGCCGAGCTTTTCAATTCGGTCGATGCCGGTTTTACGGTGGCGCGCTCCGGCATCGCTGCAACCGGCACGCTGATCGTGGTGCCCGATGCCGGTACACCGCGCACCGTGTCGCTGGTGCCGCCGCTGCATATCGCACTGGTGTATGCCAGCACGCTGTATGCCGATATGCATGCTGCCGCTCGCAACGAAGGCTGGAACAAAGGCATGCCGACTAATCTGGTGATGATTTCCGGCCCGTCCAAAACTTCCGACATCCAGCAGACGCTGGCATACGGTGCGCATGGCCCACGTGCGCTGTGGCTGATCATTGTCGATGATGTAGCGGAGCAGGGAGGTGCAGCATGAGTAACGCACCATTGAACTTTGTTTCGCCAGCCGATTTCCGTGCGCGTGTCGATCAGGCACTGCAGGACGGCAAGCTGCGCAGCAGCATGCGTGGCGCGATGGATTTTCTGCAGACCAAACGCAAGAGCCAGTTCCCTGATACGGATGAACTGGAATTGCTGCGTGATCTGGGTGAAGCCGTGCGTCAGCATGCACTGGCCAATCTGCCGCAATTGCTGCAGCAACTGGAAACCAATCTTCAGGCCAACGGTGTGCAGGTGCACTGGGCCGAAACTGCCGAAGAAGCCAACGCCATCATTCATGGTATTGCCGAACGTCGCGCCGCGCGCCGCATCATCAAAGGCAAATCCATGGCCAGTGAAGAGGTGGAGCTGAATCACTACATGGCAGAGCGTGGCATCGAGTGCGTGGAATCGGATATGGGCGAATACATCGTCCAGCTGGCCGATGAAAAACCATCGCACATCGTTATGCCTGCCGTGCACAAGACCAAGGCCGATATTGGTGCGCTGTTCGAGCAGCATATTCCCGGCATGGCCTACACGGAAGATGTGGATACGCTAATACAGGCTGGGCGCCGCGCGCTACGGCAGGCTTTTGTGGATGCCGATATCGGCTTGTCCGGTGTGAACTTCGCCGCAGCCGATACGGGTACTATCTGGCTGGTCGAGAACGAGGGCAATGGCCGCCTGTCGACCACCGTGCCGGATGTGCACATCGCTCTAATGGGGCTGGAAAAAGTTGTCGCCAGTCTGGAGCACATCGTGCCGTTAGCCAGTCTGCTGACGCGCTCGGCCACAGGCCAGTCGATCACCACTTACTTCAACCTGATTTCAGGCCCGCGCCGTGCTGGCGAACTTGATGGCCCGCGCGAAATGCATCTGGTGCTGCTTGATAATGGCCGCACGCAGGCGTACGCAGATGAGCAGTTACGTCAGACGCTGCAATGCATCCGCTGTGGCGCCTGCATGAACCATTGTCCGGTGTATGCGCGCGTGGGCGGCCATGCTTATGGCACTACCTATCCGGGCCCAATTGGAAAAATTATTTCACCGCATTTGCTGGGTCTCGATGCGACAGCCGACCTCGCTACCGCCTCGAGTCTGTGCGGCGCCTGCGGCGAAGTGTGCCCTGTGCGCATACCGATACCGCAATTACTCGTGCGCTTGCGCACGGAAGCCAATCGCGATCCCGCACAAAGTGTTGCGCATCCGCTACGCGGTCAAGGCGCTAGCTATAGCCGTAGCGAGCAACTGGTGTGGCGATTCTGGAGTGGCGCCTTCGCCCGGCCCAGCGTGTACCGTGTATTCCGCTGGGTGGCCACGCGCCTGCGCACCTTCGCGCCAAGCAGCCAGCTAGGCTGGACACAGCACCGTACGCCCCTGAAACCTGCTCCGCGCAGCCTTGCAGAATTGCTGCGGGAAAGGGGGCAGGCCGAGTAGCCGTGTGGTGGCAAATCGGGGCGGTGAATAATTTTCAACCGCCCGACTAATTCATTTCATCTTTGTTTGCCACCGATTTCACGCTGCACACCCGTACACTCATTGCAACTTTTCGCACTACCCAAGCGAAGCGGCATAAGTCGCCACAGCAGAATACTTGTACCTTTGGAGGAGACCTTAATGCAACCCTGGAATCAGATTTACGACCCGATGGGCAGCCTGGCGCTATCCGCGCTCATGGCAGCAGTACCTATCATTTTCTTCTTCGTGGCACTGGCCGTGCTACGGATTAAAGGCCACGTGGCAGCAGCGGTGACGCTGGTGCTGTCGCTGGCTGTCGCCATCTTCGCGTACGGCATGCCGGTATCGCAGGCACTGGCCGCTGCCGGTTACGGCTTCGCTTACGGCATCTGGCCGATCGCATGGATTATCGTCAGCGCGGTGTTCCTCTACAAAGTGGTAGAGCGCACCGGCCAACTGGATATCATCCGCGCTTCCGTGCTGTCGATTACCGATGACCAGCGTCTGCAGATGCTGCTGATCGGCTTCTCGTTCGGCGCCTTCCTCGAAGGTGCTGCCGGTTTCGGTGCGCCCGTGGCGATTACCTCGGCACTGCTGGTCGGTCTGGGCTTCAATCCGCTGTACGCAGCAGGTCTGTGCCTGATCGCTAATACTGCACCAGTAGCTTTCGGCGCGATGGGCATTCCTATCATCGTGGCTGGTCAGGTAACGGGTCTGGATGCGATGAACATCGGCGCCATGGCTGGCCGTCAACTGCCACTGCTGTCACTGGCCGTACCATTCTGGCTGGTGTTCATGATGGACGGCACCCGCGGCGTGAAAGAAACCTGGCCTGCAGCACTGGTGGCTGGTGGCAGCTTCGCTGTAACCCAGTATGTGACCTCGAACTTCATCGGTCCTGAACTGCCTGATATTACTTCGGCTCTGGTAAGTCTGGCATCGCTGACCGCGCTGCTGAAAGTCTGGCAGCCTGCCAGCGCCAAAGCCGGTGGCCGTAGCGCCATCTCGATGGGCGGCGGTACCGCAGCCATGTCCACCTTCGGTGGTCAGGCTGCCAATGGCGCCGCACCGAATGTGCGCAAATCTTCGCCTTACACCACTGCACAGACTGTACGTGCCTGGGCACCGTTCGGTATTCTGACTGCCGTGGTAACGGTGTGGAGTCTGCCGCAGTTCAAAGCGCTGTTCAACGGCACTGGCGCACTGGCTAACACCGTGCTGAAGTTCCACGTACCGTATCTGGACAAGATGGTCATGAAGATGACCCCTATCGTGTCGGCACCGAAAGCCTATGAAGCCGTGTTCAAGCTGGACCTGCTGTCGGCTGTCGGTACCGCGATTCTGCTGTCCACCCTGATTTCGATGGTACTGCTGCGCTTCAAGCCTATGGCTGGCGTGCGTGCACTGGCCGATACCGTGGTCGAACTGCGTCGTCCTATCATGTCCATCGGTCTGGTACTGGCCTTTGCGTTCGTGGCTAACTATTCGGGTATGTCGTCCACGCTGGCACTGGTGCTGGCTGGTACCGGCGCTGCCTTCCCGTTCTTCTCGCCGTTCCTTGGCTGGCTGGGTGTGTTCCTGACCGGTTCCGATACTTCGTCGAATGCACTGTTCTGCTCGCTGCAAAATACCACGGCGCACCAGATCAATGTTTCCGATACGCTGCTGGTGGCCGCGAATACCACGGGCGGTGTGACTGGTAAGATGATATCGCCGCAATCGATCGCCGTAGCCTGCGCTGCGACCGGTCTGGTGGGGCGCGAATCCGAATTGTTCCGCTTTACCCTCAAACATAGCCTGTTGTTTGCAACGATCGTTGGTATTATGACGGTGTTGCAGGCGTACGTATTCACCGGCATGATCCCGCACTAAATCAGGGCATCAGTCCCGCCTGCCTAACGCCAGCGCGTGTCACGGTTATCCGTGGCACGCGCTGGCCTTTGTGCTTTTTGCGCGTAATTGTTGGCCTGCAGGCTGCGGGTTTGTGAGAGGTGGTTTTCATGCCTAGACGTTTTCCTCCGGTTCATGCGCTGTCCGCTTTCGAAGCGGCGGCACGGGCTGGTTCATTTGCTGTCGCTGCCCAGCAGCTTTGCATCACGCCATCGGCGCTGTCGCACCGCATCCGTCTGCTGGAAGAGTTTGTCGGCGACCGGCTATTCATCCGTGATGGCCGCAACCTCACCTTGTCGGCTTTCGGCCGCAGCTACCTTGATGTGGTGGTGCAGGCCTTGCGCACGCTGACGGATTTCCCCCTGCCGCATCGCACGCTGTCGGCCCAGCCGCGCGTGAAGATCACCGTACCACCTACCTTTGCGCGCTATCTGCTGATGCCGCGTCTGGCCGAGTTCACCGAAGCCCATCCCGACATCGTGGTGGAAGTGTTCCTGTCTGTGCCGCTGTACGATCTGTGCCTCAACGAGTCGGATCTCGAAGTGCGCTTCGGTGCCGGTAAATATCCGGACATGGTGACCACGCGGCTGTTTGGCGAACCGGCTTTCGCGGTGGCCAGCCCCGCCTATCTGGAGCGTATCGGCGGCATCGCTACACCGGCCGATCTGAAGAAGGCGACTTTGCTGCGCTCCGCGCTCGAACAATGGAAGCCATGGTTCGAGCAGGCCGGTCTGGACTGGCCGGAACCGATGGATGCATTGCGCGTCGATGATCTGGGTCTGCTGCTGGAGGCCATCAAACACGGTCATGGTGTTGGTCTTACGCGACAACATTTTGCGCAGGAGATGATCGCCAAGGGTGAAGTGGTGCAGCTGTTCGACATCCGGCTGGAGGCGCCGCCGCATGCGTATTATGTGGTGTACGAGCAGACAAGCCGCACCCGCCCTGAGGTTCAGCTGTTTATCGACTGGATGATGGCGGCCTATCCGGACTCGCTGCGCGATGCGTGAAAAATCTGCGTCGCGCCGTTTAATTCTTTTCACCGCAGACGCGCGTTATTGATGGCTACACTGGGTGCCACTTTTTAGCATCCAGAGTCCAACATGAACGCGCCTACCGAAGCATCCCAGCTACAGCCGCAGCAGCGCGAGGCCATACTGGCCGCGCTGCGTGCCGTACTGCCAGCTGCCTGCCTGCTGTCCGAGCAGGAAGATACCCGACCCTATGAATGTGATGGCCTGACGGCTTATCGTCAGCTGCCGATGGCGGTAGCGTTGCCGCAGAACGAGGAACAGCTGATTGCTGTACTCAAGGTGTGCCGTCAGATGCAGGTGCCTATCGTGCCGCGCGGCGCAGGCACGGGCCTGTCCGGCGGCGCCATGCCGATTGCGGATGGCATCGTGATCTCCACCGCCAAGATGAGCCGCATCGTCGCGCTCGATCCGCTCGCACGCACGGCACGCGTGCAGCCCGGCGTGCGCAATCTGGCGATCTCGGAAGCGGCTGCACCCCATGGTCTGTATTACGCGCCTGATCCTTCCTCGCAGATTGCCTGCACCATCGGCGGCAATGTGGCCGAGAACGCTGGCGGTGTGCACTGCCTGAAGTATGGCCTGACCGTGCACAACGTAATGCGCCTGCGCATGGTGTCGATCGAAGGCGAAGTGATCGAACTCGGTGGCGCGGCGCTTGATGCACCGGGGCTGGATCTGCTGGCCGTGTTCATCGGCTCGGAAGGCATGCTGGGTGTGGTGACGGAAGTGACGGTGCGCCTGATACCCAAGCCGCCTGTCGCCAAGGTGATCATGGCTTCGTTCGATAATGTGGTCAGTGGTGGCGATGCGGTGGCCGCCGTGATTGCAGCCGGGATTATTCCGGCTGGTCTGGAAATGATGGATAAGACCAGTGCGCGCATGGTGGAGCCGTTTGTGCGCGCCGGTTACGATATCGACGCCGAGGCTATCCTGCTGTGCGAATCGGACGGCATGCAGGAGGAAGTGGAAGAAGAAATCGGCCGCATGTCGGATGTGTTGTTCCGTGCCGGCGCGAATGCCATCGCCGTATCGCAAAACGAGGCAGAGCGGATGCGCTTCTGGTCCGGTCGCAAGAACGCCTTCCCGGCGGCGGGGCGTATCTCACCTGACTACTACTGCATGGACGGAACCATTCCGCGTAAACGTGTGGCCGAGGTGCTGGTGGGGATCGCCGAAATGGAAAAGACCTATGGCCTGCGTTGCGCCAATGTGTTCCATGCGGGCGACGGCAATCTGCACCCGCTGATTCTGTTCGATGCGAACGCACCGGATGAATTCAATCGCGCCGAGCAGTTTGGCGAGGCGATTCTGGCGCTGTGCGTGGCCGTGGGCGGCACCATCACCGGTGAACATGGCGTGGGCATCGAAAAGATCGATTCCATGTGCGAGCAGTTCGAGGTGAGCGAGATCGCCGCCTTCATCGGCGTCAAGCGTGCCTTCGACGGCGCCTTCCTGCTCAACCCTAACAAGGCCATTCCAACGCTGGACCGCTGCGCTGCCTATGGCAAGCGGCAGGCGCGCGGTGGCCTATTCAAATTTGTCAAACAGGTGAACGCATGACGATGGAAGATCAGGTAAAGCAGTTTAGCGAACGCATCGTCGACGCTACTGTGCATGGCAAGCCGCTGCGCCTGCGTGGTGGTGGAAGCAAGGACTGGTATGGACAGCCTGCGCAAGGTGAAGTGCTCGATACGCGAGGTTATAGCGGCATCGTCGCCTACGAACCGACCGAACTGGTGATGACGGCACGCTGCGGTACGCCTATGCGCGAAATCGAACAGGCGCTGGCCGCGGAAGGGCAGATGCTGGCGTTCGAGCCGCCGCACTTCGGTGCCGATGCTACCGTGGGCGGTATGCTGGCGGCCGGTCTGTCCGGCCCGCGCCGTGTCAGCGCCGGCGCTTTGCGCGATTTCGTGCTGGGTACGGTGCTGATGGATGGCCGTGGCGAAGCGCTGCGCTTTGGCGGGCAGGTGATGAAGAACGTGGCCGGCTACGATGTATCGCGCCTGCTGGCGGGCTCGATGGGCATGCTGGGGCTAGTGCTGGAAGTGTCGCTGAAAGTGCTGCCTAAGCCGCTAGCAGAAAAGACCCTGCGGCTGGAAATGTCGCAGGAAGATGCGCTCCTGCGTCTGAATAAATGGGCGGGTCAGCCTTTGCCTTTGTCGGCGTCGAGTTGGCATGGTGGTGTGCTGAATCTGCGTCTGGCCGGTGCCGAAGCGGCAGTGGCATCGGCGGTACGCCATATCGGCGGCGAGGTACTGGATGCCAGCGTGGCCGAGCACTGGTGGAGCGATCTGCGCGAACAGCGTCACCCGCTGCTCGATGCGGTGCGGCTGGAAGGCATGCCTCTGTGGCGTCTGTCGCTGCCATCAACCACTGAGGCGTTGAGCGAGTTTGGTCAGCACGATCAGCTGATCGAATGGGGCGGCGCACAGCGCTGGATACGTGGCGACTTCGATGCGCAGACCATGCGTAGCCGTGCGCAAGCGCTGGGCGGTCATGCCACGCTATTCCGTGGTGGCGATAAGGCGGCGGGCGTGTTCCAGCCGCTGGCGCCTGCCGTCCACACCATCCACCGCAATCTCAAACAGTATTTCGACCCGGCCGGTATCTTCAATCGCGGTCGCATGTATCAGGATCTGTAATCATGCAAACCAATCTGGCAATCCAATATAAAAATACTCCGGACGGCGACGAAGCCGAGGCCATACTACGCGCCTGCGTGCACTGCGGCTTCTGCACGGCGACCTGTCCCACCTATCAACTGCTGGGCGACGAGCTGGATGGCCCACGTGGTCGCATCTATCTGATCAAGCAGGTGCTGGAAGGCGCTCCGGCGACCGAGCGCACCCAGTTACATCTGGACCGCTGCCTGACCTGCCGTAACTGTGAAACCACCTGCCCATCCGGCGTGCAGTACAGCCGTCTGCTTGATATTGGCAAACACATCGTCGAGCAGCAGGTGAAGCGTCCGGCTGCGGCGCGCTACAAGCGTCTGCTGCTGAAGGAGGCGCTGCCGCGTCCCTGGCTGTTCCGGCCCGCGATGAAAGCAGGCCGTATGCTGCGCCCACTGCTGCCGGAAGCGCTGGCAGAGAAGATGCAACCGGTGCCGGATGCTGGCGCGTGGCCGCAACATGCGATGCCGCGCACCATGCTGCTGCTGGATGGCTGCGTACAGCCGGAGATGGCACCGAATATCAATAGCTCGGCGGCGCGCATACTTGCTGCCCTCGGCATTGAATTGGTGGTGGCGCCGCGCGCAGGCTGCTGCGGCGCGATCCGCTACCATCTGGCTGATCATGATGGCGGCCTGAATGACATGCGGCGCAATATCGACGCATGGTGGCCGCTGATCGAAGCAGGGGCGGAAGCGATATTAATGACGGCCTCCGGTTGCGGGGCGACCGTGAAGGAATATGGTCATCTGCTGCGCGACGATCCCATCTACGCCGCCAAAGCCAAGCGGGTGTCGGAACTGACGCTGGACGTGAGCGAAGTGCTGTGCAATGAGCAGCAGGCACTGGTCGCGCTGCTTAAGCAGCATGCGCCGGTGGAGCCGGTGGCCTTCCATCCGCCGTGCACGCTGCAGCATGCACAGAAGATACGCGGCAAAGTGGAAGACCTGTTGCGCGCGCTGGGCGTGGATGTGCGTCTGTGCGCAGAGAGTCATCTGTGCTGCGGCTCGGCTGGTACGTATTCGGTGCTGCAGCCAGAATTGTCGCACCAGCTGCGTGACCGTAAGCTGGCGAATCTGGATGCGACCGGTGCGCAGCGCATCGTATCGGCCAATATCGGTTGCCAGAGTCATTTGCAATCGGGCACCAGCAAGCCAGTGGGGCACTGGATTGAGTTAATCGATCAGATGCTGGCCGGATGAATTTAAAAAAAAGGCCTTGCCGGATAGGCGAGGCCTTTGCTATAGTTCGCCCCCTCGCAAAACAAGGCGTCGCTCAAAGCAGCGCCAAGTTAAACGAGATGAAAAGTAGGGGTTGACGAAACGATTTAA
This sequence comes from Duganella fentianensis, assembly GCF_964031615.1. Lineage (GTDB taxonomy): Bacteria > Pseudomonadota > Gammaproteobacteria > Burkholderiales > Burkholderiaceae_D > Rugamonas > Rugamonas fentianensis_A. Next base: position 10,851 of record NZ_CAXIQN010000017.1, read on the forward strand.
ATTCTTCATACTCTCGCTTCTCTGCTGCTGACAAACACAACGATTTGTC
>NZ_CAXIQN010000018.1:0-204941 GCF_964031615.1 Duganella fentianensis
CCGACCTGACCCCGCTTTACATCAGGATGACGTCGTACTGTTCCTGGTGGTAGGCGGTTTCTACTTGCAGCGAGATTTTCTTGCCGATGAAGTCGCCCAGCATGGCGAGGTGTTGCGACTCTTCTTCGAGGAATAGGTCGACCACTTCCTGCGAGGCGAGGATGCGGAATTCGCGCGGGTTGAATTGCTTGGCTTCGCGTAGCAGTTCGCGCAGGATTTCGTAGCAGATGGTGCGCGAGGTTTTGACCTGTCCTTTGCCGTTGCAGGCAGGGCAGGGTTCGCACAGGATGTGGGCCAGCGATTCGCGCGTGCGCTTGCGCGTCATCTCCACCAGTCCCAGCGCCGAGAAGCCCGATACGGAGACTTTGGTGCGGTCGCGCGACAGGGTTTTCTTCAGTTCCTGCAGCACGGCGTTACGGTGCTCGGTGTTTTCCATGTCGATGAAATCGAGGATGATGATGCCGCCCAGATTGCGCAAGCGCAGCTGGCGCGCAATCGCGTGCGCCGCTTCCAGATTGGTCTTGAAGATGGTGTCGGCAAAATTGCGCCCGCCCACAAAGCCGCCCGTGTTGACGTCGATGGTGGTCATCGCTTCGGTCTGGTCGACGATCAGGTAGCCGCCCGATTTCAGGTCGACGCGGCGCCCCAGTGCGCGTAGTATCTCTTCTTCTACACCGTACAGATCGAACAGGGGACGCTCGCCCGTGTAGTGCTGTAACCGAGGCAGTACGCTAGGCGTGTAGGTCTTGCCGAATTCCTGCAGGTTCAGATAGTTCTCGCGCGAGTCCACCTGGATGGTGGCCGTTTCGTCGTGCACAAAGTCGCGCAGCACGCGCTGGGCCAGACTCAGATCCTGATGCAGCAGGGTGGTGGCCGGTTTGGTACGCGCACCATGGCTGATCGCCGCCCACGTCTTGCGCAGGTATTCGATGTCGGCCGCGATATCGGAATCGCTGGCCTCCTCGGCCTGGGTACGCACGATGTAGCCGCCTTTTTCATCTTCCGGCAGCAGGCTTTGCAGGCGTACGCGCAGCGCTTCGCGGTCGGCTTCCTTTTCGATTTTCTGCGAGATGCCGATGTGGCTATCCTGCGGCAGATACACCAGCATGCGGCCGGCAATCGAGATCTGGGTCGACAGGCGGGCACCTTTGGTGCCGATCGGATCTTTGATCACCTGTACGGTCAGTACCTGACCGTCGAACAGGATTTTTTCTATCGGGGTCGGTGCAGCATTCTGGCTGCCGTCGTGCGGACGGGCTTCCCAGATGTCGGCCACGTGCAGGAAGGCGGCGCGCTCCAGACCAATGTCGATGAAGGCCGACTGCATGCCCGGCAGTACCCGCACCACCTTGCCGGAATAGACGTTACCGGCGAGGCCGCGCGTGAGCGTGCGTTCGATGTGCAGTTCCTGCACGGCGCCCTGCAGGATCAGGGCGACGCGGGTTTCCTGCGGGGTGATGTTGATCAGTATGTCTTCGTTCATAGGTCTCCGGGGACTGCATCTGGTTATGAACGTCGATCATACACGCCGCTTACAGCAGCGGCAAACCGGCCTGCTTGAGTAGCTGGGCCGTCTCGTACAGTGGCAGGCCCATGATGCCGGAATGGCTGCCCGAGATGTGTTCGATGAACTGGCCGGCCATGCCCTGGATGCCGTAGCCGCCGGCCTTGTCGAACGGTTCCTTGGTATTGCAATAGGCCTGTATGGCTTCCGGCGACAGCTTGCAGAAGCGCACCTCGGACACTTGCGTGAACTGGCCCTGGAACGCATCCGAGCACACTGCCACCGAGGTCAGCACCTGATGGGTGCGGCCCGACAGCAGTTCCAGCATGCCGCGCGCTTCCGTCACGCTGCCCGGCTTGCCGAGGATGCGGCCGTCGATGGTGACGGTGGTATCGGCACCCATAATCAGGCGCGAAGGCATGTTACGCAGCTTGACGATGCGGTTGGCGAAGTGGGCTTTTTCATGCGCCACGCGCGCCACATACACTTCCGGAGTTTCGCCGCGCAGCACTTCTTCCGTCACGTCCATGCCGCGACGGCCATCGCTACGCAGTTGCAGCAGCTCGAAATCCACGCCGATCTGGCGCAGCAGTTCACGACGACGCGGGCTTTTGGAAGCAAGATAGATCATGTTTTCGGCTGACTGCATGGCGGACCTCAGACTCGGTGGTAGGGATGGTTTTGGGTGATGGTCCACGCGCGGTAGAGCTGCTCGGCCAGCATCACCCGCACCATGCCGTGCGGCAGGGTCATGCTGGAGATGCGGATCAGGCCTTCGGCGCGGGCTTTTAATGCAGGATCGAGACCGTCGGCGCCGCCGATCAGGAAGGCCGTATCACGGCCATCCTGCTGCCACGCTTCGAGCTGCTGCGACAGACCCACCGAAGTCAGGTCCTTGCCCCGTTCGTCGAGCGCGATGATGCGCACGGATTTGGGCAGGGCTGCTTCGATGCGCTCGCGTTCGAGCGCCATCGCGGTGGCAGCCGTCTTGCTACCGGAACGCTCGACCGGCTTGATTTCCTTCAGCACGATCTTGAGTTCCGGCGGCATGCGCTTGACGTATTCGGCGTAGCCAGTCTCTATCCAGGCCGGCATTTTATGGCCGACCGCAGCGATGATGAGCTGCATCTAGACTTACTCGGCAGCTTTCTTGATACGCTTGATGACGGTTTTCACCGGTGCTTCTTCCGCCTTAGGCTTGGCTGGCTTGCGCTTAGGCGGCTGGGCTTTCAGTGCAGCGGCAGCAGCGATCGCGGTTTTGGTTTTGCCAACCTTGACGGTTTTGCCAGTTGGGACAGCAGCTTCTTTCTTGACTGCGGTCTTCTTCTCGGCGGCCGGTTTGGCAGCAGCGGCTTTGCGCGCCGGGGCTTTCTTCTCGATCACAGGGCTAGCATCCACGGCTTTCTTGCCAGCGGCGAGGTGGGTGCTGACCTTCTTCGGCGCTGCAGCAGCTTCGCCTTCCTTGGTCGATTTACGCTTGGCGGCGCCCAGTTTGACTGGCTTGTCGCCCCAGATTTCTTCCAGACGGTAGTAGGCGCGGATAGGTGCCTGCATGATGTGGACGATCATATCGCCCAGATCGACCAGTACCCATTCACCCGTGTCTTCACCTTCCATGCCGTAGACGTCGCCGCCGGCTTCCTTGACCTTGTCGCGCACCGAGGCGGCCAGCGCCTTGGTCTGGCGGTTCGAGGTACCGGATGCGATAGCGATGCGGTCGAACAGGCTGGTGAGGTGGGTGGTATCGAACAGGACGATATCTTGGCCTTTGACGTCTTCCAGAGCGTCAACGACGAGGGTTTGCAGTTTTTTGATGTCCATTAGCTTTTGTATAGATGGTGTTGTTCAATATAGTCTAGCACTAGCGGCGGGATAAGCGAGTTTGCCGCTTCCCCCCGTTGTAATGCCGCACGTAGTCCGGTGGCAGAGATATCCACCGCGAGGTCCTGTGCCAGATAAGTCAGACCGTGCGGCGTGTTACGGATTTGTTCCGGTGTTCCCAGCCGACTGGAAAACACCTCGGCCACGGCTGGCGGCAGGCCAGCGGTGGCAATGTCATAGCCGGGGCGGGTCGCTACGCAGATGTGGGCGTAGTCGAACAGCACGCGCCATTCGCGCCAGCTATCGAGTTTTTGCAACTGGTCGGCGCCCATGATGAAGCTGATGGAAGCGTCCGGCCCCTGTTCGCTGCGTACCTGACGCAGCGTGTCAATTGTGTAGGTTGGCTGCCCTTGCGCGGCCCGTTCGATCTCCTGCGGGTCGATCACCACGTTGGCGGCCGCGCCGGCAAACGCCAGCGCTGTCATTTCTGCCCGTTGCAGCGGGCTGGCCTTGAGGCCGGATTTCTGCCACGGCGCGCCGGCCGGGATGATGCGTAACTGGTCAGCCTGCAGCAAGTGCGCGAAATACTGTCCCAGCGCCACATGACCGTTATGCACCGGATCGTAGCTGCCTCCCAGCAGTGCGATTCGGCGGGCCATCGTCACGCAGCGAGCCAGTCGCGGTGGGGCAGGAAGTCGGTGTACAGCGCCGCTTCCGGCGAGCCGGCTTCGGGTTCCCAGCGATAGCGCCATTTGACGATAGGCGGCATCGACATCAGGATGGCTTCCGTGCGGCCGCCCGACTGCAGGCCGAACAGCGTGCCACGGTCGAACACCAGATTAAATTCGACATAACGGCCGCGGCGATACGCCTGGAAATCGCGTTCACGCTCGCCATACGGCGTATCTTTGCGGCGTTCCAGGATAGGCTGATAGGCCGCGAGGAAGGCGTCGCCCACGCTGCGCATCATGGCGAAGCTGGCCTCGAAACCGCCTTCGTTGTAATCATCGAAGAACATGCCGCCTACGCCGCGTGCTTCCTGCCGGTGTTTCAGGTAAAAATATTCGTCGCACCACTTTTTAAAGCGCGGGTGCAGTTCGGCGCCATGTGGCGCCAGCGCGTCCGCACAGGTGCGGTGGAAGTGCTTGGCGTCGTCCACATTGCCATAGTATGGCGTCAGGTCCATGCCGCCACCGAACCACCAGACCGGTTCGCCGGCTGCATTGGTGGTGGTGAAAAAGCGCACATTCATGTGCACCGTCGGTGCATACGGATTACGCGGATGCAGTACCAGCGATACGCCCATGGCTTCCCATGGTTTGCCGCCCAGATCGGGGCGCGAGGCCGCCGCAGAAGGAGGCAGTTTGGCGCCGGCCACGTGGGAGAAATTCACCCCGCCGCGCTCGATCACATTGCCTTCTTCAACCAGACGGGAAATCCCGCCGCCGCCTTCCGGCCGTTCCCACGCATCGCGCAGGAAGGGCTTGCCATCCACCGTCTCCAGTGCCTGAACGATGCGGTTTTGCAGCTCCAGCAGATAAGCCTTGACGGCTTCAGGGTTAGGGGAGGTGGGCATAAAGCGGCGCAATTAAAAAAAGTGAGGGTGGATTGTACCCTGTTGCGCGTTTTTGTGATACCCACCTGCCTACAGCAGAACTAAGTAGAGCTTAGTGCGAGAACTTAGTGCTTAAGACCGCGCCAGCCGATGTCGCGACGGCACTGCATGCCTTCGAAGCTGATCTGGTCGACCACTTCGTAAGCCTGCTTCTGCGCCATCTTGATGCTATCGCCCAGACCCACCACGCACAGCACGCGGCCACCGCTGACCTGCAACTGGCCAGCGTTTTCCACCGTACCAGCGTGGAAGGTGACGCTTTCCGCCGTTTCGGCCGGAATGCCGTCGATCACCGCGCCTTTTTGCGGGGTGTCAGGATAGCCGGCGGCTGCCAGTACCACGCCAACGGCCGTGCGACGGTCCCATTCCAGTTCCACCTGATCGAGCGTGCCGTTGACGGCATGTTCCATCACCGTGACCAGATCGGTTTTCAGACGCGACATGATAGGCTGGGTTTCAGGGTCGCCCATGCGGCAGTTGAATTCCAGCGTACGCGGATTGCCGGCAGCGTCGATCATCAGACCGGCATACAGGAAACCGGTGAACACGATGCCATCCTTGGCCATACCGGCGATGGTCGGGTTGATGATCTCGCGCATTACGCGCGCATGCATGGCCGGCGTAACGATCGGTGCAGGCGAGTAGGCGCCCATGCCGCCCGTGTTGGGGCCTTCGTCATTGTCCTTCAGGCGTTTGTGGTCCTGGCTGGTGGCCAGTGGCAGCACGTTTTTGCCATCGCACATGACGATGAAGCTGGCTTCTTCGCCGGCGAGGAATTCTTCGATCACGATGCGCGCGCCGGCATCGCCGAAGCGGTTATCGGCCAGCATATCGTCCACTGCGCGGTGGGCTTCTTCCAGCGTCAGTGCCACTACTACGCCTTTACCAGCAGCCAGGCCGTCGGCCTTGATGACGATAGGCGCGCCGTTGGCATCGATGTAGGCGTGCGCCTGAGTCACATCGGAGAAAGTCTGGTAGCGGGCCGTAGGAATGCCGTGACGCTGCATGAAGGCCTTGGCGAAGTCTTTCGACGACTCCAGCTGGGCTGCTTCTTTCGACGGGCCGAAGATTTTCAGGCCGCGTGCGCGGAACAGGTTGACGATGCCGCCAGCCAGCGGGGTTTCCGGACCGACCACGGTCAGGCCGATGTTTTCCTGTTCGACGAAATTTGCCAGTTCGTGCAGGTCGGTGATGTTGACGTTGACCAGACGCGCATCGCGTGCGGTACCGCCATTGCCGGGAGCAACGTAGACCATCTGGATGCGCTCGGATTGCGCCAGTTTCCAGGCCAGTGCGTGTTCACGGCCACCAGAGCCGACTACCAAAATTTTCATATGTCCTCAGTCTTCGATCAGTGCGTTGGAGTAGACTTCCTGTACATCGTCCAGAGCTTCCAGTGCATCGAGCAGCTTCTGCATCTTGACGGCGTTGTCGCCACTGAACACGGTTTCCGTGGCGGGCTTCATGATGATCTCGGCCACTTCGGCTTTGAAGCCGGCCGCTTCCAGTGCGTCTTTCACGCCAGCGAAATCGTGCGGGCCGCACAGCACTTCGAAACCGCCTTCTTCGTCGGCGATCACGTCTTCGGCGCCTGCTTCCAGTGCCACTTCCATCAGCGCGTCTTCGTTGGTGCCCGGGGCGAACAGGAACTGGCCACAGTGTTTGAACATGAAGGCCACCGAGCCTTCGTTGCCCATGTTGCCGCCGTTCTTGTTGAAGGCATTGCGCACTTCGGCCACGGTACGTACACGGTTATCGGTCATGCAGTCGACGATCACGGCAGCGCCGCCGATGCCGTAGCCTTCGTAGCGGACTTCCTCGTAGTTGGCGCCATCGTCGCCACCGGCGCCGCGGTTGATCGCGCGCTGTACGTTATCCTTCGGCATATTCGCGTCGGCAGCCTTGTCCACAGCCAGACGCAGACGGGGGTTGGTCTGCACGTCGCCACCGCCCATGCGGGCAGCAACGGTAATTTCCTTGATCAGACGGGTCCAGATCTTGCCACGCTTTGCGTCAGCGGCAGCCTTTTTGTGTTTGATATTGGCCCATTTGCTATGTCCAGCCATGTTTGCTCTTCCTTCGGCGGTGTTCGTTGGTGTTGGTTGGTATTCGGGTGAGGGCGATATTTTAGCATAGGCCGCATGGCCATCCACGCTAGCGCCGGCGGCTGGTAACCGGAAGTCGGCTTAGAGGGATACCTCCATTTTATGTAGCACGAGCGTCATTTTCCGCTGATAACATTTTCTTTCTTATAACCAAAATAAAACCAGGAGAGAGACTATGGATAGACGGCAATTTATTAAGTTCGGCAGCTTCATCACGGCTTCCGTGGCGACGGGGGCAGGGCTGACGGCCTGCGGCGGTAGCAGCAGCGCTGGCAGTGCGCCAGCGGCCAGCGGCGCCTGGAAGTTCCCGCAAAGCGTAGCGTCGGGCGATCCGCACAGCGACAGCATCATTCTGTGGACCCGTGCCGTACCGGCGACGGCCGACGATGTGGCCGTGCTGACGGGCGTGGCCGATAGCAGCATCCGCGTGATTCTGACGGCAGCCGATAATAGCGCCGCCATGGGCAGCAATCAGGCCCTGACCGGACAGCTGGTGGCCGATGCCACCGTGCCTTTGCAGTCGCAATTTGACAACACCGTGCGCCACAAAGTGACCGGCTTGACGCCGAACACTTTGTACTACTATCAGTTCATCGCCGGTGACAGCCGTTCCCGCGTGGGACGCTTCAAAACGGCACCGGCCGCCGAAGCCGATGTGGCCCAGCTGCAGTTCGCCTACATGACCTGTCAGGACTGGAGCATCAACCACTGGGGCGCGATGAGCAGCATCGCCAGCGAGAACCTCGATTTCATCGTCCATTTGGGCGACTACATCTACGAGACCGTGGGCGAAGACTTCCAGCAGGGCAGTGTGGAAAGCCGTCACGAAAAGCTCAAGCTGCCGGATGGCGCCTACAAGAATGGCAGCAGCGGCGTGCAGTATGCCAACACGCTGGCCGACTACCGCTATCTGTACAAAAAGTACCGCACCGATGCGCGCCTGCAGGCGCTGCACGAGCGCTTTGCTTTCATCGCCATCTGGGACGATCACGAATTTAGCGACGATGCGTGGCAGGATGCCCAGACCTATGACGGCAGCTTTAATCAGACCGACGGCTCCGATCTGCACCAGACTAGCCGTCGCCGCAGCGCCAGTCAGGCATGGTTTGAATTCATGCCCGCCGATGTGGTGCTCGATACGGCCGCTGCCGGCTTCCAGAACATCAAGATCTACCGCGATTTCCAGTTCGGCAAACTGATGCAGCTGGTGATGACGGACCAGCGCCTGTACCGCGCCGACCACGTGATTCCCGAGTCGGCCATCAATCCGGCCACGGGCAAGCCGCTGGGGCGTCTGGGCGCGCGCTATCTGGTGCAGCAGGATGTTTACAACACGGTGGAAGCCCAGAAGATGGGCGGTGCCGCGGCCATCGGGCTGGAACCGCTGGCCACCGTATCGATACTGGGAGCCACCCAGCGTCAGTGGTGGATGGACAAGATGAAGTCGGCCAGCAGCACTTGGAAGCTGTGGGGCAATGAAGTGTCGCTGCTGCGCATGGGTTTGAACGGCACGGATGCCGTCGCCACCTTGCTGGCACTGAATTCCATCGCCACGCTGGCCACGTCGATCGGTAACACCGTGACGGCGACGGGCGGCAACTTCCCGCTGGCGGCAGCCATCGTGGCCGCGGCTACGGCGGGCGCTTCGCCTGTACTGGCGCAGCAGGGCGCAGGTGCCATCATGGCAGCTTACGCGGTAGCTGGCAGCAGCAACGAAGCGCGTGTGGCGGCCGGCATGAAAGCCGGGCTGACGGCATCGCAGGCCGGCATCGCAGTGGCGACTTACACCGCCGTGTATATCGCCGGCAGCGGCGTGGTCGCTGCTACGCCAGCCACGCTGGTCGGCACGGGCGCGCAGACCATCGCCTTCGGCTATATCAAGCCGGAAGTGCAGGCCAACAAGGCCGCCTCCGTATTCGTGCAGGCAGCGGGCAAGCAGGCCGCGCTGGCGCCGTTCTTCGCGCGTTTCCTGCTCAACTGCGACCAGTGGGATGGCTACAACGCCGAGCGCAAGGCGCTGATGGCACACTTGAAATCCAACAGCGTGAGCAACGTAGTGGCGCTGACGGGCGATATCCATGCCTTCTTTGCCGGCACGGTGAGCGACGACTTCGACGCCGCGGGCGGCGGTACACCCGTGATGACGGATCTGGTCACGGCGGGTATCAGTTCCGATTCCTTTTTCGTGTATCTGCGCGATGCCGCCACGGCGCTGGGTGATATCGCAGCACTGGTGACCTACCCGATGGCGGTGCCGGTAACGGGGCTGGGCACGCTGAACCTCAGCTTCAACCTGCTCGACTACACCATGGGCAAGGCCGCACCGACGGTGACCAGCCTGCTGGAGCAGACCCGCGTGCAGATTCGTGGTGCACTGGGTGCCAAAGGTTTGCCGGAAGCGCAACTCGATGCCACCACCAGTGCCGTCCTGTCTGGCCTGCAAGCCAATAGCGACTTCAACACCAGCCTGCTGGCGCTGGCGCAGCAACTGGCCGGTCTGGGCAACAATCCGTGGCTCAAGCACCTGAACACGGATGCGCAGGGCTACACCGTGGTGACGCTGACGCCGGACAAACTGGTAGCGCAGTTCAAGCAAGTCAACAAACTGGTAGGCGGCAGCGCGCCAGCGAACGTGGTGGCACGCATCACCACCGCGACCGTCAACGCCGGCAGCGCAGCAGTGAGCATCAGCTAACTCCAGCGTGGGGTCAGGTCGGGCAAAGTGCAGGTGTCAGGTCGGGCAAAGGGGCAAGTTGCGGCTTGTTACTTTTCATGGCTTTGCCCGCACGAACGGCCGACCTGTCCCAATATAGTCTGATCTCAGTGCCGCTGGCTGAGGCTGCACAAATGCCCGACCTGACACCTGCACTTTGCCCGACCTGACCCCGTTTTTGATTTGCCTTTACAATTGCTGTATGGATAAAGGGATCAAGGATGGCGCTGCGGCGCGTGCCGCCTATCTGGGCGGACTCGGTATCGCCGTCGGCGGGGCTGTGCTGTTTTCGACTAAGGCGGTGGTGGCGAAGCTGCTGTACCGTTATCAGATCGACGCCGTTACGCTGATCGCTTTCCGTATGCTGTTCTCGCTGCCCGTGTTCGCGGCCGTGGCGATCTGGAAGATGCGCACCGAGGCGCCGCTGTCGCGCGCCGACCGCTGGCGCGTGCTGGGACTGGGGCTGGTGGGCTACTATCTGTCCAGCTTCCTCGATTTCCTCGGTCTGCAATACATCTCGGTGGGGCTGGAACGCCTGATCCTGTTCCTCACGCCGACTTTCGTTCTCCTGATTTCCTCTACGCTGCTCAAGCAGCATATCAGCCGGCGCCAGTGGCTGGCGCTGCTGCTGTCCTACTGCGGCATCGTGTTCGTGTTCCTGCATGACCTCAATAGCGGCAACCGTAACGTGGCGCTCGGTGCTACGCTGGTAACGGGATCGGCCGCGGCCTATGCCGTCTACCTGCTGCTGTCGGGCGAAATGGTGCGCCGGCTTGGTTCGCTGCGGCTCGTTTCGTATGCCATGTGCGTGTCCACCGTGGCCTGTGTGGGACAGTTTCTGCTACTGCGCCCCGTTACGGGGCTGCTGCAGCCGCTGCCTGTATATGGGCTGTCGTTGGTGAACGGTATTCTGTGTACCGTGATGCCGGTGTTTATGACTATGGCGGCGGTGGAGCGCATCGGCGCCGGTACGGCCTCGCAGGCTGGTATGATCGGGCCCGTTTCTACGCTGTTTCTGGGGGCGCTGCTGCTGGGCGAACCCGTCACATCCTGGCAGCTGGGCGGCACCGCGCTGGTGCTGGCCGGGATCTATCTTTTATCGAAAAAATAGGAAAACTCTCTGATGAAAACCCGCATTGCCCTGATTGCCCACGATAAGAAAAAAGACGACATGATTGCGCTGGCCAGCCAGTACAAGGACTTCCTCGCTACCTGCGAGCTTACTGCAACGGGCACCACGGGTGGTCGTCTGGTCAAGGAAGTGGGTCTGACGGTGGACCGCAAGCATTCGGGGCCTTTCGGCGGCGACTTGCAGATCGGTTCCATGCTGGTGGAAGGCGGTATCGATTGCGTGATCTTCCTGCGTGATCCGATGACGCCGCAGCCGCACGAGCCGGACATCAATGCACTGGTACGCGCCTGCGACGTGCACAACACGCCGTGCGCTACCAATGTCTCCTCGGCCCATCTGGTGTTGTCGCAACTGCAGCAGCGCGCTGCACGCGGCTAAGCGGCGCTAGACTTTCTCTTTCCTCAAGCCAGAGCGTACAGGAGGCGTTATGACCAAGGTGATCCGCATGAACCGCGTGGGCGGTCCGGAAGTGATGGAGCTGGTGGATGTGGAGCTGGGCGCGCCCGGCCCCGGTGAAGCGCAGGTGCGCCAGCACGCCATCGGCATCAATTTCATCGATGTGTACTTCCGTACCGGCCTGTACCCTCAGCCCCTTCCCGGCGGGCTGGGCATGGAAGGCGCCGGCGTGGTGGAAGCCATTGGCGAAGGTGTCACCGAAGTCAAAGTGGGCGACCGCGTGGCCTATGCGGGTCGTCCTATCGGCGCCTATGCCGAGGCGCGCAATATGCCTGCTTCGCAATTGCTGGTGCTGCCTGATAACGTGGACTTCGACACGGCTGCCGCCATGATGCTGCAAGGCCTGACCGTGCAGTATCTGTTCCACCGTACCGTGCCGCTGAAGGCGGGCGACACCATCCTGTTCCATGCCGCTGCCGGCGGCGTAGGTCTGATCGCCTGCCAGTGGGCCAAGCTGCTGGGCGTAACCCTGATCGGCACGGTGGGTTCGGACGAGAAGGCGGAGCTGGCAACGCGCAACGGCGCCCACCACGTCATCAACTACAACAAGGAAAACTTCACCACGCGGGTGCGCGAAATCACCGGTGGTAAAGGCGTGACGGCGGTCTACGATTCGATCGGCAAGGATACTTTCATCGGTTCGCTCGATTGTCTGCGCCCGCTGGGCACCATGGTCAGCTTCGGCAATGCTTCGGGGCCGGTAGACCCGTTCAGCTTGAGCGAACTGGCCAACCGTGGCTCGCTGTTTGTTACGCGCCCTTCGCTGATGGCATATATGTCCACCCGTGCCGAACTGGAAACGGCGGCCAAATCGCTGTTCGGCGTGGTCGCCAGCGGCGAGGTCAAAATCGATGTGCGTCAGCGCTATGCGCTGGCCGAGGTGGGACGCGCCCATACGGAGTTGGAAGCCCGCCAGACGACCGGCTCATCGATATTGCTGCCGTAAACGCATTGCAGCCGGTAGAACCGGCTGCATGAGAGGGGCGGCGCGGGTTTAGCCGGCTTTGGCGGGTGCTACGGGCGCCGATTCCGTCTGCGGTTTCAGTTCCAGATCAACCCGGCGCGGTACGCCGTTCTGGCCGGGGAAGCCCGTGAAGGCGCTCTGCACCAGCGCCGGCATCACTTGCGGCGTGGCTGCCACGCGGCTGGTGTTGTTGACGGTGACATCGTACAGCTTGCGTCCATCCGTACCATTGATGGTAATGCGCAGCTGGCGCTGGTATTCATGTTTGATGCGTTCGGTCACCATGACGGGCGCGCCATAGCCGAACGGATCGTAGAAGTAGGGACGATAGCCGAGCCGGCTGTAGCCCCAGCCGTAACGACCCCAGCCCGGTCCCCAGTATGGCCCGACCATGAACGGGTCCTGCGCTTCCAGTATGCGCACGGGATGGTCTACCGTGCTGTATTTCATTCCCACGAGCAATTTCGCCGGCTGGTCGGCTGCCGCCTGACGCAGTCCCAGTTTGTCCAGTTCACGCGCCACCAGTAGCTGGTAGCTGCGGTATTCCAGCGTATCGTCGGCGCCCTGCGGTGCTTCGAAGGCATAGCTTTGCTCGCGCGCTTCCGCGCTCCATGCGTTGAAGGAGGTGACGTCACTGCGCAGGGTGGTGGCACAGCCGCTCAGCAGCACGGCGGCGGCGGTAGCGATGAGGGCGATTTTTTTCATGGTCTGGCCTCGGCAAAAGTTAGTCGGATGGGTGCACAGGGTAGTTTACGACGCTCTGCGCACCGTTGCACGAATCTTACAGAAAGTTACGGCCGACGGGAAAGCTGTCACTTTCATTATGGCTGGCATGCCCGATTTCATGCGACCGTCAGCGCCGGTATTGGTAAAATAGACTTTTGCTCACGTTTCACGGGATTTTCATGCGACCAGACAGCACGCCACCGACCATCTACCGTAAAGATTACACCGTCCCAAGTTATCTGGTGGAAACAGTGGAGCTGGGATTCGATCTTGATCCGGACCGCACCATCGTCGCTAACCGCATCACCATGCAGCACAATCCGGCCAGTCCTAGCCGCTCCATCGTGCTGCACGGCGAGGAACTGGATCTGGTGGAACTGCGCCTGAATGGCCGCGCACTGGCGCCGACCGAATACAAGATCGACGGCTCGGTGCTGACGATCCCGCGCGCACCGGCGCAAGTGGTGCTGGAAATCGAAACCCTGTGCACGCCCGTGCAGAACACCTCGCTGTCCGGCCTGTACGTGTCGAACGGCAGTTTCTACACCCAGTGCGAAGCGGAAGGCTTCCGCCGCATTACCTATTTCCCTGATCGTCCCGATGTGATGGCCAAGTACACCGTGATGCTGCGGGCCGACAAGGCGCGCTATCCGGTGCTGCTGTCGAACGGTAACCTGATCGAATCGGGTGACCTGGACGACGGCCGCCACTACGCCAAATGGGAAGACCCGTTCAAGAAACCTTCCTACCTGTTTGCGCTGGTGGCTGCGCGGCTGGTGTGTCAGGAAGAGCATTACACGCTCAAGTCGGGCCGCGAGGTGCTGCTGCAAGTGTGGGTGGAAGAGGGCAATCTGGACAAGACCGACTACGCCATGCAGTCGCTGAAGAACTCGATCCGCTGGGACGAGGAACGCTTCGGCCTCGAACTTGATCTGGACCGCTTCATGATCGTCGCCGTGGGTGATTTCAACATGGGCGCGATGGAAAACAAGGGCCTGAACATCTTCAACACCAAGTTCGTGCTGGCCAACCCGCGCGTGGCAACCGATATCGACTACGCCGGGATCGAAGCCGTGGTGGGCCACGAATACTTCCACAACTGGACGGGCAACCGCGTGACGTGTCGCGACTGGTTCCAGCTGTCGCTGAAGGAAGGCCTGACGGTATTCCGCGATCAGGAATTCAGCGCCGACATGATAGGTACGGACAGCGGCCGCGCCGTGACCCGCATCGATCAGGTACGCACGCTGCGTCAGGCGCAGTTCCCTGAAGACGCGGGCCCGATGGCGCATCCCGTACGGCCTGATTCCTTCGTCGAGATCAATAACTTCTACACGGTGACCGTGTACGAAAAAGGCGCCGAAGTCGTGCGCATGTATCAGACCCTGCTGGGCCGTGACGGCTTCCGCAAGGGCATGGATCTGTACTTCGCCCGCCACGACGGGCAGGCAGTGGAGTGCGATGACTTCCGCGCCGCCATGGCCGATGCGAATGGCCGCGACCTGCGCCAGTTCGAGCGCTGGTACAGTCAGGCCGGCACGCCGGTGGTGTCGGCGCGCACCCGTTACGACGCCGTCAAACGCAATTTCGACATCATCCTGAGTCAGCGCTGCCCAGCCACGGCAGGCCAGCCGGACAAGCTGCCGTTCCACATCCCTGTGGCGGTTGGTCTGCTGGACGCCAATGGCAAAGACCTGCCGCTGCTGCTGGAAGGCGGCGACCATCCGAAAGGTGCCACCACGGTGGTGCTCGAGCTCAAAGAGCAGGAGCAGATTTTCCGCTTCCGCAATGTGGACGAACGTCCTGTCCCGTCTATCCTGCGCGATTTCTCGGCACCGGTGGTGCTGGAATATGACTATACGGACGACGAACTGCTGCACCTGTACCGTCATGACAGCGATGCCGTGAACCGCTGGGAAGCGGGGCAGCGCCTAGCGATGGAACGCCTGCTCAAACTGACAGCGCAGGTGACGGCGCATGGTGATGCCGCCGTGCTCAAACTCGATAACACCTTCATCGAAGCGCAGCGTGCGCTGCTGGTCGATGAATCGCTCGATCCAGCCTTCCGCGAGCTGGCGCTGATACTGCCATCGGAAACCATCATCGCCGAGCAGATGGAAGTGGTGGACCCGCAAGCCATTCACACGGCGCGCCAGTTCATGCGCCGCACTATCGGTGCTGCGCTGAAAAGCGAGCTGCTGGCGCAATACCACGCCAACCAGACTCCGGGCGCATACAGCCCCGATGCGCTGTCGGCCGGCAAACGCGCGCTGAAGAATCTGTGTCTGTCGTATCTGCTGGTGGCACCGGAAGCGGCCGAATTGCAACTGGCGCAGCAGCAGTGCGATAACGCCAGCAATATGACCGACCGCGCAGCAGCACTGGTCGCATTGATCCACAGCGGCAGTGATGCAGCGCCGTATCTGGATGCCTTCTACAAGGACTTCGAGAACGAAGCGCTGGTGGTGGACAAGTGGTTCGCCATGCAGGCCGCCGCACCGGCCACCAACGTGGCCGCCGTGCGCAAGCTGATGCAGCATCCGGCCTTCACGCTGAAAAATCCTAACCGTGCACGTAGTCTGATCTTCAATTTCACCAACGGTAATCCGGCCCAGTTCCATGCAGCTGACGGTAGCGCCTACGCCTTCTGGGCCGAACTGGTGATACAGCTCGATGGCATCAACCCGCAAGTGGCGGCGCGACTGGCCCGCAGCATGGATCGCTGGCGCCGTTACGCACCGGCGCTACAGGAAAAAATGAAGCAGGCGCTGGAACAGGTCGCCGCCCAGAGCAAGCTGTCGAACGACGTGCAGGAAGTCGTCAGCAAAGCACTGGCTAACTAATTCAAACCAAACCAAGGGTACTTATGAAACGTATCAGCCTTACTCAATATCTGGTGGAAGAACAACGCCAGCACAACTCGATTCCGGCCGAACTGCGCCTGCTGATCGAAGTGGTGGCGCGCGCCTGCAAAACCATCAGCCATGCCGTCGGCAAAGGCGCGCTGGGCGAAGTGCTGGGCACCGCCGAAACGGAAAACATTCAGGGCGAAGTGCAGAAAAAGCTGGACATCATCTCCAACGAAATTCTGCTGGAAGCGAATGAGTGGGGCGGCCATCTGGCAGCGATGGCGTCGGAAGAGATGGAATCCATCCACCCGATTCCTAATCGCTATCCTAAGGGCGAATACATGCTGCTGTTCGATCCACTGGACGGCTCCTCCAACATCGACGTGAACGTCTCGATCGGTACCATCTTCTCCGTGCTGAAAGCACCGGAAGGCATGGGCCAGCCGACCGAAGCGGACTTCATGCAGCCGGGTACCCAGCAGGTGGCCGCAGGCTACGCCGTGTACGGCCCGCAGACCATGCTGGTGCTCACCACCGGTAATGGCGTGAACTGCTTCACGCTGGACCGCGAGATGGGTTCGTGGGTACTCACCCAGCGCAATATGCAGATTCCTGCTAAGACCAAGGAATTCGCTATCAATATGTCGAACGCGCGCCACTGGCACCCGCCTGTCAAACGCTACATCGACGAACTGCTGGCCGGCGAAACGGGCCCGCGCGGCACCAACTTCAACATGCGCTGGATCGCATCGATGGTGGCCGACGTGCACCGTATTCTGAACCGCGGCGGCGTGTTCATGTATCCGGCCGATCTGCGTGATACCTCGATGCCGGGCAAACTGCGTCTGATGTATGAAGCTAATCCTATGGCCTTCATCGTCGAGCAGGCCGGCGGCGCGGCCACCGATGGCAAGCAGCGCATCATGGATATCCAGCCGCACAAACTGCATCAGCGCGTGCCGGTATTCCTCGGTTCGCGCGATGAAGTGGCGGTGGTGACCAGCTACCATCAGGGCTAAAACCACGGTTTTTCGCGGGTTCTGACGGGTTTTCGTTAGCGCGTTGCAAATTTTTCGATTTGGGACTAGCGCGCTGCGAGAATTATTTGTTAGAATATGCGACCCAGCCGCTTTAGCTCAGTCGGTAGAGCAGTTCATTCGTAATGAAAAGGTCGCCAGTTCGATTCCGGCAAGCGGCACCAGGATCATAAAGCCTGCTACTCCTCACGGAGTAGCAGGCTTTTTCCTTTTCTGCCAAGACTTTTTTTGGGGGGCTTTTTTAGTTCTCTAGTTGGAACTTCCAGACATTCTCTTGTTCGATAAACCGGGCGTATCGAATTTTGCCTGTGGGTTTGAATTTTCCGTGATCAATGCGGTATTCAGTAAAGCTAATCCCGTACGGAATCTCCATTTCGGGCTCATATCGGTAATTAATGTCGTCAAAAAGTATATCTCCCCTGTCTCCTTCGCGTATGTTTCGGCATGAGCCAAACATACCAGGGAGTTTATACATGACGGGTTTTTTTTGACGACGGTCTATCACGTAGATGGCAAAGTGTCGTACGGCAGTGCCGCTGCTCGCAGCGGCTTGTCCCTCTATGCAGTCTAGCTTTCCCGATCGATAGGCGGTGGGATGGGAGCCCAAGTCTCCCGGGATAATTTGTTCGGCTGGAAAGACCGTTGCGCTTGCAAAAGAAACTCTGGTTTCTTTCCAGGACAAATAATTGTGCGTTATTTTAGGCCCCTGAATAATGGTTCGAGGGGAAAACACCTGCCCTTGTAAAGTGCTGAAATAGTCTTGATAGCTTTGAGCTAGTTCGTTGGTAAGCACCAAGCCTAGAGTCAGTATAAGTGACGTCATCGATACTCCTTGCAGCCAGTTGCAGCAAGATATTCCGGTGCGTGTTTCCAGAAGATAGTTTTTCCGATAGCGGCGGTTGATAACCAAACACACGTATATTCACCGCGTACTTTAGATGCAACTTCTTTTCCGGTATTTTTATTCTTGATGATCCAGTAAATTTTTGTCTTTCGAAGTTGCTCCTTAACTCCAAATATATTGTGATCAGGCGAGCCAAACTTGAAACCATCGATGACTTTTGGGTGACGTGAAAAGTTGGTTGAGAAATCTACTCCATCCCACCAAAATGCACCATGCGATGGATCTGATGTAGAGTTTGCGAGCACTTCCTGGGCTGACTCCCAGGCGAGCAGTTTTCCAGCGTCCTTGCTCAACTGTTTGATTTCATAAATTTCCATGAAATTGTTGTAGCGCTTACTTTTTCCCTGTACGACATAAGTGTAGTTTGGGTCTGCTGCGATCAATTGCTCGACTGTTTTATTGCCCCAGATTCTGCATCGGTTCATCACAGTGTGGGCAATTCCGATAAATTCATCTTTTAGATTCGCAGGTGAAGCCTCGCCGTACGCAATTGCGGCGAGTAGTTTGGTCTGTGGGTCGAGAATACTCATGTTGGATTCGCCCAGCAGGTGAATTGCAGGTCTTGATGAATCGAGAATGCCTTGGTTTTTGAATCAGCACCAAACATACCTCGGTCCAGAACTACGCCATCTTCATGGATAACGTATGTCAGATTAGGTGTCTCTGGTTCATCTCTGGTGACTATAAAGTATTGTTCCAATTCGTCAGGCACAAAATCTTTGATTTCAGAGGCGAGCAGTAATGTCGCAATTGAAACGCTAGAATTCTGAGAATTTTGCTCTGATGAAAAGGATTGGTAGCGTAAAGTTTGACTTGCCAGCAGGCGAGGAGGGGGAAAGCATCCACATGAACAAATATCGTCAGAAAGTGCGCAGTTTTTTCCTTGAAGGTGTTGCTTATGCCGTGGTGAGATACATACTATTGTTCCTGTCTTTTTGCATTTCGGACAATAAATGGTGTCGCCTTCGACGGCAATCCTCTTCCCGCTTATCATTGCTGGAGTCGTAGTCGCTTGCACGACACCGCCTGTGGTTGTCTTTGCACCTACTGTGATGTTATAGCGCCGCATAGGTAGAGCCTTCCATCAGAGTGAAGGCCTCAGTTTAAGTTTACCCCTACGCTAGGAATTGAGTTAAATCATAGTGCGCATTGAATCAGTGGAAGATTCTAGCTAACGAGTGTTGTGGCTTAGTCCAATTTATTAGGTTTTGAAGTGCAACCTACTGATCTGAATCCTCTTGCTGCGGAGTGGGGAATGGTGACGGACGCCGACGACGGATATCTGTGCGTCAGCTTCCCGTTTGGTGTCTTGGGGCACAGTGGAAGCTTTCAGATGAATAGAAGTGCTTACCTGATGCCGTCTAATAAAGCGAACGTGCGCAGAACTCTCTATTTCGCCACAGGAAATATCGATTCCTTTTTCTCACAGAATGCACCCCATCAAATGGATAAGCGCCAATCTATGCGAAACGTATTGTTGCCGGCAATTCTGATTTGCTTCGTATTGCGGTCCTCCTTTGCAGCATCGGAGTTGCCGAAGGAGGTGCAATCCTTTATCGCAAAGAGAGATGATTGTGATCACTTTCGAGGGGAGATACCCGATCCCTCTGAGAAGCGAAGAATGAAAGAAGTAATACGGCATCTCAATGCCTCGTGCAAGGGAACTGACAAGGCTCTTGCCAGATTAAGATCGAAGTATGCGAATGATGAACGCGTCATCTCGCGATTGCGCGAATATGAAGACGAAATCGAGCCACATCCCGAAAAGGCAAATCCGAATTGAAGGCCGAGTGATGGCTAGTTGGCGCGTATGTCTAAAATCACATTTATCTGCTAGTACGCGCCTTCGTACGTTTAACCTTTGCGGATCAAACCTTCCTAGGTCATGTTCTTGCCCCGTCCCGTGCCATGGTACTGGCTGACGAAGTCGATGAAGCAGTTCTGCACCTGACTGAATTCCACCCCGAACACCTGCGCAAACGCGGCCTCGAAGCATTGCCCACGCCGCACTTTGGTGATCATGCGCGCCAATCTGACCTGCACATCGGCATAGCTGCGCCGGTGTCAGCGTAAGCCCACCCTGCGAACATGGCGGCCGCGATCCTTTCGAACTGCTGCATCCCAGTTCCCCGCGTAATGAGCTGCCTGCCAGTGTAAAACGGCCAACCATATCTGCGCGACTTTTCTGCCGCTTCCCCCTTGTTTAGTAGCGCCATTCGGGCTGCATGGGGCGAAATTGGTATTGTCGCAAAATCCCGTCACTCTTGTTTAGTAATCAAACTAAACTAAATGCCAATTTTGAAATCCTGTTGAAGGGCCAAAACTAAGTTTGTATAAACAGTTATGGGCGAAACGCGATGCCCATCGACATGCAGGTGGCACCTCTGTCGTTTAGTAAATCGTCTGAGATTGCGCCGTGAAATGCACGGCACAGTGCAGGAATACGGAGAGACGCGGGAGTCCGCCACCAGTTCCACGGGTCATGGGAACTATGCTACCGCCAAATAAAAAAAGCCCGACTTCGGGCATAACTAGGAGATCTACATGATGTTCAGTACCCATCTCGCAAGCCGGCAGCCTCGCTGCTCTGTCAAGCCAGTTGCCCTTGCCGTGGCGACGGCACTGGTGGCGCTATCCAGCGCGCATGCGCAAACGACCAGCAAGGCCGCCGATGCCAAAACCGATGCAGCACAACCGGCAACCGTGGTCGTTACCGGCTACCGCTACGCGATCGAACAAGCGCTGGATCAGAAGCGCAATGCCAATGCCATCGTCGAGGTGATTACCGCCGAAGACGTGGGCAAGTTCCCCGACAAGAACGTGGCCGATGCGCTGCAGCGCGTGCCGGGCGTGATCGTCAACCGCGATGGCGGCGAAGGTAAGAACGTTAGCGTGCGCGGTCTGTCGTCGGAACTGACGCTGACCCAGTTGAACGGCAATTACATCGCTACCGCAGAATCGAATGGCGATCCTACCCGTTCGTTCAACTACATGCTGATGCCGTCGAATATGCTGTCCAGCGCAGAGCTGTTCAAAACCCCGGAAGCACGCATCGATGAAGGCGGTATTGGCGGTACGGTGATTCTGCATACGCGCCGTCCGCTGGAAGTGAAGTCCGGTAGCGGCTTCGTTTCGGCTGAAGGCACGTGGGCCGACACTACCAAGAAAACCGATGGCCAGTTCTCCGGCCAGTATGCATGGCACGATGAAGCCAACACCTTCGGCGTTCTGGCCGGCTTCACCCAGCAGAAACGTACTACCCGCACCATGGGCGCCAGCACGGAAAACTGGCAGTGGTACGCTG
Source organism: Duganella fentianensis (assembly GCF_964031615.1). Classification (GTDB taxonomy): domain Bacteria; phylum Pseudomonadota; class Gammaproteobacteria; order Burkholderiales; family Burkholderiaceae_D; genus Rugamonas; species Rugamonas fentianensis_A. Next base: position 21,131 of record NZ_CAXIQN010000018.1, read on the forward strand.
ACGACTACAAAGCCCATCCGGCGACGGACGTGAACGGCAAACCTTCGGGTCTGAATTCGCGCTGGTGGGGCCAGTCCGGTTTCTACGACCAGAACGGCAAGTACTACACCAACTTCATGATGCCGACTTCCGTCAATCTGAACGTGAAGAGCGAGGAGCGCGAACGTAAAGGCGGCCAGCTGACCATGCAGTTGAAGCCGATGCGCAACCTGACGCTGACCGGTAACTACTTCCGCTTCGATCTGTCGCAGGATTCCCAGACCAACACCCTCAAAGTCCCTGAGTGGAATCTGGCGCGCTACGATGGCGACGGTAACTGGCCCGGTGGCCGTATGCTCGATGGTCTGACCTTCGACCGTAGCGGTACCATTGTTACAGGCGCCCAGTACAGTGCCCACGCCGGTAAGAAATACTACTGCAGCGGCGATGCAGCGGCAGCCGCCGGTTACAAGAACACGGGCGGTTTCGGTCCGGATGATTGCACCATCCCGACCCCGCAAATCACTGGTAGCTACAATCAGGAGAAGTCGCTGTCGCAGACGGCCGACTTCGAAGCAGACTGGCACGGTCAGTCGCTCGATGCGCTGTTCAAGCTGGGTCGTACCTGGGCCACCGGCGGTCCGTCGATGCAGTTCACCATGCCGATCAAGCCGCGCGTGCAGAATGCCGATGGCAGCTGGACGCTGGGTAACTACGCCAGCGCATGGACCACGCAAGGTACGCCGACCATGACCTTCTCGCCTGAGCTGATGGCCAATCTGCAGAAGGGCATCGGCGAGATCGACCTTGGTTCTACCCAGTCTTCGTGGACGCGTAACAGCACCGAACAGAAATATCTGCAGGGTGATTTCACGTGGCACACCGATACCAACTGGCTCGATTCGCTGCAGTTCGGCGCCAAGTACCGTGACGGCGGCACCCACCGCAGTACTGGTAATAACTACTGGGCTTGCAAAGGCAAGGATGCCAGCAACTACGATAACCGCTTCCAGGCCGGTTGCGATTCGACGGCTTCGCGCTTCCAGTCCAGCTACCTGTATTCGGAATCGCTGTCGAATCTGGCCGGTGGTATCAAAGCTAGCGCTTTCCCGGCGATTAACTATCCGGCCTACATCGCGCATCTGAACGAAACCTATGGCGCTATGCAGACCCGTAACGAAGATAACTTCGTCTACAACGTGGGCGAGAAGATCACCTCGATGTATCTGCAGGCGAATGTGAAGACGGATCGTCTGCGTGGTAACGCCGGTCTGCGCGTCGTGCGTACCCGTCAGCATGCGGATTCGACTGACCGCGTCGACAACTACAACGACTACTTCTTCAACGGCGCTAACGGTGCACCTGCACCATGCCAGGCAGGCGGCAAGCCAGCCGTGGGCGCACCGGCCGGTTCGGGTTGCGTCAGCGGCTTCACCACGCTGCCAGACAGCACCGCGCATACGTCGTCGTTCGTGGTCAGCTCGCTGGACCGTACCTACAACGATGTGCTGCCGAGCTTCAATCTGGCCTATGATCTGAGTGACCAGTTGCTGCTGCGTGCCGCTGCATCGAAAGTGGTGGCGCGTCCTAGCTATGGCGATATCGCTTCGCCGGGTGGCCTGCAGTACTACAGCCAGGAATACGTCAACGATCGTCGTCTGATCGGTGGTGGTGACCAGCAGGGCTGGTTCGGCGAAGGTAGTAACAAAGGGCTGGAGCCGTACAAAGCCAAGCAGTTCGATCTGGGTCTGGAGTGGTACTTCCACCGTGGTTCGGTGCTGGGTACTGGCCTGTTCCGCAAGAACGTGAGCAACTTCGCAGTGCCAGTGGTACTGAGCATGCCGATGACGGTAGGCGGCAACACGGTCACGGTGCAGAACTACTCGACCAGTGCCGGTGGTCGTGATGCGGTGTCGCAGGGTATTGAACTGTATGGCCAGCACACGCTCGATATGGGTCTGGGCTTCCAGTTCAACTACACCTATAACAAGACCAATCAGGCTGCGATCACGCTGCCTGATGGTAAGCAGATCGGCACTTCGCCGCTGGTGGGTAGCGCCCGCAACCAGAGCAACCTGACCGTGTTCTACGGCACGGACCAGTACATGGTGCGTGCGTCGTACAACCGTCGCGGCGAAGTGGTGGGTGGCCTGATCAATGGTCTGAATGTGTACTCGGACCCGTACAGCCAGATCGATCTGAACGCGTCGTACAACTTCAGCAAGCAACTGAGCCTCACCGCTTCCGTGCTGAATCTGACCCGTCAGGAGACCCGTTCGCATCTGGGTAACGACACCACTGATCGCTTCTACGGCAATAACTACACGGGCCGTGTGATCTACGGTGGCCTGAGCTACAAGTTCTAAAACTTCCCCCGGCTCCCCGTCCCGCCGGATGGGGAGTTTTCTCAGCAGTTGCCGGTTACGCCGGCAACTGCATTCTTGTTTTGGGCGGCGCTATGAACACAACTCAAGCGACACAACAACGCATTTCTAGCATCACCGTGGTAGGGGGCGGCAGCGCCGGCTGGATGGCCGCAGCAGCATTGACCACCTATCTAGGCAAGGGCGCCCGTGTGCGTCTGATCGAGTCCGAGGAAATCGGCATCGTCGGCGTGGGCGAGGCCAGCGTGCCGCATATCCGTCAGTTCAATGGCCAGTGGCTGGGGCTGGACGAAGCAGAATTCGTCCGGCGTACGCAGGGTACGGTCAAGCTGGGCATACAATTCAATGACTGGGGCCGCATCGGCGACAGTTATATTCACGGCTTCGGCGCCATCGGGCGTTCACTGGGGCCGCTGCCATTTCACCAGTTCTGGCTCAAGCTGCATCTGGCTGGCAAGGCTGGCCCGATAGGCGATTATTCACCGCAGACGGTGATGGCGCCGCAAGGTAAATTCACTTCGGGCGACCGCAATGCGGCCCCCGGTTCGCCGCTGGCCGATATCGCCTATGCCTACCACTTCGATGCAGCGCTGTATGCGCGCTATCTGCGCGAAGTGGCCGAGCAGCGTGGTGTGCAGCGTATCGAAGGCAAGATCGTCAGCGTGCAGCAGCGCGCCAATGATGGCTTCATCGAATCCGTCACGCTGGAATCGGGGCAGGTGGTCGATGGTGAACTGTTTATCGACTGCTCCGGCTTCCGTGGTTTGCTGATTGAAGAAACCCTGAAGACCGGCTATGTAGATTGGTCGCACTGGCTGCCGTGTGACCGCGCCGTGGCCGTGCCTTGCGAGAGTGTGCAGCCGATCACGCCTTACACCCGCTCGACGGCACGTGAGGCCGGCTGGCAGTGGCGCATCCCGCTGCAGCACCGTATCGGCAATGGCTATGTGTATTCGAGTCGCTATCTGGGCGATGACGAAGCAGCGGCAACGCTGCTGGCCAATCTCGATGGCAAGGCGCTGGCCGAGCCCCGTCTGCTGCGTTTCACCACTGGCATGCGCAAGAAAATCTGGCACCGCAATGTGGTGTCGCTGGGACTGGCCAGCGGCTTCCTGGAACCGCTGGAATCGACCAGCATCTATCTGGCGCAGTCGGGCATCACCCGCTTACTGAGTCTGTTCCCGAATGCGGACTTCAACCCGCAACTGGCCGAACAATACAATCGCGAGACGGCCTTCGAATATGAGCGGGTGCGCGACTTCCTGATCCTGCACTACCACGCCACCGAGCGTAATGACACGCCGTTCTGGGACTACTGTCGCACCATGGCGATACCGGACAGTCTGCGCGAGGCGATGGAACTGTTCCGTAGCGATGGTCGCTATTTCCGCAATGGTGAAGATTTCTTTGCGCTACCTAGCTGGGTACAGGTGATGCTGGGGCAGGGCATTACGCCACAGGGCTATCACCCTATCGTCGACGAAATGCCGGAGCCTAAGCTGGTGGAACTGGTGGAAGGTATGCGCGGCATGTTGTCGCATGCGGTGGCCGCGATGCCGACCCATCAGGAATGGATAGAACGTTACTGGAAGGCGCGTGCAGCATGAGAGACTTGATGAAGTGCTGCCGCCCGGCGGCATGGGCTGCTGCCTTGATGGCGTTGCTGGTCTTGGCGCCGGCCAGTGCTGTGGTGAGTTCTGACGCAGGTACTGGCGCGCGCGCCAAGGCTGCTACCGTAAAGCCTCCGCGCGAGGCGGCCATGCTGCAATCGCTCGATCGGGGCTGGAGCTTCCGGCTGTTGCCGGGCGATGCACAGCTGGTCAGCCATCCGGAAGCGGCAGGCTGGAAGACGGCCACTGTACCGGGCACCGTGCACACCGATCTGTTTGCCCATAAGCTGATCCCCGATCCGTATGTGGGGGCACCGGAAGCGGGGCTGCAGTGGATAGGTCTGGCGGACTGGGAGTACCGCAGCCGCTTCGATGTGCCAGCAGCCACCCGCAATAGCGCGCGCAGCGATCTGGTGTTCCACGGGCTCGATACTTATGCCGAAGTCTGGTTCAATGGAGAGAAGCTGCTCGATGCCGACAACGCCTTCCGCGTCTGGCGCATCCCCGTGCAGGGGCGGCTGCGTGCGCGTGCCAATGAATTACGCATCGTGCTGCGTTCCCCTATCAGCAAGCTGCTGCCGCAGGTTGCGGCCATGCCGAACAAGCTGGCCGGTAACTATCCCTCGCCATATGGCGATGAACCAGCCGACGCGATGACGGCCAACTTTGCCCGCAAGCCCGGCTATCACTATGGCTGGGATTGGGGGCCGCGCTATGTCACGGCGGGTATCTGGAACGCCGTGCAGCTGCAAAGCTGGAACGTGCTGCGTATCGATGATCTGCAATTGCGGCAGGATCATGTGGACGAGCAGCGCGCCGAACTGGCGGCCATCGCCACACTTGATGCCGTAGCTGCTGGCAGTGTCGAATTGCGCCTGTGGCAGACCGCGCCCGATGGCAAGCGGGTGCTGGCAGTGCAGCAGAAAACCGAACTAAAGCAGGGTAGCAATCGCATCGAACTACCCGTGCATGTGCCGAATCCGCAGCGCTGGTATCCGAACGGCTATGGCGCGCAGGCGCTATATCGCTACGAACTGGAAGTGGTGCAGGGAAGCCAGATGGTGGCTAGCACCAGCGCCCGCACCGGATTGCGCAGCTTGGTGCTGAAACGCGACAGTGACGCGCAGGGACAGAGCTTCTACTTTGAAGTGAATGGCATTCCCGTGTTTGCCAAAGGTGCTAACACCATCCCGTTCGATATGTTCCGGCCGCGCGTGAGCAAGGCGCAGTTGCGCCGTGTGCTGGAATCGGCACGTGATGCGAACATGAACTTCCTGCGTAGCTGGGGCGGTGGCTATTACGAAAGCGATGCCTTCTTTGATCTGGCCGATGAGCTGGGGTTGCTGGTCTGGCAGGACTTCATGTTTGGCGGCGGCATGCAGCCTGCCTATGACGACGCCTTCCGCGCTAGCGTGGTGGCCGAAGCACGCGACAATGTGCGGCGCTTGCGCAACCATCCCAGCATTGCGCTCTGGTGCGGCAATAACGAAGAAGAAATCGCCTGGAAATACTGGGGGCCGGGCAAAGCCATGATGCAGGCCGATCCCGCGTTTGCCACCCGTGTGTGGAACGGCTATGTGCAGCTATTCGGCAGCGATCTGCGCAAGGTGGTGGCACAAGAGGGCGGCGGCGTGGCTTACTGGGCTAGCTCGCCCAGCAACGATCTGGCCGAGGTAGCCAATACCGTCGCCAGCGGCGATATGCACTACTGGGAAGTGTGGGGTAATCCGGCCCACCCTGTCAGTAAATATCTGGAGATTACCCCGCGCTTCATGTCGGAATATGGCCTGCAGGCCTGGCCCGTGCAGCGCACGGTGGACGCGTTTGCTAAACGCGCCGAGCAGGGGATGGCCACGCCGGTGATCGAGGCGCATCAGAAATTCATGGCGGGTAAGGGCAACGAGCGCTTGCTTAAATACGTCAACGACGAATTCGGTACACCTGCAGGTTTTTCCGATTTCATCTACCTGAGCCAGATAGCGCAGGCCGAGGGCATTGCACTGGCGGCCAGCCACCACCGTGCCAGCCGGCCTTATACCATGGGCTCGTTGTACTGGCAGCTGAACGATGTCTGGCCCGGCGCTTCGTGGTCCAGCGTGGACTGGTACGGGCGCTGGAAGGCGCTGCAGTTCTATGCGCGCCGTTTCTATGCCCCTGTGGCGGTGGCAGCGCTGCGTGATGCAAATGGCATGAGTCGCGTGCATCTGCTGAATGACCGCAGCCATAGCCTGCGTGGCACGCTGCGCTTGCGCGTTACCTCGCTCGATGGTCAGTTGCTGCGTGAGGAACACCGTGCAGTGGAACTGGCAGCGCTGTCCGCGCAGCGGAGTGCCGAGTATAGCGATGCGCAGTTGCTGGGCAATGCCGATCCCGCCAATACAGTGGCCGTGTTCGATCTGCAGGTGGAGGGCGAAGCGCCCGCGCGCAGCGTGCTGTACTTCCGGCCCGCGAAGGAAATGCGCTGGCCCGATGCGCAGTTGCAGGCACGGCTGCAGCCCGCTGCAGGTGGCTATCAGCTGGAGCTCAGCGCACGCCAGTTTGCCCGCGCCGTCTGGATCGACTTCGGTGATCTCGATGCAGAGCTGGGCGATAACGCGATCACGTTGCTGCCTGGCGAAAGCGTGCGCCTGTCGCTACGTTCGCCTGCCAGTCTGGCCGCCTTGCGCCGTGCGATGCGGGTGCAATCGGTGGGCGATGTGCTGGCGCAGGGACTGCGTTGATGCGCACTTTTTTACTAAACAATGCTAAAGAGCGCCCTGCATAGCAGTGGACGATTGTTGCTGAAAAGTGGCGCTGATATAAAAGCGTCCTAGGCAGCTCAAGGTGAAAGCCGAAATTACTGTCGCTAAAAAGCTGATCACTAGCGCTCGCCGAAGCGTTTATTAAACCCGATAATGGAGACTCTGGATGTACCTGAATTTGCTACAAGGTATGCTGTGCCTTGAGCGCTGTGCTGCGCGGGGGCAGGCGTGAGCCAGGCCACCCTGCGTGATATTGCGGCTGCCACCGGTCTATCGATCGGTACGGTGTCGCGCGCATTGAAGAACCAGTCGGGCATGACGGAGTCCACCCGCAGTCTGGTGCTGGAAACGGCGGAGCGTCTGGGCTATGACTACGGCCAGTTGCGCAGTGGCCCCATCCGGCGTATCGCCTTCCTGCTGCACAGCCAGCACAACACTCTCGCTTCCGGTTCCTTCTTCTCGCCCGTACTGCACGGCGCCGAAGAAGTCTGCCGGCGCGAAGGGATAGCGCTATCATTTTTTGCCGTTGGTCCGGCCGAGCCGGTGATGGGCCTGATCCGCCTGCATCAGCCCGATGCCATTCTGTGCGCCGGTTACTTCGAGCCGGAAGTGCTGACTGCCTTGCAGCAGGCCGGCAAGCCTATGGTGCTGGTGGATATGCAGCGACGCGGCTTCACCTCCGTCAATCCGGACAATCTGCATGGCGGCTATCTGGCTACCCAGCATCTGCTGAAGGCTGGACGCAAACGCATCGCCATGCTGTCCGGTTCACTGGCGCACTACAGCATACAGCAGCGTAATCGCGGCTTCCGGCAGGCCCTGTTCGATGCCAAGGTCCATGCCGATCCTGATCTGGAAGTCACGCTGCCAGCTGTAGGGGATGCCGAGCAGAGTGTCAGCGAGGCCATGCAGGCCTTGCTGGCGCTACCCAAACGCGCCGATGCGGTGTTCTGCTACAACGACAGCACTGCGCTGGCTGCCATGAAAGCCTGCCGCAAAGCGGGGCTGAAGATCCCGCAGGACATCGCCATCGTCGGCTTCGATGATATCGCCGCGGCCCCTGCCGGCATCCCGCCACTCAGCACTGTGCGGGTGGATAAAGCCGCGCTAGGCCAGACCGGCGTCGAATTACTGCTACAGAAAACCGAAAACCACCCATCCCAGATAACCGTGCCAGTTGAGCTGATCGTGCGCGAGAGCAGCCACGGCGCCTAACCCACACCCACCGGAAAAAACATGACCAACTTACCCGATTTCCGTAACCCTAGTGTCCTGCTCGAGCATGCGCAGCACACCATGCGCTTCTATCATCCGCGCGCCATCGATCCGGCTGGCGGCATGTACCACTTCTTCAAGGATGATGGCAGCGTGTATGACATGCAGCAGCGCCATCTGGTGAGCAGTACCCGCTTTGTCTTCACCTACTCCATGGCTTATCGCCATTTCAAGGACGAGGCTTACCTTAAGGGCGCCGAGCATGCGTTGCGCTTCCTGCGCGAAGTGCACCGCGATCGCGTCGGCGGTGGCTATGCATGGCTGCTGGACGGTGCGCAGGTCATCGATGGTACCCAGCACGCCTATGGGCAGGCTTTTGTGCTGCTGGCCTATGCGCACGCCACCATGGCCGGTCTGGAACAGGCCCGCCCGTGGATCGCTGAGACCTTCGAGTTGATGGAGCAGCGCTTCTGGGAACCGCAAGCGGGCCTGTATGCCGACGAGGCGAGCCGCGACTGGAGTGTGCTGTCCAGCTATCGCGGCCAGAACGCCAATATGCATGCCTGCGAGGCTTTGCTGGCGGCCCATCAGGCTACGGGTGAGTTGCGCTATTTAGAACGTGCCTACACGGTGGCCTACAACATCACCCAGCGCCAGGCCCAGCGTTGCGGAGGTCTGATCTGGGAGCACTATGACGAGCAGTGGCAGCCTGACTGGAAGTTCAATATTCACGATCCGGAAAACCTGTTCCGTCCATGGGGCTATCAGCCCGGTCACTTTACCGAGTGGGCCAAGCTGCTGGTGCAACTGGAAGCCCGTGCAAACAGCGTACTGGCGCAGCCGCTAGACTGGCTGGTGCCGACAGCAGAACGACTGTTCCGCGTGGCGCTGGAAAAAGGCTGGGATCCCGAGCATGGTGGCGTATGCTATTCGCTGGCGCCGGAACTACATGTGTGCGATGGCCATAAATATTTCTGGGTGCAGGCCGAGAGTGCCGCTGCTGCGGCGCTGCTGGCGCAACGCACGGGCAATAGCGAATACTGGGATTGGTACCAGCGCCTGTGGGCGTATAGCTGGACTTATCTGGTCGATCACCAATACGGCGCGTGGTATCGCATCCTCGACCAGCAGAATCGCAAGCTCAGTGACGACAAAAGCCCTGCCGGTAAGGTCGATTATCACACCATGGGCGCCTGCTACGATATTCTGACTGTGCTGGGAAAGGACTATCATGCATGAAGCGCCTGTAATGCTGTGCGCCGGTGAGGCGCTGACCGATATGATCCATCAGGGGAATGAGCAGTGGATCAGTCAGGTGGGCGGTTCGGTGTGGAATGTGGCCCGTGCTTTGGCCGCGCTGGGTGAACGTACGGCGTTCGCCGGTGCCATCAGCAATGACCGCTTCGGCGCGGCGCTGTGGAATGCCAGTGCGGCGGTGGGGCTGGATCTGCGCCTGATCCAGCGAGTGCAGCGTTCGCCGCTGCTGGCGGTGGTGGAGCAGGGTGAACCACCGAGCTACTTCTTCGTAGGCGACAACAGCGCCGACCTGCACTTCGATCCGTCCACGCTGCCCGCTGGCTGGTCGGGTGCGCTGCGCTGGGCCCACTTCGGTGGCATCAGTCTGGCGCGCCAGCCACTGGCGGCCACGCTGGTGGCGCTGGCGCAGCAATTGAAGGCGCAGGGCGTGGCGATCAGCTATGACCCGAACTACCGCAATCTGATGGATGCCAGCTATCAGCCTACGCTGCGTACTATGGCCGCGTTGGCTGATGTGATCAAAGTGTCGGATGATGACCTGCGCGGACTGTTCCCCGATGTGACGCTGGATCAGGCTTTGCAGCAGCTGCGCGCCGCTAATCCAGCTGCCTATTGCCTGCTGACGCGCGGCGGGCAGGGCGCGACCCTGTTCCATGGCAGCGAGCGTGCCGATGCGCGGGCACCCAAGGTTGAGGTGGTCGATACCGTCGGTGCTGGCGATGCCAGCGTGGCGGGTCTGCTGCATAGTCTGGCCGGTTATCCGCAGCGCAGTCTGCAGGCGCATCTGCATGCAGCGCTGGCAGCCGGTTCGGCTGCATGCCTGCAGGCGGGCGCCAATCCGCCGCAGGCCGCGGCGATGAATCAATTCTTCGAACAATTACAAGGAGACAGTAAATGAAACAAGCATTCCGATTTTCCCTGTTCCAGCCCACCTTGCGCGCACTGAACATCGCACTGCTGGCAGCCTTGCCGCTGTTTGCGCAGAATGCCAGCGCTGCAGATGTGCCGGCAGCACCTAAGGCAAGCAGCAAAGCTGCGGCGGATCAGCCACTGCGCCCCGTCAGCGAGGCCGAAGCGGCGGCACTGGCGCAGCAGGTGAAGGAAGAAGCTCGCCATGCCTGGCGCGGCTACAAGCAGTATGCTTGGGGCCATGATGCGCTCAGCCCTTTGAGCAAGAAGCCACGTGACTGGTACGAGCACTCGCTGCTGATGACGCCTGTGGACGCACTCGATACGCTGATGATCATGGGGCTGAAAGAAGAAGCCGATGAGGCGCGCGAACTGATCGCCCAGCAGCTCAACTTCGATCAGGACATGTATGTGCAGAACTTCGAAATCACGATTCGTCTGCTCGGTGGCCTGCTGTCGGCCTATCAGATCAGTGGTGATGTACGCCTGCTGAACAAGGCAGAAGATCTGGGCAAGCGCCTGCTGCCGGTGTTCGAGACGCCGACCGGCATGCCATATACCCATGTAAATCTGCGTACGGGTAAAGTACGCGGCAAACTCAGTAATCCCGCGGAAACGGGCACGCTGGTGCTGGAATTCGGTATGCTGAGCCGCCTGACGGGCAATCCCGTCTACTTCGAGAAATCCAAACGTGCGCTGGTGGCGACGTATAAAGCCGCTTCGCCGCTGGGACTGGTAGGTTCCACCATCGATGTGGAAACGGGGCGCTGGACGGACACGGGGGCGCACATCGGCGGTGGCATAGATTCCTACTACGAGTACCTGAATAAATGCTGGCGTCTGTTCGGCGACATGGAATGCAAAGCCATGTGGGAGCACAGCATCAAGGGTGTGAACAAGGCGCTGGCGGAGCAGCGCGGTGGCGTACTGTGGTACGGCCATGCCGATATGAATACGGGGGCGCGCAGTAAGACTCAGTATGGTGCGCTGGATGCCTTCATGCCTGCGCTGCTGGCACTGGGCGGCGACATGAAGCGCGCCAAGTCGCTGCAGGAAGCGGGCTTGCGCATGTGGCGCCTGCATGGCATCGAGCCGGAATCGCTGGACTATGCCAGCATGACGGTGCAGTCGCCCGGCTACGCGCTGCGTCCCGAGATTGTGGAATCGGCTTATTACCTGCATCACTACACGGGCAATCCACGCTACCGCGCTATGGGCCGCGAGTTCTGGCAAGCGTTCGTACGCTACTGCCGCACGGAAGCTGGCTACGCTGCGCTGAAAGATGTACGTAGCAAGGAACAGGAAGATTCGATGGAGAGCTTTGTGTTTGCCGAGACCTTCAAGTACTTCTACCTGCTGTTCGCACCTAAGAGCGCATTGAATTTCGATGCCGTGACCTTTAATACGGAAGCCCACCCGCTGCATCTGCCAGCGGCGGCGCCGACGGCACCAGCAGTGCACTAAGCGGAGCGCAGACAGATGACACTCATCACGATAAGCCGTAGCCTGCGCTGCATCGGGCTGCTGCTGGTAGCCAGTGCGCTGCCCCAGTTCGCGCTGGCTGCTATGCCGGCTGGCAGCATGCCGGTGAATACCTTCATCGGTACTCAGGACGAAGGCAATACCTTCCCCGGTGCCTCAGCGCCGTTCGGCATGATACAGATCAGCCCCAGCGGCGAACATTACGCTGGCTGGCGCTATAGCGATACCCGCATCCGCGGCTTCGGTCACTCCTATCTGTCCGGCGCCGGTTGCTGGGAGCAGGGCGGGCAGGTGTCGGTGCTGCCGGTGACGGGGCGTATCGGCGCCGGTGGCGATATCGATACGGCCAAGGCGGAGAGCTTCGACTACCGGCGCTATGCGGCCGAGTATACGCACGATGGCGAAGTGGGACAGGCCGGATACTATAAAGTGCAGCTAACCAGCTATGGCGGCATTACCGCCGAAGCCACGGCACTGACGCGCGCCGCTGCCGAGCGCTATACCTTTGCTGGGGGTATGAAAGATGGCCATCTGCTGGTCAATCTGGGACAGGCCAATGAACGCCATGCAGTGGTGGGCAGCGAACTGCGCGTTATCGACAACCACAGCGTCGAAGGCAAGGTGGTCACCAAGAGCTTCTGCGGTGGCGCCCAGTACACCACGTGGTTCCGCATGGTGTTCGATCAGCCTTTCTTGGCACACGGCATCTGGGACGATCAGGGCGGCAAAGCCGGCGTGAACGGCCCTAGCCAGCAGGGCGAAGCGCGCCCCCACGGCGCATGGTTCAGTTTCGATCTGAAGTCTGGCCGCAGCATTACGGCAGTCAGCGCGATTTCGCATGTGGATGCCGAGGGCGCCCGCATCAATCTGCAGGCCGAAGGCATGGCCGCGGGCCGGCCGCTGACCTTCGATGCCATGCGCGCGCAGGCGCAAGCCAACTGGCAGCGCGAACTGGCGCGTGTGCGCATCGAGGGTGGCACGCAGGATGACCGTACCGTGTTCTACACGGCGCTGTACCATACGCTGCTGCAGCCGCTGACGGGTAACGATGCCGATGGCCGCTATCGCGGTTATGACAGTGCGATCCATACGGCCAAAGACTGGACTTATTACGAGTTCTTCTCGCTGTGGGATACCTATCGTGCGCAAAACCAGATGCTGGCATTGCTGTACCCGCAGCGGGTGCGTGACATCGCCAACTCGGTGCTGAAGATACGCGAGCAGGGCGGCTGGCTGCCACGCTGGGGCTATGCCAACTTTGAAACCAATATCATGACGGGCGATCCGGTCACGCCATTCCTGGTTGACCTGTGGCGCTACGGTGCACTCAAAGGACGCGAGAAGGAAGCCTATGCAGCCTTGCGTGAAAACGCCTTTGGCGTGCCGCCTAACGGCATCCGTGCGCAGGGACGTGCCGGTAACGAGAGCTATATGCGGCAGGGCTTTGTGCAGTATGACCGCGGCTTTGTCTCCAAAGGCATGGACGTTGATCCGCACCACGGCGCTTCGGCCACGCTGGAATATGCATTAGCCGATGGTGCACTGGCCACCATGGCCAAGGCACTGGGGCAGCAGCGCGATGCGGCGACGCTGGCACAGCGCGCCCTCAACTGGCGCAAGATATGGGATGCCAGCGTCAAGGATGGCGCTACCGGTCTGCAAGGCTTCCCCCGTCCCCGCCTGATGGATGGCAGCTGGTTTAGCGAACTGACGGGTGGCTACGATCCGCGCAGCGATCGTGGCTTCCATGAAGGCACGGCATGGCAGTATCAGTGGCTGGTACAGCAGGATGTACCCGGACTGGTGGCAGCGATGGGCGGCCAGAAGGCTGCGCTGCACCGGCTCGATCAGTTCTTCGATTACGATGCCGTGCAGGCCGATGCGGCAGCGGTGCGTAAATCGTGGGTAGTGGGACCGTATAGCTATTACAGCCAGTTCCGCTACAACCCTAACAACGAACCAGATCTGCACACGCCGTGGATGTACACGCTGATGGGACAGCCGTGGAAAACTACCACCGTGCTGCGCGCTGCCGAGACGCTGTTCGGTAACAGCCCTAGCGGCGTGACGGGTAACGATGATCTGGGCACCATGTCGGCATGGTATCTGTTCAGCGCACTGGGGCTGTATCCCGATGCACCGGGCAGCGGCCGTTTCCTGCTGCATGCGCCGCGCTTTGCCAAGGCCGAAATCGATCTGCCGCAGGGACGTATGCTGAGCATCAGCGCGCCAGCCGCTGTGGCGGGCCAGCGCCGCTTTGTCGAGAGTGTGCGCTGGGCCGGTCAGCCGCAGCAGCGCGTATGGCTGGACTGGGAGCAGATACAGGCAGGCGGCACGCTCGATTACAGCCTGACGCCGCAAGCCGGTAGTAGCTGGGGCACCCGTGCCCGTGATCTGCCCAAGGCGCCAGCCGGCATCGCACCTTGATCGGGATTACCGGTTCGCCACTGCATAACAACGACAACGAAGAGACCACAGGAGTTCACGATGGAACATATCTCGCAGCGCGCGCCGCTGCAGCAAACGCAGGCCAGTAGCGGCAATACGGGCCCGCTGATTATCATCACCACGCTGTTTTTCATGTGGGGGCTGCTGACGGCACTCAATGATGTGCTGATCCCTCATTTGAAGGCGCTGTACACGCTGAACTACGTACAGGCCATGCTGGTGCAGTTCTGCTTCTTCGGAGCTTACTTCCTCGTTTCGCTGCCGGCCGGTATGCTGATCAAGAAGATCGGCTATCAGAATGGCGCCGTGGCAGGGCTGGTGATTGCTGCTGCCGGCTGCGCACTGTTCTATCCAGCGTCCATGAGCGGTTACGCCTTATTCCTGCTGGGCTTCTTCGTACTGGCTGCCGGTATCACCATCCTGCAGGTGGCAGCCAATCCCTATGTCACCGTGCTCGGTGATGCGCGCACGGCGTCCAGCCGACTGACGCTGACGCAGGCTTTCAATTCGCTGGGCACCACGGTGGCGCCTACGCTGGGCGGCATCCTGATTCTGTCCAGCGATGTCACGGACCGTGCCGCGCAAGCGGCTAGCGTACAAGGCCCGTATCTGGCACTGGCGGGCGCCTTGCTGCTGCTGGCACTGATGTTTGCCTTTGCCCGCTTGCCGAAAATCGACTATGCAGAAGAAGTGACTGCCGTCGCCGCTGGCAGCAAGGCCTCAGCTTTATCGCATCCGCAACTGGTGATGGGCTCCATCGGCATCTTCCTGTACGTGGGTGGCGAGGTGAGTATCGGCAGCTTCCTGATTAACTTCCTCGGCGAACCGAACATCGCCAGTATGCCGGCAGATACGGCAGCGCACTTTGTCAGCTACTACTGGGGCGGTGCCATGGTAGGCCGCTTCATCGGCTTCCTCGTGATGCGCTATGTTAGCCCCGGCAAGACGCTGGCCTTCAATGCGGCTGCATCGATGGCGCTGATACTGGTGGCTATTTTCGGCCATGGCCAGACGGCTATGTGGGCCATACTGGCAGTAGGTCTGTGCAATTCCATCATGTTCCCGACCATTTTCAGTATGGCGCTGTACCGCCTCGGTAATCTGACGGGACAGGCTTCCGGCATACTCTGCATGGCCATCGTCGGTGGTGCCATCGTGCCGTTTGCACAGGGCCTGCTGGCTGACTCCATCGGGCTGCAACTGTCCTTCCTGATGCCGCTGCTGTGCTATACCTTTGTGCTGTACTTCGGTGTGAAATACGCCGGTCTGTATAGCGCTGGCGAACAGCCTTAAAGCGCGCGGATCAGCGCCATGCCTATTCTGAAACCTGTGTTCGCCCTCTGTGCCACGCTGGCAGGGGCGGGTGCCCTTGCCCATCCCCAGCTGGCGGCGGTGGCGCCGCCCGCCATCGCCTTCCAGCCGCGCCACTACATCGCCTACCGCAGCACTACGCCGCCGCAGATCGATGGCCAGTTGAATGAGGCGGACTGGCAGCAGGCCCAGTGGACGGAAGACTTTGTCGATATCGAAGGCAGTGCCAAGCCGGCACCGCGCTTCCGGACCCGCGCCAAGATGCTGTGGGACGACGAATACCTGTACTTTGCCGTGGAGATGGAAGAACCGGATCTGTGGGCCACGCTGACCGAGCGCGATAGCGTGATCTATCACGACAACGATATCGAACTCTTCATCGATCCCGAAGGCAGCACACACCGCTACATGGAGCTGGAAGTTAATCAGCACGGTACGGCATGGGATCTGCTGCTGACCAAGCCTTACCGCGATGGCGAGCGGGTGGCCTATACGGGCTGGGATATGCATGGCCTGAAAATCGGTCGCCAGTTGCGCGGCACGCTGAACCAGCCCGGCGACAAAGATCAGGGCTGGACGGTGGAAGTGGCGATACCGTGGCGCGCGCTGCGCGAAAGCCATGACGCTGTGCTGCATCCGCTGGCGGGCGAGCAGTGGCGCCTGAATTTTTCACGGGTGGAGTGGCAGACCACTAGCGCCGATGGACGCTACCGCAAGCTGAGCGACGCTGCGACGGGCAAACCGCTGGCAGAGGATAACTGGGTCTGGTCGCCGCAGGGCGTCATCAATATGCACTATCCCGAAATGTGGGGCGTGGTGCAGTTCTCCGGTCATGGTGTAGGCGGCGTGCGCGACGCGTGGCGTACCGATCCTGCACAGGCGGCACGCTGGGCGCTGCGTCAGGTGTATTACGCCCAGCGTAGCTATTTTGCTAAACACCAGCGTTTTGCTGCCAGCCTGCCGCAACTAGGGTTGAAGCTGGCGCCGGTGGCGGGCTATGTCTGGCCGCCCCGCATCGATGCGACGCCCTACCAGTTCTCGGCCCGCTTGCAGGCGCGCGATGGGCAGTCCGTGCTGCAGATTGACCACGATGGTCTGCTGCACTGAGTCATGCGGCAGTTTTGTTTAGTAAATTCCCGATAAACTCGCTATCAACGGCCATGCCAGCGCTTGCCGCTGGCCATGCCATGGCTATACTGGTCGGCGTAGCAGCCCGCAGAGGCGCAGCTTGCAGGGGTTTAGTAAATACGGGAGCGAGACACATGAGCATTACCATCCGCGATATCGCTAAAGCCACCGGGCTTTCCAGCGGCACCATATCGCGTGCATTGAAAAATGAAGGCGGCCTGACGGAAGAAACCCGCCGCATGGTGGTGGAAACAGCCCGCAGCATGGGCTACGACATGGGCCGGCTGCGCCAGAAGAAGCTGCGCCGTCTGACCTTTCTGCTGCACCGCCAGCACAACAATATGTCCAGCAGTCCGTTCTATACGCCCGTGCTGCATGGCGCGGCGGAAGCCTGCCGCAAGCACGGCATCATTCTGTCGTTCACGGCAGTGGGGCCCGCTGACGGAATCGTCGAACAGATTCGCCTGCATCAGTCGGATGCTATTCTGTGCGCCGGCTACTTCGAGCCGGAACTACTGGCTGTGCTGCGCAGCATAGGCAAGCCGCTGGTGCTGATCGATATGAAGCTGGCCGGTTACACTTCGGCCAATCCGGACAATATGATGGGTGGCTATCTGGCTGCGCGCCACTTGCTCGATATCGGCCGTGAACGCATAGGCTTTATCTCCGGCTCGCTGGCACACTTCAGTATCCGCGAACGGGCGCGTGGCTTCCGCCAGGCGCTGTTCAATGCGGGTGTGCTGGCCGATCCGCGGCTGGAAGTGATGATGCAGGAAGGCGTGGAGCTGGAAGCGGCTGCGCGCGAAGCCATGGAAACGCTGCTGGCTTTGCCCCATCCGCCCGATGCCGTATTCTGCTACAACGATGCGGCGGCACTGGTGGCGATGGATACCTGCATGCGCGCTGGTTTGAAAGTCCCCTACGATATCAGCATCGTCGGCTTCGATGACATTGCCGCCGCTGCCCATGCGCGCCGTCCTCTGACCACCCTCAGTGTGGACAAGAGCGCGCTCGGCGCACTGGGCGTGGAACTGCTGCTGAATGGCGAAACGGATGAAGTGATAGAGCGGGTATTGCCGGTCAATCTGGTCGTGCGCGAGAGTACGGTCTGCCGACCGAATAATTGAGCCAGGTCGCCTGCCCGCCGGGCAGTGCGATGGTGGTTTTTTTGCTGTTGAATTCATTGGGGAGTTAGACGATGCGTCGTGAGCTGCAATCGAATAAACGCAATGCGGCGCTGCTCGCTGCCGTCATGCTGGTCTGTGCTCAGGCGCAGGGCAAGGAAGTCAGCGTCAGCTCGCCCGATGGCAAGCTGACCGTGATCGTCAGTGACGAACACGGTGCACCGGACTATCGCGTGCAGTATGCGGGCAAGGAAATCATGCCGGCAGCCCGCCTTGGTCTGGTGCTGCGCGACGGGCCGGAGCTGGGCGAGGGTTTTACCATTACAGCCAGCCGCAAGGCGGACAAGGATGAGACTTGGCAGCAGCCATGGGGCGAGCGCCGGCTGGTGCGTGATCACCACCGCGAACTGCTGGTGCAACTGGCGCGTGGCGGCAAGACGCCGCGCAAATTCGCGCTGCGCCTGCGCGTGTTCGATGATGGGCTGGGCTTCCGTTACGAAGTGCCGCGCCAGCGCGGGGTAGAGCAGGTGGAGATTACCGACGAACGTACCGAGTTCCGTTTTGCCGATAGCGCCAAGGCGCGCGCATGGTGGATTCCGGCGCGTTACTGGCGCAGTTACGAGGCGCTGTATCAGAAGACTGCATTGCACGCTGCACCGCACGTGGAGACACCATTCACGGTACGGCTGGACAGCGGCGTACATCTGGCAATGCATGAAGCGGCACTGACCAACTACGCTTCGATGACCTTGAATCAGCGCCGTGAAGGTGTCTTCAAGGCTGATCTGACGCCATGGTCGGACGGCAGCAAGGTGAAGTTGCAGGCGCCGTTCAATACGCCATGGCGCACGGTACAGGTGTCGCCCGATGCGGCCGGTTTGCTGAATTCCGATCTGATCCTGAACCTGAATGAGCCGAACAAGCTGGGTGACGTGTCGTGGGTTAAACCGGGTAAATATGTGGGCATCTGGTGGGGCATGCACCTGTGGCAGAAAACCTGGGCTTCCGGTGACAAGCACGGTGCCACCACGGCCGAAGTGAAGCGCTATATGGACTTCGCCGCCAAGCATGGCTTCACTGGCGTGCTGGCCGAAGGCTGGAATGTGGGCTGGGATGGCGACTGGCCGGAGAATGGCGAGAAGTTCAAGTTCTCCCAGCCGTATCCGGACTTCGATATGGCAGCCGTGGCAGCGTATGGCCGCAGCAAAGGCGTGAAGCTGATCGGCCACCACGAAACTTCCGGCGCCGTGAGCCACTATGCCAGCCAGATGGGGGCAGCCTATGATTATGCGCGCGCCAATAATATCGACACCATCAAGACCGGCTATGTGGCTGACAACGAGCGCATTAAACGCATCGACGAGAACGGGCAGGTACGCTATGAGTGGCATGACGGCCAGTTCATGGCGGGCGAATATCTGCGCTCGGTAACGGAGGCGGCCAAGCGCCATATCGCCATCGATACCCACGAGCCGATCAAGGATACCGGCTTGCGCCGCACCTATCCCAACTGGCTGTCGCGCGAAGGTGCGCGCGGGCAGGAGTACAACGCCTGGGGCTATCCGCCAAATCCGCCCGAACATACGGCGATACTGCCCTACACCCGTATGCTGTCTGGCCCGTTCGATTACACGCCCGGCATCTTCAATCTTGAACCTAACGGTAAAGGTCACGAGAACCGTGTGCGTTCCACGCTGGCCAAAGAACTTTCGCTGTATGTGGTGCTGTACTCGCCCGTGCAGATGGCGGCAGACCTGATCGAAAACTACGAGGCCCGTCCCGCCGCCTTCCAGTTTATCGCCGACGTGCCGACCGACTGGGAACAGAGCCGCGCACTGGCGGGCGAGGTGGGCGAATACGTGGTGATGGCACGCCAGCAGCGTGGTGGCGCGGACTGGTATCTGGGGGCGCTGACCAATGAGCGTGCGCGCGAGCTGCAGTTCAAGCTGGATTTCCTCGATCCGCAGCGGCGCTATCAGGCACAGATCTACCGCGATGGCGCTACGGCTGACTGGGAAACCGCGCCTTACGATATGGTGATCGAGCAGCGCGAAGTGCGCGCCGGCGACAGCCTGGCGCTGCATCTGGCAGCCGGTGGCGGTGCCGCGATCCGCTTCAAGGCGCTCGACTAATGTAGGCAGAAGTTCACGCTTTGTCGTATAAAAGCGCCGTATTGGCGTTCAAAGCGCCAGTTTGTGCGACAGAATGCGTGAAGCTTGACGATCCGGTGTGACGATGGCTTACAATGGTTTAGCCGTCTGCCACATCGGGTTTTCTATGCCTATGCACTACCTCCGGGCCTTAACCAGCCCGCATCGCACACATCTGAGTAATCGCCATCTGGGCCGCTCGTTGGCCTTCGTCGCTGGTGCCGTGAATGCCGGCGGCTTCTTCGCAGTAGGGCAGTACACTTCGCATATGTCGGGCATCGTCTCTTCGTTGGCCGACGGTGCGGCACTGGGCGATGTGCCGGTGCTGCGCGCTGGCCTGATGTCGCTGCTGTCGTTTGTCTGGGGCGCTGCGTTCTCCACCATCATGGTCAACTGGGGCAAGCGGCGCGGTGCGCAAAGCCAGTTTGCCCTGCCGCTGATACTGGAAGCCATGCTGCTATTAAGCTTTGGTCTGGTGGGCGCGACGCTCGATGCCTCCGGCCACATCGAAGCGATTCTATCGCTGCTGTGTTTTGTCATGGGGCTGCAGAACGCCATCGTCACCAAGATTTCGCGCGCCGAAATCCGTACCACTCACGTTACCGGTCTGGTCACCGATATCGGCATCGAACTGGGCAAAATGCTGTACTGGAATCGCGTCAGCGATGATCCCGCGCTGGAACCGGTGTGTGCCGACCGCGATAAACTGCGCCTGCTGACCTCGCTGCTGGCGATGTTTTTCTGCGGTGGTCTGGCCGGTGCTTTCGGCTTCAAATACATCGGCTACATCGTGACCGTGCCGCTGGCGCTGGCCTTGCTGACGCTGGCCATCATCCCCGTCTACGACGATTGGCAGGCCGTGCGGCGGCGCCAGTCACCCCTCAACTTCTGAAGTCTGCAGCGGCTGACCATATTGCTGGTGCAGGGCCTCTTCGGCCGCCTGCTGCAGTACGCTGGCTTCCTGATACGGGCTGGCGATGCGTGCTGCGACGCTAAAGCGCAGGCTGCCCGCACCTTGTCGTGGCAGGCCGCAAGCTTCCAGACCGCCGCCGATCTGGCGCAGCAGCAGGTGCGCCGCATCGGCATCGACCCCCGGCGCGAGGAAGGCAAACTGGTCGGAGCCGTAGCGGGCCAGCGTATCGCCCGCGCGGTGCATGCAGTGCTTCAGCGTCTGTGCTACCTGCCGCAGGAGTTCGTCGGTGGCGATCTGGCCGTGCAGTTCCTGATACACGTCCAACTGCTGCAAGGCGATCAGGCCCATGGCCAGCGGCTGTTCGTCGCGCGCTGCGCGGCGCCATTCGCGCACTAGCTGGTCATCGAAATTGCGCCGGTTGGCCAGGCCTGTCAGGCTGTCGCTGGCCGACAGGTAGGCCAGCTTGTGCTGGGCCTTGCGCAGTTCTTCATTGCGGTCGGCCAGCAGCGCTTCCAGCTCGCGGGCGCGGGCGCGCCAGCGCCGCATCAGCCAGCGTGCCAGTATGGCGGCCGCGCCCAGCATCAGCACTGCCTGTGCTGCCCGCGCCCAGCCGGTTTCCCATGGTGGTGGCGTGATGGTGACGGGCAGGATGATTTCGTCGCGCGCGGCCACGCCCTTGTTATTCGTGCCTTGCAGGTGGAAGTGGTACTTGCCCGGCGCAAGATTGGTGTAGGTGGCGACCGGGCGGCTGGCGTCGGCTTGCACCGGCTGTTTGTCGAAGCCTTCCAGCCAGTAGGTATAGGCATTGCGGCGCGGTTCGGCGTAGTGCAGGGCGGCGAATTCGAAGGAGATGGTGTTGGCACTCCATGGCACCGTCAGTGCCCGGGGCTGGGTCAGCGTGCCTTCCAGCTGCACGCCTTCCGGTAGCGCACCGTTACCGAGCGAGCGGTTCAGCACACGCAGGTCGGTAATCGCCAGCTGGGGCGGACGCGAAGCGCTGCTGTGGATGGATGGATTGACGGCCGTGACGCCGCTGCTGCTGCCGAAGTAGAGCAGGCCGTCGCTGCTGTTGGCGGCGGAATCCATGTAGAAGCCTTCGGTCAGACCATCTTCCACCGCGTACTCCGTCACCGTCCACGATGCGGGGTCGATCTTGCTCATGCCGGCTGCCGTGGTGACCCAGATAAAGCCGTTTTTATCGGTGCGTATGGCTTCGATCAGGCGGGTACCCAGTTCGCCTTTTTCCTGGATGCGGGTGACGCTAAATTTGCCGTCCTTGCCGGCCACGACGTGGTTCAGACCTTTCGAAGTGCCTATCCACATGCTGCCGTCGGCATCCAGATGCATGGTGCTGACACGGTCGCTACTGAGGCTGGCCGGATTGTTCGGATCGTGCCGGAAGTGGCGGAACTTGCCCGTTACGGGGTCGCGCATATCGAGCCCGCCACCGCGATAGAACTCGCCCGTCCAGACCCGGCCGGCGCGGTCTTCGATCACGGTGGTGGCGCCGTTCACGCTGCGGCTATCGGGGTCTTTCGGATCGTGGGTAAAGCTTTCGGTGGCGCCGCTGGCGGGATCGTAGCGCAGCAGCGCTGCGCCTGTGGCCAGCCATAACACGCCGTCCTTGCCGGGCGCGATAGAGTTGACGAAATTACTGGTCTTGCTGCCGAAGCGTATCACCTTGAACGGGCCGTCCGGTTTATCCAGCCGGTTCAGGCCTTCCGAGGTGCCCACCCACAGCGTGCCATCGGGCGCGTGGTAAGTACTGTAGATGACGTTGGAACTGAGCGCACCCTCGCGCTTCGGAATGGCGCTGTAGGTGCGCACCATATCGCGTTTGACGGGATCGAACAGGGCCAGTCCATCGTCCAGTGCCAGCCAAAGCTGGCCGTTGGCGGCCGCGCCTATGCTGCGCACGAAGTTACTGGATTTGACGAAGTCCGGTTCGATATCGCGCGGCACAAAGCGCTCGAAGCCGTGGTAGCCCAGATTGGCGCGGCTCACGCCATCCGTCAGCGAGCCGACCCACAGGGTGCCGGCGCGGTCGCGCATGGTGGTGTTGATGGCGTCGCTGTTCAGGCTATGCGCATCCTCGGCGCGATGGCGGTAGCTCTGGAACTGGCGCAGTTCGCGGTCGTAGCGTATCAGGCCGGCCGTGCGGGTGCTGATCCAGACGTCGCCGGCGCGGTCTTCATCGATATCCGTCACGCGCTTGGCGGCCACCGGCATCAGCGTGCGCTGCTCCCATGGCTGGCCAAATTTCCACGTGTAGACGCCATCGGCCGTGCCTATCCACAGGGTAGTGGCGCTATCGAAGTAGAGTGCGCGTACATCGTTGGCCTTGGGGTTGGGGCGGGCCGCATCGTCGATGCGGAAGTGCTGGAAGCCGCTGGCGCCGGCGGGCAGATAATCGAGCCCGCTCGGCCAGGTCGAGGCCCACACGCCACCCTTGTTATCCACTGCCACCGCATTGACATCGTTGAATTGCAGGCTGTCCGGGCGGCTTTCTTCGTGCTGGTAGATCAAGAATGCGCCGCTGCGCGGGTCGAAGTGTTGTAAGCCGCCCCACGTGGCCAGCCACATGCCGCCGCGGTTGTCGCTGATGATGCGGCGGATGATGCGGGCATTGGCCGGCCCTTCTTTGGGCAGATAGCGCACGAAACCGTTAGTTACGGGATCGAAGCGCGCCAGCCCTTCATCGGTGCCGACCCACAGTTGGCCTTTTTCATCCTCGAACAAGGAGGTGACGCGGCCGCCGGGCAGGCTGGCGGGATTGGACGGATCGCTGAGAAAACGCACCTGCTTGTGGCCGTCGTGGCGGAACAGGCCGCCCTCGATCGTGCCGATCCAGACGAAGCCCTGACGGTCCTGCAGGATGCTGAGAATGGCGCGGCTATCGGCGCCCAGCGAGTCGACGGCGGTAAACGCCAGCGGACGTGGCGCAGCTACCACGGCTGGTGCGCTAGCGCCAAGCGCCGCCAGCAGTAGTAAAACCGTGGAAATACGTCCCGTATTGCGCAACATTTTCTATCCTCGCGGTGTCAGCCCACCCAGTAAATCACAGAATGGGGCAGGGTGGAAGCGTTTGCAGTGTACTTTTCAGTTATACTCTATTGTCAAATATTCACGCAATGCCAGGCGCAATGGACCGACCAGCAGACGGAAGACCTCAGCCAGCGGCGGCTCTGCCTGTCCGCCCGCTACGGCATTTCCGTAACAGCCTGCACCGGCGTGGCTGGCGTAAATTGATGCTGATACGCTGGGCCGGATTGGCCGTGCTGGTGGCGGCCAGCGCCGTGCTGATCCAGCGTCAGGTAGTGTTTCAGGAGCACAGCCGCGACTTGCGCGCGCGTGCCGACGATATTGCGCGGCAGATCCAGATCGATAGTACCGATGGCCGCGTGATGGGCGGCGCGATTCTGATGGGACTGGTGGAGGACAGCGTCAAGCAGCTGCTGGCGGGCGATATGAGCGCCGACGCCTACCGCCTGCATGTGAATTTCGCTGCCGTGCTGGATCAGTACAACGCTGACACCGTGTTCGTGCTGGCCGGCGATGGCACCACCGTGGCTTATCTCAACAAGGAAGGCAAGGCCATAGGCGTGGGGCGCAATCTGCGCTACCGCCCTTACGTACGGCGTGCGCTGGCAGGGCAGGCGAATGTGTATGCCGCCATCGGCAGTAATTCACATGAACGCGGGTTGTATTTCGCCGCGCCCGTCTACAGCGGTAACTCGCGCGATACCCCCATCGCCGGGGTTTACACCATCAAGATGGCGGCCGCAGAAATCGACCGCATACTCGCGCGCAGCAAAGATCCGGCGCTGCTGCTGTCGCCTGACGGCGTAGTGTTCGCCACCAACCGCAACGAGTACCTGTTCATGGTGAGCGGCCAGATTGCGCCGGCACGCATGGCGCAACTGGAAAAGGAGCGCCAGTTCGGCGATGTATTTGCTGCCACCGGCCCTTTGCAATTACCGTTCGAGACCCGTGGCAGCCTGACCAACATCGATGGCCAGAGCTATGCACTGGCCAATGCTACTTTGAGCTGGCCCGATGATGGTGGCCAGTGGCGCGTGCTGATCCTGCAAGACCGCAGCCAGTGGCTGCCGCTGTGGCACCAGCTGGCGCTGGCGGCCGGCTGCATGGTGGCGGTCTGGCTGTTTGCCATGGTGATGACGGGGCGCAGCCGTGCGGCCGAACATGCGCGCCAGGTGCGCTTCGAGAATGAACGGCGCATGCGCGAAATCACCAACAACCTGCCGGTGGCGGTCTACCAGTTCAAGCTGGATGCGAACGGCCTGCCGCATTTCCGTTTCATGAGTCCCGCCATCACCGCGATCACTGGCCTGCAGGCCAGCGATGTGCTGGCCGATGGCGCCACCTTGTTCGCGCTGCTCGATCCGGAAGGGCAGAGCGGCCTGCTGGCGCAGTTTGCCGATGGCGCGCGCCAGCACTGGTTTGTACACCGGCGTATCGCCTTTGGCGCCGAAGGCGGCCTGTCGCAGCGCTGGGTCGAGCTGCATTGCAGTTGCGTGCACCAGAGCGCCGAGGAAGAAGTGTGGAACGGTTATCTGGCCGATGTTACGGCCGAACACGCGGCGGCGCAGGCGCTGGGCGCGGCCAAGCTGACGGCAGAAGAGGCAACACGCAGCAAGTCGCTATTCCTCGCCAACATGAGCCACGAAATCCGTACGCCGATGAATGCCATCATCGGCATGAGCCATCTGGCGCTGAAGACCGAACTGACGCCGCGCCAGCACGACTACGTGCAGAAAATCCAGCGCGCCGGCCAGCACCTGCTGGGCATCATCAACGACATTCTGGACTTTTCGAAGATCGAGGCGGGCAAGCTGCAAGTGGATAAGCAGCCGTTCGAGCTGGATCAGTTGCTGGAAAATCTGGCTACCCTGATCGGCGATAAAGCCAGCGCGCAAGGGCTGGAACTGGTGTTCGATGTGGCAGCCGATGTGCCGACGGCACTGGAAGGCGATGCACTGCGGCTGGGGCAGATTCTGATCAACTACGCCAACAATGCGCTCAAGTTCACCGAACGGGGCGAGGTAGCCGTAACGGTGCGGGTGCAGAGCCGCGATGCGCAGCACGTGATGCTGCATTTTGCCGTGCGCGATACCGGCATCGGTTTGAGCGAAGAACAGATAGGCCAGCTATTCCAGAGCTTCCAGCAAGGCGATGCCAGTACCACGCGCAAATATGGCGGCACGGGACTGGGGCTGGCGATTTCGCGCAAGCTGGCACACCTGATGGGCGGCGAGACCGGGGTGGAGAGTGTGCTGGGACAGGGCTCGACGTTCTGGTTCACGGCACGGCTGGCCATCGGCCAGACCCAGCGCCCTACGCTGCTGCCATCGCCCGATTTGCGTGGCCGTCGTCTGCTGGTGGCCGATGATAATGCCAGCGCGCGCAGCGTGATTGCCGGCATGCTGGCGAGCATGGGCTTCGAGGTGCAGACGGCGGTCTCCGGCGCGGAAGCGCTGGCCATGGTACGGGTAGCGGCACTGAGCGACGTACCGTTTGAAGTCGTGCTGCTGGACTGGCAGATGGGCGCGCTGAGCGGGGTGGATACGGCCGGCGCCATCCGCGCGCTGGCGCTGGCCGTGCCGCCACGATTGCTGATGGTGACCGACTACGGCCGTGAAGAAGTGATACAGCAGGCGCACAGCGCCGGCTTTGATGATGTGCTGATCAAACCGGTCAATGCCTCCGTGCTGTTCAATACCTTGATCCGCCTGCTGGGTGGAGCGGTGGATGATGCGGCCGAAGCGCGGGTGGCGCCGCTCAGCATGCTGGCCGCGCTGGGCACCATACGCGGTGCGCGCGTGCTGCTGGCAGAGGATAATGAATTGAACCAGCAGGTAGCGGCCGAGCTACTGATGGATGCAGGCCTGCAGGTGGATATTGCCGTGAACGGGTTGGAAGCACTGGCGATGGCACAGCGCGGCGTGTATGAACTGGTGCTGATGGATATGCAGATGCCGGAGATGGACGGGGTAGAGGCCACCCGTGCCATTCGCGCCTTGCCGGCGCTGGTCGATCTGCCCATCGTGGCGATGACGGCAAATGCCATGCAGGCCGACCGCGAACTGTGCCTGCAGGCCGGCATGGTTGATTACATCGTCAAGCCGATCGAACCGGACGAACTGTGGCGCGTGCTGCTGCGCTGGATACCAGTACGCACAGATGCGGTAAGCAGCAGCCCAGCGCAGGCCGAGGTGGCAGCCGAACCCGTGGTGGAATACGCCGCGCCAGCAGAAGCGCCGCTGGCAGCTATCGAGGGGCTGGATATGGTGGGCGGTATGCGCCGCGTGATGGGCCGGCAAGCGCGTTACGTCAGCATGCTGCGCGCCTTCTGTGCCCATCAGGCGGGCGCCGTGCAGCAGATGCGCGCCCAGCTGGAAGCGGGCGACCGTGCCGGTGCCGAACGCAGCGCCCATACCCTGAAAGGACTGGCCGGTAATATCGGCGCCGATGCGCTGCAGTTACTGGCCGACGCGATGGAACATGCACTGGCGCCGGCGCAGACGGGCAGCACCCGTGCGGCCGTGCTGGCGCAGCAGCTGGAACCCCAGCTGGCGCAACTGGCGCAGGTGCTGGCCAGCCAGATCGGCGCGATCGAAGCGGCGCTGCCGCAGGTGGAACAGGCCAGTGCCGTGGACTACACCCCGGCCCAGCGCGCGCAGCTGGTGGGCGAACTGAAGACCCTGCTGGCCGATGACGATGCGCGCAGTGCGCATCTGCTGGATGAACATAAAGCCCTGTTTGCTGACGCGTTCCCGCAGCAGTTTAGCGCGCTGGAACAGGCAATACACGAATTCGATATGGAGCGGGCACTGGAACTGCTGGACAGTGCTAGCCAGACTATAGCCAATAAGGAAAATGCATGAGCATCACCGCACGTAAGCCCGTCATTCTGGTTGTGGACGATACACCGGACAAGCTGACGCTGATGAGCGATCTGCTGTCGGAACAATATACCGTGA
The DNA here is from genome assembly GCF_964031615.1 of Duganella fentianensis. GTDB lineage: Bacteria > Pseudomonadota > Gammaproteobacteria > Burkholderiales > Burkholderiaceae_D > Rugamonas > Rugamonas fentianensis_A. The sequence goes on from NZ_CAXIQN010000018.1 coordinate 48,783, forward strand.
AGGTCGCACCCAGCGGCGCCCGCGCGCTGAAGATCGCCCAGAGTGACAAGGCGCCCGATCTGATCCTGCTGGATGTGATGATGCCGGAAATGGATGGCTACGAAGTCTGCCGCCGCATCAAGGCCGATCCCGTTTCGGCCGGGATACCTGTGATTTTCCTGACTGCTAAAACCGAGCGCGAAGATGAACAGATGGGCTTCGATCTGGGTGCCGTTGATTACATCACCAAGCCGGTTAGCCCGCCCATCGTGCTGGCACGGGTGCAGACCCACCTGACGCTGAAAGCCTCGGCTGATTTCCTGCGTGACCAGAACGCCTATCTGGAGCAGGAAGTGCAGCGCCGCACGGATGAAGTGCAGGCGCTGCAGGATGTGACGATACTGATCATGGCTTCGCTGGCCGAGACGCGCGACAATGAAACGGGTAACCACATTCTGCGTACCCAGCACTACGTCAAGCTGCTGGCCGAGTATCTGGCGCCCCATCCGCGCTTTGCTGCTACCCTGACACCGCGCTACATCACCCAGCTATTCAAATCGGCGCCGCTGCACGATATCGGCAAAGTCGGTATCCCTGACCGTATCCTGCTCAAGCCGGGCAAGCTCGATCCGGACGAATTCGAAATCATGAAAACCCACACCACGCTGGGGCGCAACGCCATCGTCCATGCCGAGCAAGGGCTGGGTGTGAGCGTACCGTTCCTGCAGACGGCCAAGGAAATCTGCTACTCGCATCAGGAGAAGTGGGATGGTAGCGGCTATCCGGAAGGGCTGAAGGGCGATGCGATTCCGCTGTCGGCACGGCTGATGGCGGTGGCCGATGTGTACGATGCGCTGATTTCGCGTCGCGCCTACAAGGAACCCAAGAGCCACGAGGAAGCGCTGTCCATCATGCAGGCAGGGCGGGGCAGCCACTTTGACGCCGATATACTCGACGCCTTCATCACGCTGCAGAACGAGTTCCGCGCCATTGCAGCGCGCTATGCCGACGAGGAGCACGTCGCCTGAAACAGCGCGTGCTCCGCAGCGTCTATCAGTAGGTGATGATGGCGCTAGGCTGGCCAGCTTTAAAGTTGAAGATAGTGACGGGCGACTGCTTCATGTCGCCGCGCGCATCGAAGCTGTAATTGCCGGCCACGCCTTTGTATTCGCCACCAGCGATGACGGCGCCTACCTTCAGCGGATCGAGCGAATTGGCCTTCTGCATGGCCTGTGCATACATCATGGTGGCATCGTAGTAGGTGGCTGCGTACACGTCGGCATCCTGCTTGAAGCGCGCCTTGAACTTGCTCTTGAAGGCAGGGCCGGCGGCAGCCTTGTCCAGCAAGGCACCGGCTTGCGGGCACAGCACGTTTTCAGCCACGGCATCGCCACCGAGCTTGCCCATTTCTGCCGTGCAGATGGTTTCGCCGCCTAGCAGGCGTGCATTGATGCCCAGCTGTTTCATCTGGCGTGCCAGCGGTGCAGCCTGTGGCGCATAGCCACCGAAGAAGATGGCTTCCACCTTTTTGGTTTTCAGCTTGGTCAGAATGGCGCTGAAGTCGAACGATTTATCGGTGGTGAACTCGTGGCCCGCCACCGTCATGCCGGCTGCTTTGGCCTGTTTCTTGAATTCTTCCGCCAGCCCCTGACCAAACGCCGTGCGGTCGTCGATCACGGCGACGGTTTTGAGTTTCAGTTCATTGGCGGCGTACAGCGCCATCTTGCCACCGAGCTGGGTGTCGCTGGCATTGACGCGGAAGATACCCTTGTAGCCCTGCTGGGTCAGTTTCGGGTTGGTGGCCACGCTGGCGATCAGCACACCGGCATCGTTGTAGGCGCGCGAAGCGGGAATCGCCACGCCCGAGTTATACGGGCCGACCACATATTTCACACCTTGATCGATCAGCTTCTGGGCGGCTGCTACACCGGCTTTCGGGTCACCCTGATCATCTTCCGATTGCAGCTCGAAGCGGATCTTCTTGCCGGCCACGGTGATAGGCTTGGCATTCAGTTCTTCTACCGCCAGTCGCGCGCCGCTTTCGTTATCCTTACCGGAGAAAGCCTGTGAGCCCGACAGCGGGCCGCTATGGCCGATCTTCACCACGGTTTCCTGAGCCTGAACCTGAGTAGCTGCCAGCAAGGCAGCGGCCAGTGCGATGTGCTTCAATTTCATGTGATCTCCGAGTCATGGTATGGTAAAACGATAGCAGGATTATCGCCAAATTCGGAAAATATTATCGCGTGACTTGGCGGCGTATTGGGGCTTTTTTGCCTGCCCCGTCCTTAAAATAAGGTTTGTAGCCGAATTTAGTTCGGCTGACCGCGCATCCCGAACCAGCTGCGTACATGTTCGGCCACGGTGGCCGGTGCAATCGCCTGCATGCAGGGGCAGGGCACCACACTGCCGCTCTGTTCGAGACGGCGCTCGCCACGGCAGCGCACCTGGCTGTGGATCACGCTGGCCATGGGCCCCAGCGGGCGCCAGCGCTGCACATCGCTGCGGCGTGACTGGAACAGCCCCAGCGTGTGGATGCCCAGCGCGGCGGCCAGATGCAGCGGCCCTGTGCTGCCCGCGACTAGTCCGTCGCACTGGCTGATGAAGGCCATGAATTCCGTCAGCGACAGGCGGCCCACCATATCGGTGACATTGGCCGCGTGGGCGTGGCGCTGCAGTAGCGGCTGCAGGCTGGCCCGATCCTCGGCCGTGCCGCAGATGAACCAGTGCACTTCACGCGGATCGATGCGGGCGATGAGCTCTGCATAGAACTCCAGTGGCCACTGGTGCGAGCGTGCCGTGACCAGCGCCGGACTGAGGATCACCGTGCGGCGACCCTGTGCATAGTGCGCAGGATGCTGCACGGTGGCGGGCAACTGCTGCTCTGCTGGCGTGGCACCGGTGCTGGCCGGAGGCGCGAGGTGGTACAGCGCCGGTATTTCGCTGGCGTCCTTGATGACGATGCCCAGCGGGCGCAGATACTGCAGATCGAGCAGGCGTTTGTTCAGGCCCGAGTTGGGCGAGGAGATCGGCACCAGATGGGTGCAGCGCTGCCAGTTATAGCGGCGGAATAGTGAACCGATACGGATAGGCAGCGCGGCATCATAGGCACATTGCGCTAGCCGGCGACAGGGGTTGACCTGAATGAAGATGTCGGGCCGCACGGCTGCCAGCAGGGCAGTCAGTTCAGCCGCATCTTCCGGTGCTGCAAAGACTTCGTCCACATCGGGGCAGTGGCGTGCGATATCGGCCGTGCGCCGGTTGGTCAGCAGGATGACAGTGCAATGAGGATCGTGCCGTTTGAGGGCAGCGGCCATGGGCAGGCTGATAACCAGATCGCCCAGTTGCGTGGTTTTGGCCAGCATGATGCGCCGGCCCGGTGCCATTGCCGTTGCTGGTAAAGGCTGCAGCTTGCGGAAAAACGCCATGTTCTGAAAAGTCCCTGTACTGGCTGGGAGTATCGCATATCCATGGCGGCTGCTGCACTCCGATTTGTATCAGCTTCTTTACAAGGTACTTACACGGGAATGCAGAGTTCTGCGCGGAAGGCGCCGCTGGCGGGATCGATACTGTAATCAGCCGCATAACGTTCGAAGCAGGGGCCAGCAGGTGCTTTGCCGTCGGCCTGCAGGCGCGCGAAGAAATCGCTCCATGCTGCGCCGATCTGGGCGGCGGTGCCGTGGAATGGCGCCACGGCATAGCTGCCGCCCGCCAGTTCGGTGGCGCGGGCCGGTTCGCGCACGGGGTATTCGGCCGAGACTTCGACGCAGGCATCGTAGCGGCATTCGGCTGCCGGGGTGCTGGCCGGATCGTCCAGCGCTACGCCGTAAGTGACTTTGCTGACCAGCCCCATGGCCTTCTGCCACGGGGTGAAGACTTCCTTCCAGAATTCGCCGAGGGCAGGACCGAACGGCCCTTTGTAGCGCAGATAGACCACCCGTACCGGTGCCAGCTGCTTGATGTCGTATTCCATGTCCTGCCCCTTTGCTACTGTCGTTGTTGGTTAAGCGGTTTAGTGACCACCTCCGCCCACCTGACGCAGCGGCTGTGTAGGCTGGTCCGGCTGATTGTCGTCATGTGGCGCGCGCCGGCGCCGCAGTTTGCCCATCAGTTTTTTCAGCAGATGTTCCAGATCGTCGATGTAGGTGAACACGGCCGGTACTACCAGCAGGCTAAGCAGGGTCGAGGTAATCAGACCGCCGATTACCGTGATCGCCATCGGCGAACGGAAACTCGGATCGGCCCCCAGACCCAGCGCCAGCGGCATCATGCCCGCCCCCATGGCGATGGTGGTCATCAGGATAGGACGGCTACGCTTGTGGCAGGCATCGACCAGTGCCTCGAAGCGGCTCATGCCCGCCTGACGCGCCAGAATAGCATAATCAACTAGCAAGATAGAGTTTTTCGTAACGATCCCCATCAGCATGATCAGACCGATCATGGACGGCATCGACAGCGCACGGCCCGTAATCAGCAGCGCCACGAAGGCGCCGCCGATGGACAGCGGCAGGGCAGCGAGAATCGTCACCGGCTGCATGAAGTCCTTGAACAGCAGCACCAGCACGCAGTAGATGCACAGCACGCCGATCAGCATGGCGATGCCGAAGCTGGCGAACAGCGCGGCCATCTCCTGGGTGTCGCCCAGTTCGGCAATCTTCACCGACGGCGGCAGGTTCTTCAGGGTCGGCAAGGCGCGTGCTTCTTCATTGACTTCGCCCAGAGCCCGTTTGCCCAGCTCCACTTCCAGCGTAACGTTACGGCTGCGGTTCAGACGGTTGATCTGGGCCGGGCCACTTTCCACCGCGATGCTGGCCACGGTGGCCAGCAGTACCGGGCCGTTTTTGCCCGGCACTGTCAGGCGGCCGATGGCATCGAGGTCGGCGCGCACGGCGTCCGGCAGTTTGACGCGGATCGGGATCTGGCGCTCGGGCAGATTCATTTTGGTCAGATCGGTATCGTAGTCGCCGGCCGTAGCGACGCGCACGGTCTGGCCGATGGCCGCTGCCGTCACGCCCAGATCGGCTGCCTTGGCGAAGTCCGGCGTGACGATGATTTCCGGCCGTACTAGCGAAGCGCTGGAGCGCACATTGCCCACGCCCTGCAGGGTACGCAGTTCGCGTTCGGCCTTCTGCGCCGTTTCGGCCAGTGCCACCGGATCTTCACTGCGCAGCACCAACTGCATCTTCACGCCGTTATCGGGCGGACCTACCTTGAAGCGGGCGCCGGGAATGGCGTTGAGTTTGTCGCGGATTTCAGATTCCAGATCGGCCATGGAGGCTTTGCGGTCGTTGCGGTGCACGGTGGTCAGGGTCAGCACGGCGCTGCGTGCTTCGGCTGCAGCACCGGGCGCGAAAGCGTCGCCACTGGAACCGCCGCCGATGGAGCTGAAGACAGATTTGATGCCTTTGACTTCCATTGCAGCGGTACGGGCCCGCTCGGCCACCACGCGGGTTTCGGCCAGCGTGGCACCGGGGGGCAGTTCCAGATTGATCTGGGTCTGCGCACGGTCGGCAGCCGGAACGAAGCCAGTTGGCAGCAGGCCTACCAGCATGATGGAGCCGACGAAGAAGGCCATGGAAGCACTGGCCGTAACCAGACGGTGCTGCAGGCACCAGCGCATCACCTTCATGTAGCGCGACATCAGCCAGCCATCGGCCTGCTCGGTATGGGCGGCAGGTTTGAGCAGATAGGCGGCCATCATCGGCGTCAGCAGACGGGCTACTACCAGCGAAGCCAGTACGGCCACCACGGCAGTCCAGCCGAACTGTTTGAAGAACAGACCGGGAATGCCGCCCATGAAGGCGGTAGGCAGGAATACGGCGACCAGCGCGAAAGTAGTGGCGATCACCGCCATGCCGATTTCATCGGCCGCTTCCATCGCCGCTTCCATCGGGGTTTTACCCATGCGCAGGTGGCGCTCGATGTTTTCGATTTCGACGATGGCATCATCCACCAGTACGCCGACCACCAGTGCCAGCGACAGCAGCGTCACGGTATTCAGGGTATAGCCGAACAGGTAGATGCCGAGGAAGGCCGGCAGCACGGACAGCGGCAGCGCAGCGGCGGCCACCAGCGTAGCGCGCCAGTCGCGCAGGAACCACCACACGACCAGCACGGCCAGTATCGCACCTTCGTACAGCAGCTCCATCGAGCCGCCGAAGTTTTCTTCCACAGGGAAGGCGTTGTCGATCACCTGCTTGAGTTCCACCCGCGGATTGGCCTGTGCCAGTTCTTCGATGGCAGCACGGGCGCCTTTGGCCACTGCCAGTTCGCTGGCACCCTTGGTGCGGAAGATTTCGAAGCCGATCACCGGTACGCCATCCTGCAGCGCGATGGCGCGCGGTTCGGCCACGGTATCGCTCACCGTGGCAACCTGATCGAGACGCACGCGGCGGCCATCGGCCAGCGGCAGTTCTATCGCGCTCAATTCGGCCGCGCTCTTGACGGTGGCAATGGTACGCACGGCCTGTTCGGCGCCGCTCACATCACCACGGCCACCGGGGGCTTCTTTCTGTACCAGTCGTAACTGGCGCGAGACGTCGATAGCGGAGACGCGCAGCGCAGCCATGCGGCTTTCATCGAGCTCGACGCGGATTTCGCGTTTGACGCCGCCCACCCGTTTGATGGCACCCACGCCCGGTACCGCCAGCAGGCGCTTGGACACGGTGTTATCGACGAACCAGCTAAGTTCCTGCGTATCGAGCTTTTCGCCGGCAGCGTTCGAGGCTGCGGCGGTAAAGGTCAGCACCACGCGACCAGCCGTCGAGGCTTTGGTGACGGTGGGGTCGCGCAGTTCGGCCGGCATGTCGGCTTTGACCCGCGCCACTGCGTCGCGCACGTCGTTGACGGCATCGGCGATCTGCTTTTCAAGGATGAATTCCACCGTGGTGGTGGAGACGCCATCGAGCACGGTGGTGTAGATGTTTTTTACGCCTTGCAGGGTGGCGACCGAATCTTCGAGCTTGCGTGCGACTTCGGTTTCCAGCTGGGCCGGTGCACTGCCGTCCAGCGTGGCGGTAATGGTGACGATAGGCAGTTCGATGTCAGGAAAATCCTGTACCGGATTGGCTTTGTAAGCCATCATGCCGGCCAGCGAGAGCAATGCAAACAGCATGATCGCCGGTATCGGGTTCTTGATGGAGAGTGAAGAGAAATTCATCGGGAATCCTTATTTGGCGGCCACTTTGGCTGGCGCAGCGCTTTCCGCCACGTTGTGTACCAGATCGCCGTCGTTGAGGAAGCCGGCGCCGCGCACCACCACCTGTGTTTCGGCGTTCAGTCCATTCAGCACTTCGATGCGGTCGCCCAGACGGCGGCCCGGCTGTACGCGGATCTGGCTCACATGGCCGTCTGCATTCAGACGGAACACGAAACTGAAGCCGTCACGCACGACGATGGCCTGCTGCGGCACGGTGATGGCGGCAGACTGCCCCAGCTCGAACTGGCCGCTGGCGAACATGCCGGCCTTGAACGGTGCATCCTTGCCGCTGGCGGCACTGGCCGGCAGGTCGACATACACCAGCGCAGAGCGGGTCTGGGCGTCTACGGTAGGGGCGATCATGCGGACCTTGCCGGTGGTCTCGCTGCCATTGGCGGCTTTGACGGTGGCCGTGGTGCCGGGCTTGAGCTGGCGCAGATCGGCCGCGACTACTTCGGCGCGCCATTCCAGCCGGCTTTGCAGGATCATGCGGAACAGTTCCGTGCCGGTGCCGGAGACAGCACCCACCGTGGCACTGCGCGCCGTAATTACGCCGCTATCGGGTGCCACCACCTTGGTGTATTTCATGCGCAGCTGCTGGCTGGCCAGCGCTGCCTTGGCGGAAGCGATGCGCGCATTGGCGCTTTGTTCGGCCGTGGTGTACTGGCTGATCTGCTGGGCGCTGAGCGCGCCGGTATTCTGCAGGCTGCGCGCACGGGCGGCGTTGGCGACTGCTTCGGCGGCATTGGCTTCGGCCTCCAGCAGGGCAGCCTTGGCCTGGGCCAGATCAGCTTCTACCGTTTCGGCGGCAAACACGGCCAGCACATCGCCGGCTTTGACCACATCGCCCACATTGACGCGTACTTCGGCCAGACGCAGACCATTCGACTGGCTGCTGACACTGGCTTCCTGCCATGCGGCCACATTGCCGTTGGCGGCTAGCTTGATGGGCAGGTTGGCGGCGACGGGTTTGGCCGTGGTAACGGTGAGGGCAGGTTTGGCGCTGGTAGCTTTGGCGTCGCTGGCAGCATGCGAGGCGGGCGAGAACAGCGTCATGCCGACTACACCGGCAGTGAAGATTGCCAGCAGGGCGAGAGCGACAGGCTTGTAGGAAGTATTCAGAGTTTTCATGGCGTGCTGAGTTTATTGTGGGCTGGCGAGGGCGCTAGACCCGCTACCGTTGCGGTTGTCGGAGCCGGTGCCAGCCGCTGGGCTGGTGCCGGAGGTCGTGTCGGTATTGCTGGCGGACCAGCCGCCACCGGCGGCGCGGTACAGTGCCACCCATGCGGCGCTGCGCTCGCGCTGTAGATTGATGACGGCCTGCTCGGCGGCGAGGCGGCTGCGGCGCGCATCTTCCAGTTCGAACAGGCTGGCCAGCCCGCCCTGATAGCGTTGTTCGACTGCGTCGAAGCTGATGCGGTAGCCTTGCAGGGCGGTGGCGGCATCGCTGCTGCGGGCCGCGCTGGCGTCGAGATTGACCAGCGCCTGTTCGACTTCGCTCACGGCCTGACGTACGGTGGCGCGGTAGCTGCTGACGGCGCTGTCGTAGCGCGCGCGCGCGGCGTCCACATTGGCGCTGCGTTTGCCGCTATCGAAGATGGGCAGGCTCATGGCCAGCGGGCCTATGGTCCATGTATCGGTTTTGGTGTTGTCGCCACCGGCGCGGAAGTTCGCTACGCCCACCGAACCCGATAGCGTCAGGCGCGGATAGCGTGCAGCTTGCGCCGTGCCCACGTCGGCACTGGCGGCGCTGACGGCACGCTCGGCGCTGAATACATCGGGACGCTGGCTCAGCGTGCTGGCCGGCAGTTCGGCAATCACAAGTGCTGGTGCCGCTGCATCGGCAGCGCTGCCCGTGCTGCTGGGGGCGGCCAGCTGGCGGCGCAGTTCCGGTTCGGCGATGGCGGTCAGCGCGGCTAGCACTTTGACGTCGACATCGCAGGCGGCACGCTGGGCAATGGCGCGGCTATTGCCGTCGGCCGCGCTAGCGCGCGCCAGTGCCAGACTGGCGGGCGACTGGAAGCCTGCCTGTGCACTGAGCTCGGTCAGCTTTGCTGTCGCGCTACGCGAGGCGGCATCCTGCTGGGCCACCGCCAGCAGTTGCTGGCAGGCGCGCAGGCCGTAGTACTGGTTGGCCACTTCGGCGGCGACGGAAACGCGCGCATCGTGCCAGCCGGCGCGGGCGCTGTCATAGCGCTCCTGCGCCGCATTGCGTGCGGCGCGGTTGGCGCCGAACAGATCGATCTCCCAGCTCGCCTGCAGGGCTGCCTGCGATACTGTCCCCATGGGCAGGGTGGATTGCTGGTTGGCGCGGCTGATGCTGGTCGCTGCATCCACGGATGGCGCCAGCGCGGCACCGGCCGCGACCCGCTCGGCACGCGACTGGGCGATGCGGCTGGCGGCGGCGGCCACGTTCGGGCTGGCAGTCTGCGCCGCGTCGATCAGTTGCACCAGCAGCGCATCGTTCTGGGCACGCCACCAGTTCGCCAGTTCGGTCTGTTGGCCCTGATGTGGCAGAGGCGCCTGCCACTGCTGCGGCACACTGGCCGTCACATGGGGCGCGGGCGCCTGCGTGGCGCAGGCGCTCAGCGTGGCGACGGCGGCCAGTGCCCCCGCGCGTTTGAGTAGCTTCATGCTTATCCTTGTTGAAGTTTGTTTTGTTCGGCCCGCACCAGAGCCTCGGCATAGTCGCCTAGATATTCCAGCCATTCGGCAATGGCAGCCGGTGTGGCCAGCAGATGGGGGGTGATGGTGTGGATGATGTCGCGCCCGACCAGTAGCTGGATGGCCATGCCGACTAGCGCATAAGCCAGCCGGTGCACGCGGTCGTCAGGCTGGCTGAGTCCCAGATGGCGGCTCAGCACATTGACCAGTGCCAGATGTTCGGGCTTGATGTTGTTGTGGATTTCGCGCTCCCACAAACCAGTGGGTTCCAGCATTTCGCGGTAGAACAGGCGCACCAGTTGCTGCGCATCTTCGCCCGCCAGCAGCGGGGCCAGTAGCTGGCGGTAGTAAGCGTCGAGCGACTGGCGCAAGCTGTAGTGCGGCTGGTCGAACTGGGCGATGTTGTCGGGCGCCGGTTCGCACATGGAGGCAAAGCAGGCCTGATACAGGCCGGCCTTGTCGCCGAAGTAGTAGCTGATGGCGGCCACGTTGGCACCCGCAGCCTGGGCGATTTCGCGTGTCGAGGTGCGGCTAAAGCCCTGATTGCCGAACAGGCGCGTGGCCGCCTGCAGCAGGCGGATGCGCGACTGCTCGCCATCGGAGCGCGGTTTGCGGCTGTCGTCGTGGGTAGATTTTGCGTTCATGGCGGCATTACAGCACATAATTTAAACAATTGATATAACTAAATCAGTTGTTTAAATTAATGGGCATGAACCATGCAAAGTCTGCAACTGACAGCATGCAGTCGGCTAGCGCGGCGGAATATTGTGAGGTAAATAAAAAAAATGCCCGCTACCAGATGGGCGGGCACAGTTCCAATGTCAGGCGACATTCGGAGGAGACAGTTCTACTATAGTCCTATTTATGTTGCGGTGCAATACCGTAGAACTACGCTGTCGTTCTCGCTAGATTGGCAAAAAATCAAACTGTCTGTTGCACTGCGGGCTGGCCCTGGAAGCCATTGCTGCGCCAGGTCAGCACCAGCGTATCGCGGTGGCCGTATTGCTGCAGCGGCTGGATAGGGGTGGATTCGTGGATCACGGCAGCATCGTCGAGCAGTAGCAGCGTCCACGGTTCCGTCATGGTGAAGCGTTTGCCGTTGGGGCCGTCCGCTTCGAACAGGCGCGATTCGCCGCCCTTGATATCCTTGCGGCCGATCAGTATTACGGCGACGAAATCCACGCCATCGCGGTGTGCGCCTTCCGGCGTGGGGCGGCCGATGCCATCGGTGGTGTCGATGCGGAACTGGTGCGCTTCCACATACCATGGCGTGCTGCTGCGCCGTGCCGCGCTACACAGTTGCCCCAGTCCTTGCAGCAGCGCCGGCCATGCAGGCAGCGCCACGGTTTGCGCCAGCATGGGCTCGAACAGGCGGTTCATGCCGCCATGCAGGGCGTTGTATTCGAGCGGCTGCCAGTGGGCGCGGTGCGCCGTCTGCTGCAGTTCGCTGCCGTGCAGGATGAAGCAGGAGTGGCGGCGGCGGCGATAGCGTCCGCCATCCTTCATGTATAGATCGGGTTCCAGCCCGTCCCAGCTGGGAATCAGCTGGTTCAGTGTGGCCAGCGGCACGCCGGCCAGTGCGGCCACATCCTGCGGCGGCAGGATGGCATAGCCATCCTTGCGCAGCGCTTCGGCCATTTGCGAGGGGTGGGTGTAGAACGGTGCGGGACTGGACATGGTAGGAGCTAGCTAGCGGACATCAAGCTGGCGCGCAGGGCGTCCAGCTGGGTTTTCATGCCGACCACCTGATCGACGCTGCATTGCGTCGCCTGCAGAATGGAAGGAGGGAGTTGGGCGGCCTGGTGGCGCAATGCGTCGCCTTGCGCTGTCAGGCTGATGATGACCTGACGCTCGTCGCTGGCGGCGCGGGCACGCGTCAGCAGGCCGGCCTGCTCCATGCGTTTGAGCAGCGGCGTCAGGGTGGCGGAATCGAGAAACAGGCGTTCGCCCACTTCCGACACCGTCAGTTCATTGCGTTCCCACAACACCATCATCACCAGATATTGCGAATAGGTCAGACCCAGTCCGCGCAGCAGTTTGCGGTACAGTTTGCTCATGGCCAGCGAAGTGGAATACAGCGCAAAGCACAGCTGCTGGTCCAGCTTGGGGACGGTGGGGGGGAGTATGGGCGTCGTCATGCATGCAGTATAGATAGTGCGCTATCCAATTGCAAGCTAGGCGAGCCGGTCTGGCGCTGTGTGGTCATGCAGTATGGTGTATATATAAAGCGGAGAAATATGTCTGGCTGGCACTACTGTCAGGTAATATAACGCTAGGGAACAACCTTTGGAGTGGCGGCGCATGAACACCAAAAAGGCCATCGTGCTGATTGCCGATGCAGCGGCGGACAACCTGATTGCGATCAACGGGATGCTGCAGGAGCATTACGAAGTGCTGCTGGCGAATCAGGGCGCCGGCGTGCTGCAGCTGATGCAGCAGGTGCCGCGGCCCGATCTGGTGCTGCTCGATACGGCACTGCCCGATACGGATGGCTATAGCGTCTGCCAGCAACTCAAATCCAGTCCCGATACGGCGGAAATTCCCGTGATCTTCCTGCAGCAGGAGCCGGACGAAGCGCGCGCCCTGCTGGAAGGCGGGGTGGACGTGCTGTACAAACCCGTGATTGCCGATCTGCTGCGCGCACGGGTGGCGGCCCATGTGGAGCTGCGTAATTCGCGCGAACTGCTCAAGCAGCAGCGCAATCTGCTCGAACATGTGGTGGATGCACTGACGGTGGAACTGAGCCAGATGCTGGATGCCATGATCTGGGCGCTGGCTTCGCTGGCCGAGACTCGTGAATACGAAACCGCCAATCACCTGCGCCGCGTGCAGCACTATGTGGCGGCGCTGGGACGCCAGTTACAGCATCACCCGCGCTTTGCCGACGAACTGAGCGACGCCAATATCAAGTCGCTGTTCAAGGCGGCGCCGCTGCACGATATTGGCAAGGTGTCGATACCTGATGCGATTCTGCTCAAGCCTGATCGTCTGACCGAGGCTGAATTTGCCGTCATCAAAATGCACACGGTATATGGCCGCGATGCCATCGTGGCGGTAGAAAACCAGCTGGGCTACTCGAATACCTTCCTGCGCTTTGCGCGTGAAATCACCTACTCGCATCAGGAAAAATATGATGGCAGCGGTTATCCGCAAGGGCTGGTGGGCGATGCGATACCCATCTCGGCGCGCCTGATGGCAGTGGCCGATGTGTACGATGCGCTGATTTCCAAGCGGGTCTATAAGCCTGCCTTCAGTCATGAAACGGCGATGGAGATGCTACGCCAGAGCAGCGGCGAACATTTCGACCCCGATGTGGTCGACGCCATGCTGACCATCGAAGAAGAATTCATGGAGATCGCCGCGCGTTACCGCGACGAGGACGCGACTCCTGCTAGTGCGCCGGCTGCGCTGGAATAGGCGCTGACCCTCATGCTCAAGTCGCGCGGCTATCTGGCTTTTTTCATAGGCTTATGCCTGACCGCGGCGACTTGTCAGATTGTGCTGACGGCGCAGCAGCACCAGATCCGTAGTAACTTCGAGCGCGATGCCGAGAAAGTGGTGCGCGATACGGAGAACCGGCTGCAGACCTATTTCGATGTGCTGCTGGCGATCAAGGGTGTGTATGCGCTGGATGACAGCATGGACCGGCAGCGCTTCCAGCGCTATGTCAACGAACTGAAACTGGATCAGCGCTATCCGGGTTTTCAGGCCATACAGTTTGTGCGGCGCGTGCCGGATCAGCGTCTGCAGGATTTCAGTACCGCCGTGCGCAAGCAAGGCTATCCCGCTTTCAGCGTGCATCCGGCCAGCAATCAGCAGCCCCATTACATCATCGAATACACCGAGCCCCTGAAAGGCAACGAAGCGGCGTTCGGGCTGGATCTGGCAGCGCTACCGCCGCACCGGCGCGCGCTGGAACTGGGGCGCGACAGCGGCCAGATCGTTGCCACCGAACGGATTACGCTGGTGCAGGATAGTAGTGGTGAGCCCGGATTCGTCGCGCGCGCGCCGGTCTACCGCAATGGCGCGCCGCTGCAGACAGCGGCCCAGCGTGACGCGGCGCTGGTGGGCTTTGTGGCCATCGTGTTCAAGGTCAATACGCTGATGCGTGAAGTGATCGAACCGGCCATGCTGGATCAGCTGCATGTGCGTATTCATGACCGTGGCTACCAGCAGGATGCAGCAGCACTGGCGGCCAGCGATCAGACCCTGATGTTCGATAGCCGCAACCGCGGCACGCTGGCGCAGGCTACACCTCCTGTGCTGGAAGAACTGGCCGTGCAGAAGCCGCTCGCGGTGGGCATGCGCCAGTGGCAACTGACGATGGAAGGCTATGCCGGCAGCCGCTACACGCGTGCGCCATGGCCGGTAATACTGATAGGCATAGCCGGTGTGATCATCAGCGCGCTGATCGCCGCGCTGCTAGTGTCGACGCGGCGCATGACGGTAGCGCGCCACGGGCTGGAATACAGTCTGGCCGAGCTGGAACGCCAGAAGCTCAAGGTGGAACAGGCACGCGCCGATCTGGCCGCGCTGACGGAGACGTTGAAGCAGGCCCAGACCAATCTGCTGACTTCGGAAAAAATGGCGGCACTGGGGGCACTGGTGGCCGGTGTGGCGCACGAACTGAATACCCCGATCGGTAACAGCCTGCTGACGGCCAGTGCACTGAGCGATATGGTGCGCGAACTGGAACATAAACTCGCCCACGATGGCGGGCTGAAACGCTCGGCACTGGAAGCCCACATGCAGGATGCGCGCAAAGCCTGCGACATCATGAATAGTTCGCTGACCCGCGCGGCCGATCTGATTACCTCGTTCAAGCAGGTGGCGGTGGATCAGGCCAGTGGCCAGCGCCGCCGCTTCAAGCTCGATGAAGTGGTGCATGACACGCTGGCGACCTATGCGGCGCAACTGCGCCGCAATGCCTGCAACGTCACGGTGAATCTGCCGTCCGGGGTGGAGTTTGATTCCTATCCCGGTAGTCTGAGTCAGGTGCTGAGTAATCTGATCGGCAATGCGCTGCTGCACGGCTTTGACGGGCGCGAGTGCGGCGGCATCAGCATCGAAGGCTGGCAGGATAGTGCCGATGCCGTCACGCTGCGGTTTGCCGACGATGGCGTGGGCATGTCGCCGGGGACGCTGCGCAAGATCTTCGATCCCTTCTTCACCACCAAACTGGGGCAGGGCGGTTCCGGTCTCGGCATGAACATCGTCTACAACATCGTCACCGGCGTCCTGCGCGGCACCATACAGGTGGAGTCGCTGGCAGGCAAAGGCACCACGGTCACGCTGGTGCTGCCGCTGGTGCTGCCGCCGGAGCAGCAGCCTGAGCCGCCGCAGCTTGCGGCGCTCTGACGGATGCTTCAGGCGTAGCGCTGGCGCAGCAGCTCCAGCATGGCTACATTCAGTTCCCACGCATTCGAGACTTCCTTCTGCGTATAGGGCAGGGTCTGGGTATATGGCACGGGACCGAACTCCGGCGTCAGCGTCATGCGGCTGGCACCGGCGGCGCGGCGCAGCCGGATGATTTCATCCCACCAGCCCAGATGCGCCTGCAGTGCCGCGGCGGATTCCGGTGCGCGGAAGTCAGCCACCTGCGGGCCTTGCGCATGGCCCACACGGGCGTGGATGTGACGCACATGGGGCAGGGTGGCGGCCAGCGTATGCGGCTGGTCTTCCAGCAGCGATTCGCAGGCGCAGCACCAGTGCGACAGGTCGGCTGTCAGTTGCAGCTCCGGCATTTGCTGCAGATAGGGCAGTAGCAGCATGGGGTGGCCGCTGAAACGGCTGCGGTGGATTTCATGCACGATGGGCACGCCGTGCTGGCGCGAGATATCGGCTGCCAGCTGCAGCAGCTGCAGGTTCTGCTCGTGCGTGTAGTAGTCCTTGCCTGTGTGCGAATTCACATGCAGCGGACGGGCCGCGCAGGCATTGTGTAGCAGCTGTTCCAGTGCCGCGCGGTGCGCCTCGAAATCGCTGTGGAATACGGTTTCCCACTGTGCCACGATCAGCCCCAGTCCTGCCGCGGCGATGCGGCTGGTCCATTCCTCGCGCTGGGCGCCATCGAGCGGCAGCGACATTTCGATGCCGTCGAAACCGGCCTGCTTGACGCGCTCGATGAAGACTTCCGGCGCCAGTTCGTTATTGCCCCAGTGGGCGGCAAAGATTTCGATCTTCATCAGATGAAGCCCCGCACGGGGAAGGCCGCATCGCGCTGTATCCAGTTCTGCGGCGAGTATTCGGTGGCGCCGTCGGTCACGTGCAGGGTGTAGGCATGGCGCGAGATGGGCGAGCGGTTCGGTGCGCTGTAGTGCGGCAGCAGGCCGTGGAAGCACACCAGACTACCTGCCTTGCATTCCAGCGGCACGGCGGTGCTGTTGTCCGGCCATGGCTGAGTGCTCAGGGTTTCCATACGCAGCTCGTTACCGTTGCGCAGGAAGCGCTCGCGCATCGGCCCTTTGTGGCCGCCCGGTTCGGCCCACAGGCAGCCGTTCTGCAGGGTGGCATCTTCCAGTGCGAACCAGAAGGTGGTGACACTGATCGGGTTGGTGTCGAAGTAGGTGGCGTCCTGATGCCAGCGTACTTCGCCGCCTATGCCGGGCTGCTTGAAGATGTACATGGATTGCCACACCTGCGCTTCGGCCAGACCCAGATCGCGTGCCAGTTCGGCCAGCCGCACATCGGTGGAGAAGCTGCGGAACACGGGATCGAGATCGTGCATGGCGTGGCCGATCTTGTTGATCGACAGGGCCTTGGCCTGTTTCAGCTGGCCGTCCGCACCAAAGGCTTCTTCCTCGAAGAAGCAGCGGATGGTGTTGTCCGAGCCGAGGAAATAGTCGTCATTGGTTTTTTCCTGCTCGATGGTGCTGAAGATGCCGGAGCGCTGGCTGGGATCGAATTCCTCGACGATCTGCTCGGCGCGGGCGCGCAGGGCAGCGATCTGTTCGGCGCTTTTGAAATTGGGCAGGACGATGTAGCCGTCACGTTGATATTCTTGTTTCTGGATGTCAGTCAGCATGGCGTTTTCCGGTTTCGAGGGCGAATACAGTGCAATTTGGCAGTTTAGGGCGACAACCGACTGCTCACAATGGGGCTATGGTTGACACATTGTCGTCAGAATCGAGACAATGGCGGCATGGATCAATTACGGGCGATGGAAATCTTTGTCGAGGTGGCACGCTGGCGCAGTTTCAGCGAGGCGGGGCGCCGGCTGGGCCTGACGCGAGCCATGGTCAGTAAGCACATACTTCAGCTGGAAGACCGTTTGCAGGCCCGTTTGCTGCACCGTTCCACCCGCGAAGTGAGTCTGACCGATGCGGGGCTGGCGTATCTGGCGCCGTGTCAGGCCACACTGGCACAGGCGCAGGAAGCCACCCGCACGCTGCATCAGGTGAGCCAGGCCACGGCCGGTGCAGGACTGGCCGGGCCGCTGCGGATACAGGCGCCGTCGAGTTTTGGCAGCGAGTGGCTGGCCGATGCGGTGGCACGCTTCAGCGCACTGCACCCGCAACTGACGCCAATGTTGTATGTGGACGACGCATTGCTGGACCCGATTGCGCACGGATTTGATCTGACTATCCGCGTTGGCGGCATACCGGATGTGCATGCGCTGGCCATGCGCCCACTGGCGCCCTGCCGCGCCATTCTGTGCGCCTCGCCCGATTATCTGCAGCGTTACGGAATGCCGCGCCATCCGCAGGAACTGCAGCAGCACCGCTGCCTGCATTTCAGTCACCTGACGGATGGTACGCTGTGGCAGTTCAGCAGGGGCGAGCAGCGTGCCGCGGTAAGGGTGGCGGCGAGTTTTACGGCGAATAATGGACTGGTGCTGCAGCAGGCGGCGCAGCGCGGGCTGGGCATCGTCTACAACACCACGTTTCTCGCATGGCGTGCACTACTGGCGGGCACGCTGGTGCCCGTGCTGCAGGACTGGACGCTGCCGCTCAATCACCTGAGCGCACTGTATCCCGCCAGCCGCCAGCCATCGGCCAAAGTACGTGCATTAATCGATTTTCTGCTGGCCGAATACCAGCCCGCGCCGCCATGGGACCGCGAGCTGATGGCCGCCGGGCTGCTGGGCGCCTAGTAGCCGGCCACAGGGGCAAGCTGCCATGCGCCGTCGCGGTAGACGCATTGTTCGCCCAGATACACCCCTTCGGTAATTGCGAAAACGTCGATGTGGTAGCGCGTGTCGGCGCGGCGGAACTGCGGCTTGGCGTACTGACCGTGTTTGGCGCCCAGCGACAGGTGGATGCCGCACATGCGCTCGTAGGTGCCGATATCGGCCACCAGACGTTCGCGCGAGAAGGCGCGGTTCATGCCGAAGCCCAGTTCGCGCAACCACACTTCGCCTTCATGGGCGCGGATTAATTCCAGCACGGTGTCGAATTCGGGCGTGCTGTTTTCGGTGCCGATGACGCGGCCTTTTTCCACGATCAGGGTAATCGGCGTGGCCGGCTGGTTGACGCGGAAGCTGGTATCACCGAATACATAGATACGTACGCGCCCGTTCACCGCTTCCAGATCCTGCGCCTCGGTGAACACTTCACCGAGCGGATACTGGCCACCCACATTCTGCATGGCGCTGTAGTCGCCGATATTCAGCTTGGCGCTCTCGAACGGCGAACCAAACACCAGCTTTTCACCATGGCCGCTATCGACCACGCCATACGGCGCCGAATCGATGCAGGCCTTGAGCGCATGGCCCACGCCGCGGTAGTAGGCCGGATCGTAGGCCAGCGCATCGATGTACAGCAGGCCCTGCGCGGTATCAGGCATGCGCGCCAGATGCACGTGCTCGATCACTTTCAGTCCCCGTTTAAACAGTTCGATACGGATGCGGAAGGCTTCCAGCCGGAAGCTGGTGGACTGCAGCAGTACCACCAGATCGCCGGCCTGATAGCGGTCGAACGCGGCCAGTACCTGCTCCGGCGTGACACTGTCGAAATCAATAAACTCGGCCTGCGGCAGGCTGCGGCGATAGCCTTCTGTCAGCGCGCGGTTCAGATCGGTGCGCTGGTCGTGCACGATCAGCGCGGCTTGCTGTTCCGTCAGGCCGATGGCGATGCGTACCGTATTGCCAATATTGATAGCCGCCGTGTCCACCGCGGATTCGGGAATTACGCCGAAACGGCTGGCGGTGCTGGCACTGGCAGGGGTAGGGGAGTTCATGTTGACAGGGGCGCAAGCGCCATAAAAACGGGACAGCCGGCATTATACGACTTGCCCCGTGATGATTATCCGCAACGACACGTTACTGCGCTTTCTCCTTGTATTGTGCAAAATCGCAGGATAGAATCGAAATATAGCCTAAAGGCAACATAACAACAGGAAGCGTGATGAGCGTATTAATGGGACAGGATTTGCCGTATGAGCGGCCGGATGCGACAGGCCGCGCGGCGCTGTTCGTGCCGACGCCGAACATCAAGCCCGATCTGCTGGAAACAGTGCGCAAGGGGGCGGCCATCGTCGGCTTTGGTAATCACGACCGCACGCTGACGATCTATTACGAGAGCAACCGCTTCAACGAACCGCACCTGCAGAAGTGGGAACACAAGGCGCGCAAGGCCTTCGACCGGCTGGTGGACAATCTGCCGACGGTTTCCAAGATGACCGTCAAGGCGGAAAATTTCGAGCAGGTGGGGTATATCAGCCACAAGGGTATTCTGATCCGCCGCATGGAAAAGCTGCGCAACTGGCTGGAACAGTCGGAGGCACTGGAGGGCGCACCGGAAACGGAAAGCATCGCCTTCGCACCACCGGCCGCACCGAAGAAAATCAACGCAGAATAAGCGTTAGCCTGGGCGGGCGGCAGACAAAACCGCCGCGACGCCAGTAGCGATAGCCACTCTACCGACTCAGGTAGCGTGGCTATTTTTATGGGCGTGCTTGATGTGGACCACGTTATTCAGCTCGTTCGGGCTGGGCGGCACGGCATCGGGCGCATCGCCCAGAACCACCGACAGATCGACGAAGCCGGCGCGCCAGGCCCGTTCCAGATCCTGCTCGATGGCTTCCAGCGAGGTGTGTTCGAAGTTGGCGAAACCGCGCACGCCGTAGGCGCGGTGACGGCCATGTGCCTTGGCCAGATACAGCGCCATATCGACCAGATTCACCACCCGTTCCCACGGCAGCGGTGTACCGTCCGGCGCCAGCGGGAACGGCGCATAGCCGACTGAGACCTGCACCGTGATGCTGTGACCCTGATACTCCACGGTCTGGGCAGCGATGCTGCGCAGGATGCGGCGCGCCACATCGTCGATGCCGTGGCGCGATACGGCCGGCAGGTAGGCGAGGAATTCCTC
Organism: Duganella fentianensis; assembly: GCF_964031615.1. Taxonomy (GTDB): domain Bacteria; phylum Pseudomonadota; class Gammaproteobacteria; order Burkholderiales; family Burkholderiaceae_D; genus Rugamonas; species Rugamonas fentianensis_A. The sequence continues at coordinate 68,928 of NZ_CAXIQN010000018.1, forward strand.
GCCGCCCCAGCGCACGATCATATCGGTTTCACGCAGCGCCTCGCGCAGATGCTCGGCCAGCATTTTCAGCACGGCGTCGCCGGCCGCATGGCCGTAGCTATCGTTGATATGCTTGAAGTGGTCAACATCGAGCAGGAACAGGGCGCCCACGACTTCGGCGTCGCGCTGATCGCACAGGGGCAGGGCGCGCATGAAGTCCTGGAAGTGGCGGCGGTTGTACAGGCCCGTGAGCGGATCGCGTACCGACTGCGCCTTGAGTTCCAGATTCTTCACTTCCAGCTGGGCATTGGCATGGCGCACGCGGCGGTACAGCATGCCGACGATCATGGCGCCCAGCGCCGTCACAAGTGCCAGCAGCCACCAGACGCGCTGCTGCAGGCGTTTGTTATCGAGTTCGGTGCCCTTGAGCTGGTTGTCGCGGCTCAGTAGTTCGATCTGGCGCTGCTTTTTCTCTGTCTCGTATTTTTCCTGCAGTTCCAGCACGGCCTGCTGGCGGCCCCGTTCGAACAGCTGGTCGGAAATGGTGCGCTCGCGGTGATAGGCCGAGACGGCGCCGGCCATATCGCCTACCCGTTCCAGTGCTTCGCCGTATTCGCGCAGGGCGGCCTGCAGCAGCGGCTTGTTGTTCTCCTGTTCGTAGCGCGCCAGCGCCTGTTCATATTCCCGCTTGCCTTCGGTGATGCGGCCCATGCCGAGGTAGGCCTGAGCCAGATTGCCGCGCGCAGTGGATTCCATGCTGCGGTCGCCCGACTTTAGCGTCGAGCGCAAGGATTCGGCCGCATACTGGGCGGCGCGCGGGTAGTCGAGCAGCTTCAGATAGGCGTCGGACAGATTGCCGAGCGCGAGACCCATCATGCGCTCCGAGCCCAGTTTGCGCATCAGATCCAGCGCCAGTTGCTGCGCCTGAATAGCGCGCTTGTACTGCTTCATGTCGATGGCCAGACCGTATTCGGTGGTCTTGGCAGTGGCCATGCGGCCCGGCGAATGCAATTGCTCGGCCAGTGCCAGCAGCTCCTGCAGCACGCTATCGGCCTTGTCATACTCCTTCATCTGGGTGTACAGCTGCACCAGTGTGTTGAGCGCGCCGAACAGCATGACGGGATCTTCCGTGGCCAGCTTGGCCGTATCCAGCGCCTGCTGCAACTTGCTGAGCGCCTTGGGGAAATCGCCCTGTTCCGCATACACCTGGCTCATGGTGATTTCCACCTGCGAGCGCAATGCCAGATTGCTGGTTTTGGCGGCGATCTTTTCCGCTTCTGCCGCCAGCTGGTAGGCCGTGCGGGCATCGGCCTTCTCGAACTGCACATAGCTCTTGGCCAGCAGACCTTTGGCCAGCATGGCGTCGTCCTGCTGGGCGCGGCCATAGCTGATCAACTGTTCCGCCGCGTTCAGCGCCGCATCGAGCTGGCCGCTGCGCAGGTAGGCTACGCTGAGCTGGTTGAGCAGTTCGGCGCGGGTGGCGGGTGGCTCCTGCTCGGCTCGGGCTTGCAATGCCTGCAACTGGGTCAGGGCTTTTTCGGGAACGAAGCGGCTCAGATCACGGATGTCGAGGATGCGCTGATACATACCGGAACCCTCGGCCTGTGCCGAGGCCAGTAGCGGCGTCAACAGCAATGCAGCGGCCAGCGCGATCGCGCCGGTCTGCTGCCGGGGGTGATGGGTGCGTGCAGCCAACAATCGCTCTCCTCAGATGATGGCCTGGATAAATGTGTAGCTGATTATATTCTTGTTGCTGATTGGAAATGCCGCATTCCCTGTGATTTTGGTGAAAACGCCACAGTTTCTGCGGCCCCGGCGGTGCAACTGTTGGATTGCTGCACCGGCGCGCGGCGGAATCTTAGAAAAATATAATGCTTGCTTCAGGCAGTTTCAAGCGTCCAGTTGTTGTAGCAGGTATAAGCGCTGGTAGATACCGTCGTTAATTTGCATCAGTTGCTCGTGCGCACCTTGCTCGGCGATGCGGCCGTGGTTGAGCACGATGATGCGGTCGGCATCGCGGATGGTGGAGAGGCGGTGCGCAATCGCGATCACGGTGACGCGGCCGCGCAGGGCATCGAGCGCCGTCTGCACGATCTGTTCGGTCTGCGAATCGATGTGCGATGTGGCTTCATCCAGCAGCAGAATGCGTGGCTGGCCGGCCAGTGCGCGGGCAATCGCCAGTAGCTGCTTCTGGCCGACCGACAGGCGCGAACCGCCTTCGCCCAGTGGGCTGTCATAGCCCTGTTCGAGTGCGCAGATGAAATCGTGGGCATGGGCAGCGCGTGCCGCTGCCTCGATGGCAGCATCGGACAGGCCGCGGCCCATGTCGATGTTTTCTCTTGCCGAGGCAGCCAGCAGGAAGGGATCCTGCGGCACCAGTCCCACTTCGGCGCGGAAGCGTTGATTGGCAATGCCTGCCAGCGGCATGCCGTACAGCCGGATGCTGCCCTGTTGCGCCGTGTAGTAGCGCAGCAGCAGCGCTAGCAGGGTGGACTTGCCGCTACCCGTGTGGCCGACGATGCCGATATAGCTGCCATTGGCAATCTGCAGCGACAGATCGTGCAGCACGGGCGTATCGGGGTGATAGCCGAAACTCAGATGGTCGATGCTGACGGCGACGGTATCGTCTGCGGTTGCGCCAGTGCTGGCAGCGAGTGGGGCGCTGCCGTTATGTTCGTCGGCGCGGGTTTCGTCCAGCAGGGTAGCAACGCGGGCGCTGGCCACCACCGATTGCTGCAGCTGGCTGAACTGCATGGTGATCTGGATCAGCGGTTCGATTACCCGTGCCAGATAGCTGATGAATGCATACAGCACGCCCACTTCGGCCGCCGTCATGGGGCGCTGGCCGAACAGGAAAATCACTGCAGCCAGCAGGATGATGTTGAACAGATCGAGCGCGGGGCGCAGCAGCCACGCATTGGCGCGCAGTTCGGCCAGACGGGTGTGGTAGTGGTCCTGATTGGTGCGGGCAAAGCGCTGGCCGAAGCGGCGCTCGGCATTGCTGGCCTGTAGCACGCTCATGCCGGCGATGGATTCGGCCATCTGTGCATTGATGTCGCTGCGCAGGGCGCGGGCACGCGTCACGGCCGGTGCGCTCCAGCGCTGGTACAGCCAGACGATCAGCAGCACCATGGGCAGCAGGGCCAGTACGATCAGCATCAGGTGCCAGTCCAGCCACGCCATCGCGGCCACCGTGCCGATCAGTACGATGGAACTATCGAGCATCACAAACAGCACCTGTATGTACAGGGTCTTTACCGCTTCCGTATCGTTGGTTACGCGTGAGACCAGCTGGCCCGTGATGGCGCGGTCGAAATAGGCCATAGGTAGTTGCAGCACATGGCTGTAGACCATTTCGCGCAGCCGCATCACCGAGCGCATGGCCAGACCGGACAGCCGCACCAGTTGCAGGTAGCGCAGGCCGCTGGCGATCCAGCCGGTCAGCACCACGCCGGCCAGCAGGGCGGCCATGCGCGGCCAGTCCAGATGATGGGGCAGCAGGTGCTGGTCGATCAGGGCCTTGCCCATGATGGGGCCCAGCACTTCCAACAGGGCGGCCAGCACCAGCCAGACGATGGCGCGCCACAGGTGATGCAGGTCGGGACGGGCAGCGCGCTGCAGCAGCGCCAGCGCGGGACGGAAGGCCTGCGCCGCCGAGGTTTTGTTGGGGGATTCAGGATGCATCGAGACTGGCTTCCAGTTGTTGATAGCGCCACTGGCTGGCATACCAGCCGTTGGCGGCCAGCAGCTGTTGGTGGCTGCCCGTTTCGCAGATGCGGCCGGCGCGCAGCACCACGATCAGATCGGCGTTGACGACAGCGCTCAGGCGGTGGCTGGCGATGATGGCACTGCGCCCCGTGCGCTGCTGGCGCAGCTGTTCCAGATGCTGCAGGATGCGGGTTTCCGTGCCCGTATCGACGGCCGACAGGGCATCGTCGAGCAGCAGCAGATCGTTATCGGCCAGCAGGGCGCGGGCGATGGCCACGCGCTGGCGCTGGCCGCCGGACAGGGTGATGCCTTTTTCGCCCACGGGCGTGGCATAGCCTTGCGGGAAGCGTAGGATATCGTCGTGGATATCGGCCAGGCGGGCGGCCTGTTCGATCTCGGCGCTGCTGGCATCGGGGCGCGCCAGCGCGATGTTTTCCGCAATCGAAGCGGAGAACAGGAAGGATTCCTGCGGCACCCAGCTGATCGCCGCGCGCAGCGCCTGTAGCTGGTAGTCGGCCAGCGGCTGGCCGGCCCATGTCACGCTGCCTGATTGCGGCGTGAGCTGGCGCAGCAGCACGCGCAGCAGCGTGCTCTTGCCGCTGCCGGTTGGCCCCACCAGTCCCAGCGTCTGGCCGGCGGCCAGCGTCAGGCTGATGTGGTCCAGTGCTGCGGCGCTTTGCTGCGGATAGTGGTAGTTCACGTTCTGCAGTTGCAGCGGGCCGGCGCCCACCTGCGCCAGCGTGCCGTGATCGTCGATCGCCAGCGGGGCATCCAGCATGGGCTGCAGGCGCTGCCAAGCGGCGCGCCCCCGTTCGATCAGCGAAAGCACCCAGCCGGCCGCGAACATGGGCCAGATCAGCTGGCCCAGATACATGGAAAAGCTGGTCAGCGCACCGATAGTCAGCTGCTGCTGCCAGACCAGATAGCCGCCCAGTCCCAGTGTCAGGCCACCGGCCGCCGTCAGCGTCAGGCCCACGGCCGGTTCGTAGGCCGCTTCCCACACCTGCGCGCGCAGGCTGGCATCGGAAGCCTGTTGTGCCAGCGTAGAAAAATGGCTGGCGCTGCGCTGCTCCAGCCCCAGCGCGCGCAAGGTGCGTACGCCGGACAGGGTTTCCTGCACGTGGTCGTTCAGGGCGCTGAAGTGCTTGAGGGTTTGCGTCGCCGCCGTGTGAATGTGGCCGGAAATGAACCAGAATGACCACGCCATCAGAGGGAAGGGCAGCAGGGCGATGCAGGCCAGCCGCCAGTCCACCCCCAGCAGCATCACGCCCAGCACCATGGCCAGCGTGAGTGCACCATCAAAGCCGGCCAGCATGGCTTCGCCGGCCGCCATTTCGATCGCATCGATATCGTTGGTAGCCAGCGCCATCAGGTCGCCCGTGCGCTGCTGCTGGTAGAACGCCGGTCCTTGCAAAGTCAGGCGGGTGTACAAACGGGTACGCAGGGAAACGCCCAGCTGGTAGGCAGCGCCGTACAGAATCTGGCGCCAGCCCACACGGAGGAAGTAGATGCCTGCGCCGATCAGCAGCAGGTAGACGATTTCGTGTAGCAGCTCGCTGGTGCTTAGCGTGTGGCTGGCTAGCCCGTCTATCATGGCGCCCACTTTGCGCGGCACCCAGATGGTCAGTGTGGCGACACCAGCCAGCATGATGGCCGAGAGCGCATAAGCGCGGCGGTGCTGGCGCACAAAGCCGCCTATCAATCGAGAAAGTGTTGCCATAGAACCCAGCATGAAGCATACAGCCCGCTAGCATACACCAAAGCAATTCGGGGTCAGGTCGGGCAAAGGGACAAACTCAAGCGTTGCCCCTGTGCCCGACCTGACACCTGCACTTTGCCCGACCTGACCCCGCAGGTTTATTTCTTGGCTTTGGCGGCGGGTTTGGCTTTAGCTGGGGCTTTGGTCGCTGGCACGGGTTTGGCTTCCACCACTTCTGCTTCGATCAGCTGGGCTTGCACGGGGGCGCTGGGGACAACTTCCACCGCCACTGCTTCCACCACTACGGCAGGCGCAACGGCGGCTAGCGGCTTGGCGGCGACAGGTTTGCTCGCGGCTGGCTTGGCGGCCACCGGCTTTTCACTCTCGGCCTTGCTGACGGCGGCCAGCTTGGGGGCAGCCAGCTTCGGTGCGACCGCTTTGGCTGGTGCGGCTGCTGGCGCTGCAGCGCTGAAGGGAGTGAGCTTTTCCAGGCTGGCTTTGGCGCTCTGCAGCAGTTCCGTCTGGGCGCTGGCGGCGATGCCATACAGTGTGCGGCCATAGTCGAAGAACTGATCGAAATTCACCGTGTCGGCCTGGTTCAGCTGGAACAGCTCCTGTGGACCGCGCGCTTCCAGCAGCTTTTTCGCATTGGCCGAACTCTGGGCCACGCTGGCGCGGGTGGTGTTGAGGTTGAGGGCAAACAGCTTCTCGGCACTGGCCACGGCGCTGCTGGCCAGCGTGTTGAGCAGGGTGATCTGGTTTTCCAGCTGGCTACGGGTGGCTACGGAAAACTGTTCGGTGATCGAAGACATGGTTTCTCCTGGGCGATTAGAATGTCGGCACGACTGCGCTTTGCCGGTAGATTTGGTGCGATGCAATAATTTGATTCTAGCCTTGAATATAGGGCTTGAAAAGCATTTTCGTATCTTGCTGCCAATGAATTACTGCGGCGCAATAAATTATGTATTTCAATGAAAGGACGCCACCATGGCGATCAAGCTGGACAAGGATGTGGAGCAGCGTCTGATCGGTTCTATACAGCGCTATTGTGCTGATCAACTGGATGAGGAACTGGGCGATCTGAAGGCGCGCCTGCTGCTGGATTTCTGTTTGCGTGAAATCGGTCCCTCTGTCTACAATCAGGCCATCCTCGATGCGCAGGCAGCCATGCAGGACCGTATCGCGGAATTGCAGACCGAGTGCTACGAGACAGAATTCTCTTACTGGAAAAAATAAGCGGGAGCGCAGATGGAAGTGACGGTCGATACAGTGATCCGCAATGCCAGTCTGGCCGATGGCCAGCGCGGGGTGGATGTGGCAGTTGCAGCCGGACGCATCACGGCCATCGGGCCTGCCCTGCCGCTGCGCGGGGCGCAGGAAATCGATGCGCGCGGTGATCTGCTCAGTGCGCCGTTTGTCGATGCCCACTTCCACATGGATGCCACCCTCAGCTATGGCCTGCCAAGGGTGAATGCTTCCGGCACGCTGCTGGAAGGCATCGCGCTGTGGGCCGAACTGAAGCCGCAACTGACCCAGCAGGCACTGATCGAACGTGCGCTGCAGTATTGCGACTGGGCGGTGGCACGGGGCCTGCTGGTGATCCGCTCCCACGTCGATGTGTGCGATGACCGCCTGCTGGCAGTGGAAGCCCTGCTGGAAGTACAGCGTCAGGTCGCTCCCTACCTCGATCTGCAACTGGTGGCGTTTCCCCAGGATGGGGTGCTGCGCAGCACGACGGCGCTGGCCAATCTGCGCCGTGCGCTCGATATGGGCGTCGAAGTGGTGGGCGGGATACCTCATTTCGAGCGCACCATGGCCGATGGTGCTACCTCGGTGCGGCTGCTGTGCGAACTGGCAGCCGAGCGTGGGCTGATGGTGGACATGCATTGCGATGAATCGGATGATCCACTGTCGCGCCATATCGAAACGCTGGCCTATGAAACCCAGCGGCTGGGGCTGCAGGGGCGGGTGGCCGGCTCGCACCTGACTTCCATGCATTCGATGGACAACTATTATGTGAGCAAGTTACTGCCGCTGATACGCGAAGCGGGTGTGGCAGCGATCGCCAATCCGCTCATCAACATCACCCTGCAGGGACGGCACGACTCGTATCCGAAACGGCGCGGCATGACGCGCGTGCCGGAACTGCTGGCGGCCGGTGTCGAGGTGGCGTTCGGCCACGATTGCGTGCAGGACCCATGGTACAGCCTGGGCTCGGGCGATATGCTGGAAGTAGCGCACATGGGTCTGCATGTGGCCCAGATGACGGGGCAGGACGCCATGCGTGCCTGCTATCAGGCGGTGACTAGCACGCCAGCCCGTATCCTCGGGCTGCGCGACTATGGTGTGGCGGTGGGCAACCATGCCGATCTGGTGCTGCTCGATGCGCCCGATCCGGTGGCCGCGATCCGGCTGCGCGCTGCGCGCCGGCTGGTGATGCGGCGTGGTAAGGTGATCGCCGAAGCGCCGCCCGCCGTGAGCCGACTGCATCTTGCCGGCCGTCCCGCCCAAGTGGATTTCCGCTTGCAGCGCTAGAAGCCACAGTTCGGCAGGGCAGGCTGGACTTGCCGTATGAAATCCTCGACAATCAGATCATCCCTTCTGTTGCGCTCAGGCAAAGTGCACGCATCGTCATATGGCCTGCCGCGCAGTGTCCTGTTTTTCGAGGTTGATTTCTAGCATGAAGATACTGAGTACCGAGCGCCTGCACCTGCGCACCATGCATCCTGACGATGCGGCGTTTTATTTCGAGCTGGTCAACGATCCTACCTGGCTGGAAAATATCGGCGACAAGGGTGTGCGCAGTGTCGAGGGGGCGCGTACCGCCATCATGGAAGGGCCGATGGCCATGCAGGCGCTGCACGGTCATTCGCTGTATGTAATGGAGCGTCAGAGCGATGGTCAGCCGCTGGGCCTGTGCGGTCTGATCAAGCGCGACACGCTCCCCGAGGTGGATATCGGCTATGCCATCCGGCCCGCCTATTTCGGCCAGGGCTATACCTATGAAGCCGCTGCCGCCGTACTGGACTATGCACGCCAGCAGTTGAAATTGCCTGCGCTGATGGGCATTACGAAACCGCACAATGTGAATTCCATCCGCCTGCTGGAAAAGCTGGGACTGCGCTATATCGGCAGCGAAGTGTTTCCACCGAATACGGAAGCGACCAATAAATACCGGATCGAATTCGGCTCTGCCTAAGATTACGGGGCAGTTGCTAGTCATTTGAAAGTGTTGCAAGAAAAATCAGTTTGTTAAATTTTTCCGTCGTTTGTGTTGGTCTTTCCATGCAAGGCGGGCATGATGGTTCCGAATTGTTGCCAAGGGGGAAGTCATGAATTTGTCGAATCTGAAGATAGGTCTCAGGCTGCGCTTACTCGGGGTATTTTTCTTTATCGCTTTATCGATCGTCGCCACGGGCGGCTGGCGTGCGCTCAACGATACCAACGATATCAGCGCGCAAGCGATGGCGCGTTCGGTGGCGCTGAGTCAGGCCATCGATGCTGCCCGTGCGGCGCAGGTGGAATTCAAGATACAGGTGCAGGAATGGAAGAACATCCTCATTCGTGGCAATGATCCGGCAGCACTGCAAAAATATAGCGATGCTTTCGTTAAAGGCGGCGAACAGACGCGCGCTAAACTCAAGCAACTGGACGATCTGCTTAAAAAACTCGAACTGAGTACGCCACTGGTGGATGAGGCGATCCGCACCCAGAATGAACTGGTCAGCAAATACATGTCGGCGCTCAAGCAGTATGACAGCGCCAATCCCGAAAGTGTGCACATCGTCGATGGTTTGGTCAAAGGCGTGGACCGCGAGCCGACCAAGAAAATCGACGAGATCGTGGCCTACATCAGCAAGGAATCGCAGCGGCTGACGGAGGAAATGGCGCTCGCCAACCAGTCCGCGCATGACAAGGCAGTGCTGGCCATGGGCATCACACTGGCGGTGACGCTGATGGTGGGCTGGGTGACGGTGGTGGCCCTGATCCGCAGCATTACCCGTCCCCTCAGTGCAGCAGTGGACATGGCGCAGACGGTGGCGGCAGGTGATCTGCGCACCGAAGTGCAGGTACATGGCAAGGATGAAATCGGCGAATTGCTGGGCGCGCTCAAGCAGATGCAGAGCAATCTGAGCGATATCGTCGGCAAAGTGCGCGAAGGGACGGACAGCATCTATATGGCGTCGTCGGAAATCGCTAAAGGCAATCTCGATCTATCGGGACGCACGGAAGAGCAGGCGAGTTCGCTGGAAGAAACCGCCGCAGCGATGGTGGAACTGACCAGCACCGTACAGCAGAACAATGTCAATGCGACGGAAGCCTGCCGGCTGGCTGACGCGGCATCGTCGGTGGCTGCCAAAGGTGGCGATGCGGTCGAGCAGATGGTGCGTACCATGGGGTCGATTAACGAATCGTCGCGCAAGATCGTCGATATTATTTCCGTCATAGATGGCATCGCGTTCCAGACCAATATTCTGGCGCTAAATGCGGCCGTGGAAGCGGCGCGTGCGGGCGAACAGGGGCGCGGTTTCGCTGTGGTGGCGACGGAAGTGCGCAATCTGGCACAGCGCTCGGCGGCAGCGGCCAGAGAAATCAAGGAACTGATTGGCGATTCGGTCGAGCGGGTTGAAGCAGGTAGCCGGCTGGTGGGCGAAGCGGGGGCCACGATGGGCGAAGTGGTGGCCAGTGTGCAGCGCGTCACGGCCATCATCAGCGAGATCAGTGTGGCCAGTGTCGAGCAGCGCGATGGCATTGAACAGATCAGTAGCGCCATCAGCCAGATGGATAGCGTGACCCAGCAGAACTCGGCACTTGTGGAAGAATCGGCTGCGGCAGCAGAAGCGCTGGAGCAGCAGGCAGCACGGCTGACGGATGCTGTCAGCGTGTTTAAATTGCAGGGTGGGGTCAGACTGGCGGCAGCGCCGAAGCGCGCCTTGCTGGCAGCACCGGCCTGAAGCTCTCGGGCCCGCGCAGCTGGTGCTGCGCGGGTTGCTGCTGTGTGACGGCTAGTGCGTCACTGCTGGCGGGTGGCGGGGGATGGGACGATTATTGGCTGCTAGCGGGGCGGGCAGCGAACAGCCAGCGTAACGGCCGTTCTACCCGCGCTGCCCATGAACGTTCATTGTGGATGGCGCCTTCGGCGGCATCGAATTCCAGTTCCGTATGTGCGCGATAGCCTTGTGCCAGCAAGGCGTCGCGCATTTTTTCTGTCTGTTCCAGACCATCGCTGCTGGTGCCCGCATCAAGATAGAAGCGCACGGGCAGATGGGCCGGTGGCTGGCGGATCAGCGCCTGCTGGTTCCACCAGAACGAGCCGGACAGGCTGGCCGCCATGGCAAAAACATCGGGCCGCTTTTGCGCCATATAGACCGAGGCCAGCCCGCCAAGCGAGGAGCCCATTACGGCCGTGTGTTCGCGTTCGGGGCGGGTGCGCAGATGGGAGTCGACCCACGGCTTGACGGTGTCGGTAATGAAGGCCAGATAGGCATCGATCTTGCCTCCGCCATACTGCGGATCGCAGCAGGGCGTGTACTCGGGGATGCGGTCGGCATTGTTGTCGATGCCGACGATGATCACGGGTGGGATTTCGCCGCTGGCAATCAATCGATCCATCACGCTGGCCATTTCCCATGCGGCGCCATAGGCTGCCGTGGCAGGATCGAACAGGTTCTGGCCATCATGCATGTACAGTACGGGATAGCGCTGCGCCGTATCGCGCGCATAGCCGGGTGGCAGGTAGATACGTAGCTGGCGCTGGTTGCCCAGCTGGGGTGAGGCCAGCGGGGGCGTGACCGTTACGCTGCCCTGCGGTGACAGCGCCGGCAGCTTAGGTGGCAGCTTAGGTGGCGGCTCGGCCGCAGCGCTGGCAGTTGCGGTCGCGCCGCTTCCTGCTGCCGCGCGGGCTGGGCTGCGCGCCGGCCTGTCTGCGCCAGCGGCAGCCAATGGTAGCAGGCGCAAGCCGTACAGATCGAAGCGGTTGGACGGCCCTTGCTTGCCGCCCGCATCGCCATAGCTGCTGTTACTCTGCAGGTAGCTCATGTTGTAGAAGTCGCTCAGCTGCAGGCGGTAACTGCCTGCCTGCAGTTGTGCCGTCAGCGGCGTGGACCAGCCTACGGCAGCGTTGTGCGGCAGTTGCACCACGCCTTGCGCAACGATGCGCTGGTTGCTGTCGCTCAGGGTCATCCACTTGACGCCACCGCTGATGCCCAGATTGATCTGGTGCGCCGCGTTGCGGTATTTCAGCTGCACGGCGTAGCGGCCAGCCCGTTCTACCTTCAGTTGGTTCACTACCAAGGTATCGCTGCTGGCGCCCCAGTTGGCAATGCGGCCCTGCTGCGGGCTGATGCTGGACTGCACGCGCATATCATCGGCCGCAATTTCCACGCCGCTGTGCAGGCAGACGGGCGGCGTATGGTGGCTGCGCAGGCCGCTGGCCTGATGCACGGCTTCCAAGCTGTAGCACAGGTTGTCCGCAGCTCCCTTGCCCATCAGCGGCGCACGGCGATCTGCCCAGCTCTGGCTGGTCAGCCCCTGCACGGCCAGTCGGCCATTGCGGTAGACGTTGTAGCGCACGCCCTGTGGCGGCGCGCCAAAGCTCAGAGTGGGGAAGCCGAAGCTGCCACGTGCCAGCACGGGCAGTGGCGGTTCGGCTGGAGCTGTCACGCTGCTGTCCTGTGCCAGTGGCGCTGCGCTGACTTTGTGGATCTGCTGCTGGCCCGCCTGCAGCGCGCCGAGCGTGATGATGATCAGGTTGTCCTCGGCCAGTGCAGCCCAGTCGATATTGCTATCGGCTGGTTTGCCATTCAGGCTGATGCCGGCGACGCTGTAATAGCCGTTGCCATCGCTCTGTTTGACGGGAGGCAGGCGCAAGGTGACTTGTAGCTGCTTGCCGCGCAGGTTCAGGTGTTGCAGGCTGATGCTGTCGCTGCCGGCAAACTGTTCGCGCCTCAGTTGTGCCGTGATGAAGGGGCGCAGAGCGATGCCCTGCTGGGTGGTCTGCACGCCGAACACATGGCCGACCACCATGCCCAGATAGGCACCCACCGACCAAAGCTGGCGGCGCGAATTAATCACGGGGCCGCTCAGGTCTTTGCCTTCGTGCTGGTCTTTGAGCATGGGCAGGCCGCTCAGCCATTCCATGTTTTCCATATTCGACAGATTGGTGGCCGCACCACGCATCAGGGTCTGATAGGCGGCATCGGCCACGGCGGTATTGCCTGCCATGGCGGCCGCGCGCAGGCCGTAAGCCGTGACGAAAGGCCAGATGGCGCGGTTATGGTAGATCGCCGTATCGGCCTGCTGCGGGTAGATGACGGGCGCACCCATGGGGCCGTGCGGATAGTGCGCCAGTATGCTGGCGGCCTGACGCGCATCGGCAATGCCGGTGATGATGGCCAGCGACTGGCCCAGCCAGTCGTATTTGTACAGTGGCGCACTGTCGAAGTGGCCGGCCGTCAGGCTGCTGTACATGCCGCTATCGGCCTGCCATAAGCGCTGGTTGATGGCACGCTTCAGATCTTCTGCCCAGCCGGCATAACGCCGCGCCAGTTCCGGCTGTTGCTGCTCGCCGGCCAGTTGTGCCGCCAGCGTCAGCGCCTTGTAGTGGGCCGCGTTGGTGGACAGGGCTTTGCTGCTGGCCATGCTGGCCAGATCGGCCGTGATCCATGGCGCATAGCTCTGTTCGCGCCAGTCGAGGAAGGACTGCTCTCCCGTGTACAGGCCGTCGCCGCTATCGTAGGCTGCCAGCCGGTCGTTTTCCAGCGTGTTGGACAGGGCGCGCAGGGCCGTGCGGGCAAACGCGCGGCGTTCGTCCGGCGCCAGCGCCTTGAGCGCTTCGTCGGCACCGAAAGCCCAGCTGACACGATCCGTGCTGACGGGCCAGCTACCGCCGCTGCCGGTATCCTGAATGATCTGCAGGCCGTCGCTGCTGCCGGCCACATTGCTGGCAGCTGTGATGCCGGTGCGATAGCCGGATAGCTTGAATTCCAGCGAATTGCGCACGCGGCGCGGGTCCAGCATGCCCAGCCCCAGCGAGGCTGCATACGATAGATCGCGGGTCCAGACGTAGTGCCAGTATTCGCCCGTCTCGAAGCAGTTGCAGCTGATCGGCTGACCGTTATTGTAGCTGCCGTCGCGGATCTGGCTGACGGAATTCTGTCCCATTTCCAGACCGGCCAGCGAGAACAGCGCGTCGAAGCCGGCATTGCCGCTGCGGACGACGGGCTGACCGGCCACTTCGCTGTAGCTGATCTCCTGTTCGCCCACGCGTACCGGCATGCTGCTGCGCTGGGTGTAGCGGCGTAGTCCCTGTTCCAGTGGCGTGACGCTGTACTGCACCGTGTAGGGCGCGGCTGCCGGTACGGGATAGCTGACTGTTAGCGTGCTGGCCTGTGCCAGCAATGCGTTAGCGGCCAGCAGGCCGAGAGCGATGTGGATGCTGGCAGAGAGAATATGCGGGTGGGGCTTCAAGGGGCAATCTCCAGTATCAGTGCCGAACGCGCCGGCAAGGTAAGCTGTTGACCCAGCGTGACACGCTGGCCAGTCATGATATCCGTGCCGCTCTGGGCACCCTTCAGCATCTCTTGAAAACGTGCTGTGTTTAGTACCGTCTCGGTGGAGTTTTTATTGAATGCCACCATTACCTTGCGCTGATCATCATAGCGGAAGTAGACGTAGGTGTTCTGTTCAGGTCCGAAATGCATGGTGCGGCCGTGATGGATCACACTGGCGCTCTTGCGCCAGTTGAGCAGCTTCTTCATGTAGTCCTGCGCGGATTTCTGCTGCGGTGTCAGGCCGGCGCCCGTGAAGGCATTGATAGCGTCACCTTGCCAGCCACCGGGGAAGTCGCGCCGGTAGGAAGCATCGTCGCGTCCCTTGGTGGTGCTCGGCATCTGGATTTCCGTGCCGGCGTAGAACTGCGGGATGCGCGGCGCGGTCGCCACAAAGGCCAGCGCCATGCGGTAGAGCTGATCATCCTCTCCCAGTTCGCTGAACAGGCGCGACATGTCGTGATTGCCCTCGAATAGCACCAGATTGCCTGCATCCGCGTACAGATAGTCCTGCGACAGCGCTTCGTACAGGCTAGTCAGGCTGTAATCGCCGCCCTCGGGTGCGGCCAGCGCACGGCGCAGTACATCGGCCAGCGGGAAGTCCATCATGCTGGGCATGTGCGACACATAGCCGTTGGCATTGGGTTTGCCGCGCTGCCAGTGCGCCACCACGGGAATGTGGGTACTCCATTCTTCGCCCACCAGATTCAGGCGCGGGTATTCGGCCATGACGGCGGCCGACCAGCGGCTGAGGAAGTCCGTATTGGAGTAGCTGTAGGTATCCACGCGCAGACCGGACAGGCCGGCATATTCGATCCACCACAGGGTGTTCTGGATCAGGTAGCGCGCCACGCGGGGATTGGCCTGATTCAGATCGGGCATGCTTTCGACAAACCAGCCTTCGGTGAAGTTGCGTTTGTCCTGCTGTGATGCGTACGGGTCCTGCACGGCGACGCGGTGGTGTTCGGTGGGGACGAACTTGCCCTGATAGGTCAGCCAGTCCGGTTCCGGCATGTCTTGCAGCCACCAGTGCTGGCTGCCGATGTGGTTGAGCACCACGTCCTGTATCACGCCCAGCCCTTTGCTACGGGCTTGCGCCACCATGGCGCGGTAGTCCTCGTTGCTGCCGTAGCGCGGGTCGATGCGGTAGTGGTGGGTGGCGGCATAGCCGTGGTACGAATAGGCCGGCATATTCGATTCCAGCAGCGGGGTAGGCCACAACTGGGTGTAGCCCATGGCGGCGATGTAGTCGAGATGGTTGGTGATGCCGCGCAGATCGCCTCCATGGCGGCCGGAAGCCTCGGCGCGGCTGGCCTGTTCGCGCATATCGGGCGCATTGTCATTGGTTGCATCGCCATTGGCAAAGCGGTCTGGCATGACCTGATAGATGGCATCGGCACGGCCAAAGCCCTGGCGCTGGGCCGAACCTGCAGCACGCGCCTGCAGCGGATAGCGGTAGTGCAGGGCGGCGGCATTGGGCGCGCCGGCCTGTTTGCCCGCGCCCGCCTGTGCGGGGGCGACAAATGTCAGATCAAGTTCGCCCGCGCGTGCGCTGGCGCTGATGCGCAGATTGATGAACAGGTAATTGGGATTGTCCACCCGCTCCACCGAAGTGATGGTCACGCCGGGGTAGTGCAGCTGCGGGGTGAGCTGGCTGACCTGCGGGCCATGCACCATCAGCTGCAGGCTGCGTTCGTGCATGCCGGTCCACCAGCTGGGCGGTTCCATGTGGTCGATGCGGTAATCGGCAGGGGCGGCGCTGGCGCCACCTACCATCAGGCTGGCTAGAGCGACCAGCAGCAGACGCTTGTTCATGTAGTCTCCGTTAGAGGTGAGTAGTCGTACTACAGACGGTATTTTTTATTGCTTTTCAACCACTTTGCCTTAATAGCCAATAGTTTGCGTCAAAAAAGTGCATAGATTGTGGTGGGGGTGAAAAGCAATTTTAGTCAAAATACAAAGTTTGCCTGAAATTTGTCTCCGTGCCATCCCGCTCCCGTCTGTTTAGTGCCCGATAGGCGGCTGGATGTTGAAAAATTCTTGCAGAAAAAAGTGGTCTTGGTTGGAAATATGTAGTTCCACTACAAGTTCTTTGCTCAGTTGCTGTAGCCGAAATACAACGAGAAGGCCGTATTCGCTAGGGAAACCCGCTTGTATGCGTGTTTTCAAGCGTAGCTGGCTGTGCTTTTGTTTGACATAGAATCTAGTTTTAGTACAAAATTCTTTCCAGAACGTCTTAAGAACGTTGTTTTTCCTTGGATCCCGTGTAGTTTGAGACGCCCCGGCTTGCGGAGCGGCTGATGTTTGCGGGAATTAACTTTTGTGTCGTGTGTTGAGGGGACATTAAATGAGTATTTTCGCGAATAAGCGCCGTCAAAGCGCTGCGTTCCAGTTGAATCCAGTGGCAGCAGGCTGCGCTGTATTCCTGTCTATGATGGCAAGCAATGTCTACGCGCAAGAAGCTGCGCAAGGCGAAGCTGCTCAGGCTGCTGATGTAACGGCCGCTCAAGCCGACGCCAAATCGGCCGACGTACAGACCGTGGTCGTGTCCGGTATCCGTCGCGGTATCGAAGCAGCGATCTCGATCAAGAAGAATTCCACCTCCATCGTTGAAGCCATCTCCGCGGAAGACATCGGCAAGCTGCCGGATTCCAGCGTGGCTGAATCGATCTCCCGTCTGCCAGGCGTCACCGCCCAGCGTAGCCGCGGTTCGGGTAAAGCCGCTGACATCAGCGTGCGTGGTCTGGCACCAAGCTTCAACGGTACTCTGGTCAACGGCCGCGAAATGGCGTCGACCGGCAATGCCCGTAGCCCTGAATTCGATCTGTTCCCAGCAGAACTGATCGGCAGCGCCATGATCTACAAAACTCCGGATGCGACCGTGATCGGTCAGGGTCTGGCATCGACCATCGACCTGCGCACCGTGCAGCCGCTGGACTTCGGCAAGCGCGTGCTGGCTGCTGGTATCCGTAACGAGCGCACCGGCGTGCGTTCCGGCTCGCCAGAAGGCGACGGCAAGCGTTACACCTTCAGCTACGTGGACCAGTTCGCTAACCGCACCATCGGTGTGGCAGTGGGTATCACCAGCTACAAAGAAAACGGCGGCGGCCAGCAGAAATTCGAAGGCGGCGGCACCGACACCATTACCTACAACGGTCAGAGCGTCGTGGTTCCTGCCGGCTTCAAAGCTGACACGGAAACCTCGAAAAACAACCGCGATGGCGTGTCCGCCATGCTGCAATACCGTCCTAACAAAGACTTCAAGACTTCGGTCGACCTGTTCTACTCGGCAGGTAGCTCGAGCCTGAAGAAAACCGGTCTGGAAGGTTCGATCGGCGGCTCGTGGGGCGGCTATGACCCGGTTGGTGTACTGAGCAACGCCACCATCCAGAACGGTGTAGCCACCAGCGGTACGTTCAGCAACTTCAAAGGCGACGTACGTAACCACAAAGAATCGGCCGACGACAAACTGACGGCGATCGGCTGGAATACCCAGTGGAAAGTGGCTGACTGGACCCTGACCGGCGACCTGTCGCACTCGAAAGCGACCAAAAACGCATCGCGTTACGAAACCACTGCTGGTCAGGCTGGTAACGTGGCAGCTTCGCAGATCGGCTCCCTCTCGTGGACTGGCTTCGATGGCAAAAACCTGTCGGGTATGAAACTGACCTCGAGCTTCGACTACTCGAACCGCTCGCAGACCTTCCTGACCGACACCGATGGCTGGGGTGGTGGTCCTAACTCGCCACAGGCTGGCTATGTCGCACTGCCTAACGTGGATGACAAGATTGATGCAGTCCGTCTGTCGGGCCGTCAGCAAGTGGAATGGGGCCCAGTGGCTGCCGTGCAGTTCGGCGTGAACTACACCAAGCGTAGCAAAGTACGCTACGGCGAAGAAGGTCGTCTGGTTGTGAAAGGCGCCAACGGCTACGCTACCGCTACCGTTCCAGGCAGCGAAGTCACCACCGCAGGTACCACCGGCATTCCTATCGTTTCGTTCGACCCTACCGGTACGCTGGGTTCGATCTACACGCTGGCTAAGTGGGTCGATGCAAGCGTGCTGGCCAAAGACTGGTCGGTGTCGGAAAAAGTCACCACCGCCTACGCCATGGGTGATCTGGACGGTTCGCTGGCTGGCTTGAGCTACCGCGGTAACTTCGGTGCCCAGTTCGTGCACACCAGCCAGTCGACCACCGGTAACAAAGTGGATCTGGCAACCTGCACCGGCATCACCGCAGAAACCTGCCCATCGGCTGTGATCGCCGACGGCACCTCGTACAACGACATCCTGCCTAGCGCAAACGTGTCGTTCGATCTGGGTAGCGAACAGCAGGTACGTTTCGGTCTGGCGAAAGTGCTGGCCCGTGCAAACCTGGACGATATGCGCGCTAGCTCGGCCTTCGGCGTGAGCAAGAACAACAACGTGCCTATCCTGACCGGTAGCGGCGGTAACGCCAAGCTGGAACCGTTCCGCGCTAAAGCAGTGGACGTATCGTACGAGAAGTACTTCGGCAACAAGGGCTACTTCAGCGCTGCTGCCTTCTACAAAAAGCTCGATACCTACATCCTGCGTGCACCACGTGCGTTTGACTTCAAAGGTCAGGTTACGGCTGCTACCCCGCTGCCAACCACCGGCCCATACGCTGGTTCGACGGTTGGTCTGCTGACCACCCCGACCAACGGCGACGGCGGCAACCTGCACGGCTACGAGTTCGCAGTCAACGTACCGTTCTCGCTGGTGTCGACCTATCTGGACGGCTTCGGTGCTTCGGCTAACTTCTCGAACACCGAGAGCGGTATCGAACTGCCAGCAGTCGGTTTCGCTACTCAGGGCGTAGGCAGCGTGAAGATCCCTCTGCCAGGCCTGTCGAAGCGCGTAACCAACCTGCGTATGTACTACGAGAAGAATGGCTTCCACTTCGCATGGGCTGCCCGTCGCCGTTCGGACTTCCTGGGTCAGATCAGCGACTACCAGGACAACGCACAGCTGACCTTCGTAAAAGGCGAGACCATCATCGATCTGCAGGCTTCGTATGAATTCCAGCAGTCGTTCCTGAAAGGTCTGTCGGTCTACGTACAGGCTAACAACTGGAACAATACGCCTTACCAGGAGTACAACGGTGTTGATTCCAGCGCCATCTCGTACAAAACTGTGTTCGGTCGTACTTACCAGTTCGGTCTGACCTACAAGTTCTAACTTCCGTAAGTAGTCGGTAGTTAGTGCTAACATCAACCCCGGTTCGCCGGGGTTGTTTCGTTTCTGGAGCAGGTTTTTCGAGGAGTGAGTTGGATGCAGCAGACTGCGATTAAAAACATCGTGATCGTCGGTGGCGGTACGGCAGGCTGGATGAGCGCGACCGCGCTGGCCACTGTGCTGCGCGGGCAGTACAACATCCGGCTGGTGGAGTCGGACGAAATCGGCATTGTCGGTGTGGGCGAAGCCACCATACCGATGATCCAGCGCTTCAATCAGGTGGCCGGCATCGATGAAGCGGAGTTCATGAAGGCCACGCAGGGCAGCTACAAGCTCGGCATCGAATTCGTCAACTGGGGCAAGCTGGGCGACCGCTATATCCACGGCTTCGGCATCCTCGGACAGGACCTGTGGACCGTGCGTTTCGATCAGTACTGGCAGCGCCTGCGCGCGCTGGGCAAGGCGCGCGAGCTGGATGAGTATTCAATCACGCGCATGGCGGCACGCCATAACAAGTTCATGCCGGCGCGGCCTGATCTGCCGAATTCGCCGCTGGCCGATATCGCCTACGCCTATCACTTCGACGCCAGCCTGTATGCGCGCTACCTGCGCGGCGTGTGCGAGCAGCGCGGCGTGCGCCGTACCGAGGGCAAGATCGCCAGTGTAGCGCTGCGGCCCGATAACGGCTTTGTGGAAGCGGTGGTGCTGGAATCGGGCGAGCGTATCGAAGGCGATCTGTTTATCGATTGTTCCGGCTTCCGTGGTCTGCTGATCGAGGAGGCACTGCAGACGGGTTACGAGGACTGGTCGCACTGGCTGCCGTGTGACCGTGCGCTGGCGGTGCCGTGCAAATCCGCTTCCGTGCTGACGCCTTATACCCGTTCGACTGCACACACGGCGGGCTGGCAGTGGCGTATTCCGCTGCAGCACCGCACGGGTAATGGTCATGTGTATTGCAGTGCCTTTATGGACGATGCGCAGGCACAGGATATCCTGCTGAAAAATCTGGATGGCGCTGTGCTGGCCGACCCGCGCCAGATCAAGTTCAAGACGGGCATGCGCAAGCAGGGCTGGAACCGTAATGTGGTGGCGATCGGGCTATCGAGCGGCTTCCTCGAGCCGCTGGAATCGACCAGTATCCATCTGATCCAGTCGTCGATTGCGCGGCTGCTGCAGTTCTTCCCCGATAGCGGCTTCCATCCGCTGGAAGTGGCCGAGTACAACCGCCAGAGCCGCTTCGAATACGAACGTATCCGCGACTTCGTGATCCTGCACTACAAGGCCAATCAGCGTGATGATTCCGAGTTCTGGAAACAGTGTGCTGCCATGCCGGTGCCGGACTCGCTGCAGCACAAGATTGATCTGTTCCAGGCACGTGGCCGCGTGGTGCGCTTCGATAACGAGCTGTTTGCGGAGACGGGCTGGCTGCAGGTGATGCACGGCCAGAATCTAAAGCCGCAAGGCTATGATCCGCTGGCCGATCTGCTGCCGGTGGAAGAAGCGGAGAAGTATCTGGAGAGCATACGCGATGTGATCGCTCAGTGTGTGCAGCATATGCCTACCCACGCCGACTTTATCGCGCAGCATTGCGCTGCGCCGCGCCAGCCTATGCCTAAGTAAAAGGGTAACGAGGCAGCGTCCAGGCGCTGCCTCGCTTCCGGACTTACATCTTCTCTGCGGCGCAATGCGCTGCAATGTACTCCTCGTGCGTGGGCATGTGATCGACGCAGCGTTGTACCACATCCTTGACGTTGTTGAGGAAACCTTCGATTTCCTCCGGCGTGCGCTGATCCACCAGCGGGTGGTAGCCCTTGCTGCGCAGGCCCTGACCATGCATCACCTGTATCCAGCTGGTTTCCGTGAACAGTTCGTCGCGCGACAGCAGCAAGCGGCCGTTGCTCTGGTACAGATCCATGCGGCGCTGTAGCGTATCAGGAATCGGCATATTGCGGCAGTAGTCCCAGAACGGATCACCGATGCGCTGATTGAGCTTGTAATGCAGGATCAGGAAATCGCGGATGCCGATGTATTCGTCGTCATTGGCGCGGTTGAACGCGTCGATGTCGGCCTGCTCGAAGCCCATGTGCGGGAACATCATGAGCAAACGGGTAATGCCTGTCTGCACCAGATGGATACTGGTCGATTCCAGTGGCTCCATGAAGCCACCGGCCAGCCCGATGGACACCACGTTGCGGTTCCATGCCAGCTTGCGCTTGCCCGCCTTGAACGTCAGGTGGCGCGGATGCGCCAGCGCCTTGCCATCCAGATTATTCATCAGGATATCTTCTGCTTCGGCTTCCTGCATGAACTGGCTGCAGTACACATGGCCGTTGCCGATGCGGTGCTGCAGCGGAATGCGCCATTGCCAGCCGGCCTTGTGGGCGGTGGAACGGGTGTAGGGCAGTAGCGGGCTGACCGAAGCGCACGGCACGGCAATCGCGCGATCGCACGGCAGGTAGTGCGACCAGTCCTCGAAGCCTGTCTTCAGGGTTTCCTCGATCAGCAGGCCACGGAAGCCCGAGCAGTCGATGAACAGATCGCCTTCGATACGTTCGCCACTATGCAGTACCACAGCTTCCACATAGCCATCGCTGGCGCGCTGTTCGACTTTGACGATGCGCCCTTCGGTGCGGATGGCGCCACGGCTTTCGCTCACGCGGCGCAGGTATTTGGCATACAGTGAAGCGTCGAAATGGAAGGCGTGGGAAATGTCGGCCAGTGGGGAATCACCGCTTTCGCGGTCGGCACGCATGAATTTGAACTGGCGTGCGGCAGCCGTGTTGATCGAATAGTCTTCGATGTTCGGCGCTTTACCTTCCTGATACATCTTCAGCCAGTAATGGTAGAAGCGCGCCAGCATCTGGTCGCGCCCGATCACGCCGAAACCGTGCAGATAGGAGTCGCCCTGTTTGCCCCAGTTGACGAACTCGATGCCGAGTTTGAAAGTGCCTTGCGTGTTGCGCAGGAATTCGTTTTCGTCGATGCCGATCAGGTCATTGAACCCGCGGATGACAGGAATGGTGGCTTCGCCTACGCCGATGGTGGAGATCTCATCGGATTCGATCAGGCGGATTTCGCAACCGTTGGAGATTAATGTAGACATCGCGGCGGCGGTCATCCAGCCCGATGTGCCGCCACCGACGATGACGACTTTTTTAACCAGTCCCAGACTCATTTTTACTCCGATTTTTTAGCTGATGAAGCACCCGCAGATTGGGGTGCTTCATCATACACGCTGGGCTGCGCGGAGTCTCGGAATGTCGCTAAAAAGCAGCGCCGTATTCGGGCGCTGCTGTTAGCATTTTTACTTCTTGGCAGCCGCTGCGTAGGCAGCGTTCTGGGCATCCAGCCAGGTCTTCAGTGGTGCGAAATAATCGAGCAGCGCACCGCCGTCGATACGTTCTTCACCCGAAATGGCTTTCAGCTCTTCCGGCCACGGTTTGCTGGCGCCCATGGCCAGCATCTGCTGCAGTTTGGCGCCTGCTTTGGCGTTGCCGTAGATCGAGCAACGGTGCAGAGGCCCCGTGTAGCCAGCCTCGCGGCACAGCGCACGGTGGAACTGGAACTGCAGCATATTGGCCAGGAAGTAGCGGGCGTAAGGTACATCGGCGGCCACGTGGTACTTGGCACCGGCGTCGAAACCGGCGCCTTTGGCGTCTGCCGCGACAGGACGTTTCATGCCCATGTACTGCTCGCGCAACTGCCACCAGCTCTTGTCGAAATCAGCCGGTTTGGTCTTGCCGGCGTAGACATCCCAGCGCCATTTATCGACCATGTAGGCGAACGGCAGCATTGGAACTTTGCCCAGTGCGCGTTCCAGTAATTGACCTATATCTGCATCGGCATCAGGCGCCTGATCCATCAGACCGATTTTCTGCAGGTAGTCAGGCGTAATCGACAGGGCGATGGTGTCGCCGATGGCTTCGTGGAAGCCGTCATTGGCGCCGCCACGGTACAGGTAAGGCTGGCCCGTATAGCCGAGGAAGTAGTAGACGTGACCCAGTTCGTGGTGGATTACGGTGAAGTCTTCTGCGGTCGGGTTGATGCACATCTTGATACGCACATCATCCTTCTCGTTGATCGGCCATGCCGAAGCGTGGCACACCACATCGCGGTCGCGCGGCTTGGTGAACAGCGAACGCTCCCAGAACGACGCGGGCAGCTTCTGCATGCCCAGCGAGGTGTAGAAGGCTTCCGCATATTTGGTCATCTGCTTGGCATCGGTCTTGCGATCTTCCAGCACCTTGGTCAGGCTGTAGTTACTTGCACCGGTAGCTGGCTTCAGAATCGGATACAGATTGTTCCAGGTCTGACTCCACATATTGCCGTAAAGGTGTGCAGGAATCGGGCCTTCCAGCGGCACCACATCGGCACCATAGGTTTCGCGCAGCTTGTAGCGGCTGTAGGTGTGCAGCGAGTCATACAGCGGCTTGACCTGCTGCCACAGGCGTTCCATTTCGCTGGCAAACGCGTCGGCCGGCATGTCGTACTGCGAGCGCCACATGGCGCCCGTATCGACAAAGCCCATCTGCTTGGCGCCCTTGTTGGACAGCGCGATGTAGTCGAGGTATTTGCCTTTGTATTCAGGCGACTGGGCGTGCCAGCCGGCCCACATTTCTTTCAGCTTGGCTTCGTCGCGGCTATTCGCCAGCACTTTTTCCATTTCGCCCAGTGCCATGCAGGTGCCTGCGCTGCCGTCGGCATTTTTCGGGCAGTACTTGGCTTTGCCGTAGGCGCCGTTCAGGGCGGCCTGCAGACCGGCATATTGTTCGCGCTCTTTCGGATTGGCGAACACCAGCGTCTGCTGCAGCAGCATCAGCTTGCGGGCCGAATCGGCCGACAGTTTCAGGCCGTTGAAGCGGCGTGCGCCGATGGCCGCTTCGCCGGAGGCCGTCAGATAGCGCTCGGCGAAGAAGGAGGCAATCGCTTCCGTATCATCGGTAATGAAGTTGGAACCGACCCAGGCGCCCAGTGCCTGCTCGTTATTCAGTTTATTGAGTTTGGCTTCCGTCTCGCTGAGGAAGCGCTCGGCTTCGGCAACGGTTGGTTTCTGGGTGGGGGCGGCCAGCACGGTGGTGCTGGCGGCTGACATGGCGCCTAGCGCCAGCAGCGTGCTGATAATTTTTGGTGTCACAGGCATCTCCCTAGCTGATCTTGTCATGGCACCGGATGGATTCATCCGATGGGCGGCAATGATACACCTAAGCGGGGTCAGGTCGGGCATTGGCGCAGAGCTCGCTACTTGTGTAGCGAACTGTGCACCAATGCCCGACCTGACACCTGCACTTTGCCCGACCTGACCCCAGGGGTTAAAGGGTGATGCTGACGTTGCGGCTGGCGGCGCTGCTGGCCGGCATGGCCACGCTCAGCACTTTGCTGGTTTCGTCCCAGACGAAAATCACGGCTTTGCCATCGACCCGCACCACCGTCGGTGCACGGCTGATGTTGTGTACCTGCAGGGCGATGCTGCGGTCCGGACGCTGGTATTGCTTGCCCGTGGCGGAATCGACCTTGATGGTCAGTTCGCGACCCTGCAGCTTGCTGGCGAAGTTCAGCAGTTCGTACTGGCCCTGTTCGTAGGCGTTGGCGGTGCTGCCGTCGTCGTCGTACAGTTTGCCGCTGCCCGCGCTGACGCTGGCGTCGTGGTAGTAGTGCAGTTCGAGGTGGCGGGTGTTGTAGTCGCGCGTGCTCTGTACTACTTTGGCCATAGGGATGAAGGCACCGCCACGCACATACACGGGAATGTGGTCCGCTTCCAGTTTGACGCTGTCGCTCATGCCGCCCGCATGTTTGGCACCCGTGTGGAAGTCGAACCACACGCTGCGCGCAGGGAAGTAGACTTCCACCGTGCTGGCGCCCTTTGCTAGCACTGGCGTTACCAGCAGGTCTTTACCCCACAGGTAGGTGGAGGACATGGCCTGCACTTTGGCGTTGCGCGGTTCTTCGTACAGCATGGGGCGCATCAGCGGCAGGCCTTGCTGGTTATTCTCGAACGCCAGCGTGTAGTTGTATGGCAGCAGGCGGTAGCGCAGGCGGATGGCGGCACGCGCCAGCGCCTTGGTGGCGTCGTCGCGGTACACGGGTTCCGGTGCTACTTCATCCTGTGCATGGGGGCGGAAGATGGGCTGGAACACGCCATACTGCAGCCAGCGTACATATAGTTCGTTATCCAGCACGGGGTTGGCAAAGCCGCCCAGATCGGAGTGCATATAGGCGGCACCCTGCATGCCCATCTGTAGGGCGATCTCCGGCTGCGAGTGCAGACCGCCCCAGCTGCGATCCACATCGCCCGACCACGGGATGATGCCGTAGCGCTGGGTGCCCGAATAACCGGCCCGCATCAGGATGAACGGGCGTTCGGTCGGGTAGTCGCGCTGATAGCCTTCCGCGACTAGCTTGGCCCACTGGTGGCCATAGATGTTGTGCACGGCGTCGGCGCTGCCGGTGGCGTGCTGCATGGTGGCCGGATGTACTTCGGGTTCGCCCAGATCGCCCCATACGCCAGCCACGCCTTGCTGGTGCAGTTCTTTGTAGATGTTCCAGAGCCAGTCCTTGCCGTTCTGGCCGAAGATGTCGATCAGGCCCGTGTGGCCGAAGTAGAAGTCGTAGGCCAGCGGGGCACCACTGGCGTCCGTGCCGAGGATTTTTTTGTCGATGGCTTCCTGCCAGCGCGCCGAGGTATCGACAATGAACGGTTCCGTGATCACTACGGTCTGCACGCCCTTGTTGCGGAAGTCGCTGATCATGCCGCTAGGGTTGGGGAAGTTATCCTTATCCCAGGCCAGATTGCCCATGGTGCCTTTGATGTCCTTGCCGAACCAGAATAGGTCGAACACGATGGCATCGAGCGGGATATCGTCGGCGATGAATTTGTTCACGGTGGCGCGGGCGAAAGCTTCGTCGCGGTAGCCGAAGCGCATAGCAAAATTGCCCAGCGCCCAGCGCGGCGGCAAGGGCTGCTTGCCCGTCAGGCTGGTGTAGCTGGCGATCAGGTCTTGCCAGTTGTCGCCGGCGATTACCTGATAGGTCTTGCGGCCGCCCGTGGTTTCGTAGCTCAGGCTATTGTCCTTGCGGCTGTCGAAATCCAGATAGCCGGTGTAGGAATTATCGAAGTGCAGCGCATACATCTTCGACGACAGCACCAGCGGCATGCCATAGCCCATCTGGGTGGAGTGCTCGCCATAGCCGTAGTGCGCCTTGTTATACAGGGTAAAGCGCTGGCCGCGCCGGTTCATACCGGTGGCGCGTTCACCCGCCCCATACAGGGCTTCGTCCTTGTCGAGCGCGAATTCGATGGCTTCCAGCGGGCGTGCGGCGCCTTGATGGATATCCTTGCTGCCGTTGACAGGATCGTCCTGCTTCGTCAGGTAGCCGTGTTTTTCCGCCACCAGCTTGCGGCCTTTGTAGGCGTAGCTGATCTGGAACGGTGCTTTGGTAATCGTCACCTGCATGCCGCCAGCCGTGTATTCGACACTGTTAGCTTTGCTGGCCAGTGTGGTTTTTATGCCCGTCGGTGCCAGTACCACAGCATGCGACGCCGGCTCGATACTCTGGCCGTTTGGCACAAAGGTGGTTTCGACGATGCTGCCCGTGTAGGGCTTGATCAGGTAGTAGCCATCGCTGGTGCGCACTTCCAGTACGCCGTCGCGCTGGCTGGCCGTTTCGAACTTGCGGGCGGCATTCTGTGCCAGTGCGCTGTGACTGGCCAGCAGAGCTAGAGCCGGGGGCAGCAGGGCGGCGAGGCGGGTCAAAGTTGGTTTTTTCATGTAGTCGGGTCGTCTCGAAATGGTCCGTGTTTATGTTGTTTGGCTACATTTAAGCAGGGATATTCACCGTGCGGGTGGCTTTTTTCCTGTATTTTACCTTGGGTTCTATCATTTGACACACATAGTGCGGCGTGTTATTTTGCTACAAATCTCAAAATAGTCGGGGACACGCCGCATGCACACTTCCACCAGTAAGCCCATTCTGTCGTTCTGGCAGTTATGGAATATGAGCTTCGGCTTCTTCGGTATCCAGTTCGGCTTTGCGCTGCAAAATGCCAACACTAGCCGTATTTTTTCCACACTCGGTGCGAATCCCGACGATCTTTCCCTGTTCTGGCTGGCCGCCCCTGTAACGGGCCTGCTGGTACAGCCCATCATCGGCTACCTCAGTGATAACACCTGGCACCCGACCTGGGGTCGCCGCCGTCCATTCTTCTTTATCGGTGCCTTGCTGGCCTCGATCGCACTGTTCCTGATGCCCAATTCCACCGCGTTGTGGATGGCCGTGGCTGTACTGTGGCTGATGGATGGCGCCATCAACGTGTCGATGGAACCGTTCCGCGCCTTCGTCGGCGACAAACTGGGGCCTTCCCAGCAGACTGCCGGTTTCGCCATGCAGACTTTCTTCATCGGCTGGGGCGCTGTGATCGCGTCGCTGCTGCCGACCATCTTTGCCGACTATCTGCATGTCAGCAATGTGCCCGTCAATGGTGCCATTCCGGATACCGTGCGCTACTCCTTCTACAGCGGCGGCGCCATCTACATGCTGGCCGTGCTGTGGACCGTGCTGACGGCGAAAGAGACCCCGCCTGACGATCTGGAAGCTTTCCGCGCAGAGCAGCGTCGTACCAAAGGTATGGCCTTTGCCGTGCGCGAAATCATGGGCGGCTTCACCCGCATGCCGGCCACCATGCTGCAACTGGCAGCGGTACAGTTCTTTACGTGGATCGCGCTGTTCGCCATGTGGATCTACACCACCTCGGCCATCGGCGAAAACGTGTTCGGTACGGTGGATGCCCAGTCTGCGGCATATCAAGAAGCGGGGAACCGCGTGGGCGTGATGTTTGCCGTGTATAGCGGCGTTTCGGCACTGGCCGCGTTCATTCTGCCTATTTTCGCGCGCTACACCAGCCGTAAATTTGTCCACATGAGCTGTCTGGTGATCGGCGGCGTTAGCCTGTTTAGCCTGTATGCCATTCATGATGCCAGCCTGCTGTATCTGCCGATGATCGGTGTGGGCATTGCGTGGGCCAGTATTCTGACCATGCCATATGCGATTCTGGCGGGCGCGCTGCCAGCCAAGCGCATGGGCTACTACATGGGCGTGTTCAATTTCTTCATCGTGATTCCGCAGATCGTCAGCGGTCTGCTGCTGGGCTTCGTTACCAAGCACCTGTTCGCGGGCCACACCGTGCAGACTGTGATGCTGGGTGGGGTGTGCATGATCGTGGCCGGTGTGCTGACCCTGATTGTGCGCGATAACGCAGAACCTGTCGGCCAGTAAGGTAATATTGTTCGTATGATCACTTTTCGCGTCGCTACACTGGCCATTCGTGGCTAGTGCAGCTGGCGCGCGAGGTGCCTGAAATCTGCCCTACTACTGCGCGGAGCGAACATGAGCATCCAGGTACGTAGCACTCTTCCTTTCACGGGCCAGCGGCCCGGCACTTCCGGTCTGCGGAAAAAAGTCACCATCTTCCAGCAGCCCGGCTACCTCGAGAATTTTGTCCAGAGCGTGTTCGATACGCTGGGCGATTGCAGCGGCCAGACGCTGGTGCTGGGCGGCGATGGCCGCTACCACAACCGCGTGGCTGTGCAGACCATCTTGCGCATGGCGGCGGCCCATGGCTATGCCCGTGTGCTGGTGGGGCAGGGCGGCATCCTGTCCACCCCTGCGCTCAGCTGCGTGATCCGCAAATATGGCGCCATGGGCGGCATCGTGCTATCGGCCAGCCATAATCCCGGTGGTGCCGATGGCGATTTCGGCATCAAGTACAACATCGCCAACGGCGGGCCGGCACCGGAGAGTGTGACCGAAGCGATTTACCAGCGCACCACTACCATCAACAGCTACCGCATCAGCGATAGTGACGAGATCGACCTGAGCCAGCCGGCGACCTATCAGCTGGAGCAGATGACGGTGCAGGTGATCGATCCGGTGGCCGATTACGCCGAGCTGATGCAGCAGCTGTTCGATTTCGATGCCATGCGCGCACTGTTCGCCAGCGGCTTCCGCATGTGCTTCGACGGCATGCACGCGGTCTCCGGTCCGTATGCCAAGGCCATACTGGAAGGGCAGCTGGGGGCGCCGGCCGGTACGGTGATCAACGCCGTGCCGCTGGAAGATTTCGGCGGCCACCATCCCGATCCGAATCCCGTCAATGCAGCCCAGCTGATCGCCATCATGGCCGATGAGGACGCACCGGATTTCGGCGCTGCGTCGGATGGTGATGGCGACCGCAATATGATCGTCGGCCGCCGTTTCGAACTGACCCCATCCGACAGTCTGGCCGTGCTGGCGGCGCATGCTACGCTGGCGCCTGGCTACCGTCAGGGACTGGCCGGCATTGCCCGTTCCATGCCCACTTCGCGTGCGGCCGACCGTGTGGCCGAAGCGCTAGGCATCCCATGCTTTGAAACACCCACCGGCTGGAAGTTCTTCGGCAATCTGCTCGATGCCGGCAAGGCGACCCTGTGCGGCGAGGAGAGCTACGGCACGGGTTCCAGCCATATCCGCGAGAAGGATGGCCTGTGGGCTGTGCTGTTCTGGCTGAATCTGCTGGCTGTGACGGGCAAACCTGTGCAGCAGCTGGTGGACGAACACTGGGCCCGCTTTGGCCGTAACTATTATTCGCGCCATGATTACGAGGCCATCGACGCCCACGCCGCCAGCGAGCTGATGGCATCGCTGCGTATCAAGCTGCCCGCACTGGCAGGCAAGGATCTGGGCAATTACGTGGTCGATTATGCCGACGATTTTGCCTACACCGATCCGGTTGACGGCTCTGTTTCGACGGGGCAGGGCGTGCGCATCGTTATGACTGACGGTTCGCGCATCGTGTTCCGCCTGTCCGGCACGGGCACGGAAGGCGCCACCTTGCGCGTCTATCTGGAGCGCTACGAAGCCGACCCTACCTATCACCACCTGCTCACGCAGCAGGCCCTGTCCGCATTGATCCTGATCGCCGAACAGGTGGCCGGGATCAGCGGCTGGACCGGCCGTGCGCGCCCTAGCGTTATCACCTAAGCTCTCAATTCAACCTACTACAGGACGACAGCATGAAATTGACCCCAATCGCACTCACACTGGCTCTGGCACTGGGCGGCAGCACAGTGGCCAGCGCAGCGCCGCAGGCAGGTAAAGCCACGGTGCAGGCCGCTCGACCATTCTCGTGGGATAACGCGACAGTCTATTTCCTGCTGACGGACCGCTTCAATAACGCTAATAAGGCCAATGATCTGGCCTATGGCCGCAAAGCCGATGCTGCGCCGCTGCGCGGTTTCATGGGCGGTGATCTGGCCGGTATCACGGCGAAAATCCGCGAGGGTTATTTCACCAGTCTGGGCGTGAACGCCATCTGGCTGACGCCGCCCGTGGAGCAGATCCATGCCGGCACTGATGAAGGCACGGGCCAGTCGTATGGCTTCCACGGCTACTGGGCCAGCGACTTCACCGCGGTCGACGCCAATCTGGGCACGGAGCAGGATTTCCGCGATCTGGTCGAAGCGGCGCACCAGCGCGGTATCCGCGTGTTGCTGGACGTGGTGATGAACCACACGGGGCCGGTAACGCAAGCCGATCCCGTGTGGCCGGACGAGTGGGTGCGGACGGGGCCGGCCTGCACTTATAAAGACGCAGCCAGTACCATCAGCTGCACGCTGGTGAAGAATCTACCGGACGTGCGTACGGAAAGCGATACGCCGGTGGCGCTGCCGCCAGCGCTAGTGGCCAAGTGGCAGCGCGAAGGCCGGCTGGAGCGCGAGCAGCGCGAGCTGGACGAGTTCTTTGCGCGCACCGGCTATCCCCGTGCGCCGCGCTACTACCTGATGAAGTGGCATAGCGACTGGGTGCGTAAATACGGTGTGGATGGCTTCCGTGCCGATACGGTAAAGCACGTGGAAGCGCCTGTCTGGAAAGAGCTGCGCAATGTGGCCGATGCCGCGTTCGAAGACTGGAAGCGTGCCAACCCTGCCAAGAAGCTGTCGGATGACCGCTTCTACATGACGGCCGAGGTGTATAACTACCGGCTGGACGATGGTCAGTTGCACGACTTAGGTGGCGGCCAGCAGGCCAACTACTACCAGAACGGCTTCGATAGCCTGATCAACTTCGGCACCGTGGCCGATGCCGAGCAGGATTACGAGAGCATGTTCAGTCGCTATTCCGCCATGCTGCACGGTGGCGCGTTGCAAGGCTATTCGGTGCTTAACTATCTGGCTTCGCATGACTTTGATCGGCCATACGATGCGGCGCGCAAGCGTCCTTTCGTGACGGCCAACAAGCTGCTGCTGGCACCGGGCGCGGCGCAGATCTATTACGGCGACGAGACCGCGCGCAAGCTCGATGTGGCCGATGCCGTGGGCGATGCCAAGCTGCGTTCCTTTATGAACTGGGATGAGCTGAAACAGAATGCCCAGCGTGACGGCTATCGCGTAGGCGAAGTGCGCGCGCACTGGGCCAAGCTGGGCCTGTTCCGTCAGGCGCACATCGCTGTTGGCGCTGGTGTGCATCAGCAACTGCAGGCGCAGCCTTACGTTTTCAAGCGTACTTACAGCAAGGGCGCGCTGCAGGATAAGGTGGTGGTGGCGCTCGATCTGCCGACCGACCGCAGCACCAGCATTGCGCTACATGGCGTATTTGCCGATGGCGCCAAAGTGCGCGACTACTACAGTGGAAAATCTGCCGTGGTGCGTAATGGTCAGGTGAACTTCGGCACGCGCAATGCCGTGCTGCTGATAGGGCAGGACTGATAGTTAGGCAGCGGCAGGGCCGGCGCCGGCGCCGGCTGCATTGCGCGGCAAGCGCTGCACTTAATGCCCCTCGCTTACTGCGCTGTGATCATCACGGTGGACGGCAGGCTATCGAGCTTGCCGTCATTGACGATCAGCGTGGCCACATACACACCCGCCACATCGGGATTGAAGGTTGGTGTCGCCACTTTGGAGTTGAGCAGGTAGGCGGCGCTATTCGCCGGTCTGGATAGCGTCCACGTGTACGACACCAGATCCTGATCGGCATCGGTCGCCGAGCCATTCAGTTTCACCGAAGTTCCCACACTGACGATTTGTGCCGGACCGGCACTGGCCACGGGCGCATGATTCGCCTGCGGCACATAGTCGCCGCCACCGCAGGCACAAAGTAACACTGACAGGAACAGGGCTGCTGCGTAGTGGTGTCTCTTCATGATCTCTTTCCGGATCCATAGGGAGCCGGAAAGATAGCATGATTTTTTAGTACGTTTCTACGAATACCACGGCACTTCGTGGCGGAATTACAAAGGAACCCGTGCCGGCGTCGAACTTGGCTTCCGAGGCCACGCGTTTGTCCGCTGCGGTCATGCTGGTGTGCACCGGATGCAGCTGGTAGCGACGGTTTTTTTCTTCGCTGATCACCAGTTTCTGCACCTGCGTATCGACGTTGATCAGATAGGTAATGGATTTGAACTGGGCACCCGGATAACCGGCGCCTTCAAGGTGGCCCACCAGTACGGTCGGCACCTGCTGGCTACCCGTGTTGTAGAAGCTCAGACGCTGGCGGATTTCCGCCGCGCTGCGCAGACGGAACAGGGTGCTGCTGGCACGGATGCGGAGCAGATCGCGGAAGGCATCGCGCGCAAACGCGATGTCCTGCGGCGTGGGCTTGACGCTGCTGTTGCGCAGTAGCGGCAGGATCAGGTCATAGTCTTTGCCGTTGTCTTCCGCACGGGGCGCACCGATGCCGTAGTAGTTATCCTGATAGGTCCAGTCCAGCCGGTTGAACCAGTCGCCCGACTCGAAGCTGTTACGGTCCAGCGATTTGGAACGCAGAATATCCATGCCTGCGTGGAAGTAGGCCACGCCCTGACTGAAGGCGTTAATTGCAGCACCCAGCATCTGTACGCGCGCGCGCTCGGCACTGCTGGTGTAGGCGGGCAGCTTGAAGGCGTTGATGTCGTACAGCGTCTGGTTGTCGTGGTTCTCCACATAGTTCACCACTTCGCCCGGTTCGCTGGCGTAGCCGGCCGGCTGGTTGCCGCCGTAGATGATGTTCTGCAGCGGCTGCACGCTGTCGTCATAGCGCCGCATGGTGTAACTGCGGATCGAGCCGGCCAGACCGACGCGCACCATGTCGGCCGTCTGCAGCAGATCGGTCACGCTGCGGCGCGCTGCCTGGGTATTGTTGTCGTACACCATGCCGTTGATATAGCCCTGCTGGCTAATCATCTGCAGGCCGCTATCGCCAGCGCCGCCGCCGCGTACGGCATCGCGTGCGCGATCGCTGAAGGTGCCGATGCCGCTGCCGTTGAGCGAGAGTTGCGACGCCTGCACAAAGCGCGCACCATCGGCCACTTCGCCGAAGTTCCAGCCTTCGCCGATCAGGTTGATGTGGCGGCCGGCGGCGCTGTCGACGCGTGCCTGCAGCTGCTCCATGGCGGCGCGTGGCTGATGCCCCATCAGGTCGAAGCGGAACGAGTCGATGTGATACTGCTGCGCCCATAGCGCTACCGAATCGATCATCAGCTTGCCCATCATGCGGTTTTCCGTGGCCGTGTTGTCGCAGCAGGTGGAGCGCTCGACATCGCCATTACCGTTCAAACGGTGGTAGTAGCCCGGTACGATGCGATCGAGTACCGACTTCTCGTTCTGGCCGGCGATGAAGGTATGGTTGTACACCACGTCCATGCCCACCCGCAGACCGGTCTTGTGCAGCGCCTGCACCATCTGGCGGAACTCGATGATGCGGCTAGCGCCATCGGCCGGGTCGCTGGCAAAGCTGCCTTCCGGTGCGCTGTAGTGGTAGGGATCATAGCCCCAGTTGTAGCAGTCGCTGGCTTGAGTACGGGCGATGATGGCCTGTGCTTCGGTATTGTCGGGCGCCAGTCCGGCCGGTATCTGCGGCGTGACGCAACCCTGTTCCGGCACGCTGCCGATATCGAATACGGGCAGCAGGTGGATATCCGTCATGCCGGCTTTGCTGAGCGCCGTCAGATGCTGCATGCCGTTGCTGGCGCTTTCCGTGAAAGCGCCATACTTGCCGCGGTTGGCAACGCTGACGCTGGCATCGTTGATGGAAAAATCGCGTACATGCAGTTCGTACACCGTCATGTCGGGCTGGAAGTAGACCCGTTTGGGGCGGTGCTCGCGTTCCCAGCCGGCCGGTTTCAGGCGAGCCGCATTCAGATCGGCGATATAGCTGCGGCGTGAATCCGTGGTCAGGCTGACGGAGTACGGGTCAGTCACCAGATTGCGTACCAGTCCTGTGGAAGGGGCGATGACATCGACGACGTAGCGGTAGTACTGGCCATCCTGTGCGGCGCCAGTCTGCAGCGACCAGACGCCGGTTGCACTGTCGCGCTGCATGGGCAGGATGCTGCTGGCCGCCGCCGCGCCGCTGGCATAGGTGCAGACGGAGACTTGCTGGGCAGTAGGCGCCCATAGCTTGAAGCCCACGCTAGCGGGCGCGCCAGTGCCGACGCTAACGCCCAGGTCGCCCACATCCGCCGCAGCGGCATACAGATCATCCAGCACGCCGGCCAGCTGCAGGCCGGTGGCATCGCGCACTTTGCCGTCGGCGCTTTCCTGCACCAGTAGCAGCTGGCCGGTCAGCAGTTGCGGCAGACGTGCGCTATCGGCAGCGGCCAGTTGTAACTGGGCGCCACGGCCGACGAAGCGGAAGCGCTGTGCCAGCGCTTCTGGCAGCGCGGCACTGGCGGGATTGAGCGTGAGGGCCAGTTCGGCGCCCCGCACGGCAGCACCGCGTACGGCGCTGATGACAGGACTGCTGGCGTAGTACAGTTTGAACACGCCATCACTGGCGCTGGTGCCGGTATTGGGCCATTGTATGGTCTGGCGATCCAGCCAGTAGGCACGGGCATCGCTGGCTGGCGCGGCCTGCAGGGTGGTGGCGTAAGGGCCGTCGCAGGCGGCTAGCGCGGGGGTAGCCGCGCTGGCGTGGCCGGACAGCGCCGTGGCGCCGCCCAGAGTGAGGCCGGCGGCGAAACGCCACACGGCACGGGGATGAGCAGCCATACAAGTCTCCGAAACGTTAGAATTTTCGTAGTGCAGTTACAAAATCAGGTGCAATACGCTTGGATTTGCCGGTTATGGTAATCCAAAATCTGTAGTTTTGATACTTGATGGCTGTTTTTTACTCGAAACCTACGCGTTTTGCACCGGACAGCACTTCCACTACTTCGGTCGTCGCCTTGGAGAATGGCGTGCCATGGCCCAGTGCCTGTTCGGCGCGCAGGTACTCGCCCTTGTTGATCAATTCGCCCACCTGACCGGCGATGCGGTGGAAGCGTGCGTGCTTGTCGATCAGGGTCACGAAGCTGGGGCGGCCGCTCAGGCGCTGGCCGTCGCCGTAGATCCATTTGCCCAGTGCGCAGCAGTCATCGCGCTCCAGCGTCTTGACGTCGATCTGGTCGCCTTTTTCGATGGCGTCGCGCAGTTTGACTTTCCACTGGCGGTGCGCATCGATGATGCTGTCCACGTCGACGCCTTCCACCAGCTTGCCGGCGCCCTTGCCGGGCAGGCGGAATTCATCCACCTGTGCCGCCAGATGGATGGCCACATCACGCTGGGTGCCGGCCGAGGCAGCCGTTTCTTCCACCAGCTGGGCGTTGGCCTGCGTGTTGCGATCCAGTTCGGCCACAGCTTCGCCGATCTGGCCTATGCCCAGACTCTGTTCGCGCGCACCGTTGGCGACGTCGTCCAGCAGGGTCTTGATCTGTGCCGCGTTGGCGACGATTTCCGTAATGGTCTGGCCGGCCTGACGTACCACGTCCGTACCGGCCCGGACTTCCTGCGAGCTCTGGGTAATCAGCGCCTTGATTTCGCGCGCTGCTTCGGCACTGCGGCCGGCCAGCGCCCGTACTTCCGTCGCCACCACGGCGAAGCCGCGCCCCTGTTCGCCGGCACGCGCTGCTTCGACAGCGGCGTTCAGCGCCAGAATATTGGTCTGGAAGGCGATGCCATCGATCACGCTGATGATTTCGCTGATTTTTTTCGACGACGCTTCGATGCCTTCCATGGTCACCACCACGTTCTGCATCACGTCGCCGCCACGGGTGGCGGCGCTGGCGTTTTCGATCGAAATGGCGGAAGCCTGACGTACCGAATCGGCCGTCATCTGCACGGTGGAGATGGTCTGTTCCAGCGCGGCCGAGGACTGTTCCAGCGCCGAAGCGGCCGCCTCGGTGCGGCTGGATAGATTGCGCGTGCCGTCGGCAATGTCGATACTCGACGCCACCACCTGATCGCTGGCCTTCTGTACGGCTGCCACGGTATCGCGTAAGGCCTTCTGCATATTGGTCAGTTCGCGCAGCATGCCGGCCAGTTCATCGTGGCCAGTAGGTTTGATGTCTGAACGCAGATCGCCCATGGAAATGGCGATCAGTTCGCGCCGCAGTTTCTTGAAGCCGCTCTGCATGGAATTGTAGAAGCCGACGAACAGATAGGCCGACAGCAGAATCGCAATCAGGCACAGGGTCAGGGTGGCATACAGTGCCGTGCGCGAACTCGCTTCGCGTTCGGCCAGCATGGTGTCCAGCACGGCCAGATTGGCGGCAATATCTTCGAACTGCAGTTTGATGGCGTTGCTGACCTGTGCACCGAAGGCGTTGCGGTCGCCTGCCACTTCGCTCTGGCCGTAGGGGAAGCTGCTGCGCAGCAGCGTGGCCAGCGCGTTCAGCGCCGCTTCGCTTTCGCTGCGCTGGGCGCTGGCATATTGCGGTTTGAACGCGGCAACGATGGCGCGGTCCTGTTTGGCCTGACGCTGCTCGTGTTCGATAATGGCCTGCAGACGCTGGATCTGGGCGTTCTGCTGCGGCGTGATCGTGCCTGCTTTCAGGGCGTTGCGGCCCAGTGTGCGCAGCTCGGACAGGCGATCGATCACCTGCGGGGCGTGCAGCAGGGCAGCGCTCATCAGGTGGTAGCTATCGAGTGCCGGATCGAGCGACAGATCGGAATTATCCAGTGCTCCTTCGGCCAGTCGCACCAGCGCCAGATCGAGGGCGCGCAGTTTCTGTGCCGCGTCTTCGCCAGAGCTGAAATTGCCTTGCGCGACCCGATAGGCTTCGCGCACATTGACCATGTCGGCTTTGGTGCCGAGCGCATTGGCCGATCCCGTTTCTACGCTGTCGAGTTTCTGCAAGGCGCTGTCGAACGCGCTGCGGGCGGCACTCAGTTCGGGCGCTGCTTCGCCATCAGCAGCATTGCGCGCCTGCAGGCGCCAGCTAATGGCCGCTTCGCGGGCCTGTAGCAGCGGCGACATGAGGCTTATGCCCAGCCGTTCCTTGCGGACCGTGCGCAAATCCTGCGTGGCGGCCGCGTTATAGCTGTAGAACAGCCAGATCAGGGGAATCAGGAAGCTGACGCTAATCAGCAGGAATTTGCCCGGCAGGCGCATGGTACGCATAAGCCGGGCGCCGGGACGCCAGAGGGGGAGGGATAAAAACTGGCTGATGACTTTCTTCATGCAGGGCTCGCAAAATAAGTAACTCCCTTATTTTGCTCCCCTGCGGCAACAATTAATAGTGAAACCAGTTAACTCATAGTTTCTTTCCGATAATTATCGACCATCTTGTAGCGTGTGGCATACAGCGCAAACAGTGCTGCCACCAGCATTGCGAAGGCGGCGAAGAAGAACATCTGGAAGGCAATCGGACTCATGCCACTGCTGGCAATTTGCGCGCTGACGGTTTCGTTCTTCACGCCAGAATTGACAATAAGCACCCAAAGGTTCCCTACGGTAACGGCTAGGTACCAGAAACTGAGGATGATGCCCTTCATGGTGGCGGGGGCCTGACTATAGGCAAACTCCAGACCGGTGGCCGATACCAGCACTTCGCCCAGCGTCAGCAGGGCGTAGGGCAGCAACTGCCACAGGATGGAAATCTTGTCGCCGCCATCGAGCTGCAATTGCAGCAGGCCCACCACCACCCATGCCAGTGCCGACAGGGCGATGCCCATGCCCATGCGGCGCAGTGGGGTAGGGGTGATGCCGATGGCGCGCATCAGCGGGAACAGGGCGAGGTTGTTGAACGGGATCAGCAGCATCACCAGAATTGGATTGACTGCCTGCATCTGCGCGGGCAGCAGGGTGAATTCCCAGCCGAACAGCGACAGCAGCGGGCTGTGCATGGTGTTGGCCTGCACGATCCAGGTCGAGGCTTTCTGGTCGAACAGCGACCAGAACGGGGTAATCATGGCAAACACGATCAGGATGCGCAGCACGGCGCGCACGCCTTCCACCGCTTCATCCGTATGCAGGCCGCGCGCACGCTCCAGTTGCAGCGATACACCGATGCCGCCAAAGGCCAGCAGCAGCACCAGTGCCGTGCAGGCGGCAATCACGAAGCCCCATTGCGGCGTCATGGCCAGCGATGCCAGCGCGCCCACTGCACCGGCGCCCGCCACCATCAGGCCGGGACGGCCCTGACCCTCACGCTTGGCCAGCAAGGCGGTACGGGCCACGCTGCTGAAGGCGTTCGGATCTGGCTTGGCCGGTGGCACATGGACGTATTTGCGTTTTCCCAGCCAGAACACGAAGGTGGCCACGGCCATCAGCAGGCCGGGGATACCGAAAGCGACGGCAGGACCGTAGTCGCGCAGGAATACGGGCATCAGCAGCGAAGCGAAGAAGGAACCGAAGTTGATGATCCAGTAGAAGGCGTCGAATACCAGCTTGGCGCGGTTCTTGTTGGTCTGGTCGAACTGGTCGCCCACAAAGGCTACCACCAGCGGCTTGATGCCGCCCGAGCCGAAGGCAATCAGGCCCAGCCCCAGATAGAAGCCCTGGAGGTTATCTTCGAAGATGGCCAGGCAGGCGTGGCCGGCCACGTAGATCAGGCTGAACCAGAACACCGTGTTGTACTTGCCGAAGAAGCGGTCGGCCAGCCAGCCGCCTAGCAGGGGGAAGAAATAGACCCCGATCACAAAGGTGTGGAAGACGTGCTTGGCCTCGGCCGGACGGTCGCCCAGCGGAATGAATAGCAGCAGGGTACTCAGCAGGAAAGGCGTGAGGATGTTGCGCATGCCATAGAAGCTGAAACGTTCGCAGCCCTCGTTGGCAATGATGTAGGGAATCTGTCGGGGCATAGGCCCGTTACCGTGATCGCTCACTGTGTTTCTCCTGATTTGTGTAGTTTGACTACTATTTTTTAGAAATGAATTTTCTGTAAAAATTCTATGTTATTGATTTTAAACGGATAAGTTGCAAAATCTGCGGTGTGGTTAGCAATTGAAAATTATAGATTCGTGATGTATATTATCTACAAACATAATCCACTACCAAGCCCACCCCGGATTCTCATATGACCAAGCAACTTACACAAGTCTCTCCTCACGCGTCGGACTGGTATCGCGAAGCGATTATTTACCAGATTTATCCGCGCAGTTTCATGGATACCAATGGTGATGGGGTGGGGGATTTGCCGGGGATTACGTCCAAGCTGGACTATATCGCATCGCTGGGCGTGGACATCGTGTGGATTTCGCCGTTCTTCAAATCGCCCATGAAGGACTTCGGCTACGACATCTCCGATTACTGCGATGTGGATCCGATGTTCGGCACGCTGGCCGACTTTGACAGCATGATCGCCAAGGCGCACAGCCTGGGCCTGAAGATTATGATCGATCAGGTAATGTCGCATACGGCCGAGGAGCACCCGTGGTTCAAGGAGAGCCGTTCCAGCCGCGATAATCCTAAAGCCGACTGGTATGTGTGGGCTGATCCTGCACCCGATGGCAACCCGCCCAATAACTGGATGTCGGTGTTCGGCGGCTCCTCGTGGCAG
This sequence comes from Duganella fentianensis, assembly GCF_964031615.1. GTDB lineage: Bacteria > Pseudomonadota > Gammaproteobacteria > Burkholderiales > Burkholderiaceae_D > Rugamonas > Rugamonas fentianensis_A. The sequence goes on from NZ_CAXIQN010000018.1 coordinate 108,821, forward strand.
TGGGATACGCGCCGTCGTCAATACTATTTACATAATTTCCTCACCAGCCAGCCGGATCTGAACTTCCATAGTCCGGCCGTGCAGCAGGCGCACCTCGATGCGTTGCGCTTCTGGCTCGAGCGCGGCGTGGACGGCATTCGTCTGGACGCCTGCAATTTCCACTTCCACGACACTGAATTGCGCAGCAATCCGCCCGCCACCAACCGTGATACGGCGACTGTATCGGATGTGAACCCGTACGGCATGCAGGCCCACATCTACGACAAGAGCCGGCCGGAGAATCTGGCTTTCCTGCAGAAGCTGCGCGCGCTGCTGAATGAGTACAAGGCCGTGGCGATCGGTGAAGTGGGGGCCGATGATTCGCTGGCCGTGATGGCCGAATACACGGCCGATGGCGACAAGCTGCACATGGCCTACAGCTTCAACCTGCTGGTGCCGCAATGCTCGGCCCATTACATCCGTCAGCAGGTGGAGAATTTCGAAGCCCGTGTAAAAGGCGGCTGGGCCTCGTGGTCGGTCGGCAATCACGACGTGCAGCGCGTGGCCACCCGCTGGGGCGGCCCTGAAGCACCGGCTGCTTTCGCCAAGATGATACTGGCCATGCAGCTGTCGCTGAAAGGTACGCCATGTCTGTATCAGGGTGATGAGCTGGCGTTTGCCGAAGCCGATGTGCCGTTCGAACTGCTACAGGACCCGTACGGCATCACCTTCTGGCCCGAGTTCAAAGGCCGCGACGGCTGCCGCACCCCGATCGCATGGAGCGATGCCGAGCATGGTGGCTTCACTACGGGCAAACCGTGGCTGCCCGTCTCGCCTGACCATCTGGCCAAGGCCGCGTCGAAACAGGAAGGCGATGCGCAATCGTCACTGGAATTTACCCGCCGCTTCATCGCATGGCGGCGCCAGTTCCCGCAACTGACGCGCGGCGGCATCGAATTCTTCGACGCACCGGAACCCGTGCTGGCGCTGCGCCGCGATGCAGAAGGTGAGCGCAGCATCATCGCCGTCTTCAATCTCAGTGCTGCGCCAGTCAGCTGCTCGCTGCCACAGGCCGCAGGTGCCGAACAGCTGGCCGGCTATGGCCTGCCCGGTTCGGTGCAGAACGGTCAGGTCGAGCTGCCTGCCTTTGGCGCGTGGTTCGGTTACGCCGCCTGATGCTGTAGTAGACAAGCCGGAGATTTGGCATCGCCACGGCCTTGCCTTGGCGCTGCGGCTTTTTAACATCGGGTATTTCGGGTATGCTTCCGCCAACTGTTTTAACTGTATAGACAATGAAACAAGCCGAAGTGGATCAAAAACTGAACCGTACCGCCTTTGCTGATGGCCCGCGCCTGCTGGCCGACATTGGTGCGACCCATGCCCGCTTTGCCCTGCAGACGGCGCCCGGCGAGTTCCGCGCGGTGCGCGTACTCAAGTGCGACGACTACACCGACATCGTCGCCATGCTGCGTTCCTATCTGGCCGACCATGCCGACCTGACGCTGAACCACGCCGCACTGGCCGTGGCCAATCCCGTCAGTGGCGACTATGTGCGCATGACCAACCGCGCGTGGGAATTTTCCACCGACGAAGTGCGGCGCGCGCTGGGATTGCACACGCTGCTGGTGGTGAACGACTTTACTGCGCTGGCGATGTCGCTGCCGGGTCTGAAATCGTCCGACCTGATGCAGGTAGGCGGCGGCAAGCCGGCTTCCAATTCCGTCATCGGCGTGCTGGGTCCCGGCACGGGTCTCGGGGTGTCGGGCGTGATCCCGACGGTGGATGGTTTTGTCACGCTGGGTTCGGAAGGTGGTCACACCAACTTTGCCCCGGCCGACGAACGCGAATACGCGATTCTGCAATACGCATGGCAGACCTGGTCGCACGTCTCGACCGAGCGTCTGATCTCCGGCCCCGGCATGGAAATCATCTACCGCGCCATCGCCAAGCGCAATGGCCGGCAAGTGCGTGATCTGACCTCGCAGGAAATCATGGCCGGCGCGCTGACCGATAAAGACCCGCTGTGCATGGAAGTGCTGGAATGCTTCTGCGCCATGCTGGGTGGTGCCAGCGCCAATCTGGCGGTCACGCTGGGCGCCTTCGGCGGCGTGTTCATTGGCGGCGGCATCGTACCGCGCATGGGCGAGTGGTTTGCCAGCTCGCCGTTCCGCGCCCGCTTCGAAGCCAAGGGCCGTTTCACCAGCTATCTGGCCGAGATCCCGACCTATGTGATTACCACGCCGAATCCGGCCTTCTACGGCGTAGCGACGATTTTGTCCGAGCACCTGCGCGGCCGCAGCGGTGCCAACACCCTGATGGAAAGGGTGCAGCATCTGCAGCATGAGCTGACGCCGGCCGAACAGCGCGTAGCGCAGTTGGTGCTGGAGCAGCCACGCCTCGTGCTGAACGAACCGATTGCCGATATCGCCCGACTGGCCGAAGTGAGCCAGCCGACCGTGATCCGCTTCTGCCGCTCGCTGGGCTTCCTTGGACTGGCCGACTTCAAACTGAAGTTTGCCAGCAGCCTGACGGGCGCCATCCCGGTGCGTCACAGTCAGGTGCGGGTCAGCGACAGCACGCACGACCTGAGCGCCAAAGTGATCGACAACACCGTATCGGCGATTCTGAAATTCCGCGACCAGCTCGATGTGCGCTCGCTCGACAAAGCGATTGCACTGGTGGCCAAAGCCAAGCGCGTCGAGTTTTACGCCATGGGCAATTCGCGTGTAGTGGCGCTGGACGGTCAGCACAAATTCTTCCGCTTCCGCATTCCCACTTCGGCGTATGGCGATTCGCACCTGCTGACGCTGGCGGCCGAGTTGCTCAATCCGGGCGACGTCGTGATCGCCATTTCGAATTCGGGCCGCCTGCCCGAGTTGCTGGAAGCAGTGGATGCAGCGCGCGCCGCGGGTGCCGACGTCATCGCCATCACCTCCAGCAATTCGCCGCTGGCCAAGAAAGCCAGCGTGTGTCTGGCGGTGGATCACAGCGAAGACAGCACCACCTTCCTATCGATGATCTCGCGCATATTGCAGCTGCTACTGATCGACATCCTCTCGGTCGGCATCTCGCTCGACGCGCAGAACTCGCGACTGGTGGTCGAGCACAAAGCCAGCGGCGGTGACGCCGAAAACCGCCGCCTACTGATCTCCCACCTCGACGGCTAATCTCCCCACCGTCAATTCGGGGTCAGGTCTGTCATTCGGACATTGCCCGCACACTGTTGAGCAAACTCAAGACGCCTTCAATTTCGCGCTTCAAGCGTGAGATTGAAGGCGTCTTTGATTTTTTACGTCCGTATTGAGCTGGCTCAATCTAACGGGGCGACTGTCCGAATGACAGATCTGACCCCGAATCTTGACCCCGAATTTTTCTTGCATTCTTTAGAAAAGAGTTTAAGATATATCTTATTAAGTTATATCGTAAGAAGATATTACTTAAGTTGCCATATCTTAAGGAGCTCTATCATGTTTAAATTTTCACATCATCAGCATCGCCATCACGCCAGCCATGGCGAACATCACGGTCTGCGTGGCGGTGGCCGCGGCCGTGGCCCGAAAATGTTCGATGCGGGCGCCATGCGCTATATCGTGCTGCAGCTGATCGCGGAGAAACCACGTCACGGCTATGAAATCATCAAGGAACTCGAGCAGCGTTCGGGCGGCGCCTATACGCCTAGCCCGGGCGCTATCTATCCGCTGCTGTCTATGCTGCTCGATATGGGCCATGTGGTCGCCAGTGCCGACGGCAATAAGAAGCTGCACACGATTACGCCGGAAGGCGAGGCGTTTCTGGCCGAGAACCGCCAATTCGTCGATGCGATCCAGAAGCGCATGGGCGATCCGGCCGATGCGCGCGATGATCTGCGCACCCTCATGCATGAACTGAAACATGCGGTGATTACGCAGGCGCAGGATTTCCAGTCCAATCCGCAGCGGCTCGATGCCATCCGCGCCGTGCTGCGTCGCGCGACGGCAGAGATTCAGGGGCTGGAATGAGTCCGAGTGCCGCTACTTCGGCCGGTGTACTGGCACCGGCGCGCGAGCGCATCGTGCTGTGGCTGCTGGCGCTGACCCAGTTCACCGTCATCATGGATTTCATGGTGATGATGCCGCTGGCGCCCCAGCTGATGCGCGCCTTCGATATCTCGCCGGCGGCCGTTTCGGGCGCCGTGTCGGCCTATGCGTGGTGCGCCGGTATCTCCGGCCTGCTCGCTTCGATGTATATCGACCGCTTTGACCGCAAGCGTCTGCTGCTGACCATGTTCGCGCTGTTCACTGTGTCGAATCTGGCCTGCGCGCTGGCGCCCAGCTTCCATGTGCTGGTGCTGTCGCGCGCCTTCGCCGGCCTGACGGGCGGGGTGCTCGCTTCCATCATCATGGCCATCATCGGCGATCTGATACCCGCCGAGCGGCGTGGTGCGGCCACCGGCATCGTCATGACGTCCTTCAGTCTGGCTGCCGTGGCGGGCGTGCCCACCGGTGTGATGCTGGCCGCCCACTTTGGCTGGGCCTCGCCGTTCTATCTGCTGGTGCTGTTCTCGCTGCTGATCTGGGCGGCTGCCTGGCGCGTGCTGCCTGCGCTGGATGGCCATCTGGCGCGCCGTGTGCCGCTGGCGCAGGTGCTGCCCGAACTGCTGGCGCTGTACCGCGTGCCGGGACACCAGAAGGCCTTTCTGCTGTCCGGCGTGAATATGCTGACGGGGATGCTGGTAATCCCTTTCATTTCGCCTGTGCTGGTGAATAACATCGGCGTGCAGCCGGCGGAAATCACTTTCGTGTATCTGGCCGGCGGGGTGGCGACTTTGTTCAGCGCGCGCCGCATCGGCCGCTGGTCCGACCGCGCCGGCGCCCAGTTCGTCTACCGCGCGGTGGCGCTGCTTTCGCTGCCGCCGATATTGTTCATGACCCATATGCCGCAGCTTCCCCTGTGGGGCGTGCTGCTGTTCTTCCCGTTCTTCATGATGGCGCTATCAGGGCGGAATATTCCGTTGCAGGCGCTGATGACGACGGTGCCACAGCCGGCACGGCGCGGTGCTTTCCTCAGCACTAACTCGGCGATCCAGTCTATGGGCAATGGGGTGGGGGCGCTACTGGGCGGTCTGCTGCTGCAGACGGATGCGGGCGGGCATATCAGCGGTTATGGCCTGAACGGCTGGCTGGCCGTAGGGCTGACGCTGTTTTCCGTATTCTGGATAGGGCGGGTGGGTGCCGGCATGGCGCCAGCACCACAAGCGGTCAAAGCTTAACCGTCAATGCTGGTGCGCTTGGACGGGTGTTTTTCACGCCGCCAGCGCGCCAGACTGATCACTTCGTCGGTGCTGGCATCTTCCACCAGAATTTCGTCGTCGCTGGACGAGACGAGGAAGCTTTCCCAGCGCTGGGCCGCTTCGCTGCTGTTATCGACGAAGCTGAACTGGTAATACAGTTTGCCGTTCAGCTTGCGTGGCGTGGGGTCGTATTCGATCAGCGCGCCACGCGATTTGCCAGCCGAATTCTTTTCGATGATGGCCGACCAGGCCTGCAGTTCCGGCAGCGCCATCAGGGCGGCGGCGCTCTGTTCCTTGCTGTGCAGGTGATGGGCTTCGGCCGTGACAACCGGTGCCGGTGCGCTGCTGGCACGCGCTACGCTGGCCGTGGCGGCTGGGGCGCTGGCGACACTGCTGCTAGCGCTGGCGGCCGGCAGGGACGGTGCGGTGACGTTCGGTGCACCAGCCTGCGTCTGGTTTGCGAAATAAAGCCCTCCACCCAGTAGGGTCGCTCCGGCGATTACGCCTGCGAGAAACAGATTTCGGGAGGACTGGGTATGCGATTCCATAAACTTGCGGGCCTGGGCAATATTATTGTCGGCCATACTAAACCAAAGCCACTTCAGGGGCAACGATTTCGGGGCATTTTCGCCCTCGCCTATACTATTTTCGTATTACTCGGACGAGATAATTCATTGGAAGCGTTAGCTAGTTTTCCTTACCATGGCTGCAGCATCTGCATAGGGAAACTGCAACGTGGACAAACAAATTCTGGCGGTAGACTGGGGCACCAGTAACCGCCGCGCTTATCTGATCGATCAACAGGGCCAGTGTCTGGCCGAACATGAAGATGGTCTGGGCATGCTGGCTGTGGGCGGACGCGAACGCTTTAGCGACGCGCTGACGCTGCTATGCCAGAACATGGGCGTGGCCGATCACGTGCCGGTGGTGATGTCCGGTATGGTGGGCAGCGCTTCCGGCTGGCAGGAGGTCGATTACCTCGATAGCGCCATTCCGGTGCAGCTTTTGCCGGCCCATCTGGCGGCACTGCAGGACCCTGCATGGGCGGGCCGCTGCCACATCGTACCGGGCTACCGTTACCGCAGCGGTGCTGCGGTGGATGTGATGCGTGGCGAAGAGACCCAGTTGCTGGGCGCTGTGGCGCTAGGCCACCGTGATGGCTGGCTGGTGCTACCCGGCACCCATAGCAAATGGGTGCTGCTGCGCGACGGTTTGATCCAGTCGCTGTCCACCTATATGACGGGCGAACTGTTTGCCATGCTGTCGGCTGGCGGCACGCTGTCGGCCATGATGAAAGGTGACGCCGCCGACGCCGAAGGCTATGCCATCGGTCTGCAGCAGGCGGCGCGCGGCGAGCCCCTGTCCAACACGCTGTTCCGCGTACGTGCCGGTGTGGTGGCCAAGGCGGCGCCGGCCTCGCAGGCGGCAGCCGTGGTCAGCGGCCTGCTGATCGGTGCCGAGTTCACGGCGGCGGCCCATTCCGTCGCGGCCGGTAGCGGGATTACCGTGATCGGCAGTCCGGCACTGGCGCAGCGCTACGCGCAAGCGGCCAGTCATTTCAATCTGCCCTGCACGGTGCTCGATCCGCACCGTGTGTATCGCGCCGCCGCCCAGCAGTTTTTCCTGTGATCGCTTTGTGATTTTTTTGATAGAAGACACCATGCCTATGTCCCATCCTGCTGTACCGCTGGTCGCGATCCTGCGCGGCCTGGCTCCCGAAGATGCTATCGCCGTCGGCGAGGTGCTGTATCAGGCGGGTTTCCGCGCGCTGGAAGTGCCACTCAACCGCCCCGGTGCGCTGGAGTCCATTGCTGCGCTGGTGCAGCGCTTCCCTGACGCGCTGGTAGGCGGCGGTACCATGCTGACCGTGCCGCACGTGGAAGCCGTGTATGCGGCCGGTGGCCGTCTGCTGGTATCGCCGAATTGCGTGCCGGCCGTGATCAGCCGCGCGGCCGAACTGGGCATGTACTGTGCACCGGGCGTGGCCACGCCGACGGAAGCCTTTGCGGCACTCGATGCCGGCGCCCATGCGCTGAAGATCTTCCCTTGCGATATGGTGGGCCACGCGGGCCTGAAAGCGTTCAACAGCGTGCTGCCGGCCGGTACGCCAGTGTGGCCGGTAGGCGGCATCACGCCGGATAACATGGCAGGCTGGAAGCAGGCCGGTGCCACCGGCTTTGGCATCGGCGGCCAGTTGTACACGCCCGGTATCGCGCTGGACGAATTGCAGCGCCGCGCCGAGGCCTATATGAGCCAGTGGCGCAGTCTGGCCGCGCTGTAATAGGCCAGTTGGTCTGCAGTTTAGCTTTATGATGGCGGATTCGAATTCTGGAGAACAGCGTATGAGCAAGCAGGAAGCACAGTGCATCTGGCCACTGGGCGCGCAACTGGGCGAAGGCCCGCTGTGGATGGCGCAGCAGAACCGCCTGTATTTCGTCGATCTGAAAGGCTGCGCCCTGCATGCACTCGATCTGGCCGATGGCCAGCGTCATCGCTGGGAGATGCCGGACTATATCTGCTGGCTGGTACCGCGCCGTGATGGTGATGGTTTCATGGCCGGTCTGCGCGATGGCATCGTGCGCCTGTGGCTGGAACCAGAGGTGCGCATTGAATATGTGGCGCGTCCGTTTGCCGAAGGCAGCGGCCTGCGCATGAACGATGCCAAGGCCGATAGCACGGGCCGCATCTGGGCCGGTTCCATGCACAACACCGATTATGCGCAGGCGGCCGGCCGGCTGTTCCGGCTGGCATCCGACCAGAGCTTGAGCGTGGCGGATGACAACTACCATATCTGCAATGGTCCTGCGCTCAGTCCCGACGGCGCCACGCTGTACCACACCGACAGCTATGAAGGCCGCATCTACGCCTATCCGCTGGCGGCCGATGGCACGCTGGGCGAGCCGCGCCTGTGGCGTCAGTTCCAAGGCGACGAAGGTGCGCCGGATGGCATGACGGTCGATAGTGCCGGCTGTCTGTGGGTCGCCCAGTGGGGCGGTGGCCGCGTGTGCCGCTATGCGCCCGATGCCACGCTGCTGGAAACCGTGACGGTGGCAGCGCGCAATCCTGCTTCGTGCACGCTGGGCGGACCGGATCTGCGTACGCTCTACATCACCACCGCCTGTGAAGACAACACGGCGGAACAGTTGCAAGCCTATCCCCTGAGCGGTGCGCTGTTTGCCGCGCGCGTAGACGTGGCCGGTGTTGCCGCCTATCGCTACGGCTGATTCCCTGTAAGCGCTGGCGTTCTGCCAGCGCTCCCTCTCGATTTTTGTAGGTGCCGCGCGCGCAGCGGCAGGAGCTTCTGCGCGCCGTTTTTTTGCTGTCGCTGTAAATAAAAATAAACTAGGAGACAAAAAATGAAACTGGAAAAGCGTCTGGCAGGCTGGCTAGCTGCCGCGAGTCTGATGTGGGGCATGGCGGCGCAAGCTGCCACCTTTGCCAACGGTGCCGATGTGAGCTGGGTCAGCCAGCAGGAGTCTAGCGGCTATGCGTTCTACAACAGCAGCGGCGTCAAGACCGACCCGTTTGTGCTGCTGAAGAATCTGCAGGTGAATGCTATCCGTTTGCGCGTGTGGGTCAATCCATCGGGTGGCTGGAATGATGGTGCGGACGTGCTGTACAAGGCCAAACGGGCGACGGCACAGGGCCAGCGCATACTGATCGACTTCCATTACAGCGATGGCTGGGCCGATCCGGGCCAGCAGACCAAGCCGGCGGCGTGGTCCAGCCATACGCTGAGCCAGTTGAATAACGATGTGTACAGCCATACGCAGGGCATCCTCAGCTACCTGAAGTCGAACGGCATCACGGTCGAGTGGGTACAGGTGGGGAATGAAATCAATAGCGGCATGCTGTGGCCGGAAGGGAAGACCACGAGCTTCGCTAATCTGGCACAGTTGATCAACAGCGGCTACAACGCCACCAAGGCGGTGTACCCGAATGCCAAGGTGATACTGCATCTGGCCAATGGCTACGATAATCCCATGTTCCGCTGGTTCTTCGATGGTGTGAAAGGGGCGGGCGCCAAGTGGGATGTGATCGGTATGTCGCACTATCCGCCTGCTTCGGACTGGGCCAGCTACAACAGCAAGATCTCCACCAATATGTGGGATATGGTGGCGCGCTATGCCAAGCCTGTGATGGTGACGGAAGTGGGCATGGACTGGACCCAGAGCGCCACATCCAAAGCCATGCTGGCCGACCTGCTCAACAAGACCAAGGCGCTGGGCAGCAACGGGCTCGGGGTGTTCTACTGGGAGCCGCAAGCTTATCCGGGCTGGCAGGGCTACACCATGGGTGCACTCGATGCAGCCGGTAAGTTTACACCGGCCATGGACCCGTTCTAGAATGCCGCACACGCCACACTAGAAGTCCTACCATGCAAAACCACACGCTTAAATATCTGCACCTCGTTCCCGATAGTCCGCTGCCTGAACTGAAAGGCATGGGGCAGTTTCAGGCCATTGTCGTGCTGGATGGCGAAGTGGCCGAGATGAGCATGTGGGAAAGCGCACGCGGTCTGGTGGACGCGGGCTGCATGCTGGCGCTGGTGTGGGGTAAGGACTGCGAAGCATGGCGCGAAGCGCTGGAAGATGCAGCGCTGGAAGCGGCCGATTATGACGATGTGCCGGCCGAACGCGCCGTGGTCGTCACAGCACATGATGACGACGAACTGGAAGAAGTGTTCTGGTATGCGCGTCACCGTGCTGCTCATCCGGCGCTGGCGCTGCGCGAAGTGCTGATCGTGCATATCGCCGATGCGCCGCGCCGCGAAGAACTGGAAGCAGCCTACCACGACGCTTGAAATAGATTCGGGGTCAGATCTGTCAATCGGACACGAATGTCCATTTGACAGATCTGACCCCGATTTTTTTTGCTAGCGAGGCTGGCAAAGGGACGGCGTTGCCGTCCCTTAGGCATTACATCATGCCGTCCATGCCGCCCATGCCGCCCATACCACCCATGCCGCCCATGCCGCCGGCTGGTTTGTCTTCGGCTACTTCAGCGATCATGCAGTCGGTGGTCAGCATCAGGCCAGCGATCGATGCTGCGTTCTGCAGTGCCGAGCGGGTGACTTTAGCTGGATCCAGCACGCCCATTTCAACCATGTCGCCGTAGGTGCCGTTGGCAGCGTTGTAACCGTAGTTACCCGAGCCAGCCAGAACCGCTGCAACGACGACCGAAGCTTCTTCGCCGGCGTTCTGAACGATCATGCGCAGTGGCTCTTCCATGGCGCGCAGAACGATCTTGATACCTGCGTCCTGGTCCGGGTTGTCGCCTTTGATGCTCAGAGCAGCACGGGCACGCAGCAGCGCTACGCCGCCGCCTGGCACAATGCCTTCTTCCACAGCTGCGCGGGTAGCGTGCAGTGCGTCTTCAACGCGGGCTTTTTTCTCTTTCATTTCAACTTCGGTTGCAGCACCGACTTTGATCACGGCAACGCCGCCAGCCAGTTTGGCTACGCGCTCTTGCAGTTTTTCACGGTCGTAGTCCGAAGTCGCTTCTTCGATCTGAACGCGGATCTGTTTTACGCGCGCTTCGATCGCAGCAGCTTGGCCAGCGCCGTCGATTACGGTGGTGTTTTCTTTGCCGATTTCGATGCGTTTAGCCTGGCCCAGTTCTTCCAGGGTGATTTTTTCCAGGGTCAGACCAACTTCTTCAGCCACGACTTGGCCGCCGGTCAGGATAGCGATGTCTTCCAGCATGGCTTTACGACGGTCGCCGAAGCCTGGAGCTTTCACTGCGCAGGTTTTCAGGATGCCGCGGATGTTGTTCACCACCAGAGTTGCCAGTGCTTCGCCTTCGATGTCTTCAGCGATGATCAGCAGTGGACGGCCCGACTTGGCAACTTGCTCCAGTACTGGCAGCAGGTCACGGATGTTCGAGATTTTCTTGTCGCACAGCAGAACGAATGGGTTGTCCAGTGCAGCAACTTGCTTCTCTTGGTTGTTGATGAAGTATGGCGACAGGTAGCCGCGGTCGAACTGCATACCTTCAACGATGTCCAGTTCGTCGTTCAGCGATTTGCCGTCTTCAACGGTGATCACGCCTTCTTTGCCGACTTTTTCCATCGCTTCAGCGATACGGTCGCCGATCGAGGTGTCCGAGTTAGCCGAGATCGAGCCAACTTGAGCGATTTCTTTGGTGGTGGTGCATGGACGGGCGATCACAGCGATCTGCTCGACGGTCGCTGCAACAGCTTTGTCGATACCGCGCTTCAGGTCCATCGGGTTCATGCCGGCAGCAACGAACTTCATGCCTTCGCGTACGATGGCTTGTGCCAGCACGGTCGCGGTGGTGGTGCCGTCGCCGGCGTTGTCGCTGGTGCGCGAGGCCACTTCTTTGACCATCTGCGCGCCCATGTTCTGCAGCTTGTCTTTCAGTTCGACTTCTTTAGCAACCGATACGCCGTCCTTGGTGACGGTAGGGGCGCCGAACGAACGCTCCAGTACTACGTTACGGCCTTTAGGGCCCAGGGTGACTTTAACGGCGTTGGCCAGTACGTTCACGCCTTCAACCATCTTGGCGCGCGCTGCGTCGCCGAATACTACATCTTTAGCTGCCATGTTTAATTCTCCGAAATTAGGTAGGTACGAGGTCTATCGCTGGTCTTACTTGACCACGATGGCCATGATGTCTTCTTCGCGCATCACCATCAGTTCTTGACCGTCAACTTTGACGGTCTGGCCGGCGTATTTGCCGAACAGAACGCGGTCGCCTACTTTGACATCCAGTGGACGGACTTTGCCGTCTTCCAGAATCTTGCCATTGCCTACAGCCAGGACTTCGCCTTGATCTGGTTTCTCAGCAGCCGCATCAGGGATGATCAGGCCGGACGCAGTTTTGGTTTCCTGGTCGAGGCGTTTGACGATTACGCGATCGTTCAAAGGGCGAAGGTTCATACAAAACTCCTTAATGATTAACAATGGTACAGTTTGTTGCTGCTTCAACAAGGTTGCCGCAGCGGAAATTTAACGAAGCAGACTGTTAGCACTCCTCCGTATCGAGTGCCAATTATAGGGACGACCCTTAGCCATTTCAAGGCGCAAAATTTGCGCGGGCGCAAAAAAAGCAGTATTTCAGGGGGATTCTTGCTTGGAGGATACGAAATGGGGCTTGAGCGGCGGCTCAAGCCCCATGCTGTCAGGCCGGCAGGGGTGTCTGGCCGGCGCGTGATGACTAGGCTTAGCGGCGCTCGCCGCGGGTTTTCAGCTGGTCCAGCAGCACGGCGGCCAGCAGAATCACGCCGCGCATCAGGTATTGATAGAAGGCGTCCACGTCGAGCAGATTCATGACGTTTTCCACCGTGCCCATGATCAGCACGCCGATCAGCACCCCGAAGATGCGGGCTTTACCACCGAGCAGGGAGACGCCGCCCAGCACGCAGGCCGAGATCACATCCAGTTCGAAGCCCTGTGCCGCATTCGGCTGGCCGCTGGTGATGCGCGAGGCCAGAATCAGGCCGGCCATGGCGGTGACCACGCCCTGAATCAGGAAGATCCAGACGCGCAGACGTTCCACCTGCACACCGGCCAGACGGGCTGCTTCCGGATTGCCGCCGATAGCCAGCGTGTTGCGGCCGAAGATGGTCTGGTTGAGCAGGATGCCGAATACCACGAAGCAGGCGGCGCACACCAGCACCGGCAGCGGCAGACCAAAGATGCGGCTGTCGCCGAAATCGATGAAGGCGTCGTTGCTGATGCCGACCGCCTGACCTTTGGAGACGATGAAGGCAAGGCCGCGCACCATCAGCATGGTGGCCAGCGTGGCGATCAGGGCGTTGACGCGCAGGTAGGCAATCAGCACGCCGTTGGCCGCGCCGATGATGGCACCGGCGGCCAGACCGGCGCCGACGGCCAGCAGTACGCTGCCCGTGTGCTCGAGCACCATGGCGCCCAGCACGCCGGCAAAGGCGATGGTGGAGCCCACCGACAGGTCGAAGTCACGCGAGGCCAGGCACAGCATCATGGTGCAGGCCACCATGCCGATCTGCGCTACGGACAGCATCAGGCCCACCACGTTGGTCAGCGAGAAGAAGTTTTCCACCGTAGCCGACAGCACGGCAAACAGCACCACATAGCCGAGCGGCATGCTGTAGTCCACCAGCCACTGGCGCTGGCGCTGGTTGGTCTGGGCCGCTGGGGTAGCGGCGGAATTCATTTGTGCGACGTTCATGCAATGCTCCGGATAGGAAGGGCGGATGATTCGGTAGTTTCAGTTGGTGCGGCGGCAGCGGTAGCCGGTGCAGTAGCTGGTGCGGTAGCCGATGCGGTAGCGGGAGCAGTATCGGGCAGCGCCAGTGCCAGCACGGCGGTTTCGCTGGCCTGCTCGCGCGGCAGTTCGCCGCAGATTTGGCCTTCGCGCATCACGATCACGCGGTCGGAAATGCCCAGTACTTCTGGCAGTTCGCTCGAGATCACGATCACGCAGCAGCCTTTTTCGGCCACTTCGTGGATGATGCGGTAGATATCGTTCTTGGCACCCACGTCGATGCCGCGGGTAGGCTCGTCGAGGATCAGCACTTTCAGGCCCGGTTCGGCCAGCCAGCGCGCCAGAATCACTTTCTGCTGGTTGCCGCCCGAAAGCAGGCGGATTTCCTGCTGGCGGTTCGGTGTCTTGATGCGCAGGCGGGTGATGAACTCCTCGGCCAGCGCCGCTTCGCGCTGATGGCGCAGGAACAGGCCGCCCATCAGATCGAGCCGGCGTACGCTGATGTTGATGTTCTCGGCCACGGAAGCGGTAGCGAGGATGCCCTGTTCCTTGCGGTCTTCGGGGCATAGCACGATACCGGCGTTAATCGCAGCGGAAGGGCCGCTGGTCGGCACCACGGTGCCATCGAGCAGCACGCTGCCGGATTTGCGTGCATCGGCGTTGTACAGCAGCCGCATTAATTCGCTGCGACCGGCGCCGACTAAACCAAAGAAGCCCAGCACTTCGCCGGCACGCACGCTGAAGCTTTGCGGCTGGCTGATGTGCTGGCCCGACAGGCCTTGTACCTGCAGGCGTTCCTTGCCCAGCGGGCGGGCGCGGTAGTCGTAGATGTCGGACAGTTCGCGGCCGACCATGTCGCTGATCAGGCGTTCGCGCGGCACGTCGGCCATCACGTCATGGGTGACGATCTTGCGGCCATCGCGGAAGATGGTGCAGGCGTCGCACAGTTCGTACAGTTCTTCCAGCCGGTGCGAGATGTAGATCAGCGTGCGGCCTTCGGCGCGCAACTCTTTCACCAGCCGGAACAGGATTTCTGTTTCACGGTGCGACAGGCTGGAGGTGGGTTCGTCGAACGCGATCACCTGTGCATCCTGCATGATGGCCTTGCAGATTTCCACCATCTGGCGCTGGGCGATGGACAGGTCGACCAGCTTGGCATCCGGGGCCAGATCGACGCCGATGGCGGCCAGCTTTTCGGCCACGATCTGATAGGCGCGCGGTTTGTCGAGCAGACCGAAACGGGTGGGCATACGGCCCAGCAGCACGTTCTCGGCCACCGTCAGTTCCGGCACATATTGCAGTTCCTGATGGATGATGGCGACGCCGGCGGCAATCGCATCTTTGGCGCTAGTGAAGCGGCACTCCTGACCGTTGACCAGCAGGCGGCCGCCGTCCGGCTTGTACTGGCCACCGAGGATTTTCAGCAGGGTGGATTTGCCCGCACCGTTTTCACCGAGCAGGCCGTGCACCTGACCGGCATGGGCCGCAAAGCTCACCCCGTTCAGCGCTTTCACGCCGGGGAAAACTTTGCTGACCTGATCAAATTGCAGATACGCGTTCATATTACTGGCCCATCTGCTTGCGGACTTCCGCCTGATTGGCGCGCGTCATCAGCATGCCCTTGGTCTGTACTTCGGCTGGCGGCACGGCTTTGCCGGTGATCCAGTTGACCAGATTGACCGAGGTCTGATAACCATGCTCTTTGGCGCTGATCATGACGGAGCCGAAGAAGCCCGTGGCTGCCGGTTTATTCAGTTCGTTCTCGGCGGCTTTGGCGCCGCCTATGCCTACACCGATCATGCTGTCGGCCTTGATGCCGCGGCCTTCGGCAGCGCGCACGGCGCCCAGCACGGCTTCATCGTTGAGGCCTACGGCCACCCAGTATTTGAAGCGGGCGTTTTTAGTCAGCGCGATGTTGGCTGCATTAAAAGCGCTTTCCGTATCGGTCTTGGCCTGCGGTGCATCGATAACGTTGGCGGCCACGAAGCCGGCCGCTTTCAGCGCGTCGATTGCGCCCATGGTGCGTTCCTTGGCAGTAGGCAGCTGGTCGTAGGCGACGCGAATCGCGCCCACTTCGGCCATATTCCATTTGCGTGCCTTGATTTCGGCCACGATGCCTTCGCCGACCTGCTTGCCGATGGCGTAGCCGGAAATGCCCATGTGGGGAATCGAAGCAATCGGTTTGCCGCTGCCATCGACCAGACGGTCATCGACCGAAATTACTTTCATGTTGTTGCGGCGGGCCGCGCGTTCGACGGCCGTACCCAGTTTTACGTCCGGCGCGCAGATCACAAAGCCCTGCGCCTTCTGGGCGGCCAGATTGTCGATCGCAGCGATCATCTTTTCGCCGTTCGGTACACCGATCTTGACCAGTGTGAAGCCTTTATCTTTGGCGGCCTGCTCGGCATAGCGCCACTCGTCCTGGAACCATGGCTCCTCGGCCTGTTTGACGAGGAAGCCGATTTTGACTGCGTCGGCAGCATGTGCCAGCTGGGCAGCGGCCATCAGGCAAAGCGCGGCGGCGGTGATTATTTTTCGTTTCATGTATATCTCCAGTGTCTGTTTTTTGTTTACGGGGTCACGCGCAGGCGATAGACCGGCACCACGCTGACCCCGCGCAGTTGGGCGATCTGCTTGGCTGCGCCGAAGTCGGGACGGGCTTCGCGTGGCAGGTAGATAGGCGCATCGGCGCGCAGCGGCAGCACGCTAACCGTCAGCGCACCGCTGGCGGCGGTCTGCGGCGAACGCAGGCTGACCTGCCACGGATAGCCGCTGTAGTACCAGTCGTCCAGCATGCGGGTGCCTGCGAACAGGCGGCCGATATCGCCGACAAAATCAATCTGCAGCAGGGCATCGTCGAGACCACGCAACTGCTCCTGTGGTACGTTGACGCGCCATGCAGCAGCAGCCTTGAAACTTTCCGGTGCCGGCTGGATAGCTGCGCGCGCGCTGCCGCCTATCATGACAGGCGCAGCTTCCTGTGCCGCGCGCAGCGGCGTGATGTCTGCCGTGATGCGGCGCGCTGGCAGTTCTGCGCTATAGGTCTGGAACAGGCCATCGTTTCCGCCAGCCCGCAGCACGGATGCGGCGGCATCCGTGCGCGGCTGTTTCGGCAGAGGGGGATACACACCGAAGCGGAACTGGTTGCTGCCGACCGAGCGCAATTGCAGTGCGCCGTCAGCCACGTAAGTTTGTTGAGCGCTCAGCAGCAGGCGGCGCTGGCCGGCCAGCTGTACCACGCTCAGTTGCTGCGCCTGTTCTGGCGTGAGTACCACGATGGTCAGCGGGCGGGCGCCCGGGCGTTGCAGCGTCAGGGCAGCGCTGCTGCCGGGCTGGATGTCGCTGACCAGCAGACGGCCATTGCTGACGCTAACGCTAGCACCGTTGGCTTGCACCTGCTGGGCCGTCACGCCATCCAGTGCCAGTTCTACCGGCACGCCGGCAGTAGCGCTGAATACGGCGGTGACACCGGCACGGCCCTGATCAAGCAGCGTCAGTGGCTGGGCGGTGGCATAAGTCAGTTTGGTGCCGTCCAGATCGAGGTTGAGCGGCCAGATGAAATAGGCGCCCTTGGCGATATCGATCGGCTTGCTAGGCAGCGTCAGCGTCTGGTTCGGCAGCTTGACTTCGAACTGGCTGGCCTGCTGTGGCGCCATATCGTACTGGCGCACATGGTTATTCACGAACAGGAAGCCGCGTTCGCCTTCGCTGCGCACGGCAAAGCGGGGCGCTTGCAGATCGTCTGGCGTGGCGGGCGAAACTTCCGGTTTGCGCACCGTCATCGGTGCCAGACGGCTGCCGAAATCATGCAGGAACAGGTGGAAGGGGCGCAGTTTTTCCAGCACTTTGCGCTGCTGACCGTCCGGGCCCAGCGGCGCCTGAAAATCGTAGCTGATCATGGTGGTATCGTTGTAGCCACCACTGAGCGTGCTTTCTTCCATCGAGGTGCCGCCGATGGCGGTGGGATTGCGCCCGCCATGGAACATGTAGTAGCCCATCAGATTCACGCCGGAACCCAGCTGCACGGGCAGCATGGAGGCGATATCATCGGCCGATACCACGGTGCGGCGGCGGTACATGAACGGCAGACCGGCGCCATATTCGGCACCGAGGAAGGGCGTTACATCCTTGTCGGTTTCGGCGCTGCCCGGTGCATGGGCGGCCGTCTGCGCACCGAGGTCGCCGCTGACGCGGGTATCGAAGCGGAAGGCATAGGTTTCCTTGGGCGGCAGCTCCTTGGTGCTGGTGCCCCATGGCTCATCGGGATAACCGCCGAACACGGGCGTGACTTCGCCATGCGGATAGATGGTGCCATCCCAGCCGGTCACGGTGTAGTAGGGCACATCGAGGCCAGCCTTTAATGCCAGCTGCTTAAGTGCGGCGATGTGGGCTTTGCCCCGACCCGGGCCATCGAGGTTGTATTCATTTTCCAGCTGGATGCCGATCACGCGGCCGCCATCTTTCCACAGCTGGCCTTTGAGCTGCTGGCCGATTTCGCGGTACAGCTTTTCCACCAGTGCCATGTACTGGGCATCGTTGCTGCGGGTGGGCATGCTGTTGACCACCCAGTCCGGCACGCCGCCGTAGCGCACTTCGGCGTGGGCCCACGGGCCCACGCGCACCACCACATCGAGACCCGCCTGCGCAGCCAGCTGGACGAAGCGGCGCAGATTGCGTTCGTTCTTCCAGTCGAACTTGCCGGCGACTTCTTCGTGGTGGTTCCACATCACATAGCTGGCCACGATATCGATGCCGGCAGCTTTCATTTTCTGCAGTTCGGCCAGCCACTGGCTATCCGGCGTGCGACTGTAGTGGAATTCGCCCATCACGGGCAGCCATGGTGCGCCGTTGCGGGTCAGGTAGCGGGCGTTCACGCCCAGCGTGTCGCCGTTCGGTGCAACGGCGCTGCCCATGCGCAGGGCTGCCGCGGCCGGCGCCGGTGTGGCGGCGCTGGCATCAATGCGCAGGGTGGCAGCGTAGCTGGTGCAGCTTGCTGCGCCGGCGAACAGGCCGGCGATCAGCGCAGCGCTGGCATGGCGGCGCAGTTTTATCGAGTTTGAGAACAGCATCGGGTCTCCGTCTTTATTCTTGGGCGATGATGGGCTGGCAGTGCTTACCACTCCGCCACGCTGCCGTCGTCATGACGCCAGACGGGGTTGCGCCAGTCCGGCGCGTTGCGGCTCGCTTCGATGACTTTTTCTTCGTCCACGATCACGCCCAGACCCGGCTTGGTCAATGGCTGGATGTAACCATCGGTGATACGGAAGTCTTCTTTGTTGACCACGTAGTCGAGCAGCTCGCCGCCGCGATTGTAGTGGATGCCCATGCTCTGCTCCTGCAGCACGGCATTGTACGAGGCGAAGTCCACATGCAGGCAGGAGGCCAGCGCGATCGGGCCGAGCGGGCAGTGCGGCGCCAGCGTAACGTCATAGGCTTCGGCCATCGAGGCGATCTTCATGCACTCGGTGATGCCGCCAGCGTGTGACAGGTCAGGCTGGACGATGGACAGACCACCTGCTTCGAACACATGCTTGAACTCGAAGCGCGAGTACATCCGTTCGCCTGCTGCCAGCGGAATCGAGGTCATTTCGGCCAGACGCGGGTAGTACTCGGCCTGTTCGGCCAGCACCGGCTCCTCCACGAACAGCGGACGGTAAGGTTCCAGTTCGCGCAGCAGGGTCTTGGCCATCGGCGCGGCCACGCGGCCATGGAAGTCCAGACCGAATTCGATGCTGTTGCCGAAGGCGGCGCGGATTTCCGCTACGCGTTCCACGGCTTTATCGACGGCGGCGGCCGTGTCTAGCATGCCCAGTTCTTCCGTGGCGTTCATCTTGAAGGTATCGAAGCCGCCTTCACGCAGCGTGCGGATGTGTTCGATGATGTCGGACGGGCGATCACCGCCTACCCAGCTATACATTTTCATGCGGTCACGTACCAGACCACCCAGCAGCTGGTGCACAGGCTGGCCCAGTACCTTGCCTTTGATGTCCCACAGAGCCTGGTCGATACCGGCGATGGCGCTCATCAGAATCGCGCCGCCGCGGTAGAAGCCAGCGCGGTACATGGTCTGCCACAGGTCGTTGATGCGGGCCGGATCCTGACCGATCAGATACGGTTCCATCTCCTGCACGGCTGTTTCAACGGTACGGGCACGGCCTTCGATGACGGGTTCGCCCCAGCCAACCACACCTTCGTCGGTTTCTATCTTCAGCAGCATCCAGCGCGGTGGCACACGGTAGGTCGTCAGTTTGATGATTTTCATAGAGGCTAGAGGAATGAGTTCAGGAACAGCCTGCAGTCTAAGCCCGTGCGCTAGATCGGAAATATGATTAATTCGTAAGTAGGCATATCAAATCCGGATAGCTAGCAGGTGGCTGGTAGCGCTATCCGAAAACGCTATGGCAGGGGCGTGATTATTCATAGCTCAGGTATGGCACGCGCCTATAGACTGGCGCGATCGCTATCCCTCTGTCAGCCCCTAATTCCTCGCTATTTCCGATCGGAGCCACCCCAGTATGAGTCTGGTTTCTACCTATGCCCCCTTGTTGATGCGCAGCGGCCAGAGCGCGGCAGCGCTGCGCTGGGATGCCCGTCGCAGTGCATGGCACTGGCTTGATCCCGTCAGCGGCATGCTGCACTCGCTGGCGGCGCAAGGTGATAGTGCCCGTCCAATACGCTTGCAGGAACATGCGAACGTGATGGCCATCTGTGCCTCGGGACGGGTGCTGCTGGGGCAAGGCAAGCGGCTGGGCATGGCCGAGCTGCCGGCCAGCGTGGCGCCGGCGCGACCGCTGCAGGCGCAGGTGCTGGCGACCATCGATCCGGCCGAACCGCGCACGGTCATGAGCGATGGTGCCAGCGACCGGCATGGCTATTTCGTGTTCGGCAGCGCGAATATCGCTGCGGATAGACGTCCGATCGGCAGCTTTTATCAGTATTCGCAGCGCTACGGCCTGCGCCGGCTGGCTTTGCCCACCGTGGCCACGGCCTGCGGCATCGCCTTCAGCCGTGATGGCACGCAGATGTATTTTTCCGACGCCACACTGGGTGCCATCATGCGCTGCCGCTACGATGCCGAGCGCGCCCGCGTAGGCGAGGTGCAGTTATTTGCGCAGGGTGGCATCGGCGGCGGTGCGCTGCTGGTGGATGCACGCGATCAGGTCTGGAGTACCCAGGGTCCGGCGCTGTGCCAGCATGACGCCGGCGGTGCCGTGCGCCAGATGATCGTGATCGGCGATCAGGTGCTGGCCGGTGCTGCTGCAGGTGGTATGCAACTGGATCAGCTGTTGTTAATTGGCGCCGATGGCGGTGTATTTAGAGTCTCTCCTCAGGTCGCTGGCGTGGACTTTGCCGGTCTGGCCGATACGCCCTTTGCCGACGCCTATTCCGAAGCCCAGCCATTGCGGGCAGGCACGGCGTGGTGATTGACGCTGCTGCCACCCCGCCTTATGATGGGCGAGCCCTCTATTACCCATCATGACTGATTCCCGCTCCGACCGTTTTGTCCGCTCCCATCTGAAGACCCGCCATCTGGTGCTGCTGGTCGAACTGGGGCGCCACGGTTCCATCGCCCATGCGGCACAAGCTGCCAATCTGACCCAGCCCGGTGCGTCCAAACTGCTGGGCGAGCTGGAACACGCGCTCGGTGTTCAACTATTTGAACGTCTGTCGCGCGGTGTCGCGCCTACATGGTATGGCAAGGTGCTGATCCGGCGTGCCGGTGCGGCGCTGGCGGAAATGGATGCGGCACATCAGGAAGTGATGGAACTGCTATCCGGTCTGCGTGGCCGCGTCGGTGTGGGTACGGTGCTGGCACCGGCCACGGGGCTGGTGCCGCAGGCGATCACGCTGCTCAAGTCGCGCCATGCGCGCGTGCATGTGGCCGTCAGCATGTCGACGAGCAAAGCGCTGGTGGAGCGCCTGCGTGGCGGCGAACTCGATCTGGTGATCGGCCGCATCCTCGATACGGCTGCCGCCGATGAACTGCATTTCGAACCGCTCACGGATGAACCGCACCGTCTGATCGTGCGCGCCGGTCACCCGCTGGCAGGGCGCGACGATCTGCAACTGGAAGAACTGATGGCACAGTGCTGGATACTGCCGCCGGCCGGCAGCATCTTGCGTGACCGGCTCACAGCGCTGTTCCTGTCGCGTGGTCTGGAACAGCCGGCAGAAACCGTGGAGACGCCCGATCTGCCGGTAGTCGCCAGCCTGCTGCTGAATAGCGACATGATCGTGGCGTTGCCGGAAGATGCCGTGCAGCCTTATCTGGCAGCCGGTCTGATGACGGCGCTGCCATTCGATCTCGGCGTCAGCATGGATTCCTTCGGTATTGTGACGCGCAAGCGACACCAGCTCTCGCCGGGCGCCGATGCCATGTTGCAGGCGCTGCGCGATGCTGCTGCCAGCATGTACCCGCATTACCGCAGGCCGGAGTGAGCTCCATCTTTGCCTGAAGGTTTCTGATATACGATCTTGATATGCCGCGCGCGCAATAAGGAATTGGAACTGCGCGGAGCGTTTCGCTAGCATCCAGTTATTCGTCCGAGTCGCTCAATAGAGACGGAATATAAATACAAACACTGGAGATGCTAATGAAGCATAAAAAAATCAGCTGGCTGATAGCCACGCTATTCACGTCCCCTCTGCTGGCGCAACAGGCGCTGGCACAAGAAGCCAGCAGTGGCGCCAATACCGAAACGCAGCAGGTCAACGTTACCGGTATCCGTGCGTCGGTGCGCAATGCGCTGGCTATCAAGGAAGCTTCCAACAGCATCGTGGAAGTGGTGTCGTCGGAAGACATCGGCAAACTGCCGGACACCACGATTGCCGAATCGCTGGCACGTCTGCCCGGTATGTCGTCCGGTATGGATCGCGGTAACGCCAGCCAGATCGTGGCACGGGGCATGGGCCCGCGCTTCATCGGCGCGACCCTGAACGGGCGCGAACTGGCCTCGTCGGAACCGAACCGCGCCGTGCGTTTCGAGCAGTTCCCGTCCGAATCGCTCAGTGGTGCCACCATCTACAAGACCCAGTCGGCCGAAGTGGTGGAGGGCGGCATCGCCACCACCATCGATCTGCAGACGGTCAGCCCGCTCAAGTACAACGGCCGTCAGGCTTCGCTGAAAGCCGATGCGCTGTACTACGAAATCGGCCGCGATGTGCCGGGTGCCAGCAAGACGGCGCCTCGTGTGGGCGGCATCTATATCGACCAGTTCGATGATCGCAAGCTGGGTGTGGCGCTGGCCTTCAGCTATCAGGATCAGCCTTCCGTGCAGAAGAACGTCAAGCACTGGGGCTTTAATGAAGACCATTCGGGCGACCTGAATGGTGACGGTAAAGTGGACAAGACGCCTTGGGGCTGGGGCGATTCCATCAAGCGCGGCAAGGATGAGCGCAGCAGCGTGCTGGGCAAGGTGGAATGGAAACCGAGCAGCGACGCCATCATCACGGCGGACGCCTACTATGCACAGGCCAAGATCCGCGAGCCGGGTCTGGAGCACTGGAGCGGCGACGTGGGTAACTGGGACGGCTGGCAGAAATCTGCCTACAGCAATCTGGATATCCGCAATGGCTATGTGGTGGGCGCGACGGTGACGGGCGTAGGCCTGACCACCAACGACACCCTGTGGACGCAGGATATGGATACCTTCGCCACCGGCGTGAACGGCAAGTTCAACGTGGGCGAGTGGAAGCTGGAAACCGATCTGTCCACTTCGCGTGCTGGTCGCGACAGCGCATGGTATGACCTGCGCCAGTCGGCCAAGAATGGTGCTACCGTCAGCTATGCCTTCAGCGGTAACGAGAATCCATCGTTCTCGTTCGGTCAGGATACCGGCAATCCCGCCAACTTCTGGCCTGCCACCCTGTACGTCGATACCGACGGTCATCTGCGCGACAGTCTCGATGCGCTGCACGTGAATGCTGCGCGCGGTGTCGAGTGGGGCCCGGTCAGCCGCCTGAAAATCGGCGCCCGTGTGACCGATCGTCAGAAGGACTACCACCAGACCACGTGGAATATGCAGCCGGTGAGTGCGATTGCCGATTCCGAATACGAGTCCGTCAAAGTAGCCGGTCTGTCGGCACCGTATCTGGCACTCAAGGACGTCATGGGCAGCACGCTGAAAGCCTTCGGCGCCAAGGCCTACGATCCTAGCGGCCGCACCCAGACCCAGAACGATCTGCTGTCTGGCTGGAAGGTAAAGGAACGTAGCTCCTCGCTGTATGCACAGGGCGATCTGGATGGTACGCTGGGCGGCTATAGCTACCGCGGTAATGCCGGTGTGCGCGTAGTGCACACCACCCAGACGGGCGAAGGCATGCAGACCCTGAACGGTGCCACCCCGACGCCCGTCTCGGAAAGCGCCAGCTACACGGAAGTGCTGCCTAGCCTGAACCTGATCTTCAATCTGGACGAGAAGCAGGAGCAGCAGGTGCGTTTCAGTCTGGCCCGCGCCATGTCGCGTGCGCCGCTCGATGAAATGCGCGCTTCGCGCACCATCTATATCGACCCGAATCCGGTCATGCCGCTGACCGGCAGCGCCGGTAATCCGGGCCTGAAGCCGATGATGGCTAACCAGCTCGATCTGGCTTACCAGTGGTACTTCGGTAAGGGTTCGCTGCTGTCGGCTGGCGCGTTCTACAAAAAGGTGACGCGCTATATCGGCATCACGAGCGACACCACCACCATCGATGGCCGCAAAGCGATCATCACCCGTTCGGTCAACGGTGAGGGTGGCAATGTGCAGGGTCTGGAACTGGTGTACCAGCATGCCTTCGACAATGGCTTCGGTATCTTCAGCAACTATGCCTATACCAACAGCGATATCAAGGAAAGCTTCCCGGCCAAGAATCCGTTCCCTATCGAAGGCCTGATGAAGCACAACGGCGGTGTCACCCTGTGGTACGAGCGTGATGGCTTCGAAGCCCGTACGTCGGTCAATTACCACAGCAAGTTTGTGCGTAACCCGACCTGGGCGGCTGGCCAGCTGATCGAAAACGGTGCGGAAACCTATGTCACGCTGAATCTGGCCAAGCAGCTGACCAAGCAACTGCAACTGCGCTTCGGTATCGACAACCTGACCAACCAGAAGGTGGTGTACACCAGCGCCAATGTGCCAGAGCAGCAGGAAGTGACGGAATTCGGTCGTCGCTACAACCTGGGCCTGTCCTACAAGTTCTAATCCCGTAGTCGTGTGTTCGGTTGGCGGAGCGGTGCATACAGCACCGCCCCGCCTTTTTTGTTGGCCGGATCAAATTTGATTCGCTATCAAATCGACAAGGCCGATAGCAACATTGATGATGGGGAACAATTTGTCACATTGCTCCCCCTGAAACTGCTGGCGCAGCGTGTGTGCCTGTTGACGGCGCACGGCGCGCTCCCTATAGTGATGGGATGATTCCAGATTTCCAAGAACTCTCCGATAAAATCGACCAGCTGGCCGAACTGACCCACGCTCTGCGCCGCGAAAATGCCCAGCTACGGCAGGCCAATTCGGCGCTGGTGGTGGAAAACATGGGCTACCAGCGCAAACTGGGAGAAGCCTCCGCGCGTGTGGCCGCCTTGCTGGAGCAGATCCCTGCGCTCGAGGCGGAGATCGATCCCGAGCAACAGCCAGCCAGTGAGGAAGCACAATGAGCACCACTGTCGATGTGACCATCATGGGCGCACCGTATCGCCTCGTCTGCAAAGAGGGGGAAGAACGTGCATTGCGCGAAGCGGCCGCCTTCCTCGACAAGAAAATGACGACCATCCGTGATGCCGGCAAGATCAAGGGGAATGACCGCATTGCCGTGATGGCAGCGCTGGGTGTGGCGGCGGAGTTTCTGTCGGCCCGTTCGCCGGCCGGACCGTTGTCGGATATGTCATTACTCGATATGCAGACCAAAATCAGCGCCATGCATCAGGTACTTGATGGCGCGCTAACGCCGCAAGAAACCCTGTTTTAATTCCGGTTTTTTCTTCCTTTGCGGCGCACAAAGGAGTAAACTGCGTTCTACCCTGCGGTGTTCGCGATTGCCATATAGTCCTTGAACCATTTATGTGCACCGGTTGCGGAATTTTGTTTGATGGGCGTGAGCGTCGCTAGTCCGATGAACCCGAAATTGAACTAACTGTGACCACCTTGAACCATTCGGTTCGGGATGCCGGCAAAGACGGCACAGGCGGGGCCTGAATATCTTGAAGCGGTTGCTTGCATGAGAGTGCGCAGCCGCTTTTTTTCGTCTGGAGCAAAGCAATGCAATACTGGTTGATGAAGTCCGAGCCTGATGAAGTGAGCATCGACGATGTGATGGCATCGCCCGAGCGCACCACCGCATGGTTCGGAGTGCGTAACTATCAGGCGCGTAATTTCATGCGCGATGCCATGCGCGAGGGCGATGGTGTGCTGTTCTACCATTCCAGTTGCGCGCAGCCGGGCATTGCCGGTCTGGCGCGCATCGTCAGCCAGCCCTATCCCGATGCTAGCCAGTTCGATCCGGCCAGCCCCTACTACGATCCGAAAGCCACACCGGAACAGCCGCGCTGGATTTCCATCGATGTGCAGGGCACGCACAAGACCCGCTTGCTATCGCTGGCCGAACTGCGCGCCATACCGGAGCTGGCCGAGATGGTGCTGTTGCAGAAGGGCAGCCGGCTGTCGATCACGCCCGTGACGCCGGACCAGTGGCGCTTTATCGAGGCACTGCTGATAGGCGTTCAATGAGCACGGGTCTGATCCTGCTGCTGTTGCTGATGGGGGCTTTCGGCGGCTTTGCGGCCGGTATGCTGGGTATAGGCGGCGGTATGATTCTCGTGCCCTTCATCACCATGATTTTTACGGCGCAGGGCTTTGCGCCGCACGCCATCATCCACATGGCGGTGGCCACTTCGCTGGGCGTGATCATGTTCACCTCCATTTCGTCGGTGCGCGCCCATCACCAGCATGGCGCTGTGCTGTGGCCCGTGGCGGCCTTGCTGGCGCCGGGGATTTTGCTGGGCGCATGGTGCGGTCCCTGGATCGCCAAGCAACTCAGTTCGTCAGGACAGGCTTTGTTGTTCGCTGTGTTCCTGACGATTTCCGCTAGCCAGATTCTGTTCGGTAAAAAGGCGGCGGCGCAGCCATCGGCGTCCGCGCAGCAGGATGCCGCCCATCTGCCCGCTCGTAGCGCCATGTTCGGCACTGGTATGCTGATCGGCGTGATTTCGGGGCTAGTGGGCGCGGGTGGCGGTTTTCTGTCCGTGCCTTTTCTGATGCGGCGCGGCGTGCGTATCCAGAACGCGGTGGCGACCAGCGCTGCGCTGGGCTTCCCCATCGCGCTATCGGGCACACTGTCGAATATCTATTACGGCTGGCAGGTAGCCGGTCTGCCGCCGTATGCGCTGGGCTTTGTGTATGTGCCGGCGCTGGCCGTGATGGCGCTCGCCAGTGTCAGTATGGCGCCGTTCGGTGCGCGCGCTGCCCACCGTCTGCCGGTGCAGACGCTGAAGAAGATCTTCGCCGTCATGCTGTACTGTCTGGCGGCGTATATGTTGTACAAGGCGCTCGGCTGAAGCGCATTAGCGCTGCAGTGGCGGACGGCCTTGCTGGCGCACCTTGTAGGCCCATACCAGCATGGCGATGGCGCCGGCAATCATCGGCAGCGACAGCACCTGACCGGACGTGATGGGCAGGCCCAGCACGGTGGTTTCCCAGTCCGGCGTGCGGAAGTATTCGGTGCCAAACCGCGCGCAGCCATACAGCAGGGTATAGAACGCACCCACGGCCAGACGGGGACGCTCTTTGCGTGCAAACAGCCACAGAATCACGAACACCAGCAGACCGTCGATCAGCATCTGGTACAGCGGCGATGGGTGGCGCAGGCCTTGCAGGAATACGGGGGCTGGGCTGAGCGGGTAGGCATTGTCCGGCCACAGCATGGCCCATGGCAGCGAAGGATCGCTGACCACGCGGCCCGGCAGTTCGGCATTGATGAAGTTACCGAGGCGGCCGGCGGCATAACCGAGCGGCACCAGTGGCGCGATGAAGTCGTACACATCGAGCAGATTGCGGCCAGCTTTGCGCGCCCATACGGCCATGGCGATCAGCACGCCGAGGAAGCCGCCGTGGAAGGACATGCCGCCGCGCCAGACTTTGAAGATTTCCAGCGGATGGGCAAAGTATTCGAGCGGATGGTAGAACAGCACTTCGCCCATACGCCCGCCGATCACTACGCCCAGCATACCGTAGAACAGCATGTCGTCCAGATCTTCCTTAGTCCAGCGCTGCGCCGCGATATGGGGCTGGCGGATACGCACGCGGCCCAGCGCGACAAACAGGGCAAAGGCCAGCACATACATCAGGCCATACCAGTGTATTGATACGGGCCCAAGGTGCAGGGCAACGGGATCGGGCATAGGGTGTATCAGCATAAGGTGCTCTTTCTCAGTAAATCTAAAAATCCGTGCAGTACCGGCGAGGCATTATCGCGTCGCCATGCCAGCCCCGTCTCTACCAGCGGCGTGGCTTCAGTGAGCGCCCGGTATTCTACTCCGGGGCGCATCAGGTTGGAGACCGACTGCGGCACCAGTGCCATGCCCATGCCGGCCGATACCAGACTGACGATGGTCTGCATCTGTATGGCCTGCTGGCCGATCTGCGGCGTGAGGCCGGCGCTACGGAATACCGACAGGATGGCGTCATACAGCGCTGGCGAGATCGCGCGCGGGAAGATAATCAGCGGTAGTGGTGGCAGACTGGCCAGCGTCAGCTTGCCCTTGCGTTTCACGCCGTGCAGGTCGGCCGGCAGGGCCAGCACCAGCGGCTCGTTCAGCACGGGCAGATAGTCGAGTTCCTGTCTGGCCTTGTCGGGCAGGGGCGGGATCAGCAGGCCGGCATCGATGCGGCCCTGTAGTAGATCGTCCAGTTGCAGATCGGAGGTGGCTTCCTGCAGCGTCAGTTGCACCTGCGGATAGGCGGCGCGGTAGGCGCGCAGGAAGGGCGGCAGCACGCTGTAGTCGGCCGAAGAAACGAAGGCCAGCGTCAGGCTGCCCACTTCTCCTGCGGCGGCGCGTTGCACCAGTTGCGGTAGTTCCTGTACCTGCGCCAGCAAGCGGCGCGCGGCAGGTAGCAGGGCCAGTCCGGCCTGCGTCAGTGCCACGCCGCGCCGGTTGCGCTCGAACAGGGGCGCGCCCAGTTGCTGCTCCAGCGCCTGTATGGTTTGCGACAGGGGCGGCTGGGTCATATGCAGGCGCAGCGCGGCCTTGCCGAAGTGGAGTTCTTCCGCCACCGTGACGAAGTAGCGCAGCGGCCGTAGTTCGATGTTGCGTAAGTCGTTGGTCATATCCGGAGCGTGAGTGCTTATCTTCTGTGATATTTTATACGACTCACAGGTGCTGAAATCATATATTTGACACTAGGGCAGGGTCAGTGCAAGCTGTCAGACTAGGCGAGGTTAGTGTAGGCCGCTTAAAGCGGCCTTATCAACCCTGCACCACACTACGTACTACCGGAGAGACAACATGCCGCAATACCGTTCCCGCACTACCACCCACGGCCGCAACATGGCCGGTGCCCGCGCCCTGTGGCGCGCCACCGGCATGAAGGATGGCGATTTCGATAAACCTATCGTTGCTGTGGTCAATTCCTTCACCCAGTTCGTGCCGGGCCACGTGCACCTGAAGGATCTGGGCCAGCTGGTCGCACGCGAGATCGAAAAAGCCGGCGGTGTGGCCAAGGAATTCAACACCATCGCGGTGGATGACGGTATCGCCATGGGCCACGGCGGCATGCTGTACTCGTTGCCATCGCGCGACCTGATCGCCGACTCGGTGGAATACATGGTCAACGCCCACTGCGCCGATGCCATGGTGTGCATCTCCAACTGCGACAAGATCACGCCCGGCATGCTGATGGCTGCCATGCGCCTGAACATTCCCGTGGTATTCGTTTCGGGCGGTCCGATGGAAGCGGGCAAAGTGCTGAAAGTGGTAGACGGCTCGAAGAAGGTCATCAAGCTCGATCTGGTTGACGCCATGATCAAGGCTGGCGACCAGACCGTGAGCGATGCCGATGTGGCGGAGATCGAACGTTCGGCCTGCCCGACCTGCGGCTCCTGCTCCGGCATGTTCACTGCCAACTCGATGAACTGCCTGACCGAAGCGCTGGGCCTGTCCCTGCCTGGCAACGGCACCATCGTCGCTACCCACGCCGACCGCGAACAGCTGTTCCTGCGCGCTGGCCGCCTGATCGTGGAACTGGCCAAGCGCCACTACGAGCAGGATGACTATTCGGTGCTGCCACGTTCGATCGCTACCAAAGCCGCGTTCGAAAACGCCATGGCGCTGGACGTCTCGATGGGCGGTTCCACCAACACCGTGCTGCACCTGCTGGCGGCGGCGCACGAAGCGGGTGTGGCGTTCGACATGGCCGACATCGACCGCATCTCGCGCAAAGTGCCTTGTTTGTGCAAAGTGGCGCCGATGACGGATAAGTTCCACATCGAAGACGTGCACCGCGCTGGCGGCATCGTAGCGATTCTGGGCGAGCTGGCACGTGCCGGTCTGCTCGATACCTCGCTGCCGACCATCCACGCGCCGACCATGGCCGAAGCAATTGCCCGCAACGATATCAAGGTCAGCGACGATCCAGCCGTGCAGCAGCTGTTCCGCGCTGCACCGGGCGGCGTGCCGACCCAGGTGGCGTTCTCGCAAGCGGAGCGCTACGACGCGCTGGATCTGGACCGCAGCACGGGCTGCATCCGCGACAAGGCGCACGCGTATTCGCAGGATGGCGGTCTGGCTGTGCTGTACGGGAATCTGGCCGTGAATGGCTGCATCGTCAAGACTGCCGGTGTGGACGAAAGCATCCTGAAATTTAGTGGCAAGGCGCGCGTGTTCGAAAGTCAGGACGCCGCCGTTGAAGGCATTCTGGGCGATACCGTGCATGAAGGCGATGTCGTCATCATCCGTTACGAAGGCCCGAAAGGTGGCCCCGGCATGCAGGAAATGCTGTACCCGACTTCGTACATCAAATCCAAAGGTCTGGGCAAAGCTTGCGCGCTGCTGACCGATGGCCGCTTCTCCGGTGGTTCGTCCGGTCTGGTGATCGGCCACGCTTCGCCAGAAGCGGCCGAAGGCGGCGCGATTGGTCTGGTGGAAGAGGGCGATATGATCGATATCGATATTCCGGCCCGTACCATCAGCCTGCGCATCAGCGATGCCGAACTGGCAGCACGCCGTGTGGCGATGGATGCCCGTGGCGATGCTGCGTGGAAGCCGGTGGATCGTCAGCGCTATGTCTCGCAAGCGCTGCAGGCCTATGCTGCACTGACCACTTCTGCCGATCGCGGCGCTGTGCGTGACCTGTCGCAGATCAAGCGCTAATTCAGTCGCGCTTTAGATAAGAATCCCGCTCCCGCTGGAGCGGGATTATTTTTTTGTACCGAACTCCTGTGCTACGCGGGCCTTGCGGCGCTTCTCGTCTTCGTTGTGGGCCTTGCGTTTATCCAGCCCCAGCAAGGGTTCCAGAAATTCGAACCAGATAAACGCGAAAACCATCAAGCCGCCTATCGACCACCACGACAGCGTGGCAAACTGCCACACCTCGAAGTAGCGCAGACCGCACAGGGCGGCGATCAACAGGATTAGTGGCATGGGGCTCTCCTCGGTGCAAGATGCTGCAAGATTCTATTTTACTTGCTTTGCGGAAATTTTAAAGGTGTTTTTATGTGTCGCGTCAACGCCTAAACTCGCGCGGACGTTAATAGCAACAGGCGAAAACACGGTAGAATGGCCTATAGAATTGCTTAGTACTCAACTGGAGAAAACGATGAAACGTAACGTAATGATGGCTGGTCTGGTTCTGGTTTCGGCTTTTGTTTCGCAAGCTGCTATGGCTGACGCTGGTGCTGATCTGGCGAAAGCCAAAAACTGCCTGGCATGCCATGCAGTCGCCACCAAGCTGGTAGGCCCGGCCTACAAAGATGTTGCTGCAAAATACGCTGGCCAGAAAGACGCAGAAGCCAAGTTGGTCACCAAAGTACTGAAAGGTGGTTCGGGCGCCTGGGGTGCTATCCCTATGCCAGCTAACCCACAGGTGAACGAAGCCGAAGCCAAGACCCTGGTGAAATGGGTTCTGGCACAAAAATAAGCCTTCCCCGTGAAGCAAAAAAAACGCGCTGATGCGCGTTTTTTTTCGTCCAAAGCCGGGGTCAGGTCGGGCAAACGGCCGGTGTCAGGTCGGGCAATGGGCACATTTAATATGAACAATGATTCAGCAAAACTTTGCCCCAGTGCCCGACCTGTCACTTGCACTTTGCCCGACCTGACCCCACTGGGGGTTACTTGATGACTTCCATCTTGGTTTTTTTGTTGTCCTTGTAGGTGTACAGGGTCAGTGCGCCATCTTTGATGTCGCCCTTGTTGTCGAACATGATCATGCCCGTTACGCCCTGATGCTGAATTTTTTGCAGCACGGGCAGGTATTTGGCTGGCTCGGCCGAATTCGCTTGCTGCATGGCGGCAGCCATCGTCATCACGGAGTCATATACGTACGGGGCGTACAGTTGCACGTCGCCGTTGTATTTCTTTTTGTAGCGGGCGACGAAGTCGTCCATGTTCTTTTGCAGCTCGGGCGTTACGCCGCCTGCTTCGGCACACACCACCATTTCGTTGGCTGCACCATCACCAGCCAGCTTGGGCAGTGATTCGGTGCACATGCCGTCACCACCCATGTAGCGGGCTTTGATGCCCAGCGCTTTCATCTGGCGCAGCAGCGGGCCGCCTACCGAGTCCATGCCGCCGAAGAACACCAGATCAGGATTCTTGGCCTTGATGGTGGTGAGGATGGCGTTGAAGTCGGTAGCCTTGTCGGTAGTGAATTCCTTTGCGACGATCTGCACACCGCCACCGGCTTTCTTGGCGCCTTTGATGAACTCGTCCGCTACGCCTTGACCATAGGCCGTGCGGTCATCGATTACGGCGATTTTCTTGATACCCAGTTTGTTGACGGCATAGGCGCCTAGCGTGCCGCCCAGTTTGGCGTCATTGGCGACTACGCGGAAGACGGAGTTGAAGCCCTGCTGGGTGTATTTGGTCTGGGTGGTGGCGGGCGAAATCTGCGGGATGCCGGCATCGTGGTAAATCTTCGAGGCGGGGATCGAGGTGCCGGAATTCAGATGGCCGATCACGCCCTGTACTTTGGCATCGACCAGCTTCTGTGCCACGGCCGTGCCCTGTTTCGGATCGCCTCCGTCATCTTCCAGCATCAGGGTGAATTTGACGGCTTTGCCGCCGATCTTGATGCCTTTGGCATTCAGTTCTTCCACCGCCATCTTGGCGCCATTTTCATTGTCCTTGCCGAGGTGGGCCGATGGGCCGGAAACGGGGGCAACGTGACCGAGCTTGATGACTTCCTGCGCGTGAGCGCCTGCAGTAAAAGCCAGAGCAATAGCGAGCGGCATGAACTTGGTCTTGAACAGCATATACATTCTCCAATGGTTGAATAGCGACATGGTGCGGGGACGCGGCAGAATATTCTGCAAGAGCCATACCGTACAACAAAAT
Source organism: Duganella fentianensis (assembly GCF_964031615.1). Taxonomy (GTDB): domain Bacteria; phylum Pseudomonadota; class Gammaproteobacteria; order Burkholderiales; family Burkholderiaceae_D; genus Rugamonas; species Rugamonas fentianensis_A. The sequence continues at coordinate 141,805 of NZ_CAXIQN010000018.1, forward strand.
ATGCATGCCGGATAGGAAAGATTGCTGCAGTGTGGGGATTTCGCAGAGCACGCCCTGCGCTGAGGCAGGTTTGCGCTAAGACAGGGCGGTAGATGCACCATGACGGGCATCTACCGGCAGCCATAAAGGGCTAATGAGAGGCGAATGAAGGGGCTTACTTTTTGCGTGCTTGCAGGTGGATCAGTTCCTGCGTCACTGCACGGGCGACGATTTTTTCGATGGTGTCGTGCAGGCCCACACGCACCTCGTTGGTCAGGTCGCGCAGGGCGTGGTTGAGTACTTCTGCCATGCTGTCCTTGATACGCTGCTCGAGCACGAAATCGACGCGCGACAGCAATCGCTGCATGATGCGGCTGGACAGGCGGTGCTCCATGGCTTCCCATTCCGTATCGGTCCAGTTTTCGATGGCATCTTCTTCCAGTTGTGCCGCCAGATCGGTACGACGGGGCGGGGCGCTCTCGCCCGGTAGCAGGTCGTCGCTGAGGGCATCGACCTTCATTACTTCCGTCAAGACAGGGATGCTGGCATCAAATGATGGTGCTTGGCTCATGATTTTCCTGTGACAAAGTGGGTGAGTGGATAGGCTTGCTGCTTGTAGGCGCTATAGCGCTTGCGGCCAGCGGCCGCATCTTCCTCATCGGAGGAAATGATTTCTATCACGCGCGCAAACTGGTCCAGCGTGGCCGGGGTGCGGCGCGACAGATTAATTAATAATTCGCGGTGTGGTAATTCTGCCGCATCGTTGTCAGTTAGCAGCACCGGCGTCTGTGCCGCCAGCGCATCGCTGGCGGCCACGTGGGGCAGGAAGTCGGTGACGGAAAAAGTCCACATTGCCGCATCAAGTTCGGCCAGCTGGCTGGCATCGTCGGTCATCAGCACCACTTTATTCCGGGCCAGACGGGCTTTGCGCACCAGCCGGCAGGCATAGGCGATTTTGTCCGGCACATTGGTGTGGAAGTCGATGCGGGTCATGAGGTTCTCTTAAATCAGGTCACTTTGAACAGGGCGAACGACCAGTGTACGGCAAAATCTACCTTGTCGCTGGCATCGCTTTTGCTACCGTGCGCACGGTTTTCAGGTGCTTGACTTGGCCTGTTTTTGTGCGTGCTAACGCCATGTTGCAGCGTTAGCACAGCCGTTCTTTTATGGTTGCATCTTGCAGCGTTTTGAGGCCGGAAAGCGCTCAGGCTGCCATGCCGCTGTGGCGCAGCAAAGCGTCGATGCTGGGTTCGCGGCCACGGAAGGCGGTGAACGATTCCAGCGCAGGACGCGAGCCACCCACGGACAGAATTTCTTCGAGGTAGCGCTTGCCAGTTTCCGCCGTCGCGGCAGGGCTGATGGCCTGCGCTTCCTCGAAAGCCGCATACACGTCGGCCGACAGTACTTCGGCCCATTTGTAGCTGTAGTAGCCGGCCGCATAGCCACCGGCGAAGATGTGGCCGAAGGAATTCTGGAAGCGGTTGAACGCCGGCGGGATGATCAGGGCGAACTGCTGGCGCACGCCGTCGATGACTTCCTGCACCGACTGGCTGCCGCTGGCATCGTAGTCGTAGTGCAGGTGCATATCGAGCAGCGAGAATTCCACCTGACGCAGGGTTTGCAGGCCGGACTGGAAGTTCTTCGCAGCCAGCATCTTGTCGTACAGCGCGCGCGGCAATGGTTCGCCCGTGGTGGCGTGCGCCGTCATGTGCTCGAGCACATCCCACTCCCAGCAGAAGTTTTCCATGAACTGCGATGGCAGTTCCACTGCATCCCATTCCACGCCCGCGATGCCCGATACGCCCAGTTCATCGACGACCGTCAGCATGTGGTGCAGACCATGGCCGAATTCGTGGAACAGGGTGATCACTTCATCGTGGGTGAACAGCGAAGGCTGGGCCGCGCCATCGACCACGGCTGGTTCGGTGAAGTTGCAGGTGAGGTAGGCGACCGGCGTTTGCACTTGGTCGCCACTCGCGCGGCGGCCACGCGCATCGTCCATCCATGCACCGCCGCTCTTGCCGGCACGTGCATATAGATCGAGGTAGAACTGGCCGATCAGCTTACCCGCACGTTCGATGCGGAAGAAGCGTACATCCGGATGCCAGACGGGCGCGCTATCGGTTTTGATGTCGACATTGAACAGACGCTGGATCAGGCGGAACAGGCCATCGACCACTTTCGGTTCAGGGAAGTACTGCTTTACTTCCTGTGCCGAGAAGGCGTAGCGGCGTTCCTGCAGCTTTTCCGATGCATAGGGAATATCCCATGCCTTGAGTTCGTCCAGACCCAGTTCGGCGCGGGCGAACTGCTTGAGTTCTTCCAGATCTTTTTCCGCAAACGGGCGCGCACGCTGGGCCAGATCTTCGAGGAAGCTGATGACCTGTTCGGGCGATTGCGCCATCTTCGGCACCAGCGACACTTCGGCGAAATTGCGGTAGCCCAGCAGCTTGGCCTCTTCGTCACGCAGCTTGAGCAGGGTGACGATGTTGGCCGTGTTGTCCCAGTCTTCCTTCTTGCTGAAACCTTCGGCCTGATCGGAAGCCTTGGTGGCATTGGCGCGGTAAATGGTCTCGCGCAGTTCGCGTTTGTCGGCAAACTGCAGCAGCGGGAAGTAGGACGGGAAGTGCAGCGAGAATTCGTAGCCCGCTTTGCCTTCCTTCTCGGCAGCTGCGCGCGCCGCCGCTTTCACGTCCGCCGGTACGCCGGCCAGATCGGCTTCATCGGCCACCAGCAGTTTGAAATCGTTGGTGGCGTCCAGCACGTTTTCCGAGAAGCGCGTGGACACGGCCGCGTGTTGCTCCTGAATGTCCGCGTAGCGTGCTTTCTGTTCCGCTGGCAGTTCGGCACCGCCCATGCGGAAGTCGCGCACGGCGTTATCGATGATGCGCTGGCGCGCTGGCGATAGCGTGGCGAATTCGGCGCTGGCACGCAGCGCCTTGTATTTATCGAACAGCACTTCGTTCTGGCCCAGCGCGGTCCAGAACTCGGTCACTTTAGGCTGGTTCTCGTTGTAGGTGGCGCGCAGCTCGGGCGTATCCACCACATTGTTGAGATGACTGACGATGCCCCATGCACGGCCCAGCAGTTCCGTCGCCTGTTCCAGCGGTGCGACGAAATTGTCCCAGCTTACTTGCGCTTGCGGTGCTTCCAGCTGCGTCACCACGGCACGGCTCTGTGCCAGCAGCGTGTCGATCGCAGGCGTGACGTGTTCGGCCTTGATGGCATCGAAGCGCGGCAGGCCGGAAAAGTCCAGCAGGGGATTTTGGTCAGTCATCTCGTATCCAGTCCTTGTAAGTTTGGCCGCTGTATTAGCGGGTGCGCTCGGCTGCTTCCACCGTGTTCATCAGCAGCATGGTGATGGTCATCGGACCCACACCGCCCGGCACAGGCGTGATGTGCGAAGCGACTTCTTTCACACCGGCGAAATCGACATCGCCGCACAGCTTGCCCGCGTCATCGCGGTTCATGCCGACGTCGATCACGATGGCGCCCGGTTTCACCATGTCTGCCGTCAGGGTGTTGCGACGGCCGACGGCTGCGACCACCACATCGGCCTGACGGGTGTACAGGCCCAGATCCGGCGTCGCGCTATGGCAGATGGTGACGGTGGCATTAGCTTGCAAGAGCAGCAGTGCCATTGGTTTGCCCACGGTGTTGCTGCGGCCGATGACTACGGCGTGTTTGCCGCGCAGATCAACGCCGGTGCTTTCGATCAGCTTCATGCAGCCATACGGGGTGCATGGGCGGAAGCCTTCCAGACCCGTCATCAGTTCGCCAGCGCTCAGTACCGAGTAGCCATCCACGTCCTTGGTGGTGGAAATCGCTTCGATGACTTTGTGCGGGTTGATGTGCTTAGGCAGCGGCATCTGCACGAGGATGCCGTGGATGGTCGGATCGACGTTCAGCGCGGCGATGCGTTCGAGCAGGGCGGCTTCCGTCAGATCGGCAGGGTATTGCTCCTTGAGCGAATAGAAACCGGCATCTTCGCAGCCTTTGACCTTGTTACGCACGTAGACGTGGCTGGCTGGATCGTCGCCCACCAGAATCACGGCGAGGCCGGGTTGTTTTCCTTCAGCGGTCAGTTTGGCAGCACGTGCAGCAATTTCAGCACGCAGTTTTTGGGAGAGGGCGATTCCGTCGATCAGTTGAGCAGTCATGATGTGGGCAGATTGAAGAGAGAAAGAGAGGGAAAGCGTGATTATAAGGCCGCAGCGCTGATTGCGCCGTGTTTCCTGCATGGCGCGGTGCTGCGCCGCACAAGTTTTTCATAGGGAAATTTCACAATATAAAATCTCATATCGTAATTTGAAAAAGCGGAAAAGTGCTGTTAGAATCCGCACACGGCTTAGTAGTATTGGTAAATAATCAGCGTAAAAACCCTTTCGGCATAGGCGGATCGGGTCCTTAACTCAGGAGACTTCATACATGTCAGCTCAACTTGACCAGGTTACGGTAAGCACCGACCCGGACGCGCAGGAAACTAAAGAGTGGTTGGACGCACTGGCCGCAGTGCTGGAACAAGAGGGCCCTGAACGTGCTCACTACCTGATGGAACGTCTGATCGATCTGGCCCGTCAGGCTGGCTCCGACATTCCTTTCTCCGCCAATACTGCCTACGTCAACACCATTCCTGCCCATCTGGAAACCCACTGCCCGGGCAATCTGGAATACGAAGAAAAGCTGCGCTCGTGGATGCGCTGGAACGCCATGGCCATGGTGGTCAAGGCTAACCGCGCTGACGGCGACCTCGGTGGTCACCTGTCCTCGTTCGCCTCGCTGGCTAACATGCTGGGCATCGGCTTTAACCACTTCTGGAAAGCCCCGAGCGAAAACCACGGTGGCGACCTGCTGTACATTCAGGGCCACTCGTCGCCGGGCGTGTACGCCCGCGCCTTCCTCGAAGGCCGTCTGAGCGAAGACCAGCTGACCAACTTCCGTCGCGAAGTCGATGGCAAGGGTCTGTCGTCCTACCCGCACCCGAAACTGATGCCGGACTTCTGGCAGTTCCCTACCGTGTCCATGGGTCTGGGCCCGTTGATGGCGATCTATCAGGCACGCTTCCTGAAGTATCTGCACGCCCGTTCCATCGCTGACACCACCGACCGTAAAGTGTGGGCCTTCTGCGGCGACGGCGAGATGGACGAGCCGGAATCGATGGGCGCGATCGGCATGGCTGGCCGCGAGAAGCTGGACAATCTGGTCATCGTGGTCAACTGCAACCTGCAGCGTCTGGACGGCCCTGTGCGCGGCAACGGCAAGATCATTCAGGAACTGGAATCGGACTTCCGCGGCGCCGGCTGGAACGTGGTCAAAGTCATCTGGGGTCCGGGCTGGGATGCACTGCTGGCCAAGGACAAGGAAGGCATCCTGAAAAAAGTAATGATGGAAACCGTCGACGGCGAATACCAGAATTACAAAGCCAAAGATGGCGCCTATGTGCGTAAGCACTTCTTCGGCAAGCATCCTAAGCTGCTGGAGATGGTCGCCAACATGACCGACGACGACATCTGGCGTCTGACCCGCGGTGGTCACGATCCGCACAAGATCTATGCTGCCTTCAAGGTCGCACAGGAACACAAAGGTCAGCCTACCGTACTGCTGGTGAAAACCATCAAGGGCTTCGGCATGGGCAAACACGGTGAAGCACGTAACACTGCGCACCAGACCAAGAAACTCAGTGACGAAGCTGTGCGCGAAATGCGCGACCGCTACTCGATCCCGATTCCGGACGATCAGCTGGCCGACATTCCGTTCTACAAACCATCCGACGACGCACCGGAAATCAAGTACCTGCACGAGCGCCGCAAAGCGCTGGGCGGCTACCTGCCTGCGCGTCGCGTAAAAGCTGACGAAACGCTGGTGGTGCCACCGCTGTCGTCGTTCCAGAACGTCCTGGAAGCGACTCCGGAAGGCCGCGAAATTTCGACCACCCAGGCCTTCGTGCGTATCATCACCGCGCTGCTGAAAGACCAGAGTCTGGGTCAGCGTGTAGTGCCGATTCTGGTGGACGAATCGCGTACCTTCGGTATGGAAGGTCTGTTCCGTCAGATCGGTATCTTCAACCAGCAAGGTCAGTTGTACGAGCCAGTCGATAAAGATCAGGTGATGTACTACCGTGAAGACAAGGCTGGCCAGATTCTGCAAGAGGGTATCAACGAAGCCGGTGGTATGAGCTCGTGGATCGCTGCGGCGACTTCGTACTCGACCAACAACCGCGTGATGATTCCATTCTTCACCTACTACTCGATGTTCGGTATGCAGCGTATCGGCGATCTGGCCTGGGCTGCCGGCGACATGCGCGCCCGTGGCTTCATGATGGGCGGTACCGCTGGTCGTACCACGCTGAACGGCGAAGGTCTGCAGCACGAAGACGGCCATAGCCACCTGTTCGCTGCCGCGATTCCGAACTGCCTGCCATACGATCCGACCTTCTCGCACGAAGTGGCCGTGATCATTCAGGATGGTCTGCGCCGCATGGTGACGGAACAGGAAGACGTGTTCTACTACATCACCATCATGAACGAGAACTACTCGCACCCTGGCCTGAAGGCTGGTCAGGAAGAGGGTATTCTGAAGGGTATGTATCTGCTGCAAGAGGGCGACAAAGCCGCCAAGCAGCGCGTACAGCTGATCGGCTCGGGCACGATTCTGCGCGAATCCATCTTCGCTGCCGAACTGCTGAAAAACGACTGGAACATCGCTGCCGACATCTGGTCTGCGCCGTCGCTGACGCTGGTCGCCCGTGAAGGTCAGGATGCCGAACGCTGGAATCTGGTCAACCCGACCAAGCCACAGCGCGTGCCATACGTGACCCAGCTGCTGCAGGGTACCGAAGGTCCTATCGTTGCGACCACCGACTACATGCGTCTGTTCGCTGAACAGATCCGTGCCTACATGCCGAAAGACCGCACCTACCGCGTGCTGGGTACCGACGGTTTCGGCCGCTCGGATAGCCGCGTGAAACTGCGTGAATTCTTCGAAGTGAACCGCTACTACATCACCGTAGCAGCGCTGAAATCGCTGGCTGAAGAAGGCAAGATCGACGCCAAAGTGGTGGAGCAGGCTGTTGTCAAATACGGTCTGGATCCGAACAAACCAAATCCGGTGACCCAATAATCCGCTGATAAAAGATACGGAGCAAACGCTATGAGCATTGTGGAAGTTAAAGTCCCGGATATCGGTGATTTCAAGGAAGTGGAAATCATCGAGCTGATGGTTAAAGTCGGCGACACCATCAAGGTCGATCAGTCGCTGATCACCGTTGAATCGGATAAAGCCAGTATGGAAATTCCTTCGTCCGCTGCGGGTGTGGTGAAGGAAATCAAAGTTAAAGTTGGTGACAAGGTTGCCGAAGGTTCGCTGCTGCTGATGGTGGAAGCGGATGGCGCGGCTGCTGCTGCAGCACCTGCACCGGCCGCCGCTGCGGCGCCGGCACCAGTTGTGGCGCCTGCCGCTGCTGCACCAGCCCCTGCTGCCCCTGCGGCAGCAGCCGGTCCGGTGGAAGTGACCGTGCCGGACATCGGCGACTTCAAGGAAGTGGAAGTTATCGAAGTCATGGTCAAAGTGGGTGACACCATTAAGGTAGACCAGTCGCTGCTGACCGTGGAATCGGACAAGGCCAGCATGGAAATCCCTTCGTCGCACGCCGGCGTCGTGAAAGAAATGCGCGTCAAGGTGGGCGATAAAGTCGGCATGGGCACTGTGGTGCTGGTAGTCGAAGCGACCGGCGGCGCTGCTGCCCCTGCGGCTGCACCTGCCGCTGCCGCTGCCGCTGCCGCTCCAGCCGCAGCCCCTGCTGCAGCTTCGGCACCAGCTTCTGCACCTGTCGCTGCTGCTGCGCCAGCCGCCGCAGCGTCGCAAGGTTCGGTACAGACCAGCAAACTGGCACACGCATCGCCATCGATCCGCAAGTTCGCCCGCGAACTGGGCGTGGATCTGGGCAAAGTGCCGGGTTCGGGTCCGAAAGGCCGCATCACCCAGCTGGACGTACAGAACTTCGTCAAGGGCGTGATGGCCGGTACCGTAGCCGCACCTGCTGGCGCTGCTGCCGGTGGTTCGGTGGGCGGTGGTGGCAACTTCAGTGTGCTGCCATGGCCGTCGCTGGACTTCAGCAAATTCGGCGAAACCGAACTGCTGCCGCTGTCGCGTATCAAGAAGATCTCCGGTCCTAATCTGCACCGCAACTGGGTACAGATTCCGCACGTTACCCAGTTCGACGATGCCGACATCACCGATCTGGAAGCGTTCCGCGTCGAGACCAATAACGCTAATGCCAAGAACAAGGATGCTGCCAAGCTGACCATGCTGGCGTTCGTGATCAAGGCATCCGTGGCCGCGCTGAAGAAATTCCCGACCTTCAATGCCTCGCTGGACGAGAAGGGCGAGAACCTGATTCTGAAGAAGTACTACAACATCGGCTTCGCGGCCGATACGCCGAATGGTCTGGTCGTGCCGGTGGTGAAAAACGCCGATCAGAAATCGGTCTCGCAGATCGCCCGTGAAATGACGGAACTGTCGGCACAGGCACGCGAAGGCAAGCTGAAACCGACCGATATGCAAGGCGCTACCTTCACCATTTCGTCGCTGGGCGGCATCGGTGGTACCCACTTCACGCCTATCGTGAATGCGCCGGAAGTGGCGATTCTGGGTCTGTCGAAAGCTTCCATCAAGCCGGTATGGGATGGCAAAGCCTTCCAGCCTCGTTTGATGATGGGTACTTCGCTGTCCTACGATCACCGCGTGGTCGATGGTGCAATGGGCGCCCGCTTCTCCGTGTACCTGAGCGAAGTGCTCGGCGACATGCGCAAAATTCTGCTGTAAGGAGCGACTATGAGCACAGAAGTAAAAGTGCCGAATATCGGCGACTTCGCAGATGTAGAAGTGATCGAAGTGATGGTCAAAGTGGGCGACACCATCAAGGTGGATCAGTCGCTGGTAACGGTGGAATCGGACAAGGCCAGTATGGAAGTGCCTTCCTCGCACGCAGGTGTGGTGAAGGAAGTGCTGGTCAAGGTCGGTGACAAGGTCAAGGAAGGCGTCACCCTGCTGCTGGTGGAAGCCAGTGCTGGCGCTGCCGCTCCCGCGCCTGCCGCAGCAGCACCGGCTCCGGCCGCTGCCGCTCCAGCCGCCGCACCAGCTGCGCCTATCGTGGCGCCGGCTGGCAGCAGCTACAGCGGCCAGATCGACATCGACTGCGACATGATGGTGCTCGGCGGTGGCCCCGGCGGCTACTCGGCAGCTTTCCGCTCAGCGGATCTGGGTATGAGCACCGTGATCGTCGAGCGTTTCAGCACGCTGGGCGGGGTCTGCCTGAACGTGGGCTGCATTCCGTCGAAAGCGCTGCTGCACGTGGCATCTGTAATCGATGAAACGTCGCACATGTCGAACACCGGCGTGACCTTTGCCAAGCCGACTATCGACATCGATCAGGTACGCAAGTACAAGGAAGGCGTGATCGCCAACATGACCAACGGTCTGGCCGGTATGGCCAAGGCGCGCAAGACCCAGATCGTACAGGGTGTTGGCCAGTTCCTTAGCGCTAATCACATCGAAGTGACTGCAGCTGACGGCAGCAAGAAAGTCGTGCAGTTCAAGCAGGCCATCATCGCTGCCGGTTCGTCGGTGGTGAAGTTGCCGTTCGTGCCGGAAGATCCGCGCATCGTCGATTCGACCGGTGCACTGGAACTGCGTCAGATTCCTAAGCGTATGCTGGTGATCGGCGGCGGCATCATCGGTCTGGAAATGGCCACCGTGTATTCGACCTTCGGTGCGCGCATCGACGTCGTCGAAATGATGGACGGCCTGATGCAGGGCGCTGATCGTGATGCCGTTAAAGTCTGGCAGAAGTACAACGAGAAGCGCTTCGATAACGTTATGACCAAGACCAAGACGGTGGCCGTTGAAGCGCTGCCGGAAGGGATCAAAGTCACCTTCGAAGCGGCCGAAGCCGGTGCGACTGCGCCTGCTCCGCAAGTCTACGATCTGGTGCTGGTGGCCGTGGGCCGTAGCCCGAACGGCAAGAAACTGGCAGCCGACAAGGCTGGCGTGATCGTCACCGACCGTGGCTTCATTCCGGTCGACAGCCAGATGCGCACCAACGTGCCGAACATCTTCGCCATTGGCGATCTGGTGGGTCAGCCTATGCTGGCGCACAAGGCCGTGCACGAAGCGCACGTGGCAGCGGAAGCTGCAGCGGGCCAGAAGTCGCACTTCGATGTGAAGGTGATTCCGTCGGTGGCTTACACCGATCCGGAAGTGGCATGGGCCGGCATTACCGAAGACGAAGCCAAAGCCAAGGGCATCAAGGTCGAGAAGGGCCACTTCCCTTGGGCAGCTAGCGGCCGCGCTGTGGCCAATGGCCGCGCCGAAGGCTTCACCAAGGTACTGTTCGACGCTGAAACCCACCGCATCATCGGCGGCACCATCGTCGGTACCCATGCGGGCGACATGATCGGCGAAATCGCACTGGCCATCGAAATGGGCTGCGACGGCACCGACATCGGCAAGACCATCCACCCGCACCCTACGCTGGGCGAGTCGATCGGTATGGCTGCCGAAGTGTACGAAGGTACTTGTACCGACCTGCCGCCACCGCGCAAGCGCTAAGCACGCGCAGCAAGCAGCAAACAAAAAGCCGGGATCGTTCCCGGCTTTTTTTATTTTGGGGTCAGGTCGGGCGTTGGCGCAGAGTTCGCCTTATGTGCCGAATCTGCCCACTTGCCCGACCTGACACCTGCACTTTGCCCGACCTGACCCCAAGCTTTACTATCGCGTCAGGCGATACAGCAGCAGGGCGGTGCGGATGGTGGCGCGTTCGATTGAGGCGATCTCCAGTTCTTCGTCGGGCGAGTGGGTGCCGCTGCCGGTGGCGCCTAGACCATCGAGGCTGTCGAGCAGCGGGGCGACAAACTGGATGTCGCCAGCACCCCGTTCGCCAGGCGGGAAGGCGGGAATTTCGCCCAGCCCTGCATCGGCGCTGGTCTGCGAGTAGAGTTTGAGCAGCGCCAGATTGCCTGCCGTGGGTGCCATCGGCGGATAGTGGTCGTGGAATTCGATGCTGGCACTGGTGCCGGGCAGGCTGGCCGCGACGATCGCGCGCATTTTGGCACGGGCACGGTCGCGCTGCTCGTAGTTCAGGTAGCGCAGGTCGCCTTTGATGGTGGTAGTCGGGGCGATGATGTTGTTCTTACCTGCTACTTGCGCACGGCTGCCGTCCACGCTGACGCCGGTGCCGCCGGCGATCAGGCCGGGGTTGAAAGTCAGGTCCGGTTCGATGACTTGCTGGCGGAAGCCGTCGACAATACGCGCGGCTTCATAGATGGCACCGTAGCCGGCGCGCTCGCTGAATACGCCGCTCGAGTGGCCCTGTTTGCCCAGTACTTTGACTTCCCATTCGGACGAGGCGCGCCGGCCTACGGTGCCGGTATCTTCGCCCTGTTTGTTACGTGCGGTGTTCTCGAACGCCAGCGCCAGATCGCTCTGCTTGGCCAGTGCCAGCATGTCGGCGCGCGAGATTTCGACGGGATCGCCAGCATTTTCTTCGTCACCCGTGAAGATGATGCTGATGCGGGTGTTATCGAGGGCGCCGGCGCGCTGAAGCGCATGCAGCGCCTGTATCAGGATCACGTCGCCACCCTTCATATCCGTTACGCCTTGTCCACGCACCTTGCCGCCATTACGCTGCCACAGCGCGACGGGACTATCCTTTTCGAACACGGTGTCGAGGTGGCCGATCAGCAGCAGTCGCTTGCCCTGCTTGCCTTCGCGCGTGGCGATCAGGTGGCCGGCACGCTGCACGCTGGCCGGCATGTCGACCCAGCGGGTACGGAAGCCCAGTTGCTCGAACTGCTCGCGGAATAGCGCGCCCACGGCACGTACGCCTTCGTGGTTCATGGTGCCGCTGTTGATGTTGACGGCGCGCTCCAGCAGTTGCAGGCCCTGTTCGTTGTGGGCTTTGACGTCGGCGACGATGCGCTGTTCGATGGGGGAGAGGTTGGCCGCCTGCACGGTGGCATAGGCCAGCGTGAGGACGGCGAAGGCGATCTGCTTCAGACTCATGGACGCTCCAGCTAAGTACGGTGACGGACGCCGTAGCATAGCACTGTCAGTGCGCCAGATTGAAGCCTGGTTGCAGTCGCGGCGGAGGGCTTGGTGGAGGATCTTAGTTGACGGTGAACTGGGCGGGAATTTCAATGCCGCCGCTGCGCGCTGCTTCGGCATAGGCCTGCAGTTCCGCGATTACCGCTTCCAGTTGTTCCTGGCCGGGGTTGGCCTGAAACGATTTAATGCGCTCGTTCATGAGCGTTACCTGTCTACTCCAGTCCAGTCGATTCGCTTTGCTCATATTTCTGCTCCATGTAAAAAAAGCAGTATAGACCAAATGATAAATTTTTACAGCGCCTAGCGCTGCACACCGTGCAGGAATAGCTGCAGCCCTTGTTTGACGCGGGCCTGCCGTATTTCCAGCGGCAGCGCTGTCTCGTGCGGGAATAGCAGGCTGCACATGCTGTCGCCCAGTACGCAGTTCAGCAGATGGAAGGCGAGGACGTCACTGGAGAATTCGCTGCGCAGTTGGGCGCGCACGTCCGGACGGTCGAAGTAGCGTGCTAGTTCGGCGCGGGTGCGCTTCGGCCCTGCTTCGTAAAACGTTTCGGCTAGCTCGGGCGAGGTGCGCGATTCGCCCACCACCATGCGGTACAGCTGGTTCGATCCCGGTTGTGACAGCAGTTCCAGAAAACGCAACGCAAAATCGGTCAGCACCTGCTCCATCGGGCGCATGTCGGTTTCCATGTTCTGCATGCCTTCGAAGAAGTGGGCGCGGCGATTGACGATGACGGCGTTGAGCAGGCCCACCTTGCCGCCGAACTTCACGTAGATGGTGCGTACGGCCACGTGGGCTTCACGGGCAATCATTTCCAGACTGACGTTGCCATAGCCTTTGTCGAGGAACAGGCGACCTGCCGTCTGCAGCAGGGCCTGATGACGGGCTTCCTTATCGGCGGCGCGCGGGCGGCCAGCGCTCTTGCCGGTGCAGGGCGCGGCGCCAGTCTGGTTGGCGATTTCCTCGGGGCAGTCCGTTTCGTCGAGGTCGTGGGCGTTCATAGTGGTCAGTGGAATGAGCTTCGATGCCTGCATCGTAGTGCAAAATAAAATGAAATGCAATCGTTTCGTTTCTTGACTTTGGCAAAAAAACGGCCATAATGCACATCTCTCATTTCATTTTTTATTGGAGCAGTACATGTCCACTCAGCAAAATCAGGAGCAGAAACCCCTCAGCGCTGTCCCGGCTGCCGCCGCGCCTAGCGCGACGCCGCCTGCCAACCGCCGTGTGGTGGTGATTGCCGCCGTTATCGGTCTGGCCGCGCTGGCGCTGGGTGGCCGCATGTGGTACCGCAGCCATAACTACGTCGAAACGGAAAATGCCTATGTGGCTGGCCACGTGCACAATGTGTCGGCGCGTATCGCCGGTACTGTGACCAAGGTGCTGATCGACGATAACCAGATGGTGCATGCCGGTGATGTGATCGCCGAACTTGATCCATTTGATCAGCAGGTGAAAGTGGAGCAGATTCAGGCGCAGATCGGTTCGGTCGAGCAGCAGATCGCTCAGGCGGACGCCCAGATCGCGCAGGTGCAGGCACAGGCCAGCGCCGCTGCCGCGCAGGTAGCGCAGTCGGAAGCCCAGCTGGTACGCGCCAAGCAGGATGCCGAGCGTTTCGGTCAGCTGTATAACAGCCAGATGAAGGCCGTGTCGAAAGCGGAACTCGATGCTGCGGTTGCCGCCCGCGCCAGCGCGACGGCCGATGTAACGGCGCGTAAGGATAGTGCCGCTGCGGCCAAAGCCCAGATCAGCGCTGCCCATGCGGCGCGCGATGTGCTCAAGGCGCAGGCTGCGGTGCTGCGCGTGCAGCTCAAGGACGCCCAGCAGCAGCTGGCTTACAACCGCGTGCTGGCACCCGTGGCTGGCCGGATCGGCAAGCGTACGGTGGAAGTGGGCCAGCGCGTGACGCCAGGCCAGCAACTGACGGCCATCGTGCAGGAAAACGTCTGGCTGACGGCCAACTTCAAAGAGACCCAGCTGGCTGAACTCAAGCCGGGTCAGGAAGTAAAAGTCACCATTGATGCGCTGCCGGGCAAGGAACTGATCGGCAAAGTCGATAGCTTCGCGCCTGCTTCGGGTGCCCAGTTCGCGCTGCTGCCAGCCGATAACGCCACCGGTAATTTCACCAAGATCGTGCAGCGTGTGCCGGTGAAAATCACCTTCCAGCCGGAAGATGTGAAAGCTCTCAGCGGCCGTCTGGTGCCGGGCATGTCGGCCATCGCCGAAGTCTCGCTGAAACATACCGGCGCTGCTGCCGACGCTAAAGCTGCCCACTAAGGAGCTGCCTCATGGCTAGCACAACCCACGATACGCCAGCGGCACTCAAGCCGTTTGCCCCGCCGGCGCCGGGCGAGAAGGTCAGCGCCCGCACCTGGATGGCGGTGGCGGCAGGGATGCTGGGCGCCTTCATGGCGGTGCTCGATATCCAGATCACCAACTCCTCGCTCAAGGATATTCTCGGTACGCTGTCGGCTACGCAGGAAGAGGGTTCGTGGATCGCCACGGCCTATCTGGTGGCCGAGATCATCATCATTCCCATGACGGGGCTGATGACGCGCGTGTTCGGTATGCGCGCCTACATGATAGGCACTACGTCGCTGTTCCTGCTGTGTTCCACGCTGTGCGGCTTCGCATGGAATCTGCCCAGCATGATCGTGTTCCGCATGATGCAGGGCTTTACCGGTGGTGCGCTGATTCCGATGGCGATGACGCTGGTGATGGCCAAACTGCCTGCTACCAAGCGCGCTACCGGCATGGCGATTTTCGGTCTGACAGCCACGCTGGCACCGTCCATGGGCCCGACCTTTGGCGGCTACCTGAGCGAGCTGTATGGCTGGCCTTCGATCTTCTACATTAACTGGGGCCCCGGCCTGCTGCTGATCGCCGGTATCGCACTGGGACTGGACAAGGAAAAGCCGCAACTCAAGCTGCTGTACAACGCCGACTGGCTGGGTATCGCCTTCATGGCGGTGGGGCTGGGCAGCCTGACCATCTTCCTTGAAGAAGGCAATAGCAAGGACTGGTTCGAATCGAGCTTCATCATTACCTTCGCTGCGCTGGCCATCATCGGCCTGCTGGGTTGGGCGGTGACGGGCGCACTGCGCAAGCAGCCTTTCGTTAATCTGGGGCTTTACGGTCAGCGTAACTTCTTCGCTGCCACGGCGCTGTCGATGGCGATGGGTATGGGGCTGTATGGCTCGTCTTTCCTGCTGCCGCTGTATCTGGGCCAGATCGCCGGTTATTCGCCGATGCAGATTGGTGAAGTGATCATGTGGGCCGGTCTGCCGCAGTTGTTCATTATGCCGTTTGTGGCCAAGCTGTCGTCCAAGGTGGATAACCGGATTCTGTGCACGTTTGGCCTGCTGCTGTTCGGTGGTTCCTGCTTCATGAATGCGTATATGGATGCCACCACCGGCTATGACCAGCTGCTGCTGTCGCAGGTCGTGCGTGCACTGGGGCAGCCGTTCGTGATGCTGACGCTGTCGAACTTCGCCATGAACGGTATCCAGCCCAAGGACATGCCTTCGGCCTCGAGCCTGATCAACATGACCCGTAATCTGGGCGGCTCGATCGGCATCGCGCTGCTGGCGACGGCATTGACCTCGCGCGAGCATTTCCATTCGCAGCGTCTGGGTGAATCGGTGACGGGCTTTGCGGCCGCCACGCAGGAACGTCTGGCAGCACTGACGCAATCCTTCCTCAGTCGCGGCTTCGATAGCGCTACGGCGGGCGATATGGCGCTCAAGGCCATCGACGGCATCGTGCGGCGCGAAGCCTATGTGATGGCGTACAACGACGGTTTCTTCCTCGTTGGCGCTGTGCTGTTCGGCTGCATCGGCGTGCTGTGGTTCTCGGATAAAGTTAAAGCCCCTTCGGGTGGCGGTGGTGGTGCGCACTAAGCATTGATGGTTTAGTGCAGCGCCCGACAAATCAAATACAAGTGAGGTAACACCATGTTCCATTCCGCTTTCCAGCGTCTGACTCTGGCCACTGCCGTTGCGCTGGCTGTCACCGGTTGCGCTACGGTCGGTAGCGATTTCTCCGCACCGCCAGCCGTGGCCGATGCCAGCTTCCGCCATCTGGCGCCAGCCGCCAGCAGCGAAGCTCGCCTGCCGGCACAGTGGTGGACGGTTTTCAACGATGCCACGCTGGACCGGCTGGAACAGACGGCGCTGCGTGATAATCCGGGCGTGAAGGCTGCGGCCCAGCGACTGGTGCAGGCGCTTGAGCAGGCCGGTGTGACGCGCTCCAGCCAGCAGCCGCAGATCAATGCGCGCACTGCTATCGGTAACTCGCGTACTTCGGCTGAAACCTCGCAAGGGCTGGCGCTGGGTGGCCGTTCCATCAAGGGTAATGATTATCAGGTTGGTGTGTCGCTGTCGTACGAAGTCGATCTGCTGGGCCGCGTGCGTCGTCTGGTAGAAGCTTCCGATGCACAGGCGCTGGCAGCCGAAGCCGACCGCGATGGCGTGCTGTTGCTGCTGTCCTCGCAAGTCGCTACCACCTACTGGCAGCTGCGCGGTCTGGATGCCGAAATGGCGATTCTGAATAGCGCGCTCGATACCCGTCGTGAATCGGAAGAGCTGGTGACGGCGCGCTTCAATGCTGGTCTGTCGAATGAACTCGATGTGTCGCGTGCCCGTATCGAGCGCGCCAATGCGCAGGCCGATCTGCATGAAGTGCAGCGTCAGCGTAATCTGCTTGAACATAGTCTGGCGACGCTGGTCGGTGCTACGCCAGCGGCGCTGCAACTGCCAGTCAGCAGCAATGCGGCCAGCCTGCCGCTGCCGCCTGCGATTCCTGTCGGTGTGCCGGCCAGCGTGCTGGCTCAGCGCCCCGATCTGGCTGCGAGTGTCGCCACCCTGCGCGCTACCAATGCACAAGTGGGCGTGGCCGAAGGTGCGTTCTATCCTTCCTTTAGCCTGACGGGTAACTTCGGCTTTGCGTCGGAAAGCCTGCAGAATCTGAGCAAGGGCGGGGCGCGTCAGTTCAGCGCCGGTCCCCTGGCGCTGTCGTTGCCGCTGTTCGACGGTGGTCGCAACAAGTCCAATCTGGCGGTGGCCAAGGCACGCTACGAAGAGGCGGTGGCCAACCATCAGAGCAAGCTGCTGACGGCACTGCGTGAAGTGGAAGATGCGCTGTCTGATGTGCAGCAGCGCCAGTTGCAGGGCGAGGCACAAGCTACCTCGCAGGTGGCAGCAGCACGCGGCTATCTGGTGGCGCGTGCGCGCTACGAGCGGGGCGTGTCGACCTATCTGGATGTGACGGATGCCCAGCGCAGCGCACTGGCGGCTGATCGTGCTGCGGTGCAGATCAACACCCAGCGTCTGCTGGCCGCCGTTTCCGTTGCCCGCGCGCTGGGCGCTGGCTGGAAGCCTTCGGAGCAGCTGGCCAATGTGGCGCAGAACGGTGCGCCGAACGGTACGCTCAAGCCGGCCGCACGCTAAGCGTGTGCGATTACTGAGGAGGTAATCGCAGTAGACTAAAATACTAGCCTCACCATTTCCGAGGCTAGTATGAAGAAAATTCTGCTCCCGCTGGCGCTGGCCAGCGCCTGTTTCGCTGCCTATGCTGCGCCGGCCAACGTGGCTGAACTGCAGCGCATGACCAAGCGCTTTGCCCCGGTCGCGCTGACGGCCGATACCAGTGCCTTGTCGGCCGGCGACCGCAAAGCCATCGCCAAGCTGATCGAAGCTGCCAAAATTCTCGATGTGCTGCAATTGCGCCAGCGCTGGTCCGGTAATGAAGCGCTGTGGGCGGCGCTGCAAAAAGACCAGAGCCCGCTGGGCAAGGCGCGCCAGGAATACTTCTGGCTCAACAAGGGCCCCTGGTCCATCCTCGACGATCATCAGCGCTTCCTGCCGGCTGAACTGGCCGGCATCGCCATCCCCGAAAAGAAGCCGGAAGCGGCCAACTTCTATCCTGAAGGCGCCAGCAAAGCTGCGCTGGAAAGCTGGATCAACGCGCTGCCAGCCGCCGACAAGGAGCAGGCGCAGTGGTTCTTCACCACCATCCGTAAGAATGCAGCCGGCCAGTTCGTCACCGTTAAGTACTCGGACGAATACAAGCCTGAACTGGAACGCGCTGCCGCTCTGCTGAAGCAGGCTGCCGCTGATACGGATAACGCTTCGCTGAAAAAATTCCTCACGCTGCGTGCCGATGCCTTCCTCAGTAACGACTATCTGGCGTCCGACTTTGCATGGATGGATCTGGATGCGCCGGTCGATGTCACCATCGGCCCATACGAGACCTATAACGATGAACTGTTCGGCTACAAGGCTGCGTTCGAAGCCTATGTGAATATCCGCGACGAGAAAGAGACCCGCAAGCTGGACTTCTTCGCCAAGCACATGCAGGAACTGGAAGACAATCTGCCGCTCGATGCGCAATACCGCAATCCGAAAGTCGGTGCGGCCGCGCCTATGGTGGTGGTGAATCAGGTGTATGGCGCTGGCGACGGCAATATGGGCGTGCAGACGGCGGCCTACAATCTGCCTAACGATGAGCGCATCATCAGCCAGCGCGGCTCCAAGCGCGTGATGCTGAAGAACGTACAGGAAGCCAAGTTCAAGGCCACGCTGACGCCGATTTCCAAGCTGGTGCTGAAGAAGGCCGATCAGCGCGATCTGGATTTTGATTCCTTCTTCACTCATATTCTCGCGCATGAAATCATGCATGGCCTAGGCCCGCACAGCACCCGCGTGAACGGTGCCGAATCGACACCGCGGCAGGACCTGAAGGAAGCCTATTCCACCATCGAGGAAGCCAAGGCCGATATCACCGGCCTGTATGCGCTGGCCTACATGATGGACAAGGGCCAGCTAGCCGGTACGCTGGGGCAGGGCGCTGCCGCCGAGCGCAAGCTGTACACCACCTTCCTTGCTTCGGCCTTCCGCACGCTGCACTTCGGTCTGACGGATTCACATGCCCGCGGTATGGCGATACAGGTGAACTACCTGCTCGACAAGGGCGGCTTTGTGGCGCATGGCGACGGTACCTTCTCTGTCAACTTCAAGCAGATCCGACAGGCCGTGACGGACCTCGACCGCGAGTTCCTCACTATCGAAGCGACCGGCGATTATGCGCGTGCACAGGCCATGATCGCCAAGTATGTGGTGATCCGTCCTGAAGTGCAGAAGGCGCTGGACAAGATGAAAGTGGTGCCTAACGATATACGGCCTGCTTTCACGACGGCTGCCAAGCTGGTGAAATAAGTCCGCTAGCCCTTGCCGGAACGGCTATTGCCGTTCCGGCATTCCAAATTTTCTACGTAGAAATAAAGCGTTGTAGAAGCTTCCTTACGGCAATTTTTACCCCATCGCCGTGCTACAGTCTGATCACCATGATCAAGCACTGTCTGTCCCTGTCTGTTCTTCTGCTGTCGGCCGCTAGCGTGCCTGCGGCCGAGCTGACGGCGCAGGAAATCCGCTGGCTCAGTGCCGGCAGTGCCGTACTGGCTTACGCAAAGCAGACTCTGCAGCTTCCACTCGATATCACCGTACAGCCACAGGCGCGTGCCAGCGATGTGCCGCTGGCACTCGGCTATCAGGATGGCCGCTGCAAGCTGGTGCTGTCATTGCGCGGCAATCCCCATAGCGAGGATGTGCTGGCCAGCGTGCCGGCAGAACAGCAGAGCTGGATGATAGAAGCCATGGTGGCACACGAGATCGGCCATTGCTGGCGTTATGTGCAGGGCGCATGGCATAGCGTACCGGCCGGCTTCGAGCAGGCCGCCAGTGCGCCTGAAATGGCGTTGCAGGAAACCCGCCGCGAAGAAGGCTATGCCGATCTGGTAGCGCTGGCATGGACGGCAGAACATCAGCCGCAACGCTATGCGGCTGTGCTGGGCTGGATGCGGCAAGTACGTCAGCCGAAAGGTGCAGGCGCAGCAGCGGGCAGCCATAGCACGGCAGCATGGCTGCAACAGGTACCGACGGCGGCAGTCTTTGCTGCCGGCGCAAGCTGGCAGCAGCGTGTCGAGCAACTCTGGCAGCAAGGCTTGCAGCAGGATTTACTGCTCGGCGAATAAGTCTGCGCTAGCGATTCTGCAACTTCGTACGTTTCCGCACAGATGCACGGCGCTGTGCGGCGTTTAATGTGTCCACCAACTACCATAAAGGGACACATCATGAACAAATTGCTCTTACTTGTGATGGCAACGGCTGCCAGTGCCAGCTTCGCTGCATCGGCGCCCAACAACGATAGCGTGGCCTACAAGAACGCTACTCAGAAAGCTGCAGCGGATTACAAGTCGGCCAAGGATGCTTGCGACGCCCAGTCCGGCACCGCCAAGGATGTCTGCGTCGAGACGGCCAAGGTGGCACGTGCCAACAGCGAAGCGCAAGCGGCCATGCAGTATCGCAACGACAAGAAGTCCATGCAGAAGGCTCAGACCGAAGTGGCCGATGCTAACTACAATCTGGCCAAGGCGCGCTGTGCTTCCATGACGGGCGCTGATAAATCCGGCTGTCTGGATACGGCCAAGTCGGCTCATGTGGCAGCGATCAATGATGCCAAGGAAGGCCGCCAGATGGCTGATACTGCGCAGACCGGCATAGATTGCAGCAACATGACGGGCACCGATAAAGTGGGATGCGAAACCCGCTCGAAAACGGCGCAGGCGCGCGACAGCATGGCCGACACCATGATTACCACCAAGGTGAAAACCGAACTGCTGGCCGAACCTAGTCTGAAGTCGCTCGACGTGCATGTGGAAACCACCAACGGCACGGTGATGCTGAGCGGCTTCGTGCCATCGCAAGCGGAAGTGGACAAGGCGGTGGACGTGGCGCGTAATGTGAAAGGCGTCAACAAAGTGCAGAGCTCGCTGCGCATCAAGTAAGCCGCGCTTGCTGCGATAAAAAAAACGGGAGTGCCAGCCTGCGCGGCTGCACTCCCGTTGCTTTAAATTGCGAGCGGATTACTTGAGATATTTAGCCAGCCAGCCGTGTACTTCCTGATAGAAGTAGCGGCTGTTTTCGCCTTTCAGAATCCAGTGGTTTTCATCAGGGAAGACCAGCAGCTTGGCCGGTACATTCAGGCGGTGCTGTAGCGCATAGTTCATCAGCGCGTTATTCGCTGGTACACGATAGTCGAGTTCGCCGACGGAGATCAGGATAGGCGCCGTGAAGCCCGTGCCTTTGGCGTGATTACCCGCCTGCAGTACGGGACTCTGTTCGCGCCACACGGGCTGATCGCCCCAGACAGGGCCGCCGCTGTTGACTTCGCGGCCGTGAATGCTGTCGCTGGTGCCCCATTGCATGATCAGATCCATTTCGCCTGCGTGCGAAACGATGGCCTTGTAGCGCGTGCTGGTGGCCTGCAGCCAGTTGGCCAGATGGCCACCGTAGCTGGCCCCGCCAGCGGCGAGGCGGCTACCGTCGATATAGTTGTATTTTTTGATGGCTTCGTCGACCGCTTCATTGATTTCTTCGGTCGGACCTTTGAGCGGGTCGCCCTGGATGGCGCGGGCGAACTCTTCACCATAGCCGGTCGAGCCTTTGTAGTCCGTCAGCAGCACCACATAGCCGGGCTGGGCCAGCAGGTGGTAGTTCCAGCGCAGTACAAACTGGTCGCGCCACATATTCGCTGCGCCACCGTGGATGACGGCAAACAGCGGATATTTTTTGGCCGGATCGAAGTTGGCCGGTTTCACCAGCATGTTGTGGATCATGCGGCCATCGCTGGCTTTGAACCAGAAATGCTCGGGCGCCTGCCAGTCGATGCTGGCGGCGCGTTCCGTATTAAAACTGGTCAGGCGTTTCGGGCCGTTCTGGCCGAAGGCATACACTTCCGGCGGATTGATGGCAGATTCCCACACACCGACGATCTGCTTGCCACCAGCGGCCAGCGCGTTGATGCTGCCGGTAGGCAGGGATTTCTCTGCACGCAGATCGCCACCCTGTAGATTCATCGAATGCAGCTGTTCGAGGCCGGCGTGTTCGTAGCTGAACAGCACGCGGTTGCTACCAGCCGGCAGCACGTAGCGCGAGATCGAACGGTCCAGCGTGGCCGTCAGCACTTTCGGGATATTGCTGGTGAAAGGCCATGCGAAGCTGATCAGGCGCGTCACGTCATACACTTTGCCTTCCTGTTCCGCTTCCGTCAGTGCAAACAGGGCTTTACCTTCGTTGCCGAATTTCAGACCATGGTAGCTGTGGCGGTCGCGCGTCAGTTGTTGCGGTTCGCCACCGGTGACCGGCATGCTGTAGATCTGGGTGTAGCCGCTGGCACGCGCCAGTTCGTCGCGGTTGGTGGAGGCTACGAACAGTATGGTCTTGCCATCCGGTGCCCACAGCGCTTCGAGCGACTGGCCTTCGTCACCCTGTGCGCCGCCAAAGCCGGGCAGGGCGGCTAGACGGGTGCTACTCAGCAGATCGCGCGGCTTGGCGCCGGCTTCGGCATCCATCACGAACAGGCGGACTTTCTTCTCATCCAGCCACTTATCGAAAAAGCGGGGCGGGAAGGTTTCATAGGCGCGCGCCGAATACTTGCGGTCCTTGTGCTCCTTGGCCGATTTCTTGATGTCGTCTTCCGAACTATTGCCCGGATATATGTCGCTGACGAACAGCAGTTGTTTGCCGTCGGGGCTGTAGCGTGGCGCGCGGGCGCCCAGCGTCAGGCTGGTCAGGCGCTGGGCTTCGCCGCCCGTCTGCAGGTCGAGGCGGTAGATCTGGGCAGCGTCGTCGCCATCGCGTTTGGCGACGAACACCAGATAGCGGCTGTCCGGCGACCAGTTCATGCTGCCTTCCCCGCCTTTGCTGAAAGTCAGGCGGCGCGCCGGGGTGTCGTCGGTGAGGGATTTGATCCACAGATCGGACCATTGCTCCTTGCTGTCGTAGGCTGGATCGGTAACGGAAAATACGGCCCATTTACCGTCCGGGCTAGGTAGCGGTGCGCCGACGCGCTTCATCAACCACACATCTTCATGGGTGATGGCATGTTTGGCCGTATTGTCTTCGGTGGCGGCGAGCACAGGCTGGCTCAAGCCGACAGAAATTAACATGGCGATAAGGGAAAGTCGCGGTATAGTCATGACGAGTTCGCTGGTAAGTCGGTGAAATGTGATAGTGGCTAACTCTCTCATTGCTGTCAATCAAGAAGCTTTTCCATTCAACCCTTTCTATGGAGAACCAGCTATGCAAACCATCATCAAAGTCCATCAGGTTGCTGCTTTTACTGCTGACGATCAGGGCGGCAATCCGGCCGGCGTGATGATACGTGCGGCCTTGCCGGATGAGCGGGCCATGCAGCACATAGCGACAGAGATGGGCTATTCGGAAACCGTGTTCGCTGCACCAATGGGCGATGGCTGGCGGGTACGCTATTTCTCGCCCGACGGGGAAGTGCCGTTCTGCGGCCACGCCACGATTGCGCTGGGCACCGTGCTGGCGCAGCAGCATGGCGACGGCGTGTTCCCGCTGACGACCAACCATAGTCAGGTAGTGGTGGAGGCGCAGGCGCGCGATGGCCTTGGCCATGCCACGCTGCAGGCGCCCATGACCAGCAGTCTACCGGCGCCACCGGCGCTGGTGCAGGCCGCGCTGGAACTGTTTGGCTACCGGCTGGCCGATCTGGATGACCGGATTCCGCCGGCGATTGCGAATGGTGGTGCCAGCCATCTGGTGCTGGCGCTGACTAGCCGCGACAAGCTGCGCGCGATGCGCTACCAGCTCGCTACAGGGCGCAGCCTGATGCAGCAGCATGGGCTGACGACGATCTCGCTGATCTATGCGGAAACGCCGCAGCGCTTCCATGCGCGTAATGCGTTTGCTTCGGGTGGTGTGTATGAGGATCCGGCCACGGGGGCTGCGGCCGCTGCGCTGGCCGGTTATCTGCGCGATCTGGACTGGCCGCATGGCGGTAGTCTGTCCATCGAGCAGGGCGTGGATATGGGCGCGCCCTGCCACCTGCAGGTCAGCATACCGGCCGAGGCTGGCGCTGCCATCCGCGTGTCGGGGCGGGCGCGCATGATGGGAGAATAAGCCGTTGCGGCCGGCTAGTCCCACTTGCGGATTAGCCGGTCCAGCTCGCCGCTTTTTTCCAGCTGGAACAGCGCCCGTTCGAGCCGGTCGCGCGTTTGAGGTGCCAGCAATTTGCTGGTAGCGAAATAGACGGGCGAGCTAAGCATCACTTGCGGCAAGATACGCACCTTGCCACTATTGCCTGTGCGCTCCAGCAATTTGCGCAGATCGCGCCCCCGATGAAAGAACAGGCGGCCTCGCCCCGCCACCAGCTTCTGCAGATTCAACACCTGATTGGTAGCACTCTCGTCGATGGGTATGCCGCCTTGCGCGCGGATGATGTCGCCGGCCGCGAAGCCGCGGTTGATCAGTACCGTATTGTCCGGCGCTAGCTGGCGCAGATCTTCCCAGCTGGTGATTTTGACGGGGTCGTTGATGCGCGCCAGAAAATGGTACTCATTGTTGTACAGTGGCGGCCCGATGAAATCGAAGCGGCGCTCGCGCTGGCCGATGCGCTGGACGGCACAGCCGATGTCGAGCTGGCCATGCTCGATTTCCGAGTAGGCACGGACCAGCGGCTTCCAGTTCTGATCGCCGACGATCTGCAATTCCGGATCGATCTGCTCGATGGCGCGGTAGATATCGACACACATGCCGACTATCCGTTCTCCGCCAGCGGCAATGAATTTGGGCTCCGTGCCCTCCTGTGCGGCGGTGCGGATGACGATGGCGTGGACTGGCAGACTGAAGGCGCACAGCAAGACCATGCCGAGGCCGCTGAGCCTTAGCCTGAGTCTGTCACGCCATCTCGCCATGCTGTCTCCTTTGCACTAATAATTGTCTAGCTTACACCACTATGGTGCAGACGTCTGTGCAGGATGGGGGAGTGGGTGTTGCAACGGCGCAGCAATAGAAAATAGCGGTGCTGGGCTAGGTATAGGCGTAAAAAAAGGAACTACGATTACTCGTAACTCCTTGATTTATTACTGCAAATTCGGTGGTAGGCCGTGCGGGATTCGAACCTGCGACCAACGGATTAAAAGTCCGCTGCTCTACCAGCTGAGCTAACGACCCCCGAAAGAGGCATTATTATATACAGGCTATTAAAAATAGCAAAGCTATTTTTTAACTAGTGTGTTTTTTTTAGCTGGCGCTGGTAGGACTGCCCAGTGCCGCCGTGACTTTTAGCACTTCCTCGGCGCTGGTCACGCCTTCCAGTATCTTGTGGGCGCCCGCGATACGCAGCGGTAGCATGCCATCGGCCAGACTCTGGGCGCGCAGCGCTTCCAGTTTGCTGTCGGCCTTGACTAGCTGGCTGAAGCCCGGTGTAACGCTGAGCAGTTCATATAGCCCCGTGCGGCCGCGGTAGCCGGTCTGGCGGCATTCGGGGCAGCCGACCGGGCGGTACACAGTGCCAGGCTTGGGAATATTCCAGCCGCCAGCCAGACTATCCCAGATCTCGTCGCTGATGCTACCGTCCGGCTGCTTGCAGTCGCTGCACAGGGTGCGTACCAGCCGCTGCGCCATGATGCCGATCAGGGTCGCTTCCAGCAGATAGTAGGGGACACCCAGTTCCAGCAGGCGCATCACAGCAGATGGCGCATCGTTGGTGTGCAGGGTGGAGAGTACGAGGTGGCCCGTCAGAGCCGCCTGTATGGCCATTTCGGCCGTAGCCAGATCGCGGATCTCGCCCACCATGATGATGTCGGGGTCTTGCCGCATCAGGGCGCGCACGCCGTCGGCAAACGAGAGTTCGATGCCAGGCTGCACTTGCATTTGGTTGAAAGCTGGTTCCACCATTTCGATCGGATCTTCCACCGTGCAGACATTTAC
This sequence comes from Duganella fentianensis, assembly GCF_964031615.1. GTDB lineage: Bacteria > Pseudomonadota > Gammaproteobacteria > Burkholderiales > Burkholderiaceae_D > Rugamonas > Rugamonas fentianensis_A. The sequence goes on from NZ_CAXIQN010000018.1 coordinate 167,683, forward strand.
TTCCGGTGTGGCCAGTGCCTTGAGCGTGGTGTACAGGGTAGTGGTCTTGCCCGAACCAGTGGGGCCGGTAACGAGAATGATGCCGTGCGGGCGCTGAGTCAGCTGATCCCAGCGCTGCGCTTCGGCCGGTGGGAAGCCCAGTTCCGGCAGCGTCTTGACGACCACTTCGGGATCGAAGATCCGCATCACCAGCTTTTCGCCGAAGGCCGTGGGCAGGGTGGACAGGCGCAGTTCGATTTCCTGCCCGCCCGCCGTGCGGGTTTTGATGCGGCCATCCTGCGGGCGGCGCTTTTCGATCACATCCATGCGGCCCAGTAGCTTGATACGCGCCGTCATGGCGATCATCACTACCGCCGGCACCTGATACACCTGATGCAGCACGCCATCGATACGGAAACGGATGGCCGCCAGTTCGCGTTTGGGCTCCAGATGGATGTCCGAAGCGCGCTGCTCGAACGCATACTGCCACAGCCAGTCGACGATATTGATTACATGCTGGTCGTTGGCATCGACCTGCTTGTTACTCTTGCCCATTTCGACCAGCTGCTCGAAATTGTTGCGCAGAGCGAGGTCATTGCCATTGTGCTTGTTGGCCTTCTTGATCGACTTGGCCAGACTGAAGAACTGGGTGATGTACTGGGCGATATCGAGCGGGTTGGCGATCACGCGGCGGATGGCGCGGCGCGAAATCTTGCTGATTTCGTGCTCCCACTCCGTTACATACGGGTCAGCAGTGGCCACCACCAGCGTATCGGCGCTGATTTCCAGCGGCAGGATGTTGAAGCGCGCCGCGTAACTGGCCGACATCACATCGGCCACACGGGTGAAATCCACCTTGAGCGGATCGATGCGGGTAAAGCCGAGGCCGCAACGGGCGGCCAGCCATTCGCACAGCAGATCGAGGGTGAGCAGTTTGTGCGGCGGGCGCGCCGACAGGATCTTGCTGTGGGCGATGGCGCACAGCGGGTGCATGCTGCCGACGGCGTTTTTCAGGATGCCCTGACTGTGGGCATACATTTCCTTGACGTCCGTCTTGCGTAGCATGCCGTCGGCTAGCAGCCAGCTATACAGTTGCTGCAGATCGAGTGGCGCGGCTGGTGGCAGCGGCGCATTAGCGGATGCAGTAGCAGGGGTGACAGACATCGGGCGCCGCTTTCAAAAGGAGTTAGGTCGCTGCCAGACCTTTTACCCAGCTCTTGGCTGGTAGTTTGGTGGCCGCCACGATCTCGGCAGCCCGCAGTTTCAAGGCTTCCAGATCGATGTTGCGCTGGCGCTTGAAGGCAATCGCAATCACGTTACCATCATGCACCGGTGGCAGGCAAATCACTTGTGCAAAGGCGAACTTGATGGCTTTGGTATTGCGCGCGTAACTGGGGTGGTCGCCAAACAGGTTGACGGTCATGATGCCGTCGTCGTTCAGGCAGTTGGCGCAGGCCTGATAGAACTCGGCCGTATCCAGTACGGGGCCGCGCGCGGTGGCGTCGTACAGATCTACCTGCAGGGCATCGAGCGTGCCGGCATTGGCCGGATCATTGACGTAGTCGAGCGCATCCATTTCTACTACCTGCAGCCGCGCATCATTGGGCGGCAGTTTGAACATCGAGGCGCAAATGCCGATGACGGCCGGATTGAGTTCGACCGCCGTTACCGTCGCATCAGGGAAAGTGGTGTAGCAGAACTTGGTCAGCGTGGCCGTACCCAGACCCAGCTGGGTGATGTGGCGCGGCTGGGGTAGCCACAGCATCCATGCCATCATCTGCTGGGCATATTCGAGCTCCGGCCAGTTGGGCTTGCGGATGCGCATGGCACCCTGCACCCATTCCGTACCGAAGTGCAGATAACGTACGCCCTCCTGTTCCGACAGGGTCACGGGCGCATATTTAGGTTTGCGCGCAGGACGGGAGGATTCTTCTTTTTCGATGGATTTACGTTTGATCAGCATGGGACGGGTGGCGACAGTGTGAATTGGCATTATCCCGCGATGCTTTAGATCAAGGCAAGCCTGAAAACGGCACTGCCGGCTCAGAGGCCGGCAGTGCAGGATATATCGCGCTGAAATTAACGCTGGGCAGGCTCCACCACAACGCGCAGACGCACACGCTCGCCCGGATCGTAGGACATCACGGTGGTGTAGTTACGGCCACGGTAGTCATAAGTGACTTCATAGCCGGCCGTACGCGATTCCCAGTGATCCACGGTACGGCACTGTTTCACCTGCTGTTCCTGTACGCCGCCGCTGTTAGGGGTATTGGCGTTGTCGACACGGTCGCCCACCAGTGCACCGGCGATGGCGCCGGCGGCAGTGGCCACCGAGCGGCCCGTGCCGCCACCGACCTGATTACCGGCCAGACCGCCGATCAGGCCGCCAACAATGGCGCCGCCTACGCCGCGCTGGGGCGCTGGCTGCTGCACCTGCACGTATTCGGTGCGGCATTCCTGACGTGGACGGTTGATCTGTTCCACTTGCGGGGTGACCCGAACCACACGGCCGAAATCTTCGAAATCGGCTGCTTGAGCGGTGAAAGGCAGGGCGCCCACGCACAGGACGGATGCGATCAGTTTGGCTTGCAAGTTCATTTGGTGACCTCGTTTCAATTTGAATGTCTTATCAGGGATTCTGATATTGCATGGAGAGTATGGTAACCCCCGCGCACGACGACAACTAGTGCTGATTAAGTATCTATGGCAACAAATTGTAACATCGGCCCCGTTAGCCCGTCGCCCCGCTGCAAGAGGGAAAATGTGCCGAATTAGCCCACAATCTCTGACAAAATGTTCTGTTTTTAACAAATATTGCGTGGGAAACCACAATCAAGTTGATCTGAAAGGAACAACACGTTACCCTAATACGCGTAGGGAATTCGTGAAACATAGGATACCGCCGCGGTCATACGCCGATCCGTACGCCGCGTAAAGTGCACAGGTGCTCAAATTATCTACTCATTAATTCACAAGCTAGGCACTCCCGACAAAAAAGTGGACACCCCTTACATGCCAGCTCAAGCCGAAGGACCCGAGAGTTTGCTGATGAGCGTGCCAGCCAATCTGGTGCAATCGATACGCGCGTTCCGCGTGGCCGAATTGCAGGAAGAAGCGGCCCGGCTGGAGCAGCATTTCCTCTACGCCCACTGCATTGCCGGCCTGACCAAACAGCAGGTGCTGGGCATTATTTCCGAGTCCTTCCGTTTTCCTAAGGGTGTAGGCAAGAATTTTGATGGTTTGCGGACCACTTTGACGGAAACCATGGCCGCTGCCGGTCAGCAGAACGGCTTCCTCGTGGTGCTGGAGCAATTGCCGAATACCCAGAAATTCGACAAGGAAGCGCGTGAAACCTTGCTCGACGTGTTCCGCGACGCGGCCGACTACTGGGCCGAGAAAAAAGTGCCATTCCGGGTGTTCTACTCGTTCGAATAAGGGCTGATCGCCTTGTAAAACGGCGCGCTGGCCGCGCCGACGCCCGCTTAGTGGTAGTCCCGACAGCCTGAACAAGGTACAATGGCGGGCTATGAAAAATATCGTCATCCTGATTTCCGGTCGCGGCAGCAATATGGAAGCCGTGGTACGCGCCTGCCAGGAGCAGCGCTGGCCCGCCCGTATCGCTGCAGTGATCAGCAACCGCGCCGATGCCTCCGGGCTAGGTTTTGCAGCGGCGCAGGGAATCCCGACGGCTGTGGTCGCCAATAAAGACTATGCCAGTCGCGCCGAGTTCGACGCGGCCCTGCAGACTGTGATCGATGGCTATGCGCCCGATCTGGTGGTGCTGGCCGGCTTCATGCGGATACTCACGCCCCCGTTCGTGGAACATTACGCGGGGCGCATGCTCAATATCCACCCTTCGCTGCTGCCCCTGTTCCCCGGTCTCGATACCCACGGGCAGGCACTGCGGGCCGGGGTGGCCGAGCATGGTGCTACCGTGCACTTTGTCACCGCCGAACTCGATCATGGCCCGATGGTGGCGCAAGCTGCCGTGCCGGTCATGCCCGACGATACCGTAGACACCCTGTCCGCCCGGGTGCTCAAGCAGGAACATGTCATTTATCCGCAGGCAGTACGCTGGTTTGTCGAAGACCGGCTAACGATAGTGCAGGGCGCGGTCCAGGTCGACCACAGTAAGTAAAAACTAAACAAGGAACTCCATGAGATTGCCACCAGCGATACTCGCCAACGCCGAAGAAGTGTTGCGCGAGATTTTGCGCTTTTCCGCGCCTGCCGACACCACCCTGTCGCGCTATTTCAAAGATCACCCCCGCCTGGGCGGCCGCGAGCGCGGCGCTATTGCCGAGTGTATCTACAACGTACTGCGCAACAAGTCCTTCTACACCGATTTTTCCGAAGCCGGTGGCGGTGCCACCATGCGCCGTCTGACCCTGCTGGGCATGAGCGACGCCGTGGGCGTGGAATCGCTGGGCGGCCTGACGGAAGAAGAAGTGGCATGGGTCGAGCGCATCATGCAGATCGACCGCAAGCTGATGCATAAATCGAGCCGTTCGAATATGCCGAAATGGCTGTTCGACAAGCTGGTCGAGCAGATGGGCGAAGAAGAAACCTTGCTGCTGGCCGACGGCATGAACAAGCCGGCGCCGCTGGACCTGCGCGTCAACGCGCTCAAGGATAACCGCGAAGACGTGGCCGCCAAGCTGCTGGAAGCACCGATCCGCAGCACGCCGACGCCGTTCGCGCCGCTGGGTCTGCGCGTGCTGCAAAAGCCGGCGCTGCAGAACCTGCCCCTGTTCAAGCAAGGCCATATCGAAGTGCAGGACGAGGGTAGCCAGATTCTGTCGGCCATCGTCGGCGCCAAGCGCGGCGAAATGGTCGTGGACTTCTGCGCCGGTGCTGGCGGCAAGACGCTGGCGCTGGGCGCCACCATGCGTAACACGGGCCGTCTGTATGCGTTCGACGTGTCGGAAAAGCGCCTGTCCAAGCTGAAACCTCGTCTGGCTCGTAGCGGCCTGTCCAACGTGCATCCGGTGCTGATCGCGCACGAGCGCGACGCCAAGATCAAACGTCTGGCCGGCAAGATCGACCGCGTGCTGGTCGATGCACCATGCTCGGGTCTGGGTACGCTGCGCCGTAATCCGGACGTGAAATGGCGTCAGCAACCGGGCGCTATCGCCGAACTGCAGCAGAAGCAGGCCGCCATTCTGGATGGTGCGGCCCGTCTGCTGAAAGGCGGTGGCCGTCTGGTATATGCCACCTGCAGCTTCCTCGACGACGAGAACGACTTCATCGCCCAGCAGTTCATTGAAACCCATCCGGACTTCGAACTGGTACCGATGAGCAAAGTGCTGGCCGAACAGAAGATCGCGCTGGAAATGGGTGACTACCTGAAACTGCTGCCGCACAAGCATGAAACGGACGGCTTCTTCGCCGCCGTGTTCGAGCGCAAGCCGATGGCGAAAAAAGCCGCCAAGGAAGCAGAGCAGGATAGCGAGGAATAATTCGCCTCCTGTGCGGGTAAGCCGGTTCAGGGCGGCTTAAGCGCAGCCGGTCATACTGAGCTGCCGCACCACTGATCTGAAAAGGCCGGGTAACCGGCCTTTTTTACGTTAATCTAGCAATGTTTTTAACTCGCTCTGCATGAAGATGAACCCACAACAGCCGCTGCTGAACCTGATCGATGACCTGACCGGCGACCTGCAAGACCCTAGCCTGCTATGGCAACTGGGTGCGGTAGTGCTGTCTGTGCTGCTGGGTTTCGGGCTGGCGCGGCTGTTCCGCCGGCGTTTCGGTCACGGTGACGGCCATACTGGCGTCATCGAGTGGGGCGTGGAAAGCTTTGGCCGCGTGCTGGCGCCGCTGGCCGTCGTGGGCTGGCTGTGGCTGGCGCGGGTGCTGTTCGTGAAATATCACCAGCATGTGAATCTGCTCAAGGTGGCGCTGCCCATCTTTGGTTCGCTGGCAGTGATCCGCTTCACTTTTTATCTGCTGCGGCGGGTGTTTGCCCGCGAAGGTCAGATCGGCGCCACCATGCAGGCTTTCGAGAAAGTGTTCCAGTTACTGGTCTGGCTGGCGTTCGTGCTGTACATCACCGGCCTGTGGGTGGATGTGTTCGATTACATGGAGAACACCATCCTGCCGCTAGGTAAATATAAAGTCTCGATTGCTGACGTTCTGCAAGCCACCGTCTCGGTGGTCGTACTGCTGATACTGGCCATGTGGGCGGGTGCTGCGCTGGAAGAACAGCTGATGAAAGTGCAGGGCATGCACACCAATCTGCGTGTGGTGGTAGCGCGCACGGCGCGCGCGCTGCTTATCCTCGTGGCTGTGCTGATGAGCCTGACGCTGGTGGGAATAGACCTGACCGTGCTGTCCGTGTTCGGCGGCGCGCTGGGGGTAGGGCTGGGCTTGGGCTTGCAGAAAATAGCCAGTAACTATGTGTCTGGTTTCGTGATTCTGCTGGACCGCAGCCTGACCATAGGCGACATGATTACAGTCGATAAATATAGCGGCCGCGTGACCCAGATTAATACCCGTTACACCGTGCTGCAGGGACTGGACGGAGTGGAATCTATCGTGCCGAATGAAATGCTGGTGTCGGGCGCGGTGCAGAATTCTTCGCTGTCGAATAGCCAGTTGTGGCTGTCTACCAAAGTGTCGGTGGCCTACGATACCGACGTGGATCAGGTGCTGCGCTTGCTGGAACAGGCGGCGCTGTCGGTCGAACGGGTGCTGAAGGAAGATAAGTTACCGTCGGCCCAGCTGCTCAGTTTTGGCGCCGATGGTCTGGACCTGCAACTGGGCTTCTGGATCAATGATCCGCAGAACGGCCGTGGCGGGGTGATCTCCGATGTGAACCGTGCCGTCTGGCGCGCACTCAAGGAGAACAATATCTCTGTTCCATTCCCGCAACGGGAAATGCGCATACTGGGGCCGGCCGTGCCACCGTTTTCCCCTGTGGAAAGCCCCAAGACGCCCGCTTAGTTTTAATGACGTAGGGAAAACCCTGACTAAGTCAGCGGCAAACCGGCGTACAATATCTGCCTATTAGAAGCGGTTACGGGGTCGATCTGCCTGTAAAAAGCGCAATATTGGCGTAAGTACCCGAACACGAGACGTGCCCACCTTGGAGTAGTAATGAGCTTGAACCTAAACGATGTACTGGATTTCCTGTCGAACGGCGTCACCCGCGCCAGTGCTTGGCAGGTGTTTGCCTACACCATGATCGTGACCCATATCACGATCGCCAGCGTGACCATCTTCCTGCACCGCCATCAGGCTCACCGTGCGCTGGATCTGCATGCGATTCCTAGTCACTTCTTCCGTTTCTGGCTGTGGCTGACGACGGCGCAAGTGACCAAGGAGTGGGCCTCGATCCACCGCAAGCACCACGCCAAATGCGATACGGCAGAAGATCCCCATAGCCCTGTCACCCGCGGCATCAAGACGGTATTCTGGCAGGGGGCTGAACTGTACCGCGCTGAAGCGCTGAATCTGGAAACCATGGAAAAGTATGGCCACGGCACGCCGGATGACTGGCTCGAGCGTCAGATTTACGCGGGGCGTAGCTGGATGGGCATCGTGCTGATGTTCATCATTAACTTCACGCTGTTCGGCGTGATCGGAATTACTGTCTGGGCCGTGCAGATGATGTGGATCCCCGTGATGGCGGCCGGCGTGATCAACGGCATTGGTCACTTCTGGGGTTACCGCAACTACGATTGCGCCGATGCTTCGACCAATATTTTCCCGCTGGGTCTGCTGATCGGCGGCGAGGAACTGCACAACAACCACCACACTTTCGCTACTTCGGCCAAGCTGTCGTCAAAGTGGTATGAGTTCGATATTGGCTGGGGCTATATTCGTGCGATGGAAATGGTGGGGCTGGCCAAAGTGAAGAAACGTGCACCTGCGCCTAAGTTTGCCAAGGGCAAGCTGGAAGCAGATTTCGATACGCTGCAATCGGTGATCACTAATCGCTATGATGTGATGGCCAAGTATGCCAAATCACTCAAGCAGGCCTGGAAAGAAGAGCTGGTACACCTGAAGCACAAGGCCGAACTGGAAGCGCGCTTCCTGAAATCCTCGCGCAAACTGTTGCAGCGCGAACCGGCCAAGCTGGAAGCGCCGCAACAGCAGCAGCTGAGTGAATTGTTCCAGCACAGCAAGGCGCTGGAAACCATGCACCAGATGCGGGTGGAGCTGGGCGTGATCTGGGAGCGCTCGCACTTTACCCGTGACCAGTTGTTGCAGAAACTGCAGGACTGGTGCGACCGCGCCGAAGCGTCCGGTATCAAGTCGCTGGAAGAATTCTCGCTGCGCCTACGTAGCTACGCCTGATACCCGCACGAGCAAAAAAACAACGGCACCCGAGGGTGCCGTTTTTACTTGTGTGCAGATGTATCAGGCCGACTTCTGGCGACGGCGCATGGCGCCTACCATGGCCAGACCTGCCAGCAACATTGCATAGGTTTCCGGCTCTGGCACTGCAGTCACATTAACATTCGACAGGGCCGTCCAGCTCTGGCCGCCATAGGCGAGGATTTCCACATAGCGGCCGCTGGTATTGATGGACTGGGTCAGCACATCACCGTTACGACCAAAGCCGCTGAACGATGCGACCGGAGTCAGGCTGCTCCAGTTATTGCCGATGGCGGAGTCGGAAACAAACACTTTCTGCGCGACGTCGTTATTCGGCAGGAGGTTCAGGGTGTATTGCACGCTGGCGATATTCTTTACTTCACCAAGGTCCACCTGCAACCATTGGTAGCCGTGGCTGCCTGCATTCCAGCTGCCGCCGTTGAAAGCAGTCCGGGCTGTGAAGCCACCCCAGGTGCTGCTTTGAGTATAGCTTTGCGCCGACAGATCGGCAGCGATATTGGTAGCAGCGTAAGTGTTAGCCGTTACAGCGAACAGGGCAACGAGGCTGGCTAGCAGAGTTTTTTTCATGTGTATCCCCAGATGTTTATTTACTTAAAGGTAATAAAAATATTTCTTAAGCAATTTCTAAGGGGAATTATAGCGTACTACTTTAGCAATGCAATTATTTTTTTTATATGCTGCGGCACAATGCGCACGGGCAGTTGTTTCTTGTCTAGGAAATAAAAAAGCCGCTGAGCGTAAGCTGAGCGGCTTTTTCGGAAACGGCGATCGATTACTTGATCTTGGTTTCTTTGAACATTACGTGCTTGCGAGCTTTAGGATCAAACTTGATGATCTCCATTTTAGCTGGCATGGTGCGCTTGTTCTTGGTGGTGGTGTAGAAGAAACCCGTACCTGCGGTCGATTCCAGTTTGATTTTGTCGCGGCCAGTTTTTGCCATGGTAGCTCCCTAATTAGACTTTTTCGCCACGGGCGCGCATGTCGGCCAGTACGGCATCGATGCCGACTTTGTCGATTACGCGCAGACCAGCGTTGGACAGACGCAGGGAGACCCAGCGGTTTTCAGATTCAACAAAAATACGACGGTTCTGCAGGTTAGGCAGGAAACGACGCTTGGTTTTGTTGTTTGCATGGGAAACGTTGTTGCCGACCATCGGCTTCTTCCCAGTAACTTGGCAAACACGTGCCATAACGCACTCCTTAAAAGACATTCCAGAATTGGAAAAACAAGAGTATATCTAAAAAACTGAGCTTTTTCAATGACTTGTGAAAAACAATTGTGTCTCGTTTCGATGATTAAATTTAACAATTGTGTCTTCCCTGAGAAACCGCGCGTAAACCCTTGAGCGCATAGGGGTAAACCTAAAGCTGGCCATGCTCGGCAAACGAGTAAACCTGCTGGCCGGCCACAATGAAATGGTCGAGGATGCGGATATCGACCAGGGCTAGCGCCTGAATTAATGCACGGGTCAGCTGCAGATCCGATTCGCTGGGATCGGGCGAGCCGGACGGGTGGTTATGTGCCAGCATCACGCTGGCTGCGTTGCTGGCCAGTGCCGCTTTCACCACTTCGCGCGGATATACGCTGGTATGGGTCAATGTGCCACGAAACATTTCGCGCGCTTCGATCAGGCGGTTCTTTACATCCAGGAACAGCACATGGAAGGCTTCGCGCGCTTGCCCGCTGAAGGTGGCGCGCAGATATTGTTTGACGGCGGCTGGCGAGCACATCGCCGTGCCGCTGCGGATTTCCTCGCCGATGGCGCGCCGGGCCAGTTCCATTACGGCCTGTAGCTGGGTGTATTTTGCCGGTCCCAGTCCGTGCAGCGCGCAGAACTGGCTCAGGCTGGCGCCGAACAGGGCTTGCAGCGAGCCGAAATGCTGCACCATGCCTTGCGCTAGTTGCACGGCATCGCAACCGGGCACGCCGGTGCGCAGGAACAGCGCCAGCAGTTCGGCATCGGACAGCGCGTGCGCGCCTTCGCGGATCAGGCGCTCGCGCGGACGTTGCTGTTGCGGCCATTGCTTGATCGGCATGCTAGCGCTCCATGCGATGCCAGCTATACGGGGCGTTTTGGCTGGCTTGGCTTACAATATAGCCTTCCTTAGCCTAACCAATCTCACGTCATGTCAAACGCGCAACCTGCTGTCGTCACCCAATCGGCTTATCTCACTCTGCATTACCGTCTGGCTTCGCTCGATGGCAAAGACATCGTTACTACTTTCAACGCCAATCCTGCCACCCTGATGCTGGGCCAGGGTCAACTGGCGCCGGTGCTGGAAGAATTGCTGCTGGGACTGCCAGAAGGCACGCACCGTACCTTCAATCTGGAACCGGGTGTGGGCTTCGGGCCACGTAATCCGGAACTGGTGCGTCAAGTGTCGCGTGCCACGCTGGATGAAAACTCCAGCCCCGATGCGGAATACAAGGTGGGCGATCTGGTCGATTTCGCGGCGCCCGGTGGCGGCCGTTTTGCTGGCGTGCTGCGCGAACTGGGCGAGGAAGTCTGCCTGTTCGACTTCAACCACCCGCTGGCCGGCGAACCGCTGACCTTCGAAGTCAAGATTATTTCTGTGCTGTGAGGAACGGATGAGCGATAAAGAAGTTCTGCTAGCCCAGCCGCGCGGTTTCTGTGCCGGCGTTGACCGTGCCATCGAGATCGTCGAGCGCGCACTGGTCCAGTTTGGTGCGCCGATCTATGTGCGCCACGAAATCGTGCACAACGCCTATGTGGTGGAAGACTTGCGCGCCAAGGGCGCCATCTTCATCGAAGAACTCGATGATGTACCAGCCGGTAATACGCTGGTGTTCTCGGCACACGGCGTCTCGCGCGCGGTACGGGCCGAAGCGGAAGCGCGCGGTCTGAGCATCTTTGATGCCACTTGCCCGCTGGTCACCAAGGTGCACGTGGAGGTGGCCAAGATGCGCAAGCAGGGCTGCGAAATCGTGATGATCGGCCATCAGGGCCATCCGGAAGTGGAAGGCACGATGGGGCAGGCTGATGCCGGCATGTATCTGGTGGAAACCGTGGAAGATGTGGCCAAGCTGAATGTGTCCAAGCCGGACCAGTTGGCCTATGTGTCGCAGACTACGCTGTCGGTGGACGACACGGCCGACATCATCGCGGCACTGAAAGCGCGCTATCCGGCCATTATCGAGCCAAAGAAGGGCGATATCTGCTACGCCACCACCAACCGTCAGGATGCCGTGAAATTCATGGCGCCGCAGGTGGAAGTGGTGATTGTCGTGGGCAGTCCGAATAGCTCGAACTCGAATCGCCTGCGCGAAGTGGCGCAGAAGAAGGGCACGCCTGCCTATATGGTGGATAACGCCAGTCTGATCCAGCCGCAATGGCTGGAAGGCAAGGCGCGCATCGGCGTTACGGCCGGTGCTTCGGCGCCGGAAGTGCTGGTGCAGGCCGTGATCGACCGGCTCAAGGAACTGGGCGCACGCAGTGTCCGCACGCTGGACGGCGTGGAAGAAGCGGTCACTTTCCCGCTGCCCAAGGGGCTGGATGGCAACAAAGCCACAGAGGAGACGCCTAGCGCCTCTTGAGGCGCTACCAGACGGATAACGGAATAATATTTAGCACTTTACGGATTATTCCGCCGTTCGTTTTCCTAAAATCTCGCTATCATTGCTTCGCCCTTTAGTAGATGAACTGTCAACTGGCAGTCCTGAGCGTAGAGGACGCGGCTCGCAGCGAGGTGCTGATTCAGGCACAGAACTTGCAACGTAAAAGCGTAGTCAACGGCGGCACTACGGAGACCACTTCTCCGGGTGCCGTTTTTGTTACTTGAACCGGCTGTGTAACACAATAGTAAAGGCACTCTGCATGGATACTTTTATCCAACAAATTATTAACGGACTGGTGCTCGGCAGCATGTACGCACTGGTCGCACTCGGCTACACCATGGTGTACGGCGTGCTTAACCTGATTAACTTCGCCCACGGCGATGTGCTGATGGTGGGCGCCATGACGGGCCTGACCATCCTCAAGTACCTCAATGAATACGCGCCGGACTTGCCCGGCTACGTCAAACTGGCCATCTCGATAGCCGGTGCGATCCCTGTCTGTATGCTGGTGAATGTGCTGATCGAGCGCGTGGCCTATCGCCGCCTGCGCAATGCCCCCCGTCTGGCACCGCTGATTACGGCGATTGGCGTGTCGATTCTGCTGCAGACGGTGGCCATGATGATCTGGTCGCGTAACCCGCTGGCCTTCCCGCAATTGCTGTCGTCGGAACCCATCATGATCGGTGGCGCGCTGATTTCGCAAACCCAGATTCTGCTGCTGGTGCTGGCCGCCCTGTCCATGGTGGGACTGGTGCTGCTGGTAGAAAAAACCAAGATGGGCCGCGCCATGCGCGCCACGGCGGAAAATCCCCGCGTGGCCGGACTGATGGGGGTGGATGCCAACCGCGTCATCGTCACCACCTTCGCGCTGGGTGCCGCGCTGGCCGCCGTGGCCGGTGTGATGTGGGGCGCCAACTATGCGTCCATCCAGTTTGCCATGGGCTTTGTGCCGGGACTGAAAGCATTCTCGGCCGCGGTGCTGGGCGGCATCGGCAATATTTACGGCGCCATGATAGGTGGCATCGTGCTGGGCATTATCGAAAGTCTGGGCGCCGGCTATATCGGCGATCTGACCGGTGGTTTCCTTGGCAGCCACTATCAGGATATTTTCGCCTTCGTGGTACTGATCATCGTGCTGACCGTGCGCCCATCGGGCATCATGGGTGAGCGTGTGGCGGACCGCGCCTAAGCAGGAAGGATGACCATGGCACTTTTGAATTTCGATACCTCCCGTAATCCCCGTCAGGCTTATGCCAGCATGGCAGTGGTGCTGATCGGCCTGCTGATCTTCCCGTTTGTCGCGGCACCGTTCGGTAACTCGTGGGTGCGCATCGTCGATATGGCGCTGCTGTACATCATGCTGGCGCTAGGCCTGAATATTGTGGTGGGCTTTGCCGGTCTGCTCGATCTGGGCTACATCGCTTTCTATGCGGTCGGCGCCTACATGACGGGGCTGCTGGCTTCGCCCCAGTTTGCGACGCTGCTGGAATCGCTGATCAATGAATATCCGGCGATCGGCAATACGCTGGTGGCGGTGCTGGGTCCGGAAATCCAGCAGAACGGTATCCACCTGTCGGTGTGGGTCATCGTGCCGCTGGCAGCGGCGCTGGCCGGTCTGTTCGGTGCGCTGCTGGGCGCGCCGACGCTGAAACTGCGTGGTGATTATCTGGCCATCGTGACGCTGGGCTTCGGTGAGATCATCCGTATCTTCATGAACAACCTCAACGAGCCGATCAACTTTACCAACGGCCCGCAGGGGATCAACCTGATCGATCCTATCCGCGTGTTCGGCGTGAATCTGGCCGGCGAGGCTGGTTCGCGCGCCACCGTGATGGTGGGCGGCTATGCCATGCCGTCCGTGAATGCTTACTACTTCCTGTTCCTGTTCCTGTGCGTGGCCGTGGTGTTCGTCACCACCCGTCTGCAGCACTCGCGTCTGGGCCGTGCCTGGGTGGCGATCCGCGAGGATGAAATCGCCGCCAAGGCCATGGGCATCAATACCCGTAACGTCAAACTGCTGGCCTTCTCGATGGGGGCTTCGTTCGGCGGGATTGCCGGTGCCATGTTTGCGTCGTTCCAGGGTTTTGTCTCGCCAGAATCGTTCTCGCTGACGGAATCCATCGCCGTGCTGGCCATGGTGGTGCTCGGTGGTATCGGCCATATTCCCGGCGTGATCATGGGCGGCGCGCTGCTGGCGGCGTTGCCGGAAGTGCTGCGCCATGTGGTGGAGCCGCTGCAGGAACGCCTGTTCGGCCATGTGCTGGTGGAAGCGGAAGTGCTGCGCCAGCTGCTGTACGGTCTGGCCATGGTGCTGATCATGCTGAACCGTCCGGCCGGCCTGTGGCCAGCGCCCAAGCATGAAGATCGCCCTGATAGCGATTCCGACACCAAAGAACAATCGTCCGGCACCATGGCGGCCTGAGGAAAGACAGATGAGCGAACAAGTAATCCTCCACATCGCCGGTGTGAACAAGCGCTTCGGCGGCCTGCAGGCGCTGACCGATGTGGGTATCAAAATCATGCGCGGCCAGATCTATGGCCTGATCGGCCCGAACGGTGCCGGCAAAACCACCTTCTTCAACGTCATTACCGGCTTGTACCAGCCTGATACGGGCACGTTCGAGCTGGCGGGCAAACCGTATTCGCCGTCGGCGCCGCATGAAGTGGCCAAGGCCGGTATTGCCCGTACTTTCCAGAATATCCGCCTGTTCGGGGAAATGACGGCACTGGAAAATGTCATGGTGGGCTGCCATGTGCGCACCCATCAGGGCGTGTTCGGCGCCATCTTCCGCCACAAGGCCGCGCGCGAGGAAGAGGCGGCGATCCGTCGTCGTGCCCAGGAGTTGCTGGACTTTGTAGGGATAGGTAAGTTTGCTAGCCGTACCGCTAAATTCCTGTCCTATGGCGACCAGCGCCGGCTGGAAATCGCCCGTGCACTGGCGACGGAACCGCAACTGCTGGCGCTGGACGAACCGGCCGCCGGTATGAATGCCACGGAAAAACTGGCGCTGCGCGAACTGCTGGTAAAAATCAAAAACGAAGGCAAGACCGTGCTGCTGATCGAGCACGACGTGAAGATGATGATGAGCCTGTGTGACCGCTTGATGGTGCTGGAATACGGCAAACCTATCGCCGAAGGCTTGCCGGCCGAAATACAGAGTAATCAGGCGGTGATTGACGCCTATCTGGGAGGATCGCATTAATGAGCGACAACGTTCTTAAAGTATCGGGACTGAAAGTCGCGTACGGTGGTATCAAGGCCGTCAAAGGCATCGATCTGGAAGTCAACAAAGGCGAGCTGGTGGCGCTGATCGGCGCTAACGGCGCGGGCAAGACCACCACCCTGAAAGCCATCACTGGCACGCTGCCAGCCTGCAAGGTGGAAGGCACGGTGGCCTATAAGGGCGCTTCGCTGAAAGGCAGTCAGTCTTTCCATCTGGTAGAGAAAAAGCTGGCCATGGTACCGGAAGGGCGGGGCGTCTTCACCCGCATGACCATCCATGAAAACCTGATGATGGGCGCTTACACCCGTAACGATCAGGCCGGCATCGATGCCGACATCGCTAAATGGTACGAGACTTTCCCCCGTCTCAAGGAGCGCTCGGCCCAGCTGGCCGGTACTTTATCTGGCGGCGAACAGCAGATGCTGGCCATGGCGCGCGCGCTGATGTCGCATCCGGAACTGCTGTTGCTGGACGAGCCGTCGATGGGGCTGTCGCCGATCATGGTGGAAAAGATCTTCGAAGTGATCCGTGCCGTTTCGGCGCAGGGCGTGACCATCCTGCTGGTAGAGCAGAATGCCAAACTGGCGCTGCAGGCCGCGCACCGCGGCTATGTGATGGATTCTGGCGTGATTACCATGACGGGCAATGCGGCCGACATGCTCGACGATCCCCGCGTAAAAGCCGCCTACCTCGGCGAATAAAATGTGGGGTCAGGTCGGGCAAAGGGACAGACTCAACCGTTGCCCATGTGCCCGACCTGACACCTGCACTTTGCCCGACCTGACCCCAGATAAAAAAAAGCCCCGGCAGGGCCGGGGCGATCAACCGCGTAGGTTGAGAAGTATTATTTCTTGGCAGTTGCTTTGGTAGCAGCGGCGCTGAACTGGCTAACAGCCTGGTTCAGGTTCGATTCCAGCGATTCAACAGCTTGCTTGGCGGTTTTGGCGAACTGCTCGTAGCCGGCGTTGGCATTGCCGATGGCCGATTTGAATGCGGCTACAGCGTTTTCGGTGCCGGCTGGGGCGTTTTTGCTCACTTCGTCAACCAGCGAGATCACTTTACGGTTGGTTTCAGCGATCTGGGTTTCAGCAGCTTTGCTGAACTCGGCGCCAGTGCTCGAAGCGATGCTGGCCAGATGACGGCCGTAGGCCAAGGTTTTTTCAGCGGCTGGCTGAGCTTGTGCGGTGGCCAGCGAGAAGAATTCCTGTGGGTCTTTGGCAGCCAGCAGTTGCTTGGCGGTAGCCGACGACTCTTCCAGCGATGCTTTGGCAGCGTTCAGGTTCAGGTCGACGAATTTTTCTACGCCTTCGAAAGCTTTGTTGGTCAGGGCCGAGAAAATAGCGAATTGCGATTCAAAGTTAGCTTTGGTCGCATTGGAAAATTGCTCAGGGATCGAAAACATGTGTTTCTCCAGTAGTAGGGTATTTTGTGGGTACTGCTGTTTCTTATAGCCGGTTAGAAACAAAGCAGCGACGTTTCAGACCGAACAACATATTGTGCAACGCAACAAGGCGAATTCTACGGGCTTCAAAAATTAAGTCAAGCATTTTTTGTGCGTTGCATCAAAGCATGTAATATTGACATCTCGTAGAGCTAGGCACAGGGTGTGCGCGGCCGTGTTAGACTCGTACGATGACTACTGCCAGCCCACCATCACGCAGCGCAGCACGCGCTTCTTTTCTGTCGCCATTGCCGCTGTTTTTTGTGCTGCTGTGGAGTAGCGGTTTCATCGTCGCCAAGTTCGGCCTGCCGTATGCGCCGCCGCTGACGTTTCTGGTGCTGCGTTTTCTCGGTGTTCTGCTGTTCCTAGTACCGGCTGTGCTGCTGTTGCGGGCGCCGTGGCCGCATGGCCGCATAGGCCATATCGCGCTGGCAGGGTTGCTGGTGCAAGCCGGTTATCTGATCGGGGTCTGGTGCGCCATCAAGCAGGGGATGCCGGCTGGGTTGTCCGCCCTGATCGTGGGAATGCAGCCTATTCTGACGGCACTGTCGGCCCGCTTGATCGGCGAACGGGTACGTCCCCGTCAGTGGCTGGGGCTGGTCTTCGGGCTGGGTGGGGTGGCACTGGTGGTGGCCGCTAAAATCCGCTTGGTCGGCCTGACCACGCCGGCGATTCTGTTATGCGTGCTGGCATTGCTGTCGATCACGGCGGGTACGCTGTACCAGAAACGTTATTGCGCCCAATTTGATCTACGTACGGGTACGGTGATCCAGTTCTCGGCTTCTTTGTTGCTAGTCTTGCCGCTGGCCGTCTGGCTGGAAGGACTGGGGCCAGATTTTGCTGCGGTGCAGTGGACGCCGCGCTTCCTCGCTGCCTTGCTATGGTCGGTGCTGGGCCTGTCGATCGGCGCCATCTTCCTGCTGTTTGCCCTGATCCGCCGCAGCCACGCCACGGAAGTGACCAGTCTGATGTATCTGACCCCGCCCACCACGGCCATCATGGCATGGCTGATGTTCGGTGAAGCCTTTAATAGCCTCGGTATTCTGGGGATGGGTTTGGCCGTGACTGGTGTTATATTTGTCGTGAAGAAACCTAACTAGCGCCCGTGCGCACTATGAGCGAGACCGTATGATTTCCAGTTCTACCCAGCAGGCCGTTGATGCCGCGATTACCAGCCGCCGCTCGATCCGCGCCTACCTGCCGCAGGAAGTGGCACGCGAAGATATCGAACAACTGCTGCAGGTGGCAGGGCGGGCACCGTCCGGCACCAACACCCAGCCATGGAAAGTGTATGTGCTGACGGGCCAGCGCAAGGCCCAGCTGACTGCTGCCATTCTGGCCGCCCACAACGATCCGGCCGTGGCCGCCCAGCACACGGAAGAATATGCCTACTACCCGAGCCAGTGGGTGTCGCCGTTCATCGACCGCCGTCGCAAGGTGGGCTGGGATCTGTATGCGCTGCTGGGACTGACGCGCGACAACAAGGCCGGCATGGCGGCACAGCATGGCAAAAATTACGATTTCTTCGGTGCGCCCGTGGGGCTGATTTTCACCATCGATCGTGTGATGGAGCAAGGATCGTGGCTGGACTACGGCATGTTCCTGCAGAACATCATGGTGGCAGCCCGCGGCCGTGGTCTGGATACCTGCCCGCAGGCTGCATTTACCCAGTATCACCGGATTATTACGGAACAATTGCAGTTACCGGATCAGGAAACTGTGGTGTGTGGCATGGCACTGGGCTATGCTGATCACAGCAAGGTAGAAAATAGTTTGCAGACGGAGCGCATGGCGCTTCAAGAGTTTGTGAAATTTGTCGAATAGTTTTATAGGGGCAAGGCTTGTGCTGGCTTAGCAATTTGCTAAACTGCAAGTAATTGCTCGTTGTTGAATAGCGTTGTTGATTAGGTTAAACGGGGATAGGAATGGTTAAAAGAACGCTCATTTCCAAAGCAGGCGGTGCGCTGATCGCACTGATGCTGGTTTCCGGTGTGGCGCACGCGGCCCATGGTGGCGCGGCCAAGAAGCATGGCAAGAAGTCCAAGGCGCAGAGTAGCAAAGTGGTGGCGGCCGCCTCGGCCGAGCGCACGGTCAAGCGTGTGATGATGGTCAATGGCAAGCGCAAGGTGGTCTACCAGCGCATGATGGTGGCAGCACCTGCGGTGCCGACCATGGGCGATCTGGCCGGTCTGAGCCAGACCCATGATCCGCTTGATCTGAAATCGAATGTGGCGCTGGTGCTCGACCAGTCGAATGCCGAAGTGCTGTTCGAAAAGAATTCCGATGTGGCGCTGCCGATTGCCTCCATTACCAAGATGATGACGGGATTGGTGGTGGTCGAAGCAGGGCAGGACATGGATGAAGTCCTGACGGTGACGGATGAGGATGTGGACCGCGAGAAATTCAGCAGTTCGCGTCTGAAAGTGGGCAGCAAGCTGACCCGCGCGAATATGCTGCACATCGCGCTGATGAGTTCGGAAAACCGTGCTGCCTCGGCGCTGGGGCGCCACTATCCCGGTGGTAAGCCGGCCTTCGTGGAAGCCATGAATGCCAAGGCGCGCGAGCTGGGCATGACGGATACCCATTATGTGGATTCCAGCGGCCTGTCCAAGATGAATGTGGCCAGTGCGCGCGATCTGGCCAAGCTGGCCATGGCCGCCTACCAGCAGCCGCTGCTGCGCCAGTATTCGACCGATGTGAAAGCCATCGTGGAAGCCAATGGCAAGCCTATGCAGTTCGGTACCACCAACCATCTGGTGGCCAGCCCTGACTGGTCGATCGGCCTGCAGAAAACGGGCTTCATCAACGAGGCAGGGCGCTGCCTGATGATGCAGGCCGTGATCGAAGGCCGTGCCGTGATCATGGTGTTCCTCGATTCCAAGGGCAAGCAGGCGCGTGCAGCCGATGCGGGCCGCATGCGCAAGTGGCTGGAAGCGCTCAAGCCTGCAGCGCTTAGCTCGCCTTCTTATTCGACGGGGATGTAACCGAGCGTGGCGGAGATCTGGTTGGCCGTGGTGACCAGATCTTCCAGCCACTCTTCCTGTAGACGGTCGGCCGGTGCCGAGATGGACAGGCCGGCAATCAGCTTGCCGCTGTCGTCGTGGATGCCGGCGGCCATGCAGCGCACGCCCAGTTCCAGTTCTTCGTTATCGCGCGCATAGCCGCGCGACTTCACCAGATTCAGTTCCCGCTCCAGTTTCGGCAGATCCGTAATCGAGTTCTTGTTGTGGCCGGCCAGTCCCGTACGGGTGGCGTAGGCGCGGATGGCTTTGGGCTCATCCACCGACAGGAACAGTTTGCCCGTCGAGGTCAGGTGCAGTGGGGCGCGGCCACCGATGGCGCGAACCACCTGCATGCCCGAACGCTCCGAGAAAGAACGGTCGATATAGACGATTTCGTCGCCCTGACGAACTGATAAATTGATGGTCTGCTGGGTTCTTTTGTGCAGTGCACGCATAAAGTCCACGGCTGCCTCCCGCACAGACAGGCGGCTCTTGACCACGTTGCCCAGTTCCAGCAGCCGCATACCGAGCCGGTAGGTGCCCGGTTCGATCCGGTCAACGAAGCGGGTGAGTACCAGATCGTTCAGAATCCGGTGTGCGGTGGAAGGGTGTAGCCCCGAGACTTTGGAAAGTTCTTTAAGGCTGACAGGGTCGGGATATTTGGCCAGAGCATCGAGTAAAGCCACCATACGTTCGATCACCTGTATGGTGGTTTTTTGTTCGGTTACCGGTTCGATTTTCATGATGTGGTTGGTGCGGTGCGGTATGCGATGACTTCTTTATACCACAATGTGAAAACAATGTGAAATAATGCATAATGAGGCATCCTTCTAATGTGGCAAATCCATGCAACCTACCAGTGAATTCAAAAGCAAACCGGGTCTGAAGCGGCTGTTTGCCGCTCTGCGCTATTCGCGCGATGGTTTCCGTTCGGCGTGGCGCCACGAGGCGGCTTTCCGGCAGGAAGTGGCGTTGCTGGTGGTAGGTAGCGCGATTGCATTGGCGCTGCGCATCTCGGCGTTTGAAAAACTGCTGCTGATCGGCGTGCTGGTGCTGATCCTGATCGTGGAATTGATTAATTCGTCGATCGAAGCCGTGGTGGATAGGGTGTCGCTGGAGCGCCATCCGCTGTCCAAAAATGCCAAGGATTTCGGCAGTGCTGCCGTGTTGCTGGCCTGTTTGCTGGCGGCAGCAGCATGGGGCGTGGTGCTGACCGATCGCTTTCTGTGATGGTATATGAAGTTTTGGTATATTGAACTGCTAAAAGCTTCGTTTTAAATTATAAAGGACAGCATTAATCTGGAGACCTTCATTCACAGGGGAATCCTATGCTGTCCAAAAAAATTATCGCTGCTGCTGTCTTTGCTCTGTCCGCTGCCGTTCCTGCACTGGCAGCAGAAATCTCTCTGCTCAACGTTTCCTACGACCCGACCCGCGAACTGTATCAGGACGTCAACGTTGAATTTGCCAAACAGTGGAAAGCCAAGACGGGCGACACGGTGAAAATCAAGCAGTCGCACGGTGGTTCCGGCAAGCAGGGCCGTGCCGTGATCGATGGTCTGGAAGCGGATGTGGTGTCGCTGGCGCTGGCCTACGATATCGATGCCATCGCCGAGCACAAACTGCTGGGTGCCGACTGGCAGAAAAAACTCTCCCACAACAGCACGCCTTACACCTCGACCATCGTGTTCCTTGTACGTAAAGGCAATCCTAAGGGCATCAAGGATTGGAGCGATCTGGTCAAGCCGGGTGTGGCCGTGATTACGCCGAATCCTAAGACTTCCGGCGGCGCGCGCTGGAACCACTTGGCTGCCTATGGCTACGCCCTGCGCCAGCCGGGCGGTAGCGAAGCTTCGGCCAAGGAATTCCTGAGCAAGCTGTACAAAAACGTGCCGGTGCTCGATTCCGGTGCACGCGGTGCCACCACCACCTTCGTCGAACGGGGTATCGGTGACGTGCTGATCGCATGGGAAAACGAAGCGCTGCTGGCGATCAAGGAACTGGGCCCGACCAAGTTCGATATCGTCGCGCCCTCTGTCTCGATACTGGCCGAGCCGCCAGTAGCGGTAGTGGACAAGGTGGTGGACAAACGCGGCACCCGCAAAGTAGCGGAAGCCTATCTGAACTTCCTCTACACGGATGAAGCGCAGGACATCATCGCCAAGAACTACTACCGTCCGGTGGTCGACAAGTACGCCAAGAAATATGCCAACCAGTTCCCTAACGTGAAGCTGTTCACGCTGGCACAGGTGGCCGGCGACTGGACCAAGGCGCAAAAGACCCACTTCGCGGACGGTGGCCTGTTCGATCAGATCTATCAGCCGAAATAATCATGGCTAGCCCACTCGACCAATTTCGCGTGCTGATTGCCCCCGGTCTGCATAACAGCGGGCCGGGCCACTGGCAAAGTCGCTGGCAGCTGCACAATCCCGCTTTCGAGCGGGTGCGGCAGGAAGACTGGGCCCAGCCTGATCTGGATCGCTGGGCCAGCCGTATCGATCATCACCGTCAGCATGGCCGTGATAGCCGGCCAGTGCTGATTGTGGCGCACAGCTTCGGCGCGCTGGCCAGTGTGCACAGCGTGGCGCGTCATCCGGCCGGTGTGGCGGGTGTGCTGCTGGTGGCGCCGGCTGATCCGGACAAGTTCAAGGTGGCGGCCCAGTTGCCGCAGCAGGCACTGCCCGTGCCCTCTATCGTGGTGGGGAGCCGCAACGATCCGTGGATGACGCTGGAGAAAGCCGGCGACTGGGCGCAACGCTGGAACAGTGTGCTGGTCGATGCGGGAGCGCTGGGCCACATCAATGCCGAGTCGAATCTCGGTGACTGGCCCCAAGGCTTGGAAACATTGTATTTTTTAGCAGAAAAGGCGCAGAATAAGAGGGCTGTAGCCTATGATTTCTGTGTGTAACTGATGACGATCTGGAGCAGAATATGACCATACGACTGGGCGATATCGCCCCTGATTTCGAGCAGGACTCTTCCATCGGACCGCTGCGTTTCCATGAGTGGGCAGGCGATTCGTGGGTAGTGCTGTTTTCCCATCCGGCTGATTTCACGCCGGTCTGCACCACCGAACTGGGCCTGACGGCCAAGCTAAAACCGGAATTCGACAAGCGCAACGTCAAGGCCATCGCGCTGTCGGTCGATCCGGCCGAATCGCACAAGGAGTGGATCGCCGATATCGAAGCGACGCAGAACACGGTGGTGGGCTTCCCCATCATTGCCGATGCCGACCGCAAGGTATCGACGTTGTACGACATGATCCACCCGAACGCTTCCGCTACCGCCACCGTGCGCACGCTGTTCGTGATCGATCCGGCCAAAAAAGTGCGCCTGAACATCACCTACCCGATGAGCACAGGGCGTAATTTCGATGAAGTGCTGCGCGTGATCGATGCCTTGCAGCTGACGGATGGCTACACGGTGGCCACGCCCGGCAACTGGAAAGATGGCGATGATGTCATCATTCCACTGACAGTGCAGGACCCGGAAGTGCTCAAGCAAAAGTATCCGAAAGGCTATACGGCAGCCCGTCCTTACCTGCGCGTGACGCCACAGCCTAACAAATAACGCATAAGCAAATAAAAACTGCGTTGTTTGGTTCTCCCCCAAGAGTCTGTACCCTGCGGTCTACTCTTGGGGGAATGTATGGATTTGTCGTTTGTCGCATCGGGTTTTGGTGTCGGTCTGCTGGTCGGAATGACGGGCGTGGGCGGTGGTTCGCTGATGACGCCGCTGCTGACGCTGCTGTTCGGGGTCTCGCCCGCCGTGGCCGTCGGTACCGATCTGGCCTTTGCTTCGCTCACCAAAGGCGTGGGCACGTTCACTCATCGCCTGCGCGGCACGGTGCACTGGGAAATCGTGCGCCGTCTGTGTCTGGGCGCCTTGCCGGCTGCCCTGCTGGCAAGCTATTCCCTCAAACACTTCGGTACACTCAACAAGGAAATCGGCCAGATCATCCGCTACATGATCGCCGGTTCCGTCATGCTGACGGTGGTGGCGATTCTGTTCCGCCGCAAAATGCTGGCATGGATTAATGCTCACCCTGATCGCCAGTTGCAGGGCGATAAACTGGTGTGGGCCACCATCATTTCCGGTGCCGTACTGGGCACGCTGGTCACCATTTCCTCCATCGGTGCCGGTGCCATCGGCGCAACCTTGCTGGTGATGCTGTATCCGCGCCTGACGCCAGCCGAAGTGGCCGGTACGGACATCGCCTATGCGGTGCCGCTGACGGCGATTGCGGCCGTGGGGCACTGGTGGCTGGGCTCGATTGACTGGAGCCTGCTGCTGACCTTGCTGGTGGGCTCTGTGCCCGGTATTACCATCGGCTCGTATGCGGCGCGTGCCGTGCCGGAACGCCTGCTGCGCGGCCTGCTGGCCTTCACGCTGGTGGCCGTGGCGGCCAAGCTGGTGTCTTGAAGCGCTAGCGCTCAGCTATATAGCAGAAACGTCTAATTAAATGATAAAAGCTTCGTTTGGATTATGAAGCATCAGTGAGAATATGACGCCCTTATAGAAGAATTTGTAATAAGGGAGCATCTATGTCTGCAGTTCTCGCTGCGCCCGCGCTAGTCAAGCAGGGCGCACCATTCCGCGTCATGCCGGGCTTCCGGCTGTCGCTGGGGTTCACGATCCTGTATCTGACCCTGATCGTGCTGATTCCGCTGTCGGCGGTTTTCCTCAAGACCTTCACCCTGAGCTGGGACGGCTTCTGGCATGCCGTCACCAACGAGCGCGTGATGGCATCCTACCGTCTGACCTTCGGCGCCTCGCTGCTGGGTGCCGCCATCAACGCCGTATTCGGTCTGGTGGTGGCATGGGTGCTGGTACGCTACGAATTCCCCGGCAAACGCATAGTCGATGCACTGGTCGATCTGCCGTTCGCGCTGCCGACCGCGGTGGCCGGCATCACGCTGACGGCGCTGTATTCGGCCAACGGCTGGTTCGGCCGCGTGCTGGAGGGGCAGTTCGGTCTGAAAGTGGCGTTCACGCCTATCGGTGTGGTGATTGCGCTGACCTTCATCGGCTTGCCGTTCGTGGTGCGTACCGTACAGCCCGTGCTGGAAGACGCCGAACGCGAACTGGAAGAAGCGGCCGCCAGTCTGGGCGCCAGCGCGCTGCAGACCTTTACCCGCGTGGTATTTCCCACCATCCTGCCATCGCTGATGACGGGTTTTGCGCTGGCGTTTGCTCGTGCCACCGGCGAATTCGGTTCGGTGATTTTCATCGCCGGCAATATGCCGATGATTTCCGAGATCACGCCGCTGTTCATCATCACCAAGCTGGAACAATATGACTATGCCGGTGCGACGGCGATCGCCGTGGTGATGCTGGTGGTGTCCTTCCTTATGCTGCTCAGTATTAACCTGCTGCAGGCCTGGGCACGCGGCAAAGGAGGCAAAGCATGAGCGCCTTGCCGAATACGCCTGTGCGTCGTGGCGAACTGCCTTCGCCACCGCAGATACTGGAACCGCGCTGGGTACGCGGTGTGCTGATCGCCGTGGCGCTGACCTTCCTCACGCTGTTCCTGTTTGTGCCGCTGGTGGCCGTGTTTGTCGAAGCCTTGCGCAAGGGCTGGGATGCCTACGCGGCGGCCATCGTGGAAGAAGATGCGCTGGCAGCGATCAAGCTGACTTTGCTGACGGCCGTGATCGCCGTGCCGCTGAATCTGGTATTCGGTGTGGCGGCATCGTGGTGTATCGCCAAATTCGATTTCCGCGGCAAGAGCATACTGCTCACGCTGATCGATTTGCCGTTCTCCGTTTCGCCCGTAATCTCCGGTCTGATTTACGTGCTGCTGTTCGGCGCGCAGGGCTGGTTCGGGCCGTGGCTGCAGGAACATGAAATCAAGATTCTGTTTGCCGTGCCGGGCATCGTGCTGGCCACCATCTTCGTTACCTTCCCATTCGTGGCGCGCGAACTGATTCCGCTGATGCAGGCACAGGGCAGCGAAGAAGAAGAAGCGGCCATCGTACTGGGCGCGTCGGGCTGGGATACCTTCCGTCGTGTCACGCTGCCGAATATCAAATGGGGTCTGCTGTATGGCGTGATTCTGTGTAATGCCCGTGCCATGGGCGAGTTCGGTGCCGTGTCGGTGGTGTCCGGCCATATCCGCGGCGAAACCAACACCATCCCGCTGCAGGTAGAGATCCTCTACAACGAATACAACTTTGCGGCCGCCTTTGCCGTGGCTTCCCTGTTGGCGCTGCTGGCACTGGTCACGCTGGCACTGAAAACCTTTGTCGCCTGGCGCCTGAATGAAAATCGCGCGGACGATGTTCGCACTACGGAGTAATCATGA
Organism: Duganella fentianensis; assembly: GCF_964031615.1. Taxonomy (GTDB): domain Bacteria; phylum Pseudomonadota; class Gammaproteobacteria; order Burkholderiales; family Burkholderiaceae_D; genus Rugamonas; species Rugamonas fentianensis_A. The sequence continues at coordinate 193,550 of NZ_CAXIQN010000018.1, forward strand.
CGATAGCAGTTAAAAACATCCATAAGCGTTTCGGCGAATTCACCGCCCTGAATAATGTGTCGCTGGATTTTCCGAATGGCGAACTAACCGCGCTGCTGGGGCCTTCCGGCTGCGGCAAGACCACGCTGCTGCGTATCATCGCCGGCCTTGAACATCCGGATGCCGGTCAGGTGCTGCTCGATGCGGAAGACGCTTCGCAGCGCCATGTGCGCGAGCGTCAGGTGGGTTTCGTGTTCCAGCACTATGCGCTGTTCAAGCACATGACGGTGTTCGAGAACGTGGCTTTTGGCCTGCGTGTCAAGCCGCGTGCCCAGCGTCCGTCGGAAGAGCAGATCCGCGCCAAAGTAAAGTCGCTGCTGGAACTGGTGCAGCTGGACTGGCTGGCCGACCGCTATCCGCCGCAACTGTCCGGCGGCCAGCGTCAGCGTATCGCGCTGGCGCGCGCACTGGCGGTGGAGCCGCGCGTGCTGCTGCTGGACGAACCGTTTGGTGCGCTCGATGCCAAGGTGCGCAAGGAACTGCGCCGCTGGCTGCGCCGTCTGCACGATGAATTGCATGTGACCTCGATCTTCGTCACGCACGATCAGGAAGAGGCGCTGGAAGTAGCGGATCAGGTGGTGCTGATGAACAAAGGGCAGGTGGAGCAGATCGGCGCACCCGATCAGGTCTACAACCATCCTGCTTCGCCATTCGTGTACAGCTTCCTCGGGAATGTGAACATGTTCCATGGCCGCGTGCAGGATGGCGTGCTGGCGAGTGGCGATGTCAGCTTTGCTGTGCCTGAGCAGGCCGGCCATGCGGGCAAGGGCACGGCCTATGTGCGCCCCCATGATCTGGAAATCGAACGCTATACGCCCGGTGCGGAAGGCATCGTCGTCAAGCTGCTGCGTGGTCACGCCATCGGCCCGCTGGCGCAGCTGGAACTGGAACGCGCCGATACGGGCGAACTGATCGAAGCCGTGCTGGGTAACGAGCGCTATAGCGCGCTGCAATTGCGCGAAGGCGAAACGCTGGTGGTGCGGCCTAAGCGCCTGCAGGTGTTCGTCGATGCAGGAGTGGCGATATGAATTTCCAGCAATTGCGCTCCATCCGCGAAGCAGCACGGCGCGGCTACAACCTGACGGAAGTGGCGAATGCGCTGTTCACTTCGCAGCCCGGTGTGAGCCGCCAGATCCGCGAACTGGAAGATGAACTGGGCGTGGTGATTTTCGAGCGTAACGGCAAGCGCCTGACGGGCATGACGGAGCCGGGCAAAGGCATCCTGAAAATTATCGACCGCTTGCTGATCGAAGCAGAAAATCTGCAGCAGGCCAGCCTTGAATACACGGGGCAGCAGAGCGGCACATTGAGTGTGGCCGCCACCCACACGCAGGCGCGTTATGCACTGCCGAAAGTGGTGCAGAGCTTCCGCACAGCCTATCCTGAAGTGCGCATCGCTCTGCAACAGAGCGCACCGGAGCACATTGCCGAGTGGATTTTGTCGGGCAAGACGGATATCGGTATCGCCACCGAAGGTCTGTCGCAGTTCCCAGATCTGGTGTCCTTCCCTTGCTACCGCTGGAGCCACCTGATCGTGGTGCCAGATGGCCACCCGCTGCTGGCACGCAGCCCGATCCGGCTGGAAGATCTGGCCGAGTTCCCGCTGATTACCTACGACGTTGGTTTCACGGGGCGCGGCCACATCGATGCGGCGTTTTCGCAGGCCGGCGTGAAGCCCGATATCGTGCTGACGGCGATGGACTCGGACGTGATCAAGCAGTATGTGGCGCTGGGCCTCGGTGTGGGTATCGTCGCTTCGATGGCGTTCGATCATGGCCGCGACAAGGGTATGCGGGCAGTGGAAGCGTCGCATTTGTTTGCGCAGAACACCACGCGGCTAGCGGTGCGCCGCGGCGCCTATTTGAGATCGTATGCCTACCACTTCATCCAGCAGTTCGCTCCCGAGCTGACCCGCGCCGATATTGATGCGGCAATGAATGGCGGGGAATTAGCCGCATAGCGAGGTAAGAATTTCCGCCCCCTTGCACCCCATGCAAGTACGCTAGAAGCGTTAGAAAACTGGTTCGATAAATAAAAAAGCCGGCAAGCAGGGAATTCCCGCTTGCCGGCTTTTTACGTCCCGGGCTTACCAGTTATAGGCCGCCTTGGCATAGTAGTAGCGGCCATTGAAGCCGTTCGGTGCAAAGCCGCTATACGGGTTGATGCCGTTGTTGTTCAGGTTACCGGCCGAGGTGACCTGATCGGGATAGCGGTTGGTGACGTTATCGATGCCCGCACTCAGACGCCAGTTCTTATTCAGTTTGACGCTAGTGGACAGATCCAGCACCCACTGCGGATCATAGGTCTGATCCAGCGTGGCGTTGTTCTGCGGGACCGTGAAGCTGCCGTAGCGGGTGACTACGCCACGTGCCGACCATGCGCCCCAGTTGGCATCCGTTGCCAGACTCAGTTTGTCCTTGGGCGAGCCGACTGTCAGACGGTTGATGGTCTGGCGGTCGATCAGCGTCAGGTTGTTGGCCGTGAGGATGGCCGGGTTGGCATTCACATGCTCGAGCGAGTTCTTGTTGTGGTTGTAGGCCAGCGTCAGATCGTAGCGGCCAGCACTGGCCAGATCGAGACGATAGGTGCTCACCACATCCACGCCGGTGGTGCGGGTATCGATGGCGTTGGTGAAGTAGCGGCCTGCACCCACCAGGATGTTCTGCTTGGCCAGTGCTGCCTGCAGCGCGGGCGACAGCGTCATATTGGCCGACAGGGCGATACGGTCATCGATGTCGATACGGTAGGCATCCACCGTGGTGCTCCAGTTAGTGAGCGGGGAGAACTGCAAACCGAGGCTGTAGTTACGGGCTTTCTCCGCTTTCAGCGGGGTCGCTCCCAGCGCTGCGGCGGCAGCGCTACCCACGGCGAATGTTCCCGTCTCGATCGGCGTATTCACGCCATTCACTACCGAGAAGTTGGTGGTGGTGATGGTGTAGAACTGCTGCGCCAGCGACGGTGCGCGGAAGCCCGACGAAGCCGTACCGCGCAGCGAGAACGCCTCGCTGAAGGCATAGCGCGCCGATCCCTTGGCCGAAGTGGTGCTGCCGAAATCACTGTAGCGTTCATGGCGCAGCGCGGCCGACGTGGAGAACTGGCGCGTCACATCGGCTTCCAGATTCAGGTACACCGATTCGTTATGGCGGCTGTTGCGCCCAGCATTGACGGGACGGAAGCCGGAGAAGCCCTGCGCACCCGTGCCGATGTAGGAAGCTTCGTCGCCTGCGCCGATCTCGTAGCTTTCGTGGCGTGCTTCGGCGCCTACTGCCACCGTCAGCGGGCCGCTGAAGGCTGCGACAGGATATTCGCGTGCCAGATCTACGTTGAACAGTTGCTGGGTGTTGAGCAGCTTGCCCGCGTAGAAGTGGGTCGGGCTGGCTGCGCCCAGTGTCTGGTTGACGGTGTGATCGAGGTCGAGCTGGAATTCGTTGCGGCCGTAGTTCAGGCTGACGTCCCAGCGCCATCCGGCAGCTTCGCCGCGCAGACCCGTCACCAGCGAGGTGTCCTGCGATTCGCTGTTCTCCAGCGGCAGGAAGCCTTCCGGATACAGCGGGGTGCGCTGGGCGCCACTGACTAGCGCAGTGCGCCACGTTGCCGCAGCAGAGGTGTTGCGTTGGCCATAGTTGGCGAAGGCGTACCAGTCGATATCGTCGTTGACGCGGTACTGGCTGTTGACGAAGACGCTGCGCGGGCGGGTTTCCGGATCGCCGAAGCGCTGGTTGACCTTGCCGTAGCGCGGCTCGGCCGGATTGCGGAAATCGGCACCGGCGCGGTTGGTCGGATCGCGGTCGGCCGCTTCCAGTGCCACCCGTACCCAGCCCTGATCACCAAGGTTAAAGCCGGTAGAACCACGCACGGTCAGCTGTTTGCCGTCGCGTTTCTGGTATTCGCCCACGCCCACTTCGGCATCGCCACCACCGGCACCTTTTTTCAGGATGATGTTGATCACACCGGCAATCGCATCCGAACCATACTGGGCGGCTGCACCATCGCGCAGCACTTCGATGTGATCGATGGCCGACAGGGGAATGGCATTCAGATCGACGGGGGCCGAGCCGCGCCCTTGGGTACCGTTGACGTTGACCACGGCGGAGCTATGACGGCGCTTGCCGTTCACCAGTACCAGCGTCTGGTCGGGCGACAGACCGCGTAGCTGGGCCGGACGCACGGCGTCGCTGGCATCGGCGCCCGATGGACGGGGGAAGTTCATCGATGGCAGCAGCCGTCCCAGCACGGTGGCCAGTTCGGTCGAGCCGCTAGCCTGCAGTTCGCGTGCGCCGATGATATCGATCGGCGATTCGGAATCGACGGTGCGGCGGTTCTTGGCATACGTGCCCGTAACGACGACGGATTGCAGTTCGCCTTCGGCCGGCAATTGCTGGGCGAAGGCAGGAATGACGATGGTGGAAATCAGGGTGCTTAACAGCAGGGGACGTGCAATGGTGCGGGTGCGCATGAGACGAACTTTCTACGTTGTGGATGAAGAAAATCTTACCAGCGTGCTAGCGGATTGCCCACGAATGGATATGTCTAATGATATGCAAGTTTTGGATATCGTGCTGGCGCTGCATTAAAAATCCACGTCAGCAGCCGTCCACTGCGGTCGTCGGCGCTAATCAGTAATTGCGCGCAGACGCGCGAGCGCGTCTTCAATGACGAATTCGGGCACCGTCTCTACCCGCTTGGCTTTGCGTGCTTCCAGATCGAGCATGCGGATTTGATTGACCAGAACGACGCCCTGGGTTTTGCAGCCACTGCCCGCAAGTGGACTGGCAAAACCCGCGTGACGGGCGAAATCGCCGCCCTGAGTGATAGGCGCAACCAGCACGGTGCCTAGTGCATTGAATGCGCTGGTGGACAGAACCAGTGCCGGCCGCATGCCTTGCTGCTCATGGCCTGCGGTCGGATTCAGATTGACCATTACCACATCGCCGCGCCCGAATTTGCTACGCGCTACCATGTTTCTCGGCCGACCGGTTTTGCGCTTTGCCAGGCAGCGAGATCGGCCGGCTCCGCTGCACTGGCATCGCATTGCGCCACCAACTCTGCCAGCGAGTAGGCCGGGCGCGCGGCTTTGAGAAGAACCCCATCCGGCTGGATATTGACAGAGAGTTTATCGCCTAGCGACACCTTCATGATGCCTAGCAATTCCGTGGGTAGCCGCACTGCGGCACTGTTGCCCCATTTCTGAATTGAAAGTTCCATAGATCCTCCCGTCTTGATTTGCCGAGGTCCATTGTAGGTGGATTAAAAAAATCCTGTCAAACGCTTTGTTTATACAATGTATATCCTTCGGTGGCGGAGTGGATTACTGGCCCGGATTGGTAATGCTGGCGTGGATGGCATCGACTTCGGCGATGACTTCGGCCGACAGCTTGATCTGGTAGGCGTCGATATTCTGCTTGAGCTGATCCAGATTGGTGGCACCGATGATGGTGGAGGCGACGAACCAGCGCGAGTAGCACCACGCCAGTGCCAGCTGGGTTGGCGTAAGCCCGTGGTCACGTGCCAGCTTGGCGTAGCGGCCCACCGCTTCCAGCACGGCCGGACGCAGGTAGCGCGGGCTCCAGGTCGGCGGGAAGATGGTCAGGCGGCCATGTGCCTGCGGATTGTCGTGGTACTTGGCGGTGAGCTGGCCGAACGCCAGCGGGCTGTAGGCCAGCAGGCTGACCTGCTCGCGGAAGCAGGTTTCGTCCAGCAGGCTGGTTTCGAAATGGCGCGCCGTCAGGTTGTACAGGTTCTGGATGGTGGCAATGCGCGGCAGGCCTTTCATCTCGGACTGCTTGATGAATTCGCTGACGCCCCAGCACGATTCGTTCGATACGCCGATCGCGCCGATCTTGCCTTCCTTGATCAGATCACCCAGTGCGGCCAGCGACTCTTCGATGGCGACGTGTTTGCGCTCGTTGTCGGGCTTGAACACGCTGGCGCCGAAGATCGGCACATTACGGCTAGGCCAGTGCAATTGGTATAAATCGATATGGTCGGTCTGCAGGCGCTGCAAACTGGTTTCTACGGCCGCGCGCAGATTGGCCGCATCGAAGTTCTGCTTGCCGCCCCGTACCCATGTCAGCTGCTTGTTCGGGCCGGCCGCTTTGGTGGCCAGTACCACTTTGCTGCGTGCGCCCGTCTTTTTCAGCCACGTGCCGATATAGCGCTCGGTCGAACCCTGCGTGGCGGCATTCGGCATAACGGGATACATCTCCGCTGTGTCGATGAAGTTGATGCCCCGTTCGAGCGCGTAATCAAGCTGGCTATGCGCTTCGGCTTCGGTATTCTGTTCGCCGAAGGTCATGGTGCCGAGGCAGATGCGGCTCACTTCAAGGGCGCTCTGGCCCAGTTGTACTTTGTCCATGCTGTTCCTTTTCCGGTTTGGGTCTTAGCGCTGGCGCAGCGCGTCGGCGCAGTCGCGCACCAGCGCCGGTCCTGCATAAATCAGGCCGCTATACAGTTGTACCAGCTGGGCGCCACAGGCGATCTTGGCTTTGGCGTCTTCGCCGCGCATGATACCGCCCACGCCGATAATCGGCAGCGCGTCGCCCAGTTCCGCTTTGAGCAGACGGATGATGGTGTTCGAGAACTCGAACACGGGTGCGCCGGACAGGCCGCCCGTTTCGGCGCCGTGCAGCATGCCCGTGACAGCATCGCGGTTGAGCGTGGTGTTGGTGGCGATCACGCCATCGATGCGGTGGCGGATCAGCGCGTCGGCGATGTTCTTCACCTGCTCGCCGTCCATGTCCGGGGCGATTTTCAGGGCCAGCGGCACATAGCGCTTGTGCTGGTCGGCCAGACGCGACTGGGCCTCTTTCAGCTGGCCCAGCAGGCCATCGAGTTCCGAGCCGCCCTGCAGCTGGCGCAGGTTCTTGGTGTTCGGCGAAGAGATATTCACCGTCACATAGCTGGCGTAGGGGTAGACTTTTTCCAGACAGTGCAGGTAGTCGTCCGCCGCGCGTTCGATTGGCGTATCGGCGTTCTTGCCGATGTTCAGGCCCAGTATGCCCAGCTTGTCCTGATAGAAGCGCGACGACTGTACGTTGGCCACAAACGCATCCACACCGCCATTGTTGAAGCCCATGCGGTTGATGACGGCGTGCGCTGCCGGCAGGCGGAAGATACGTGGCTTGGGGTTGCCCGCCTGCGGACGCGGCGTCACGGTACCCACTTCGATCGAGCCGAAGCCCAGTGCGGCCAGCCCGTCGATGTAGGCGCCATCCTTGTCCAGACCGGCGGCGAGGCCGACCGGATTGTTGAACGTCAGTCCCATCACAGTGCGCGGATCGGCCGCCGGTTTGCTGATCAGGCTGGTTAGACCCAGCGCGTGAGCGCGTTTCAGCGCAGGCAGGGTGAAGTTGTGGGCTGCTTCCGGATCCATGGAAAACAGCAGAGGACGGGTTAGGGAGTACAGGGAGTGTGCGGACATGGGCAGGGCTCGGTTGATGTTTAGCCCGTATTTTATCAGGCGTCCAGCACGCTCCAGTGGCCTTTGATGCGCGCTTCCAGTGGCTGGAAGTTGGTTTTGTAGGACATTTTCGGACTCTGGCGTATCCAGTAGCCCAGATACACATAGGGCAGCTGCAGGTCCTGCGTCTGGGCAATTTGCCACAGAATGTTGTAAGTGCCGTAGGAAGCACCGGCCACATCGGGGTCGAAGAAGGTGTAGACAGAGGACAGACCGTCGGACAGCACATCGATGATGCTGACCATGCGCAGCGTGCCGTCGGCATCGCGGAACTCCACCAGCCGCGTGTTGACGCGGCTTTGCAGCAGAAACTGGGCGTACTGGTCGCGGCTATCCTGATCCATGCCGCCGCCCGCATGGCGGCGGTTCTGGTAGCGCAGATACAGTTCGTAGTGCTCGTCCGAGAAGGCCAGTGCCGCCACCGAGGCGATCAGGTCGCTGTGGCGCGCCCAAGCGCGGCGCTGGTTACGGTTGGGCTGGAACTGCTGGCTGACCACGCGCACGGGGATGCAGGCCTGACAGCCATCGCAATATGGCCGGTAGGTGAAGATGCCGCTGCGGCGGAAACCGTTGCGCACCAGTTCGGAATACACATCGGCGTTGATCAGGTGCGAAGGCGTGGCTACCTGCGAACGAGCCTGCCGTGCATCGAGATAGCTGCACGGATAGGGCGCTGTCGTATAAAACTGCAGCGTGGCAAATGGCAATTCGTTGAGTTGCGTCATGCACGTCCTGTCGGGCACGGTTCGGTTGGAATCCATGATAGCGCAAGCGGCAGGTTTGCGCTGTCGCTTGCGCTATGCGTATGGCTAGCTTAACTGGCTGCGGGCAGCGGTGCAATCACTTGCCAGTCGCGGATCTGCGGCAGCGTGATGCTGTGGCGTAGATGCGCCAGAAACGCCGCGCGGCTGATAGGGGCGGCGCCCAGCGAGGCCAGATGGCCCGTCTCCTGCTGGCAGTCGATCATCTGCACGCCATGCTGGCGCAGGAAGGCCACCAGATAGGCGAGGGCGATCTTGGAGGCATCGGTGACGCGGGCGAACATCGATTCGCCATAAAACATCTGCCCGATCGATACGCCATAGGCACCGCCCACCAGTTGCCCGTCCAGCCAGACTTCGGCCGAGTGGGCGTAGCCGAGCCGGTGCAGGCCGCAATAGCCGGCGATGATGTCTTCCGAAATCCACGTGCCGGGGCCGTCTTTGCGCGGTGCGGCGCAGGACCGCATCACTTGCTCGAAGGCGCTGTCGAAGCGCACTTGCCAGCGACCACCGGCCAGCCGGTCCTTTTCCACCTTGCGCAGGGTTTTTCTGAGGCTGTCGGTGATGCGGAACTGTTCCGTCTTCAGCACCATGCGCGGATCGGTGCTCCACCACAGGATGGGCTGGCCTTCCGAGAACCATGGGAAGATGCCGTGCTGATAGGCCAGCAGCAAACGCTGGGGCGACAGATCGGCACCGGCTGCCAGCAGGCCGGGCGCGTCCTGCGTCAGCGCCGTGCTAACGTCAGGGAAGGGCGTATCGTGGTCTAGCCAGGGGATCACTTGGTGGCGGCGTCCGAGCGCATGGGGCGGGTCAGATCCTGCGTGTGGAAACCGTAGTCGCCACCGGCGCGGATTTTGGCGCGATCGGCAAAGAACAGTTCCAGTGTGGTCTGAATGGTGGGGAAAGCCAGATCGTCCCACGGGATTTCGTTCTCGCTGAACATCTGCACGTCGAGGCTTTCTTCGCCGGGGGCGAAATCCAGATTCTGCAGGGTTGCCAGATAGAACATGTGCACCTGATGGACGCGCGCGACGTTGAGCAGGGTGTACAGCTTGCCTAGCGTGACGTTGGCACCGGCTTCCTCGCGGGTTTCGCGCAGCGCTGCTTCGCCCGTGGTTTCATCGTTTTCCATGAAGCCGGCCGGCAGCGTCCAGTAGCCATAGCGCGGCTCGATGGCGCGCTTGCACAGCAGCACCTTGAGCTCGCCATCCTGTTCCCACACGGGCACCGTGCCCAGTACCATTTTCGGATTCTGGTAATGGATCGCGTCGCAGCTATCGCAGACGTAGCGGGGGCGGTTGTCACCTGCCGGAATCTTCAGACTGACAGGGGAGGCGCATTCGGAACAGAATTTCATAGAGGATAGCCAGCGATAGTAAGGATGCTCACGCCAGCTACTTTACACTGAATGGGACCGCTACGGCATGGCCGCGAGGGGCTTATGGCTGCATTTATTCGGGCTATCGTCAGCGATTTCAGGATTAATATTGCCTAAACTGCTGATCTAGCCTATAATACTCGCATCAGACGCGGGGTGGAGCAGTCTGGCAGCTCGTCGGGCTCATAACCCGAAGGTCACAGGTTCAAATCCTGTCCCCGCAACCAAATTCCAAGCCGTTGATATCGTCAGGTATCAGCGGCTTTTGTCTTTTCCAGCCAGTTTTTTCTCCCATTTTTCGTTTTCCGCTTGAGCTTTCACCAGCGTTAGTATGAGCGACGGCAATAAGCTGTTAGCCACGATGACTCTTACGTGCTATTGCACTATGTGCTATGGTTACTTCGGCTGGAGAAAAACGCGTGTTCAAAACTAAAACCTTTGCCCGTTGGGCAGGAGGCCTGTTATCGGATGCGGTCTTATGCTTGGCTGCTAGGGAGGTCGCTGCGGGGATCTGGGATGCAGACTTAGGTGGTGGCGTATGCAAGAAGAGAGTAGCGGTTTCCGGACATGGTAAGCGGGGTTCCACGCGAGTACTGATTGCAAAGAGAAGTGCGTATTCGATTGTGTTTCTGACAGGCCGCAAGAAGAGTGATGCTGGCTATGATTTTAGCCTCGTTGAAGTTGAGGTGGCGAGAATGGTTGCGGCTGGTTTTCATACGCTCAATCCCGACCAGCTAGATAGTCTGGTGCTGGCAGGAAAACTCGAGGAGATTTGTGATGGCAAAGATGAGCCCAAATGATGGGGCGCAGCGACGGGTTCTGAGCGAGTTGCTCGAGACTGCACAAGGATTGAATCAGAGTGGATTGCTCTCCAAAAAGGATCTCTGCCTGATTTCTCACCTATGCTCCACACCGCCGCAATATCCGCCTGGTCGGGTGATGGAAATCAGAGTAGAACATGCCCGTATGAGTCAATCAGTATTTGCAGCGGTACTCAATGTGAGTGTATCGACAGTGCAGAAGTGGGAATCGGAAAGTGCGCATAAGCATCCGACTGGTGCGGCGGCGAAGCTGTTACAGCTGATTGAAACAAAGGGCATCGAAGCGTTGCTCGCGGTGGCGTAAGGTTAAGGGGCGAAATTGCTGTCAGTGCGTTCGTGGCGCGTACTGAGTTCTAATGGTAGGGACGGATTTGTAGTGTTGAAAGGAGTTTGTCCCAGAGCGCCACGGCCTCGGTGTCGTTCAAGCTGGTATGGACGGCGCCCTGACGGTTGCCTTTGACGCCAGTATTAAGTTCGATGTCGAGGCGGGTGTAGTAGCGATCGTTCTTCGCACCGCTGCTGGTAAAGTGGAATTCATGCGATTCAGTAGCAGTTTTCTGCGGCGGCAAGTGAGCCAGCACTTCCGAGCCTTTCCAGTGCGCGATCTGGCGCGGCGCGCGGCGCAGAAAGTCGACTCTTGAGTACCATGTGCCAGGACCGTGGGGTGTGTCCTCCTGTGCCTCTTTCATCCGGTCTTCGATATCGTCACCTTCGACGAGGAAGTCTCCGTTTTTTAAGGACATGATCGAGAGATGGACATCCGGGAATTCTTTCAATCGGACACCGATTGAGGCTTTTTCATAATCGTATTCAGACTTGGCAAATCCACCTTCTGTTAGTTTGCATTTGATTCTGACCCGTAATTTGCACCGAATTCTGACCCGCTCTTCGGATGATTTCTTCGGATTTATTGGGGTACTAAATTGTGCTT
>NZ_CAXIQN010000019.1:0-444835 GCF_964031615.1 Duganella fentianensis
CTTTATAATGTGAACTACAACGCGGCTGTAGCTCAGCTGGATAGAGTACTTGGCTACGAACCAAGGGGTCGTGGGTTCGATTCCTGCCAGCCGCACCAAAATTCGTAAGTGGAAGGGCCTGAAGAGCAATCTTCGGGCCCTTTTGCTATAAGTGTAAGACCTGTGTTTTGATTCTGAAATTCTTCAAAATTACTTCACAGAAAACTTCGTCAAGATAGGAAAAGCTGTTATAATCCTGTTTTCGCGGCTGTAGCTCAGCTGGATAGAGTACTTGGCTACGAACCAAGGGGTCGTGGGTTCGATTCCTGCCAGCCGCACCAAAATTCGTACGAGAAGGGCCTGAAGAGAAATCTTCAGGCCCTTTTTGTTTTGCTGCTGCGGCAAGTGGCGGGACTGTTGCCGCGCAGGCTCAGGCCACCACGTTGCGCGGTGCGCCGGCTACCCATGCTTCCACGTTGTCGATCAGCTGATCCACCAGCACCTGCATGGCCTGGGTACTGGCCCATGCGGAGTGGGGCGTGAGCAGGAAATTCGGCAGGCGCAGATTCAGCAGCACATTGTCGGCCGGTGGCGGCTCCTGTACCAGTACATCGAAGCCGGCACCGGCGATGACGCCGGCGCGCAGCGCGTCGGCCAGCGCCGTTTCATCCACCAGTCCACCGCGCGCCGTGTTGATCAGCAGGGCGTTGCGCTTCATGCGTATCAGCTCCCTGGCGCCTATCAGTTCACGGGTTTGCGGTGTGAGCGGCAGGTGCAGGCTGATAATGTCCGAGCTTTCCAGCACTTCGTCGAAGCTGGCCTCGCGCACCCCATCGGCGGCCGCATCGGCCAGCGGGCTGCGGGTGTGGACGATGACTTCCATCCCGAACGCACGCGCAATCTGTGCCACGGATTTGCCTAGCGCGCCGTAACCGAGCAGGCCCAGACGGCTGCCGGCCAGATCGCTGATAGGGTGGCCGAACAGGCAGAAGCGCTCGGACTTCTGCCACAGTCCCGCTTCGATATCGGCGCGGTAGGCCACGATCTGGCGCCGCAGTGCAAGGATCAGGGCAAACGTATGCTCGGGCAGCGTGTGCACGGCGTAGTTGCGGATATTCGAAACCACGATGCCGCGTTCGCGGCAGGCCGCCAGATCGATGATGTCGGTGCCGGTGGCGGCGACGGCGATCATTTTCAGTTCCGGCAACTGGGCCAGATCGGCCGCACGCAGCGGCACCTTGTTGGTAATGGCGATGCTGGCACCGGCCTCGCGCAGACGCGCTACGGCGTCGCCGGCGCGGGTAGCCGGATATTCGGTCCAGCGGTGTTCAAAGGCGGGGCGGCGGATATTGGCGATGACGCTGTCGCGGTCGAGAAAGACGATGCTGTGTGGTGCGTTCATAGGCTTGCGTATCTATAGGGCTAGTTCGGCAGTCAGCGGGCGTGCAGCGGGCGCCAGTTTTGGCAGGCGCATGCCCGGATGGTTGGAAAACAGTTCGGCCACCCATTCGACAAATACCCGGACTTTGGCGGACAGGTGGCGGTTCTGAGGATACACCACATGGATGGGCAGCGGGTCGGACTGCCAGTCGGCGAGGATCTGTTCCAGACTGCCTGCCTTGAGCATGGGTTCGAGCATAAACTGCGGCATCTGCACCACGCCCAGACCGGCGATACCGGCGGCCGTATAGGCATTGCTGTCGTTCAGGGCGATCAGGCCGGGCAGGGGCAGTTGTACCCGCTCGTTACCCTTGGCGAAATCCCAGTCGAAGATTTTGCCCGTGCGGGAAGAAAAATAGTTGACGCAGCGGTGCCGTTTGAGTTCTTCCGGATGGGCGGGGCGGCCATAGGTCGCCAGATAGGATGGCGCGGCGCAGGTAATGAATTCGAGGATGCCGACACGCCGAGCAATCAGGCTGGAATCGGCCAGTGCACCGCCCCGCACGGCGCAGTCCACGCCTTCTTCAATCAGATCTACGGTGCGGTCGCTGCAGCCTAGTTCGAGCTGGATGTCGGGATAGCGCTGGAAGAACTCGGGCAGCGCAGGAATCAGCACCAAACTGGCCAGCCCCGTAGGAGCATCCACCCGCAGCCGGCCGCTGGGGCTCAAGCGGGTACGCGAAAGCGACTCTTCCGCTTCGCGCACATCGGACAGTATGCGCAGGCAGCGCTCGTAATAGGCGGCGCCGTCCGCCGTCACGCTGACCTGTCGTGTAGTCCGATGCAATAATTTGACGGACAGCGCCGTCTCCAGAGACTGGATCAGGGTAGAAACCGTGGCCTTGGGCAGTTGCAGGTGTTCTGCGGCACGGGTGAAACCACCGGCGTCGACTACCTGTACAAACACTTCCATGGCTTGCAATTTATTCATCGATCCACCTCATTGTTCGGGATTCTGAACAATCAATTCAACTTATGCGTATTTATTGGATTGTAAATCATGTTTAACATGTGCGTACTGTTCAAGGAAAACCAGCTTCAGGAAAGGAGATGCACATGAAATATCGCGATGGATTTTTTGCTACGTTGGCACTGGCGCTGACGTCGCTGGCACTGGCCGGCGTAGTCACGACCGATGCCTATTCGCAGGCGGCCAAGGCCGAAGCGACGGGTGTGCGCGCTCTGACCGAAGTGGCGGCCGGCACTACGCTGGCTTCCGTGGAACCGGCGCTGCTGGCCGTTGCTCCCGTACAGGTGCAGTGATGGGTAAGGGCGTCAGCGTGGAAGACATGCCGGAGTTCTCTGCCCACCTGAAGATCCGCAATCTGCAGGTGGGCGGTGCCGAAGGCAATCTGGCGGCACGGCTGTATGCGGTGGCGCCTGATGCCAGCAAGCGCGACACGCTGATCGTGTTCTTCCACGGTGGCGGCTTTACCAGCGGCGATCTGGATGATGCCGATCTGTTCCTGCGCCATCTGGCCGACGAGAATACCAGCACCGTGGTGCTGGCTAGTACCTACACGCTGGCTGCCGTGAAGCCGTTTCCCGCTGCCGTGGAAGACGCTCACGCCGCGCTGCTGTGGGTAAAGAAGAACAAGGCCAAACTAGGCTGGAGTGGCAAACGTCTGGTGGTGGCCGGCATTGAAGCGGGCGCTAATCTGGCAGCGGTGTGCACGCTGATGTCGCGTGACCGGGGTGGCCCGGCACTGGCTGGCCAGATTCTGATCATGCCGATGCTGGACCCCGGCCTGTCCACCTGCTCGATGCGTGATATGCAGCACGGGCAGGAGCTGCTGGAGGTGGCCGATGCCTGCGCTGCCGCCTACCGAGGTTATCTGCCGAATGCGGCCGATCGCATCCATCCGTATGCATCGCCGTTGCAATCGAGCCGTCTGAAGAATCTGCCGCCGGCGCTGATCCTGTCCACCGAGGACGATCCGCTGCGCGACGAGGCCGAACAATACGGCGCCAAGTTAATGAGCTGCGGGGTGAAAACCACCGTCACCCGCATGCCGCCTGCACCCCTGCACGAAACAGGGGCGCGCAACGAATGTGCGTGCAAACGCTACGCACTGGGAGAAATCGCCAGCTTCATCGCTGGTCTGGAACGGGCTGACACCGCAGCGACTGACTAGCACTCCCTGTATCTCTTGCTGTTGTAACCGAAACGTCCCCACTGGCTTGCCGGCGGGGCGCTAGTACCGTGTTTTCTCGCGATTTATCCGAGCCGGCCGGTGCCGCCATTTCTATTAAATTTTTTCATGTAAAAAGGAATAAAAATGAAAAACGTTAAATTTTTGACCGCCCAGGCCCGGCCACTGGCCGCCGCCATGGCGCTGGCGGGACTGGCCGCAGTGACCGGATTGACCCTGACCGGCTGCGATACTGCTACCGGCAAGACGGCCGAAGCGCCGGCTGCCGGCGGTCCGCCCGTCTCGGCTGCCGTGGTCGTGGAGAAAACTGTCACCGAGACCCAGCAGTTCTCGGGACGTCTGGAAGCCATCGAACAGGTGCAGATCCGTCCCCGCGTGGGCGGCTTCATCACCGCCATCAACTTCAAACCGGGTAGTCAGGTGAAGAAGGGCGATGTGCTGTTCGTGATCGATCCCCGTCCATTCCAGGCCGAAGCCAATCGCGCCGAAGCGGCGGCCGGCTCGGCCCGTGCTAAAGCGGATCTGGCCCGTCTGGAACTGAACCGTGCGGAAAAGCTGCTGGCCGATAAAGCCATCGCCCAGCGTGAATACGATGAACGCGCATCCAGTCTGAAACAGCTGGATGCCGATGCCCGCGCAGCGCAGGCGCAGTTCGAAGCGGCCCGTTTGAACCTCAGCTATACGCAAGTGCAGTCGCCTATCAATGGACGCGTGTCGAAAGCGGAAATCACCCTGGGTAATCTGGTTGATGCGTCGGCCGTGCTGACGTCCGTGGTGTCGCTGGATCGTATCTATGCGTCCTTTGACGGCGACGAAGAAACCTATCTGCGCGTTGGTGCTGCGGCCCATCAGGGCAAACCGGCCACGGTGCGGATCGGTCTGGCCAACGAGGAAGGCTATCCGCATGAAGGCAAGCTGGAATTTGTCGACAACCAGCTCGATGTGCGCAGTGGTTCCGTGCGTATGCGCGCTACGCTGAACAATGCCGACGGTGCGCTGGTGCCCGGTCTGTTCGCCCGCGTGCAGCTGGTTGGTTCCGACAATGCCAAGCCGGCGCTGCTGATTAACGAGCGCGCTGTCAGCACGGACCAGAACCGCAAGTTCGTGTTCGTGGTGGATAAGGACAACAAGGCTGAATACCGTCCCGTGCAACTGGGGCAGACAGTCGATGGTCTGCGCGTGGTGCGTGATGGTCTGAAGCCGGGCGAGAAAATCGTCGTCAACGGCCTGCAGCGGGTACGCCCCGGTGCCCCGATCACGCCTAACGTGGTGGCCATGGATGTCGACCCGCTGGCCGCCAGTGCCCAGCCGCCTGCCGGCAAGGAAGTGGCCAAGGACGCTGGCAAGGATGCGGGCAAAGCCGACAAGCACACTGCCAAGGATGAAAAAGTTGCCATCGCCAAGACTGGCACTCGCAAGGAATAAGAACTCATGAACATATCCCGATTTTTTGTCGATAAGCCCATCTTCGCGGCCGTGCTATCGATCGTTATTTTTGTCGCCGGCCTGATCTCGATCTTCAAGCTGCCGATCTCGGAATATCCGGACGTGGTACCGCCTTCGGTGGTGGTGCGCGCCCAGTATCCGGGTGCCAATCCCAAGATCATTGCCGAAACCGTGGCTGCGCCGCTGGAGGAGCAGATCAACGGCGTCGAGAACATGCTGTACATGTCCTCGCAAAACACCTCGGATGGCGCGCTGGCGCTGACCGTCACCTTCAAGATCGGCACCAACGTCGAGCAGGCCGAGACGCAGGTGCAGAATCGCGTGCAGCGTGCTTTGCCACGTCTGCCGGAAGAGGTGCGCCAGATCGGCGTGACCACCGTCAAGTCGTCGCCTAACCTGACCATGGTGGTCCACCTGAATTCGCCCAATGGCCGTTACGACGACCTGTATCTGCGTAACTACGCGGTGCTGAATATCAAAGACCAGCTGGCGCGTCTGCCCGGCATGGGCGAGGTGCAGATGTTCGGTTCGGGCGACTATGCCATGCGGGTCTGGCTCGATCCGCAGAAAGTGGCCCAGCGCGGCCTGACGGCGGGCGACGTGGTGAATGCCATTCGCGAACAGAACGTGCAGGTGGCGGCCGGCGTGATCGGTCAGGGCCCGAGCAAGGATGCAGACTTCCAGCTGACCGTGAATACCCAGGGCCGTTTGCAGACGGAAGAAGAATTCGGCAACATCATCCTGAAGACCAATAACGACGGCGCGGTCACGCTGCTGAAGGACGTGGCACGGCTGGAGATGGGCTCGAATTCCTACGCGCTGCGTTCGCTGCTGAATAATAACTCGGCGGTGGCAATTCCTATCTTTGAAGCGCCCAATGCGAATGCGCTGCAACTGTCGGCCGACGTGCGTTCTACCATGGCCCGTCTGTCGAAAGATTTCCCGGAAGGCGTCGAATACAGCATTGTGTACGACCCGACCCAATTCGTGCGTGAATCGATCCGTTCCGTGATCCATACGCTGGTGGAAGCCATCATCCTCGTTGCTCTGGTGGTGATCGTGTTCCTGCAAACCTGGCGCGCTTCGGTGATTCCGCTGCTGGCCGTCCCCGTTTCGGTGGTCGGTACTTTCGCCGTGATGCTGGGCTTCGGCTTCTCGATCAACACGCTGTCGCTGTTCGGTCTCGTGCTGGCCATCGGTATCGTGGTCGATGACGCCATCGTGGTGGTGGAGAACGTCGAGCGTAACATCGCCAACGGCCTGTCGCCGCATGATGCGACGATACAGGCGATGAAAGAGGTGAGCGGTCCCATCATCGCAATCGCACTGGTACTGTGCGCCGTGTTCGTGCCGATTGCTTTCGTGTCCGGCCTGTCGGGCCAGTTCTACAAGCAGTTCGCGCTGACCATTGCGATTTCTACCGTGATTTCGGCATTCAGCTCGCTGACCCTGGCACCGGCCCTGTCGGCCGTGCTGCTGCAGCCGCATGACGCACCGAAAGACCGTCTGACCCGCATCATGGACCGTATCTTCGGCCGCTTCTTCGGCTGGTTCAACCGCTTCTTCAACCGTGCTTCGCATGGCTACGAAACGGGCGTGACGGCGGTACTCAAGCGCAAAGGTGGTTCGCTGGTGGTGTATGCCGTGCTGGCGGTGGCCGCAGGCTTCATGTTCAAACTGGTGCCACCGGGCTTTGTGCCGGCACAGGACAAACAGTACCTGATCGGCTTTGCCCAGCTGCCGGACGCTGCTTCGCTGGACCGCACCACGGCCGTGATCCGCAAGATGTCGGACATCGCCAAGGATATTCCCGGTGTGGCCGATTCGGTGGCATTCCCCGGCCTGTCGATCAACGGCTTTACCAATGCTCCGAATGCGGGCATCGTGTTTACGCCGCTGAAACCGTTCGAGGAACGTACCAAGCCTAGCGAATCGGCCGAAGCGATTGCCGCCGAAATCAATAAGCGCATGGGCGTGATCGAAGGCGCGTTCGTGATGGTGCTGTCGCCGCCACCGGTGAATGGTCTGGGTACCACGGGCGGCTTCAAGGTGATGATCGAAGACCGCGATAACCTAGGCTACGACGCACTGTACAAGGCAATTCAGGCCGTGCAGATGAAGGCATGGCAGAACCCGAAACTGGCTGGCGTGTTCTCCAGCTACCAGATCAACGTGCCGCAACTGTTTGCCGATGTGGACCGCGCCAAGGCCAAACAGCTGGGCGTGCCGCTGCAGACCATTTATCAGACCCTGCAGATCAATCTGGGTTCGCTGTATGTGAACGACTTCAACCAGTTCGGCCGTACCTATCAGGTGCGGGTGCAGGCAGACCAGCAGTTCCGCTCGCACGCCGAGGATATCGCCCAGCTCAAAGTCCGTAACGACAAGGGCGAGATGATTCCGCTGTCGTCGCTGGTACGCGTCAAGGATAGCTATGGCCCGGATCGGGTACAGCGCTACAACGCCTACGTGGCAGCCGAGATCAATGGCGGTGCCGCACCGGGCGTCTCGTCGGGTGAAGCGCAGGCCGAGATGACCAAGATCCTCAACGAAGTGCTGCCGAAGGGCATAGGCTACGAATGGACCGAGCTGGTATATCAGGACATCCTGTCCGGTAACACCATGATCTATGTGTTCCCGCTGTGCGTGCTGCTGGTGTTCCTCGTGCTGGCCGCCCAGTACGAAAGCTGGACTCTGCCGCTGGCTGTGATCCTGATCGTGCCGATGTCGATCCTATGCGCACTGCTGGGCGTGAAGCTGACCCACGGTGATAACAATGTGTTCACCCAGATCGCCCTGTTCGTACTGGTGGGGCTGGCCTCGAAGAATGCGATTCTGATCGTGGAATTTGCCCGCGAACTGGAACACCATGGCCGCAGCATCGTGCAGGCCGCGCTGGAAGCTTGCCGTTTGCGTCTGCGTCCGATTCTGATGACGTCGATCGCCTTCATCATGGGGGTGCTGCCGCTGGTGTTCTCGCATGGCGCCGGTTCGGAAATGCGCCATGCCATGGGTGTGGCTGTATTTGGCGGCATGCTGGGCGTGACTTTCTTCGGCCTGTTCCTGACGCCCGTGTTCTATGTGCTGCTGCGTACGCTGGCCGTACGTCTGGAGAAAAAGCCTGCTGCCTTGCCGGCAGCAGCAGAAAAACTGGAAGGGAGCCATTAAGATGAATACTTTGCAAATGATTGCCCGTGGCGTGGCGCCTGTCATGGCGGCGCTGCTGATGACGGCCTGCGCGGCGCCAAGCTTCCAGCAGCCGAGTATGGAAGTGCCTGCTGCCTATAAAGAAACCCAGGGTGTACGTACGGCGGCCGATGGCAGCACGTGGCAGCCAGCGCAGGCGGCCGAAGCCCAGCCCCGTGGCGACTGGTGGCTGGCGTTCAATGATCCGGCACTGAATGTGCTGATCAACGACGCGACCCGTGCCAATGCCAATCTGGCGGTGGCGGCTGCGCGCGTCAAACAGGCGCGTGCCATTGCCGGCGTGGCCGAAGCGGACCGCATTCCGCAGGTAGGGGTGAGTGCCTCCGGTCAGCGTCAGCGCGCTTCCGACTTGTCGCTGGGGCTGCCGGCCGGTACGCCGGTGGCACCCACCAAAGCCTTCAATGCCAGCCTGACGGCCAGCTATGAAGTCGATCTGTTCGGCCGAGTATCGAGTAATGTCAGTGCGGCGCGCAGCGATGCCGCTTCGATCGAAGCGACTTATCAGTCAGTGCTGCTGGCGGTGCAGGCCGATGTGGCGCAGACTTATTTCCGTCTGCGTGCCACCGACGCCGAACTGGAAACCTTGCACCGCACGGTGCAGACGCGCGAAGAAAACGTCAAAGTCAACCAGCGTCGTTTCGATCTGGGCGATATCGGTGAATTCGATCTATCGCGCGCCAAGACGGAACTGGCGAGCGCCCGCGCCGAAGCCATCGGCCTGCAGCGTCAGCGTGCCACCACCGAGCATGCGCTGGCGGTTCTACTGGGCCGACCGGCCGCCAGCTATACGGCCGGGAATAGTCCGCTGCTCGATAGTGCACTGCTGCCGGAGGTTCCTGTG
The DNA here is from genome assembly GCF_964031615.1 of Duganella fentianensis. Lineage (GTDB taxonomy): Bacteria > Pseudomonadota > Gammaproteobacteria > Burkholderiales > Burkholderiaceae_D > Rugamonas > Rugamonas fentianensis_A. The sequence continues at coordinate 9,067 of NZ_CAXIQN010000019.1, forward strand.
GGTATGCCATCGACGCTGCTGGAACGCCGTCCTGATATCGCCGCAGCCCAGCGCGGCATGGAGGCGGCCAATGCCCGCATCGGCGTGGCCCGCTCGGCCATGTTCCCGGCACTAAGCCTGAATGCTGCCGCGGCCGGTGCTTCTGGCAGCACGGTGGCAGAGGTGTTCAAGTGGAGTAGCCGTTCGTGGGTGCTGGGCGCCATGATGTCGATGCCGCTGATCGATGGCGGCCGTAATTCGGCCAATATCCGCCGTGCCGAAGCGGCGCTGGAAGAATCGGTGGGCAGTTATCGTCAGAGCGTGCTGCAGGCGTTTGCCGAAGTAGAGGATAACCTCGCCGGTCTGCGCATCCTGCAGGCGCAGGCGCTGCAACTGGATGAGGCACTGGTGTCGGCGCGCCGTTCGGCGGATCTGGCGCAGAAGTTGTATGCAGCAGGGCGTTCCAGCTATCTGGACCTGCTTGATGCGCAGCGCAATCTGGCGGCGGTGGAGCGCAGTGCCGTGCAATTGCGCGGGAGCCGTGCCATTACCACGGTGGCACTGATACGCGCACTGGGCGGCGGCTGGGCACCGGCCGGAACGGGCCAGCAGTTGGCACAGCACTAAGAGCAGTACTACGCAGCGCACTAAGCCAGCGCGTAGGCTGAGCGGGGCAGTTGGGGCAGGGCGGGTAACCGTACTGCTGCAACTGCCCTTTTTTACGTATTGACAGCCCTCAGATAAATTTCCTTAAAGAACTTTACATTGATAAAACTCAATTTCTTTAAGATAACTTAAATTATCGCTTGACAACAGTTATTGTGAATGTTTTAATGTCGCATCTACACGATTTCTGGAGCTTTCAAGATGAAAAAATTACCTCTGTTGTTGGCCGGTCTGGCGATGGCTGGTTCTGCAAATGCAGCTGTGCTGCAGTTCGATTTCACCGCGAAGATCCAGGAAATGGTGCAGTTCTCGCCCCTGACTTTCTCCGGCGGCATGGTTAGTAGTAGCAACCTGAGCGGCAATACGATTTCGGTGGGCGATGTGGTCAGTGGCCACTTTACTTACGATACGGCGACGGCTCAGATCACGAACGTGGGCGGCATCACTATGTTTTCCTCTGCGCAAGCGCAGAATGTGCTGAGCGCTGCAATCGGCAGCCAGCAACTAGGTTTGACCGATACGCTGAGCAACACCACCACCGTGCAGGTCGCTAACAATGCCGCCGCGCTGCGCGGCGCCGATAGTTTCGGCATCGCCAATGTCAGCGCGAATGGCCAGAGCAGCCAGATGATGGCGCTCAGCCTGTTCGATTCGACCGGTCTGGCGTTCTCGGGCAACACTGTGCCAACGACGCTGGATTTCTCGGCATTCAATAATTCGGCCTTCTATTACACCTACTCCTCGGTGAGCACGCACGCCATGATGGGCGCGAATGGCGCACTGACTTCGCTGACGGTGACCACCGTACCGTCCGGCGGTAATCCGATTACGCCCGTACCAGAACCAGAGACCTATGCCATGCTGCTGGCCGGTCTGGGCCTGCTGGGCTGGACGGCACGCCGCCGTCAGGCGCGCTAAGCGTCTACCCCTTGCAGGCGCAAGCCTGCCCCGTCTGTTCTACATCAGCACGCCTGCCGAGCAGCAGGCTGGTACAAGGCCGCCCTGGGCGGCCTTGTTCACAAAAAAGCAACAAAAAACCCGTGGCTAATAAGTTTCCATGGAAATATTTTGATCTAAAAGACAAAATTTATTGCTATTCGTGAATGATGTGTCAAACTTATACGGGTTTGTAATTTTCTAATTTCTTTGGTTGATGCAGGAGTGCAAGATGGCGGGTCGGAGCGTAAGTGCGGGCGTGTTTTTCAGTACGGACAGCGTCCAGCGTATGGCCTTTCAGGCGCTGTGCGGCGAAATGTTTGCACAGTTGCATCTAACCGAAAATGTCGATCAGGTGGTGGAGCAGCTAGGCCAGCGTCAGCCGGACCTGCTGGTGCTGGACCTGAACGGCTATAACTACCTGAACGAACTGGCCGGCATCGGCACCCTGATCCGCAGCCGTGCCGGCGCGCCGGTGCTGGTGCTGTGCCCATTCGACCACACCTCGTGGCTGCCGGAACTGATGACTTTCGGCCATTTCGACTACCGCATCTGTCCCCTGATCGACGACGAACTGCGTCAGGCCGTGGCGCAGGCGCTGGTACAGCCGGTGGATGCCGCTGCCGCCCTGCAGCAGCAATTGCTGGACAAGGAAAAGGAACTGCGCGATGTGCTGGGCGTGCAGCGCAGTCTGCAGCGTGCGCTGGCCTCGATCGAGCCGGTGGAATCCATGGCTGCGCATATCTGTCTGGCGCTGTGCAACTTCCCCGGCGTACGTCACACGGCACTGCTGCACATGAAAGAGCGCGGCGATCTGCAACTGGTGGCGCAGGAATCGCGCAATCATCTGGATCTGGCCCGCCTGCTGCAGCGGCGTGACCGTCTGCTGCAATCGCCGCTGCGCGATATCTTCCCGCCGCTGCTGTCGGTGGCGCGTGGCGAATTGATGCTGCTGGACGCGCCGGAAAAAGCCGGTAACCCGGAATTTGCCATGGCCCTGCATGACCGCGGCGTGCGCATGGTGCTGTCGCTGCCGCTGCGTGCGGCGCCGGGCGGTCCGGAAATCGGCGCGATCAGCCTGATGTTTGACCGTCACATCATGTTCTCGCGCGAGCAGTTTGCCTGCTTCACGGGGCTGGCCCAGATCATCAGCTTCGCGCTCGGCATGAGCGCGCTGCAGCACCAGAACGAAGAACTGAGCGGCCAGTTGTCGCAGATGAGCACCGTGGACAGCCTGACGGGCGCCGCCAACCGCCGCGCCGGCGAGGAAATGCTCGACCACGAACTGCGCCGTGCACGCCGCTATGGCATTCCGCTGGCCGTGCTGTCGTTCGATGTGGTGGGCTTCCAGTCCGACAACGATATCTATGGCTCCAATGTGGGCGATGCCGTGCTGCGCACCGTTGCCACTATCGTCAAGGAGCGCTTGCGTACCTCCGATCTGCTGGCCCGTATGCAAGGCGAGCAGTTCATCGTCATCGCTACCCACACCAATGCGGCCGATGCCATGCGTCTGGCCGAGAAGCTGCGCAAGGCCATCATGGAAGCCGATCTGCCGAGCGAAGCGACGGTGGTGATCAGCCTCAGTGTCAGCCAGACCCGCACCGACGACGGCGTGTCCGGCGTGCTGGAACGGCTGGATGTGGCGCTGCAGCGCGCCAAACGGGTGGGTCGCTGCTGCATCGAACTGGCCGACTAGGCCGGTATCAGCGGCGCTGCCAGCAGGCAGCGCTAGACCTGCGCCAGCTGATGGCGTAGTCTTGCGGTATTTTTTTCAGTACCGTGGATAAATTATGCTGTATTGGCTGAGACACTACCGGCGCGCCTATCTGGCGGGCGACCTTTCTGCCGGCGTCGTCGTGGCGATGATGATGATCCCGCAGGGCACGGCCTATGCGCTGGTGGCAGGCTTGCCGCCCGTGGTGGGCATCTACGCCAGTATCTTGCCACCCATCGTCTACGCACTGTTCGGCAGCAGCATGACGCAGTCGGTCGGTCCCATGGCCATCATTTCGCTGATGACGGCCAGCGTGATCGCACCGCTGGCGCCGGCCGGTTCCAGTCTGGCCGTGGTGCTGGCGGCGCAACTGGCGCTGGTGTCCGGCGCCGTGCTGCTACTGTGCGGCTTCCTGCGGCTGGGTTTTCTGGCTAATTTCTTTTCGCGCCCCGTGATGAACGGCTTTACGGTCGGCTCGGCACTGCTGATCGCCTACGACCAGCTGCATACGCTGCTGGGCGCACCCGTCGGACTGATCCATCTGCCCAGTGCCATGCTGGGCGTTAGCGCCTTGCTGCTGCTGGTGCTGGCCCGGATGTATCTGGCAACGCTGCTGCGCCGCTGCGGTCTGTCGGCCACGCTGGCCGATATCGCGGCCAAGCTGGCGCCCATGCTGGTGGTATTGGGCGGCATTGCGCTGATGGCTTGCAGCACGCTGGCCGAGCAGGGCGTGCGCACGACCGGTGCGATACCCGCTGGTCTGCCCGGACTGAATCTGGCCACCTCGGCGCCGCACTGGCGCAGCCTGCTGCAACCGGGTCTGCTGATCGGCTTTATCGTGTTCCTGATGTCGATGTCGGCGGCCCAGTCGCTGGCCCTGAAGCGCAACGAAAAACTGGTCAGCAACCATGAGCTGATCGGGCTGGGCGCAGCCAATATCGCCAGCGCGCTGACCGGCGGTTTTCCCGTCACGGGGAGCCTGTCACGTTCGGCCGTGAATTTCGCCGCCGGTGCGCACACGCCGCTGGCTAGTCTGATTACTGCCACCTTGCTGGCCTGTGCGCTGCTGGCGCCAACGGGCTGGCTGGCGCTGCTGCCGCTGCCCGTGCTGGCCGCCACCATCATCGTGGCGGTACTGGGCCTGCTCGATCTGGGCATCTTGCGCACGGCATGGGAGTATGACCGTGGTGACGTGCTGGCATGGGGCGCCACCTGTCTGGGCGTGGTGGCCATGGGGGTAGAGGCGGGCGTGCTGGTCGGCGTGGCGCTATCCATGGGTACCCTGATCTGGCGCGCCAGCCGGCCCCATATCGCCGTGCTGGGGCGTATCGCCGGCAGCGAGCATTTCCGCAATATCGAGCGCTATCCGGCCGTCACCGTGCCGGAACTACTGGTGCTGCGTATCGACGCCAATCTCTTCTTCGGCAATATGGAAGCCATCACCGAGCGTATCGAGAACGAACTGGCGCTGCACCCGCAAACCCGCCATCTGGTGCTGGTGATGAGCGCCGTCAGCTCGATCGATACCAGCGCCCTGTATGCACTGGGCGAGCTTAACCAGCGCATGGGGCAGCGCGGGCTGGGCCTGCATCTGGCTGAAGTGAAAGGGCCCGTGCTGGACCGGCTGCGCCAGAGTGCTTTGCTGCGCGAACTGCATGGACAACTGTATCTGAGCACGCTGATGGCCTGCGAAGCGTTGCAGGCAGCCCAGAAATATCCCGGTGAAACGGCAGGCTCAGGGATCTGAGCTGCTTTTTTATAGACGACTCAGAAACTATATTCATAGACTTCAGCGGTCTTTGAACCTATGATTTCACGCGTTGCCGACAGATTAACCCCGAAGATGGTTAGCCGATGTTAGACCGCCTTGCCCGCCGCGCCGCCAATGTCTCGATCGCCGTGTATGTCAGTGTCACGCTGACAGCCGTGGTCACGCTGGTGCTGGCCACTTTTGCGCTGTACTCCTATCAGGAAGAGCGCGCCCAGCGCTGGGAGCAGCTGCACAAGACGCTGGCCGACAGCGCGGAAGAACTGGCGGTGGCGGTGGCGCTGCCGGCGTGGAATTTCGACGAAACCCAGATCGTCACCATCATGAAAAGCGGGCTGAGTAACCGCGATTTGTATGCCAGTGCCGTCACGCCCGTTTCCAGCAGCCCGCCGTTTATCCTGACCCGTAGCGAAACGGGACAGCTGGTGGAGTCGACCCTGCTGCCCCAGCGCGACGATCTGATTTCCGCCCAGCGGCCGATACTGGTAGCGGGCCAGCATATCGGCACCATCACCGTATATGCCTCGCCGGCCCAGCTGATCGAGCAGCTGCGCCAGCGCCTGTACAGCATCGTCGGCATGATCTTCGTGATGGTGGTGACGCTGGTACTGAGCTTGTACCTGCTGCTGTGGCATCTGGTACTGAAACCGCTGACCACCATCGGGCGCTATGCGGCCAATGTCAAAGCGGGGCAGAACCTGGGTGCCGAGCCGCCGCGCGACCTGTTTCTGGGCGAGCTGAAAACCCTCAACGGCTCGATCCGCGAGATGGTGGCGCTGATGGATAGCCGCTATGTGGCCATGCACGCCAGTGAAGAACGGCTGCAGATCGCCAGTAGCGCTGCCGCCATCGGTATCTGGGACTGGAATATTCCCGACGATATCGTGGTGTGGGACGAGCAGATGTATCGCCTCTATGGTCTTGATGGTCGTACGCTGCCGCGCCCGATGGAGCAGTGGCGCAGCATGATGCATCCGGACGACCGCATTCCCACCGAAGCACTGCTGCAGCAGGCGCTCGATGGCCATGCCGAATTCGATGTGGAGTTCCGTGTGGTGTGGGAGGATGGCTCGGTGCACCATATCAAGGCCGACGCGATGATCTTCCGCGACCCCGACGGCAAGCCGGCCCGTATGGTGGGCGTCAATTATGATGTGACAGAGAGCCGCGAGGCGGCGCAGGAACTGCGGCGTCACCGTATCCATCTGGAAGATCTGGTGACCGAGCGTACCAATGCGCTGTCGGTGGCGGTGCTGCAGGCGCAGGCCGCCAACAAGGCCAAGAGTACCTTCCTCGCCAATATGAGCCACGAGCTGCGCACTCCGCTTAATTCGGTGATCGGCTTTTCGCGACTGCTGGCCGATTCGAAGAGCATGCTGCCGGAAGAGAAGCGCAATCTGGCCATCATCCACCGTTCCGGCCAGCACCTGCTTACCCTGATTAACGATATTCTGGAGCTGTCCAAGATCGAGGCGGGGCGCGCTGTGCTGCAGACCGATGTGGTAGCGCTGGCGGATATGCTGCAGGAAGTCATGGACATGGTCAGCATGAAGGCTAGCCAGAACGATGTGGAGCTGGTGCTGGAGGCCGACGGCCTGCCGCCCGGTGCCTGCGTGGACGGCACCAAGCTGCGTCAGGTGCTGCTGAATCTGATGTCGAATGCCGTCAAGTTTGCCCCGCGCGGACGGGTGACGCTGGCCGTGCATGGCCAGTTGCAGCAGGCAGCGGCGGGCGACAGCTATGCGCTGGAATTTGCCGTCAGCGACAATGGCACCGGCATTGCGCCGGAAGACCAGAGCCGCATCTTCGAGCCTTTCATACAGGCCGATACACCGGGCGGCCATGAAGGCACGGGGCTGGGGCTGACCATTTCGCGCGAATTCGTCCAGCTGATGGGCGGCGAACTGACAGTGGAATCGCAACTGGGCGCCGGTTCGACCTTCCGCTTCCGCCTGGCGCTGCCGCTGGCCGGCGCAGCGGGTGCGACCTGTGGCGACGAGGCGGTGGTCAGCCTGCCGCAAGCGAGCGAGGTGCGTCAGCCCGTGCCCCATGCGCTGACGCTGGAGGATCTGCTGCGGCTCGATGGCGGTCTGCGTCGCGACATGAAGAACGCCCTGCTGGAACTCAATCTGACCAGAGTGGGGCAGTTGCTGGCACCGCTGCCAGCCGAACTGGCGGGGGTGGTGGCCGGCATAGAATACATGCTGCGCCAGCACCAGTATCCGCAATTGTGCCGCCTGCTGGAAGATGCGGAAAGCAGCACAGCGGCGCGGGACTGAACGGTATATCATCAACCAAGTCCGCGCGGCGGCAAACAGTACGAGAGAGTTTTACATGGTGCGGGAAATTTCGGAGCAGTCTAGCAAGGGTGAAGTGCTGATCGTGGAAGACACGCCAGCCTCGCTCAAGCTGCTCAGCGATCTGCTGACGGAAGCAGGCTACTACGTGCGTCAGGCGCCCAATGGCGAGCTGGCGCTATGGACGGTGCAATCGCGCCCGCCCGAGCTGATCCTGCTGGATATCCGCATGCCCGGCATCGACGGTTTCGAAGTCTGCAAGCGTCTGAAAGCGGCGCCGGAACTGAGCCAGATTCCCGTGATCTTCCTGTCGGCCCAGCATGATACCGACGACAAGGTGCGGGGCTTCGCGCTGGGGGCGGTGGATTTCATCGCCAAACCGTTCCAGACCGAGGAAATTCTCGCCCGCACCGATGCCCATGTGCGGCTGGCGCGTACCCAGAAGGCGCTGGCGGCCGAACGCGCCATGCTGGAGCAGCGCGTCAGCGAGCGCACCGCGGAGCTGGCGGCGCTGGCGGCCTCGCTGGAAAAGGAAGTAGAGCAGCGGCGTGCCAATGAAGAATTCATGCGCCTGTCCAGCCAGGTGTTCGAGGCCACGCAGGATGCCATCGTGGTGACCGACCGCTATGGCCGCATCGTCGCCTGCAATCCCGCGTTTACGCGGATTTCCGGTTATCCGTCCGATGAAGTGATGGGGCAGGGCGCAGCGCTGCTACATGCGGGCGAAGCGGACATGAGCACCTTCCAGACCATGGTGCAGGCCATCGTCAAGACGGGCCACTGGTCGGGCGAGATCATGGCACGGCGCAAGAGCGGCGACACCTTCCCCGGCCTGCTCAGTCTTTCGGTCGTGCGCGATGCGCAGGGCGAGGTGAGCAACCATGTGGCCGTGTTCATGGATATCAGCGAACGCAAGGCCGAGCAGCATCTGATCGATTTCCTGTCGCACCATGATGCCCTGACGGGCCTGCCCAACCGCCTGCTGGCGCGCCAGCAGTTCGAACAGAAATTCGCAGCGGCCAAACGCGAGCAGCGCTGTGTGGCGGTGATGTGTCTCGATCTGGACCACTTCAAGAGCATCAATGACTCCTACGGCCATGAAGTGGGCGACAAGGCACTGCAGGTGGTCGCCACCTTCCTCGCTACCTGCGTGGGCGAAGGCAATATCGTTACCCGTCAGGGCGGCGACGAATTCCAGATCATTGTGGCCGATGATCAGCAGCTGGCTCTGACCATGGCGCTGGCGCAGCGCATACTGGCCGGCCTGCGGCAGGAGCTGATCATCGACCAGTACGCGATTACCGTCACGTCCAGTATCGGCATCGCCGTCAGCCTGAGCGATGGCGACAGCTTCGATGAACTGGTGCGCAATGCCGATACGGCGCTGTTCCGTGCCAAGGAAGTGGGGCGCGATAACTACGCCTTCTTCACCGAACGGATGGATGCGGAAGTACGCGACAAGCTGGCCATCCAGAACCAGCTGCGCGGTGCTATCGCGCGCGACGAATTCGAAGTCTATTATCAGCCGCAGATGTGCCTGCAAACAGGCGCTATTGTCGGTGCCGAAGCCTTGCTGCGCTGGGATAACCCTGTGCTGGGGCGGGTGCCGCCTAACCGCTTCATTCCGCTGGCCGAGGAATACGGGCTGGTAAATTCCATCGGCGAATGGGTGCTGGCCAGCGTGTGTGCGCAGATCAAGGTGTGGCAGGATCAGGGGCTGGGCAGCATCAAGGTCGCGGTGAATCTGGCGGCCAGCCAGTTCGTCAACGACGCCACCGTGCCGTATGTGGAGAGCACGCTGCGCGATTTCAAAGTATCGCCCCAGTGCCTGGGACTGGAGATCACCGAGAGTACGGTGATGGGTGATCCGGATAAAGCTGTGGCTGCGCTGCGTCGCCTGAAGGCTATCGGTGTCAGCATTTCGCTAGACGATTTCGGCACAGGCTATTCCAGCCTCAGTTATCTGAAGCGCTTCCCTATCGACGTGCTGAAGATCGACAAATCCTTTGTCGACGATATCACCACCAATCCGGCCGATGCGGCCATTGCCCTGTCGGTGGTGACGCTGGCACACAATCTGAACATGCGGGTGATCGCCGAAGGGGTGGAAACGCGCGCACAGATGGAATTCCTGCGCCAGCATGGCTGCGACGAAATGCAGGGCTATTATTTCAGCCGTCCCGTCGATGCGGCGGCTTTCACCAGTTTGCTGCGCGAGCGGCGCTGTTTGCAGGACCTGTCTTAAACCGACTCACAGGAGTGTTATGGATAAGAAGTTCAACGCCGCGCTGACTGGCGCAAGCATGCTGCTGGCACTGGGTGTCGCAGTTTCCCTGCCGCTGCCGGCCAGCGCTGCCGACCAGCCGGCGCCTGCTGCCAGGGCCGAACGTGCCGGTCCGGCCGATGCCCGCTTCAAGGCAATCTACACGCGCGAATGGAAGTGGCGCCATAGCCAGAAGCTGGAAGAGGGCGAAGATGATGATGACAGCGGCGTCGATTCCAGCCTGCCCCGCATCGATGCCGCGACCCAGAAGCAGCGGCTGGTCTACTGGCAGGCGGTGATGAAGCAGCTCGATGGCATCAGCGAAAAGCAGCTGTCGGCTGGCGAGAAAGTCAACTATCAGGTCTACAAGGCGCAGATTGCCGCGCTGATCGCTGCCCAGCAGTTTCGCGAATATGAAAAGCCGCTGAATGCCGATTCGGCCTTCTGGTCGAATCTGGCCAATAGCGCACGCCGTCCGCTGAGCACGGAAAAGCAGTTGCGCGACTATCTGAAGCAGCTGGCCGATGTGCCCCGTTACTTCAATGACGAGATCGTGAATATGCGCGCCGGTCTGGCGCGCGGCTTTACTCCGCCCAAGGTAACGCTGGTGGGGCGCGATAGTTCCATCAGTTCCATCAGCGAGGCGAAGTCGGCGCAGGATACGGTGTACTACTTCCCGTTCAAGACCCTGCCGGCCAGCATGCCTGCGGCCCAGCAGGAAGCCCTGCGTGCCGAAGCGGTAAAAGCCATCGAGACTTCGGTGCTGCCGTCCTACCGCAAGCTGCTGCAGTTTATGCGCGAAGAATATGTGCCGCAGGCGCGCGAAGCGCTGGCGGCCGAAAGTCTGCCGGACGGTAAAGCCTATTACCAGTCGAAGATCGTGGAGTTCACCACCACCGACATGAGTGCCGACCAGATCCACCAGATCGGCCTGTCCGAAATGGCCAAGATCCGCGCCGAAATGCATGACGTGATCAAGCAGGTGGGCTTCGAGGGCGATCTGCCGGCTTTCCTGAGCTTTTTGCGTACCGATCCCCGCTTCTATGCCAAGACGCCGGAAGAACTGCTGATGCGCTCGGCGTGGGTGGCGAAAAAGTTCGACGGCAAGATCAGCCAGTATTTCGGCTATCTGCCACGGCGCCGCTTTGCCGTGATCCCCGTGCCGGATGATCAGGCACCGTTCTATACTTCCGGCCGCGGTGGTCCCGGCGTGTATCTGGTGAACACCTATAATCTGCCGTCGCGCGCACTGTATTCGGTACCGGCGCTGACGCTGCACGAATCGGCGCCGGGCCACGCTTTCCAGATGCCGGTGGCGATGGAGCAGAAAGGCCGGCCGGCCTTCCGTAACGCGTATATCTCGGCCTTCGGTGAAGGCTGGGCACTGTATTCGGAGCGCCTCGGGGTGGAGATGGGCATGTACGAAACGCCTTACGAAATGTTCGGCATGCTCAGTTATCAGGCCTGGCGCGCATCGCGTCTGGTGGTTGATACCGGCATCCACAGCAAGGGCTGGACGCGCAAACAGGCGCAGGATTATCTGCGCCAGAACACGGCGCTGTCCGAGCATGAAATCGAAACGGAAGTGGACCGCTATATTTCGTGGCCGGGCCAGGCGCTGTCCTATTATCTGGGCGAGATGAGCATCATTGCGGCGCGCCGCAAGGCCGAAGCTGCGCTGGGCAGCAAGTTCGATATCCGTAATTTCCACGACACCGTGCTGCAACTGGGTTCGGTGCCGCTGCCGGTGCTGGAAGCGCGCATAGACAGCTTCATCGCCGAAGGCGGCAAGAGTCCGTACCCCAGTCTGGACTAGGTCAGTAGAGGCAGGGCGAGGCAGCGCACCATTGCGGCGCCCCGGATAAAACCCACGACAACGGCGCACCACTCTGGTGCGCCGTTGTCGTTCTGGCGACTGCAAACACGCAGTGTGCACTGCTATGGGCTGGCATGGTGATTGCATAGATTACTGCATGCCTGATACCACCGCCATCCGTGAATTCCATGCCGCCAGCCAGCCCTGGCAGGCCAGCCTCACGCTCGGCTTTGGCCGCGATGGCGACACCACCCGCCTGTATGACAATCTGCATGCCGGCCCCCTGCGCGTACAGAAGGCGCTGTATCCGGAAGGCGGTGACGTATGCCACGCCATCATCGTCCATCCGCCGGGCGGTGTGGTGGGCGGCGATCAGCTCGGCATCGAGGTCAGCGTGGGCGCGCAGGCGCATGCGCTGCTGACCACGCCGGGTGCGGCCAAGTGGTACAAGGCCCATGGCAAAGTCTCGCGCCAGCAAGTCAAGCTGCAGGTGGACGCTGCGGCGGCGCTCGAATGGCTGCCGCAGGAAAGCATATTCTTCGATACGGCGCAGGTTCAGCTGGAGCAGGAAATCCGGCTGGCGGCCGGTGCGCACTACCTCGGTTGCGAGATTCTGTGCATGGGGCGGCGCAGTTCGGGTGAAGTGTATGCCAGCGGCTGGGTAAAGCAGCGCAGCAGCATCTACCTCGATGGCAAATTGATCTGGTGGGAGCAGGGCAGTCTGCTGGGTGGTCAGCTCGATAGCCCGCTGGCGTTGCAGGGCCACAGCGTGTGCGCCACTTTTCTTGCAGCGGGGCGGCCAGTCCCGGCGCCCGTGCTGGCCCAGATCCGCAACGACATCGTCGCCGATGGCGACCACCTATTCGGCATTAGCCAGACCCGCAGCGTGCTGGTGGCACGCCATCTGGGCCACGATAGCGAAACGGCGCGCCGCCTGATGCTGGCCGTGTGGCAGCGCCTGCGCCCCTATCTGCTGGAACGCGCCGCGATCACGCCGCGCATCTGGCAGACCTGAACCAGACAACGATAGCGAAGCAGCGATATGGATCTGACCCCGAGAGAAAAAGACAAACTACTGATTTTCACCGCCGGCATCGTGGCGGAGCGGCGCCTTGCGCGCGGCCTGAAACTCAATTATCCGGAAGCCGTGGCATTGATCACCTGCGCCATCATGGAAGGCGCGCGCGATGGCAAGAGCGTGGCACAGCTGATGTCCGATGGCACCCGCGTGCTGACGCGCGCAGATGTGATGGAAGGCGTGCCGGAGATGATCCCCGACATACAGGTGGAAGCCACTTTCCCCGATGGCAGCAAGCTGGTCACGGTGCACCAGCCCATACCTTAAATAGCAACCGTAATACAGAGTTTGAATGAAACAGCAGAAAACCAGCATTACCCCTAACCGCATCCAGTGTCTGACAAGGAGCGCACGATGATACCCGGTGAATACCTGCTCGAAGAGGGCGAAATCGGACTCAATCAGGGCCGTGCCACGGCGACCGTGGTGGTCAGCAATCAGGGCGACCGGCCGGTACAGGTGGGTTCGCACTTCCACTTCTTTGAAGTCAATACGGAGCTCAAGTTCGAGCGCTGGAAGGCTTACGGCATGCGTCTCAATATCGCGGCCGGTACGGCGGTGCGCTTCGAGCCGGGCCAGCAGCGCACGGTGGAACTGGTGAAGCTGGGCGGCGAGCAGAAGGTCTACGGCTTTAACGGCAAAGTGATGGGCAAGCTGGCCGACCAGCCGCCCCGCAAGTAACAAGGACAGACATGGTAACGATGACGCGGCGCGCGTATGCGGAGATGTTCGGCCCTAGCAAAGGGGATCGCATCCGTCTGGCCGATACCGAACTGTTTATCGAAATCGAACATGACTACGCCACCTATGGCGAAGAAGTGAAGTTCGGTGGCGGTAAAGTGATCCGCGACGGCATGGGCCAGTCGCAGCGGCTGGCGGCCGAGGTGATGGATACGGTGCTGACGAATGCCGTCATCATCGACCACTGGGGCATCGTCAAAGCCGATATCGGCCTGAAGAACGGCCTGATTGCAGGCATAGGCAAGGCCGGCAATCCCGATATCCAGCCGGATGTGACGCTGGCAATCGGCGCGGCGACAGAAATCATCGCGGCCGAAGGCATGATCGTCACGGCTGGCGGGGTCGATACCCACATCCATTTCATCTGTCCGCAGCAGATCGAAGAAGCGCTGATGAGCGGCGTGACCACCATGATAGGCGGCGGCACGGGGCCCTCGGCCGGCACTTCCGCCACCACCTGCACGCCGGGGCCGTGGCATCTGCACGCCATGTTGTCGGCGGCCGATGCCTTCCCCATGAATCTGGGCTTTCTCGGCAAAGGCAATGTGAGCCTGCCGCAGCCGCTGGAAGAACAGGTGCTGGCCGGTGCCATCGGCCTCAAGCTGCACGAGGACTGGGGCAGCACGCCGGCCGCCATCGATAACTGCCTGAGCGTGGCCGATCAGCTCGATGTGCAGGTGGCCATCCATAGCGATACGCTCAACGAGGGCGGTTATCTGGCCGATACGCTGGCCGCTTTCAAGGACCGCACCATCCATACCTTCCATACCGAGGGGGCTGGTGGCGGCCATGCGCCGGACATCATCGCTGCCGTGGGCGAAGGCAATGTGCTGCCCTCGTCGACTAATCCTACCCGTCCGTACACGGTGAACACGCTGGATGAGCATCTGGATATGCTGATGGTATGCCACCATCTGGATGCGGCGATAGCCGAAGACGTGGCGTTTGCCGAATCGCGCATACGGCGCGAAACCATTGCAGCGGAAGATATTCTGCACGATATCGGCGCGATATCCATGATGTCGTCCGATTCGCAGGCCATGGGACGGGTGGGCGAAGTGATCATGCGTACGTGGCAGACGGCGCACAAGATGAAAGTGCAGCGCGGCGCACTGGCGCCGGATACTGCACGCAACGATAACTTCCGCGTCAAGCGCTACATCGCCAAATACACCATCAACCCTGCCATCACGCATGGTATTGCCCATGCGGTCGGTTCGCTGGAAGCGGGCAAGATCGCCGATCTGGTACTGTGGAAGCCGGCCTTCTTCGGTGTCAAGCCATCGATGATACTCAAGGGCGGCATGATTGCAGCGGCGCAGATGGGCGATCCGAACGCGTCCATCCCCACGCCGCAGCCGGTGCATTACCGCATGATGTTCGGTGCCTTTGGTGGCGGCCTGAAAAAGTCTTTCACCTTTGTGTCGCAGGCGGCCTACGACGCGGGCATAGGCCAGCAGCTGCAGCTGAACAAAACCCTGATCGTGGCGCGCAATATGCGCACGCTGCGCAAGTCCGACATGATCCATAACGGCGCCACGCCGCATATGCAGGTCGACCCCGAAACCTATGAAGTGCGCGCCGATGGCGAACTGCTGGTGTGCCAGCCGGCCAGCGTGCTGCCCATGGCGCAGCGCTATTTCCTCTTCTGAGCGTGTGAACCGACTATGCTGACTTTACATACCAAACTGAATGCTGCCGGACAGACTGGCCCCCGCCAGATTGCCGGCCAGCTGATACTGCCCTACGAACTGCGCGAGAAGTGCCGTCTGCGCGCTGCCCTCGATGATGGCGAGGACGTGGCCGTGTTCACCGTGCGCGGCACGGTGCTGCGCGATGGTGATCTGCTGACGGGTGAAGATGGCCGCGTGATCCGCGTGGTGGCCGCAGTCGAGCCTACCTACATGATTTCCTGCGGCGATGCACAGGCTTTGCTGCGCTGCGCCTTCCATCTGGGTAACCGTCACACGCAGGCGCAGGTGGGCGATGGCTTTCTGCGCATCCGTGCTGATGCGGTGCTGAAGGAAATGCTGCTGGGACTGGGCGCTACGGTGACGGAAGAACTGGCACCGTTCGAGCCGGAGTCCGGCGCCTATGGCGGTGGTCACGGCCATCACCACGAGGCGGGACAGCACAGCCATTTGCTGGCACCCGTGCCGCTGCGTCAGAAGATTCACCGTCCCGGCGATACGCGCTGATGCAGGCCGCCGCACTGCTGCACTTGCTGCAGTTTGCCAGTCCGGCCCTGCCGATCGGTGCCTACAGCTATTCGCAAGGGCTGGAAGCGGCGCTGGAGCGGGGGCTGGTGCACGATGCGGCCACGGCACGCGACTGGATAGTGCGGCATCTGCACGAGGTGGTGGCGTGCTGGGAGGCGCCCGTGTGCTGGCGCCTGATGCAGGCCTACACGCGGCGCGACTGGGTCGATGTGGCGCTATGGAGCGAACGCTTTATCGCTTCGCGCGATACGGCCGAATTCCGTGCCGAGACCATCCAGATGGGGTTTTCCCTGACCCGGCTGGTGGCGGAACTGGGCTTTGTCGATGCTGAGATGCTGGCCCAGTTGCAGCAGCAGAGCGAAGTGGCACTGCCCACGGCCTATGCCTGCGCCGTGGCGGCGCTGGGCATACCGCACGAAGCGGCCCTGCTGGCCATGCTATTTGCGTGGGCCGAGAATCAGGTGCTGGTGTGCGTCAAGTCGGTGCCGCTGGGGCAGGTGGCGGGCCAGCGTCTGCTGCTGTCGCTGCGCAGCGAACTGGAAGCGGCAGCGCGCCATGCGCAGAGCGTGCCGGATGAAGCGATGAGCAACTGGGCGCCGGGGCTATCGCTGCTGTCGGCCCAGCATGAAGTGCAGTACAGCCGTTTATACCGTTCTTAACGAGAGAGTTTTTATGAGTATTCCTAGCAATCCCCTACGCGTCGGCATCGGTGGGCCGGTTGGTTCCGGCAAGACGGCGCTGTGCGAAATGCTGTGCAAGGGTATGCGCGAGCGTTACGACATGGCCGTGATTACCAACGATATCTACACCAAGGAAGATATGGAGATCCTGCTGCGCGCCGATGCGCTGCCGGCGGAACGGCTGATGGGGGTGGAGACGGGGGGCTGCCCGCACACGGCTATCCGCGAAGACGCGTCCATCAATCTGGAAGCCATCGCCCGCATGCAGGCAGATTTCCCCGCGCTCGATCTGATTCTGGTGGAATCGGGCGGTGACAATCTGGCCGCTACCTTTAGTCCCGAACTGTCGGACCTGACCATCTATGTGATCGATGTGGCCGGTGGTGAAAAGATTCCGCGCAAGGGCGGCCCCGGCATCACCCGTTCCGATCTGCTGATCATCAACAAGACTGACCTGGCGCCCCATGTGGGGGCTGATCTGGACATCATGGCGCGCGATGCCAGGCAGCAGCGCGGCGCACGTCCTTTCCTGTTCACCAATCTGCGCAGCGGCGAAGGCGTGCAGGCGGTGATCGACTTTATCCGCGTACAGGGGCTGATGGAAGCCCGTGACGCTGCCTGAATCTGAATTCCGAGGAGTCGCACTATGAATCTATTACGTCTGATCGCTCTGGCTGCACTGGCCATTGCCAGCACTTATGCGCAAGCCCATGTTCAGGGCGGCGTCTGGCACACCCATGGCCTGCGCGCGGGCCTGCTGCATCCGCTGACGGGGCTGGACCATTTGCTGGCCATGCTGGCCGTGGGCATCTGGAGTGTGCGCCAGAGCGCTACGCTGCGCCTGCCGCTGGGCTTTCTCGCGGTGATGCTGCTAGGCGTACTTACGGGCGTGGCGGGGCTGTCGATACCGGCGCTGGAAACGGGGATAGCGCTGACCGTGGCGCTGCTGGGCGTGCTGCTTGCCGCAGCTTTACGTCTGCCGCCAGCGCTGGCTGCGGGCATGCTGGCGACGTTTGCCATCCTGCACGGGAATGCACACGGCCATGAACTGCCGCAAGTAGCCAGCACGCTGGGCCTGATGCTATCGAGTGCGGGGTTGATTGTCGGTGGCCGCGTGCTGGGCCGGAAACTGCCATTGGTGGCAGTGAAATGGGCCGGCGCTGCGATTGCAGCCACCGGCACCATGTTGCTGGCGCTGGCTTAACGGGCGAGGCCTGTTAAGCCTGTTTCGATTGGCTGCCGCTGTCCTCGTCGGGACGGCGCTCCTGAAACACGATGGGGGCGGCTTTTTCCGGATACAGACCCTGACGGCCGGCGAAGCCGGCGCGGATCTGGGCCAGATCGGCTTCCATATCACCGGTCAGTTCGACATGCTCGATCAGGCCCAGCGACTTGGTGGCATAGTCGATGTAGACCAGTACCAGCGGCACCTTGGCTTCCAGTGCGAGGTGGTAGAAGCCGCTTTTCCAGTAAGAGCGGTAGCTGCGCGTGCCTTCCGGTGTAATGCCCACCCAGTACCAGTCGGCGGCATTCATGCGTGCTGCTTGCGTCTTGATGGTGCCACTGGGTGTGCCCCGTTCCACCGGTTCGCCGCCCATAGAGCGGAACCAGTTGCCCAGCGGGGTCTTGAACAGCGAGTCCTTGGCCAGCCAGCGGAAGGGCAGGTCCAGCGCCCACTTGCCGAACAGTCCCACCATGAAATCCCAGTTGGACGTATGGGGATAGATCACGCAGATGCCACGCGGGCCGGGCAGAGGACGGAACAGCAATTTCCAGCCGAATAGCTGGAGGACGCGCAAGGCCGTACGCTGGCCCCACTTGGGCAGGTCGGCCGGTTTCACTTGAAAATTACTCATTTGTTTGATCCCGTCGTTGTTTTAATATTTATTCACTATTGACAGGTCGGCACATCCCTAGTCAAAAAAACTGCGCAGGCATTCTATATTGATGCTCATAACGCGGCAAGCAACTTGTTCTGGATTAAATGACAAGAACGAACTATTGTCATTTATGCCAATCGAACAGGCATGACTCCCCACTCAGCCATATTAAGTGTGACGCTAGGCATGGCCCGGCCAGATCCGGCGCTGGCAGCGGCGCTGCAGGGCTATGTGGTGCATCAGGTGGATAGTCTGAAAGAGGCTGAACGCTTGCAGGTGCTGCAGGCCGTGCGGGTAGGGCTGCTGTGGCTGGGGAGCGGGCTGCTTGAACCGCAGGCGCAGCTGGAAGCCTTGCTGCAGCGCTGCTGGCAGATGCGCTGGATAGCCGTGCTGCCTGCCAGTCTGCTGGCCCAGCCTTACTGGCGCAGCTTGCTGCACGCCCACTGTGACGACTTTCATACCTTGCCGCTTGATCTGCTCAGGCTGAAGCAGACCCTAGGCCATGCGCTGGGCATGGCAGCACTGGCGCCGCCTGCTGCGCCAGATCACGCTGCGCTACTGCCGCAGATGGTGGGCCGCAGCCCTGCGCTGTGCCGCCTGCGCAGCCAGTTGCCGCGCGTGGCCAGAGTGCTGGCACCGCTGCTGATCACGGGTGAAAGCGGCACCGGCAAGGAAATGGTGGCGCAGGCCGTGCATGGTCTGTCGGCACGACGCAATGCGCCGTTTATTGCCATCAATTGCGCGGCCATGCCGGCCAGCCTGATCCATGCCGAGCTGTTCGGCCATGAGCGCGGTGCTTACACCGGCGCCAGCCGCGAGCGCCGTGGCCTGATCGAAGCGGCACAGGGCGGCACTTTGCTGCTGGACGAGATCGGCGATCTGCCGCTGGATCTGCAAGCCAGTCTGCTGCGGTTCTTGCAGGAAAAGACCATCATCCGGCTGGGGGCGACCGTAAGCAGGCAGGTGGATGTGCGCGTACTGGCGGCTACCCACGTTGATCTGGTGCAGGCTGTGGCGCGCGGCAGCTTCCGGCAGGATCTGTATTACCGTCTGAATGTGCTGGCGCTGGAAGTGCCGCCTCTGCGCGAACGGCGCGAAGACCTGCTGCCGCTGGCCGAGCATTTTTTCGCAAGTTTTGCCAGCGAGCGCGGTAGCCAGTTGCGCGGCTTTAGCAAGGCGGCGCAGCAGGCCATTGCCGCGCATGACTGGCCCGGCAATGTACGCGAACTACTCAACCGGGTCCGGCGTGCGCTGATTATGGCAACGGGGCGGCTGATCATGCCGGCTGATCTGGGGCTGGCGCAGGTGCCGTCACAGGCACAGGCTTGTATTAGCCACGCCGCGCTGGCGCTCGACGATGCACGGGTACTGGCCGAACGCGCTGCCATCGCCGCCAGCCTGCTGGAAGCGGGCAGCAATGTGGCGCAGGCAGCACGCCGGCTCGGAGTGTCGCGCATGACGCTGTATCGTCTGCTGGCCAAGCATGGCATAGCCGTCCGGTCGCATCAGCGTGACATGGCCCGTGTGGCCAGCGACTAATCTTTCCTTATTGTTTCCCTTCAAGCTAGCAGCATGGCTGGCGCGCAGCGCCGGCGAATTATGCTCGGCACGGCTGTCACAACGATGTGACAGGTGCTCGCATGTGCGTTGTCGCACTTTTCTATAAGCAGCTTCAGCGCTGCTGAAATCTCTCTGCAACTCAAGGACTTAGGCGGCGACGAAGGCAGATGGCACCGAGTTTGCCTAGAGGCGTATATCGGGAGCAGGCAGGCCCGGTACACCTCTGTACTTTTCCCCTAACTTGTCGAAGCAGGAGTTTTTATGAAAAAAACCAACTTAGCCACTGCGCTGGCACTGGCACTGGCCGTGGCATATAGCGGCGCCAGTATGGCGCAAACCACCACGCCGCCTACCAATACCCAGTCTGGCGCAGGTGCCCACGCCAACGATGCATCGTCAGTGGTGCAGGATAGCAGCAACAATAACAACAACAGTAGTGGTGGTGCGACTGCCAGTCAGGTGGGTGCAGCCGCCGCCAACAACGGTGCCACGGCAACTTCGGCCGTGAGCGGTTCATACAACAATTCCGCGGCCAATGCCAACAGCACGCTGAGCGGCACCGTTTCGGGCAATACTGTGCACGATATCGGCAATACCGCAGGCAACAGTGCCGGTAGTGTAGGCGGCACTGGCTATGGCGGCGTAGCCGGCAATGCCAGCGGCGGTGCAGCCAGCGGCAGCGGCGGCTATGGCGGCGACAGCTATGGCGGCGCCGGCGCAGCAGGCGGAAACGGCGGTAATGCCAACAACGGCAGTGCCAGCAATGGCGTAGCCACGGCAGCTGGTGGTGTCGGTGGTGCGGGCGGTGCCGGCGGTTATGCGGCTGCGGCCAGCAGCGGCGCCGGCGGTGCCGGTGGCATGGGTGGTGCCGGTGGTGCAGGTGGACGCGGTGCCGCAGCGCTGGGCGGCAATGGTGGTGATGGCGGCGCAGGCGGCATGGCCACTGGCGGTGCCGGTGGCGCCAATGGCGCGGCAGCCGGTGGTGCCGGCGGCATGACGGGTGCAGCAACGGGCAGCAATGGCGGAGCCGGTGGCAACACGGGCAATGCCGGCAGTGCGGCCGGTGGTGCGGGCGGTATGGCCGGCATGGGCGGCGCTGGCGCAGCAGGTGGCGGCGCCGGTAGTGGCTCGGGCAGCGCTGCCAGCAGCGGCATGGGTGGTGGTGCCGGCAGTGGCGCCGGTAGTGCGTCGAATATGAATGGTGTGCCGGAAGGCGGTACGGGCGCTACGCCGCCTAGCCAGACGGCCAGTGCAGGCAGCGGCAATGCGGCTGGCGGCAATGGTGCGGCCGGTAACGCGACCAGCAGTACGGGCGCGGCTACGGGTGGTGGCGGCGGTAGTGGCGCGGCCGGTGGTGCGGGCGGTGCTGGTGCTGCTGCCACGGCGGGGAATAACACGGCAGGCAATGGTGCGGCCGGTGGCGCAGCTAGCAGTGGCGCCGGCGGTGCGGGTGCCGCGGCTAGCCAGACGGGCGGCGCCGGCGCAACTGCCAGCACGGGTAATAGTGGTGCCGGCGGTACGGGCGGTGCAGCCAGTAGCACAGGTGCGGCCGGTGGCGCTGGTGCGGCCGGAGGCAATGGCGCTGCCAGCGGTAGCGCCAGCAATACCGGCGGCAACGGCGCAGCTGGTGGTGCAGCAGCCGGTGGCACGGCTAGCAACGGCAATCCCACTAACGGCAGTTCCAGCGGCGGTGCGGCCGGTGCCGGTGGCGCAGGCGGTGGCGGCAATCTGGCCGGCGCTGGCGGTAGTGGCGGCGGCAATACGGCCGGAGCTGCCACGGGCGGCGCGGCAAGCGGCGGCACCGGTGGCGCAGGCGGCAATGTCTCGGTAAATGCCGGCACCTTCAATATGTCGAATGCCATGAGCAATGTGGGCCAGTCGGCAGCCGGGGTGATGGTAGTGGCGCAGAACAGCGGGATTGCTTCGCTGGTGCAGCAGAGCGTGAACGTGCAGGCCAATCTGGCCGTCGGCAAGTAACTGTCGGAAAGTAAGTGGCGGGCCGTGCATAGGAGGGCGCGGCCCGTTCCGTAACAGCGCACTGCGAAGGGAGTTACGATGCAAAAATTTTTTGGTATGACAGCGGGCTTGCTGTGGCTGATGCTGGGCGCCGGGGCGGCAGCGCAGGCACAGACCGAGGCAGCACCGCCTGTGTTAGCACCGGTTGTGGCACCTGTCCAGCCGCCTAGCCAGACAGCAGAGCGGGGCGCACGGACGGCGGCGTGTTCCGGCTGGCAGCCGCTGGCACTGGCTGTACTGGCCGAAAAGCGTGCGGGCAGCGATACCGTCAGCAATAACATGGACGTGGCTGGCTCGGTGAGTGGCAACTCAGCCATTAATGTGGTGACGGGCGCCAATGCCATTTCTGCGGCATCGTTCGCCAATGCGGCCGGCCTGCCGGTGGCCATCCAGAATTCGGGGGCGAATGTGCTGATCCAGAATGCCACCATTATCAACGTGCAGATGCGATGAAGACGCCTTTGCCGATAAGACTGGCTTGGCAGTTCGTGCTGCTATGCGCGGTCACACTGACTGGCAATGCGGCGGAGCTGGCGCTGCCGTCCGGTGCTAGCGTTGCTGTACCCGTTACAAATATGAAGGCGGCACGCTTTCTCACCACGCTGCACCAGCAGGCGGATTACAGCTGCGGTTCGGCGGCACTGGCAACTTTACTGAGCTTCCATTATGGCCGTGCCGTCACGGAGCGGCAGGTGTTCGATGCCATGTTTGCACAGGGCGATCAGGCGCGCATACGCCAGCAAGGGCTCTCGCTGCTGGACATGCAGCGTCTGCTGACCACTCAGGGCTTTATTGCCGATGGCTTCCAGCAGCCGCTGGAGAAGCTGGCGCAAGCGGGTCTGCCTGCCATCGTGCGTATCGTCGAGCAGGGCTATGCCCATTTTGTGGTCATCAAGGGGATACGGGGCGAGCGCATCCTGCTGGGCGATCCGGCCAGTGGCACCCGTGCCATGAGCCGCGTAGCGTTCGAGCGGATCTGGCAGGATGGGTTGCTGTTCGTGATCCACGAATGGCCCGGCCAGCCGCGTTTCAATCTGGCCAGCGATTGGCAGGTCGTTCCGCAGGTGCGTCTGGCCGGCGCGCTGGCCGATGTGGTACCGGCCATGTCCGTATTGCCGAAAACAGGCAGCGGTAATTTCTGAAGGAGTGGCGATGCATAGGATGCGAAGGTGGTTCCCCTATGGCTGGCTAGCGCTGGCCTGGCCGCTGTGCTGGCCGCTATCGGCAGCATCGTTGCCGGACGACTGGCGCCCCGTCAGTACGGCGCAACTGGATCAGGCAAGGGGCGGCTTCGAGCTGGCGAACGGGCTGCAAGTGAGCTTAGGTGTAGAACGTTTGGTTTCGATCAATGGCGGTGTTGTAGCCAGTAGTCGGTTTGGCTACGCAGATGTGACAAAGTTGAGCGCTGCGGAGATTAGTGAAGCCAGCATGGCGCTGGCCGGCATACGGGTACAGGACGGTGGCGCGATCCGGCTGCCGGACAACCCCGGTGCCTTGCTGATCCAGAACAGCCTGAATGATCAGGCTATCCGCAGCCAGACCACCATCAGCACCACTGTCAGCAATCTGGCCATGCTCAAAAGTCTTAATTTTGAAGGAGTGCTGAGAGCAGCTCTGAGCGCGGCAGTGGGACCCAAGTGAACACCAGCGCGGAGGGCAGGCATGCCGAAGTTACCGAGGTTAGCGAACTTACATCAGTGGCTAGTAGCACTAACATGCACGGCGGGCGCTCTGGCGCAGGCCGAGGAGGCCACGCTACCGGCCGTGGCCCCATTGTTCGAGCAGCCGGGCGTGCTGACGCCGCGCGGCCAGATCATCATCGAACCATCGGCCCAGTTTGGCTATTCGTCCAGCAATCGGGTGGTGCTGGTGGGTTACACCATCATTCCCGCCTTGCTGATCGGGCTGGTGGATGTGCGGGAAGTGAAACGCAATACGGTGACCGGCGCGCTGACCTTGCGCTATGGTCTGGGGCGGCGTGCCGAACTGGAACTGAAGCTGCCATATGTCTATCGCTCCGATTCCACGGTCAGCCGCGAGCTGTTCACGGGCACAGGGGTGGACAAGGTGTTCGAGACTAGCGGTAAAGGCGTGGGCGATGCCGAACTGGCGGCGCGCTACCAGCTCAATCAGGGTGGCAATGACAGCCCGTATTATGTGGCGGGGCTGCGTTTCAAATCCCGCACAGGTACGGACCCGTTCAGTGTGGTGACGGACTGTACGCGCCGCTGCGTGGGGTCCGATGCAACGGGCACGGGGCTACCGCTGGACTTGCCCACGGGCTCGGGTTTCTATGCCGTCCAGCCCAGCCTGACGTGGCTGTATGCCAGTGATCCCGCCATACTGTTCGGCGGCATCAGCTATCTGTACAACTTCAAGCGCCACAATGTGAACCGGCGCGTGCTGGCCGGTGAAATGGAGCCGCTAGGCACGCTGGCGCCCGGTGGCGTGTTCGGCTTCAATTTCGGGCTGGGGCTGGCACTGAACGACAAGGCCCTGATCAGTTTCGGCTACGACCATAGTTCTATCGCCCGTACGCGCCAGAATGGCATAGCCGTGCCCGGTTCCGTGCGCACCCAGCTGGGCACATTGCTGATGGGCCTGTCCTACCGGCTGGATGCCAAGCGCTCTATCAATGTGGCGATAGGCGCGGGTCTGACCCGTGATACGCCCGATGTCCAGCTGTCGGTGCGCATGCCTATGACGTTTTAGCAGCAGGCCAACACAGCAATGAAAATTCCGGTATCGTAGCGTTTCTTCTGTTCACAATAATAAGGAGCGCTATGATTCCGTTTAAATTTAGCCGTTCTGCTGCTGCGCTGGCTGCCATGGCAGCCTTGACCTCGCTGGCGCAGGCCGCCGCGCCCATGGCCAAATTTCAGGCGCCCGGCTTCTATCGCACCACGCTCGGTGATTTCGAAGTGACGGTGCTGAATGACGGCACGGTCGATTTGCCGGTCAACAAGCTGCTCAAACAGCCGGCGGAAAAGACTGATGCTGCACTGGCTAAAGTGTTCCAGCGCAGCCCGCTGGAAACTTCCGTCAATGGCTTCCTGATCAATACGGGTAGCAAGCTGGTGCTGATTGATGCGGGTGCCGCCAGTCTGTTCGGCCCTACGCTGGGCCGTCTGCTGACCAATCTGAAGGCTTCTGGCTACCAGCCGGAGCAGGTGGACGAGATCTACATCAGCCACATGCATAGCGACCATGTGGGCGGCCTGTCTGCCAACGAGCAGCGCGTGTTCCCGAATGCGATCGTGCGCGCCGGTAAGCTCGATGCGGACTATTATCTGAATCAGGCCAATCTGGACAAGGCCGGTCCCGAAGCCAAGGATAACTTCCTCGGGCCTATGGTGTCGGTTAATCCTTATGTGAAGGCGGGCAAGTTCCAGCCCATCGTGGCGAATACGGAACTGGTGCCGGGCGTGCGCTCCTACTTCAATGGCGGCCACACGCCGGGCCACATCACCTATGTGGTGGAAAGCAAAGGTCAGAAACTGGTGCTGCTGGGCGATTTGCTGCACGTCGAGGCGGTGCAGTTTGCCCATCCCGCGGTCGGCATACAGTTCGACACCGACAGCAAGATCGCCATTGCCGAGCGTAAGGAAGCATTTGCGGCGGCGGCCAAGGGTGGCTATCTGATCGGTGCGCCGCACCTGCCATTCCCTGCGCTGGGCCATGTGCGCACGGCCGGCAAGGCTTACGAGTTCATTCCCGTGAACTACAGCCAGCCGCGCTGACCAGCGCGCGAGCGCCAACGGAAAAAGGGCTCAGTTTGGACTGAGCCCTTTTGCTTTAGGCGAGTGCCGGATAATCCGTATAGCCTTCCGCCGTGGCACCGTAGAAGGTGGCCGGCTGCCATGGGTTGAGCGCGGCATCCTGCTGCAGACGCTGCACCAGATCCGGATTGGAAATGTAGTCCTTACCGAAAGCCACGGCATCGGCTTTGCCCGCGTCGAGTAGCGCCTGAGCGCCGGCCTTGTCGAGCTTTTCGTTGGCGATGTAGACGCCACCGAAAGCCTGTTTCAGCTGCGGGCCAAGACTA
Organism: Duganella fentianensis; assembly: GCF_964031615.1. GTDB lineage: Bacteria > Pseudomonadota > Gammaproteobacteria > Burkholderiales > Burkholderiaceae_D > Rugamonas > Rugamonas fentianensis_A. The sequence goes on from NZ_CAXIQN010000019.1 coordinate 34,728, forward strand.
TCTTCGCCCACGGCTTCGCGTGCGCAGATGAAAGCGATCTTGCGCTGGCCCAGTTGCTGTGCCACGTAGCCGAAGGTGGCGGCGGGATTGCTGTCGCCCATGTCGTGCGCGTCGCGGCGCGGTGCCAGATGCATGCCGACGCGGCTGGCGCCCCATACTTCGATGCAGGCATCGGTCACTTCCAGCATCAGACGGGCACGGTTTTCGATAGCACCACCGTAGTTGTCGGTACGCTGGTTGGTTTTGTCCTGCAGGAACTGGTCGAGCAGATAGCCATTGGCGCCGTGGATTTCCACGCCGTCGAAGCCAGCTTTTTTGGCATTCTCTGCGCCCAGCTTGTAGGCAGCGACGATGCCGGCCAGTTCCGCGGTTTCCAGTGCGCGTGGCACAGGGTAGGGGCGTTCCGGACGCAGCAGGCTGACGTGGCCCTGCGCTGCGATCGCACTAGGCGCGACCGGTGCGGCGCCGTCGAAGAAACTAGGATCGGAGATGCGGCCCACGTGCCACAGCTGGGCGAAAATGCGGCCACCGGCCGCGTGCACGGCGGCAGTAACCAGCTTCCAGCCTTCTACCTGTTGGTCCGACCACAGGCCCGGCGTGTTTTCATAGCCTACGCCCTGCGGCGTAACGGCAGTGGCTTCGCTCAGGATCAGGCCGGCGCTGGCGCGCTGGGCGTAGTACTCGGCCATCAGGGCGTTAGGTACGCGGCCGCCGCCGATAGCGCGAGCGCGCGTCAGGGGCGCCATGACGATACGGTTTTTCAGCGTCAGATCGCCGATGGTGATGGGGTCGAACAGAGTGGCCATGTAAAGTTCCTATAGTGTCATTTGAGCGATGAAGGCCGCGATGGTCTCTTCATTGCGTTTAAAGTAATTCCACTGACCCACCTTCTGGTTGGTAATCAGGCCCGCCTTAAGCAGGATGGCCAGATGCGCCGATACGGTGGACTGCGATAAACCGGTCTGCTGGTCGATCAGACCGGCACATACGCCCAGACTCAGTGGATGCTGCTGTGCTGCGAAATACACCTCGGGCTCCTTCAGCCACGCCAGTATCTGGCGCCGCATCGGGTTGGCGAGGGCTTTATGGATAGCGTCTATGTCCATCTTGTTACCTCGGGCTATGCTGAATTCTATATGCATCGCATTTTTCCGATTTCAATATCGGAATTCTACGATATGTGAAAAATTTCTGCTCAGTGCGCTGTCGTATGCGCGGAAATGGTTTATTTTATGGCTATCTTGATCAAAAAATAATTTCATCATGAGCCACCATTATCTCGATGTCGCACTGGGGCTGTCGGCTACTTATCTGGCGCTGAGCCTGCTGTGCAGTGCCAGTCGCGAGGCGATTGCGTCGCTGTTCCAGAGCCGCGCCAAAATGCTGTTCGACGCCGTGCTGACCATGCTGTATGAACCGGCTGGCCTGCCGCTGTTGCGTGGCATCCTACCATCTCTGCAACGTCTGTTGCGGCGCGAGGGCGGTTTCGATCTGCGCGGGCTGGGCAGCGATTCGCTGACCGCTGCGGTGATGCGCCATCCGCTGGTGACGGGGCAGGCACAGGCTGGACGCATGCCGTCGTATATCCCGTCCGGTATTTTTGCCCGCGCCGCCATGGACACGCTGCAGCAGCGCTACGGGCACCAGAGCAGCGCGCGCGCCTTGCTGGTCCAGTTGAAGAATCCTGCCCTGCAGCGTACCTTGCTAGCTTTGCTGGGCGAGGCGGATGATCTGGCAGCGCTGGAACGGGTGCTGGCTAGCTGGTACGACACGGTGATGGCGCGTACCACCGGCTGGTATAAGCGGCGTTCGCAGAGCGTGCTGTTCGGCGTGGCGCTGGGGTTTGCGGTCGCCCTGAATATCGACACCATAGCCCTGAGCCAGCGCCTGTGGAGCGATGAAATAATCGCGCAGCAGAGCGCCGAGATGGCGGCGCAACTGTCGGCCCAATTATCTGCCCAATTATCGGCCCAACACACGGCCCAACTATCTGCCCAGATGGCTGCGCAAATGGGGCAGCCGAATCCGCCGGTCGAACCGGCACCGGCCTCGCCGGCCATGCTCGCTGCCGCGGGTAGCCAGTTAGCTGGCCTGCCGATAGGCTGGCCGTCGGCGCGGCTGCAGCATCTGGCCGAGCAGAGTAGCAGCACGGCCGCGGCTGCCGTACTGCTCACGTTACTGGGCTGGCTGCTGACGGCGTTTGCCGCGTCGCTCGGTGCGCCGTTCTGGTTCGACGGGGTAGGCTGGCTGCTGGCTTTGCGTGGTACGGGTGCCCGTCCGGCCAGCAGCACGCCCCGCTTAGGCGAGGGAGCGCAGGGCCAGCGCTAGCACGGCTGGCACGGTCTGGATGAAGAGGATGGAGCGCTTGACGGTGACGGCGCCCCAAATACCGGCAACGGCCACGCAGCACAGGCCAAATACGGTGAACGCGGCGCCGGTGGCCGCATCGGGATGCAGCCAGCCCACGCATAGTGCCGCCACCAGAAAGCCGTTGTAGCAGCCTTGATTCGACATGGCAGGGCGCATCAGTTCGGCCTTTTCCTGCGACAGCCCGAACACGCGCCGGCCCCGCGTGGGGAATAGCACTGTTTCCAGCAGGACGATATAGACGTGGATCAGGGCGACCAGCGCCGTGACGATGTGGGCCAGCAGTTGCATGTTGTCTCCGTTAGCAATATTGAAGATTGATTATGTCTGCTAGCGGCCTGATGGGGAAGCTTCAGCGTTGTTTTTGCGGCAGTGCTATAGTGCGCGCAACAATGGAGAAGTTTATGACGTGGATAGCACTGATACTGGCTGGCCTGCTCGAAGTGGTGTGGGCGGTCGGTCTGAAATATACCGAAGGCTTTACCCGCCCGCTGGCTACGGCTGGCACGCTGGCCGCCATGGCCGGCAGCGTGGGCTTGCTGGGTCTGGCCCTGCGCGGGCTACCGCTAGGGACGGCCTATGCCATCTGGACCGGCATCGGCACTGTCGGCACGGTGATCTTCGGCATCGTGGCACTGAATGAACCGGCCAGCGCCTTGCGGCTGGGCTGCATCGCCATGATTATCGGCGGTATCGTCGGCCTCAAGCTGACCACAGCCTGAACCTAAGCGCCCCCATCGCCGGTTCAGAAATCCGGGTTACTGCGGCACAGGTAATACCATTCGCAATTGGCGCCTGCAGCGGCATCGGGGAACAGGATGCGGCCATCGAAGGCCGCCAGTTCTGCCGAGCCATCGGCCCGCACGCCGATCTGTTCACCGGCCCGCACGGGATCGAAGCTGGCCCATGGCCGGCTGAAAACATCGTCGGCATGCTGTTTGTCCACTACCGCCGCCATGCTCAGCGCTTCCATCGCTTCGCTGGCGATCGCTGCGGGCGCCGCCGCGTCGATCAGACCGAGGAAGGCCAGGGTGTTCAGAATGGCGCGGTAGCCCACCTCGGGCGCCTGAGGATCGTCGTGCTGGCCGCATTCGAGGGTGAGGGCATAGCCGCCCGTGCTGCGCATGTATTCCGTGGTGCCCATACCATAGCGCAGCACGGTCTGCAGTTCGCTCTGCTGGCGCAGGCGGCGCTGCACACCGGCGCCGTAGGTACGCAGCCAGCCATCGACGAAGCGGCGCACGCCAAGGCGGCGCGCCAGCGCACGCTCCTGCTGCTCGTGGCGGAACGGTTCCAGCGGGCCGTCGTTGTTGCGCGGGCCGACCATCACGAACGGTTCGCTGTGGGCGTTGAAGGAGTGCAGATCGAGCAGCACATCATGGCGCGCCAGCAGCGGACATAGCCAGTTGGCGATGCGGTCTTCGAAATCCTGCGGCGCCTCCTGCGGGAACAGGTTGCGGTTCAGATTGCGTTCACCGGCCCGTTCGCCTCTGGCATAGGCCAGCGGATTGGTCACTGGTACCAGCGTCAAACTGCCACGCCGGATCAGCAGGCTGCCATCTTCCAGCATGGCCTGTACGCGCCGGATCGCCTTGGTGCCGCAGGTTTCGTTGCCATGCACGGCGCCCGTGACGATCAGGCGTGGCCCCGGCAACTGGCCGCTGTACTGGTGGGAGATGAATTGCAGATGGTCGCTGGAGTTCATGCAGACTAGCCTCGGTTCAGGAATACCGGCTTTATACCATGCTGCTGCGACCCTAGCTATGCGGCGTTGCCGTGCTTTGCTATGATCCGCGCATGAATTTGACCACTAAAATAGGCACGAGCGTAAGCACTAGCGCGCGCAATGCCGGACTCGATACCCTGCGAGCACTGGCGATTGCTCTGGTGTTTGCCAATCACTACATGCTGTTTGTCAGCGGTGCGCCTACGCTGGGCTGGTTTGGCGAAATCGGCTGGAGTGGCGTCGATCTGTTCTTTGCGCTTAGCGGCTACCTGATTGGCAACCAGATACTGGGTGCGATCCGGCGCAGCCAGCAGGGCGGCAGCCGGTTTTCCCTCAGCCGCTTCTATGCGCGCCGGCTATTGCGTACCCTGCCCAATTTCTATGTGGTGCTGGCGCTGTTTGCCTGCTGGCCTTACTTCCGCATGGATCTGGTGCTGCCACCCCTGTGGCAGTTCCTGACCTTCACTCAGAATATCGGTCTGCAGCCGGGCACCGCGTTCTCCCACGCGTGGTCGCTGTGCGTGGAGGAGCAGTTCTATTTCCTGCTGCCGGCACTGGCCCTGCTGATTGCGGCCTGCCGCAAGCCGTTGCTGCTGGCATGGCTGGCCGTGGCCGCCGCGCTGATCGCCGGGATGCTGATCCGCAGCCATCTGTGGATCAACTACGTGGCCGCCGAGCCGGAAGGCAGCCGGGTGTTCTATACGCTGATCTATTATTCTTCGCTGTGCCGCTTCGATGAACTGGTGGTGGGCGTGGCACTGGCGCTGCTGAAAAACTACCATGGCGCCGTGTGGGCGCGCCTGACGGCGCATGGCAACTGGCTGCTGCTGGCAGGGTGCGCGGCACTGGCGCTGGTGTGGTCGCACTTCCTCGCCGATCACTACGGCTATGCCATGACGGTGTTTGGCTACCCTTTGCTGGCTGTGAGTTTTGCCCTGTTGCTGCTGGCGGCCCTGAGTCCCGGTGCGCTGCTGCAGAAGCTGCGCATCCCCGGTGCGGGCGCCATCGCGCTGTGGTCGTATGCCATCTATCTGGTGCATAAGACGCTGTGCATGCTGCTGCGTGCACCGTTGCAGGCGCAGGGCTGGGAAGCCGATCACTGGGCTACCGTGCTGCTGATGGCTGCGGCCAGTGTGCTGGGCGGCTTCCTGCTGTACCAACTGGTGGAACGGCCCTTCATGGCGTTGCGTGACCGCTATGTGCCTAGCCACGAAGTGCTGCGTGTGGCTCCGGCCGCAGCCTAGTTGATATCGATGACGTCGAAGGGCGCTCGCATATCGCTCAGAAAAGCCATCAGATTCAGTGCACGCTCCGTCATGTCGGCATGGCGGGTGGCCGCCACGGCGGCACGCAGGCCCGGCAACACTTCCATGATGTGCGGGCTGTCGTAGGCAGTGACCAGTAGTGCTGCCAGTTCGCTGGCGCGGCCACGGTTGTTGCGCATGCGTTCTTCCAGTACCGACAGCAGGGTGCGCTGCATGCGCGGCGTGGGATTGGTGATATAACCGAATACCAGCGGGGTATTGCTGATGGCGTCGCACAGGCGCTGTTCGATCTGCTCCGGCTTGACGTCGGAAGCGATATCGAAATACGCGCCCTGCCAGCGCGTGCGCTCGTACAGATGGCCGGCAGGGAAGGAGTCGGCCGTTTCAAAGCCGAGCAAATGACTGAGCCGGCGCAGCCAGCGGAGTAGGGTAGGCATCATGGCGGCATTGTAGCCTGAGATGCCTGACCCTGCTGCCGGCGCGCTTTACTGCGGCGCCTGTTCGCCCAGACGGCCGGCGCGGAAGTCTTCCACGGCCGTATGCAGTTCGGCCTGTGTATTCATCACGAACGGGCCGTATTGGGCAATCGGTTCGTTCAGCGGTGCGCCGGCCACCAGTATCAGACGGGTGGCGGCGTCAGCGTGCACGCGCAGACCATCGGCTTGCGGGCTATTTGCCAGTATCGCCATGCGTCCCGTGGCCACTTCCTTGTCACCCACCTGCGCCGCACCCTGATAGGTGAAGATGAAAGCGTTGTGGCCGGGCGGGATGGCCTGCTCGAAGCTGGCGCCCGCCGGCAGATGGATGTCCAGATACAGCGGCTCGGTCACGGGGCGCTGTACGGCGCCAGCCACGCCATGGCTGCTACCGGCGATCACTTTCACCGCTACGCCGTCAGGGGTGGTGTAGGCAGGCACCTGATCGCCATTGAAGTCGCGGTACCATGGCTGGCACATCTTGTCCTTGGCGGCCAGATTGAGCCACAGCTGGAAGCCCGACATCAGGCCTTCTTCCTGTTCCGGCATTTCCGAGTGGATCACGCCACGGCCTGCCGTCATCCACTGCACGCCGCCATTGGTCAGCAGACCTTCGTTACCGGCGCTGTCCTTGTGGCGCATGCGGCCTTCCAGCATATACGTTACCGTCTCGAAGCCACGGTGCGGGTGGCTGGGGAAGCCGGCAATGTAATCGTTGGCCTGATCGCTGCCGAAGTTATCCAGCATCAGGAAAGGATCGAGCCGGCGCTGCAGCGTCTGGGTCAGGATGCGGTTGATCTTGACGCCCGCGCCATCCATGACGGCCTGGCCGGTGATGATACGTTCGACACTGCGTGCCTGTGTGACTGCTTGCGTCATGTTTTGCTCCCTGTCGGTTTAAACCAGAATGGCGTTAATTTCGGCTTCGGCCTGTGCCTGGGCTTTGGCCACTGCTTCCGGACCCATGCCCATGCCTTCGGCGAAGACGTACTGTACATCGCTCAGGCCCACAAAGTTAAGGAACATCTTGATGTGTGCCAGCTGGGTGTCGGTCGGCGCATCGCGATGCAGGCCGCCACGCGACAGCGCGACATAGACTTTTTTACCGGTCAGCAGGCCTACCGGGCCCGTCGCCGTGTATTTGAAAGTGACACCGGCGCGGGCGATGGCATCGAACCAGCTTTTCAGCTGGGTGGTGATGCCGAAGTTGTAGGTCGGTGCGCCGATCACGATCACGTCGGCCGCTTGGGCCTGTGCGATCAGCGCATCATCGAGGGCGACGCGGGCGGCTTGCTCGGCGCTGCGCTGGTCGGCTGGCGTGAACAGGGCGCCCAGCGCCGCTTCGTCCAGCACAGGGTGGGGATCGCTGGCCAGATCGCGGCGCTGCACTTGCGCTTGCGGGTTGGCGGCGCGGATTTTGGCGACCAGAGCGTCAGCCAGACGGGTGGATTCGGAACCGCTGCTGCGGGCGCTGGAATTAATTTGCAGGATGTTCATAAAGCCTCCGGTGTTGGGGTGTTGTCGAGTTCTGTGCTGCGATGGAGGTACTTTATCAGTTCCATATTCATGCCAGAAGTCGTTAAAATGGATAACATTAGTCCATACATGGAACAATTATGGAAATCGATCCAGCCGACCTCTTGCTGTTTGCCCGCATCGTCGAATGTGGCAGTTTCAGTCTGGCAGCCCAGCGCGTGCAATTGCCCAAATCCACCGTGTCGCGCCGCATTTCACTACTGGAAGGCCAGCTGGGCGAACGCTTGCTGCTGCGTACCACGCGCAAGCTAACGCTGACGGAATTTGGCGCCAGCCTGCTCGAACATGCGCGCCGCGTGGCGGAAGAAACTGCGCAAGCGGGCGCGCTGGCGCAGCACCGGCAGGGCCAGCCCAGTGGTCTGTTGCGAGTGTCGATGCCGGCTGATTTCGCCAGCCAGACCATGGGGTTGCTGATGGCGCGTCTGCTGCGTGACTATCCGGCTATTTCGCTGGAACTGGATCTGTCGCCACGGCGGGTCGATTTGCTGGCGGAGAATTTCGATCTGGCTATCCGCATGGGCAATCTGCCCGATGATGCTTCGCTGGCCGCAAGGGCGATTACCCGCAGCTCGATCGCGCTGTATGCGGCGCCCGAATATGCCAGTTTGCGTGGCCTGCCCGAGCATCCTGATGAACTGTTCCGGCATGATCTACTGAGTCTGCCGCCACGCACGGGCGGTATGGTGCACTGGACGCTGGAGCGTGGCAAAACCCGCTGGGAGCGCGATCTGCCCGTGCGCTTGCAGGCCAATTCACCGGAACTGCTGGTGCGCATGGCCAGCACCGGCATCGGTATTGCTACTTCGACCGAACTGATTGCGGGGGAGTTACTGAGGACGGGGAAGCTGGTACGGGTGCTGCCCGAGTGGGCGTTTCCGCCAGTGACGGCGTGGGCGGTGTTCCCCGGGCGCCGGCTGATGCCGGCCAAGACCCGGGTATTTCTCGACCTGCTGCAAAGTGTCTTCGAAGCGCAGGCCGGAACCACAGTCTAGCGGCAGTTGGCCATGGTTTCGCCCAGACGCACGGCGGCGGCCGGTTGCCAGGACTGATTGAATGTCAGTACATCTTTCGGGAACAGCATGACCACGGTAGAACCAAGCAGGAAGCGGCCCAGTTCATCGCCTTTTTTCAGCATGATGTTCTGGTCGTCATACTGCCACTCGCGCACATGGCTGGAGCGGGGCGGGTTGACGACGCCATGCCAGACGGTAGCCATGCTGCCGACGATGGTGGCGCCCACCAGCGTCATGACGAAGGGGCCGTGCGCCGTGTCGAACACGCAGACCACGCGTTCGTTGCGGGCGAACAGACCCGGTATGCCCCGTGCCGTGGTGGGGTTGACGGAGAACAGGTCGCCCGGCACATAGATCATGCGGGTCAGGCGGCCATCGCAAGGCATGTGGATGCGGTGGTAATCGCGCGGGCTCAGATACAGATTGGCGAAGCTGCCATTGCGGAATTGTGCGGCCAGTTCGGCATCGCCGCCCACCAGTGCGGTGGTGCTGAAGTTATGGCCTTTGGCCTGAAAAATCTGGTCGTCGTTGATGGCGCCGAACTGGCTGATGCGACCATCTACAGGGCAGATAAAATCGGCATTTGCCAACGGGCGCGCATCCGGACGCAGGGCGCGCGTGAAGAATTCGTTGAAGCTGGTGTAGTGGCTGATATCGGGATCGAGCGCTTCATCCATATTCACGTTGTAGCGGCCGACGAACCAGCGGATCAGCGCCGTGGTACGGCTGCCGCCGCGCGCATTGGCAATACGTCCGGCGAAATTGGTCAGTGCTCCTTTCGGGAGCAGATATTGCGGCAGGACGGCAAGACGGTCGGACACGATGGCAGATTCCTACAAGTGAAAGATGGCGCATTATAGCGCTACATCTGGCCGCTATTGCGCAGCCGGCCGTAGTGCTAGCGGTTTTTGTCTTTGCGGCGCAAACGCTGAAGTAGTGCGATGCCTGCCAGACCCAGTGCCAGCATGGCGCCAGTTGATGGTTCCGGCACTGGCGACGGGATGCTACCGCCACCGCCACCGCCACCGCTATCCCGTCCCGGGTTATGCCAGCCGGTGTCTGTGGCCTGCCAGCTCACCGTGGTGCGGCCGGGCAGGCGGTTGCGATCGGCATCGTCAAGCCCGGCCTGCGCCACTTCCTCTGCCGGCGCCGGTGTGTCGAGCTCGAATTGCGGCACGCCGGGCGCTGCGGTGGTATCGGCAAGCGGTCGCATGGCGCTGCGCAATGGCGCTGCCGGACTGGCGGCAGGGGGCGCGGCGCTTGCCACGCTGCGATGTGTAGGAAGCGCTGCCGCCGCAGGTGTCTGCCCTGCCGTTGCGCCGCCATAGGCTGCGTGGCCGGTAGCGGGTGCCTCCAGCCGGGTGATGCGGCTGATGTTGCCGCAAATTTTAGGTACCAATATGCAGACCTGACCGACGCAATACACCTTGGCTGGTTCCTGCCGCCGCTCGCTCCAGCCACTACGGGTAACGCTATGGCATACGGAAGCGGCGCCGAAGTGCATGTCGCGGATCTGCGCGGCATAGCGTTCACGGCCCGTAATGGCATCGCGCGTGATGATCACGTTGTCGTCTGGCTGGTTCTCCGCCATGCGCCGCTTCAGTGTGCTGGCGACGGCGGGCGGAATATCGGTATAGCGGTCTATTGCCGCCCCGATGCTGCCCCGGTAGGGATGGACCCCGGGGCGATCCCACGAGCAGGGTGGCTCGGCAGGCACTACGCTGGCACTGGCGAGCGCGAAGGCTAGAGTAATCGACATGTCAAACAGAGATGAGTGGAAAGCGCGCTGCGCCCGCGCTTGATAGGTGCGGGTGCAGCGGCGCATAGCCGCTCCGGCCACCGCTTAGGCAGCCGGCGCAGCAGCGTTATCAGGCTGCCTGTTTGGCGGCGCGACGACGTACCAGACCCAGCAGACCGAGACCACCGATCAGCATGGCGTAGGTTTCCGGTTCAGGTACCGGTGCAGCTGCGGTGTAGTCGTAGCTGACTTTGAGGTCGCCCGCGGCAGAGGTGCTGAACTGCGAGATCAGGTTGCCGGCGCCGGAAGCGCTGGACAGCCCATTTGCCTGCAGGGACAGACTGATAGTGCCGCCGCCAGCCTGCGAGAACAGGGCGAAGTCGCTGGCGGAAGTGGAGATCTTGCTCTCCGTATGACTGCTGCCGACGGTGCCAGTGGCGACGCCGGACTTGCCGCTGAAGTCGATGATGCCATCGAAAGCCGTGACCCCGTAGCTATTGCTGAACACGGGATTGGTTACCACGATGGTCGAGCCATCGGGACGGGTCAGGGTCAGCAGGGAGCTGAGCGACAGGGTAATGGTGCTGCCCGCTGCATCGAGTGATTCGGCGCGGCCACTGCCGGCAACGCTGCCGCCAAGCTCGAAGGTGATGGAGTTGAGCGTGCCCAGCGTGCTATCGAACTTCTTAACGCTCAGCACGTCGCTCCAGTTGGTAATGGTGCTGGCTTTGCTGACATCATAGGAAATAACGCTGGCGTGGGCGCTGGTGGCGGCTAACAGGCTGGTGCAGGCGAGTGCGATCAGGATCTTTTTCATGGCGACCTCGGAACAGGAGTGATGGAATGTAGTGAAAACTAAAAGTTACATTTCAATAATAGTTGTTGCCCTCTACATGGGGCAAACCACCAATCCTGACCGAATGTGACCGGATGTGACATGCGCTCGGGCGCTAGCCCGTTTCGGACTCCTCCACACTGATTTCGGCAGCAAAACAGTAGCCGACCGCATGGACTGTGCGCAGCGGCAGCTCGACGCCTAGCTGGTTGAATATCTTGGCGCGCAGGCGGCGCACCAGCGTATCGAGCGAACGGCTGCTGGAATAATCGTCGCGCTGGTAGAGCCGGGCGAGGATGGCGCGCTTCTGCACTGCAGTGCCGGGCTGGGCCGCCAGTAAATCCATCAGTTGTAATTCCTTCTGACTGAGGGTGACGGCCGCTCCATCGCCCAGCCGCAATTCCCATAGCGTGGCGGAGAAGTGCCATTGCTCAGTACTGGCGGAGGATGGCGGTGCAACGCTGACGGCGGGCGGCGCTACAGCTGCCGCGGTCGCCTGCACGCGTGCGCCCATGCTGTGGACCACCGCGGCCAGTTCGCGGCAGTCCACCGGCTTGACCATGAACAGGTCGGCACCGGACTGGTAGCCGCGCAGCTTATCGTCCAGCGTACTGCGGGCCGTCAGGATGATGATGCCCATGCGGGTATTGGCGCGGGCGTATTCGGCCAGCACATAGCCCTCCTGATCGGGCAGGCCGACATCGATGATGGCAACGTGGAACTGTCTATTCGGTAAGGCCTGATAGAACTCGGCGGCATTCCGCACTGCCGTCACGGGCGTGCCGTGCAGTTCCATCCACTCGACCACGCTATCGCGCAGGTCGGGATCATCTTCTACCAGTAATACTTTGATTTGCTCGGTCAAACTGCTAACTCCTGCGCAGTCAAGGGGAGGGTGATGGTCACGGCCGTGCCGCCTTCGGGGCGGTTGGCCAGCCCGACGCCGCCGGCATGCTGGCTGATGATGCGCAGCACCAGATACAGTCCCATGCCACTGCCGGCGACCAGACGGGTACGGCTGCCGCGATAATATTTTCCATATACCAGATCGAGTTCGTGTTCGGGGATGCCCGGCCCCTGATCGGTGATGATCAGACGCAGGCTATCGCCCTGCGTGGCCAGTTGCAGGCCAACCTGACCGGCAGGCGGACCGTATTTGATGGCATTATCGAGCAGATTCAGTATGGCCGTCTTCAGCAGCGCACGGTCACCGATGATGTGGTATTCCTGTGCGGCGTCGAGCGTGAGCTGCGGCGCTTTCTCGCTCCAGAACTCGGCCGCCTCGGCGACGACTTCCTGCAGCAGTGCGTTCAGCTGGATAGTCGCGCGGATCGGCCCTATCTTGCCATCTTCGCGCGGGTCGCTGCGCACGGCCGTCTCGGCCACTTCCACCAGCCGCCCCACGGCGCGCTGCATTTTTTCCAGATTCTGTCCCGTGCCCGGGCTACCTGCCTGCAGCTTGGTGTGCAGGATGTCGAGGTTGGTGCGGATGATGGCTAGCGGTGTGCGGTATTCGTGCGAGAACATTTCGACGAAGCGGGTCTGGGTTTCCAGCGCATCCTGCCGCGCATCGAGCGACAGCAGCAACTGGTCCTTGATGCGCTCGAAATTCAGCAGCAATAGGGCAGGGAAGAACAGCACCGTACCGGCCAGCGGTATCAGGTAGACCAGCAGCGCATTGAGCTGGGAAACGGCGGCCTGTGCGCTTTCCCCCTGCTGTGTCAGCAGCAGCAGGATACGGCCGCCATGCCCCGTCAGCAGCAGGCATAGACCGGTGATGGCCATGCGGCGCGCATAGGCATGGCGCGCGCTGCTGTGATCGCGCGCGCACACCAGCAAGGTGTGCAGGCAGAGCGCGAAAACCAGTATCAGGCTGGCGCTGCTGACCAGCAAACGGGTGCTCAGCGTCGCTTCCAGCGCAATCATCAGGATGTACACCAGCGCGAATGCCAGCCCCAGCCCTACGGCGCTGTGACGGGTGCTATGGCCGAAGAACTCGCGCAGGCCGGCCCAGACTTGCAGGCAACCCGTATAGAGCAGGACATTGCCAATTACTAGCATTACACCGGGAGCACTGGCGGCGCTGACGACGATCAGGGTCATACCAGCCGCGCTGCAGACGCCGAATTGTGCCCATAGCCGGGTATGGCGTTCACCCGGTGCCGCAAAATATACCCCGACCATGACAAAGGAGATGCATAGCTGGGTAATAGCAAGGGCTAGGCTGGCGGTAGGTGTATCCATAGGGGCGCGGGTGAGTGCTGATGCGGGAATGTAGCACCGATAGGGATTTTATTGCATAAATAAATTAATTCCTATGCTATAAGCGCTGCAGTATCGCTTGCCGCCGCGCTGATTAATGCCAGCCGCGCAGTAATAATCTTTAATTCCCGTGGAGTGGAGGATAATTATTATCTTGCTACTGGAAATGCCCCGATTTGCCGATTATATTGATATTTATCGGTCACTGATGTGTTTCAGATATTCAGCTTATGGTAAATTTCGCCAGTAGATTTTTCAGGAAGAATCTGCCGTGTTTTATAACCCCTGCTGCCGATAAGAAGGAAATAAGATGACAACCTATCAGGAATACAAAGCAAAGATCGCCGAACTGGAAACTCTGGCAGAAACCGCGCGCAAGAACGAGAAAGCGGCTGCGATTGAACAGATCCGTTCCATTATGCGCGAGTATGGTCTGAGTGTTGCCGATCTGGGTGCTCCCGCTAAAACCAAGACTGGCAAGAAACGCGCGCCGGTGCCTGCCAAATATCGCGATGACGCCACTGGCCAGACCTGGACGGGGCGCGGTCGCGCGCCGAAATGGCTGGAAGGTAAAAACAAAGATCAGTATCTGATCAAATAATCGTTACGCGCGGTTTTTAACAGCGGGTTTATAGTGGATATAAACCCGCTGTTGTCGTTTTCGTTACCGGATACCAGTCATGAAGCCAGTTATTCAGCATGCCATGTTGTCAGTAAAGCAGCGCTGCGGCGCTTTAATCGCTGCGGTTCTAATGCTGAGTGCAGCCCAGTCTTTATTTGCCGCCGATAGCAGTGCTGTTGCAGGTGGGCAGCTGTTAATTACGCCGGCGCGGGTGTGGACGGGCGAGGGTAATGTGCATACTGGCTGGTCGGTATTAATTGTCCAGAACAGGATTGCGGCCGTGGGGCCGACGGCTGAAATAAAAGCTGCCCCGGAAGCCGAGCGGCTGGTATTGCCGGATACTACGCTGATACCCGGATTAATGGATCTGCATGCCCATGTTTTACTGCATCCTTATAATGAAACCTCGTGGGACGATCAGGTTTTAAAAGAATCAGTCGAATACCGTACCTTGCTGGCGGCACGCCATGCCGCTGCGACGCTGCAAGCGGGTTTCACCACCTTGCGCGATCTGGGCAGCGAAGGTGCGCTGTATGCCGATGTGGCCATCAAAAAAGCCATCGAGGATGGCGTGATTGCGGGCCCGCGCCTGTGGATTGCCACCCGCGCTATCGTGGCGACGGGCAGTTATGGTCCCTCGCCCCGTAGTTATCGGGCCGATGTCGAGCTGCCCAAGGGCGCGCAGGAGGCCAGCGGGGTAGATGAAGTAGTGCGTGCAGTGCGCGAGCAGAGCGCCCGTGGCGCCGACTGGATCAAGGTGTATGCCGATTACCGCAACGGGCCGGACGGCAGCGCGCACGCCACTTTTACCCAGGCCGAACTTGATGCGCTGGTCAGTACGGCCCATGCTTCGGGGCGCAAGGTTAGTGCCTATGCCAGTACGGACGAGGGTATGCGGCGTGCCACGCTGGCTGGCGTGGACAGCATAGAACATGGTTATGGCGGCAGCGAAGCCACTTTCCGCCTGATGGCCGAGCGCAAGGTGGCGTATTTCCCCACGCTGACCGCGCCGGAAGCCACCAGCGAATACTTCCAGAAATACCAGCGCGGCGGCGCACCCACGCCAGCCATGCAGGCGGCGGCGCGGGCGTTCCGGCTGGCGCGCCAGTTGGGCGTGGTGATCGGCAACGGTAGCGATGTGGGTGTGTTCGCCCACGGCAGCAATGCGCGCGAACTGGAATGGATGGTCAAGCTGGGCATGTCGCCGGTGGAGGCGCTGCGGGCTGCCACTGTGGTCAATGCCGCCGTGCTGGACCGTGCCGGCACGCTGGGCCAGATCCGCGAAGGCTATCTGGCCGATCTGGTGGCCGTGCGCGGTGATCCTACCCGCGAGATCGCGGCGCTGCGCGAGGTGGTGGCGGTGGTGAAAAACGGACAGCTGGTGCGTCGTCCTTAAAAAAACATAAAACTTGTAAGGGATTCACTAATCCCAAGTGCGCCAGTTCGTGCGATGATATGGCTATGGTAACGCTCCCTTTATTTCCGCTGAACACGGTTTTATTCCCCGGTGGCCATCTGCCTTTGCAGATCTTCGAGGTGCGCTACCTCGATCTGGTCAAGCGCTGCATCGAGAACGGCGAGGCTTTCGGCGTCGTGCCGCTGCTCGAAGGTAGCGAGGTGCGGGTGCCGGGCCAGCAGGAAAAGCTGAGCGGCGCCGGCACCATGGCGCGCATCATCAACTGGGATGCGCCGGCCGCCGGTCTGCTGAAGATCCACTGCATCGGTACTACCCGTTTCCGCATATTGTCGTGCGAGCAGCAGAAGAATGGTCTGTGGCTGGGCGAAGTGGTGGCGCTCAATGATGATCTCGATGTGCCTGTGCCCAGCGAGCAGCAGGATGTGGCGAATGCGCTGGCAACCCTGATCCGCTCCCTGCAGAAAAAACAGATACCCGCCGAGCGCATGCAACTGGCCCCGCCTTACCGGCTGGACGATGCAGGCTGGGTGGCCAATCGCTGGTGCGAACTGCTGCGGCTCGATACGCTGGAAAAACAGCGCCTGCTGGTGCAGGAAAATCCGCTGGTGCGACTGGAACTGATACAGGATGTGCTGGGTGCTAATGGTCTGCTGGGTTCCGGCGAAACGACTGCCTAGCGGGCTGCCTAGCGGGACGCAAGCTTAGCCCGCGTGGGCTTCACTTTCTTCGTCCAGCGCGTGCACGCGCAGCGACCACATTACCCCCGAGGTTAGCAGCAGCATGGCGGCGATTTCCAGCGGCTGTGGTAGCTGCTGCTTGTAGATGAAGCCGTACAGCAGGGCGAACAGGGTCTCAAACAGGATCAGCTGGCCGGACAGGGTCAGCGGCACTTTGCGGCTGGCGATATTCCACAGATGGTTGCCGATCACGGAAGCGCCCAGTGCCAGCAGGCCGTTGACGATCCAGAACAGTCCCCAGTCGCGGCCACTGGCCTGTGCGCCAGCCCCCGTCACGTCGGCATGGAAGATGGCCAGCGCCACCAGTGCAATCAGCAGCGCGATCAGGCCACTGGATACGCCATATAGGGCCGACCATTCACCGCTGCTGTAGTGCGGGTTGCGTTTCAGGTAGCGCGCGTTATCGACCGAATACCACGTCCAGCATAGCAGCGCACCGGTAGCGCATAGCACGCCGATGATCTTGTGCGCCAGCGGGCCGCTGGCGGCGGTGGGCTGCGAGAATACTTCGAAATTGATGCAGCTGATGCCGGCTGCCACCAGCAGTAGCGGCAAGGCGAGCTGACGCAGCGGCACCGAGCCGTGGTCGTTCTTGCCCAGCAGGGTGACGCTGATGGGCAGCACGCCGATAATCAGCGAGGTCGCGGCCACACCCGCCAGTTTGACCCCCATGGCCAGCAGCATGTAGTAGACGATGTTACCGGCCAGCGCGTGCTTGACCAGTGCCACCATGTCGGCGCGGTCCAGCCGGCGCAATAGCGCGGGCAGGCGGTTGAATAGCAGGGTGGCCGAGATCAGGCCGTAGGCGATGTAGCGGCCGCAGGCCAGCTCCAGCGGGGTGAACGCAGTGAGGAAGGCCGGTGCCACGAACACCAGTCCCCACATGGCGCCTGCCAGCAAACCGCACAACACACCTTGCCACATAATGCTATCCCTGCTGGTTGAAATATACGTGCATGAAACCCGTCAGGGCAGCCAGATTCAGTATGACGCTGAACCAGAACGCCAGCACAAAAGCTAGCTTGCGGGTTTTATGGCGCAGCGTCTGCTGTGCCAGCCATGCGCCGGGCCAGCCGCCGCACAGGCCCCATAGCAGCAGCGTGCGTTCGGCGATGCGGCGGCGCTGGCCGATGGCGGCCGATTTATCCAGCGCATACAGCACATAGCAGATGATGCTGGCGCACCCGTACAGTGCCGCAAGGCCCAGCAGGGTAGGCGCCAGTTCTGGCATCAGAAGTAGCTCAGGCCCAGTGCGGCCTTGACTTCGTCGGCTGTCTTGGCAGCCACTTCGCGTGCACGGGCCGTGCCTTCTTTCAGGATCTGCATGATGTAGCCGCGGTCCTGTGCCAGTTCTTCACGACGGGCACGGATCGGCGCCAGCATTTCCTGCAGCACCACTTCCAGCCGCTTCTTGACGATGGAGTCGCCCAGACCGCCGCGCACGTAATGCGCCTTCATTTCTTCCAGCTTGTCTTTTTCCGGATCGAAGGCGTCCAGATAGATGAAGGCCACATTACCCTCCAGATGGCCGGGGTCTTCTACGCGCAGGTGCAGCGGGTCGGTGTAGACCTTTTTCACGGCGGCCGTAATTTCTGCAGCGCTGGCGCCCAGATTGATGGTGTTGCCCAGCGATTTACTCATCTTGGCTTTGCCGTCCGTGCCCGGCAGGCGGCCGATCTCCGGCACCAGTGCTTTGCACTCGACCAGAATTTCGCGGTTGGCGATGCGGTTGAAGCGGCGCACGATCTCGTTGGTCTGCTCGATCATGGGGATCTGGTCTTCACCCACCGGCACGATGGAAGCCTTGAAGGCCGAGATGTCGGCCGCCTGCGAAGCCGGGTAGGTGAGGAAGCCAGCCGGAATGTCGCGCTCGAAGCCGCGCAGGGCAATCTCGGTTTTTACCGTCGGATTGCGTTCCAGACGGGCTACGGTGACCATGTTGAGGTAGTAGAAGGTCAGCTCGGCCAGTTCCGGAATCTGCGACTGGATCAGGATGGTCGATTTGGCGGGGTCGATGCCCACGGCCAGATAGTCGAGCGCCACTTCCACCACATTGCGGTGCACCTTGTTGGTGTCGTCCATATTGTCGGTCAGGGCCTGCGAATCGGCCAGCATGATGTACTGCTGATATTCGTGCTGGTAGGTTACGCGGTTGCGCAGGCTGCCCACATAGTGACCCAGATGCAGCGGGCCGGTCGGACGGTCGCCGGTCAGGATGATGCTGGGGCCTTTGCTGGCGCCCGGGGTGGCAATAACTTCGGCGGTAGGGGACTGGCTCATCAGACTTCCTTCAGGTTGCTTACACTAGCCCTGACGGTGGCGCACAGTCGTGAAAACGCCACCAGACGAGGGCGGCATTGATAAAAATATCACATCACTAGGGGTGATTCAGGGCCGCTGGTCAGCAGCGGCGCCAATTCAGGCAGGGACGTAGTGTGGACAGAAAATTCATGGCCGTATGGTTGCAGTTCGCTGGCGGTCTGTCAAGCCGCGTAACTCGTCAGGAAGGGCTGGCATGGAGTAGTATTGCTTTTTTCGCGCTATTTCCATTCAATTAACTACCGGAGCCGGAATGTCTTTACCTGCTGTTGCCGTATCTACTGCCCTGAATGCTACCTTGGGAGTTGCTCTGATCGCTGCCAGTGCTGTGCTGGCGCCTACCGCCCATGCCCATGCCCAGACGGCACCGATGGCGCCTGATGTTCCTGCCCGTTTCGAGATGCGCATGCCGGATGCCGATTATGTGCGGCGCGAAGTGATGATCCCCATGCGCGACGGTGTGCGCCTGCATACCGTGCTGCTGATCCCCAAGACGGCTCGGAACGCCCCCATGGTGCTGAGCCGCACGCCGTACAGTGCCAGTGGACGCTCGCGCCGTAACGATAGTCCTAGCGTGCTGGCGACGGGCGGGCAGGGCGATGAAGTGCTGCTGGGCGCCGGCTATATCCGCGTGTATCAGGATGTGCGCGGTAAATATGGTTCGGAAGGCGATTACGTGATGACGCGGCCGCTGCGTGGCCCGCTCAATAACACCCGTACTGACCACTCCACGGATGCGTGGGATACCATCGACTGGCTGGTGAAGAATGTCCCCGAGAGTAATGGCAAAGTGGGCATGATAGGTTCGTCCTACGAAGGCTATACGGTGCTGATGGCGCTGATCGACCCGCATCCGGCGCTCAAGGTGGCGGTGCCGATGAGCCCCATGGTGGACGGCTGGCGTGGCGACGACTGGTTCCATAACGGCGTGTTCCGCATGACGAATATCGCGTACATCGCCCACCAGACCACAGCCCATGGCAGTGGCATGGCGCTGCCCACCGGTGTGTATGACGATTACGACGGTGTGCTGCGCGCCGGTTCCACCGCCGACTACGCGCGCCAGTTCGGCCTCGATAAACTCAATTTCACCCGCAAACTGTTCGAGCATCCCGCTTACGATAGCTACTGGCAGCATCAGGCGGTGGATCAGTTGCTGGCACAGCGTCCCCTGAAAGTGCCGACCATGACGGTGGTGGGCTACTGGGATCAGGAAGACATCTACGGCGCCTATGCCGTGTATGCAGCACTGGAGCCCAAGGATACGGACAATCGCCGAAACTTCCTCGTGGTGGGGCCGTGGCGCCACAGCGGGGTGAATTACGATGGCTCCAGTCTGGGCGTATTCAAGTTCACCGGCGACACGGCACTGGAATTCCGTCGCGACGTGATGCAGCCTTTCCTCGACCAGTATCTGAAGGATGGTGCACCGGTGGCGGAGACCCCGCCCGTGCTGTTCTACCAGAGCGGCAGCAACCGCTGGCAGCGTTTGCAGCAATGGCCGCTGGCCTGTGCGCAGGGCTGCGCTGCGCCCCTGCGTCCACTGTATCTGCAGCCGGGTAACCAGCTGGCTTTCACGGCACCGGCTGGTGCGGCAAGCTACGACGAATATGTCAGCGATCCGGCCAAGCCGGTGCCGTTCGTGCCCCGTCCCGTGCGCATGAACGACGCCGCGGTTTGGCGGCCATGGCTGGTTAGCGACCAGCGCAGCTATTCGGATCGGCCCGATGTGCTGACCTATGTGACGCCGCCATTGACCGCGCCGCTGCGCATCGCCGGTGTCGCGCAGGTGCAGCTGCATGCCGCCACCACGGGCACGGATGCCGACTGGGTGGTCAAGCTGATCGACGTGTATCCGGATGAAGTGCCGTCACAGCCGGAGCTGGGCGGTTATCAGCTGGGCGTGGCGATGGATATCTTCCGTGGCCGCTATCGCCACAGTCTGGAGCAGCCGGCGCCTATCGTGGCCAACGCTGTCGAGCAGTATCGCTTTGCGCTGCCGAATGCCAACCACGTGTTCCTGCCCGGTCACCGCGTGATGGTGCAGATCCAGTCCAGCTGGTTCCCCCTGTATGAGCGCAATCCGCAGACCTATGTGCCGAACATCTTCTACGCCAAGCCGGCCGATTACCAGAAGGCCACCATGCGCATCTATCATGGTGGCACTAGTGCCAGCGCGATCGAACTGCCGGTGGTGGATTAAGCGGTAGTGCTGGCCTGCTGGTGTGCTTTGAAATAATGGCGCGCCACCAGGATGGCCAGCACTTGCAGCAGGGCGCAGAAGTAGAAGCTGGCGCCCATGCGCCAGTCGCCGGAAGACAGGTGGCTGACGCGGCCCAGTATCTCGGCGCCGATCAGGGGCATGAAGATGATGCCCAGACTGTTGACGGATTGCAGAGAACCCATCAGTTCGCCCTGTTCGGCCGGTGGCGTGGCTTTGGAAGTGAGCGCCTGCAGGGCAGGGCCAACGGCGAAGGACAGGATGTTGCACAGGATGAGCACATACATCATCCAGCCCTGCGTCGCCAGACCATACAGCAGGAAGGTCAGCGCGCCCGACGTCATGCCCAGCAGGGCCAGACGCACTTCGCCGAAACGTTTGATCAGCACACCGAGCAGGCCGGCCTGCACCACCGCTGCTGTCAGTCCCACGCAGAACAGCGCGGCACCATTCTGGCCCGGCGTCCAGTCGAAGCGGAAGTGGGTGTACAGCACCCAAGTGGTCTGCAACATCATCTGGGCACAGGTGACGAGGGCGAAGGTGATCACCAGCCCGCGGATATCCTTGCGCTGGGCGAGGCGCAGCAGGGCTGTCAGCGGATTGATACGGGCCAGACTGAAGGGCGCCCGACGCTCGGCCGGCAGCGATTCCGGCACGACGAAATAGCCATACACGAAGTTCAGCGCCGACAGGGCACCGGCCACATAGAATGGCAGGTGCAGATCGACGCTGCCTAGCAGGCCGCCCAGCATGGGGCCGCAGATAAAGCCCAGACCGAAGGCAGCTCCCACTTTACCGAAACTCTTGGCACGGTTGTCCGGCGTGGAAATGTCGGACGCATAGGCCGAGGCCACCGACATGCTGGCCGAGGACATGCCGCCTACCACGCGGCCGATGAACAGACAGGCCAGATTCGGCGCCCATGCCGTGGTGAGAAAGTTGATGCACATGCCGGCCATGGAATACAGCAGCACGGGGCGGCGGCCGATGCGGTCGCTGATGGCGCCCAGCATGGGCATGCAGAGGAACTGCATCAGGCCGAATACAGCGCTGAGGATGGCGAACCAGTGCGCCTGATGTTCGCGGTCGCCGGTAAATTCGCCCACCAGCATGGGCAGTACGGGCACGATCAGGCCTATGCCCAGCATGTCGATGAACACGCTGATGAGGATGAAGTTCAGGCTGGCCGGAGCCGTAGCGCCGATGCGGCGGGGAGTGGCGGGAGTGCTGGACATGGATAGATTCGGATTTCAGGGAGTGGCTGGGCTGCTAGCCCATTCGGCGATAAAGTCGTCACGGAAGCTGGTCAGTGCCAGCAGGCGGGCGTTGGCCAGCTGGCGTCCTGCCGGGGTCTGCATCTTGCCCGGTATGGTCACCAGCTTGGTGTCGATGTGGTCGATGGCATAGGCTTTTTCATCGAGCTCGCGCTGCAGCGCCATCGGGTCGTCGGCATGGGCCAGACCGGTGCCCATGCGGCCGGCCGTATAGAATAGCCGTGCCAGCCCCACGGCACCGAGCGCATCGAGGCGGTCGGCGTCCTGCACGATCTTGGCTTCGATGGTTTCGGCCGGGATCGCGGCCGAATAGCTGTGGCTTTCGATGGCATGTGCCACGGCGGTCAGCCGCTCGGACGGGAAGTCCAGCGCCGCCAACTGGCGGCAGGCCAGCAGGGCCGCTTGGCGCGAGGCGAGATGGCGTTCGGGATGGTTCTTGGGCAGGTTGACCAGATCGTGCAGATAGCAGGCCGCCATCACGACCAGCGCATCCGCTGCGGGGTAGTCGTCCAGCAGCTGGCAGGCGTTGCGCCAGACACGGTGTAGATGATTGCTGTCGTGGGCGCCGTCTCCACCACTAGCAGCGGCTGCAGCGTTCGCCAGTTGCACCAGTCGCGGATGCCAGCTATTGAGCAAACTATTCATGGGTCTCCGGTTGCGGGGCGGTCAGATGTTGGCGATCATACAGGGTGGCGCCCAGCTTGTGCAGACCCGTTTTTTGCAAGAATGTTACATCTCACTTGCAAAGTGGCAGACGATTGTGCAAAATGCTTTCATAACTGACAATTATTGGCGAATCCTATGCACATCAATGTAACGCTGGCTGCGGTGCTGTACACCCTGGGCACGTCCATGGCATGGGCGCTCGATGATACGCCGACACTGGCACCACGCTATATGCCGCGGCCGGAAGAGGGGCGTGCAGTGAACCGTAACGCAGCGCCGGTGCCCAGTGCCATGCCGGCGGCGCCGGTGCGCGCTGCGGCCGAGAGCGATGCCGTGCCTGCGGCGGTGCGTCCGGCACCGCTACGCCCCCAGTCTCTGCCCCTGACCCGTGTGTTACCTGCGGAAGGTCATGGCGCGCCGGTGAAACTGCCTGCCAAACCACTGTGAATCTGACGGATTTGCGTTAATAAGTCGTCAAATCGCGGTTTTTGTTGCCGTCCGGCATATATTTGCTGCTTTATTTATTGGCTTGCGGTAATATTACGCACAGTCAATTCTTTCCTGAGGTAAAGCAAATGTCCAACGTCACTGAACTGCACGCCGCCACCCCCGCCGCCGAATATCTGGCTTTCACGCTGGGGCAGGAAGAATATGGCATCGATATCCAGAAGGTGAGCGAGATCCGCAGCTACGAAGCGCCCACCCGCATCGCCAATGCCCCCGAGTTTGTCAAAGGCGTGGTCAATCTGCGTGGCCTCATCGTGCCTATCGTCGATATGCGTATCAAGCTCAATCTGGGTACGCCGACCTATGACCAGTTCACCGTGGTGATCATCCTGAATATCGGCCACCGCGTGGTGGGGATGGTGGTCGATCGTGTGTCCGACGTGACCACGCTGCTGCCGGAGCAGATCAAACCGGCACCGGACATCGGCGTCAACATGAATACCGACCACATCATCGGCCTCGGCACGCTCGATGAGCGCATGCTGATACTGGTCGACATCGACAAAATGATGACCAGCGCCGATATGGGCCTGCTGGAAACTACGGCGCTGGCGGCCTGATTTCCAGCGCCTGCTGGGCCAGCTGGTCCGCTGCGGCATTGCGATGCCGCGGCAGCCAGCGCAGTTCGACCTCTCCCACTTGCGCCATCAGTGCGCACACCTGCTGCCGGTGCTGCGCCAGCACTGCCGCACCCTGTCCGGCCGCAACAGCCTGCGCCGACAGATTCACATCATTCACCACCACCTGACTATCGCCCCGAATGGCGAGTTGCGTCACGCCGGCCTGCACGGCGGCTTGCAGTAGTGCCGTTAGCGCCAGATATTCTGCTTCGCTACTGTTGCCATAGCCGGCCGCCTGACTGATGGTGATGGTCTGACCTTGCGGTCCGCGCAGCAGCGCGCCGATACCGATCCGGCCCGGATTGGGCACGGCGGAACCGTCAAACCAGCCTTGCCACGGGAGGTCTTTGCTGGCCTGTCGGGCGGCTGGTTGAGTGGACCATGCCGTTGCCGCGAGGCCCATCGCCTCAATTGACTCAGCCGGAACAGTCTGCCGGGCTGCCGGCTGGCGTTGCGTGAGGCGGGCAGCCATGGCGGCGCTGCGCGCCTGCTGGCGTAGTGCTGCATGCTGCTGTTGCGCCTGACGTTGCGCCAGCAGGTGTTCCAGTCCGGCCTGTCCGGCGGCCAGCGTCAGTACTTGCAGCAGTGCCTGTTCCGGTGTCAGTTGCTGACGGGCCGACAGCCGCGCGGCCGCTGCCCGTTCCGTCTTAAAGGCGAGTTGCTGTAGCTGCTGTAGTCGCTGTAGTGGTTGCTGGTCGGGCGTATCACTCATCCGGTTTTAATCGCGTCGTGGGTTGTCAGGACGGTGATCATACCGGTTCGGCACGCCGTCGCCATCCCTGTCACGGTCGTAGCGATTGGGCACGCCGTCATGATCGCGGTCGCCCCGCCCATGTCCGCGTCCTTGCCCGCGTTCTTGCCCGTGATGGTATTCGCGTCTGTCGTCGCGATCCCAGTGCTGGCTTGCCGGTGCGCGCGGCACGCTGACCCAGCCACCCGGTGCGAAGCGCCAGCCGCCGCGATATTCCTGCCAGACGGGAGTCTGGTACTGGTAGCCGCGGCGCAGCACTTCCCAGTGGCCGGCACGCCAGATATAGCGGTGGCCGTCCCAGCGCCAGTAACCGGGCGCCCACACGTGACCATGACGGGGAGGTGGCAGGCTTTCATAGCGTAGTGGCGGCGGAGCATTGCTGACCACGATGCTCAGTTCGGTCTGGGCATGGGCGGGTGTGAAAGCTAGGGTACTCAGGGCCAGCAGGGTGGCGCTGCACAGGTGGCTGAGGCGCATTTGCATGATGGGTCTCCAATGAAGTGCTATGCATGGAGTCAATATAGCGCGCGCAGACGGTGTTGGCGCGGCTTGATGCAAAAGCTTACAAGTGATGCAGAATTGATGCAGAGTAATGTGGCCTAGCGCACGGAGCGGGCTAGAAAGTCACGCCTGCAGCAGAGGGGGAGTGGCGGCAGGCGTGGCGGCAACGGCGTTCAAATCTTGCTCACAGGGGTGCTGCGGGCGGCCAGCGCGGCAGGCTGGGTGCTGGCCTGCTTCTGCTCAGGGCTCAGGCGCTTTGCGTGGACGACAACCACTTGCATATTGCCGGCGGCTGCCATGGCAGGGCTGGTTTCTACCTTGCTGTCGAGGCTGTAGCTTGCGGCGCTAGCCAGACCCAGAGCGACGATAAAGACGGCTTCGAAGTTGCGCAGGATGTTCATTTTGCTTCCTTTCGTTGGTGTGTAGTGGTGTTCGATGTGTGTACTTTAAAACTGCCGGCCCGTGCGCTCCAGCGGATTGCGACGAAGCGCCACTGGCGTAGCGCGAAATGCAGATAGACGCGATAAAGCGTGCTGGCAAGCGTCGTCTGGTCGGGGAGGGATGGGGGGCGCATGGTTTTCTGCGGCCCTCCGCTAGGTGGTGTGGTTAGCCGACTAGCCCTGCGAGGACGCCATGCCACGTTTGATTGCCCCCCTTTTGCAAGCATTGCGGACTGCGCTGCGTGCGCGCCGCCGTGCGGCCAATCTGCGCGCTGGTCGGGCTGTTCGGGTCGGTGCGTGGGGGCGGCACCGATCACAGAAATCGGCGCCAGATCAAATGCGCCGGCAGTGGCAATGGACTTGGCCTTGGCCTTGGCATGGGATAGCACTAGCCTGTCTATTGCTGGCAGGCGGTGGGCTGATCGCCGGCCACGCGCGCTACTTGGTACAGGCCAGTGCCGCGGCACCACAGGCTAGTCGTAGCCGGCAGGCGCTGGAGCAATTCCAGCCCGTCCTGTCCGGCGTGCGCTTCGAGGTTGCCGAACGTGCCGGTATGGCCATCAGTCTGCATCCGGAGGCTGCGCTGCTGATATTGAGTGGCATGCAGGCGGCACCGCCCGTAAATATCGATCTGTGCTCCCAGTTGCGAGGCCCCGACGATGCGCGCCTGCTGCCTCTGCGCATAGGCTACCGGTTTGAGGATGTGCAGCAACTGGTGCGTCAGAATGAGACGGCAGCACTGCCGCTGGCATTGCGTAACGTGCTACTGGTGTCGGCTCAGGGTGACGCCGCTGGCATGCCGCAGGTCCAGATCAGCGGCAAGGCGAGTGTGGACTTCCGGGATCCTGCTAGCGAACCGCTGCAACTTAGCTGGCAGGGCGAGCGGGCGGATGTGCGCTGGCTCGGTGATGCCAGCCTGGGCCAGATCGAGCAGGGTAGCAAAGCCCGCGTGAATTTGCGCCAGCAGGGCTGGCTGATGTGGGGCGAGGGGGCTGCGCTGCATATTGAACGACGTAGCAATGTGACTTGCCCACAAGCGGGAGAATTGTCGTTGCAACTCTACCGCACTGTCAGCGCGCCGCAGCAGAACGGCGCGGCGCGGCCAGCGCTAGCACTGGTGCAGGCATTTCCTGCCCGCGGCCAGCCGGTAGCAAGCCGCTTGCCTGCCGGTGTATATCAGGTGCCAGCCGCACCACCCCCTGCACTGGAGGACGCGAGCCTGTTTGCCGACTTGCAGGCGCATGGACTGGTGCGCCTGAACGGTCAGGGCGCCATTGAACTGGCGCCGCCCGATCTGCTGCAGTGGCAAGCGCTAGCACCTGATCAGCGCGTGGCCGGTCTGCAGTCGTGGCAACTGGCAGCACGCGCATCGGCAGGCGGCGTCGCTGCCCCTGCACAGGAAGCCGTCACCCGCAAGCTGCTCAAGCGGCTGTACTATCAGGCCGATGGCGCCTATGTCAGGCAGCAGATTGACCTATTCAACAGCGAACGCTGGCTGCTGGCATGGCGCTCGCCGTGGACCGAGTCCGCGCAGGGTGCTGACGGGCCATGGCAAGCCAGCACTATCCTGCCGCGCAAAGACGATGCAGTTGCGGTGCCACTGCCTAGTACGCAGCAGATGCCGCTGGCGGCGTCGCGTCTGTTCGCCGACCTGCCTCAGGGCTGGCAGGGCTGGAACCGCCTGGCAGCCTGGCCGGCCAGTTCGCAGGGGCAGGTGCCGCAGCAGGGCCAAGGACAGCAACCTCAGCAACCTCAGCAACCTCAGCAACCTCAGTCCGAGGGGGGCTATCGCGCCAGTCTGCAACTGGTATTGCCGTCGCCTGCGCAGGGGGGCGAACAGCGACGGCTGATGCTGATCGGGCAGGTGCAGCGGGTGGAAGGGGCGACGATCGAACGTTCGCCCGCCTGCACGGGGCGCGCTTGCCGCAGCAGTAGCGATGTGCAGCAACTGGTGCTCAGCCTTCTACCGGGTGCGCGCACAGTAAGGCTGGAAGTTGCGGCACTGCCTTTCCAGCCTGTGGAGGAGCGTAAGTACCGTCACCTCCGGGTGGAGCATGGACAGTTGCACTGGTACGCCTTGCCGCTGGCGGCAGGGCGCCAGCCAGCAGCAGCGCTAGCTGGGCCGATCCGCGCGACGGCCGCAGCTGCAAGCGCCGTAGCAGTGGGTGGAACGCTGGCCGGTTTGCAGTTGAGCGACCGGCATGGCACACCGCTGTGGCGCGACGGCGCTACCACCGAGGCAGCTGCGCAGGCGGGCTTGGCGCCCTTGCTGGGACTGGCGCGCGAGCATGGCAGCAGTGTGGCCGGTATGCTGGCCCGCCTGCCGCAAACGCCGCAGCAGGCCAGCCTGACGCTGGATCTGCCCTTGCAGGCATTAAGCCAGCAAGTGCTCGACTGTGTCGGCTTGCGGCGCGGGCGCTGGCAACAGGACCAGTGCCACGCCACGCGCGCAGTGCCGCAAGGACGTCAGGCCGGACTGGTAATACTGGATGCTGAAAACGGCGACATCCTCGCCGCCGCAGGTGCCGGTAGCGGCGAAGTGAATGCCGCTAACTGGGCAGAAGTGCGCGATTTCGACCGCACCAGCCCCGCCCGCAGTCCCTTGCGCCTGCCCCCATGGCAGCATGATGGCGGTGCCCACCGTAGCCCTGGCTCTACCTTCAAGGTGGTCACAGCGCTGGGGCTGGAGATGGCGGCACGCAAGGATGGCCAGCTCGATGCCATGCTGTCCGGCCTGCCGCTGCCTGCGCTGAACCAGTTGGCACGTCAGCGTGGCTATGCCTTCCAGACAGATGCGGCCAGCTACCCTGTCACGCCGCGGCTGGCGCACGTCACCAACTACCGCGAACAGAGTCTGGAGCGGCGCGCGCAGGATGGCAAGTTAGGGCTGGCGCAGGCACTGACCTATAGCGTCAACACATGGTTTGCATGGACGGGCGAACTGAGCGATCGTTCGCTGTTCGGCCGGGCCGAAGGCGGCGCTCCCGATCTGCAGGCGCTGGATGCCGATGCGCTCGACAGTGTGCGTCCCATCGTTGCGGCGGCACACCGGCTAGGCTTCGAGCAGTCCCAGCGGCTGGATGGCGGCCTGCTGCCGGCCGATTACGACTGGCGCCACTGGGACGCGCTGCAGGCCAGCGCCGCCCACATCGATCCTATCCATACGCGTCATGAATTGCGCCAGATGAGCATAGGCTTGCGCATGCAGGTGACGCCGCTGCAGATGGCGCTGGCCTCGGCCGCAATAGCGCAGGGCAGTGTGGTCACGCCACGGCTGCTGCTGGCGCTGGACCAACGCCGCAGCACTGCACCTGTGCAGGCACCACTGGGCATCCGTCTGGATCGGATACGGGCCGGTATGAAGGGAGTGGTCGATACGGGCACAGGGGCTGGCGCTTTCCGCCTGCCGGCGCTGGCCGGGCTACGGCCCGGGCTGTTCGGCAAGACCGGCACTGCTCCCAGCGGGCCCGATAGCGCCACCGTCTGGTTCACGGGATGGCTGGCAGCGGGCAGCTTGCCGGGCCAGACGCACCCGCTGGCAGTGGCGATATTTGTCAGTCATTCCGATGCCACGGGGGGCGAACATGCGGCGCCGGTGCTGGCGTCGATCCTGGAAACGCTGCTAGCGCAAGCTAGCCGGAAAGATGAACAGAAGCGGAATTAGCCCTGTGACCGGGCAATTGAAAGCTTGCCGACTGTGGGATGATCTTGAGGCGTTCGCCCTGTGGCGGACTTTGATCAATTACACAAGCGAAAAGTATGCGTCTGCCAGGAACGCGGTATCAGGAGCCGGGCTGGGAACAAGTGCGGAAATTGCTGGGGCAAGCCAGTGTGCAGGTGTTGCGCCAGCTGGCACCGCACGAGCTGGAGGATCCCGCTCTGCTCGATCGTTACGTCGACGAGACGGGCGCGCTGCTGCACGCCTGCCGCCATACGGCACGAGCCACGGCGGAAGGCAATAGCTATGGCGATAGCGTGGGCGAGCTGGCCCTGAGTCTGCTGTACGAACTACCGGCGCAGCCAGCGTTCTGGCAGGCCTTCCTTGCCACGCTGGAGACGGAGCTGGCGCGCAGCGGCGCATTCTGGCGAGATCCCGCCTGCGAAGGCATGTTGCGCAAGAAGATCAATGACCTATATGCCGGTCTGCGTGACCGTATCGATGCTGATGCCTATACGGTGGCGACTGGTCGCAACTGTTCGCCCAACCGTATCTACACTTACCGGATGCTGGATACAGCCTACCGTGAAATTGCCGCCCTGTTTGCCGACTGGCAGGCGCATACGGCACAGGTGGGCGCGATACTGGGACGAGCGCTGCACGGCATTCCCATCGAAGTGCGGCAGATGAAGTCGATTGCCGGCTGCAAGGCAGAGTGGGTGATTGCATGGAGCGCTACGCTGGAGCAGTTTGGCGGCGCGGCCGGCCCCCTGCATACGCGCTCCAAGCGCTTCGCCAGTCTGAAGAATAATCCGGCGGGCATCGCCGCCATGCTGGCTGAAATCGGCGAGTACGAGCAGCTTTCGGCCAATCTGGACAGCGCCGAGGCGTTTCGTGCCGATGCGGGCGAGGCCGGCAACTGGCTGGAAGACTACTGGCGCGTAGTACACGAATCGGAGCAGTACGAGCTGGATGGCCACAGTAGCGGGCCAGATCAGCTACTGGCGCCGGCTGCCGATGCAGACGATGCAGACCAAGGTAGCGATGCGCTGGATGGCGCTGATACAGCGGCAGCGGCTGACGAGGACGATGCGCTGGCAGACATGGCCGCACGGCTGGCAGCGCCGGACGACGCCACCCGCGTGCTAGAACAGCAGCGTTCCGTCGGTGTTTCTCTGCCCCCCGGCTATCTGCAACTGGCGCGACTGGCGCAGCATGGCGGCAGCCGTCTGCTGGAAATACTGGCTGAGGAAAGCTTGCCGATCCGGCTGGCCGTGTACCACAAGCTGCTGGGCCCGAACGATGCTAGTTATCCCGATGTCTGGCTCGATCCGGCCACGGGCGAACTGCCCACGCTGATGCAACTGGCGGCACTGGATGGTATTTCCATGCCCACCCTGCGCAAGCGGCGCAATCTGGCCATCGATAAGCTGTATGCTGTCCGCACCGGGGTGGCAGCATGAAGGAGAAAGTAGTGAAACCGATAATCACCGAGCTGGAAGCCAGATTGCAAGAGCAATTGCTGCTCAAGCGGGCTACCCCGGACGACCGTCTGCTGCTGGCCGACGAGACGCTGCTCAAAGCGCTCGATGGTAGCCGCCCGCTGACGCCGGCCGAGCGTAGCGCCTTGCAGGCGTCGCCGCTGACCCTGCGTCGCTTCCGCCTGCTGGGGCAGCAGCGCCGTAGCGCGGCGCCAGCTTCTGCTGCTACGGGCTGGAACGGTAGCACGGGCATGTTGCGCGCTGCCGCAACTGCCACCGAACTGGCGAGCCTGCGCACGGAAGATGGTTACTGGACGCTGGATTTCGTACCAGCCGAGTCTGGCTGGCGCGTGATCCTCGCCTTACTGGCCGATGCGCCGTTTGCCGCCGTGGCCGTGCAGCAGTGCTGGCGTCTGCAGGTGCTCGATGGTGCCGGCAAACTGGTGCTGCAGGGTGTGCTGGATAGCGACGGCGAATGCGAAGGCGCATGGCCGTTTGCCAGCCCACCGGCGCGGCACTTCCAGCAGCATGGTGCCAGCTTCGTGGTGGCGCCGGCAGGATGACATTCATGGGCCTGTTCTCGCGCCGCAAAGCTGGCGGCACCGACGTCGCAGGTCTAGGCGACAGTCTGATCGCCGTGCCCTGCGCGGCAGGTACGCTGGCGCCCGCCGGCTGCATGCTGGTGCTGTGCGGTGCCGATGGCCAGACCCGTCGGCTGGGCGCAGGCAAAGTGGTACTGGCGCAGGACGAGCGCGCGTGGTGCTTCCATGCGGGGCCGTATTCGCTGGATCTGCGGCCGTTTGCCGCCGCGCCGGAATGGGGGCTGCGGCTGCGCGTGCTGGTCGATGCCGCCAATCCGCGTGTGTCGCAGCAGCGTTTCGATCTGTTCCTGCACAGCGAGGTAACGGCAGCATTGAGCTGTGCGCAATTGCAGCTGGCGCTACAAAGTGCGCTGCAGCATGCGCTGGCAATGGGGACGCTGGAGTTGCCGCCCTGTACCACGGTAGAAGAATGGCATGCCTTCCGCGCTGGCCTGAACCAGCTGGTATATACCCGTTTCGGCCTGACAGTGGACGATTGTGTGCCCGTCGATCTGGCCCCGCAGGTCGACTATGCCGCCATCTTGCGCAGCCGCGCGATAGATGTGGCGGCCGGCGACCCGGCGGCCGGCGCTCCGGCGGCCGGCGCTCCGGCGGCCGGCGCCAGGGAAACCGGCGCTCCGATGGTCGCCACCCCGGCAGAGCCGCCCGCCGCCTGCATGCAGCACTACAGCGCGCAGGACGATGCGGCTGGCTTGCGCCGCCTGTTCCTCGAACTGCCGGCGCTGACCAGTGCTTTGCGCCTGCTGGAGCTGCCTGCCGGTGTCAGCACCTTCCAGCAGCATCAGGCCGTGCTGCTGCGGCTGGGCATGGCCGCGCTGAATGTGGGCAGCATGCCGGCACTAGGCTGGGCAGCACCGGATCAGGCGCTCCCTACCGTCCAGCAGCAGCGACGCAGCGGCCATACCGCGCTGGCGGTGCAGGCGCTGGATGAAGCATGGACGGTACTGGCGCGTATGCAGCTGGCGCGCAGTAGCGAATGGCTGGCCTTGCTCGACCAGACCGAGCGCATCTGCGCCAATCTGGAAACCGGGCTGGCTGGCCGGCGCCAGCCCTATCCCTCGCTGGAGGAGGCCGCATGAACCGTCCGCTTGACACAGTGCCGGATACGGCGTGCTGCCGTAGCGTGCTGGCCGACGGGCGTCTGCTGACGATTACCGCCAGCCGGCGTCCGCGTGCCAATCGGGCCGATGTCAAATGCACTGTGGCGGCCGCACCGGCACTGGCACAGCGCATGCAGCAGGTGGTGCGCATGGCACGCCTGACGGAAGCGGTGCTGGATACACGCGATCAGGTTGTGCTCAGCATGGATGTGGCCCCGACAGCGCAGGAGCGCGACTGGGAACTGGCAGCTGTGCTGGCTGACCGCATGGTACGTGGCGTCTACCGGCCCGCCGTCCCCTATGTGCTGGCGCTGGGGAGCTCCGACGCCTGGCATCTGGGGCGTTTGCGGCAGGGAGGTGCACTATCTGGCGCGGTGTCGGCAGCACTGGCGTCGCTGGTATTGCAGGCAGAAGACAGCTTGCTGGTACATGCCGAGCCGCTCGTTGCACCGCTGCCGCATGCTGATGGCCGCTGCATTGCCATCAGCCATCTCGGTGCGCTGCACGGTCATGCCGATCAGGCGGACTGTGTGGCGTCCGTGCGCAGCTGGTTCCCCCTATATTGCGGCGGCTTGCACGATAGTCTCGCATGGGTAGAGGTCAGCGTGTATCCGCTCGATACGGTGGATGGAGCGGCCAGCGAGGAGGACAGCATCAGCGCACCGCAACTGGAACCATCCCGACAGCAGGCGCTGCGCCAGGCGCTGGCAGCGGCACGCCATTTCGACGGCCATGGGCTGGGACGCTGGCGTACGCTGGTGCGTTTCGGCCAGCCAGAGTTTCAGGGTGCCTCGTATGAACTGGCTCTGGTGATGGCCGACCGCATGGCGCGCGGGCGCGAATTTCTGCCCCGTGGCCGGCTGATCGCCAGCGGCCAGTCGAGTGCGTGGCATGCAGGGCTGGTGGAATCAGTGGACGGACAGGCGGCCAAACTGGCATTGATATTCCGGCAAGCCGGCGCCGGCGACCGTATCCTGCTGCCGGCTGACTGGGCTGGCACGCTGCCGGCCGGCTATCAGGCGCAGTTGCGCCAGCGTGGCGCCAGTCTGGCCTGCATAGGCCGGATCGGCATGATTTAAATGGTGCGCTAACGCGCGCAGGAATGGAGCTGCCCTGCTAGAATCGGCTGATGGCAGAGTAATCCGCAGAATGAATGGTTGAGGGAGTCTGACATGTTCCGCAAGTTTGGTTTTGGTGGCGTCAAGTGCCCGCGCTGCGAGCAGAAGAACGACGACCCGTCGGGCTACTGCCAGCACTGCGGGCTGACGCTGGGCGCGCCGCGCAATGCGCCGGTGCTGCGCGATAACCGCTGGATACCGGCGGAGGACGAACTGGCGGTGTATTTCGGCGTCAGCAGCCTGTCCGGCCTGTTCACCAAGACGCTGCGCGTGCCGGCCATGGCGCGTGCCTATATTCTGCAAGCCGACAAGGCGACGGAGGTGCCGCAGGGCGAGTACGAAATCGAGGGATTCTTTACCCGTCTCAATCATCTGCTGCGCAACCAGCACGCAGAAATCCTGATTACCCGCAGCGTAGCCTTGCCGGTTAGCTTCGAGTTCGAGCAGCTGCGCACGGCGGAACAACTGAAGCTGGCCGCCAGCTTTACCGTCAATCTGCTGATCGAACAGGTGCCAGCGTTTGCGCGCCACTTCATGACGGTGCCCGGCACCGTGACGACGCGCCACCTGCAGGAGCTGCTGGAGCCTTCGGTACGCCAGCTGGCCAGTGAATTCGTCGCCAGCCGTTCGATACGCGATATGGCCGATAACACTGAATTGCGCCAGCAGCTGGATGAGCGTCTGAAGTCCGGCCTGAAACTGCGGCTGGCCAGCTACGGGCTGGCGGTGGAGCGGGTCGAGACGGTGGCGCTACGCCATGACAAATATGATCACAACCGCGAACGGGTCGGCAGCCTGTGGCTGGTAGCCGATGAGCGGCAGAATCAGCTTGCACATACGCGCCAGCTGGATCAGCTATACGATGCGGAAGAGTGGGCCGCCATCGCGCGCGAGGAGCGCAAGCTGCATGCCGATCTGCGCCGTGCGGAACTCAAGCAGGATGCCAGTATCGATAAGGCGGAACTGACGCTGAAGGAATCGGAACGGCTACAGGCGCTGCGTGCGCGCGAGGTGGATCTGTACAGCCGCATCATGGACGCCAAGACGCGCAAGGTGGCGCTGGATAAAGGCGCGGGTACGGTGCTGGCCGATCTGGAACATGAACTGGCGAAGAACAAGGCACGACGCGATGGCGAGGCGGCAGACTGGGAGCATGTGCGTCAGCTAGCACGTATCCGCATGCAGACGGAACTGGAAGTGCTGCAGCAGACGGCGGCCGAACAGCGGCAGCTGGCGCAGCAGCGGCTGTCGCACCAGTTGCGTCAGCAGGCGATCGAAAACCAGATCGAAAACGCTTTGCGCATCGAGGATGAGGCTCACCGCCGCCAGGAATTGCTGGCATTGCGCGAGCAGGAAAAAGCGGAGAAGCAGCGCGAACTGGCGATCGAAGCGGAAGCCCATCAGCAGCAACTGCAAAGCCTGACCCTGGCCAGTCTGGCGCGGCGGCGCGAAGCGGAGCGCGTGCAGGAGTGGGAAGACCAGCAGGCGCTGGCGCGTCAGCGCGACCTGCTGCGGGCCGATGCCGTCAAGGACGCGGCAAATGCGGTGGAAGTGGCGCAGGTACGTCAGCGTCTCGAGCAGATGCAGCGCGAGGGTGTGGCGGCCGAGGCGCAGGCCCAGCACGAAAAGCTGCTGCGCACGCTGGAGGCGGATCAGCTGCATACGCGTCAGCAGCAGGCCAGCGCCAAGCAGGCCATGCTCGATCAGCTGGCCGTCGAAGAACAACGCCAGCAGCTGCGTCAGCGTGAGCAGGAACTGCAATGGCAGCAGGAGTTACGTAAGCTCGATCAGGAGCGCGAAGCACGCTATGCGCGCTGGAAGGGCGACTACGAAGTACTGCTGGCACAACAGAGCCACGAACTGGCGCGCATGGAAACCATGAACCGTATCAGCGACACGGCCAAGCTGGCCACGGCATCG
This sequence comes from Duganella fentianensis, assembly GCF_964031615.1. Lineage (GTDB taxonomy): Bacteria > Pseudomonadota > Gammaproteobacteria > Burkholderiales > Burkholderiaceae_D > Rugamonas > Rugamonas fentianensis_A. The sequence goes on from NZ_CAXIQN010000019.1 coordinate 69,900, forward strand.
CCTGCCAATGTGCCGGCGCTGGCGCAGGTGCTGGGCTTGCAGATACAGTCTGGCATGAATGCAGCGCAGATCCATGCGCACGCACAGGTGGTGGGGGCAGCGCAGCCGGCCGCCAGCGTGCCTGAAACCGTCGCGCCGGCGCGCTGCAGCAACGGCCACGCGCTGCGCGCCGCTCATGCGGACGATAGATTTTGCGCTACCTGTGGCGTGGCTTTGCAGGAAACCAGCAAGCTTGGCGGCTGAATAAGAGGCAGTAATTTCGAATCATGATGCAGACAGCAAGAGACCGGATCCGCGAACTGCGGGCTTTACATGACGACGGCTTACTGAGCCTGCAGGAGTTCGACCGTCGCAAGAACGCCATACTGGACGCAGAATATGCGCCGCCCGGTGGGCCAGCGGCTGCGCAGCCGCTACCGGTCCGGCAGGGTACGGAGCTGGGTTTTATGACCGGGCAGGAAATTGGCCCGCAGAACCGCCGCTACCGGCTGGAACGCTTGATTGCCATGGGCGGCATGGGGCAAGTGTGGCAGGCGACGGATCTGGCGACCCACGCCGAACTGGGGCATAGCGAGATGGTGGCGCTGAAGATTCTGCCGCCGCAACTGACCCAGAGCGCCACCCATGCCAAGCTGCTCATCGAAGAAGCCACGCAGGCGCGCCGCCTCGCGCACGAGAATATCGTGCGGGTGTACGAATGGGCGCAGGATCCCGCCACTTCCAGCTATTTCATCATCATGGAGTATCTGGAAGGGGAAGATCTGGATGCCTATCTGGCAGCCCAGGGCAAGCTGGCGCCGGAAGCCATCTACCGGTTGCTGCAACCGCTGGCCGATGCACTCGATTATGCGTGGGATAAGCACAAGCTGGTGCACCGCGATATCAAGCCGGGCAATGTGTACCTGACCAGCCATGGCGATATCAAACTGCTGGACTTCGGTATCGCCTCGCGCGTCCGCAACGCGGGCAGCAGCCTCGGCTTGCAGACGCCGAACGCCGGCACGGCCGGCTACCGCGCGCCCGAAGCAGGCACCCATCAGCGCCAGCCTGCACGCACGCTAGACGTGTATGCTGTGGCGGTGATGATCTACCAGTTGCTGGAAGGCCGTCTGCCGTTCGAAGCCATGCGCATGGCGGATTTTCATCCGTCGCCACCGCAGGCGCTGAAGCCGGCCCAGTGGCAGGTGCTGCAGCAGGGCTTTGCCTATCTGGCCGAACAGCGGCCCGCTTCCGTGGCCGAACTGTTGCAGGCCCTGCGTGCTGCCGCTGGCCCCAGTGAAGCAGAACTGGCGGCGCAGGCACTTGCGGCCGCGCAGCGCGAGCAGCAGCGTCAGGCCGAGCTGGCCGCAGCGCAGGCAGCGCAGGCCGCCAAGCTGGAACAGCAGCGCGCCGACGCCGAGCAGCGCCGCGCACAGGCGGCCGAACTGGCGCAGAAGCGCGAAGCGGAAGCACGCGCAGCCGCCGCCGAGAAAGCCCGGCTAGAACAGCAGCGCAAGCTGATCGAAGCGCGCCAGCGCGCCGAAGCGGAAGCAGCGGCGCAGGCACGCAAGCAGGCTTTGCGCGAACAATTGCTGGCACGGCGTGAAGCCGATGCGCAGAAAGCGCGCGAGGAACGCGCCGAACAGCAGCGCAAGGCTGCCCAGTTGAAGGCGGAAGCAGCCTATCGCGCCGAGCAGGAACGCCACCGCAAGCAGCAGGCCGAGCGCCACGCCGCTGAACTGGCAGCCTTGCGGCCCACCGCCGGCAGCCCCGTGGCCGATGCCAGCGGGGTGCTGCGCGATCGCTTCCTTGATGGTACGGGTGTCGGGCCGGATCTGGTGCTGATCCCGACTGGGCGCTTCCAGATGGGCTCTAACGAAGTGGAGCGCGCGGCCGCCATCAAATCCGGTGCCCAGAAAGCATGGCTGGACCGCGAGCTGCCGCAGCACTGGGTCGGCATCGAGTATTCGTTTGCGTTGGGACGCTTCCCCGTGACCGTGGGGCAGTGGCGTCAGTTCGTGCGCGCTACCGGCTGGGAGTCGCTGTCCGATACGGACTGGCGCGCGCCCGGTTTTGCCCAGAACGACGAGCATCCCGTGGTCGGCGTAAGCTGGGTCGATGCACAGAAATACGTGACCTGGCTATCCGAACAGACCGGCCAGACTTACCGCCTACCCAGCGAGGCCGAATGGGAATATGCCTGCCGCGCCGGCACCCGCACGGCCTTTTCGATGGGCGACACCATCAGCACCGAGCAGGCCAACTACGATGGCAACTACACCTATAACAACGGACCGCGTGGCGCCTTCCTGCAGGGGACCAATAAATTTGGCAGCTTCCAGCCGAATCCCTGGGGGCTGTTCGACATGCACGGCAATGTGTGGGAATGGACGCAGGACGTGGTGCACGAAAATTATGAAGGCGCACCCACCGATGGTAGCGCGTGGGAGCAGGACGGTGACAAAGCGCGCCGCGTGCTGCGCGGCGGCTCGTGGCTATACAACCCGCGCTATCTGCGTTCGGCTGTGCGGAATGGTTTTTCTGCCGTACTGGCAAACGATATCGTCGGTTTCAGGGTGGCGAGGAAATTGGTCTAGCGGGCGGCGGGGTGTATACTGTCGGCCTTTCTCTTTTACTACTGGACTACTACCATGAGCGCACTGCCACCATGCCCTAAATGCCAATCCGAATACACTTACGAAGATGGCGCCATGCTGGTATGCCCGGAATGCGCCCACGAATGGAGCGCTACTGCCACCGAAGCCTCGGAAGAAACCGCCCGTGTGTATCGTGACGCGGTTGGTAACATCCTGCAGGATGGTGACACCGTGACCGTGATCAAGGATCTGAAACTCAAAGGCGGTGGCGGCACCGTGAAAGTGGGCACCAAGGTCAAGAACATTCGTCTGGTCGATAGCGACCACGATATCGACTGCAAAATCGACGGTTTCGGCCAGATGGGTCTGAAGACGGAATTCGTCAAGAAGGTGGTTTAATCCCCCTGTGCGCGCTCCATTCTGCGGGCGCGCACGGGAGTTTTAAAATCGGTGTAAATTAGCGGTTCTTTGTTTCCCCTTTAAAGGACCGCCGTATGACTATCCGGGTATTGCGCGACCAGTCGCTGCCTATGCGCCACATTGTTCATGTGCGCGATCACATTTTTTCCACCGACGGTTCGGTCGCAGAAGGCGGTAGCGATGCCGGCCCTTCGCCGCACGATCTGTATGATGCGGCACTGAGCTCCTGCAAGGCGCTGACCGTGGTGTGGTATGCCAAGCGCAAGAACATCCCCTTAGAAAACGTCGAAGTCAGTATCGAGCGCGATGCCAGCGAGGAGCGGCAGGGCGTGTACCGTCTGGCGGTTACCCTGCATCTGAGCGGCGACCTGACGGATGCCCAGCGCGCCGAACTGCTGGCGGCTGCGCAGAAATGCCCTATCCATAAGCTGATGGCTTCCGTCACGACGGAAATCAGTACGGTGCTGGGCTAAGCGCATGAGCGTTACTACCCTCATCAAAGGTCACGAGAAGGATCTGGGCGGCGGCTTCATGGTGCGCCGCTATCTGCCTGCGGCGGTCAAACAGGCGGTCGGGCCGTTCATCTTCTTCGATCATTTCGGGCCGGTCGACGTGCCCGCCCATGCCAACCATGATGTGCGGCCACACCCGCACATCGGGCTGGCTACGGTGACCTATCTGTTCGAAGGTGCGATGGATCACCGCGACAGCGTCGGCAGCGTACAGCGTATCGAACCGGGTGCCATCAACTGGATGACGGCCGGACGTGGCATTGTCCACTCCGAACGTACGCCTGCTGATCTGGTGGGCGTGCCACACCGCACCCACGGCCTGCAGCTATGGGCCGCGCTGCCCTTGGCGTACGAAGAGACCGAACCGGGTTTCTGCCACACGCCAGCCGAGGCCATACCGGAATACGATGCTGCCGGCATCTGTGTGCGGGTGCTGGTGGGGTCCGCCTTCGGCCTGACGTCGCCCGTGCAGACCTATAGCCGCACGCTGTATCTGGATGTGATGCTGCAGGCGGGCGCCGTGCTAGCGCTGGAGCAGCTGCCACCGGAAGCGGCCATCTATCCCATCAGCGGCGAACTGGCGGTGGATGGCGAGGCGCTGGCGCTGCATGCCATGGCGCTGCTGGATACGGCCACGGTGCCGCAGGTCAGCGCGCACAGCGCGGCGCGCCTGGTGGTAATCGGTGGCGAGCCGCTCGATGGGCATCGCTATATGTCGTGGAATTTTGTTTCGTCGCGCAAGGAGCGCATTGTGCAGGCCAGCGCCGACTGGGAAGCGCAGCGTTTCGATGCCGTGCCCGGTGAAACGGAATTCATCCCGCTACCGGCGCGTTTGCCACGCTAAGTGCTAGTGCAGTTTCAGGCCGTGGACATGGCGCCTGCTGCCACCGTTTCGTAGAGATCGGTGGCGTGGGTGCGGATGATCCAGTGTTCCGGATACGGATCGCTGGCGAAGCGGCTGGGGCGTGCAATGCGGCTCAGTTTATCCAGCGGTGTGGTGGGGGCTAAGGCGGTTTCCTTGCCGGTGACCTGATCCAGATGCCAGAAGCCGCCATCACGGTGCAGCAGCACGGGCAGGGCGGCGGCCTGCGGGGTGGCCGGATAGGCTTTGAGCGGATAGCCGGGATGGCATTCCGGCATCAAGAGGTAATAGCATTCGGCGCTGGCGCCATGGTCTAGCCGGTGCAGGATCACGCCATGCGGCATGATGGCCGATACCGTCAGCACCACGATGCCTTTGATGCTGGCCGTCAGTTCGATGCGCATGCCGAGCCGCAGCGTGACGGGTTTGTGCTTGCCGGGCCAGACGCCATCCAGCAGCACGCCATAGCGCGACACATCCTCGATTTCAAAACCGCTACCGGCGCGGCGGATAACGGCATGGCGGCCAGACAGGCGGCGCGTCAGGCCATTGGTGTCCTGCCCGTCGGGCGTGTAGTGGGTCAGCAGCAGGTTAGCTTCCGGATCGACCAGCTCGAAACGGCCCAGCACACATTCTTCCAGTGCGAACAGGCGCACCTGACGCTGGGTGCCTGCTTCCGGCGCAGCATTCACCAGACTGGCCGCACGGCTAGGGTGAGGATGCATGGCCGCGCCTTGCGGCATGTCGATTTCAATCAGGTCTTCATCCCACGCGATGGTGGGGAAACTCAGATCGACCTTGCCGCTGCTGGCGCCTAGATCGAGCTGGGCGATACCGGCATTGCGCGCTGTGACGTCGATATCGACGCTATGGCCATCCGGCGCGCTGACGCGGGCAATGGCCGCATCGTCCGCCATCACGCGCACATTCTTGTGCGTGCTGAGGAAGATGCGGTGGATTTCAGTCAGGGTGGCGTCGGGGCGCGGCACGAGAATCACGAAAGTGCAGACCCATTTGCGCGTGGCCAGTCCGGCATGGCGGCTGATCAGCTCTATGCTGATCTGGTACTGGCCGTGCTCCTTGCCACGCGAGGAAAACTCGGCAAATACGGGACGCCATTCGCCACCGCTGGCACGCACGAACGATTGCTGGGTAGCGCCGTGCGGGATCAGATCGGATTGCAGTTGCAAAATCAGCTCGGGCGCGCAGCCTTCCGGCATGCCGCGCAAACTCATCTTCAGCGCTTGCCGGCCACCGGCTGCACGGGGATCGAAACCGCTGATGTGCAATTGCGGGCGCGCCGACTGGGCGCGCTGGACGGGACGGGCATACTGGGGAGCGGGGAATTGTGCCGGCGCAGCATCAAGCGCCGTGCCGGCGGAGGTGGCACGAGCCGAGCGCATGGCACTGAGCAGGTCAAAACTGGATGGTGCAGGCTGGGTGTGGCCACCCTCGCAAGTCTGCGCTCCAGGCATGACCCAGTAGGTGCAATGCGGATGCTGGGCATTACTGCATTTTTTCATGATGAACCGGCACTGGGATACCCCTCAGTGTAGGCGCTTTTAGGCCATTTTGGCAATCCGCGCGCACATGCTGGTGCTGATTTTTAGCCGGCGCCATGGCGCTTTTGCCACGCCTGCATTAATCGTGGGGATTTGCTGCTTGCGGTAGTGCTGTTTCATCAACGTTGCTGTCGGCGGGATGGTCATGGTGACGCGTCGAACGCAGCAGGATAGCGCTCAGATTATCGATGTGTAGCGCGGGTGGCGGGTTGTGGGCGTAGTCGTGGTAGAGCGCGTCGAGTGCGGCTGCCAGCGGCCGGGCTGGCTGCGCTGCCGCCAGCAGTTGCGGCCAGCGCGCCACCCACAGATCGGGCCGGGCACAGGACCAGAAGCCGTCGGTGGCCAGCAGGTAGAGCGCGTCGCTACGCAAGCGCACGGCGCGCCGGTCCGGCAGGTGCTGCAGAAAGCCGGGCAGGCTGGCCTGATCTAGCGCATGCAGGCGATCGTCCAGCACTTGCGGGTTGCTGAAGGCATTGCCGAGGATGTAGGCCTGCGCGATCTGGGGGCGATGTTCGCCATGCACTTGCTGCCACCATTGCTGTTCATCCAGCAGCCCGTGCATGGCATAGGCGGTGGCGGGCACATGGTCTACGGTCAGCGGGCGGGCAGCTTCGGCGCTGATCTCGTACAGGCGCGAATCGCCCACGTGGTACAGCATGGGGTCGCCCTGCGCGGGGATTTCCAGCAGCGTTAGCGTCGTGCCGGGGCGGCGGAAGCTGTCGCTATCGTGCTGCTGACGGAACTGCTGCTGTAGCTGGTGGTGCACGGTGTCCAGTTGCTGGCCCATTTGGGCGAGCGTATCGAAGGCCGGCACCTGCAGCAGCGCCTGCGTCACGGCTTCTGCGGCCTCGCGGCCGTGGCCATGGCCGCCCATGCCATCGAGTACCGCCAGCCGCACATGACCTTGCGGCCAGCCGCGGATGTGCCGGCGGCACGGCTGTTGCCGATGCATGTAGACGGCCTGTCCGTGGGCATCGATCAGCAGCAGATTGTCCTGATTTTCCGGCACCTGCAGCTTGCTGATGCTGGCTTCGCAGCGGGCGGCCACCATCAGGCTGGCGCCGAAATCCAGTTGCTCGCTCAGGCTGTTCATAGGTGGAGTGGCGCGGCGCAGTGGGAAAGGCCACAGCTTAGCCGAAATCCGTGCCGGCGCGGTGGAATTGGCGGAGGAAACAGCCGTCGGGTTTCCGTTCATGGTGCGTGTCCCTGATGTTCTTCGCTGCGGCGCAGCCACAGGCTGCTGACCCAGCCCGTATCGCAGCGGCCGGCGCTGCAGGCGGTGATCTGCCACCAGTCGCCATGGCGAGTACCGGTAGGCGTGACGAGTGTGCCGGCGGGGATGGTGCGCATGCGCTCGGCGCGGATGCTGGCGGCGCGGCGCAAGTTGATCGAACGATGCACGGTGTAGGCCTGCGCGCTGGTCAGCGCGGCGCAGCAGTCGGACCGGCCGGAGGCTGGCGGTGCGCCACCAGTCTGCGTTGCGCTGGCTTGCGCAGGTGCGAAGCGCACCGGCGAGAAGTGCTCCGGTGTCGCGGCCCGGCCAGCTGCCGCTGGTAGCCAGTGCCACAGCAACTGGCCGAACAGCAGTGTGCCACCCAGCGTGATCGCAATGGCGCGCAGATTTAACTGGCGCCACCAGTTGCGTGGCGTGCAGTACGCCGCCAGCACCAGCGTGAGTAGCAGGGCGGCGGCATACACGGCAACGGGGAGCACGGCGTGGTGCATGGCAGCTCCCGTTTCAGGCATCGAAGCGCAGCACATAGGGGCCTGCTACCAGATGGTGACCGCGTGGTAGCAGATACGGCGCATCGCTGGTGGCGTGTTCGATGCTGGCCACGAAAGTCAGGGTCTCGTCGAGATGGTAGAGCGCCTGACTGGCACTGAGCCGTGCAATCAGGAAGCCGCGTGCGCTGGCTTCGAAACTGAAGGCTTCGCGCGACAGACCGATACGTTCGACGCCCGCGGCGGCACCGCTGGCGCGTTGCAGAAAGCGTGCTTCGCCCAGTATGCGCAGCCCTGCCAGCGCAGGTGAATGGCGGCCAAAGTGCAGGCGGGCGCCGACTGGTGCGGCTGTGCCCAGCGGGCGGGCCAGCCCTAGCAGGGCGCAATAGCGCTCTGCCATGGCCGGCGCTGCGGGCAGTAGGGCAATGGTGCTGCCATCGACGGGATTGAAGCTGGCAGGCGCGCTGATACGCTGGCGACCTTCGGTACTGGCCACATACAGTTCGTCGTTGCTGTTGACGATAAAGCTGATGACCGCTTCGGCGCCGGCCGAAAGTGCCATCTGACGGTTGAACGGCAGTGCCAGTGCCTGTGTTCCTGTATCGCGGTAGCGGCTCAGGCGCGGCAGGGCCAGTGCGACGAGACTGATACGCTGCGTGCTGCTGGGAGCGTAGGTGGCATCGTTTTCGATGGGCGCTGGAGGCTGCTGGCGCCGCACGGGGATGGCAGTGGCTTCGGCGCTTGCGGAATGACTGCGGACGCAGCAGTCCGAGTCGTTGCGCACACTGGCGGCGCCGTCAGGCGCGGCGATGGCGCGCTGACCGGACTGCCGTTCCTGCCAGACGGCAGGGCGGCTGGCGGGCTTAGCTGCAGGTGCTGGTGTGGCGACAGTCGCGGTTGCTGTCGCGGGAGCGGCTGCAATGGAGCGCCCGGGCGCAGGCACGCCGGCACGGCGGGCTATTTTGACCAGCAGGCGGGTGTTGCCAGTCTGCTCCGGCAGGGTACGGATGGTGTAGTAGCCGCTGCGCGCATCGTAGCTGCACTGATAGCCTTCCTTGGGACGCATCTGCACGACCGGTGGGGCATCGGCGCCATCGTTCAGGATCAGCAGGCTGGCATCGGGGCCAAATGGCCAGTGCGCGCTGGCGTGGCTGGCATCGCTGCCGGCCGCGCCGATCAGCACCAGCCGCTGGGCCGGATAGATAGGGCAGACGGGATGCCACACGGCGCTATCGCGCGACAGACTGACGTTGTACAGCACTTTTTCATCTGGCGCCGGCAGATACACGGCATGGCCGAAACGCACCTCAACTTCGCCTGCGCCCAGCGTATCGGTGCCGACCACGTCGTAGCGCACCTGTTCGCCACCCAGCAGATCGGCAAAGTCTTTCTGGTGCAGACTGGTGAGGGACTGGGCCAGATCGCGCGCCCGTGCGCCGCGACTCAGGTGGTAGTCATCATCGACTTCTTCCTGCGGTAGCGCCAGCGTGATATGGCTGAAGCAGCGCGTGGCGGCGCGACCGCGGTGCTCGCGCGGGCTGCGTTCGAGCAGATCGCGCAGCAGTGGCCGGCGCGAAAACAGCGCCAGACCGGGCGCCTGCCATAAGGCTTCGGCGTTGAATACGTCGGGGATGCGGCGCAAAATCTCGTGTTGTACATAGACTGGCATGATTCATTCTCCTTGCATGGATGGCGCATTGAAGGCACTAAACGCTAGCAGGGGGCAGAGGAAAAACAGCAGATGGCTGCCGCCTGCGGAGAGGAAGCTCATGGGCTGGCCCATGATGGGGAAGATCGCCAGATTGGTACCCCACGAAAGCAGGAAGTGGCCGAACACCAGCGCGGCGGCACCTGTCAGCATTAAGTAGCGGAAGCGCCCCAGCCAGGCCTGACGGAAGTGGCGCGCTGCCACGGCCTGCCGGTAGTTGTGCCACGCGGCGCACAGCAGCGCATGCAGGAAGCCGGCCTGCAGGCACCACAGCATTAGTCCGGCCAGCAGGCCGTGGCGGTTAAGGAAGAAAGATGCAGCAAAATCGTCCTGTATGGCCGGAACGCTGAGCACCTCGCCCGCCGGCTGCCCCAGTGTACGCAGACCCAGAAGGCCGTCGCTACCCCACCAGCCACCCGCTGCAATTGCTTGTGCACCTGCCAGCAACTGCTGGCCTGTATGCGGGTGCAGTGCCGGCTGCAGCCAGACGAGGAAGCGGTCGGCATAAAAGCCCCAGCGTATCACTTCGTCGCTGCCCAGCAGGCGCAGTGCGGCGATGGCGGCGGCGGTGAGCAGGCCCAGTGCCAGTATTGTGGCGAGCAAAGCCCGCTGCTGTGCGGCGACGGCGTAGGCTAGCGCGATGGCGCTAGTCCAGACCAGTAGCAGGATCAGGGGCGAAAAATCGTCGACCTGCACCAGCGCCAGCGCCAGCAGCATCAGGAATAGCAGGGCGGGAGCAATCAGGTGCAGCCAGCGGGCGCTGCGTTCGGCCAGGCTGGTGGTGTTGCCGGTCTGGCTATGCCAGTTGAAGCGTAGCGCCAGACAGTGGGCACTGAGGGCGGCAAGCGCCAGCTTGGCCAGTTCCACCGGCTGCAGGTCGAACACGCCGGTTTCGTCACCTAGCACTACCTGCAACAGCAGGCCGGCCAGCGCGAAGGCAGCATAGCCAGCGAGCAGCCATTCGATACTGGTTTGCGCCAGATGGCGGCCGCGGTGCTGACGGGTCTGTAGCCATTGCAGGCATACTGCGGCGGCGCTCATGCCCAGCGCTAGCAGGGCGCAGCTTTTCTGGTAATAGCGCAGCCATGCCGTATCGCTGGCGCCCAGCCCCAGTTCGAGCTGCGACAGCAGGCCCAGTGCCAGCAGGCTGGCGGCGCAGATGCCGAGTAGATTCCGTCGTGCCGGATGTGCCAGCCAGAGTAGCAGGGCGCAACCAGCCAGCAATAGCGAGATCATAGCGGGAACAGCTTGCAGGCTGCGCTGCAGATACAGGGCGGTGGCGGCGCAGGCCAGTAGCAGCAGGGCGGCGGCGTTTTCCATTAGTGCGGGCAGGGCGCTGCTCTGCAGGCGCAGCATGGTCAGTAAATACCGGCCCAGCAAAATTGCCGCACAGGTCGCCAGTGACATTGCCAGCGTACGCACGGCGGCGGGCGCAGATTCCAGCCCCGGCTGGCGCTGGCGCCATTCCCAGTGCAGTGCGGGTGGAAGCGGAAGTTCGGGCGTGGCGAACAGGCGTACATGCTGGCTGGGACGCAGAGTCAGGCTATCCCCCTTCGTTGTGACGCCCAAGCGGGTGTGGCCGACGATCATGACCATGCCGTCGGACAGAAGCAACTCCTGACGGCGCAGATCCTGTGGCGCTCCGGCCAGCTGCTCTGGCAGTAGTAGCACAGGGAGGCTGGCGGCGTCAGGGCGAGATGTGTGCAGTATGAAGTGTCCCTGTTGCGCCGTGATCCGCGCGGCGCCGGCACTACCCAGTTCCAGACCTAGCCGGTTGTCGCAATACAGGTTGCCGCCCAGTGTGAGGGGGCGCCCTACAGTTAGCCAGTGGGGCATGCTGCTATTCCAGCCAGCTGCCAGACGGGCCGGCCAGCTGGTCTGGGGACAGGCCGCCTGCCGCTGGCCATCGCGGTACAGCAGCGCGCCATCGTAGCGCCACTGATGACCAGCGGCGCTAAAGGCTAGCTGCTGGCGGCTGCTGGCTTCTATCTTTAGCACCTGTGTGCCGATCTGCACACGCTGTCCGGCCTGCAGTTCAAGCGCACCGCTAGGCTGTTCCAGCGCGCCTGTCTGTAGCAGCAGGGCGTGGCTGCTACTGAGGTTCTGCACCATCCAGCCACGCTGTGCATCGCGCCGCACACGCAGGTGACGCCGGTCTGCGTGGGTGGCAGCCAGTTCTTGCCCACCCAGATCGATGCTCTCGCCCGCCGCGAGACGGAGGGTAATCGCCGCTGGCTGCCATGCTGCGGGGGCGCGCGTGAGCGCCAGCCAGTGTAGTGCCAGCAGGGCGGCTGGGAGCAGCAGCGCCGCGCAGATGGCCAGTGCGCTACGCCCATCTACGGTGGGCCAGCGGGGACGGCTGGTTTGCGGCGGTCTTCGACGTGGCGCCGGGCGTGGCACCGGGCGTGCGATCGGGCGCGTTGGCATGCGCAGCAGGATGGGCGGTACGAGGCGGGAAAGCGGCGACATGGTCAGGCACTCCGCATGGTCTGCCAGCCATTGGCGGCGGTAGGGCGGCGCATGCCGCGCACGGGATCGGTCACATCGAGGTAGTGGCGTTCCGGCGGCATGCCCTGTATGGCCTGCAGCATGCGGCTGATCTGGATGGCATGGCGCGGCCGCTGCGCCGGATCGGCCTGCAGCAGGCTGCGCAACAGCAGCAGCGCACTATCGCGCGATGCTGGCGGCAGTGAGGCAGCAAAGCGCGCCGCTTCGTCCTCCAGCAGAGTTGCGGGTAGACTGCCGCCACTGGCCTGTAGCAATAGCCCGGCACCGGCGGTGTGGTGCATGCGGTAGGCGTTGCCGCAATCGCTACAGAATTGCAGCGCCCGTCCACCGGTCACGAGGAAGTAGAACATGGCACCGAGCGAGAAGTAGTCGCTACTGGCCGAACTCTGGTAACTGCCTTGCTGCAGCGGGAAGAACTGCTCCGGCGCCTGCCAGTTGGCGGTGCCTGCGTACGAGTGCAACTGGCTATGCAGACCGTGGCGGTTGGTGCCGAAATCAGCCAGTTTGACGTTCTGCAGTCCCCAGTCCAGCAGCACATTGGCCGGTTTCAGGTCGAGATAGCGCCAGCCGTACTGGTGCACCTTGGCCAGCGCCTGATTGATCTGGCTGATCCAGCCCAGCAGGCGCGGTAGGGGCAGGGCTTCCTGCCGGCTGCGTAGCTGCTGCATATGGCGCCCCAGATCGGTGGCCAGCAGTTCCAGCGCCAGTACCGGCAGGCCCTGATGCCAGCCGCTGTCGAGCAGGCGCACGATATGGCGCTCGTCCCATGGTTCCAGCGCCTGCAAAAAACCGATCTCGTTCTGGGCACTGGTAATCCAGCGCTCGCGCAGTGCGGGTCCGGCCTGCTCCATGCGGGCGTGGTTGATGAATTTCAGCGCCACATCGCGTGTGTTGGCTGGCCCGCTGGCGCGCCAGATTACACCGTAAGCGGAACTGCCGATCTGTTCCTGCAGCCGGTAGTGGCCCAGTTCCAGCGTTATGATCGTCATGCTTTCCCCCGTAGCGAACTCTGTGATGTCTGCCTAGCGGGGGGGATAAAAAAACCCCGCGCAAGGCACGGGGTTGATGTGTGTGTGGGCTAGTGCTTACCAGCGATCATGGTCGTGATGATGGTGGTGACGTTCGCGCCGTTCTTCACGATATTCGCGGTACTCGCGCACTTCGCGATAGTAAGGACGGGCCGGTTCTACATACACCACGCGCGGAGCTGGCGCGTAGTAGACCGGAGCCGGTTCGTAGTACACGGGGGCGGGCTGGCTGTAGACGCGGGTTTCCACATAGCGGCCACGGGGGCCACGGTCATAGTAACGGTCAGAGTAGCGGTCATCGCTGCGGATGCTGTTACCCACGGCAGCGCCGATCAGACCACCCACGATAGCGCCATCGCGCCCGCCGTTACTGTTGCCGATGGCGGCGCCGACCACGGCACCGGCCAGCGTGTTGAACTCGCGTTCGCCGGCGTAGGCCGAGGACGATACCGCCGCTGCGGTGACTATAGCCAGAATCATCGATTTCTTGTTCAACATGGTATTCCCCTTGCGTAGGCCGGATCGGGAAGATCACTGAGCCAGTGATGTCACTATAGCGCATGGGTGGCAGACTGCCATGTCTTATACACCTGCTTACAATCTGGGCCGGGCGGTAATAGCTTGTAACAATTAACGCCTTGCTGCCTGCCATTCTGGCCGCAGCAGGCTGAATACCTGCACGCTCTGGTAATGGCCGTTGATGAAGAAGCTCTCGCGCAGGATGCCTTCGGCCGAGAAGCCGCACTTCTGCGCCACCCGCACCGAGGCCAGGTTCTCTGGCGCGATCTGCAACTCCAGCCGGTGGTAGGTCTGGGTTTTGAACAGGTGATCCACCAGCAGGCGGCAGGCCTCGCTGGCATAGCCCCGTCCCGCCAGCGCGCTATCGAATAGACGGTAGCCGATTTCGCGGGTGACTGGCGTGCGGCTTTTGAAGTGGGTAATCACGCCGATGATGTGGTGGTGCTGGTCTTCGATCACGAACAGTTCACTCTCCTCGGTGACGAAGCTGGTTTGAGCGAACTCTTTACGCAGTGTTTCGGGCGATTTGAAGTGGGTGGAAAAATAGTCGCCGCGCGAGGGCAGGTCGTTCACCAGCGCGATAAAGGTGTTCAGATCGGCCGTGAGCAGGTGACGTAGCGTGCACTGTGTACCTTTGAGCATGGGCGTTTTCTTCAACAGGTTGAAGAATCATGGTAGAGCAGTAGCGATAACAAATCAACATTAATGACAAGAACCTCATGATCGGTTATCGTTTAGATCATTTTTCGTCTAAGCCTCGACTGCGCGGCTAATCACACCCTCTCTCGCCTCTATCCGGAAAACCATGAAAGCTACCAAGTTTGCCTTGACCGCCATTGCCAGCTGCCTGTTCGTCGCTGGCGTTGCTACTGCTGCTACGAGCGCTGCCACCCCGAACGATGCGGCCACTCTGAGCCGCATCCGCGCCACCGCGATGGAGAGCGACTGGGCCTACGACCGGCTGGCCGATCTGACCGATCTGGTCGGCCCGCGCCTGTCCGGTTCGGCCGGCTATGCCGCGGCAGTGGAGCAGGTGGCCGAGGCGATGCGCAAGCTGGGTGCCAAAGTCACGCTGCAGCCGGTGAAAGTGCCGCACTGGGTGCGTGGCGCCGAGACGGCGGAACTGGTGGACTATGCTGGCCGTCCGGCCGGTATCACCCAGAAGATCGTGCTGACGGCACTGGGTGGTTCCGGTGCTACGCCGGCACAGGGCCTGACGGCGCCGGTACTGGTGGTGCGCAGCTTCGAAGAACTGAAGGCCAAGGCTGCGCAGGTCAAAGGTGCGATCGTGCTGATGGATGTGCCGTTCGATCAGGAACTGGCTGACCGTGGCCATGCCGGTGCCGCTTATGGCCCCGGCGCAGGCTTCCGATACGCCGGCCCGAAAATGGCGGCCGAGCTGGGGGCGGCGGCAGCGCTGGTGCGCTCGGTGGGTGGCGCCACCTACCGGATTCCCCATACGGGTGCCACCGGTCTGGTCGACGGCAAGCGCATTCCCGCCGCCGCCATTACCACCGAAGATGTGTTGCTGCTGGATCGTCTGCTCAAGCGCGGTCCCGTGAAAATGCACCTGACGCTGACGCCGCAGACCCTGCCGGACGTGGATAGCTTCAATGTGATCGCCGACTGGCCCGGCAGCGACAAGGCCGATGAAGTGGTGATCGTTTCCGGTCACCTCGATTCGTGGGATCTGGGTACGGGTGCGCACGATGATGGTACTGGCGTGGCCGGTGCCATGGGCGTGATCGAAACGCTGCGCAAGCTGGATCTGCATCCGCGCCGCACCATCCGTGTCATCGCCTGGGCCAACGAAGAAAACGGCACCCGTGGTGGCAAGGCCTACTTCGAGGCCAACAAGCATCTGCTGGACAAACACTTTGCCGCCATCGAATCGGATAGCGGTGGTGGCCGTCCGTTTGGTCTGATCGGTAGCGTTACGGCGCCGATGGTGAAGTACTTTGCGCCGTTGCGCGATGCCCTCAACCCTATCGGCGCTGGCGTGTTCGAACGACGCGACATCGCCGGTGCGGCCGATACCGGCCCGCTCGAACGGGCCGGTGTGCCCGTATTCGAACCGCTGGTGGATTCTTCGTTCTACTTCAACTACCACCACACGGCCGCCGATACGCTGGACAAGGTGAATACGCTGGAACTCAAACGCCACGTCGCCGTACTGACGTCGCTGACGTGGTTCCTCGCCAATATGGAGCAGCCTATCGGCCGCGTCGGCAAGTTCGATAGCGAAGACTAAGCAGCACGCGGCAGCGCGCAGCAGTCGTGCGCGCCGCGCCGCCGCTCCATGCTAGGCTGGAACCGACTGGCATGGAGCGCGACATGAACAAAATACTCTATCGGGGCTGGATCATACTGCCGACGGCCTTGCCCACCACGGACGGCCAGTGGACGGCAAGCTGCGATCTGGCGCGGATGGAAGCGGATGGGCTGGAAGTGTTCGAAGGGTTAACCCTGCAATTTGTCCGCGCCTATCAGGCCGATGCCATCCGTGCTGCCTGTGATGAAGCGCGCCGGCAGGTGGATAATATTCTGGCCGATCCGCTGACACGGCTAGCCTGAAGTCCACGCCATTCCGTGGTTTAATTGTCCTGTCGATAGGATTTTGCTAGTATGCAAAATCCATGACCTCCCGCCCCCCACTCACCGCACTGCACCTGCTGCCTTATCTGGCGAAATGGACGGCTATTGCTGCGCTGGTTGCGCTGGCCAGCGGCAGTGCTTCGGCGCTGTTCCTGTGGGCGCTGGAGCATGCCACCGCCACCCATGTAAGCTATCCATGGCTGATCTGGCTGCTGCCCGTGGCCGGCGCGCTAGTCAGCTGGGCATATCTGAAAGTGGGCAAGCAGGTCGAGGCGGGTAATAATCTGCTGATCGATGAAATCCATGATCCGCGCAAGGTGGTGCCGCTGCGCATGGCGCCGCTGGTGCTTGTAGCCACCGTGATCTCCCATCTGTTCGGCGCTTCGGTGGGACGCGAAGGCACGGCCGTGCAGATGGGTGGTTCGCTGGCCGATCAGCTGACCCATCTGTTCCGTCTGCGCCATGAAGAGCGCCGCATCGTGCTGATGGCCGGCATCGCCGCCGGCTTCGCTTCCGTGTTCGGCACGCCGCTGGCCGGTGCCATTTTTGCGCTGGAAGTGCTGGCCATCGGGCGGCTGCGCTACGACGCCATCTTGCCCTGTATGCTGGCGGCCATACTGGCCGATCAGGTTGGCATGGCGTGGGGCATACAGCACAGCCATTATGCCGCTGGCGCGCTTGCCCCGATCAGTATGTGGAGTCTGCTGGCCGTGCTGGTGGCGGGCCTGGTCTTTGGCCTCGTTGCGCTGCTGTTTGCCAGTAGCACCCATGCGCTGACGGCACTGCTCAAGCGCTGGCTGCCATATGCGCCGCTGCGTGCGGCGGTGGGCGGCATCGTGCTGGCGCTGGCCGTCGCCGCGCTGGGACAGCGTTATATCGGGCTGGGTATCCCCGTGATGCTGGAAGCGTTCCAGCATCCACTGCCGTGGTGGGATAGCTTGGGCAAACTGGTGTTCACCGTCGTCTCGCTGGGCAGCGGTTACAAGGGCGGCGAAGTGACGCCGCTGTTCTTTATCGGCGCCACGCTGGGCAATGCACTGGCGCCGCTGCTACATCTGCCGTTTGGCATGCTGGCCGCGCTGGGCTTTGTCGCCGTGTTTGCCGGTGCCGCGAATACGCCGCTAGCCTCCACCATCATGGCGATCGAACTGTTTGGCCCGCAGATCGGCCCGTTTGCAGCGCTGGCCTGTGTGATGGCCTATCTGTGTTCTGGCCACAGCGGCATTTATCGCGCGCAGACTGTGGCCGTGCACAAACATCGAGTGGGTCCGCCCGAGGCCTGAATTTACCAACTGGACTACAAGGACGCCTATGTACGGAGCATTGCTGGGAGATCTGATCGGTTCGCCGTGGGAATTCAACCGCATCAAGCACGAGCAGTTCGAGCTATTCTCGCCTGCCTGCGGTTATACGGACGACAGCATTATGACGGCAGCGGTGGCAGATGCATTGCTGCACGACACGGATCCGGCCAGCGCCATGCGGGCGTGGGCGCAGCGCTACAAGCCGCAGCGTGGTGGCTACGGGGCGATTTTCTGGGTCTGGCTGAACAATCCCGATGACGAACCGTACGGCAGCGCAGGCAATGGTGGTGCGATGCGGGTGTCGCCCGCTGCCATGCTGGGCACGACGCTGGAGCAGGTGCTGCAGTTGGCAACGCAGGTCACAGTGGTCACTCATGACGATCCGATAGGCCTGAACGCGGCGCTGGCGACTGCTCACGCTATCTGGCTGGCACGCCAGCAGGCTAGTCCGGCGCAGATACGCGATGCGCTGGAACAGTGTTACGGTTACGATTTGTCGCGGCCATACGAACAGGTGCAGCGTGAGTGCCGCCATTCCGAACTGGCGCTGCCTTCGGTGCCGGAGGCGCTTACCTGCGCCTTGCTGTCGACTTCATTTGAGGACTGCATGCGCAAGGTGGTGGCGCTGGGTGGCGACTCGGATACCCAGTGCGCCATCGCCGGTCCCGTGGCGGAAATGTTGTGGGGCATACCGGCGGACTACTTGGCCGAACTGCGTGCCCGTGTGCCAGCGGCGATGCTGGAGGTGATCGACGGGCTGTATGTCGGTGGCGGTTTGCGGACTGGCTGACGCGAGCACAGTGCCACCTTGCTGGCGATGCAATCAGGAAGTAGCAGGGGAATGCGGAGGAAAGAAAGGGGAATGGTGCTCCCGAGCCGGAATCGAATAGTGCCTTGTATGCCGCATAAAATCCTGCTTTTATGTCAGGCTGGCTGTCTGCATACCGTCAAAAATACCGTCAAATCGCTGCGTGTCTAAATCTGTCCAAACCCATCGCATTGGCTAAAGTGTAGCATGGCAATGGAAGGCCATGGAACCACATCCGATTCACCGGCTACTTCGCGAGCAAATTGCATCACTCTGTCGCGTTCGCTGCGCGGTAGGCGATGAAAGGTTGCCAGCAGCCATGCTGCTTCGTCTTCGGCTGCATAGAAGTAGGACTCAGGTACGTTCAGTGCCTTGGCTATTCGCTCGACCATGGTGAAATCCGGTTCGTGCCTCGCTTTCTCGTATTGGTTCATCCGTGCGCTCGATGACATTTCATCGATGCCTGCCAACACGCCGAGCCGTTCCTGTGATAACCCAGCGCGGGTGCGCGCTTCTTTTAATCTATTGGAGAAGACCGACATTCATAGCCCTTAAAGGCTAAGATAACCTGAGTATTTCGTTGACCCCACACTAAGGAGTCCTTAGCATCAAAGCTGGCCGCAAAGTAGACAAGGGCCGACCGCCAAAGTCGCGCCCTGCCGCGTCGCCCGAACTCTTGCCTCGCGGCGGCAACAGCGCTCACTATTGCTTGCCGCCACCACACATGAACCGTATAACGGAGGAAGTTGCTATGACGAATGTAAATTACCTACCAATATCGCAAAAAGAGGCAAGACGTGTCGGCTTAAAACTGTACTTCACATCACGGCCATGCGCACGCGGCCATGTCGCACAACGCCACACGCACAATGGGGTATGCATTGAATGTGGTCGCGAAAATGACGCGCGGCGATATGCAGAAAAAGGAGAGCAACTCAGGGCGCAGGCCGTTGATCGGTATTGGAAGGATCCTGAACGTCATCGCGAAGCCAAGAGGCTAGAACGATTGATCAATCCAGAAAAAATTCGTGCCCGTGACAGGGCACGTTATATTAAGAATCCGCAGCTCAGGCGGAAGAAGCAGAATTGCGACCAAGCTCCCACGCCAAACCCAAACTGTCCGCCCCTTAACAAAAGTAAAGTATCGAATTCAAAAGTCTGCAAACACTGCAATATCGAGAAACCCTTGCTCGCCTTCGCGCGCCATAAGAATCGCTGTGATGGGGTGCAGGTTTACTGCAGAGTGTGTATGAAAGAGTTTCGGGATAGTCGTCAATATGACAAGATTCGTTGGGCAAACCCGCAAACACGTGAAAGCGAAATTGCAAGGCACAAGAGGTACATTGAAGAGGACAAGGAATATTGGCTGAATTATTGGAAAGAAAAGGCCCGCGAACAGCGCTTGCGTGAGCCGGCAAAGAAGAAACAGTGGAATATCACAAGGCGCTATGCTGAATCACGGGCCACACCTAGTTGGGCAGATTTTGACGCTATGAATGCAATCTATCAAGAGGCTCGACGGCTAACCCTACAAGATGGAATTCAGCGAAACGTTGATCACGTAATACCACTGAGAAGCCCAATTGTCTGTGGTTTACATGTCGAAAATAATCTACGCATTATTGAAAAAAGCGAAAATGAAAAAAAGCGCAATAAATTCGTAGTTGAGACTACTATTTTTAAGTATGACTAGCTACGCGAACCCTGCCGTCTACCAGTGCCCTGCATGCCAGGGCCTTGTTCTGCGCAAGCGCCTTCGCTCGATGAATACATACGGCGTAACGTTCTGGTCGGACGGTGATGCGACCTTTTCTCGTCTACCGTCCCGCTCACCTTTAATCCGCTGCCCCTGCTGTCCGGCTGTGCACTGGGAAGAAGACCTTCAACCAACTGGCGTCTTGCCGAAGAGGCCGTTACAGCAGGAGCCAATGGGCTGGTTGATGCAAAAGATAATTCAATAGTCCGGCGATGAGCACGGCAACCTTCACACCCAACGTGACTGGGACGCGGCCCCAGCGGATTGGCGTGCTGCCGAATATGATAAGACCCTTGGATATCATGATCTGTGCGGGGCGTTAAATTCGCTTCACCACTCGGACAACGCGCGTGAACTATACATACGCCGCCGAATATGGTGGCTTGCTAATGACCGAGGCCGCATATACGCCAATGGCGAGCGTGCCCCGTTACCGCCACTGGCTCTTGATGCTAAAGTGAAGGAGAACATGCAGCGCATGGTCGAACTGCACTGCCAAGCCGACAGTGGTATTGTTGAGTGTGCTGAATTGCGGCGGCAAATGGGTGCCTTCGATGACGCAGTCCAGATTCTGACTGCGGGAACACCGGATCAAATCGGCGAACGTGGCAATAAAATTATGGGCTGGGCATTGGCCAAAGACCCAGAGTTAAAAATGCTGGGGCAAAACGGATATTGAAATTTCGGCAGCGATATAAAGACCAAGATGCTGGCGATGGTGCTACTACTCAATCAATTACCCACTCTATTCACTAAAGGATGCCTTTGCCTTAGCAATTGCGATTTCGATTCGTCGGCCTTGTCGGTAGATACTGGCGAGCTTGACGGCGAGCATGGTGAACATGGATGCGTTGAAAACGGTAAGGATGTCGAGGATGACTAGCACTGATATGGTTCGGTTGTTGAAAACCATATAGTCAATCGCCAGAATCAATTCGATCATGGTTGTCGCCGAAAAATTTTTACTTTTCCTATGGCGAAAATTTTTGAGGAATTGACCGAATTAAGGCTATAGACCGCCACCCCGACCTTGCCCCCCCCGGGGGGGGGGGCGGGGCTGCGGTACCAGACGCCTTCCAGTGCGCATTTGCCCGCCAGTGATGGCATCACGTTTGCCGCCGTTCGGGCGGTGGAACAGGTAGGCCAAGACTGGCGCGATAGCGCACACGGCTGGCGTATGCTTCCATTTGATAAAGCGCGCTTGTTCGTGCTCTTAGCATCGTTCCATTGTCTGGTTTCCTCTGATAGCCGAGAGTTCAATAGGCACTCACCAGTATTTCATTGCAAACTAAACTGCGGCGGCGTTTTGCTATGAGGGAGAGTGCACCCAAGCCAGCCATCAACATGGCGTAGCTACTTGGTTCTGGCACCGCAGCCGTGACGGAGATGTCATCAAATAAGATTAGTGAGGGGTCTTGCCGACCATGGATTTCAAGTACGGTTGACTTACTTGTCGCCACCAAATTAGTATAGTTGAACTGAACCCAATGGCCTGGCCATGTATTATTAGCTGGGTTTATGACATCTGCCACTAGCGCACCATTCCAGTAGATTGACATCTCACTGGTTGGGCCGCCATTTTCGGATACCAAGAAACTAAGGCTGTAGGACGTTCCGGCAGTGGTGTTTAAGGTTTGTGCAATATACGCCCCAGTAGCTGGAGCATAGACGCAGTACTTTGTAATACAGCCAGTTAAAGCGAGCCAAGTACCGGAGTGCGCATAACCTGCCCCTATATCCCCGATGCTAAAGCCACTAACATTCCATCCGGTATATCCCTCCTCAAACCCTGGGTTTTGCACAATATTTTGAGCCATCGCCGACGATGCGAAACTCAATGTGAGAGCGGCAAAGATAGAAGATATACTTTTCACGACGAGATTTCCCTTTTTATTGATTATTAGGACTTGATGAAAATCATGCTTGCCCGTCCAGTGGTGGCAAGCGGAAAATGTGGATCTGGTGCAACAAATATTGCAATATTTTCTATTTTTATTATAGCAGCGGAAGTGAGTCAAATACTCTCGAATAATCACGAGTAAAGTCCGCTGTTGATTTTTACCCAGGATTTTGCGAACGATATGGAACGCTAGCGGTTCAGTGCCCTTTTTAGGCTTGCTCGTTCACATGCAAAGCCAAGTTCCGTGACACAGGCTGACGCACTAACAAACTTACGCGGCAAACCATAGCGCAATGGCAAAAGTGCCGTTAATAAGTGCAACTGGATTAGATATTTCTTCAGCAAAACCAGTCGCGCAATGTCGGTGTTCCTCCCCTAATGCGCGGCAATAACTCTGACGTAGAAAATGCCGGTAATTCGCGCTCCCCTCTTTGCTAAATACACCGATAACACTTGCGTTAAGCCCAAGTTGACGTTCGGGCACTTCGACACCTAGAAGCCCTCCCATGCGATCTCGCAGCTTGAAACACCCACCGCGTAAATGTTGCACACAATGCTCCCTGTTGCGCACTTCCCGCAGGATTTTGCGTAATACCATGTCGTCAAATTGCTGGAAGTACGCAACATTTCGGCGTGGGCATAGTCAATTATATTGCACCATAGACAAGACTGTAGCCCTAGAAACCCCGTACAGCCTCGCCAGCGCGCTTACGCTCTCCTTGCGCTGGTAGGTTGCAAGCATCGCCTTGCGCTGCTCAGACGTTGTTTTAGCCGCCCTACCGAGCGTCTTGCCTTCAGCCTTCGCCCTTGCCAGGCCAGCCTGCGTGCGTTCCACAATCAGGTCACGCTCCATCTATGCTACGGCAGCCAGCATGGCAAGCATCAGCTTACCTGCTGGCGAAGTCAGATCCAGCTTGTCGAGTTGAAGCACCACCACTTCGACCCGAAGAGCGCCAAGGGTTTTAATGGTTGCCAATACGTCGGGCGCATCGCGCCATAGCATAGGCGATCTAGTCTCGATACCACCAACGTATCCTTCGCACGCAGCTTGCCCAGCAAAATTCCGAAGTGTTTGCGCTGTGCGGCGTGCGCCTTGCAGCTTACAGTATCGGCATACCAGTATTCGATCTTGTAACCAGCCTGTTCGATTTCATGCCGCTGATTCTCTGCGGTCTGCTCTACCGTTGATACACGCCCATATCCAAAGATCGCCATACCGCGCCCATATAGGGTTGGAAAACGGTATAAATATAAATTAACATGTTGATATGTTTAAGTGCTATTTTATCAACAGCCAAAAACAGGCATGAGCCATGGTGTTAGAAAACGGTCGTTTTTAAACACTTAGAATTTATGATTTAACTAAACCTAGGCTGAGTAGAGAGCAGAATTTGTCTATTTGCATAATTGTTGCCAAGTATGCATTAATATGCTTTATAATTCAATCACTGGATACATGTAAGCGTGCAGTTGAAAAAACTGCTACGCGAAATCATTCGTTGATTCATTAGGAATTTCGCGCCAAATTGTTTGGCCATATAAATATTGAAAATTGTAATCACTTTAAAAGGTAGATCATGAAAATTGCTTCAATCCTTGCCGCAAGTCTAGTTAGTCTGCTTACGATTTCAGCAGCAAGCGCCTCCACGGAGTTGCACTATGGCAGCAATGGATATTTATCGAAAATCTCAGACTTGACATTAAATGGAGTTGCATATAACGTAAGTTTTTCAGATATATCTAAAGAAGTGATGGCAGCAAACAATCATAATGTGATGTTCAATGATATTAATGAGGCAAACGATGCTGCAAAATTAATTTTTGAGACTCTAGGTGCCAACTACTTTGCAAATCACAACATTAACGGTTGTATTTATTGGGTAAGAGAGTGTGTGGTATTAGTCTATAGCCCAGGCGTTGGTGGGTACAACGGTGGAATCTTTAATAGCATTGCTGGATCGGTATTTTTTCCTAGAGAGGGGTACGGATATACAGGAGCAATCGGATTCCCACCCATAGATATGTCTGTATTCCCCAATTACACCGCATCGACATGGACACTTGCATCTGACCCGACGTCACCGATCCCCGAGCCAGAGAACTACATCATGCTGTTAGTTGGGCTTGGTATTCTTGGCACTTCCATTCGCCTAAGGATCGGTTGATTATATTTTAGAGGATTCTTTCTCAAGAATTAATTGCTGGAGGGTTTTTGGGAATGGGGAATAGATGCAGCGAGTATTGCGAGGTAATCGCCACAATGATTGAAGTATATTTTTATACCTACCCTATCTAGCTAAGTGCACGAATGCCGTAATGATCAACACCCAGCCTCGGCATTTCGTGAATTGAGCACTGATGCCGAGCGCGTATGTGGGCCGCTGCTTCTGCATATTAAGATTTAGGTTTTCTATACGCCTGCTATATATCGATAACAATATTTTTATCAAAATAAGGATCGATATATTGGGATTGGCTCAACTTGAATAATCACGATTCTGCAACGTAACTTCAAGTGAGATAATCAGACAGGGGTGCACCTAGGTGGAGCCAGAATTACGCCTTAATCACATCGTTGCTCCACTGATCCAAAATAATTTGCTGAGAAGCAGCCTAACTCTAAGAAAATGCTTCGCCTTGTCAATGTAATCTGGAGCGCAAATGACGAACAAGATGATCACGGACAATGAAATTCGGAGCCTATCACAAGCCGAACAATTTTTTAATATGGCCGAGGCATATGTCGATGCTGCCGTACTTCAAACTTCCGCAGTACAGAAAAATGCTGACAGCTCATGGCCTGATGCTAGTGTTGCACTGTTTTTGGCTGCCCATGGGACAGAATTATTTCTGAAGGCAGAAATTTTAAAACGGAACTCGTCAAAAGTTGTAAAAGATTTTAGTCATAGTATACGCGAACTATTGATAGAGTATCGTTTACTTTACCCTGAGCCTGAATATAACTGCGACTTTCCTTTTGACTTTGATGAAATATTAAGCAGCATGCCTAAGGGTGTCCAAGATGAAATTAACTCGCCCAGTATGGTGTTCCGCTATACAGTGAATAAGAAGAATTCCCAGTGGCAAATCTTGAACGGCTTTGTCGCAAGTTCATTCCTGGTCGAGCTAAGGCAACTGAAACAGTCAATGGCTGATCTGCGTTTAATTTTTTAATTCGGAAAAATTCGGGAGCGTTTTCTGTGCAGACGGGCCAATATGTGCCCACATATACCAAGGCTAAGAGACCAGCAATATTCTGATACATTATTCTGCCGATTGCGGTGGAAATTGTAAAACGCACTAGGTAAATTCAACGGACACAAAGATACCTCCAATTGTGCGAATATAGTTACTCTGACACTTTGATATGTGTTGGTAATCTTTATCCTACTTCAGTTACTCACTTCAGCCCACTCTCTGAACCGTTCCGGAAATCTGGGAGGCTCCAACATTTGAGAGAATGGAGCTATGAAACGTAAATCCCCCAAATTTTCCCCAGAAGTGATGGAGCGCGCCGTGCGCATGGTCGAGGAATCGGCTTCGCAGCATGAGTCGCAGTGGGCGGCCATTGAGTCGGTGGCGGCCAAGATTGGTTGTACCGCGGAGACCCTGCGGCGCTGGGTGCGCCAGCACGAGCGCGATACTGGCCAGCGCGAAGGAGCCACCACAGCAGAACAAGAGCGCATGAGGGCACTGGAACGCGAAGTTAAAGAGCTTCGCAAGGCCAACGAGATTCTGCGTCTTGCGAGCGCTTTTTTCGCCCAGGCGGAGCTCGACCGCCGCTTCAAGTCCTGATGGCTTTCATCGAACAGCATCGCGCTGCATACGGAGCCGAGCCGATTTGCAGAGTGCTGCAGGTCGCTCCATCGAACTACTGGCGCCATGCTGCACAGCGCCGCAATCCTGAATTGCGCTGCGCACGCGCCAAGCGTGACGACACGTTGAGGACTCACATTCATCGCGTGTGGCAAGCCAATTTCCAAGTCTATGGCGCTGAAAAGGTTTGGCGCCAGCTGCGGCGGGAGCAAATCGAAGTCGCTCGCTGCACAGTTGAGCGCCTGATGCGCCGTGAGGGCTTGCGCGGCGTCATCCGAGGTAAGGTTGTGCGCACCACGATTGGTGATACCGCTGCGCCATGTCCATTGGATCGGGTGAATCGTCAGTTCCGCGCCGACCGTCCAAACCAGCTTTGGGTCAGTGACTTCACGTATGTCTCGACCTGGCAGGACTTCGTGTACGTAGCCTTCGTGATCGACGTCTTTGCACGGCGCATCGTCGGCTGGCGCGTGAGCAGCTCGATGCGTACCGATTTCGTGCTGGACGCCTTGGAACAAGCCCTGTACGCACGCCAGCCAGAACGCGACGAAACCCTGATTCACCATAACGACAGAGGCTCGCAATACGTATCGATCAAATACAGTGAGCGCCTGGCCGAAGCCGGCATCGAGCCGTCGGTGGGCAGCAAAGGTGACAGCTACGATAATGCCCTGGCCGAGACCATCAATGGCTTGTACAAGGCCGAGCTGATTCATCGCCGTGCTCCTTGGAAGACCCGTGAAACCGTCGAATTGGCCACACTGGAGTGGGTCTGCTGGTTTAACCATCACCGGCTGCTGGAGCCCATCGGCCATATTCCACCGGCTGAAGCCGAAATGAACTACTATCGTCAACTTTCGAGTCAAGCCATCCCGGTATGACTCACACCACGGCGCCTCTCAAAATCCCGGAACGGTTCATATCGACGCGCCGCCACCCGTTGGCGTTTAGCATCCTCGCTTTTTCCCGCATATCAAACTTTTTCATGTCAATCCGAAGGGTGAACTCGCCATGCTGTGCAAAGGCTTCCAATTCACCAAGTAGACAACCCAAAGCATGGCGGTGACTAATGAATATTTGATCTTCAGGGTTGTCATCCGGATTCGGACAGTATGACTCCTCAGTGCATTCAAATACCGGACGGTAGCTGTCTGCAATTTTTTTCGCTTGATCGCGCAGAAACTCATGCGCAGTGCGTCCTACTTTTTTCATATAGGTCATAAAATTCTTTCGGTCTTTTTGTCGTCTCAACTATTCCCAAGGCGCAGCGAGTCCAGATAGTCAGCCCATCTTTGCATCATGGTGCGGCGCGCCGGGAGGTGAGCGGTGCGGTTGTAGGCGCGGCCATTGGCGTCTTTGACCGCATGCGCGAGCTGGTGTTCGATAAGGTCCACTCGTTCCTCTAGCACTTCATCAAGGATGGTGCGGGCCATCGCGCGGAATCCGTGCGCGGTCATGACTTCTTTCCCGAAACCCATGCTACGCAAGCAGGCGTTGACCGTGTTTTCACTCATGTAGCGGTCCTCGGTGCGAATGCTGGGGAATACGTACTTGCCGTGGCCGGTCATGGCGTGGAGGCTCTTCAAGATTGCGATCGCTTGGGTTGCCAGCGGCACGACGTGGTCGTTCTTCATCTTCATTTTGGAACCGGGGATGCGCCATTCGCCTGCTGCAAGGTCGAACTCTTGCCACTCCGCGCTGCGCAGCTCACCCGGCCGAACGAAGAATAGCGGCGACAGTTTCAACGCGGCGGTGGCGTATGGATGTCCCATGTAACCGTGGATAGCACGCAAGAGTTTGGCGACCTCAATTGGTTCGGTGATGGCGGCATAATGGCTGCGGGGGATCGCAGCTAGGGCGCCCCTGAGGTCAGCAGTTACGTCGCGTTCTGCGAGGCCAACAGCTACGGCATAGCGAAACACTTGCCCGCAGAGTTGTTTTACCCTGTGCGCAGACTCAATCGCGCCGCGAGCTTCCATGCGCTCCAGTGCTAGAAGCACATCCCGTGGCTTGATTTGTGAAATAGGCATTGCGCCAATGTAAGGGAACAGATTGCGGGTCAGCCAATCATTTACCTTGATTTGGGTCGTTTCTGCTCTCTGCGCCTTGGTTTTTTCAAGCCATTCACGGGCAATAGCATTAAACGTCTGACGTTCTTTCTCTTTGCTATCTCGCATCTTCTCGCGCTTGTCGGCGGATGGATCAATGCCCTCCGCGAGCAGTTCACGCATTTCCAGACGACGCTGCCGAGCTTTCGCAAGACTGACCTCTGGATATTTCCCGAGTGCGGCGGTCTTACGCTTCCCATTAAATCGATAATCAAACCGCCAATACTTCCCAGCAGCACTTACAAGTAAATACATGCCTTGACCATCAGCGTGTTTATTACTGGCCGTGTCGCAATTGTGTTTGACTTGACGAACGAAGGTATCAGTTAAAGCCATAAATCCCATCCTCTTTTGCTTTCGCCAACGGAGCATTTCTCCACGCCAGTCGAAATGACTGGAATGTAGTCCGATGTAGTTCTAGAAATCTGTCGAAATGACGGTATCTAGTTCGAGCGAATTGGCGATACCGTCACCGATACCGTCAGACTCTTGAGATGGGATGAGATAAATTGAGATGCGCCAACATAACAAAAAACCCGCTCTGCCTAGATAGCATGCGGGTTTTGAGAGTATGTGAGACGATTTGATGCATTCTGATATTCTTAAGGTGGTGCTCCGAGCCGGAATCGAACCGGCACGCCTCGCGGCGGCAGATTTTAAGTCTGCAGTGTCTACCAATTTCACCATCGGAGCAACATAGCCCGGCATTATGCCATGAAGCTTGGATAACTGCCATAGCGACAACTGTCTCTACAGGATACCGGACCAGATGAATCAGATCGCAGCGCCGCAGCGCGCCGACTACGATAAGGCCGCAGCGTTGCTGATGCAGGCTGATAGCCTACTGATCACCGCCGGTGCGGGTATGTCTATCGACTCCGGTATGCCGGACTTCCGTGGCGAGCAGGGGTTCTGGCGCGCCTATCCGGCACTGGGGCGGTATGGGCTGAATTTCTATGAGATCGCCAGCCCGCGCGCTTTTCGCGAGCGGCCCGAACTGGCGTGGGGCTTTTATGGCCACCGGCTACAGCTATACCGCCGTACAGCCCCTCATGCGGGCTTCGCTATCCTGCGCGACATGGCTGGCAGCATGCCGCATGGCGGCTTTGTCTTTACCAGCAATGTGGATGGCCACTTCCAGAAGGCCGGCTTTAGCGCGGTGCAGGTGGCCGAATGTCATGGCAGCATCCATACCTTGCAATGTCTGGATGGCTGCGGCCATGCGCCATGGCCGGCGCAAAGTATCGATCCGCAGGTAGATAGTGACAGCTGTCTGCTGCTGTCGGCGCTGCCTCGTTGTCCTGCCTGTCAGGGGCTAGCCCGGCCGAATATTCTGATGTTCAGCGATGGGGGCTGGGATGGCGATGCGGTCGAACGGCAGCTGCAAAGGCTGGATCGCTGGCTGGCCCGCGCCAGTCGCACGGTGGTGCTGGAAATCGGTGCCGGTACGGCCATCCCGACGGTGCGGCGTTTTGGCGAGCAGCTCGGTGTTCCCCTGATACGCCTCAATCCCGATGAGTCAGCAGTGGTCAGAGCGGGCGATGTGGGGCTGGCTGTACCGGCGCTGTCGGGCTTGTTGCAGTTGCGCGCTGCCATGCAGCGCGGGACAGCCTAGCAGGCCGATAGCACGCGCCGTTTAGTGCAACAGCATAAACACCAGACTGCCGATCCAGATAAATGTACTGCCGATGAGGAGCCTTGTGCCCCACGAGTAGCCTCGCACTTCACCCTGCCATGCGGGTAGTGCATAAATCAGCGCGAGTAGCACACCTGCAGCCGCGTCCATCGGGCTGGAGAAATCCCAGACTTTTTTGACGATAAGGGTGCTGATTGCTGCGAGGGCCAGCAGAACGCGGATCCAGCCGGCCAGAGGGAAGGTTTGCATGGGTGTTACTCAAGTTATACGGTAGCCGCATTATAGACGTGCCCACTGGCGCCGTGGTCAGCTTGGTCAGCGGTCCAGTCCGGCGGATCTGTTCCTGATCAAATTTCCTTGGCCCGCTGTGTGGGTGCGCTCACAGTGTGCGCCGGCGAGCGCTACTAAGATCGGCCCTCCTACACATTGTTCAGGGAGGCGATATGCAACACTCAACTCAGAATGCGCTGGCCTTACTCAAGGCGGATCACGCGCAGGTCAAGCAACTGTTTGCCGATTTCGAAGCACTCAGTGACCGTTCCAAAGTCAGCAAGAAGAGGCTGGCTGAGCGCATCTGCGCGGCGCTGCGCGTGCATACCCGGCTAGAAGAAGAAATCTTCTATCCGGCCATACGCGAAGCCATCGATGATGATGATCTGATGGATGAGGCACTGGTGGAGCATGCCGCTGCCAAGGACCTGATTGAGCAGATCGAAGCGCTGGACCCCGACGATGAACTCTACGATGCGCGTATCAAGGTGCTGTCCGAGCAGGTCGACCATCACGTCGAGGAAGAGGAAGGGCAGATGTTCGAGCAGGCCGCCCAAAGCAGTGCCGACCTGATCGCACTGGCGCAGCAAATGACGGAATTGAAGCGTTCGCTGGCGCGGACGGACTAAGACCGGCAGGTAGTAGAAAAAAGCGGGCACTTGCGCACATCAATATATTCTGCGATATAATATCTTCTAGTAAATTGAATCGGAGGATATATGAGTGGCATGCCGGAATATAAAGAACTGACCAAACAAGTATCGGGCAAAATGCGCGACCTGCGCCAGTCCCAGCCTGATCTGATGACGGCCTTCAGCCAGCTGGCGGCGGCCGGTACCAAGGAAGGTGCGCTGGACAAGAAGACCCGCGAACTGGTTGCGCTGGGGATTGCGATCGCCTGCCGTTGCGATGACTGCATCGGCTTTCATGTGCAGGCGCTGGTCAAGCTGGGTACCACCCGCGCCGAACTGGAAGAGGTGCTGGCAACGGCCGTGTACATGGGCGGTGGCCCATCGATGATGTACGCCACCCATGCGCTGAAAGCCTACGAAGAATTTACTGCTTGATCTGGAACAGATCAGTGGTCGTGGGGGAGGGCTTGCGGTTCGGAAGTATCGCCCCGGGTGATTTTTTTCCATCCGAGCGGACGGCTGAACAGGAAGCGGTCTTTCCCGTCCTGAAAAAAGGCCAGTGCATAGCCTTCCGGTACGGGAGCGTTTAAAGCGTCATCGCTGCAGGTGTAGTCCTTCATCAGGACGCCTTGTTCAGGACATGAACGTCGGTTTTCACCTTGCAGATACACCACGGTGATGCTTTCCATGCTCAAACTACTCCTAACCCTGTTCTGTTTGCTCAG
Source organism: Duganella fentianensis (assembly GCF_964031615.1). Lineage (GTDB taxonomy): Bacteria > Pseudomonadota > Gammaproteobacteria > Burkholderiales > Burkholderiaceae_D > Rugamonas > Rugamonas fentianensis_A. The sequence continues at coordinate 100,867 of NZ_CAXIQN010000019.1, forward strand.
GCAAGAATATACGCTGAGCGGAACCATCTGGGCAGGGCTAGCGCGGTATGATGTAGAAAGTATTTAATTGTGTCCAAGACAAGCAACAGTAGGCTTGTTTCATGCAAGGGAGAAGTACAGGCTGATGTAGCCCGACATCAACCTGATCGTTGTCATCGGGCGTTGTACCAAGGCCTACGCGGCGTAGGCAGTAAATCACTACAGGAGCTAGAAAATGAAGAAGAATGAAGGTTCGCTGGATCGCGCGGCGCGCGTGGTGGCTGGGTTGGCGCTGATCGGTCTGGCAGCGAGCGGCAATGTCGGTGCGTGGGGTTATATCGGGGTGGTGCCGCTGCTGACTGGCGCCATCGGATACTGCCCGCTGTACACCATACTGGGCTTTAATACCTGCCCGCTGGAACGCGAATAAACCCTACGACCAGCATGCACTGCCGTGCAACACGGGCATGCTCAGGCATGCCCGTGTTGCATTTCAGGCCTGTACTTCGATGTTCAGTTCAGTGTCGCCAGCGGCAGGTTCGGTAGTGGAGATGGCTGTTGCCGCATGCCGTAGTTGTAGCGCGCAGCGCGCCTGCAGATAGTCGCGCAATTCGTCGGCACGCACCGTGCGGCCGAAAAATACCGTGCCTTTCGGTAATACGCCGCGCGCGGCCAGCGTGGCCGCATCCTGCTCCGACAGCAGCACGATGTGCATGGTCCACAGTTTGGGATCGCCCACGAGAGTATTCAGCAGGGCGCTGCCATTGATGCGGTTGTTTTCCAGATCGACGAGCAAAATATCGGGCTGGCGTCGTGCCAGTTCCAGCATGGCCAGATAGATATTGCTGGAAAACTCCAGCGTGGCCGGCAGATGCCAGTGGCTATAGCGACGCTGGAACTGCTCGCGCCGCTCGGCCTCGCCCTCTATCATCAGAATGCGCAAATGCTCGGGATCTGCGGGTTCCAGCAACTGGTTGCCCGGCTGGGCTTTGTAAGCCAGCACTTCCGCCAGCGGCAGCCGGCGGTGTCCGCCACGGGTTTTCCATGCGCTGATGGCACCAGCCTCCACTAACCGCTGGACGGAGGAAACCGAAATGCCCAATATGCTGGCCGCGCGCTGTGTGGTGCACACCGCACTGGCCCGACTCGTGTTTTTCATTTGCAACATTCCCCATACAGCAGATTTAAACCAATTCTAGCAATAAAACACACTTTTGTGTGAAAATCGGTATAATTGATTTTATCGGTTTATTTGCAGTGTTCGCCAGCTCAGGGGATGTGCCATGAATGTATTGATCGTCGACGACAACAAGCTCAATCTGGAACTGTTCTGTCACATGCTGAGCATGCTGGACACGGTGGTGGCCCGGCCCATGGCCGATCCGGTGGCAGCGCTGGCATGGTGCGAGCAGCACACGCCTGATCTGGTGCTGGTCGATTACATGATGCCGGAACTGGATGGCCTAGAATTTTTGCGCCGCTTCCGCGCGCTGCCCGGCAAGCAGGAAGTGCCGGTCGTGATGGTGACGGCCGATACCGAGATTGCGGTGCGCCACGAAGCGCTGCGCCTGAGCGCCAATGATTTCCTCACCAAACCCGTCAACCACGCCGAACTGAATGCCCGCGTGGGTAATCTGCTGGCCTTGCGGCGCGCCCAGTTGCAACTGGCTGAACGGGCCGACTGGCTGACCCATGCCGTACGCAAAGCCACGGCTGATGTGGTGGCGCGCGAGCACGAAGCGATCTGCCGGCTGTCACGCGCGGCCGAATACCGCGATCCGGAGACGGGCGGCCACCTGCTGCGCATGGCGGCCTATGCCCGTCTGACGGCAGAAAATCTGGGGCTGAACGAAGCCCGCTGCGATCTGATCCGCGATGCCGCGCCCATGCACGATATCGGCAAGGTAGGGATACCTGATGCCATCCTGCTCAAACCGGGGCCGCTGACGGAAGATGAAATCGAAGTGATGCGGCGCCACACAGAAATCGGTGCCAGCATTCTGGCGGGCAGCGAATCGCCGCTGCTACAGGTAGGCGCCATCATTGCCCTCAGCCATCACGAGCGCTACGACGGCAGCGGTTACCCGCGCGGTCTGGCGGGCGATGCCATCCCCCTGTATGGCCGCATCGTTGCCGTGGCCGATGTGTTCGATGCGCTGACCTCCACCCGCCCATACAAAGCGGGCTGGGATCTGCAGCGTGCCATCGAGTACATGCGCGATGGTTCCGGCAGCCAGTTTGACCCGCTCTGCGTAGCCGCGCTGCTGGCCGACGTGGATGCCTTGCTGGCCATCCAGCACGCCTATCAGGCGCATGAACTTGCCGATATCGGGAGCCCCGTATGAACGCCCAACGCTACCTTGGTCTGGCCGCTGATGCCCGACCTCACACCCTGCTAGACCATGTGCTGTTGCGTCAGCAACTCAAGAACGATGCGGAACTGAGCCGCGCGCTGCAACTGGCGCCGTCCAGTCTGAGCAAGATACGCCACGGCCGTACGGGCGTCAGTGCGGAACTGATGCTGCGTGTGCATGAAGTGTTCGAAATTCCGATTGCGGAACTCAAGCGGCTGGATGCTATCCATCAGCAATACTTGCAGCGCCACCCAGAACTGGCCTGAGCGCCTGTCGCGGCGGGGGCTCAGTCGGCCATGAAACGGCCGCAGTCGACGATGCCCCAGGTGGCTTCTTCCTCGCTCGATATGATCGCTTCCGGTATGCCCGGCAGCGACAGATCGAGCGTTTCCGGCGGCAGGTAAACCATGGACTTGAGCGAATACATGACCCGTACTATCGGGGTCAGTAGCGATTTGCGGTTGTCCAGCACCACCGCCAGCCGGTCACTTTTCAGCCGCACCAGCGTGCCGATCGGGTAGATGCCGATGCAGCGCACGAAGGCGGCAAACAGCTGGGTGTCGAACTGGCCTTCCTTGCTCCATTCCGTCATGCGTGCCAGCGACGTCACGGGCGACCAGCCCTGCTTGTAGGGCCGGTTGGAGGTGATCGCATCGTACACGTCGCAGATGGCACCCATGCGTGCCTGCAGGCTGATCTGGTCGCCCGGCAGCGCATCGGGATAGCCTTTGCCGTCGATGCGCTCGTGGTGGTGCAGGCAGACATCACGCGCCACTGCGGGCACGCTGTCGGTCTGGGCCAGCAGTTCGAAACCGGCGCGCGGGTGGCCCTGTATGGTGCTGTATTCGCTCTCCGTCAGGCGCCCCGGCTTGTTGAGAATCTCGATCGGGATCGCCATCTTGCCCACATCGTGCAGCAGGCCGGCCAGTCCGCAGTCGCGCACTTCGTGATCGGGCAGATTGATCTGACGCCCCAGTGCCACCATCATGGCGCACACAGCCACCGAATGCATATAGGTGTAATCGTCGATTTTCTTCAGCCGGACCAGACTGATCAGTGCACCCGGATTGCGCAGCACGGACGCGGCGATTTCGTCAGCGACTGCGACCGCCGTACCGGTATCGATCAGCTTGCCCATGCGGGCGTCGTTGAACATTTCATCGACGGCCAGACGGGATGTCTTGAGGATGCGCTTGGCCCGCTTCAGTTCATCGCTGGTGCTGGTAGGTGCTTCCACCTTGAAGCGGAAATCGGCCGGCGTACCCTGCACATTGAGCGGACTGGCAGCGCTGGCAGCCGTGCTGCCGGCATCCTGCTGCACGCTGGCAGCGGCGTCGTCCGGCACCACGTCGATACCCCGGCTAGTGTCGATGTAGACTTCGCGTGCCGTGCTGCTTTGCAGTTTTTTCAGATCGCCGGGGGTTTTCAGGGCAAACGAGGCTGTCCAGAACGGGTTATCCAGCCAGGTGCCACAGACTTTATGCACATACATGCCAACCTGGGCCTGACTGACGGTGATCTTTTTAAACATGTAAGCGTCGTGTCGCGGTGAGTTAATGGGTGCTGAAGTAGTCCAGTTGCTGTGGTTCGAACAGCGTGTAGCTGGCGTGGCGCGTGCTGATCACACGGAACGCCCGGCCCGCCACACAGATCGCGCGCGGCTGGCTGGCACTCAGGGCAGGCAGCAGGGTTTCCACGGCATCAACCAGCAGGCCCAGCATCCGGCCGCCGTGGCAGATCACCAGCAGGCGGGTGGGCGCGGCGCCTAGCTGATGTAGCGGCAGGGTCTGGTCACGCCATGTAATGCTACCACTGCTGCCATCGGCAGTCGCGCCGGCGGAGGAAAAATCGGCTGGCAGTACGCACACCTGTTCGACCAGCCGGATGGGAATCGCCAGACGGATGCCGGCGCGGCAGACCAGATAGGCTTCGCGCGAACGCTGCTGTGCACTATCGCCCTCCTGCTGGCGGGTGCTGCGCGACGTATGGGGAATCAGTCGCAGCAGGGCTGCACTATCGAGCAGGCGGATAGGGCGCTCTTGATCGTCGACAATCAGACCGGCATATAGCTGGCCATCGTCGGCACCGCTGAGCTGGTCAAGGCGGAAGCGCCGCAAGGTCAGCGCCGCATCGATCGGCAGGCCCAGATAGCCATGCTGGTCGCCCACCACAGCCAGCATGGCAGCCGTGCTCTGGCTGGAACCCAGCTGTTGCGGCGCCAGCAGATAGACGTGCTGGCCGCGCCATTCAGTTACCCCGCGCAACGGACCGCCCCACAGGAACGGTGTCGTCATGGGCGGGCAGCTGATGACTTCATGGATCAGGGCAGCAGGCAGGGCGTAACGCTGGCCATCGAGCTGGAACACGCCCATAGGCGGTAGCTGGCGTAGTTCCTCGCCATCCTGCAGTGCGGCGCTGTCTGCCTGCAGGCTGGCGGCGGCAATGGCGCTGCCGGCCTGACGCGCCAGTTCTTCACCGTCCAGCAGATGCAGGGTGCTGTCATCGTCCAGCGTGATGCAGCGCAGTAGCGGCATGTCGCTGTGCGGCGATGCAGCAGCTACTATCGATAGCGGCAGTTCGCGCAAGCCACCCAGCTGATCGACCCGCATGGCCAGCTGGATGCCGGCGTGTTCGAGCACCACGTGGTAGCCGCCCTGAGCAGCGCTGGCGGCCTGCGCCTGCGGCAGCCAGTGTGCCAGATCGAGCGCGGCCAGCTGCTGCGGGCCAGACACCAGCCGTCCTGCCAGTTGCGGTGCGGCAGTGTCCAGTGCTGCTGGCTCGACGTAGGCGCGCGCCTGACGCACCAGTGTGGCGGCCACGCCTAGCTGCCAGCCGCCTAGCTGGAGCAGGGCATAGGTAGCGGTATCAGGGGCTGGCGGCTGGGACATATCAGGCCTGATGGGTGGCGGCGGCCAGCAATTCTGTCAGCAGCGCCTGTACGTGGCGGCCGGCATCGACCTGATGGGTCGTGGCTTTGTCGATCTGGCCGATCGAGGCGCTGGTATTGCGTACCGACTGCAATATCTGGTCGAGTGCCATGCTGACCTGATCGCTGATGCGGCCGCCTTCGCTGACGCGCAGTACGTTCTGGTCAATCAGGCGTGAAATGCCGTGTGCCACCTGGGCCGACTTCTCGGCCAGCTTGCGTACTTCATCGGCTACCACGGAGAACCCGAGGCCATGTTCGCCCGCCCGTGCCGCTTCGACTGCCGCATTGAACGCCAGCAGATTGGTCTGGCTGGCGATATCGCTGATGGCGCCCACCATGTCATGAACTTCCTGCGAGGATTTCTGGATTTCATGGATCGAAGCCAGCGATTTTTCCAGCAGGGTGCGGCCCTCACGTGCCTGCTGTTCGGTATGCTGGGCGATGCCGCTTGACTGTTCGGCGCTCATGGCGATGTGATCGATATCGTCGGCCAGCGCATGCATGATCTTGCTGATGGCTTCCACCTTGCCGCTGACGGTTTCCTCCCGCTCCACCTGCTGGGTAATGTCGGTGGCGAACTTCACCACCTTGTAGGGCTTGCCGTTCAGATCGAGGATGGGGTTGTAGCTGGCTTGCAGCCAGATGGTGGCGCCATGGTTGCCGATACGGTGGAAGCGCGCGCTCTTGAACTGGCCCTCGCCCAGATCGGCCCAGAAATGGCGGTATTCGGCCGACTGTACCAGTTCCGGCGGGCAGAACATGCTGTGGTGACGCCCCACGATCTGTTCCAGCGTATAGCCGACACAGCGCAGGAAGTTGGCATTGGCGCTAAGAATGTTTCCAGCCAGATCGAACTCGATCTGCGCCTGCGAACGGTTGATGGCAGCCAGCTGGCCGGCTGCCTCGTTAGTCTGGCGTTTGGCAGCGCTGATATCGGTGGCATATTTGACGATTTTGACGGGATTACCGACCGCATCGAGGATGGGGTTGTAGCTGGCCTGTATCCACACATCGTTACCCTGTTTGTCGACGCGGCGGTATTCGCCCGCGTGGATTTCGCCGGAGATCAGACGACGCCAGATTTCCTGATAATTGCGGCTGCCCGCATCGGTGGCCGTGCAGAACAGGCTGTGGTGCTGACCAACCACTTCGGCCGCACTGTAGCCCATCACACGCAGGAAGTTGTCATTAGCGCGCAGGACTTTGCCGGTCAGATCGAATTCCACCACGGCCAGTGCCCTTTCGATGGCGGCAATCTTGCCGCTCATGTCGAGCTGGATGCGGCGGCTTTCGGTAATGTCGGTCATGATTACCAGCGTGCCCAGCTCACCGAGCGGCAGGAACAGGGCTTTCAGCCAGTGTTCTTCCGCATCGGCGCGGGCATGACGGAATTCGCCTTCGTGGCGTTCGCCGCCGGCCAGCTTGCGCCATACTTCGGGGGCGCTCAAGGCGGCGTGATGGATAGGATCGAACAACGTACTGACATGCTGGTGCAAGGCTTGCTCTTCGCGGATGCCGAACACTTCCAGCGCCACGGTATTGATCAGTTCGATCTGCCCATCGGGATTCAGGCGTAACACGGCACGGCTGGCGGCCAGCGCATCAAACAGGGCATGTTCAGGCGGCGTTGCGGCGGCGTTGCGCGCGGAGGTATAGCGGGTAAGCTGCGTCGTCATGGCGGTTACTTGCTCCATTCAACTTCATGAGGGGAATATTTAATTCCATGGAGAAAGTATATTCGAATTCCACACAAAAAACACTTTAAATGTTTTTAGTGTGGGAAATTTGCGAATTTTGTTAAATTAAATTTTATTTGGTTCGAATTTGAGCTGTAACTTGTAATTGTCCGGCGCAATCGAGCTATCAAATGGATAGCGGGTGAAATTTTGCTGATCGACTATGCCGAGCTGGATCAACAGCGTGTGGGGCAGGCGCGGCTGACGTTTTTCCAGCACATTGACGGCAGCGTTGATGGCCACTCTGGCCTGGCTGACGGCGCGCGTGTCGGCAGCGGCAGCAATCTCGCCACCACGGATGGCTTCGGCAATTTCCCCTGTCAGGTCGTAGGCCACCAGCTTGATGCGGCTGGCCAGACCGGCCGCCTTGAGCGGCGCGATGGCAGCGGGGGCGCAGCCGGTGCAGCCGATGATGTAATCGAGCTTGCTGCCGTAGCGGTTCAGCATCTGGCTGGCCAGTTCGGCCTGCTCGGCAGCGTCGCTATCGCCGTAGCGGATATCGATGATGTTCACTTCCAGATCGGCGACTTGGGCGGCATAGCGGGTGCCATCGACCTCGCCTTTGACCCAGCCTGCACCCAGCGGCCCCGGCAGCAGCCCCAGATTGACAGTTTTCAGGCCCCGTTTGCGCGCATCGTCGAGCACCCAGCGGGTGGCCTGACGGCCCATTTCCCGTAGCGAGGTGGTGATCTTGATCGTCAGGTCATCGCTGCGGCTGTCGTTGGCCAGTTCGAACACGGGAATGCCGGCCGCGCGCGCCTTGGCAATCGAGGCATTATTGGCCGTCATGGCGATGGGCGAGATAACGATGGCGTCATAACGCGCTGCGATCGCCTCGTCCATCAGTTGCAACTGGCCGGCCAGATCGTCGTAACCGGCGGCCGGCAGGATGTCGATGGCCACGCCCAGCCGGCGCGCTTCGCTGATCAGGGCGGAACTGCAGGCCACCCAGTAAGGGTCTTTTATATGGGGGAACAGGAAGGCCAGACGCCACGGCTTGCTGGCACGCGCAGCCATGGGAAACACGGTGCGTTCCACTTTGCCGCTGGCCAGCGCATCATCGGCCGTGCCGTTGGGCTGAACGGGCGCATAGATGGCATCGACGGGGATCGGGGCGTAGCGGGCAGGGGAGCTGGCTGGCGGCGCGGCGCAGGCGGAAACGGCATGGCCTAGCGTCAGGCAGAACAGCGACAATATGCGGAGTCGGGGCATGTTGCGGTCTCGATAAGGCGGAGCAGTAGAGTCTCCTTGCGCCTTATTTTACCTGCAAGTACCAGCGAAATTGTAAACAAAAGTTTCATTGCGGCAGCTTCTCTCATGCAAGTAAAAGCCATCCGGCGTGCCACCGGCGCAGCTTGCGCCCGGGTGGCACCGACTGTCGATTCAGTGACAGTGAAAGATCAGGCAGGCTGCTGGTTGGCTTCTTCCGGCAGTACCGGCAGTTCTTCCAGACCGGTCCACGAGGCCGTGGCGACTTCGGAAACCAGAATCTTGACGCCGCCGCTGTGGACTTCGTCAGCGATACGGAAGATGGCGTCGCGCACTTCATTGATGGCTTCTTTGCCGTGGTAGACGTAGTTGCCCGCTGGCAGTACATAGCCGCGACCGTCTTCGGCCTTGATGCCGCTGCCCACCTGATATTTGCGCAGTTCGTCGGTCAGGCGCTCGATGGTGTCGGCGGCTGGCTGGGCATACGAAACGTGAATGATGTAATTAACCATAGTAGAACCTTAATTGAGGAACGAGCATGATGCGCCAAGGTTTTTACAATTGCAACCCATGCAGCGTGGCGATGGTGTAGCATGCGGGTCGGTCCGCGCGCGTGTCGGCGTGCGGATGGGCGGCCCTGAATGGGCAGCCGTAGTCAGGAAGTCAGGAGTCAGACCATGCAAATCAAGATTAACGAAACCCTGCGCAGCTATATCGAACCGCTGACGCAGGCCGAATATACCGCGCTGGAGCAGAGCATCCTGCAGGAAGGCTGCCGCGATGCGCTGCTACTGTGGCAGGACGTGCTGGTGGACGGGCATAACCGTTACCAGATCTGCCAGCAGCACGGCATCCCGTTCAAGGTCACGGAAAACACCAGTTTCCGTAATCTGGACGATGTCAAACTGTGGATGATCGACAACAATCTGGGGCGACGCAGCATCTCCGACTACCAGCGCGGCGTGCTGGCGCTGCGCAAGAAAGAGATCACGGCGGCCCGTGCCGCCGAGCTGGTGGCGCAGGCAGCGGCTGAAGATGCCGCCATCGCCCCGCCGGAAGGCGAAGCGGCCAAGGTACGGGTGCCGGCCATGCCCTTGACTTCGCGTGAAGATATCGCCCGTGCCGCCCGTCTGAGTAGCGCCACCATCGGCCAGATCGAAAAGATCCAGAAGACGGCCACGCCGGAACTGGTGGAAGCGGTGCGCTCTGGCACTATTTCGATCAATGCGGCGGCCACTGTTGCCTCGTTGCCGGAAGCAGAGCAGCTGGCTGCCGTGGCAGGCGGCAAGAAGGAATTGCAGAAGGCGGCCAAGGAAGTGCGCGAACTGCGCGCGGCCGCACGGCCACCTAAAGAGCCGAAAGAAGGCCGCGAAGCTGGCAGTGCGGGCGGCGAGGGCGGCTATGGCCGGCCGGCCACGGAAGTGGAAGAACTGCGGGCCGAGAATGCCGTGCTGCGCGAGAAAAATGCCGCTTTGCGCGAGGAAATCACGGGTTTGCAGAAACGCCTGTCGGAGCTGCTGGGCGGGAGTTAATGCGGGCGCTGGCGTCGGCGCCAGCGTTTGGCTAATGGCATAAACAGTTTATACAGGAGTCTGCATGCGCGTCGTTGCAAGCTTTGTTTCCCTGCTGTGTGCTGCGGCATGCGCCAACGTTGTGGCCGCAGCGCCGCAGTCGCTACCGGCGGCCGCGCAGCGCGTGACGATCTTGCGCGATACCTGGGGGATTCCTCACGTGTACGGCAAGACTGACGCCGATGCCGTGTTCGGCCTGATGTATGCGCAGGCGGAAGATGATTTCAAGCGCATCGAGCGCAACTACATTAATGCCATGGGGCGACTGGCCGAAGTGGAAGGCGAGGGCGAACTGTATCGCGATCTGCGGATGAAGCTGTTTATCACGCCCGAGCAGCTGAAAGCCGAGTATCGCCGCAGTCCCGCATGGCTGAAACAGCTGATGGTGGCGTTTGCCGATGGCCTGAACTACTATCTGGCTACCCATCCGGAAGTCAAGCCCGCCCTGATTACCCATTTCGAGCCGTGGATGGCGCTCAGTTTCAGCGAGGGCAGCATCGGTGGCGATATCGAAACTGTCGACCTCAAACAGCTGGAAGCGCTGTACCGCGATGGGGCCCGTCTGCCCCAGCCTAAAGAGGCCACGCTGGCAGCGCTATACCGGCCACTAGAGCGCGAACCGGGCGGTTCCAACGGCTTCGCCATTGCGCCCCGGCTCACCCGCAACGGCTATCCGCTGCTGCTGATTAATCCCCATACTTCGTTCTATTTCCGTCCCGAAGTACAGGTCAGTAGCGAGCAAGGGCTGAATGCCTATGGCGCTGTGACCTGGGGCCAGTTCTTTGTGTATCAGGGTTTTAATGACCGGCTGGGCTGGATGCATACGTCGGGCGGCGGCGACGCCATCGACGAATATCTGGAAACTGTGCGCGAGCGAAACGGCAAGTTCTATTACCGTTACGGCCAGCAATGGCGTGCCCTCAAGCCGGTCGATATCCGCCTGCCGTACAAGAGCGCGCAAGGCATGGCCAGCAAGGTGGTGCGGGTGTACTACAGCCATCACGGCCCCATTGTGCGGGCGGTGGATGGCAAATGGGTGGCGGTGCGCATGATGAATCAGCCACGCCAGGCGCTGACCCAGTCGTATATCCGTACCAAGGCGCGCAATTACCGCGAGTTCTACCGTGCCATGGAGTTGCGCAGCAATTCCTCCAACAACACCGTGTATGCCGATGTGGACGGGAATATCGCCTACTTCCATGGCAATTTCATTCCCCGCCGCGATCCCCGCTTTGACTGGAAGCATCCGGTCGATGGCAGCAATCCCGCTACCGAATGGCGTGGCCTGCACAAGGTGAGCGAGACTATCCAGCTGTTCAATCCCCGCACCGGCTGGATCCAGAACACCAATAACTGGCCTTACACGGCGGCCGGTGCGGCCAGCCCCAAGGCTAGCGATTATCCGGCCTATATGTCGCTGCAGGGCGAGAATGCGCGCGGTATCCATGCCCTGCGGGTGCTGCAGGATCAGCGCGATTTCACCCTCGATAGCCTGATTGCGGCGGCTTATGACACGCTGTTGCCCGCTTTCGAGCCGCTGCTGCCGCAACTCTTCGCCGCTTACGATGCGCTGCCGGAGGAGGCCGCGCAGAAGGCTGCGCTGGCGCCCCAGATCGCTGCGCTGCGGGGCTGGAATCTGCGCTATGCGCTCGATTCCGTGCCTACTTCGCTAGCGATATTCTGGGCTCAGGAACTGAGCAACAGTTACAGTGCCGCTGCACGCAAGCTGGAAATGCCGCTGCTGGACTACTTCGAGCAGATGCTGACGCCGGTCCAGCGACTGGCAGCGCTGGAGCAGGCCAGCGCCAAGCTGAGTGCCGATTTCGGCCAGTGGCAGACGCCGTGGGGCGAGATTAACCGCTTCCAGCGCCTGTCCGACGATCTGGTGCAGCAGTTCGATGACAACCAGCCCAGCCTGCCCGTGCCGTTTGCTTCCGCAAACTGGGGTTCGCTGGCGGCCTACGGCATGACTAGCAAGAGCAAGACGCGGCGTATCTATGGCGAACGTGGCAACAGCTTTGTGGCGGTGGTGGAGTTCGGGCCGCAGATCCGTGCCCGTAGTGTGCTGGCCGGTGGCCAGAGTGGTAATCCGGCCTCACCGCATTTCAACGATCAGGCCGGCATGTATGCACGGGGCGAGTTTAAAGAGATATGGATATCTCGAAAGGACGTCGAAGCGCATCTCGAGCGGCGCTATCATCCGGGCGAGTGATCTCTTCCGGCACGGTTTCGGCGACGGGCGCTTTGATCCAGACCAGATTGCTCACTTTGTTGTTGCGCGGATTGCCATCGCGGTGGCGTACGTGGCTGTGGCCGGCCGGGTTGGGCAGGTGGGCTTCAGCCACCAGATGATGGACGAGGAATTCGCCCGTGCGCTTGCCGTTGCGTAGCTTTACCTGCAGGCCGTGCGGCGTGACTTTGGGCCGTACCGCATGGATTTTGCGGCGGCCCGCCGCCAGTACGCGGCCATCTTTGGAGACTTTGTAGAAATCGCTGCCTTGCACGGGCTTGGCCGCAGCCACGCCGATCGAATAAACCGTTGCAATGGCCAGAACGCCGATCAGAATAATTAACAGTTCCATGGTGTGAGAGCCAGAGTAAGAGTCCAGTAAAAATAGTTTCATCAATCAGACGGAAATTCCACGCGGAATTCCCGATGGCGAGATGTTAACACTGGCCTAGCCTGCTGCGTAGGCTGAATAAGCGCCCTAAGTCCCCCTATATTTGCGCTTGACGGCGGGGCGCAGTTTATAATCGCAGCAGACCGATAGCGCCCGTATAAGCCAGGCGCACTAACCAGAACAACAGAAGGCTGCAGTGGCAAAACTCTATTTCCGCTACTCTGCGATGAACGCAGGTAAATCCACCGCCATGCTCCAGGTGGCACACAATTACGAAGAGCAGGGCCAGAGCGTACGCCTGTTCACGGCCGCGATCGACAACCGTTATGGTGTGGGCTATGTCACGTCGCGGCTGGGGCCCCAGCGCGAGACGGAAGTGTTCGACGCCGAGACCAATTTCCTCGAGCGCATAGAACAGAAGATTGCCTGTCTGCTTATCGACGAAGCCCAGTTTCTGACCACGGCGCAGGTGCAGCAGTTGCACCAGCTGGCCCAGGTACGGGGCGTTCCCGTGATTACCTATGGACTGCGCACGGATTTCCGCGGCGAGCCTTTCCCCGGTTCGGCCTATCTGCTGGCGCTGGCCGACGATATCGAAGAACTCAAGAACATCTGCACCTGCGGCAAGAAAGCCACCATGAATATCCGTGTGGACGAGCAGGGCAAGCGTATCAAGGATGGCGAGCAGATCAGCATCGGCGGCAATGAAAGCTACCGGCAGGCCTGCGGCCGCTGCTTCTATTCCGAACTGGGCTGATGCCTGAGCCCGCGCTACTCGCCTCTGCCGCGCTGGTACTAGGCTGGCTGGTGCTGATGCGGGCGCTGCGCCACAGTATGTATCTGCTGGCGCTGCTCAGTTTTGCCGCCACCCTGATGCACGAAGCCTGCCACTGGCTGGCGGGCTGGTTATTGCATGCGCGCCCGGTTGCGGTGGCACTGTGGCCGCGCCGGCAGGGGCAGCACTGGGTACTGGGTTCGGTCAGTTTCCGCAATCTGCATCTGGGGAATGCGGCGTGGGTGGCACTGGCGCCACTGGCGCTGTTTCCGCTAGGCTGGCTAATGGCGCAACACTGGCTATTCCCGGCCTACGCTGCCGGGCAGTATGGTCGCTGGATACTGGCGGCTTATCTGGTGGCCTGCTGTGCCTATGGCGGTCTGCCTTCGCTGACCGACCTGCGGCTCGCTGCCGGCTCGGCCTTGCTGTATGCCGCGTTCGGATTAGCTCTGTGGTGGCTGCTGAATTACGCCGGACTGCTGCCGGGCGTTGCTTTTCCGCTTATTTCGTGAGCTCTATCGCCACTTTTTTGTGCAGATGATCAGCATTTATCCGTTATCATTGCTTGCATGGAAATACCGTCACTCCCTCCCAAGCGTGTATGGCTGGCAGCCGGCTGGCTAGTGTGCACGCCAGTGCTGGCCGAGCAGCCGGAACAGCTGCCCGTGACCTGGCTGAGTTCCTATTTTGCACCGGTGAATGTGCCCGTCGAAGGCAAGGCCGGTGACGGCATCGCTGACAAGATAACCGAGTATGTGGTGGCTAACTGGCCGCAGGCGCAGCACCGGTTTGTGCGGGCCAATCCCACCCGCATCTGGCACATGCTGGCGCAGGGCGAACCGATGTGCGACACGGCGGCGCTGCGCACGCCCGAGCGGGAGAAGGTGGCGTATTTCCGCGATGTGTTCTATTCGCCGCCACCGCAACTGATCATCCGTCCCGAGGCGCTCGAGCAGGTGCGCCTGAACGAGCAGGGGCAGGTCGATCCTGCTGAACTGATGGGCAACCCCGATCTGCGCGGTGTACTCGTCAAGCGCCGTGCCTATGGGCCGGCGGTCGATCAGGTGCTGAAACAGGTGGGTGCGCGGCTCAATGTGGAACAGCTGGCAACGCCGAACTACGGCTCCGGCACGCTGAAAATGGTGCTGCTGGGGCGGGCCGATTATCTGATCGAATACGACGTCACGCTGGCCTATGCCATCACGCAGGATCCCGCGCTGGCGAAACTGAAAGTGTTGCCTTTGAGAGGAGCGGAGAACTTCGTCGTGACGGGCTTCGCCTGTCCCCGTACCCCTTGGGGGCTGGCTACCATCAAGCGCATCGATGCGATTCTGTCGACGCCGGAAGCGGCAGCGCTGATTACGAGTACCGAACTGGGCGCGCTGACGCCGGCCACGGTGGCGCGCTATGGCCCGCTGATTCGTGATTATGTGCGGCGCGCCAGCAGCGTCGATGCCGAACGCATACGCTAGGGCAGTGCGCCACCGTGCGCCCTGCTGGACGCAGGCCGCACGGTGGTACAGTTGCACAGTCGCAGTGCAGCAGATTAGTGCTGGTGGCCGCCCGCCAGTGGACGTACCACAGCCTCCACCGTAACCTTGCTGCGCACGTGTTTGGCGTCCTCGATTTCCAGCGTGAGGGGCACCTTGTCGCCATCGGCCAGCGGACGCTGCAATTGCATCAGCATCAGGTGGTAGCCGCCCGGCATCAGCTTGACGGGCTTGCCGGCAGGCAGCGCCAGACTGTCCAGCTGGCGCATGCGCATCACATCGTTGGACATACTCATTTCATGCACTTCGACCATGCCGGCGACGGGTGAACTGGCCGCCACCAGACGGCTATCCTGCGCCGCGTTAAGCGTCATGAAGGCGCCGGTGGCCTTTTGCTGGGCGACGGTGCCGCGCACCCAGGCTTCGCTGACGGTGACCTGCGCCATGGCAGGCAGGGCGGCAAGCAGGAATAGATTAAGCAGACGTTTCATTGGAACAGTCCTTTCAGAAAATTGCTGGTAGATTTAGGTGGCGTTTGCAGCAGCGTGCGCAGGTCGGCCGCGCACTGTTCGGCCGTCTGTTCGTGACGCAGGGCCAGACGGATGGCGCCCTTGTCATCGAATACATAGGTGATGGCCGTGTGGTCCATGGTGTAGGAGCTGCCGCTGGGCACTTTGCTGTAATAGATCTTGAAGTCGCCGGCCGTGCGTGCCGTCTGGGCCTTGTCACCCCGTACGGCAATAAAGCCGGGATCGAAAGCGCGCATATAGGCATCCAGTAGCGGCGCCGTATCGCGTTCCGGATCGACGGTGGCAAACAGCACCTGTAGGCGCTGGCCATCGGCACCCAGCAGACGCTTGATCTCGACGGCACGCGCTAGCGCAGTCGGGCAGACGTCGGGGCACTGGGTAAAGCCGAAGAACAGCAGCACCAGTTTGCCGTGAAAATCCCGGATGGAAGCCGGCTTACCATTGGTGTACGACAGGTGCAGGTCCGGCCCCAGACTGCTGCCGGTGAGGTCGATGCCGTTCAGTTTAGGCGCGGCGGCAAGCGCTGGCGCAGGTGTCGCCAGCAGTGCCATGGAAGCTACGCCGGCCATGGCCAGCGCAGTGATAAGAGTACGGCGTTGCATAAGTATCCTGTAAAACGTAAGGAGTGCGGCTGCGCAGGGCAGCCTCCGGTGGGACGGATTTCAGGATAGGGCAGGTGGGGCGCGCGGCTGGGCCGGATACCAGTGCAGCGTGGCGGGCGCAGCGGAAGTCGCCCGGACGGGCTGGCACGCGCCAGCAGCTGGAAACGCTTGCAATGCCAGAGGACTGGCAGGCGGAGCCGGGGTGTCGCTGCTGCTGGCACAGAACAGGCAATGCTTCAGGCTGTGGCTGGCGGCAGGGGCCTGCGCAGGAGTAGATCCGCTGCGGCAGACTTCGGCTGCCCATGGTGTGGCAGCCGTATTCAGCGCGGCGCTGGCCCATGCCGGCGCGAGCAATTGCAGCACGATCGCCAGACAGACGATCAGGCCAGTTGCTTGCCGACGCTTCAATAATGCACCCATACAGTGATTATAGGACAGTTCGGTATTTCCTTTCAGCTAGCTTTAAGCTGCTGCGGAGACACTGCAAACTAGCACAGCCTAGCTGCCACCTATCCTGTAGAATGAGATGACAGTTATTAGCACTGTGCATAACCGATTAATGAGATTGCAAATTTAGTTCCGGAGTAAGCCGATGAAGAAGCAAATGCTGTTGGTCGCCATGCTGGCGGCGTTGTCCGTGCAAGTAGGTGCTGCCGTGCCGGAGAAAGCCGCTGCCGATACCGTGATCAAACCGCAGCCGGGCCAGACTCAGGCAGCGCTATGGGCCTCGCGCGTACTGGGCAAGCTGCACTACAAGCCCATGCCGCTGGACGACGCCATGTCGGAAAAGATCTTCGACCGTTACTTCAAATCGCTCGATTCGGAAAAGCTGTTCTTCACTCAGGCCGATATCGACCAGTACACCATCGTCCGCACCCGCCTCGATGACGCCATACTGGGCGAGAACCTGAGCGTACCCTTTGCCATCTACAACCTCTACCAGCAGCGTTTCGCCGAGCGCATCGGCTATGCGCGCGAACTGCTGAAGACAAAATTCGACTTCTCCAACGACGAAAGCTATCAGTACGACCGCGAAAAGGCCGAATGGACCAAGAGTGATGCCGAGCTCAAGGATCTGTGGCGCAAGCGCGTCAAGAACGATTGGCTGCGCCTGAAGCTGGCCGGCAAGGAAGACAAGGCCATCCGCGAAACGCTGGACAAGCGCTACGAGAACTATATCAGCCGTTCGCGCAAGCTGACCAATGAGGACGTGTTCCAGATCTTCATGAATGCTTACGCCATGTCGATCGAGCCGCACACCAACTATCTGGGCCCGCGCGCGTCCGAAAACTTCGATATTGCCATGCGGCTGTCGCTGGAAGGCATAGGCTGTGTGCTGCAGACCCGTGACGAGTACACGGTGGTGCGCGAAGTAGTGCCCGGCAGTCCCGCTGGTCTGTCCGGCAAGATCAAGGTAGGCGACCGTATTTTCGGCGTGGCCAAGGATGACAAGAGCCCCATGACGGAAGTGCTGGGCTGGCGCATCGACGATGTGGTAGCCCTGATCCGCGGGCCGAAAGACTCTACCGTGCGGCTCGACATTCTGCCCGCCGATGCGGGCGTGGATGGCAAGCACACCACGGTGACGCTGGTGCGCAAGAAAATCAGCATGGAAGAACAGTCGGCCAAGAAATCCATCTATGAAGTGAAAGATGGTGGCGTCAAGCGCCGCGTGGGCGTGATTTCGCTGCCCACCTTCTATCTGGACTTCGAAGCACGTCGCCGCAATGATCCTGACTACAAGAGCGCCACGCGCGACGTCGCCCGTCTGCTGGTTGAACTGAAAAAGGAAAAAGTCGACAACGTGCTGATCGACCTGCGCAACAACGGTGGCGGCTCGCTGAGCGAAGCGGTTGAACTGACCGGCCTGTTCATCGATAAGGGACCGGTGGTGCAGCAGCGTAGTGCCGATAACAAGGTGGAAATCGAAAGCGATACCAATGCCGGCATGGCATGGGATGGCCCGATGGGTGTGCTGATCAACCGTGGTTCTGCGTCGGCCTCGGAGATTTTCGCAGCAGCGATACAGGATTACGGTCGCGGCATCATCATCGGCGAGCCTAGCTTCGGCAAAGGCACGGTGCAGACCATCTTCCCGCTGGACCGCTTTGCGCCCAATGATAAAGTGCACTACGGCGAGCTGAAGCTGACGGTGGCGCAGTTCTTCCGCATCAATGGCGGGACTACCCAGCTGCGCGGCGTAACGCCGGATATCAAATTGCCTACCATGGGCGATTCCGATACCTTTGGTGAGTCGAGCTACGACAATGCACTGCCGTGGGTGGCCATCAAGCCGGCCGTCTACATTCCTGTAGGCGACCTGAAGGAAATGCTGCCCGTGCTCGACAAGAAGCACGAAGCGCGCGTCGCCAAGGACAAGGACTTTCAGTATCTGTCGGAAGATATTGCACTGGTCAAGAAGCAGCGCAAGGACAATCTTATTTCGCTGAACGAGACCGTGCGCCGCAAGGAGCGCGAGACGCAGGATGCCCGTGCCAAGCTGCGCGAAGCCCGTCTGCTGTCGCCTGTGCCCGGTGCCGATGATCCTATCCTGATTCCGGACGCCAAGGAGCTGGCCAAGCAGGCGGCTGCCGCCAAGGCCGGTAACGGCAAACCGGGCACGCCGAAAGTGGCGGCTGTGAAAGGTGCGCTGCGTACTGACGATGGTCTGCAAGGCGACGAACGTTCGCTGACGGCCGAACTGGATGCGGAAAAAGCCGCCAAGGCTGCCAAAGACGTGCTGCTGAACGAAGCGCTGCATATTCTGGCCGACGAAGTCAGTCTGCTGAAGACGGATACCCGCTTGGCGTCACGCGTGCTGCCGTATGCAGCGGACAGCACCAAATAAGCAAAAACTTAACTTGATGCCAAGAAATACGCCGCGCAACTACGCGGCAGATCAGCAGATATTCACCAAATATATTTCAGGCATTCTGAATAAAAATTGGAAATATATTCTGCTGTAGAGCATCATTCACCTGTCTCCTCTATTCTCCTCCAAGGAAATAGATTCAGCCCGCTCCCGTAGCGGGCTTTTTTTTTGTCTTTTCCACCCGTGGACTTCTATCCCTACTGTATCGAGAACCAGCGCATGCTCTAGAATGCTGCTTTAAAGTTTGCTTCGGGCGGTGTCTGTTGGCTATTTCACGTTCAAACTGGCTCGCCGGAGCCGCAATCGTGCTGGTGCTAGGCGGGGCTGGCATGTACTGGCTGAGGTCGGGTAGCACGTCAGACGGCGCCGGCGTTGCTGTGCGTGGCAAAATCCGCGCTACTGAACCACACTGGCGTGCCCGTGTTGTCGTGCATGCGGGCTTGACTCCGGCCCAGTCGCTGGACGATCCGTTCGGACTGGTGCGTGATAACGCAGGCAATCTGTATCTGGCCGAAGGCGGCGAAGCAAACCGCGTGGTGCGCATTGGCGGTGATGGCAGCGTGACGCTGCTGGCCGGTGGCAAGGAAGGTTTTAGCGATGGTACGGGTGCTGCAGCAGCACTGCATACGCCGTCGGGGCTGGCCATCGACGTGGCCGGCAATCTGTATGTGGCCGATACGGGCAATAACGCGATCCGCAAGATCAGCCCGCTAGGCGTCGTCAGCACACTGGCGGGCGATGGCGTGGCTGGCGATCAGGACGGGCAGGGCGCCGCTGCGCGCTTCAATGGCCCTGTCGGGGTGGCGGTAGACCGCGCCGGCGTGGTGTACGTGAGCGATACCTATAACGACCGCATTCGTAAGATCACACCGGACGGTATGGTTAGCACGCTGGCTGGCGGCAAACGCAACGGCATGGTTGATGGTGCCGCAGCCGCGGCCCGTTTCGACCTGCCCACTGGTCTGCTGGTGGCGCCCGATGGCACGCTGCTGATCGCCGATACAGGCAATGATGCGATCCGCCGGCTGGGGACGGACGGCATGGTCAGTACCATCGCTGCCGCGCCGGAAGACGACCGCGTGTCGCTGCTGCGCGCTCCCGTGGCGCTGGCCCGCAGCCATGACGGCTATCTGTATCTGGCTAGCCAGAGCCATGGCCGCATCGCCCAGATCACGCCGCAGGGCGAAGTGCTGGCGCTGGAAGACGCCGATCATCCGGCCCAGCCCGGCTATGGCGCAGACGGCGGCGTACGCCTGCATGTGCCGCGCGGCATGGCGCTGGCGGCCGACGGCAGCCTGTATGTGAGCGATAGCGCCACCCGCCGTATCTACCATGTGGCAGCAGCCGACAGCGTAGCCGCCAGTATCGAAGCGCCGGTAGCGCTGCCGGTTGCCGGCGCGCGTACGCTGTGGCCCGTGGCGCCGCAGGATCAGGTGCATGAAGTGGTGGGGCTGATGGGCGAAGTGCGTGGCAGTTTCAAAGGCGAACGCCGGCACCACTTCCATTCCGGGCTCGACGTGCAGGCCGCCATCGGCACGCCCGTGCTGGCGGTGGTGGCGGCCAAAGTGAGCAACCCTGCGGCCAGCTGGTCCTACGGCGATCTGTCGGAGGGTCTGGCGCTGGGCGAGTTCAATTACATCCACATGCGCGTGGGGCGCGATGCCAAAGACAAGGTGCGCGATAGCCGCTTCCAGCTCCAGCGCGACGAGCAGGGCAAGCCGGTAGCCATACGGGTACGGCGCGGCACCCGTTTCGCCGTGGGCGATACACTGGGTAGCGTCAACCGTATGGCCCACGTGCATCTGGATTACCGTCCGGCCGGCGAGGCCGTCAATCCGCTCACGCTGCCGTTTACTGGTCTGCGCGATACCATCGCGCCGCAGATCCAGCGCATCGTGCTGGCCGATAGTCAGGGTGTGCCGCTGACGACCAAACAGCAGGGCAGGCTGCTGCTGCCGCGCAGTCTGGGCGGGGTGCAGGTCATCGTCGATGCCTATGACCAGATGGATGGCAATCAGGCACGCCGGCGGCTGGGGCTGTATCAGCTCGCTTATCAACTGCTCGATGGCAACGGCCAGCCGCTGGCCGGCCAGGCCGAGTTGCCCGCAGCCCAGACCTATGACCGTCTGCTGCGCAACCGTGAAGCTGTGCAGTATGCCTATGCGCCCAGCAGCGGCATTACCGTGCATGGCGCCGCAGAAACGCGTTTCTCGTATACTTTGCACAATACGCTGGCGCAGGGACGGATCACGCCCGGCCTGTGGCAGATCGGCAGCCTCCCGCCCGGCCAGTACATTTTGCGCGTCAGCGCGAGTGATTATGCGGGCAATCGCGCCACGGGCGTGCGTGATCTGGCGCTGCAGATCGAATAGGCGGCCAGTGCCATTGGCTCGCGGGGCCATGCGCCGCGCAGCGAAATTGCCACGGACGTCAACAGATTTTCAGGTAGAATAATCTGAACGATCGTGCTTTTTGGCGCGGCAAAAAAATAATGGAGACAGCATGGACCTCGACTACACGGCGACGGATCTGGCCTTCCGCGACACGGTACGCGCCTTCCTTGAAGCCAATCTTCCCACCGATCTGCAGCAGAAAGTGCGCATGCACCGGCGTCTCGAGCGCGAGGACTACGTGCGCTGGCACCGCATCTGCGCCAAACAGGGCTGGGCGGCGCCGGCCTGGCCGGTCGAATTCGGCGGCCCCGGCTGGAGCGCCACCGAGCGCCACATCTGGGAAGAAGAGTGCGCCCGTGCCGGCACGCCACCCATTCTGCCTTTCGGCATCAACATGGTGGCGCCGGTTATCATGGCCTTCGGCAACGCGGCGCAGAAAGCCTATTATCTGCCGCGCATTCTCAATTGCGACGACTGGTGGTGTCAGGGCTATTCCGAGCCCGGTTCCGGTTCCGATCTGGCCTCGCTGAAAACTACCGCCGAGCGGGTGGGCGAGTACTACATCGTCAATGGCCAGAAGACCTGGACCACGCTGGGCCAGCATGCCGATATGATCTTCTGTCTGGTGCGCACCGATGGCACGGTGCGCAAGCAGGAAGGCATTTCCTTCCTGCTCATCGACATGAAGACGCCCGGCATCACGGTGCGTCCCATCATCATGCTCGATGAAGAACATGAAGTGAACGAAGTGTTCTTCGATAACGTGAAAGTGCCGGTCGAGAATCTGATCGGGCAGGAAAACAAGGGCTGGACTTACGCCAAATATCTGCTCGGGCATGAGCGTACCGGCATTGCCGCTGTAGGGCGCTCCAAGCGCGAACTGCTGTTCCTGAAAAAGATCGCCACCGAACAGCGCAAGGGGGGCCGCCCGCTGCTGCAGGACCCCGTGTTCGGTGCCAAGGTGGCCAGTCTGGAAATCGAACTGATGGCGCTGGAAACTACGGTGCTGCGGGTGATCACCAAGGCCGACCACCGGCCCGGCCCGGAAGCTTCGCTGCTCAAGATCCGCGGTTCCGAAATCCAGCAGCAGCTGACCGAACTGATGCTCGAAGCGCTGGGGCCGAACGGACTGCCGTTCGATACCGACTACCTCGAAGGCAAGGTCGAGCATGCGCTGACGGGCGACGACGGGGCCGCGCCACTGGCGGGTTACTACTTCAATTTCCGCAAGACCTCGATTTACGGCGGTTCGAACGAAATTCAGAAAAACATCATCACCCAGATGATACTGGGACTGTAAGGGGCAGCCATGGACTTTCAATTGCGCGAAGAACAGCAACAATTTGCCGATGCCCTGCGCCGCTGGGTGGACAAGGATTACAGCCACGAGGCGCGACGCCAGATCATCCACAGTGCCAGTGGCGTTAGCGACAGCGCCTGGCAGACGCTGGTGGAACTGGGTATGACGGCTTTGCCTGTGCCGGAAGCGCAGGGCGGTTTTAACGGCGGCGCCGTTGACCTGTGGGTGGTGATGCAGGAGCTGGGACGCGGTCTGGTGGTGGAACCGTATTTTGCCACGGTGTGGGGTACCGAATTTCTAAAACGGGCCGGCAATCAGGCCGCGCTGCTGGAGCAGGTAGCCAGTGGCGCGCTGAAACTGGCCTGTGCGCTGGGCGAGCAGCAGAGCCGCCACGATCTCTACGATATCCGCACCAGCGCCGTACGCGAGGGCGATGGCTATTGTCTGAACGGCGCCAAGAGCGTGGTGATTCACGGTGCCCAGGCCGGTGCGCTGATCGTTTCGGCCCGCGCTGCCGACGCGCCGGACGGGCTCAGCCTGTTTGTGGTGCCGGCCGATGCGGCCGGTCTGCAGCGGCGCGACTACCGCACCATCGATGGTCAGCGGGCGGCCACGGTGGAACTGCGCGATGTGCGCCTGCCCGCTACGGCTATGCTAGCGCAGGGCAGCGCCGGCGCCGATCTGCTCGATGCGGCGGCCGACTATGGCGTGACGCTGCTGTGCGCGGAAGCCGTCGGTTGTATGGATGCGCTGTTCGCTGCTACGCTTGACTATCTGAAGACCCGCAAGCAGTTCGGCACGGCCATCGGCAGCTTCCAGGCGCTGCAGCACCGCATGGCCGATATGTACATCCATCTGGAACAGGCCCGCTCGATGGCTATGCTGGCTGCCGCGCGGCAGGATGGCGCCGATGTGGCCGAGCGCCGGCGTGCCGTGTCGGCCGCCAAAGTGCGCATCGGGCAGGCCGCCAAATTCGTCGGACAGCAAGCCGTGCAGTTGCATGGCGGTATGGGCGTGACGGATGAATTGCCGGCCGCCCATCTGTTCAAGCGCCTGACCATGATCGACCTGACGCTGGGCGATGTGGACCACCATCTGCAGCGCTTTGCGGCCCAGCCGGCTTTCGCCGAGTACGCCTGAATCTAGCGCGCGGAGCGCCGATGGCCGGCGTGGACGGGTGGGGCGGCTAGCCCGCTGCGGCCACGCAGACGCGGTCGCGGCCGATCTGTTTGGCGCGGTATAGCTGCTGGTCGGCTTGCCGGATCAGGGCGTGGCTGTCGCTGGCCTCGAACGGCGGCAGCATGGTGTGTACGCCCAGACTGGCCGTGACATAGGGCGAAGTAGGCGAACCGGCGTGGGGGATTCTCAGCTGGCGGATGGTATCGAGTACGCGCTGGGCTACCACGGCAGCGCCGGCCGCCGCTTCCTGCGGTAACAGCAGCACGAACTCCTCGCCGCCATAGCGCGCCAGCATATCCTGCGGCCGTGCCGCGCAGGCCGACATGGCGGCGCCCACTTGCTGCAGGCAGACATCGCCGGCCTGATGGCCGTAGTGGTCGTTATACAGTTTGAAGTGGTCGATATCGATCATGATCAACGACAGGGGCAGGCCGGCACGGGCGCAGCGGCGCCATTCCGCTTCCAGCGTGTGATTGAAGCTGCGCCGGTTGGCCACGCCGGTCAGGCTGTCGGTGCGGCTCAGTTCGCGCATGGCGTCGGCCTGACGCTTGATGGTCAGCTGGCTGCGTACCCGTGCCCGCACCACCGCCACATTGAACGGTTTGCTGATGAAGTCCACCGCACCGGCTTCCAGTGCGCGGGTTTCGTCTTCTGGCTGGGTCAGCGCGGTGACGAAAATGACGGGGATATCCTGCAGGGCGGGGTTGGCGCGCAACGCGGCGCAGACCTGATAACCGTCCATGCCGGGCATGACGGCGTCCAGCAGTATCAGATCGGGCTGCTGGCTCTGGGCCATGTCCAGCGCACGCGCACCGTCCAGTGCAAACAGCACCTCGTGTTCGTCACGCAGGGCATGATGCAGGATCTGGATATTTTCCATGGCGTCATCGACTACCAGTATCCGTCCATTCCAGGCCAGATTGGTCCAACTCATGCACTGCCCTTTCGCTGCAGGTGTTCTTCAAGTAAGCGCGCGGCGCTGGTGAAGTCCAGGCGCTGTGCGGCTTCCGCCATTCCGGCCGGCAGATCGGCCGCGACCACGGCAGCTGGTAGCTGCGCCAGCACTTCAAGTGCTTTCATGTTG
The DNA here is from genome assembly GCF_964031615.1 of Duganella fentianensis. Taxonomy (GTDB): domain Bacteria; phylum Pseudomonadota; class Gammaproteobacteria; order Burkholderiales; family Burkholderiaceae_D; genus Rugamonas; species Rugamonas fentianensis_A. Next base: position 125,491 of record NZ_CAXIQN010000019.1, read on the forward strand.
TTATTCTGAAGTAAAGTTTGCAGCTGCGCCAGTGTTTGCCGTAGCGACTGCCCTTCCGGCAAGGGGTGGGTTGCAGTTTTCCCCATATCTGTACTGGACAAATCAGGGATGGCCTGCACCAGCCGCTGCACCGCCGTGTCCAGTTGCGCCAGCAGGACGGTCACGCTTTGCAGCTCGCCCCCTTGATGCAGCACGGCTTCCACGCTGGCGCAGCAGGCGGCAATTTCCACGCCGCCCAGATTGGCGGCGATGCCACGCAGGCGGTGCAACTGGCGCGCCAGCAGCTCAGGTTCGACGTTTTGCTGTGCCAGCAGTTGCTGCATCTGGCTGGCGCTGGCCGCATGTTCGATCTTGAAACGCTGCAGCAGGTTCCACAATAGCTGTGTCTCGCCACCCAGCCGTGTCAATGCGCTATGGCTATCCAGTCCCGCTTCCTGCAGAGCCGCCAGCCAGCGCGGCTGTGCAGCGCCTTCAGCGGCACTGGTAGCCTGGTCGGAGGCAGTCGCCGTGTGATCACGGGTGGGCACCAGCTGTAGCAGTACAGCGATCAGCTGTTCCACATCGATGGGCTTGGCGACATGGGCCGACATGCCGGCATCGCTGGCACGGCGGCGGTCTTCTGCCATGACATTGGCCGTCATGGCGACGATGGGCAGGCTGGCCAGCGTACCGCCCAGTGCGCGGATGGCGCGGGTGGCATCGTAGCCGTTCATCACCGGCATCTGCACATCCATCAGCACCAGATCAAAGCGCTCGGGCGTAGTGCGCAGCAGTTCCAGTGCCAGCAGGCCATTTTCCACCGTGTCGACCTGCGCGCCGGCGTGCTGCAGGATGTACAGCGCCACTTCCTGGTTGATTTCATTGTCTTCCACCAGCAGGATGCGCATGCCCAGCAAACGTCCCTGTAATGGTGCATGCGCCGCCAGCACCAGCCCGGGGGCGGAGGCGGCGGACGGTGCCAGTATCTGTTCGACCTGTTCGCGTAGCTGCGCCGGCGTGGCGGGCTTGGCCAGCAGACCGGCTACCGGATGGCGCGGGTGCTGGCCAGTCTGACGTGCCGCCAGCTGTTCGCCTGCCATCAGCAGCAGCGGTGGCCAGCGCCGGCTGGCTGCCTTGGGGCAGGCATGCAGTTCGCTCAGCAGGGCGGCGCCGAGAATCATGACGTCCGGCGCCGGCGCCTGATCAATGCGGGCCGCGGCAGCGTCCAGATTGGCGACACTGTCGGCTAGCCAGCCCAGTTGCTGGCAGCAGTGCTGCAGCACGGCGCGCACGGTAGGGTTGGGATCGACCAGCAGCACGCGCCAGGGCGGGCTGGCCGGGACTGGCACAGGTGCCGCTTCCAGTGCCTGTAGCGGACAGCGGAACTGGAATTCGGAGCCGATGCCCGGCTCGCTGTGCAGGCTGATGCTGCCGCCCATGAGCTCGGCCAGTTGGCGGCAGATGGCCAGTCCCAGCCCCGTGCCGCCGAAGCGCCGGCTGGTACTGCTGTCGGCCTGCACGAAAGCATCGAATATATGCGCCTGCTGGGTGGTGGGGATGCCGATGCCGGTATCGCGTACACGGAATTCCAGCCAGAGCTGGGCGTCCGGCTGACCTTGCTGCAGGCTCTGGCGGATCTGTAGCACCACTTCGCCCTGCTCGGTGAATTTGATGGCATTGCTGAGCAGGTTGAGCAGAATCTGCTGCAGCCGCATCGGGTCGCCCAGCAATGTCAGGGGCAGCTGCGGATCGATGTCGTACACCAGTTCTATGCCTTTGTCGCTGGCGCTGCCGCTGACCAGCACGCTGATACTGGCCAGCAGATGTTCGAGCCGGAACGGAGTCTGCTCCAGCGTCAGCTGGCCCGCTTCCACGCGGGAAAAGTCCAGCACATCGTTGACCAGCCCCAGCAGCGACTGCGTGGCCAGCTGGATCTTGTCCAGATAGCCCCGTTCGCGCTGCGCCAGCTGGGCTTCTTCCATCAGCCGCGCCAGACCGATGATGGCATTCATCGGGGTACGGATTTCATGGCTCATATTGGCCAGGAATTCACTCTTGGCATGGCTGGCCGCTTCGGCCCGGTCACGTGCCGTGATCAGTTCTTCGTTGAGCCGCTGCAGATCGAGTTCGGATTCCTTCAGTGCCGTCACATCGGATACCAGCACCACCAGCCCGCGCACCTGTCCCGTCGGGGTCAGGTCGGGGAAGTAGTTGACCCAGATGTGCTGGTCGCGCCCCTGTACATCGGACACCATGCCGCCAAAGCTCTGCGCCGTGCCGGCCATGGCGGCATCGAGATAGCGGCTGTGCCGTGCCACGTGGCTGGCGCCCAGCAGATCGGTCATGGAGCGGCCCAGCACTTCGGCGGAACTGCGCCCCAGCCAGTCCAGCAGATAGCGGTTGGCAAAGCGGCAGCGTAATCCCGTATCCCAGTAAGCCACCATACCGGGCAGGTTATCGGTGACGGTGCGGATGAACTGCTCGCGTTCGGCTAGCTGGTTGAGGCTGGCCGTGAGCGCTTCGCGCGCCTGCTTGCGTTCGGTGATATCGATCGAGATGCCCAGTACGTGGGTGGCGATGCCCCGTTCGTCGCGCAGCGCCACTTTCCGGGTGGTCAGGTAACGGGTCTGGCCGGCACTGTTGCGCAGCGGTTCTTCGGCAATTTCCACTACCGTGTCGGCCGGTGCGGCCAGCAGCTGGCGATCGGTGGCGGCGAATTCGGCTGCCGCCGCCGGCGAGACGAAGTCGGCATCGCTCAGGCCGATCAGCTCGTCGCCATCGGCGCGTTCGTACAGCTGGGCGCCATAGCGGTTGAACATGGCATAGCGCAGATCGGGCAGGCGCTTGAGGAAGATCATGGCCGGCATATTGTCTACCACCGAGCGTAGCAGCTGGCGTGACTGGCGCAGTTCCGCCTCGGTGCGCTTCTGTTCCGTTACATCCAGCATCAGGCCGGTAATGCCGACGATGCGGCCATCGCTGCCGAACTGGGGGTAGTAGCTGATCACCCAGTGGCGCAACTGGTCCGGCGACGTTTCCGGGTGCCCGGAGCGGGGCAGGTTGACCAGCGGCTGGCCGCTTTCCAGCACGATCTGGTAGTCGGCCAGCACTTCGCGCCGCAGATCGGGGTCGGCAATCATGTCGGCCACATGGCGCCCCAGATGGGCCACCACGGGCTGGCGGTTGAGCGCAGCAAGGAATTCGTTCAGGCGCACATAGCGCAGCTCCGCATCGACGTAGCTGAGACCGACGGGGGCCGTAGCGTACAGTGTTTCGAGCTGGGTACGGTTTTTTTCCAGCTGGGCGGTCCGTTCGGCCACCTGCGACTCCAGCCGCGCCTGATGGCGCCGCAGATTGCCCTGCAGCGCCTGAATGGCCTGAGCGATCTGGCCGGCCTCGCGGAAGCCCATGCCGCCCAGCCCGAAAGGCTGGCCCGCGGCTAGCGACTGGGCGGCGTCGCGCAGCGTCTGCATGCTGCGGCCCAGCCGGTTGCTCCAACCCAATGCCAGTCCGCTGACTGCCAGCAGGATCAAGCCTGCACCCGTGCCCAGCGCGGCCAGATCTGCCAGCAAGCCGCTGGCGGGCAGCTGCTGTGGCGTGGCCAGTGCCACGCTGGTCAGGCTGTGCGGCGCGTGGCTGATCGCTACCAGATAGCTGCTGTGGGTGCTGGTGGTGGCGCTGGCCACGCCGTCGCGGCGCTCGTGCAACTGGCTGCGCAGGCTGGCCTCGCTGGACTGGTTCCAGATCAGGCGTGCCGTGCCGCCCGCAGCCAGCAGATTGCCGTCGGCGTCGTACAGACTGACATGCTGCTCCGGCGCCAGCTGCTGCGCGCGCAGCAGTTTGCCTAGCCAGTCTGGCTGGAAGATGGCGCTCAGTACATAGCGTGGTGTCGCGCTGCCGGGCACGGCCAGATCGACCGTCAGCAGCGTGCTACCCTGCAGGTGGATGGTCGAAACCCGCTGGGTGGCACCGGCGAACAGGGGCGCCAGCCGGTGCAGCGTGGCTTCCGGACTGATGCTGGCGGGCAGCGGCATGCCCAGCTGGAGCACGATCCGGCCCGAACGGTCCTGCACCAGTAACTGGCTGATCGTGCTGCCCGTGCCCAGCAGCTGCGCGGCATGGCTACTGATGGCCGCCAGATCATCCTGTTGCAGGGCGGGGTGGATGCTGAGTGCGCTTAGCAACTGGCGCGCCTGCTGCACATCGCTTTCGATGGCGTATTCCAGCAGGCGGGCGCTCAGCTGGCTCTGTTCGGTCAGGGTGCTGTGCTGGTAGCGCTGGTAGCGGCTGGCCAGTAGCCCCAGTGCCAGCACGGCAGGAAGCAGGCACAGCAGAACCAGCACGAGTAGCTGGCTGCGCAGAGTATGTGAGCGACGGTATTGAGTTTCTTGCAAGCCTGACCCCGGACGGCAATCTGAGTGTAATGCCCTTGGATAGTAGCCGAGCTCGTGCGTTTCAGAAAGATATTTTGTTGTACAGCCAGTGTTTGCCAGTGGCTAGCGCTACGGGAACAGCGCTAGCCCGGTTCGCTGCTCATCACCGCCGTGGGAGTGGCGGCCAGCGCGGTAGCCAGAGCTTGAAAGCGGGCGGTGGCTTAGAAGAACACGGCGGTACGCTGGATCACGCTGCCATTGTTGGTGTAAGGGCCGCTGGCACGTACCGAGCCGGTGTTGTATTTGCCGTCATCAAGTTTGCTGTCGACCTGCTCGGCAAAGCTGTCCGGCAGGTTGTCGAGCCGCACGCCATTGCCGCCGCGGCCAGCCACCACATCGTTGTAGATGTAGACGGCGCCGCCCTGTGCGCTGGTCATGAAATCGGTGCTGCCGTTGAACGAGCCCGTAATGAAGCCGGACAGGGCCAGATGCTGGGGCGCCAGCTGGTATTCGTCGATCTGGCCGTCACCATTGCCATTGCCGGTGGCGCCCGGTGCATGGGTGGTGCCGCGCACATCGTCACCGGGCAGGGCATGGAATTTATCCTGATAGGCATTCACGGCAGCGGTCAGCGAGCTGGCCTGCTGGACGATGTTCTTGACGCGCGCGCTATCGATCAGGCTCTGGCCTTTTAGCACGCCGCCCAGCAACAGGCCGATGATGACCAGCACAATGGCGATTTCGACCAGCGTAAAGCCGCGGGAACGGTGGGAAAAAGTGCGCATGGGATTCCTTTCTGCTAGATCTCGTTATCTTACCGCAAGCCTAGGGGCTAGTGTCTACTGTTGTGCCGGCGCCAGCTGTTCCAGCCGGTGTGCCAGAAAAGCCAGTTCGTGCGGATCGCTGATCTGGCCGCTGGCCAGCAGGGCGCCGATCAGGGTACGGGCGCTCTCCGCTTCGCCCATGTCGGCGGCGATGAAAATCTCCAGCTCGCGCGCCCATAGGGGCAGGGCGCTAGCACCGCTCTGGGTACGCAAGGCTTGCGCATACTGGCGCGCCAGCGCCATATCGTTGAGCTGGTGGCGCGCCACGAGGGCTGCATGGGCCAGCCATGGCCAGCGCCGTGCCGGATCTTCGCGATAGCGCCGGTAGACCAGATCGAGCATCAGGCGGGCCCGCTGCGGATCGCTGACGGCGGCGTAGACTTCGCTGGCGGCCAGCAGCGGATACTGGGCCTGGGGATCGAGCGCGAGAATACTGTCGAGCCAGTCGCGCAGGCGGGTGTAGTCGAGTGTGCGGAAAGCCAGACTGAGGCCGGCCTGTTCGTCATGGCTCTGCACATACAGCATGCTGACTTTGGCCAGTGCCTGCGGCTCGCCCAGACTGGCCAGCCGGAGCAGCGCCAGCGCGGGCACGGCGGGCAGGTCGGCGGCGCGGGCCTGCGGCGCGGGCTGCAGAGTTTGCCACAGCATGTGCAGTGCCAGCGCGGCCGGCAAGGCCAGGCGCAGCCAGCGTGGCACGACGTGGTGTGGCAGGTGGGTGGTGGCAGCGGTGGCGGGCATGGCAGGGGCGCGGCGCCAGCTAGACGGCTTTGCGGTACAGATCGTACAGGGCGGCCAGCACCAGCAGCAGCAGGAACAGCGCCGTCTGCGTCAGCAGGCCGGCTAAGTCGGACAGGCCGGCCTGCTGGGAGACCAGCCAGTCGCTACTGCTGTGGCGGTCGAAGTGGGGCAGCAGTGTGGCCAGCAGGTCGAACACCCTGCTGGCAGCGTCGCCGTGGCTGCCATCGGGCCGGCTGCCGCGCGCCAGCAGCTGTAGCGTACCGATGCTGCGCGCCAGTAGATAAAAACCGCAGCAGGCAGCGAGCGCGGCCGGCATCTGTTGCAGGCTGACCATGCACAGCACGGCGAAGGCCAGCATGATCCAGCATTCGCACAGCAGGGCTAGCGCCCACATGGCGGCCTGCAGCGGTGGCGCATAGTAGCAAGCCAGTGAACCGAATAGCAGTGCCGGCAGGACGGCCAGCAGACCGTAGCCGAGCAACTTGCCGAGCAGATAGGTGGCGCGGGGGAAGGCCAGAGCCAGCAGCAGTTGCTGGCCTTTGTCGGCCGTTTCGCGGGCCATGCTGCCGATCACGAAGGTAGTCAGCAGAAATACGCTGGCCACACGCAGCAGGCTGGCCAGCACGGTGATCTGGAGTTGCCGGCTTTCTGTCAGTGCCATGGCATCCAGCAGGCTGCTTAGACCGATGGCGCCCAGCGTCAGCGCCAGCAACAGCCATAGCCAGCGGCTACGCACGGCTTCCAGTACGGTGTAGCGGGCAATCGTCAGGCTGGCCATCATGGCAGACGTTGTGCCGCCACCATACGGTTGTACAGGATGTTGGGCGAGATCCACAGTACTATGTCGTCGAAGGTGCCGCCGCTGGCACGGGGATCGTCGCTAGGGTCGCGGCTGATCAGCGCAGTGCCACTCTGCAGATTGAGTTTTTCGTCCTCATTGCCGCTGCCCAGATCGGCCAGACGGGTGTTCTGGTCGCTATAGGCGCCATAGCCGTTTTTGCCGAAGGAGATCAGCACGGCCGGAATGTCGCGGCTTTCCGTCAGCGGCTGCAGGCGGCCGCTGTCATCACGCGTGGCGATGCTGATGTCGCGCGGGGTTTTCAGGGTGAACAGCACCACGCTGTCGCTGAAGGCCGGCGTGACGCTGTAGGCCAGGATGCGGTTCCAGCCGTCCAGCCGGCCCACGCCCAGCGTGGCCCATGGCAGCAGACCGTAGCGCTTGTTGCAGGCACTACCGGTGCGGTCTTCCAGTCCATTGCTGGCGGAAATGGCCGGACAGGGCAGATAGCCGTTGCGCAGGGCGAAGCCGAACAGCGCTTCGCGCGCCTCTTCCATGGCCAGCCGCGTATCGGTGGTTTTTTTCTGCTCGAGCTGGGAACTCAGCGGCGCGATCATGCCGCCGATCAGCAGGCCGACGATCAGCAGGACGATGGCGATTTCCACCAGCGTGAAGCCATGCTGGCGGGGCAGGTAGTTACGGTTCATTGACATCTTTCACCCGTGCCGCATCCAGATCATAGCGCTGGCCCGGTTTGAGTATCAGCCGCTGGCCCGAAGGCAGGGTAATGCTGACGGCAGCATTGCTGCGGTTACTGAAGCGGTTCTGGCCATCGTTCTGGGCGACATTGTTCAGCCATACAGTACTGCGGCCGGAGCTGCTGCGCAGCACACCGCCCATGACCAGTGCGTTAGGCGCGCTGGGCGCGGCTGCCGCTGGCGTGCCGGCCGTGCCGGCCAAAGGCTGGTTGGGGTCAGGTGGCACGGGCTGCACGCCTGCTTCCGGCATCGCCACGGCCGTTGGGCCCGTGGCGGCGCCGCGCTGGGCTTCCATGGTTTCGCGCTCGGCTGGCGTGGCAAACAGGCGGCCCAGCGGCTGGGCCTGTGCGGCTGGCGCCAGCGTCAGCAAACCTGCCAGTAGGGACAGGACGGCTAGGACGGCCAATGCAGCCGATAAAGGGGCCGGAAATTGGGCCGGTAATAGCGCCGGTAATAGGGCCGGAGATAGCGCCGGCGCGGCGTGCTGCACACGGGCAGCACCGCGTGGAGCGAGGCTGGGCAGGTTCATGGGCGCTCCTTGTTGGCGCTGGCGAGGGCAGCGCCGCTAGCGCTCGCCGGCTTGGGTGGTATGCCCAGCGTGACCCAGTTCAGGGTGCAATCGGCGCCCAGCGTGGGACCGCCTTGCGCACCGACCGCCCGGCCCAGCCGTTTGATATTGCAGTCCTGGGTGGCAAAGAAGCTGCGCTGGTGCAGATCGGCGAGGAAGTTAAACAGGTCCATTTCGTGCAGCAGATCCATGTGCAAGTGCATGCGGCTGCCCTGCAACTGGTAGTCGCCCAGATCGAGTGCTGCCACCAGTTGCACGCTCTGCTGCGGCTCGATTTCATAGCTGAGCGGCAGCAGCCGGCGCTGCTCCTGTACCTGACGGATGGCGTCAACCCACTCGATACGTTTCTCGGCACCGATCAGCCCCCGTGCGCGCAGTTCGATATAGCGTGGCTGGAAGTTACGGATGTCGCGCTTTTCATTATCTACGTGGGCATAGCGCGTGTAGGCTGCGTCGCGTGTGCGCTGGGCCAGTTGCAGGCGGTCTTCGGCTGTGCTGAGGCGCCAGTGGCTGAGCTGCAAAGCACTCAGGCTCAGCACCAGACAGGCCAGCGCCGTCAGCACTGCCGTACGGATACGGCCGAATTCGGCCAGCCAGTACGGCAGCGGCAGGGTGCGGGTGGCCGGCTTGCGGGCGCCGGCATTCTGGTTGGCGAGGCTGCTCATGGTTTCCACACCAGTATAAGGGAGAAGTGCGGATGCACGTCCTCGCTGACCGGCCCTGCCTTGGCGCTCAGTTTGACGGAGGAGCGGGTATCCAGCGGCGGTTTGTCGATGGCGACCGTCAGGCGCGGATTGCTGGCCAGATGCTGGGCAAAGCGGTTCATGGTATCGACAGCGGCACGATAGTCGTCCTGATCGCCGAGTATTTCCGCTTCCAGCAGCAGGCTCTGGGCCGGCTTGGTGGGGATGCCCAGCAGGGTAGATGGTATCGGCGCAGCTTGCCGGCCTTCGCCCTGAGCGGGGGCAGCAGCGGGCTGGCCGTCGGCCGGATTGGCTTTCCAGTCCAGTTGCAGCAGACGGATCTGTGGCGCCTGATCGAGCGCCGCACTGACCATGCTGACCATGTCCAGCGGGGTAGGAGCCTGCGTGCCCAGCATGCGCTCCACATTCACGGCAGCACGCATATTGGCGGTGCTGGTCACGCTAGGCGGCATGGCCGCCATCACGCTGCGGTAGCGCTGGTCGTAACTGGCCGCTTCCGCCATCAGATGGGCGCTATCCTGCTGCGCCTCGCGGGCCTGCCACAGGTTGGCCCCCATCCACAGCAGACTGGTGGTGCCCAGCACGGCACTGCCCCAGTACAGTACGCGACGGATGCGCCACAGTTTGTAGTGGCGTCGGGCGCTGCCGAGCGGATACTGGGGCGCCTGATGCTGGCGTGCCAGCAGGGCCAGCAACATCGGGTCGGCTAACTGGGCAGCCAGCTCGTTGACGCGCAGTTCCTCGCTGCGCAAGCCCAGTTTGGTGGCGACATGGCGCAGCGACAGGAAGCGGAACGAGGTTTCTGGGCCATCTTCGCACTGGCTTTCCAGCACTGGCGTACTGGCCACGGGGGCCACCACTACGGCGTGCAGGACATTGCCGCGTCCCATCAGGCGTACGCTGGTCAGGAACTGCTGGGTCTTGGCGGTTTCTGCGCCCAGATTGATAGGCTGGCCATCGCGATTGATGGCGGCGGTCAGGCGGGAAAATTTCAGCTGGCCGTTCTGGAAATAGCTCTGGCGCCAGCCGCCCGACTGCTGCGTCAGCAACAGCAGATGTTCATCGCGCAGGCCTAGCTTGCGCACCAGCGCCGAGCTCAGCAGGGTGGTCGAGTATAGCCCGGCCAGCGGGATCTGCAACTGGTCGAGCGCGTCTATCCAGGGCTGCACGGTGGCAGGGTTGGTCAGTGCGGCCAGCAGCACCATATCGTCACGGCGGCCGTCGGCCATGCGGCCCTGAATTTCGAAGTAGCGGTAGGGGGTTTCGCGGTATTGCTGCAGCAGCCGGCGCTGCAGCAATTTGCGCCCGCCCATGCCCCCTACATGGGGTACGTTGATGCGCTGGAAGTCTTCCTCCACCAGATCGGCCAGCAGCAGCGCCGGCATGACGGGGGCCGCGTCCAGATAATCCATGAAGCGGGCAATGCCGTCGCCATCGTTGGCGAACACGCTGGCGCCGCTCAGGCGGCCATGCTGCCACTGGTAGGCGGTCAGCTGCTCACTGCTCAGGTAGAAAAGATGTTTGCTCATAGCACGTCAGCCTCAGGTGCGGATCTTGCTGATCGTGTCGTAAATCGGGCCCATCACGGACAGCATGATCCAGCCCACCAGTACGCCCAGTATCACCGTCATGGCCGGTTCTATCATGGACTGTACTTTTTCTATCATTTCCTTGACCTCGCGGTTATAGAAATAGCTGACATTGCGCAGCGCGCCATCGAGTGCGCCGGTGGCTTCGCCCACTTTCAGCATGCGGATCACCAGCGGCGGGAAGATGCCGGTCTGCTGGAAGGCCGCCGTGATACCGTGGCCTTCGGAAATCAGCTGGGCGGCGCGGCGCAGGCCGGCCGCGATCACACGGTTACCGACGATGCCTTCGGACAGGTGGATACATTCGAGGATGGTGATGCCGGACGCATACATCATGGCGAAGAAGGTGGCGAAGCGTGCCAGAATGATTTTATGCAGTACGGGGCCGATCAGCCAGATGCGCAGCTTGAGCCCGTCGGCCCGGAAGCGCGCCGCTTCGCTATGGGCCAGCCACGCGCGGCCACCGAAGAAAGCTGCCAGTGGCAGGCCGATCAGCACATACCAGTAGTTGATAAACAGGTTAGATAGCCAGATCAGCGCTTTGGTGTGCAGCGGCAGGGTGTTACCCATGTTCTTGACGAAGGAGGTCAGCTGGGGCACCAGATAGATCATCAGGAAGAAGGTCACGCCCACCACGAACGTACCGACGGCGGCCGGATACATCACGATCTTCTTGGTCTGCGAAGCCAGTTCGTCCTGCCATTTCAGGCTTTCCGACAGGTTTTTGAACACTTCCGCCAGTTTGCCGCTCTGTTCGCCCGCCGTGATCAGGCTGGTGAAGGTCAGGTCGAACACTTCCGGATAGGCCGCCAGCGCGGCCGACAGTTGCTGGCCCCCTTCGATATTCTCGATCAGGCCCGTGATCATTTCGCGGAAACGGGGATGGTCTATGCTGTCGCGCAGGTCGTTCAGCCCTTCGAGGATGGGCACGCCGGCACCCGTCAACTGCTCCATGTGGAAGCAGAAGTTGATCAGGTCATGCCGGGTGATCAGGCGTTTCAGCGCCACCACCTTGGTGCGCGAAGCGCGGCAGTCGATCAGGTCCAGCCCCATGCGGTGCAGGCGCAGTTCCAGATCAGGCTCGTTGGCAGCGTCCATATTGCCGGGCTGGATATGGCCGGACGCATCCATGGCGCGGTAGTAGAACTGGGTCATCGGCTCAGGCGCTCGGTCAGGTCGACCACGCGGCCGACTTCTTCCAGCGTGGTGATGCCATCGAGGACGCGGCGCAGGCCGTCGTCGATCAGGCTGTGGTAGCCGGCCGCATTGGCGGCATTGCGTAGTTCGCGGGTGGAAGCACGGCGGGCGATCAGTTCATCCAGTGCCGGCGTCATTTTCAGCAGCTCCATGATGGCGATCCGGCCCTTGTAACCCTGATGGGCGCAATGGGGGCAGCCCACCGCGTGGTACAGGGTCTGGGGACCGGCACCTTCGGGCAGGTCGAGCAGGCGGCGTTCCACTTCATCGGCTTCGTGCGGTGCACGGCACTCGGTGCACAACTTGCGCACCAGCCGCTGGGCGACGATGCCGATGATATTGCCGGCCATGATGTCGGGCACGATGCCGATATCGAGCAGGCGCGAAATCGAGCCCACGGCCGAATTGGTGTGCAGGGTGGAATACACCTGATGGCCCGTCATGGCGGCGGCAAACGCCATTTCCGCGGTTTCCTTGTCGCGGATTTCACCCACCAGAATGATGTCCGGGTCCTGCCGCATCATCGAACGTATGCCTTCGGCAAAGCCCATCTTGGCCGACTCGTTGACGGAAGTCTGGCGTATCATATTCATCGGATACTCGACCGGATCCTCCAGCGTCATGATGTTGACGCTTTCCGTATTGATGTGGTTGAGGATGGAGTACAGCGTGGTGGTCTTGCCCGAGCCGGTCGGCCCCGTCACGAGGATCACGCCGTCGGGACGGGCGATCATCAGCTTGAGCAGATCGAGTTCCGCTTCGCCCAGACCCAGACCATCGAGCGGCACGATGCCTTTCTGCCGGTCCAGCACGCGCAGCACGAAGTTCTCGCCATGGGTGGTGGGCTGGGCCGAGGCACGGAAGTCGATCTGGCGACCGGAGAATTTGATCGAGATGCGGCCATCCTGCGGCGCCCGCGTCTCGGCGATGTTCATATTCGAAATCACCTTCAGGCGCACCGCCATGGCCGGCCAGTAGGATTTATGCAGGCTGCGGATCTGGCGCAGGATGCCGTCGATCCGGTAGCGGATGCGCAGGAACGACTGCTCGGGCTCGAAGTGCAGGTCGGAGGCGCCGTTCTGTACCGCATCGGCCAGAATCGCGTCGATCAGGCGTACCATGGGCTGGCTGTATTCGTCCGAAGTGGTGCCCAGACTGGCGTAATTGACTTCGCCCGTTTCGATTTCATGCAGGATGCCGTCGATCGATAGCTCGAAGCCATAGTACTGATCAATGGCGCGATTGATGTCGGACTCGTTGACCAGCACAGGACTGATGGTAATGCCTTTGACCAGCATGGCGCTGATCTGGTCCAGCGCGACGATGTTGCTGGTGTCGGACATGGCCAGGATCAGATTGTCGGTCGCGCGCTCATAGACGATGGGGAATACGCGGTAACGCTTGGCCACTTCCTTGGGAATGAGTTTAAGGGCGATGGCATCGACTACCAGACTGGTCAGGTCGGCGCTCTGCTGGTTGAGATTCTCCGACAGCGCCATGCGCACCGTGGCCTCGGTCACGAAGCCCAGTGTAATCAGCAGCTTGCCCAGCGGTTCGCCGCTGCGTTTCTGTTCGATCAGCGCAATGCGCAACTGATCTTCGCTGATGACCCCTTTCTGGATCAGCAGTTTGCCAAGTGGAAGTTTTGCCTGTTCAGCCATGGTACTCGTTCTAGCGGGCGCTGGCGCCCAGTTCCTGCAGGCGCTTGCGCAGGGCGTTACGGTCGAACGCCGCTGCCGTATCCTGCGCCAGTGCCAGCGCGCGCTGGTAGTAAGTCTGTGCCAGCTTGCCCTGATTCAGTCTATCCAGCCCGATCGCCAGATTGTAGGCATAATCGGGATTGGTCGGGGCGGCGCTATAGGCCTGGAAGTAGGCTTGCTGGGCGTCCTGCCAGCGACCTTGCTGGGCATACAGATTACCCAGTGCAAAATGCACGGGCGCTGCATCGGGATTGTTGGCCAGTATGCCTTTCAGGCGCACCTCGTTCTGGGCCGGATCGCCCTGACGCAGGCCCACCATGCCGGCAATCGCCGCGCCATCACGCGGATCGAGTTCCAGCAAGCGCAGATAGTAGCTGGCCGCTTTGGCCGGCTGCTGCTCGCGGCTGGCTATGCTGGCCAGTGCCAGCAAGGCGTCGTGGTTATTAGCATCCTGCTGCAGCACGGCTTCGTACTGCTGGCGTGCGCCGGCCAGTTCGCCCGTGTTGAGCGCCTGATAGGCGCTCCCCAGCTGGGCCGCCAATGGTTCCGCACGGACCCCGCGCGCAACCCGGATCTCGCTGCTTTCTGGTGCTGCCAGCGGCGGCAGGCTTTGCGGTTGGGGCGCGCTCATCTGGGCCTGCAAGGCTTGCTGGGTGGCAGCCAGTTGCTGTTCGGCCTGCGTCAGACGGCGTTCCAGTTCATCGCGCTGGGCCCCATTTCTTGGCGCAGCAGGCAGCAGGGCGGCGTCTTCCGTCGGCGCGGGCGCATCGGCAGCACGCTGGGGCGCACTGATGACTTGTGCGGGGGTGGCGCCGGTGGCACCCGGTGGCGGCATGGGCACGGGCGGCAGACGGGCGCCGGCACCGGGCGCCATCACGGCTTGCCAGTAGTAATAGCCGAAGCCGGCGACCACCAGTAACAGCAGGCCGATCAGACCGAACAGGCGCAGGCGTTCCGGATCGATGCCCGCATTTTCTGTGCTGGCGGCTGAGGCCGCACGGGCGCGGGCTTTGGCCCGTGCACTTTCCGGTGCTTCGCTACGGGGCGCAGCAGGGGATGGCGCTGATTGTGGCGCGCTGGCATGCGCAGCGCTGGTTTGCTGTGCGGCCGCGTGCGTAGCGCCAGCATGGGGCGCGGCGGCAGGGCGGGGCTGGGTACGCTGCGCCGTCTCGCTGGCCGCTGTCTGGCTGGTGGGTGCGCTGGCTGTTGCAGCCGGGGGCTCAACGGCGGGCATGGCGGCAGGCACAGGTGCCGAGGCCACAGCAGGGTTGGTTGCGGCGGTTGGACTGTGCGCAGCCGCAGGGCTGGCTGCGTCCGCCGGGCTGACCGTGGCTGATGCCGGCGCTGGATCGAGCGACAGGCTCAGGCCCGAATCGCTGGCAGCGGGCGTGGCGCCGGCAGTAGCACTGCTGGCAGGCGCTGCTTCGGCGGCTAGGGCGGCCGGCGTCATCGGCTCCAGACTGAGGCCCGCCATAGGCTCCAGACTCAGGCTGGGTTCCTGTCGCGTGCTGGCCGCGCTCATACCGGGCGGCAGGGCGGGTTCCGGTGTCAGCGCCAGAATTTCATCGAAGGCTTGCGAGGGCTTGTCCAGTTCCTCGCTGCCGGCATTCTGCTGGGCGCGCTCGGCCTTCTTGAGCGCCTGCATCAGTAGGCTCATAATCTAGTTCCCCTTGGCAGCTGCTGCAGTTTCGCCGTAGGCGGCGTTATCAGGCGTACTGCCGGGCAGCATGTAGCGGTAATCCTTGTAGTCGCCATTCACGCTGGCATCTTTTACCACCACGGGACGCATGAAGATGACCAGTTCCGTCTTGCTGGCGTTCTCGTTACGGTAAGAGAACAGATTGCCCAGTACGGGCACGCTGCCCAGACCGGGGATGGCATCCTTGGCATTGTCGACGGAATCCTGCATCAGCCCGCCCATCACGGCGATCTGACCGCTCGATACTTTCATCAGCGATTCCAGTTCGCGCGCCTGGATCACGGGCACCTTGCTGACCACCGTACCCAGTGCCGGATTGGGGTCCTGTACATAGCCGACGATGCGGGTAATGGTGGGGCGCACATTGAGCGTGACTTCGTCGCTTTCCGAAATTTGCGGCGTAACGCTCATGACAAAGCCCACCGGCACGGTTTCCAGCTTGGATTCGTAGGTGGCCGGCGAGGTCGGCGTGCCGTTCACGCCCAGCACGGCCGGGGTGACCTTGATGGAGAAGAACACATTGTTGTCCACCACTTTCAGCAGCGCGGTCTGGTTATTCAGTACGCTGATTTTCGGGCTGGACAGCACTTTTACCTTGCCGAACGATTCCAGCAACTGGATGGTCGAGGCGATATTGCCCAGCCGGCTAGTGGGGTTGGTGTAGTTGAGGACAAACACGCCGGGGCTGGTGCCGGGGTTGATGTTGCTAGGCAGCGAGGCGCTGCCGACCTGACCCTGCGTCAGTTTGAGCCCGCCCTTGGCCAGCGAGGACCAGTTGATCCCCTGCTGGTACTGGTCGCCCAGTCGTACTTCGATGATGGTGGCTTCGATCAGCACCTGACGCTTGGCCGCACCCAGTACGATGTCGAGGAATTCACGGATTTTCTCGTGCTGGCGTGCGGTGGCGCGCACGGCGATCAGGCCGCCTTCGGCATTGACGATGACCGAGGTGGTGTTCTTGCTGCCGGCCTTGCTGGCGCCGAAAGCGGCAGCATCGAAGCCGCTGGCGGCCGGCGCAGCGCCGGGCTGGGCGGGCGTGGCCGCAGCGCCGTTCTGGTTCAGCGCTGCCAGCGGGTCACTGGCGCTGTCGGCCAGATTCGAGCTGCGCAGCATGTCGCGGATATTCTTTTCCAGGCTGTACCAGAAATTATTATCGGAACGGTTGTTGACCACCGTGGTCGAATTATTGCTGCCGTTGCCGTTGGCGCCATTGTTATTGTTGCTGACGGGCGTGGTGTTGCTGCTACCGCTGGCAGTACTGCTGGCGGATGTGGTGGCCGCCACGGGATTGGAAGCGCCGGCACCGCCACCGGTGGTGGAAATCTGCGTCGCGATATTCACGCTGCTGCTGGTGCTGCGCGCGATGTTGACGTAATCGACCTTGTAGTTGCGCCATTCCGGCGTGTCCGGCATGACGCTCAGGGTGCCGCCATGGATTTCGTAGCGCATGTCGACCTGACGCTGTATGCGGCTCAGTAACTGGGGCAGGGTCTGGTCCAGCGCATTCAGCGTGACCACGCCTTCGATGCCCGGATGGATGTCGACATTCAGGCCGGCATCGCGTGCCAGCGCGAACAGCAGCGATTCCACCGGCACCTTGTGCACCGTAACGCTATAGGTCTCGACCTTGGCGCCAGCCGTAGGCGCCGGCAGGGCTGCGCTCTGCTGCACCGGTTCGGGTATCGCTCCGGCAGGACGCGGCGCTTCAGCGATGTGGGTAGGCGACGGTGGCAAGGTATGGCTTGCGCAGGCGCTTAGCAACACGCTGCACACCAGTGGGACGATGGGAGTGGCGAGTTTTTTCATTGTTTCTTTCCGGCCCGGACGGAGTGCACGATATTGTATATTTGCAATATAGACAGCATGATCTTACAAATTGCCCCTTGCCGCAAGGAGAGCGCTTGAAATTGCCCAAATAAGCAGCAGTCCGGCCCCGCCCCAGACCACAGCCTGCCATCTTGGGCGCGCGCGTGGTGTGCGCCGGAAGCCCGCTTCGGCGATGGCCTGACGGGCGTGGCGTGCCTGCACCGTGGCGGCATCGTCCGCATAGGCCGCCAGCAGGGCCTTATCGGCCAGTATATTGATGCGCCGGATGATGCCTTCCGAGGCGCGCCCGATCAGCGCGATAGCCTTGGCGTCGAACAGCGGCGTGCCGTCATGGCCAGCTGCCTGCAGCCGGCAGCGCAGGAATTCGTCCAGCAGTCCGGCTGGCAGGGCGGGCACTTCAAAGCTGTGGGTGATGCGTTCGCGCAACTGACGCATGCTGTTCAGGGCCAGATGCTGGTCCAGTTCCGGCTGGCCGAACAGCACGATCTGCAGCAGTTTGCGCTGTGCCGTCTCCAGATTGGTCAGCAGGCGGATAGCTTCCAGCGTGGCCAGCGGCATGGCCTGGGCTTCTTCGACCAGCAGCAGTACCTGCCGCCCGCGGCTGTGGCGGGCGATCAGATAGGCTTGCATGGCACGCTGGATTTCATCGATGCGCAGGCCGTGGCCAGCCAGTCCCAGTTCGGCGGCGATCGCATATTGCACCTGTTCCGCGTCCAGATTCGGGTTAACCAGATAGATGACATCGACATTGGCCGGCAGTTGCTGTTCCAGCATGCGGCACAGCATGGTCTTGCCCGCGCCCACTTCACCCGTGACCTTGATGATGCCTTCGCCATGGCTGACGGCATACAGCAAGGCTTGCAGGATGTCACCACGGGTATTGCCGGTGTAGAAGAAGGCCGGATTGGGCGTGAGGCCGAAAGGCGATTCGCGCAGGCCGAAGTGGGCTAGGTACATGGTGGCCGCTATTCTATACAGGCAAGGAAGGCTTGCTCTAGGGTCGCCGTGCCATAGCGCTGGCGGCATTCTTCCGGGCTGCCGGTAAAACGGATGCGGCCCGCATGCAGGATGGCCAGCCGGTCGCACAGCAATTCCACGTCGGCCAGATTGTGGGAGGTCAAGAACACGCTGCTGCCGCGCGCGCGCAAGGCGGCCAGTTGCTGGCGCAGCAGGGCGTGGGCACGCGGGTCTAGCCCGCTCATCGGTTCGTCCAGCACGTACAGCGGTTTATGCGCCAGCAGGCAGGCGGCCAGCCCCAGCTTCTGTGTCATGCCTTTGGAATACTGGCGCACCGTCTGTGCCAGCGCGGCCGGCGCCAGATCCAGCGCGGCCAGCATGGCGGCCACCCGATCAGGCTGGTATTCCACGCCCTGCAGGCGCAATAGGTAGCGGATGAACTCGGCGCCAGTCAGGTAGTAGGGCGGAATGAACTGTTCCGGTAGATAGCCCAGCGCCGCACGGCTGGCGGGCTGGCGGTGTGGCTGGCCGAAAATCTCGATGCTGCCGCTATCGGCCACGATGAAGTCCAGCAGGCATTTGATCAGGCTGGTTTTGCCGGCCCCGTTGAGCCCCACCAGCGCCACACATTCGCCCGCCTGCACGCTCAGATCCACGCTGTCCAGCACTGGCGTTGCGCCATAGCGGAGTTGGACTTGCTGGAAACGCAGAGCAGGGAGCGTCATGGGGTGGCGGTCTGGCGTATGGGGTAAGGAGCGTAAAAACGTCCGTCACTGTAGCGCATTCGTACGAAGAATGCGATATCTTGTGACTGTCACGCATGGAAAGCCGCTCAAGCTGTGATTTCTGCCTTAGAATTGCCGCACGTTGATGCGTAGTGCAGAGAGTGAGGATCAGGCATGGCAAGACCAGAGAAAGTACGTCTGGGTGAAATACTGGTGCAGCAGAAGCTGCTCACGGAAGAACAACTGACGGCGGCGCTGGCCGAACAGCAGCGCAGCGGACGTAAGCTGGGCCGCGTGTTTATCGAGAATGGCTATGTCACCGAAGAGCAGATCGCCGGTGCGCTGGCGCGTCAGCTGAGCATTCCCTACCTCAACCTGAAATTCTTCAACGTCAATCCGGAAGTGGTGCGTCTGCTGCCGGAAACCCAGGCACGGCGCTTCCGCACGCTGGTGCTGGAAGACCGCCGCGGCTCGCTGCTGGTGGGCATGTCCGATCCCACCGACCTGTTCGCCTACGACGAAATCAGCCGCATTCTCAAGCAGCCGCTGGAACTGGCCGTGGTCAACGAAACGGAAGTGCTGGCCGCGATCGACCGCATCTACCGCCGCACGGAAGATATTTCCGATCTGGCGCGCGAGCTGGAGCAGGATCTGGGCGATGCTTCGATCGACTTCGGTGCGCTGGCGGCGGCCAATGCCAATCTGGAAGAGGCGCCCGTCGTCAAGCTGCTGCAGTCGGTGTTTGATGATGCGGCACAGGTACGGGCTTCCGATATTCACATCGAACCGCAGGAAGCGCGCTTGCAGATCCGCTTCCGTATCGATGGCGTGCTGCATCTGCAGACCGAGGCCGATATCCGTATTGCACCGGCACTGGCGCTGCGTCTGAAGCTGATGTCCGACCTCGATATTTCGGAAAAGCGCCTGCCGCAGGACGGCCGCTTTGCCGTACGGGTAAAGAATCAGCGCATCGACGTGCGTATTTCCACCATGCCGACCCAGTATGGCGAATCGGTGGTGATGCGTCTGCTCAGTCAGGGCAATACCAACTTGCGGCTCGATAGCATCGGTATGCCGCGCGCCATGGTGGAGAAGTTCCGCGCCATCGTCCAGCGTCCTAACGGGCTGGTGCTGGTGACCGGGCCTACCGGTAGCGGTAAGACCACCACCCTGTATAGCGCGTTGTCCGAACTGAATTCGGTGGAGAAAAAGCTGATTACGGTAGAAGACCCGGTGGAATACCGGCTGCCGGGGATTAATCAGGTGCAGGTCAACGATAAGATCGAACTGAGCTTTGCCCGCGTGCTGCGTTCGGCACTGCGGCAGGACCCCGACATTGTGCTGGTGGGCGAGATGCGCGATCAGGAAACCGCCCAGATCGGCCTGCGCGCCGCCATGACGGGCCACCTGGTGCTGTCTACGCTGCACACCAACGATGCGGCCAGCACCCCGTTGCGGCTGATGGATATGGGCGTGCCGCGCTATATGGTCGGCAGTTCGCTGCAGGCCGTGCTGGCCCAGCGTCTGGTGCGGGTGATCTGTGAAAGCTGCACCACGCCGTACGAACTGACGGCGCCCGAGCGCGAATGGCTGCGCATGGAGCTCAACGATAAAGTCGATATGGCGCGCTATTTCCATGGCAAAGGCTGTTCCCACTGCAATGGCATGGGCTACCGCGGCCGTACCGGCGTGTACGAACTGCTGGAAATGACGCGCGAGGTGGCCGATGCGGCCAATAATCCCGATCCGGCGTATTTCCTCACCAAGGCAGCGGCCCAGATGGGCGGCGAAACGCTGCGCCGCCATGCCGTGTCGCTGGTGATACAGGGTAAGACGACGGTGGCCGAAGCCATGCGCGTCAGCAACCAGAGCGAGGATTGAAGTGCCGTATTTCTCCTACAAGGCGCGCAATGCGCGTGGTGAACTGTTGCAGGGCGTGATGGAAGGGGCCGATAGCGGCGCCGTGGCCAACCAGCTGGCCAGTGCCGGCGCGACTCCCGTGCAGATTACCCTGACGCGTGGCGGTGCCACGCCTAAAGGCGATGGCGGCATGCGCAAGCTGTTTGCCCGGCCGGTGACGGCCATGGATGTGCAGCTGTTCAGCCGCCAGATCTACACGCTGCTGAAATCCGGTGTGCCCATCATGCGCGGGCTGGCCGGCCTGCAGGAATCCGCTATCAACCCCAGTTTCGGCGCGATCATCAAGGACTTGCGCGAATCGCTCGATGCCGGCCGCGAGCTGTCGGTGGCGATGCGGCGCCATCCCAAAGTGTTCAGCGAGTTCTATCTGTCCATGGTGCGGGTGGGCGAGATGACGGGCCGGCTGGAAGAAGTGTTTCTGCGCCTGTTCGACCATCTGGAGTTCGAGCGCGAAATGCGCGCCCGCGTAAAAAGTGCCACGCGCTATCCCATCTTCGTGATGGCGGCGATGACGATTGCCATCGTGATTGTGAATATTTTCGTGATCCCCCAGTTCGTCAAGGTGTTCGAGAGCTTCCATGCCGAGCTGCCCATCATGACCCGTCTGCTGATCGCCAGTTCTGCCTTCATGGTGGAGTACTGGATGCAGCTGGCCGTGCTGCTGGCGGGGGCCTTCGTGGGATTGCGCGCATGGATCAGTACTAGCGAGGGCCGGTTCCGCTGGGATCGCCTCAAGCTGAGATTTCCCATTGCGGGCAAGATCATCCAGAAAGCCACGCTGGCCCGCTTTGCCCGCAGTTTCGCCCTGTCCAGCCGCAGCGGCGTGCCCATCGTGCAGGCCCTGACGGTGGTGTCGCAGACGGTGGATAACGCCTATCTGGGCCGGCGGGTGGAGCGCATGCGCGATAGCGTGGAACGGGGCGACAGCATCTTGCGTACGGCCATGGCCAGCCGCGTGTTCACGCCGGTGGTGATCCAGATGATTGCGGTGGGCGAAGAATCCGGCTCGCTCGACGAACTGATGGATGAGATTGCCCAGATGTACGAGCGCGAGGTGGATTACGAACTGAAAACGCTGGCGGCACAGATCGAGCCGATACTGATTACCTTCCTCGGCCTGCTGGTGCTGGTGCTGGCGCTGGGTATTTTTGTGCCGATCTGGGATCTGGGCAAAGTGGCGTTGCCGCACTGATGCGCAGAAACGGCCACAGTCTGCTGGAGTTTGCCATTGCGGTGAGCGTGTTTGCGCTGCTGCTGGCCGTGCTTCTCGATAAGCTGGGTTTCTATCAGCAGCGCGGCGAACAGGTGGCCGTCAAGGCACTTCAGATCAATTTGCGGGCGGCGCTGGCAGGGCAGGTGGCGACCTTGCAGGCGCGCGGACGCGAGCAGGAAATCGCGGGACTGGCCGGGGCCAATCCCGTGCAGTGGCTGGAACGCCCGCCCGCTGGCTACGCTGGCGAGCTGAGCGCTGCACAGGCTGCGGGGCTGGCAGCTGGCAGCTGGTATTTCGATCCAATGCTGCACCAGCTGGTTTATGTGCGGAGTGAGCAAGAAACTGGTTTAAATAATGCTGCTAGGAATATATGTTTCAGAGTAGAATTGCTGGGCATGCCCTCGAAAATTGCCCATGCCGAGACTAAGCCCGTACAGCTGACGGAGCTGGAGCTCACCGAAGTAAACGATTGCCGGACGCCGCCACTATCCGCTGCGACGCGTCGCTAAAGTTGATTTTAATAGTTAGGTCTGGAGATTTACATGCAAATTCAAGCAGCACGCAATAATAGTCTGGCTTCGCAGCAAAGCGGCTTCACCCTGATCGAGCTGATCGTGGTGATCGTCATCCTCGGTATTCTGGCTGCCACGGCATTGCCACGCTTTGCCGGTCTGGGCGCCGATGCGCGTCTGGCTAAAATGCAGGGGGCCCGTGCCGCCATCGTCAGTGCTTCGAATATGTACCACGGCCGCTGGCTGGCAGCCGGTTCGCCTTCGACCGGAACTTCTACCTATGACGCAGCAGGTAGTTTCACCGGCGTCGTGGTAGATAACACCACCGGCTATCCGACTTTTGCCGGGATGGCGGCTGCGGTAGGTACCGCTGATTATGCGGGTAGTTTTGCCACGGATGGTGTGTTGATTCCGGACGCTGCCCACACGGGTTGCTCGGTCACCTATGTGC
Source organism: Duganella fentianensis (assembly GCF_964031615.1). Classification (GTDB taxonomy): domain Bacteria; phylum Pseudomonadota; class Gammaproteobacteria; order Burkholderiales; family Burkholderiaceae_D; genus Rugamonas; species Rugamonas fentianensis_A. Next base: position 148,003 of record NZ_CAXIQN010000019.1, read on the forward strand.
CGGCGACGGGCACCGTGACTATCGCCGCCACCGCCACCACCTGCCAGTAAGCGAGCGAACCTGCGCCTAGCGGCATGAATACTGTCAAGCAGCCGCGTCACCGCTGGTGGCGTGCTGCCGGCTTTACGCTGGTGGAACTGGTACTGGTGATCGTGGTGCTGGGTATTATGGCCGGCGTGGCAGCGCCACGCTTTTTCGAGCGCAAGGCTTTCGATGCGGCGGCCTACGCGGACCAGCTGAAGACGCTGCTGCGCTACGCCCAGAAGACTGCCATTGCTCAGGGGCGACCCGTGTATGTGCGGGTCAATAGCAGCGGCATCATCCTCGCTTACGATGTGTTCTTTTTGTTGAACGTTACGGCGCCCGGGAACCAGAATAGCGGCTCGGCCGCTACCGTGGCCTTCTGCGCCAACAGCAGCCGCGCCTGCGAAGGGGTACCGTCCGGCCTGACCCTGAGTGGTGGCACCAGCTTTTATTTCGATGCAACGGGCAGGCCTTTCCTGATGGCTGATACCGCGCCCACGCTGAATTCCACGTTTTCCACACTGAACATGAGCTTGAGCGGTGATGGCAGCACCCGTACCATCAGCGTAACGGCGGAGACGGGTTATGTCCACTAAGCGCGTACTGACAGTCCAGCGTGGCATCGGTCTGGTCGAGCTGATCATGTTTATCGTGATCGTCAGTATCGCCGTGCTGGGCATCCTGCAGGTGCTGGGCAACAGCGCGCGCAATAGCGCCGATCCCATGCAGCGCAAGCAGGCACTGGCCATTGCCGAAAGCCTGATGGAAGAAGTCCGGCTGGCCCATTTCAGCTATTGCGACGGGGCTGACCCTGCAGCCGAGCTGCCAACGACAGTGAGTCCCGCCAACTGCACCATCCCCGAAGGGGTAGGGCCGGAAGACGGCAATACACGGCCGTATGACAACGTCAATGATTACGTCAGCGCATTCGGTACGCCGACCACTTATACGACCGACGCTGCTGGTAATAATTTCCCCAATGGCTATACCGCCACGGTCACCATTAACCCTGATGCGGGACTGGGGCCGGCCGGCGCCAAGCTGGGTTCCGACGCCACGCCTGCCAATATGAACGTGCTGCGGATTACCGTCAGCGTGAGTTTCCCTAGCGGCGAAGCCATTGTGCTTGATGGCTACCGTACCCGTTATGCGCCGAGGTCGATATGAATCGGCAGCGCGGTTTTACGCTCATCGAGATCATCATCGTGGTGGTGATCACGGGCATACTGGCCAGTATGGTGGCGATGTTCCTCAAGACGCCGGTGCAGAATTATGTCGATACCGCGGCCCGTGCCGAACTGACCGATGTGGCTGATCTGGCTTTGCGCCGGCTGTCGCGCGAAGTGCGTCTGGCTTTGCCGAACAGCGTGTACGTTTCACCGGACCGGCGCATGCTGCAGTTCCTGCTGGTGAAAACGGGCGGGCGCTACGTCGATATCAATGACGCGCCTCCTGCCAGCCTGCTGCCACTGGATTTCAGTCCTACCGCCAGCAAGTCGTTCGATATCGCCGGCGCTGCGCCGACCGGACGCCAGCAGATACTGGTGAATGATTACATCGTGGTATTCAATGTGGGCACGGCACCGGCCGACGCCTATACCAGTGGCAATATTGCCCGCATCACCGCCGTGTCCGGTACCCGCATCACGCTGGCAAATAATCCATTTGCGACGGCTTCGCCCAGCATGCCGTCGCCGACCAGCCGCTTTCAGGTGGTGACGGGCACGGTAACCTATGTCTGCACGCCCGTGGCCGGTGGTGGCGGTACGCTGGTGCGCAATTACAGTACCTCGATCTTCGGCCCGAACGGGCTGGGGGCACCGCCGTATGGCACGCCGGCGCTGCTGGCGGAAAAAGTCTCGGGCTGCGCTTTCGATTACACCGTGCTGGCCAATACCAATGCGGCGCTGGTAGGCATGTCGCTGACGCTGGCCCGCCCGAACGGCGAGCAGATCAGCCTGTCGCGTCAGGTTCACGTGGATAATACGCCATGATCGCTTCCTTCCGGCAGCTGCGCCAGCGCGGCTTTTCCATTGTGACGGCACTGTTTCTGGTGGTGGTGCTGACCGGGCTGGCCGTGGCCGTGCTCACCCTGAGCACGGGACAGCAGACCAGCACGGCACAGGATCTGCTGGGTGCCCGTGCCTATGAGGCGGCACGGGCCGGGGTGGAATATGGCTTGTACCAGAATCTGGTGAATGGCAGTTGCCCGGCCAGCCAGACGGTTCTGGCAGGGGGCACTCTGTCCGTGTTCACGGTGACGTTGACCTGCAGCGTGGCTGCCACGCCCGGCATGGGCAGCAGCCTGAATGTGACGACGCTGACAGCGACCGCCTGTAATATCCCCCTATCCGGCGCCTGTCCGAACGGTCTCACGGCCAGTTCCGACTATGTGCGCCGTACTGTTACCGTGCAATTCTAGGCTATGGACCGATACGCTATCTTCCCTCGACTGCTGGGCAACTGGCTGCGCCGCACGCTGCTGCTGGCCGGTCTGCTGTGGACGGGCAGTGCGCTGGCCGATACCCCGATCAAGCTATTCAAGAGTTTTGCCGGTAATGTAAGCTTTACCGGTACGCAGAAATCCATGCGTACCAAGGACAATAATAATGGTCCCTGCGCCGTCAATACGGGCACCTTGAATATGGTGCTGAACGGCGTGCCGGCCGGTGCCACCATACTCAATGCCCAGCTGTACTGGGCCGGCTCGAATTCGTCGCCAGACTATACGGTGAATTTCGATGGGACGGATGTGACGGCACTGCCTAACCGTAGTTTTACTTCGCAGGCCGTGGGGCTGGATTTCTTTGCTGGCGGCTACGATGTGACCACTCAGGTCAAGGCCAAGGGGAATGCCACTTACACGGTAGGCGGGCTGGGGATCAATTCCAGCAGTCCTTACTGCAATAATCAGACTGTGCTGGGCGGCTTTCAGTTGCTGGTGGTGTATTCGCATTCCAGCGAGACCTTCCGTGTGCTGAATATTTACGAAGGCTTCCAGTCCATGCAGTACTCCAGCCAGATTCTGACGCTGGCAAACTTCAAGATACCCTCGCCCATCGGCAGCCTGACGGGGCGTATCGGCCACATTACGTGGGAGGGCGATAACACGCTGTCCGGCGGTGGCGAGATCCTGCGCTATAACCGCGTGGAAGTTGTTGATGCGATGAATCCGTCCGGCAACCAGTTTAATTCTGCCAGCAACATCAATAACGATAATGCCTCCTACGGCATAGACTTCGATGCTTACACGGTCGCCTCGCCGGTGATACAGGCGGGCCAGACGTCGGCGCGCAGCGATTATCAGGCCGGACAGGATCTGGTGTTGCTGAATGCCGAAGTGATTGCTGCACCGAATGTGCCTGCCACCGATCATGGCGTGACGATGACGCTGCAGACACCGCTGCAGCCTTCGCAGGCCAGCAATTACCTGATCAACGTGGTCAATAACGGACCGATGGCCGAAGGCGGTCCTATCAAGGTGGTGGATGTCTTGCCGGCATCGCTGATCTTTGTCAGTGCCAGCGGCACGGGCTGGTCCTGCAGTAATTCCGGTCAGACCGTCACCTGTTTGTATTCAGCCAGTGTGCCGGCAGGGACTCTGCTGCCGACGATTACCTTGCGCGTGACCGCGGCGGCCGCTGCATCGGGTCTGATCACGAACAGCGCAACCGTCAGCGGGCCGCTGTATGACTATTACGATGGCAATGATACGTCTACCGTCAGTACGTCGGTGGGGGCGGTGGCCATCGCGCCGACCTATGGTTTTACCGATAGTGTCTGTCTCAACGGTTTGCCGTTCGGCGATCCCGGCCAGAGTTGCAAGCTGATCGACTTCAATGCCCAGCAGAATCTGGCCAATGACCAGATTCCCATGTATCTGACCTATCTGGTGTCGAATGTGCCCACCGCCGTGGCCAGCAGCGATAGCACCATCAAGCTGAAATATGCACTGGCTTGCCATGATCCGGTGCAGGATGCCGGTGTGCATGCCAGCTTCACCAAGAATCGCGGCAGCAAAGTGACACTGCCGCTGTGCTCGCGTTCGGGGGCTTTGCCGGGGGCGAGCTCGTCTTACTGGACCAGCCTGAATGATGTGGTTTTCAAAGGCGGCACGGCCAGTTCCTCCGATTACTATGTCTTCCAGTATGCCGACGTGGGGCGTGTCGAATTCTTCGTCAGTGATGCGCAGGCGCGGCTGGGAACCAGCAGTGCTTTTGTGGAGCGGCCGGAGAGTTTGCTGCTGGTGCCGCCCGCTGGTAACAGGGCACAGAATCCTGCTACCGTCAGTGATCCTGAATTTATTGCGGCCGGGGCCAGCTTCTCCATGAGTGTGCAGGCACTGTTGTATGGCGGCGGGCTGGCGCCTAACTTCGGCAAGGAGTCCACTCCCATTCAGGTGACGCTGGTGGCGAAGCCGGCAACGGACAGCACGGGCGCGCGCCTGAGCGATATGGTCGATGCCGGTGCCAATCCGGAAGATCCGCTGGTGTTCAATGGCAGCTTCGGTGCGTTCAGCGGCGGGGTGGCTAGCGGTTCGGCTTTCTCGTATGGCGACGTGGGTGTGCTGGAACTGACTCCCGTGCTCAGCGTGGGTTCTGATACAAATGTGAGCTATCTGGGCACGGGCATCATACCGGCTGATGCTGTCAACGTGGGACGATTTGTTCCAGATCATTTTAAGACGGTAGTCACCGCGCCCATGGTCTGCGATCCGAACGGCATGAGCTGTCCCGCCACGGTGAATGGCATGGCGTATTCGGGCCAGCCTTTTACTGTGCAGGTGGTAGCGCAGAACTTGCAGAACAACACCACCAAGAATTATCGGGGCGCGCTGGCGCGACCCGTACAATTATCGGCCTACTCGGCGCCGGGGAGTACCACCACGGCCAATCCGCCTGCCTCGCCGAGCGGCGCTGCGCTGACCGTCAATAATCTGACCGCCGCCAGCTTCGCACAAGGCAGTGCTAGCGGCAATCCCGTCTACACATTACCCAATCCGTTTGTCGCCACTGCGCCGTATGCGAAGAATTGGGTGCCGCCTACCATGGTGTATCTCCGTGCCGCCGAAACGGGTAGCAGCAGCGATGGCGTGACTTCGCTGCGTACCGATGCCGAGGAGGGCGGGGTGGCCGTGGTGGCGGGCCGCCTGCTGGTGCCGAATGCCTATGGCTCGTCCAAACTGCCGTTGCCGCTGCAATTGTCTGCCCAGTATTACGGCGCTACCAGCCGTAGCGGCGTGGCCAGCTATTCATGGCGCGCCAACCCTAGCGACAGCGACACCAGCATTACGCTGGCCAGCGCGCTACAGTATTCCAGCTGTCTGGTGGCCTGTCCCACGCTAGCTAGCGGCGCCGCGGCCAGCCTGACCATGAATGCCGGTCTGGCCAGCACCAGCCTGAAAGCAGGCAGCAGCAGTGCGAAGAGCGGGGCTAACGTGAAGGTAACGGGGCCGACATGGCTGCCGACGTCGCAAGGGCGTGTGACGTTCGGTGTTTACCGCAGTCCGGTGATCTTCTTGCGGGAAGTGTATTGAATCAGCCTCATTTTGTTCCGCTTGGTGACAGAAAGTAATCAAACTTGCACCTAGCCTTAAAAATCCGGCAACTGAGCCATGAAACTTGAATATAATCAAGGATGTGTGGCGATTATTGAAAGCAGCACCTAATCATTTGAGAACTTCGGATGCGTTTATTCGGAAAAGCAGGTAACAAGAGCGGCTGGATGGCCCTAGTGCTGACGGCGGACGGCGTGCAGGCGGTCGCCATCGAGCGCCGTACCGGTAGTCAGCCGCGCGTGCAACTGGCGCAGAGTTATACGGCGCCTAGCGGCTATCCGGGCTCGATACTGTTCCGCGTGGCGCGCGATCTGCATGCTGCCAACTACCATTGCACCACGCTGCTCGGTAGTGGTGCCTACCAGTTGCTGCTGGTGGAGGCGCCCAATGTGCCCGCCGCGGAAATGAAGGCGGCGCTGGGCTGGCGCGTCAAGGATATGATCGACTTCCCGCTGGAAGAAGCCACGCTGGACATGGCGTTGCTGCCACCGCCGCAGAACAGCAATGCGCTCAATGCCCAGGCGTTTGCCGTAGTGGCGCGCAATAGCATACTGGCGCCTCATCAGCAGATCTTCTGGGATAACAAGGTGGCGCTGGATGCCATCGATATCGACGAAATGGCGCAACGGAATATTTCCGCGCTGCTGGAGCCGGAAGGACGCGGCGTGGCCATGCTGTCCTTCGATGCCGATGGCGGACTGCTGACGGTGAGCTATAACGGTGAACTGTATCTGGCACGTCGCATGGATATCAACCTCAACCAGCTGCTTGATAGCGATGCGGACCGCTTGCAGAATCTGCATGACCGCATCACGCTGGAACTGCAGCGCTCGCTCGACCACTTCGAGCGCCAGTTCTCCTTCGTTACCATCGCCAAGCTGGTGCTGACGGCAGTGGGCAATGGCGAGCTGCGCAATTATCTGGCCGCCAATCTCTATCTGCCGGTGGAACAACTGGATCTGTCCACCGTGCTGGAACTGGACGATGTGCCGGATCTGCAGCAGGCTGACCAACAGCGTATCTACCTGCGCGCCATCGGCGCCGCTCTGCGCATGGCGGAGGTGGCAGCATGAGCCAGCAGATCAATCTCTACAATCCCGCCTTCGAGCCGCAGAAGAATTACGCCACCACGCCGGCTGTGGTGGGCGTCGTGCTGGCAACGCTGCTGGTACTGGCTGTGCTGATCGGGCAGGCTAAAAGCCAGCTGTCGGAATCGAATGCACTGGCGCAGCAGGTCAAGGCGCAGCTGGATGCGCGTGAAGCCGCCAGAACGGCCGCGACGGCCGCTTTCGTGGCGCCGCGCAAGAGCGAAGCACTGCAGCGCGAACTGGAGCAGAGCAGCAGCACACTGACTAACCTGCAGAAAGTTGCCGGCATACTCGATCAGGGCCAGACTAGCAGTGTGCATGGCTACTCGCCGTATTTTCGCGCGCTGGCGCGCCGCACGAGCGATGGGCTGTGGCTGACTGGCGTGCAGATACAGGGGAATGGCGATAGCATAGGCTTGCAGGGGCGGGCGCTGAAAGCGGGCTTGCTGCCGCCGTATCTAGCGGGTCTATCGGCAGAAACGGTTTTACGGGGCAAGAAATTTGCCCAGCTGGATCTGCATGAACCCGTGGCCAGCGCTGCGGCTTCGGCCTCGGCCTTGGCCAGTAGCCGTGTGGCGCCCCGGTTTGTTGAATTCAGTCTGCAGTCCTCGGACGCTGACGTGGCAGGCAAGGCGGTGCAACCATGATGGCGTACTGGAAGAAATTCGATGCGTGGCTGATGGCGCTGACGCTGCGCGAGCGCGTGCTGGGCATGCTGTGCGCCGTACTGGTGCTGGGTTATCTGGGCTATCAGCTGCAGCTGGCGCCTATGTACCGGCAGAATGCCAGCCTGCGCGACACCATCCAGCAACAGCGCCAGCAGATGGCTGCCATCGATTCGGAACTGGCGCAACTGGCGGCCGCCGCCAAACGTGATCCGGATCAGGAACTGCGCCGCCAGCTGGCCAGTGTACAGGCGGATAGCACGGCCTTGCGCGAGAAATTGCGCGCCGCACAGAAGGGGCTGGTTGCGCCCGAGCGTATGGGACCGCTGCTGCAACAAATGGTCAACGGTCACGGCAAGCTGCGCCTGCTGTCACTCAAAACGCTGGCGCCGCAAGGCACGACGGATGGACAATTCCTCGCGCCGGAAGCCGGTGAAGCGCGCGAGGCGCAAAGCAAGACCGCGCCGCTGCTGTACCGCCACGGGGTTCAGGTAGTGTTGCAGGGGAGCTATCTGGATATGATCACGTATCTGGAAGCACTGGAAGCCATGCCGCAGCAGCTGTTCTGGGGCAATGCCGCGCTGGATGCTAGCGGCGACGGCGCAGCGCGGCTGAGTCTGACGCTATATACCCTGAGTCTGGATTCGAAATGGATAGCACTATGAAGCGCCTGCTGGGTGTGATGGGGCTGGCCCTGCCGTTGCTGGCAGGTGCCCAGCAGTTGCAGGACCCCACCCGTGCTCCGGCCGGATTGACGGCGGCCGCCGCGGCGGCAGGTGCGGTGGAAGGAGAGGGCGTGCCAGCTGCGCCGCGTCTGCAATCGATACTGATCGGTGCGGCGCCCAACAACCGGCGGCTGGCCGTGATCGATGGCGTGACGGTGACGCAGGGCGGCAAATTTGCCGATGCGGTCGTGGAGCGTATCAATGATAATTCAGTAGTGCTGCGACGTGGCAAACTGCGGGAAACCCTGATCCTGTTTCCCCAGACTCCGGGTGGCCTGCATGCAAGCGGGAATAAACGATGACTAACTACGAGCGTTACATGCAAAAGATGATCTACTGGGCAGGCGTGCTGGGCGCGTCGGCCATGCTGGCAGCCTGCCAGACGCAAGCGCCACGCGACACCTACAACAGCATCGATCAGCAGCTCAAGGCAGCGGCCACTTCGGCCCGTGCGCCGGCGGCGACGCCAGCTGCGGTCGAAGCGGCGCTGCTGCCGCCGGCAGCGAGCACGCTGGCAGCAGAATTGCCGAAGGCCCGTACGGTCATGGAAGAACGCTTCAATGTTTCGTTCAATCAGGTGCCGGTACAGCAGTTTTTCAATTCCATCGTGGCGGGCACGCGCTACAACATGCTGGTGCATCCTGACGTAACGGGCAATATCTCCGCCAACCTGAAGGATGTTACGCTGTTCGAAGCGCTCGATGCCGTGCGCGAAATGTATGGCTATGACTACAAGGTGGAAGGCACGCGCATCTACATCCGCCCGCTGACCATGCAGACGCGAATTTTCCAGGTCAACTATCTGAGCGCCAGCCGCAAGGGCACTTCGAATGTGCGGGTTTCTTCCACTTCGGTCAATACCGTCGGCAGTGTGGTGTCGGGGCAGGGCGGCAGCAGCGGCAATAACGGTCTGGGCGGGAGTCAGGGTAATCAGCCCCAGCAGCCTGGACAGAACCAGCAGTACGCAATGGAAGATGCCAGCAATGTGAAGACTGCGTCGGCCACGGATTTCTGGACCGAGCTGAAAGATGCACTGGTGGCTCTGGTGGGAGGCACGGGCGATGGCCGCAGCGTGGTGATCAGCCCGCAGTCGGGCGTGGTGGTGGTACGTGCCATGCCGGAACAGTTGCGCGGTGTCGAGCAGTATCTGAAAGCGACCCGTCTCGCAGTAGAGCGGCAGGTGATACTGGAAGCCAAGATTCTGGAAGTGCAGCTGAATAGCGGCTACCAGAGCGGCGTCAACTGGGCCAGCTTTGCTTCCTTCGGCGGTGGCGGCAGCAACCGCGTGTCCGGCGGCGTCATTGCGCCCGGCACTAGTCTGGCACCACTGCCTGCCGCTGGCGGCCAGCCGCCAGTGATGAGCAGTGGTGGTACGGCTGGTATCAGCGCCAGTGCTGGTTATACGCTGGCGAATTCCGCTAACAATGCCGGTACGCTGTTCGGCATGGCTTTCCAGACCAGTAATTTCGCTGCCATGATTTCCTTCCTGGAGTCGCAAGGTTCGGTACATGTGCTGTCCAGCCCGCGTATCGCGACCATGAACAACCAGAAGGCCGTGCTGAAAATCGGTACCGACGAGTTCTATGTGACGGGCGTGAGTACCACCACCAATTCCAATGTGAGCGGCAATACCACTAGCCCGAATGTGACGCTGCAACCTTTCTTCTCCGGCGTGGTGCTGGATGTGACGCCGCAGATTGATGAAGACGGCAACATCATGCTGCACGTGCACCCGTCGGTTAGCCAGGTTTCCACCATCAACAAGGTGGTCAATCTGGGCGCTGCCGGCTCGCTGCAACTGCCGCTGGCCGCTTCCAGCACTTCGGAAATGGATAGCATGGTGCGTGGTCAGGATGGCCGTATTGTCGCCATTGGTGGTCTGATGCGTCAGGCCGCCGTGTCCGATAACTCGCAGGCACCCGGTCTGGGCGATGTGCCGGTGGTCGGCGGCTTGTTCCGCAATACCGAGCGCACCATGCAGAAGCGTGAACTGGTCGTGCTGATCAAGCCTACCATCGTAGACGGTGCGGCCAGCTATGCGCAGGAACTCGACGAAGCCAGCCGCCGTATCGAACAGCTGGCGCCGCGCAACGGGGGACGCAAGTAAATGTATCAGGCGCACTTCGGTCTGAGCGAGATGCCTTTTGGCATTACGCCAGACACCAGTTTCTTTTTCACCAGTCCGCATTCCCAGCAGGCCCTGAATACCTTGCTGGTCGCGGCGCGCAGCGGTGAGGGCTTCATCAAGATTACTGGCGAAGTGGGCACCGGTAAGACTCTGCTGTGCCGCAAGTTCATGGCGTCGCTGGGCGCCGGCTTTGTGACGGCGTATATTCCGAATCCGTATCTGGAACCGCGCACTCTGATGCTGGCACTGGCCGACGAGCTGGAGCTACCGCTGCAGCGCGATGTGGACCAGCACCAGTTGCTCAAGTCGCTGACGCTGCGCCTGATGGAACTGGCGCGCGAAGACAAGCAGGTGGTGCTGTGCCTCGATGAGGCGCAGGCCATACCGCTGGAAAGTCTGGAAGCGCTGCGCCTGCTGACCAATCTGGAAACGGAAAAGCGCAAGCTGCTACAGATCGTGCTGTTCGGCCAGCCGGAACTGAACCAGCATCTGCAGGCAAATTCCATTCGCCAGCTGGCCCAGCGCATCACTTTTCACTATCACCTCGGGCCTTTGACGCGCGACGACATGGAGTACTATCTTGCCCATCGTCTGCGTGTGGCAGGCTACACGGGAAGCCGGCTGTTCAGTCGAGGTGCCATCAGCAGTCTGTTCAAGGCCAGCGGCGGGATACCCCGGCTGATCAATATTATGGCCAACAAGGCTTTGATGGTATGTTACGGCGAAGGTAAGCAGCAGGTATCGAAACGCCATGTAGGACTGGCGGCCAGCGATACGGTAAGCAGCGATAGACGCTGGTTATGGTGGCTGGCCGGGCTGGTAGTAGCTGCGGCTACGGGCGGACTGACTTGGGCGTTGATGAAATGAGTTTGATAAACAAGATGTTACAGGACCTCGATGCGCGCGGTGGCAGCGCTGATGGCGGCTTGCGCCAGCAGCAGTTGCACGCGGTCGAGATCCAGTCGGAGCGCAGTGGCAAGCTGCGGCTGGCTACCATTGCACTCGCGGTGGTGGCGCTGGGCGGTGCCGGCTGGTATGGCTGGCACTACTGGCAGGGCCAGCGGCTTGCCCATGCGGTCGGTCTGGCGGCAGCACCTCAGCCTGCGGTGGCGCCAGTTGCCGCCCCTAGCCAGCCTGTAGCCAGTGCAGTAGCTGCGGCGGTGGTGGAAGCCAGTGCTGCGCCTACCCCAGCCGCTAGCGCCATGGCTGCGGCTGCGCTTGTGCCGGCTGCGGCGCAATCCGCTGCACTGGTGGCTACGGCACAAGTATCAGCTTCTGCACCAGCAACGGCGCCGGCGGCACAGGCTCCCGCCGCGTCGCCAGCAACAGCAGCCGCGCCGGCGCCAGCGGGTACACTGAAGGCAGCGCCAGCGCCAGCGCCAGCGGCAACCGCTGCGGTGGCGGCACAAGCTCCGCACGGCGTCCCTGTCAAAGCGGCGTCAGCTGCTATGCCGGTCGTTGCGGCCCCGGCCAGTGGCGCGGGCGCCGTGCCAGCCAAAGTGGCCGCTACCCGCAAGGGGGCAGCCAGTGCCAGCCGTAGCAACGAGGAAATGGGCGAAGCAGGTACCATCACCCATAATCTGAGCCCCAAGCTGATGGCCGAGAATACTTACCGGCGCGGGCTGGTAGCGCTGCAGGAAGGCCGCACGCATGCGGCGCTGGGCGATTTCGAACGGGCGCTGGAAATCGATCCGCGCAACGAAGCTGCCCGTCAGACCTACATCAGCCTGCTGTTGGAAAATAAGCGCAACGACGACGCCGTGCGCCAGCTAAGGCTGGCACTGGGCATCGATCCGCGCCAGCCGGGACTGGCGATGATACTGGCCCGTCTGCAACTGGAAAAAGGCGGACCGGCGCTGCAGACCCTGATGACCACGCTGCCTTACGCGGGCGGCAATCCCGAATATCAGGCCTTCCTCGCGGGCGTGCTGCAGCGCGAGCAGCGCCATGCTGAAGCGGCCCAGCACTATCGCAATGCCCTGCAGCTGACGCCCCAGAATGGGGTCTGGTGGATGGGGCTAGGTATTTCACTGCAGGCCGATAATCATCCCGGCGAAGCGCGCGAAGCCTTCCGCCGTGCCCGCGCAGCGAACGGCCTGTCGGCCGAACTGCAGACCTTTATCGACCGCAAGCTCGACGCACTGTCGCGCTGATCGCTGGCCGGCTGGCCGTAGTGCTGCCGGCGGCGCGGATCTGCGACGGGTGTTACAGGGCAGCCACTTCGCCCCAGATCTGTTTCATGCTGAAGCGCAGCGCCACTTCATCTTCACTTAGGGGGGCAACGATGCTGCTGTCCGGATGGCTGCTGCTGCGCAGTTGCGGGCTGGCGAAGGCGCTTCCATCGGCGCTGCGCAGACTGGTGATAGGCTGGCCGCCGCTGGCATCATGCCGTCCACTGACCACCCCTAGTTCGCCATTCTGCAGGCGCACCAGCGTGCCGGGCGGGTAATCGCCCAGTTCCAGCCGGAATAGTTGCAGCAGTTCGGGATCGACCGGTGCCTGCCGGTCCTGCTGTAGATTGCGCAGTGCCTGATCGGGGGCGATGGAGCGGCGGTAGTTGCGGGCCGAAACCTGCGCGCAGTAACGATCGGCCAGACTGAGCAGCTTGGCGTTGCGCGTTACTTCCGGACTGGCAATGCCGGCTGGATAACCGCTACCGTCATCGTTTTCGTGGTGCAGCAACACGCAGGAGATCCATTCGTCATCTTCGATGCCCACATGCTTGAGCAGGTTGACGCTTTCTTCCGGATGGCGCCGGATCACCGCCATTTCCTCGTGACTGAGGGCAGAGTGCTTGTGCTGGAAACTCTCGTTATGGCGCAGCATACCCACATTCATGGTCAGCGCGGCGGCAGCCAGCGTCTGGATATGGGTTTCGTCCAGCGGCAGGCCGCGCGCAGCGATGATGGTAACGATGGCTGTTTCGATACAGTGGCGCACGGCGTAGCTGCCGGCGATCTGGCATAGCAGGATGCTGGCCAGTGCGACATCGGGCTGGATTTCCACCGCCTGCAAGACTTCCAGCGCAATCGCCCGGATTTCGCTTTCTGCCTGATGTTCGTTGCGCAGATTATGCAGCAGCTTCTCCAGCCGCTGGTTGGATAGGTTCAGCCGGCGCAGCACCGAAGGTGCGGCGGCCGCCGTAGTCTCGCTCATGATGCCATGTCCCCGATTTATATTTTTTGCAATCGCTCTAAGGCGAGAGTCAGTGTTTCATCTTTTTTGGCAAAACAGAAGCGCACGATGCCGGATTCCTTGCCCTGCTGGTAAAACGCCGACACCGGGATGGCCGCCACTTTGATTTCCGTGGTCAGCCATTCGGCAAACTCCGCTTCTGTCTGTCCGGAGATTTTATCGTATCGCACGCACTGGAAGTAGGTTCCGTCGGCTGGCAGCAACTCGAAACGCGAGCCGTGCAGACCAGCGCGGAACAGATCGCGCTTGCGCTGGTAGAAAGCGGGCAGTTGCAGATATGGTGAAGGATCTGCCATGTAGGCGGCCAGACCATGCTGCATGGGCGTATTCACGGTGAACACGTTGTACTGGTGCACCTTGCGGAACTCGGCCATCAGGCTGGCCGGTGCTGCCACGTAGCCGACCTTCCAGCCGGTGACGTGGTAAGTTTTGCCGAAGCTGGAAACGACGAAGGCGCGCGCGGCCAGTTCCGGATAGCGGCAGACCGATTCGTGGCGGGCGCCGTCGTACACCATGTGTTCATATACTTCGTCCGACAGCAGCAGGATGTCGGTGCCGCGCACAATCTCGGCCAGCGCCTGCAGATCGCTGGCGCGCAGTACGCTGCCGGTAGGGTTGTGCGGGGTGTTGATGATGATCAGGCGGGTACGGGGCGTGACGGCCGCGGCCACTTTGGTCCACGGTACGCTGTAGCCCTGCGCGCCCGTTTCCATCTGTACCAGCACCGGCACGCCACCGGACAGGGTAATCGCCGGCACATAGCTGTCGTAAGTCGGTTCGATGACGATCACTTCGTCGCCCGGATGGACGCAGCACAGGATGGCCGTAGTCAGCGCCTGCGTGGCGCCGGCCGTGACGGTGATCTCGCGTTCTACATCATACTGATGGCCGTACAGGCTGGCGACCTTGGCGACGATGGCCTGCCGCAGCACGGGGGCGCCGCTCATCATCGGATACTGGTTGAAATCCGCCTGCATCGCATCGTTGACGGCCTGTATCAGGCTGCGTTCGCAGGCAAAATCAGGAAAGCCCTGTCCCAGATTGACGGCATTGGCCTGCACGGCCAGTGCCGACATGCGGGTAAATACGGTGGTGCCTACGGCAGGCAGGCGGCTTTGCAGGACGGGCGTGGTCGGGGCGGCAGTATGGCTCATGGGTAGGACGGGACAGTGATCGGGATGGTGGTCGATTCTAGCTCAGCGCTTCGCAGGCTTCCAGTGTCCATGCCTCCGGCACGAGGACTTTGAACATGCCGGCGCGACTGAGGCGCTTAGCCAGTTTGAGCAGGGCCTTGTCCTTGGTGATGAGAACGCTGGCGCCAGCGTCACGGGCTATTTCCAGAAATTTCTGGTCGGCGCGGTCTTTGCAGACGGGCAGGAGCAGTGGCGAGGTCTCCGGCGCCACCACTTTAATCAGCTGATCGAAGCGCGCCGCAGCTATCGGCCGGTTGCTGTCATCCAGCGGCAGATGAGGGTAGCGCAGCACGATATGGTATTCGTCGCGGCAGTCGGAACGGGTCACGGCTTCCACCGCGCCGCTCTCCAGCGCCGCGACTAGTGCGCCCCAGCGCGGGTCGCGGAACACGAACAGGTCGAGGCAGACATTGGTATCGATGACAATGCGCGGGATGGCTTTCTGTGGAACGGGTATCATGTTGCTGTTTTGTATTTATGTTGATGTGAAATTTTATGCTGATAGTGCTTTCGCCTGCCAAAAGTCTCGATCTGGAGACGCCTCCGACCACCAGACTGCATACCGAACCTGATTTTCTCGACCATTCTGCCCAGTTAATCGAGCGTCTGCGCGAACTGTCGCCGCAGGAGTTGGGCGAACTGATGGAACTGTCCGACAACCTGTCTGCCCTGAACGTCGCGCGCTATGCTAGCTGGAGCCGCGATACCAGCGAAGGCCGTCAGGCAGTGATGGCCTTCAATGGCGACGTGTACGCAGGACTGGACGCACGCAGCCTGAAGCCGGCCCAGCTAGCCTACACCCAGAACCATGTGCGCATACTGTCCGGCCTGTATGGCCTGCTGCGCCCGCTAGACCTGATCCATGCCCACCGGCTGGAAATGGGCACCAGCCTGAGCAACCCGCGCGGCAAGGACCTGTACGCTTTCTGGGGCGACACCATCACCGACGCGATCAACCGCACGGCGGCCGAGCAGGGCGCCACCACGCTGGTGAATCTGGCTTCCACCGAATACTTCAAATCGGTACGGCCGAAAAAACTGGCCCTGCCGGTGATTACGCCCCAGTTCGAAGACTGGAAAGGCGGAAAATACAAGATCATTTCCTTCTACGCCAAGCGGGCCCGTGGTCTGATGGCGCGCTACGCGGCCATCAAGAATATTCGCGATCCGCAGAAACTGAAGAAATTCGACCTCGACGGCTATGCCTATGACGCCAAGGATTCGACGGAAAAAACGTGGATATTCCGCCGCAAAGTGGCCGAGTAAATCTTTGTAAAGTCCGCTACCAGATGTAAAACGGGCTTACTACAGCCCGAAACTGCATAAAAAAACCGGGATGGTGATCCCGGTTTTCTCATTCAGCCTATGCGCTGGCAGCTTAGTTCCACAAGTGCCACCACTTGCGTTCAGCTTTTTTACCCTCATCCAGGAACTTGCTGGTGGGGTAGTTCAGCTTGAAAACGCGGGTGGTATCGTCGCGCAACTCCGTCATGCCCAGCTTGTCGTAGCTGCGGATCATGATGAACAGGGCTTCTTCGATGGCCGGCGAATCGCGGTAATCGTTCATGATGCCCATGGCGCGGTTGGCCGCAGCCAGATAGGCGCCACGACGGTAGTAGTAGCGCGCCACGTGCACTTCGTACGATGCCATGGCATTGACCAGATAACGCATACGGTCGATCGCATCTGGCGTATACTTGCTGTTCGGGAATTTCTCGACCAGTTGCTTGAATGCGGCAAATGCTTCGCGCGTCGCTTTCGGGTCGCGCTCGGTGGCATCCTGCTCGTAAATGAAGTTAAGGAAGCCGATCTGGTCGTTAAAGTTGATCAGGCCGCGCAGATAGTACATATAATCGACATTGGCGTGATTCGGGTGCAGCTTGATGAAGCGCTCGACCGCTGCCAGTGCCTGGGCCTGATCCTGCGATTTGTAATAGGCATAAGCGATCTGCATTTGCGCCTGCTGGGCGTAAGTGCCGAACGGATAGCTCGATTCCAGCTTCTCATACAACTGAATTGCACGTTCGTAGTGCTGACCTTCCAGCTCTTCGTTCGCCTCCGAGTATAATTTCGTAGCGCTCCAACCTTTCGTCTCGTCAGCCTTCTCCGAGAACAGACCGCAACCGGACAAACTAAGCAGAACAAACGTTGCTGCAACTACTGATAATTTTTTTTGCATAAGTTTTGCAAGAAGCTGTTTAACCAAAGTTTTACGAGGCTAATTATAGCCGATAGGATTACCGTGATATTAACTCCAAAGCCGAATTTGGCCGAATCTTCCGCCATGCCCGAAACCGCCACCGATCTGCTGCTCGACCACGACAGTGAATTCGGCGATGACGAGGATGGTCTGGCGCCCATCGAACTGAACCTCACCTCGGAAGTGTGTGGTCAGCGTCTGGACAAGGTCATTTCGCATCTGGTGCCGCAATTCTCCCGTGGCCGCCTGCAAATGTGGATTACCGACGGCTTCGTAACGGTCGACGGTAAAGTGGCCAAGAGCACCAAGGATACCGTCTACGGCGACGAGAAGATCGTCATTCTGCCCCAACCGGCGCCAGAAGACGAGGCTTTTAAGCCGGAGCCGATTCCGCTGAACATCGTTTATGAAGATGAACACCTGATCGTCATTAATAAACCGGCGGGTCTGGTGGTTCATCCAGGCAATGGCAACTGGTCCGGTACGCTGCTCAACGGCCTGCTGCACCACTGCCCGCAACTGGTTGGTGTACCGCGTGCGGGCATCGTACACCGGCTCGACAAGGATACTTCCGGCCTGATGGTGGTGGGCAAGACCCTGCCAGCCCAGACCGATCTGGTGCGCCAGTTGGCCGCCCGTACCGTCAAGCGCGAATACTTTGCGCTGGTGTGGGGCACGCCGCGTCTGAACGGCACCATCGACGCTTCGATGGGACGTCACCCGAAAGACCGCATCAAGATGGCGATTTCCACCAATTTCTCGGCCAAGCCCGCCATCACCCACTATCAGGTGCTGGCTTCGGGCGAGCTGGATCGCCGTCCCGTCAGTCTGGTGCAGTGCCGTCTGGAAACGGGCCGTACCCACCAGATCCGCGTGCACATGATGTCGATCGGCTTCTCGCTGGTGGGCGATGTGATGTACGGCAAGCAGCATCTGGCCAGCGTGTTCCCCCGTCAGGCGCTGCAGGCGCGCCGTCTGGGTCTGGTGCATCCGGCCACGGGCGAACAGTGCGAATGGCTGGTGCCGCTGGCGGACGACTTTGCCGAACTGATCGCCAAGGCCGGTATCGCCGAGCCGGAACAAGTCTGATGACGGGCAGCCCGCAATGGCTGGTGCCGGACTGGCCAGGTCTGCCTAACCGCGTCGGCGTGCTGTCCACTACCCGTCTGGGGGGCGTCAGTGCTGCGCCGTACGATGATGGTAGCGGGCAGGGCGGACTGAATCTGGGCACCCATGTGGGTGATGACGCTGCTCAGGTGGCGCGCAACCGTGCGCTGCTGGGCGCCGCCTTGCCTTCCGAGCCCGTCTGGCTGGAACAGGTGCATGGCACGCTGGTGGTCGATATCGCCACCGTGGCCGCAGGGCAGGTGCCGCAGGCGGATGCCTGCATTTCCTCCACGCGCGGCAAGGTCTGCGTGATCATGACGGCTGATTGCCTGCCCGTGCTGTTCTGCGATGCGCTGGGCAAGACGGTGGGCGCAGCCCATGCGGGCTGGCGCGGGCTGGCCGACGGTGTGCTGGAGCAGACTGTGGCGGCTATGCGCGATCAGGGCGCCTTAGGCATTACAGCATGGATGGGACCGGCCATCGGTCCTAGCCGTTTCGAAGTGGGAGCCGAAGTGCGCGAAATCTTCCAGCGCCATGCCGCCCATGCGGGCGGCGATGTGGAGGCCACGCTGGCCGCTTTCCAGCCCGTGGCAGGCAAAGCCGACAAATATCTGGCCGATATCTACGCGCTGGCGCGCCTGCGTTTGCGTGCGGCCGGGGTGCAGGCTGTGTATGGCGGTAGCGAATGCACTGCCAGCGATGGTGCGCGCTTCTATTCCTACCGGCGCGATGGCGTCACGGGCCGGCAAGGCTCGCTGATCTGGATCAAATGAAAAACCGCTGCTCGGACCTAGTCTCGGGCAGCATCCTGCGCTGCGGCTTGCTCAGTTTCCACCGAAGCCGCCAGCGCCTGTTGCGCTTCACGCGCCTCGCGCGCGGCCTGTTCCTCGGCCCGCCGGCGGGCTTTACGCTTGCCTGTGCCCGAAATGTAGATCAGGGTGCTCAGTGGCAACACGCAATAGAACAAAAACGTTACAATTCCCGCAACCACGGTGGGTTCGGTCAGTGCCATCAGGCCAACCACGTAAATCCAGGCTACAGCAACAATCAACATACGCAATCCAGGTAAAGATTTTTAACTATTTTTTAGGGAATCAACCATGAATTTGCCCGACCCGCAAGCTATTGCCAACGCATGGATGTCGCAGATGAGCGACCCCGCACAATGGCAATCCTGGTTTAATCTGGCGCCTAGCACGGAAGCCAACCCACTGGCCGCCATGATGCAGGAGGTGGGCGCTTCGGTAAAGCCGGAAGCCATGGAAGCGCTGAAAAATCAATACCTGCAGGATTTCGGCCAGCTGTGGCAGGACGTGATGGCCGGTAAAGCGCCCGCCGTCTCCGACCGTCGCTTTACTTCGCCCGCATGGCAGGGCAATCCGATGTCGACCTTCAATGCGGCATCATACCTGCTGAATGCCAAATTCCTGAATGCCATGGTGGACACGGTGGAAACCACGCCGCAGCAGAAGCAGAAGATTCGCTTCGCCGTGCAGCAGATTATCGACGCGATGTCGCCTGCCAACTTCCTCGCCACCAATCCAGAAGCGCAGCAGAAGCTGATCGAGACCAAGGGTGAAAGCCTGACCAAAGGGCTGGCGAACATGCTGGCCGACATGAACAAAGGCCATATATCGCTGTCCGACGAGAGTGCTTTCGAAGTGGGGCGCAATCTGGCGACCACACCGGGTTCCGTGGTATTCGAGAACGAACTGTTCCAGCTGATCCAGTACGCACCGCTGACGCCGACCGTGCACCAGCGCCCGTTGCTGATGGTGCCGCCGTGCATCAACAAGTTCTATATTCTTGACCTGCAACCGGAAAATTCGCTGGTGCGCTATGCTGTGGAGCAGGGCAACACCGTGTTCCTGATCTCTTGGCGCAATCCCGACAAGAGCATGACGGGCACCACGTGGGATGACTACGTGCAGGATGGCGTGATCGAAGCTATCAAGGTCACGCAGGAAATCAGCGGCCAGCAGCAACTGAATATGCTGGGTTTCTGCGTAGGCGGCACGCTGGTCTCGACGGCGCTGGCCGTGCTGGCCGCACGCGATCAGCATCCGGCCTCCAGTCTGACTCTGCTGACCACTTTCCTCGATTTCGCTGACACGGGCGTACTCAGCGTGTTCGTCGACGAAACCCAGGTGGCGCTGCGCGAGCAGCAGTTCCGCGATGGCGGCCTGATGCCGGGGCGCGATCTGGCCAGCACTTTCTCCAGCCTGCGTCCGAACGATCTGGTATGGAACTATGTGCAGTCCAACTACCTCAAAGGTAACGAGCCGCCACCGTTCGATCTGCTGTACTGGAATTCGGACAGCACCAATCTGCCGGGTCCGATGTTCTGCTGGTATCTGCGCAACACCTATCTGGAAAACAAGCTGAAGACGGGCAAGCTCAAGGTGGCCGGCGAGGTGGTCGATCTGACGGCGATCCAGGCGCCCGTGTTCATCTACGGTTCGCGTGAAGACCACATCGTGCCGTGGACGTCGGCATTCGAGTCCATCAATATCCTCAATCCGGGCAAGGCCAAGGCCAACCGCTTTGTGCTGGGCGCGTCCGGCCACATCGCGGGTGTGATCAATTCGGCCGCCAAGAACAAGCGCAGCTACTGGGTCAATGATGCAGCCCTGCCACGCGGCAGCAAGCGGCAGGATGCGGAAAAATGGCTGGCCGGCGCCACCGAGGTGCCGGGTAGCTGGTGGCCGCAGTGGGCCGAATTCCTTGCCAGTCACGGTGGCAAAGCCGTCAAACCCAAGGCGAAAGCGGGCAATACGCGCTATCAGCCTATCGAGCCGGCACCGGGGCGCTACGTCAAAGCCAAGGCAGATTAAGGCGGGCCGGAGGGGCGAAAGTATGAACGAAACTCAACTTCGTTGCGTTGCAATAAAACCCATAGTTAAGATGGTTAGTGCAACTTAGGCTTTTTCCCCTCTATAATAGGTAGCTAGGTAACTGGGAAAGCGGACCAGCGTTCGCTTTTTTTTCGAATTGATGGAGTATGCGCTGCGGCGCAATAAACGGACTTGTGATGAGTAGTACGAAAAAAAATGCTGACCGTCTGATTAAAAAATACCCGAACCGCCGTCTGTATGACACGCAGACCAGTTCCTATATCACGCTGACGGACGTGAAACAGCTGGTGCTGGATAATGAACAATTTACCGTTGTTGATGCCAAGACCAACGAAGACCTGAGCCGCAGCATCCTGCTGCAGATCATTCTGGAAGAAGAGGCCAGCGGCGTGCCGATGTTCTCGACCGATGTGCTGGCACAGATCATCCGCTTCTACGGCCACGCCATGCAGGGCATGATGGGTTCGTATCTGGAAAAGAACGTACAGGCGTTCACCGATATCCAGCGCAAGTTCACCGGCAGCACCGTGGGCGGCCTCGATGGCAAAGCCTTCAGCCCGGAAATGTGGACCCAGTTCATGAACGTGCAGGGCCCGATGATGCAGGGCATGATGAACAACTACATCGACCAGAGCAAGAGCCTGTTCGTGCAGATGCAGGAGCAGATGCAGAGCCAGAGCAAGAACCTGTTCGGTACCTTCCCGTTCACGCCCGGCGCAGCGCCTACCGAGAAGAAATAAGACAGCAAAACGGCCCGATGGGGGCCACTGGCTGCGACAAAACGGCATGTCCACTGTGGTGGTCATGCCGTTTTCGTATCTGTATTGCAAAAAATCGACATTTCCGTTGACACAAGAAATTCTTAGGCATTACTATCGCTTACCTGATGTGGAAACGATTCCAATCAGCTTTTCTTGGTATTTGATAGGGAGTGTCTGTGGTGTCCGTAGCGCTGGATCAGAGTATGTTGCCACCCGCCGATTCGGTGCTGTGGCAGAAGAATTTCCTGCTGGGTGCTGCTACGGCAGCCTATCAGATCGAAGGTGCCATCCACGAAGATGGCCGCCTGCCGTCGATCTGGGATACTTTCTCCGCCACGCCCGGCAAAGTGCTGGCCGGTGATACGGGTGCCGTCGCCTGCGACCACTATCACCGCTGGGAAGAGGATGTGGCGCTGCTGGACATGCTCAAGGTCGATGCCTACCGTCTGTCGATTGCATGGCCGCGCGTGATGACGGCCGATGGCCAGCCGAATCAGGCCGGCATTGCGTTCTACCGCAAGCTGCTGCAGGCGCTGCGCGCCAAGGGCATGAAGACTTTTGTCACCCTGTATCACTGGGATCTGCCCCAGCATCTGGAAGATCAGGGCGGCTGGACCAACCGTGCTACCGCCTACCGCTTCGCCGAATATGCCGACATGATCAGCCGCGAACTTGCTGGTCTGGTCGATGCATGGGCTACCCTGAACGAACCATGGTGCTCGGCATGGCTGGGCTATGGCAACGGCCACCATGCGCCGGGCAAGCAGGATGTGAAACTGGCCACGCAGGCCATGCACCACCTGCTGCTGGGGCATGGCCTGGCGATGGCGCATCTGCGCGCCAACGATCCGGCCGCGCAGGCCGGCATCGTGGTCAATGTGGGCCACGCCACTACTACCGGGAATCGCGAGGCCGACCAGCGCGCAGCCATGCTGTTCGAAGTGCAGAACAACCAGTGGGTGCTGGACCCGCTGCTGAAACAGAGCTATCCGGCCGCGCTGTGGGAACTGTGGCCGGAGGCCCAGCCCGTGATGCAGGAAGGTGATCTGGCCATCATCGGCACCAAGGTCGATTACCTCGGCATCAATTACTACTTCCGCAGCAATGTGGTCAGCGATGGGCAGCATGGTTATACGGAAGTGGCACTGGAAGGCGTGGAGCGTACCCAGATGGGCTGGGAAGTCTATCCCGACGGCCTGCGCCACCTGCTGGTGGGCTTCCAACGCGATTATCCGCAACTGCCACCGATCTACATCACGGAAAACGGCATGGCGTCGGATGATCAGGTAGTGGACGGGGAAGTCATCGATAGTCAGCGTATCAGCTTCTTTAATCGCCATCTGGCGGCCGTCGATCAGGCGGTCAAGGCCGGTGTGGATGTGCGCGGCTACTTCATCTGGTCGCTGCTGGATAACTTCGAATGGGCTTTCGGCTACGAGCGCCGTTTCGGCATCGTCCACGTCGATTACGCCACCCAGCAGCGTACGCCGAAACGTAGCGCACAGCTGGTGCAGCAGTTCCTCGCCCAGCGACGCGCCAAATAAGCGGCCAGCATTGAGTTTCACGCGGCCAAACGCATAAAATGGGCGGACTACGTCCTCAGGAGACAGAATGAATAAGGCTAACCAGCCGGGCAGGGTGGCGCGCCAGCGTGGGCGCCAGCGCGTATCTTTTGCCGCCTACCTTGCGCTGCTGCCCATGGCAGCCACGGTGCTGCTGGCGTATCTGGGCACCATGCTGTGGACGGCGCGCGTGTCCGTCAGCAGTTCGCGCACTTTCCCGAATAGC
Organism: Duganella fentianensis; assembly: GCF_964031615.1. Classification (GTDB taxonomy): domain Bacteria; phylum Pseudomonadota; class Gammaproteobacteria; order Burkholderiales; family Burkholderiaceae_D; genus Rugamonas; species Rugamonas fentianensis_A. Next base: position 171,289 of record NZ_CAXIQN010000019.1, read on the forward strand.
GATTTTGTCGGTGCCGCGCAGTACATCCGCCTCTTCAACAACGAACGCTGGCTGCTGTCGCTGCAGAATATCGCTATCTACGGCGTGCTGTTCATCATCGCCTGTCTGGCCATCGGCTTTCTGCTGGCCGTATTCATCGACCAGAAAGTGATGGCCGAAGGCGCGCTGCGCACCATCTTCCTGTATCCGTACGCGATGTCGTTCGTGGCTACTGGTCTGATCTGGCAGTGGATACTCAATCCCGAACTGGGCATACAGGAAGTGCTGCACAAACTGGGTTTCACGGAAGCGCACTTCGACTGGATCGTCGATCAGGACATGGTGATCTACACCATCGTGATCGCCACCGTGTGGCAGGCTTCCGGTCTGGTGATGGCGCTGATGCTGTCCGGCCTGCGCGGCGTGGACGAGGAAATCTGGAAGGCCGCCCGTATTGACGGCATACCGCGCTGGCGCGTGTATCTGAGCATCGTATTGCCCATGCTGGGCGCTTCGCTGTCGACCGCGTTTGTACTGTTGTTCGTGATGGTGGTTAAAGTATTCGACGCGGTGGTGGCCATGACGCAGGGCGGCCCTGGCACGGCCAGCGAAGTACCGGCCAAATTCATCATGGACTATCTGTTCGGCCGCGCCAATATCGGACTGGCTTCGGCCGCTTCCATTGTGCTGCTGACGACGGTGCTGGCGATTGTCGCGCCGCTGTATTTCGTGCGTAGCCGCCGTGCCGCCAAAGGAGGTGCAGCATGAGCGCCATCGCCAAACCGCGCCGCACGCCGGGCTGGACGCCTGCGCGCATGGGCGTGTACGGCTTCCTGATCGTGGCGGCGCTATTCTTCCTGCTGCCGCTGTACGTGATGCTGGTCACCTCCGTGAAACCGATGGAAGAGATCCGTCTCGGCACGCTGTTTGCGCTGCCGCTGCATCCCACGCTGGAGCCGTGGCTGCAGGCGTGGCAGTCGGCCTGCACAGGGCTGGAGTGCGAAGGTATTCGCGGCGGCTTCTGGAATTCTGTCGCTATCGTCGTGCCCAGCACCATATTGTCGATTGCGATTGGCGCCGTGAATGGCTACGCGCTGTCGTTCTGGCGTCCACGCGGCGCGGGCCTGCTGTTCGCCATCCTGATGATGGGCGCATTCATTCCCGTGCAGGTGATGGTGTATCCGCTCGTGCGTGTGCTGGCGACCTTGAATCTGTATAGCTCGCTGCCGGGCATCGTGCTGATCCACACCATCTTCGGTATGCCCGTGATGACGCTGCTGTTCCGTAACTACTATGCGGCGCTGCCGGTAGAGCTGTTCAAGGCGGCGCGTATCGATGGTGGCGGCTTCTGGCGCATCTTCCTGCAGTTGATGCTGCCGATGTCCACGCCGGTTATCGTGGTGGCGGTGATCATGCAGGTCACGGGTATCTGGAATGACTTCCTGTTAGGGCTGGTGTTTGCCGGTACCGAGCATCTGCCGATGACGGTGCAGCTCAATAACATCATCAACACTACCACGGGCGAGCGTCTGTACAACGTCAATATGGCTGCCACCATTCTGACGTCGCTGGTGCCGCTGGCTCTCTATTTCATTTCTGGCCGCTGGTTCGTACGCGGCATCGCCTCTGGCGCGGTTAAAGGATAAAGCATGTCGAATGTAGCGATACGGGATCTGAAGATTACCCTCAGCGGTAACACGGTAATCGAGTCCCTGAATCTGGATGTGAAGGCGGGTGAATTCGTTGTGCTGCTGGGGCCATCGGGCTGCGGCAAATCGACGCTGCTGCATAGCATTGCGGGGCTGATCGATACCAGTGGTGGCCAGATCGAAATCGGTGGTAAGGATATGACCTGGGCCGATCCCAAGGATCGCGGCATTGCGCTGGTGTTCCAGTCCTATGCGCTGTATCCGACTATGGATGTGGAAGCGAATATGTCGTTTGGCCTGCGCATCAGCGGCACGCCCAAGGCGGAAATCGCGCGCCGCGTTGCGCGTGCTTCGGACATGCTGCAACTGGGGCCGCTGCTGAAGCGCAAACCGGCCAACCTGTCCGGTGGTCAGCGCCAGCGCGTGGCGATTGGTCGCGCCATCGTGCGAGAGGCCGATGTGATGCTGTTCGATGAACCGCTGTCGAATCTGGATGCCAAGCTGCGCACCGAATTGCGGCGCGAACTCAAGCAACTGCACAAGCAGCTGGGCGCCACCATGATCTATGTGACGCACGATCAGGTGGAAGCCATGACGCTGGCGCAGCGCATGGCCGTGATGAAGGGCGGTGTGGTGCAGCAGTTTGATACGCCGGACAATATCTACAGCCGTCCGGCCAATCTGTTCGTGGCCACCTTCCTCGGCTCGCCCGGAATGAATTTGTTCAAGGGCAGCCTGTCGGTACAGGGCGGGCAGGTGGTGTTCCGTAACGAGCACCTGACGCTCGACGTGTCGGCCTATCCGTTTGCGCAGGCCGCTGTGGATGGGCAGGCTTGCGTGCTGGGTGTGCGTCCCGAAGATATCGACATTGGCAACCGCGATGAGGCGGCTAACGCTGTCACTGGCACGGTGACGCTGATCGAAGCGATGGGCGCGCACCGCGTGGTGTGGCTGGATCTGCATGGCACGCCGGTGGCGGGCATCGTGCAGGATGGTCTGGCGGTGGAAGGCGAGCAGACTATGGCCTTCTCCATACGCAGCCAGCGTGTTTCCCTGTTCGACGCCGCCAGCGAGCAGCGCCTGTAGCATCTGCTTCTGCTGCCCCTGCTATTCTTGCGGCGCCGCTGATTACCGTCTTGGGTCCGTGGCGGGAGGCTTTAGCGTGGCCCGCATCGATACGGTGATGGGATATTCGCGCACGATTTCGTGGCCTGTGCCGTAACACAGATTGAGTAGCCAGCGCACGGCATTGCGCGTGACTTCCTGCATGGGGATGTGTACGGAACTCAGGGCCGGTACGCTGTATTCGGCCGTGTAGTCATCGTCATAGCCCAGTACCGAAACCTGCTGCGGCACGCTGATATCGCGCTGGTGCAGGCAGGCGAGGGCGCCGGTGGCCATTTCATCATTGGCGCAGAACAGCGCAGTGAAGTTCAACCCTTGATCCAGCAGGTTCGCTGCCGCAGCGAAGCCGCTATCGCGCGAAAAGTCGCCGTCTATCTGCAGCACGTCGGTACGGGCGATGCCATGCTTGGCCAGTTCGGCATAGAAGCCGCTGATACGCTCCACGTTGTCGAAGGCGCTAGCGGGCCCGCTAATCACGGCCAACTGGCTGTGGCCGGCTTCGATCAGCGCGCGTGCCGCTAGCTCGCCGCCATGGTAGTGGTCGGGGCAGAAGCCCGTTTCGGGCGCGTGGGGATTGCGCCGGTTGAGAAAAGCGATGCGCGGCTGCTTTTTCTGTAGGGCCAGCATATCTTCCTCGCGCAGGTCATGCGCCAGCACGACAATGCCGTCGCAATCGCGGTCGATCAGGAAGTTGACGGCTTCGATGGTTTCCTCCCGCCGGTCGCCATCGCCGCAGCCGGTAGCTACCACCACATGGCGCCGGATGGCGCGTAGTTCGATATCGGTCTGCTGCAGGATGGTGCCGTAGTAGGCGCCGAAGAAGGAGGGCGTGTAAATACCGACCATGCCCAGCGATTTGCTCGACAGCGAGCGGCCTATGGAAGAAGGGCGGAAATTCAGCTGCTCGACGGCGGCTTGCACCTTTTTCATGGCATCGGCCGAGACGGGACCGGCGCCGCTGATGGCGCGCGAGGCGGTGGACATGCCCACGCCTGCCAAGGCTGCGACGTCTTTCAGCGTTGCCACGAAATAAACTCCCTGTTGAGTGCTGCCGCGCCAGATGCTGCCCGCGGCCGGAGCGCCATCCTATCACGGCGCACTATGAAGAATGGGGTATAATGTTCGATTGCTCGACATTTTTACGCGTTTTCGACAATCGCTTTCGACCCATACCATGCAATCGCAACCTCTCTCCCGTAACAAGCCTGCCGCAGACACCGGCAGCACCAGTGGCGCCGCGCCCAAAGTCGGTTTTGTTTCCCTCGGCTGCCCTAAAGCGCTGGTGGACTCCGAACAGATTCTGACCCAGCTGCGCGCGGAAGGCTATGAAACGGCCAAGTCCTACGATGGTGCCGATCTGGTCATCGTCAACACCTGCGGTTTCATCGACGCAGCCGTGCAGGAATCGCTCGATGCGATCGGCGAAGCGCTGGCCGAAAACGGCAAAGTGATCGTCACTGGCTGTCTGGGCGCGAAGAAGGATGCGTCCGGTGACGACATCATCATGAAGGTACACCCGAAAGTGCTGGCCGTGACCGGCCCGCATGCGCTGGCGGAAGTGATGGATTCGGTCCACACCCACCTGCCTAAGCCGCACGAGCCTTTCCTCGACCTGATTCCGGCGCAGGGCGTGAAGCTCACGCCTAAGCACTACGCCTACCTGAAAATTTCCGAAGGCTGCAACCACCGCTGCAGCTTCTGCATCATTCCTTCGATGCGTGGCGATCTGGTCTCGCGTCCGATTGCAGACCTGATGCTGGAAGCAGAAAACCTGTTCAAATCGGGCGTGAAAGAACTGCTGGTGATCTCGCAGGACACTTCGGCCTATGGCGTGGACGTGAAGTTCCGCACCGGTTTCTGGAATGGCCGTCCGATCAAGACCCACATGACCCAGCTGACCGAAGCGCTGGGCGAACTGGCTAAATCGTATGGCGCGTGGATCCGTCTGCACTATGTGTATCCGTACCCGCACGTGGATCAGATCATCCCGATGATGGGCGACGGCCACATTCTGCCTTACCTCGACATCCCTATGCAGCACGCCCATCCGGAAGTGCTGAAGCGTATGAAACGTCCCGCTAGCGGCGAGAAGAATCTGGACCGCATTCAGGCTTGGCGCAAGATGAACCCGGACCTGACCATCCGTTCCACCTTCATCGCTGGTTTCCCCGGCGAGACGGAAGCGGAATTCGAATATCTGTTGGACTTCCTCAAGGAAGCTCAGATCGACCGTCTGGGCTGCTTCGCCTACTCGCCAGTAGAAGGAGCAACCGCCAACGAACTGGCCAACCCTGTGCCGGAAGAAGTGCGCGAAGAGCGCCGTGGCCGCGTCATGCTGCTGCAGGAGGAAATCTCGCGTAATCGTCTGAAGGCCAAGGTCGGCAAGACCGTGCGCGTGCTGATTGACGAGATCAACCGCACGGGCGGCGTGGGCCGTACCAGCGCCGATGCGCCGGAAATCGATGGCGTGGTGTACGTCAAGCCACCGTTCGAGCCACACAAGAAGCTGGCAGTTGGCCAGTTTGTCGACGTGAAGATCACCACGTCCGACGCGCACGACCTGTGGGGCGAGGCGCAATAAGCGAATCAAACCTATAATAAAGGCGGACCAGTCATGGACCGCCTTTTTTTTCGTCCGAGCTTACTCATCATGACACTTAAAAAATCCCAGCAGACCGCCATCGTGCATCCCGATTACCGCGCACCGGAAGGCTTTGCCGCTTTCCCCGCCGTGATTCATCACGCTTCCACTGTGCTGTTCAAGAACGTGGCCGCCATGCGCTCGGGCGAATGGAAAGACAAGAACGCTTATACCTACGGCCTGCATGGCACGCCGACCACCTTCACGCTGGAAGCGCGGCTGGCCGAAATCGAAGGCGGCAGCTACTGCCTGCTGGCGCCGAGCGGACTGGCAGCGATTGCCATGGTCGATCTGGGCTTGCTGCGTAGCGGCGACGACGTGCTGTTGCCGGATAACGTGTATAACCCGAATCGCGAACTGGGACGCTGGCTGTCAGCCGATTACGGCATCACGGCGCGCTACTACGATCCGCTGATCGGCGCCGGTATCGCCGAACTGATACAGCCGAATACCCGATTGATCTGGACCGAAGCACCGGGCTCCGTGTCGATGGAAGTGCCGGACCTGCCGGCCATCTGCAAGGCAGCGCACGAACGCGGCGTGGTGGTGGCACTGGATAACACGTGGTCGGCCGGTCTGGCACTGCGCGGTTTCGATCTGGGTGTAGACATCATCATGCAGGCACTGACTAAATACCAGTCCGGCGGTTCGGATGTGCTGATGGGCGCTGTGATTACGCGCGACCGTGCGCTGCACGACAAGATCGCTGGCGCCCACATGCGTCTCGGTATGGGCGTGGGTGCGGACGACGCTTTCCTCGTTTCGCGTGGCCTTCCCACCATGCGTCTGCGCTTCGAGGCGCATGATGCAGCGGCGCGCAAACTGGCCGCATGGCTGCAGGCACGTCCTGAAATCTCCAAAGTGCTGCATCCGGCCTTTACCGATTGCCCCGGCCACGAATTCTGGAAGCGCGACTTCACAGGCGCCGGTGGCCTGTTCTCGGTGATCTTCAACGAACAGTACACGGAAGCGCAGACCGACCGCTTCATCGATGCACTCCAGCTGTTCAAAATCGGCTATAGCTGGGGTGGTGCCAACAGTCTGGTCATGCCTTACCGCATACAGAGCATGCGCAAGGACTGGCCGAACAAAGGCCAGCTGGTACGCTTCAACGTGGGGCTGGAAGATGTGCATGATCTGATTGCCGACATCGAACACGCGCTGGAGGTGCTGCAATGAGCCGCTACTGGAGCGATGTGGTCCACGCGCTGACGCCCTACACACCGGGCGAGCAGGTGCAGATGTCGGGCCTGATCAAACTCAATACCAACGAAAACCCGTATCCGCCATCGCCGCTGGCCATCGCCGCCATGCAAGCAGCAGCGGGCGAGCAGTTGCGCAAGTATTCCGACCCGTCGAATGCTGCGCTCAAGGATACGCTGGCGGCACATTTCGGCCTGCGCCGCGAACAGGTGTTCGTGGGGAATAGTTCGGACGAAGTGCTGGCACATACCTTCCATGCGCTGCTCAAGCATGACCTGCCGCTACTCAGTCCCGATATCAGCTACAGCTTCTATCCGACCTATTGCAGCCTGTACGGCATACGCAATGTGCAGGTGCCGCTCAACGCGCAGTTCGAGATCGATATCGCCGATTACCAGCAACCGTGCGGCGCCATCATCATCGCCAACCCGAATGCTCCGACCGGCATCGCGCTGACGCTGGCGCAGATCGAAGCGCTGCTGCAGGCGCATCCCGCTCAACCTGTGGTGATCGATGAAGCCTATGTAGACTTTGGGGGCGAAAGCGCGGCAGCACTGGTGAACCGTTACGAGAATCTGCTGGTGGTCCAGACGCTGTCCAAATCACGCTCGCTGGCTGGTTTGCGGGTTGGCTTTGCGCTCGGCCATGCCGATCTGATCGCCGGACTGGAACGGGTCAAGAACAGCTTCAACTGCTACCCGCTGGGGCAGGTGGCGCAAGCCGGTGCCGTGGCGGCGCTACAGGATGTGGCGTACACGCGCCAGACCTCCGAGGCCATCATTGCCAGCCGGGCATGGCTGACGCAGCAGATGCAGGGACTAGGCTTTGAAGTGCTGCCATCCAAGGCGAACTTTATTTTTGCCCGCCACCCAACACACGATGCAGCCACGCTGGCGGCCGGACTGCGCGAGCGCGCCATCCTCGTGCGTCACTTCAAACAGGCCCGCATCGACCAGTTCCTGCGCATTTCCATCGGCACGGACGAGGAATGCGCGCAACTGGTGGCGGCACTTCAAGCTTTGCTGTGAAGGATGCGGCGATGACTGGCAAAGTAGCGGTGCTGTTTGTCTGCATGGGGAATATCTGCCGTTCGCCTACGGCAGAAGGGGTGTTCCGCCAGCGCGTGGAAGCCGCCGGTATGGCTGACTGGATAGAGATCGATTCGGCCGGCACCCATGGCTACCATGTGGGTGAGCAGCCCGATCCTCGTTCGATGGAGTTTGCGCTCAAGCGCGGCTATGATCTGTCGTACCAGCGTTCGCGCAAGGTGAAAGCCAGTGATTTCGAGCTGTTTGACCATGTACTGGCGATGGACCAGCACAATCTGAGTCTGCTGGAAGCGGCCTGTCCCGCCGAGCACCGCCACAAACTGGGGCTGTTCATGCAGCACGCCCGTCGTAGCGGCGCGCTGGAAGTGCCGGATCCGTATTATGGCGGCGGCCGTGGCTTCGATCTGGTGCTAGACTATATCGAGGACGCCTCCGACGGCTTGCTGGACTTGCTGCGCAGCGCGCAGCGCTAGGCTGCGGCGCTGCCTAGGGATCACGCCAGCAATGGCAGGATGCCGTCCAGACCGACGAAGTTGAGCGCTACGCTGGCCTGTTCACGCACTACCGGCTTGGCGCGGAAGGCGACGGACATACCGGAGATGCTCATCATCTTCAGATCGTTGGCGCCGTCGCCCATTACGATGGCCTGACTGGTGCTGATACCCAGCTCGGCGCAGACGCGTGCCACCGTACGTTTCTTTTCTTCCGCATCGACAATGCCGCCGATGACGTTACCCGTCAGGCGGCCATCGATAATTTCCAGTTCATTGGCGTGGGTGTAGTCCAGTCCCAGACGCTGTTTCAGGCGTGCGGTGAAGAAGGTGAAGCCGCCCGATACCAGCAGGGTTTTCATGCCAGCCTGTTGCACGGCTTTGAGCATGGCTTCCGCACCCAGCGACAATTGCAGACGTTCTTCGTACACCCGTTCCAGTGCCGTCGCTTCCAGCCCTTTGAGCAGTGCCACGCGGCGTTTCAGGCTGGCGGAGAAATCCAGTTCGCCGCGCATGGCCGCTTCAGTGATCTCCGATACTTCGGCTTTCAGCCCCTGCATATCGGCGATTTCGTCGATGCACTCGATGGTGATCAGGGTGGAATCCATGTCCATCGCGACCAGTTTGAAGTCGCTGAGCTTGCGCTGACCGGCGTCGTACGTGATATCGACTTTGGCGGCCAGTGCCGCCGTGGCCAGACTCTGGCGCTGCGCATCATCCAGCGCCACGCCTTCGCAGCGCAGTGCCGTGTCGCTGAGCCAGCGGCTGCTGGTCGTGCCGGTGACACCGGCCAGTGCTGCCAGCTGTTGCAGTTGCGCCTTGCAGTCGCCCAGACCTTGCAGCACCAGATTCGTCATGTTGTTTTCCGTATTCATAAAAAGAGAGATTGCCTTGGACTAGCTGGTCAGCTGCTTGATGGCGCCCTTGATCTGGGCCACGCGCGTGGCCAGATCCGGCATGGCCGCAGTGATCTTCAGCTTGTCCTGTCCGTTCAGTTTGATCTGGCGGTTTTTCTGTATCAGTTCAATGATGCGCATCGGGTCGATAGGCGGCTTGGCCATGAACTGCAGATTGGCTGCTTCGGTGTGGGCATCGATCTTGATGATGCCGACAGTCTTGGCAGCGATGCGCAGACGGTGGGTTTCGATCAGGGCCTTGACGGCATCCGGCAGTTTACCGAAGCGGTCGATCAGTTCTTCCTGCATGTCGTCGATTTTGTCTTGGGCATTGCAGTTGGCCATACGCTTGTAGATGGACAGGCGTTCGTGCACGTCGCCGCAGAAGTCTGCGGGTAGCAGGGCAGGTACGTGCAGATTGATTTCGGTGGTGGTAGATAGCGGCGCGGCCAGATCCGGCTCCTTGCCCGCCTTGAGCGCACGCACGGCTTCGTTGAGCATGTCCGAATACAGCTGGAAGCCCACTTCCGTCATTTCGCCGGACTGGTTATCGCCCAGCACTTCGCCCGCGCCGCGGATTTCCAGATCATGCATGGCCAGATAGAAGCCGCTGCCCAGTTCTTCCATCTGCTGGATGGCGTCAAGGCGGCGTTGCGACTGTTTGCTCAGCGCCCCCACATCGTTCACCAGCAGATAGGCATAAGCCTGATGGTGCGAACGACCTACGCGGCCGCGCAACTGGTGCAGCTGCGCCAGACCGAATTTGTCGGCGCGGTGCATGATGATGGTGTTGGCGGTGGGGACGTCGATACCGGTTTCGATAATCGTGGTGCACAGCAGGATGTTGTAGCGCTGCGCCACGAAGTCGCGCATGACTTTTTCCAGATCGCGTTCGTGCATCTGGCCGTGCGCCACGGCGATACGCGCCTCGGGCAGCAGTTCGGTCAGCATGGCCAGCCGGTTCTGGATGGTCTCCACTTCATTGTGCAGGAAGTACACCTGACCACCGCGCTTGAGTTCGCGCAGACAGGCTTCGCGGATGATCGATTCGCCTTCGCTACGCACAAAGGTCTTGATGGCGAGGCGCTTCTGCGGTGCGGTGGCGATGACCGAAAAGTCGCGCAGGCCTTCCAGCGCCATGCCCAGCGTGCGGGGTATCGGTGTGGCCGTCAGCGTCAGCACGTCGACTTCGGCGCGCAGAGACTTCAGCGCTTCCTTCTGGCGCACGCCGAAGCGGTGTTCTTCGTCGATGATGACAAGTCCGAGGCGCGTGAACTTCACGTCTTCCGACAGCAGCTTGTGGGTCCCGATGACGATATCGAGCGTGCCGTCAGCCATGCCCTTGATTGCCTGACTGATTTCCTTGCCAGTGCGGAAGCGCGACATTTCCGCGATCTTCACGGGCCAGTCGGCAAAGCGGTCGGCAAAGGTCTGGGCATGCTGCTCGGCCAGCAGGGTGGTGGGTGCGAGGATGGCCACCTGTTTGCCGCCCATCACGGCGATGAAGGCAGCGCGCAACGCCACTTCGGTCTTGCCGAAGCCGACGTCGCCGCAGACCAGACGGTCCATCGGCTTGCCGGAAGTCATATCGCGCATCACGTTGTTGATGGCTTCCTGCTGGTCCGGCGTTTCGTCGAAGCCGAAGCTGTCGGCAAAGCGCTCGTAATCATGCGCCGAGTATTCGAAGGCATGGCCCTGACGCAGTGCGCGGCGGGCGTACAGATTAAGCAGTTCGGCCGCCGTATCGCGTACCTGTTCTGCCGCTTTGCGCTTGGCTTTTTCCCACTGACCGGAGCCCAGCGAATGCAGCGGCGCGTCGTCCGGCGAGGCACCCGAATAGCGCGAAATCACGTGCAACTGCGATACCGGCACATACAGCTTGGTGTCCTTGGCGTATTCCAGATGCAGGAACTCGGTTTCGCCTTCGCCCAGATCCATGCTGGTCAGGCCCATGTAGCGGCCGATGCCATGGTTGATGTGCACTACCGGATCGCCGATCTTCAGCTCCGACAGATCGCGCACCATGGATTCCACCTGCGTGACGGCTTCCTGCTTCTTCTTGCCCACGCGGCGACCGGAACCGGCATACAGTTCCGTTTCGGTGATGAAGATCAGGTGTTCGTCCGGCGTGGACAGCTCGAAGCCCGCATGCAGCGGCGCGACGCCCAGCATCAGTTTGGCACTGGAGGTGAGGAAGCCCTCGTAGCCTTCGGCTGGCGCCAGTGGCAGGTCGTATTCGTTGAAGTACTGCTGCAGGGTTTCGCGCCGGCCGTTCGATTCGGCGCAGATCATCACGCGGCGGCCAGACTGCAGCAGGTAGGCGCGCAGATTGGTCAGCGGATCGTCGCTGTGGCGGTTGACGGCGATATTTGGTACTGGTGCTGACAACTCGGAAGCGCCCGCATCGGCCTCGCGGCTGATCACCAGACGGCCATACGGCTTGGCCAGCACGAAGAACTGTTCGTCCGACAGGAACAGCGATTCCGGTGGCAGGATAGGGCGCTCGCGGTCGGCTTTCAGGAAGCGGTAGCGCGAGCTGGTATCGGTCCAGAAGCGCTGAATGGCGGCATTGATATCGCCCACCAGTGCCAGCGTGGCGCCGTCCGGCAGGTAGTCGAACAGCGTCGCGGTCTGCTCGAAAAACAGCGGCAGATAGTATTCGATACCGGCCGAAGCGATGCCCGAACTGATGTCCTTGTACACCACCGAGCGCGAAGGATCGCCTTCGAACTGTTCGCGCCAGCGGCTGCGGAAGGTGGTGCGGGCCGCTTCGTCCATGGGGAATTCGCGCCCCGGCAGCAAACGGACTTCCTGCACGGGATACAGCGAGCGCTGGGTGTCGGCATCGAAAGTACGGATGGTTTCGATGGTGTCGCCGAACAGGTCGAGCCGGTAGGGCAGGGCCGAACCCATGGGGAACAGGTCGATCAGGCCACCGCGCACCGAGTATTCGCCGGGCGACATCACCTGGGTCACGTGGGTGTAGCCGGCCAGCGTCAGCTGGGTTTTCAGACGCGCTTCATCGAGCGATTCGCCCTTCTTGAAGAAGAAGGTATAGGCGGCGAGGAAGGACGGCGGCGCCATGCGCACTAGCGCCGTGGTGGCTGGCACCAGCATCACATCGCACTGGCCGCTGGAGATTTCATGCAGCGTGGCCAGACGTTCGGAGACCAGATCCTGATGGGGCGAAAACGCGTCGTAAGGCAGTGTCTCCCAGTCCGGCAGCAGGTGGCAGCGCAGTTGCTCGCCGCCGAACCACGGGATCTCATCGAGCAGACGCTGGCCGTCGCTAGCGCTGGCGACGATCACGGCCAGCATCTGGCCTTGGGCTTTGAGTTCGAGCGCGGTTTGCGCCAGTGCATAGGCGTCCGACGAGCCATGCAGCGCAGGCAGGGCGTAACGGTTGCCGGGTTTTGGGATGGAATTTTTTAAGACCAGAGACACAACGCAGCTTCACTGTTAAGGCGCATCGCCAGAGTGGCGATGCCGCTGCCAGCATTATAGACCAAGCCCCGTTCCGGTGCGGCGGGACTAGCCCGGTCTGGCCGGTACAACTGGCCGGTTGGCCACGCCGAATGGTACATGCACCATGGGGATATTGCCGCCGGCGGATTTTAGGTGGCTTAACTGGTCGTCAAAGAAGATGTGCGGCTTGAGGATGGACAGCACGCGGGCCTTCTCCATGCCGCCGAGGAAGAAGGTTTCGTTGGCCGAAACGCCCCAGCTTTTCAGGGTGGTGACCACCCGCTCGTGGGCCGGAGCACTGCGGGCCGTGATGATGGCAATGCGCAGGATCTTGCGGTAGGACGGATCGCGCCGGCAGGCTTCTTCTTCTAGCCGCTGCATCAGCGAGAGTTTCTGGAACAGGGTGGCCAGTGGCCCCGGCTGGTGCGGCACAGCCACACGTTCGCGTTCGTGGGCATGGAATTCATCCACATCGTTATTACGCTTGAAAACAGTTTCCGATTCGTCGTCGGCGATCACGCCGTCAAAATCGAAGGCCACCCGTAATTCGTTGTCGCTGTCGTCATCCTCGATGCGCGATGGTAGAACCAGTCCGGCGGGATAGTTGGCAGCCAGTGCATTGCGCACATCTTCCTCATGCGCCGTCAGGAACAGCGAGGTATTGAAGGCTGGTAGATAAGTGTAGGGTGAATTGCCCGTTACAAAGCAGGCACGCGAAATGTCCAGTCCGTAATGGGCGATGGAATTCATCACGCGCAGTCCGGTTTCCGGCGAGTTGCGCGACAACAGCACCACTTCCACCGGCGCTTCACCAGCGAAATGCTGGTTAATGCTGAGGAAGCGACGGATGAAAGGAAAGGCCACGCCTTTGCCCAGCACCACGTCGTGCTGCTGTTCTTGATACTTTCGGTAACTTTCTTCACCTTCTTCCAAAAAAATTTTATGTGACGCACTGAGGTCGAACAGGGCGCTGGAAGCGATGCCGATAACTAGCTTGTTTTCGATGGGATAGGCCATGGCGACTGGGCTGGTTGCAATGTGTATCACTTTACCGCAATGCCAACGCGTGTGCTGATTTTGTTCACTGGTATGGAACTGGTAGTTAATTTAAGAGAATTTTCATTGTCAGGATGGTTATTTATCTTGATTTAAGGATATAATTCTTCCCATACAGTCTGGTTTTACCTGTTTTTGCTTACATTTTCTCCAACATATACCAATTACATACCATGACCACTTCGAATCTGATCAAACGTGTTTTGCCACTGGTGTTGAGCATCGCAGCAATCGGTACGGCCCAGGCCGCTGTGCCTAGTTTTAACCTGGGCGCGGCCAGCAATTACAGCGCCTACATTTTCAGCAATGTCTCGGGCGTGACCGATATCGAGGGTCGCCTCGCCGTCGGTGGCAATTTCTCGGCCAGCGGCACCTCGATCGGCTACCGTGCCCCATACGGCAGCACTGGCCCTAGCATGGTAGTGGCTGGCAACGTCAATCTGCAGAGTGGCAATATCTATGGTCCGCCCCTGAAAAACGTTGATACCAATGCGTCGATCGGCCCGATTACCGAATACACCACCAATCCATACGGCAAAGGCGTTTACGGCGGCAGCAATACTTCTTCCGGCTACCATAATCTGAAACAGACGGATATCAGCAAGGTGACGGACTTCAAAGCGGCCAAGACCGAACTGAGCGCTCTGTCGAATACCCTGAGCAAGCAGGCCAGCAACGGCACATCGGTGAACTACCGTAATAGCGGTATCGAGCTGATCGGCAACGGCAAATCCGGCGTGCAGGTGTTCAATCTGACCACGCACGACCTGACCAACCTGACGTTGAGCAACGTGGGTGCTGATGCCACCGTGTTGATCAACGTCAGTGGCACAGGCGACGTGAAATTCGCTGGTGGTCAGGACGGCCAGTTGAAAGCGCTGCGAGCCAATGTACTGTTCAACCTGAATGGCGCTACCGGGGTAAATATTGCAACCGGTACTTGGGGTTCTATTCTGGCCAGCAACGCCAATCTGTTTGGTACGGGCCATCTGGAAGGCACCGTGATTGCCAATTCCATCAGCTCGGCAGTCGAAGTAGGCTGGGAGCCGTTCAAGGGCTACGTGGCAGCGCCGGTACCGGAACCTGAAACCTACGCTATGCTGCTGGCCGGTCTGGGTCTGGTGGGCGCAGTTGCCCGTCGTCGTCGCCAGCAGTAAATCTAGCGTCTGGTTTAGCGTCACTGTTACCAAAATAGCTGCTTCGGCAGCTATTTTTGTTTGTCCAGAACACTTCCGGTTGCGAGCGTTGGCGGGCTGAGTTACATTGAGTCATCCTCGGGACGGGAGCCGGCGTGCTTAGCTTCGACACACTGTTACTGGTTCAGGTCTGTACCACGGTACTGACGACGGCATTGCTGGTCGCTTCCGCTTGCTATCGTGACAGTCCGCCCGAAATGCGCTGGTGGGCTACGGGTAATCTGGTGATATCCGTCGGCCTGAGTATGACTAATCTGGGCGGCATCCCTTTTCTAGTGTATGCGCTGCTGGGGTATAGCCTGATCGCACTGGGGATCGCGCTGGTGCTGCGGGGTGTACGGGTACATTGCGGCGACACGCTTGCGCTGTCTCACGTCTTGCTGATTACCCTGATATCGTTGCTGGTCAGTGCGTATTTCTCATTGATAGAACCTAGCGTCAAAGCCCGTGTGGCATTCAGTGGCTTGTATTTCGGCGTGCTCAACTGGATATGTGGCTATTCGGCTGGGCGCTATTCCAACGAGCGCGGTGTGCCGATCGCGGTGGCTGGCTTCGGGTTGCTGGGCACGGCGCTGGTGGTGCGGGGCGTGCATCTGTTAATGCAGGAAGGGCCGGTAGATTTATCCAGCTCGACGGTGCTGGGCATTACCATGCTAACGATCCCGCTGGCTCAGGTGTGTACCACTGTCGGTCTGATTCTGATGGTGATGTGGCGCTATGCGGAACGCTTACGCCATCTGTCCAGCATTGATGCGCTGACGGGAGCGCTGAACCGTGCCGGACTGGAAGATCAGGGTGGCCGGCTGGCGCTGCGCCTGCAGCGTGCGCGGCGCGACTTGGCGGTGCTGATGATCGACGTCGATCATTTCAAGCAGATCAATGACAGTTTCGGCCATGCGGCTGGTGATGAAGTGCTGCGCTGCCTGACCCGCTTGCTCAGGCAGGAGTTACGGCCGATGGATGTGCTGGCCCGTATCGGCGGCGAAGAGTTTGTGCTGGTGCTCGATGGCGTCGATCCGGCGGCCGCGCTCCGGCTGGCCGAACGGCTGCGGGCGCGCATCGCTGATGAATCCGTGCCCTGTGATGGTGCGGCCGTGGCCTATACGGTGAGCATCGGGGTGGTGGCCTCCGTGACGGCCGGCTACGACCTGCCGACCCTCATGGCTGCTGGTGACCGCGCCATGTACGATGCCAAGCGCAGCGGCCGCAATCAGGTGTGTGCGGCCTGAGTCGACGCATCCCTGCTCGTATCACCGCTCATATTAATGTTCACACCAATGCTCACATTATTGCTCGTACGCGCCCAGTCTCAGTTGCTCGGCCGGACTGAAGCTGGCATCGCGCAATTGCTGTAGGGCTTGCGTCTGATCGCGTCCCTGTTGCAGCAGTGCTAGTCGGCTTTTCTGATAGCTGCTGATGCGGCGCTGCCAGTCGGCTTCGTCTCTATCGAGTTCGGCCAGTCGGTCGGCGGCAGCAGGGGAGAAGCTGCTGGCGCGCAGTCGATAGATCTGGTTTTCATCGGCACCCTGCGCCCGCGCCTGCGCAACCGACTGCTCCAGTGCCAGCACGCGGGTGGGCGCGGCACGTTCGGCGCGCTGGGCTGGTGTCAGGCGCGCATCGAGTTGCTGCCAGCGTTGCTGGCGCTGTGCTTCGCTGAGCTGGCGGTCACTGCTGATCTCCATGCGGGCAATGGCATCTTCGTCATAGGCGTCACTGCTGCCGAACAGGGCGCTGGATTCGGCAGCGCTGAAGTAGCTGGCACGGGTCTGGCGCATAGCCTGCAGGCGCTGGCGCGCCGCTTGCACGGGATCCTTGCTGCTGCCAAGCTGGCCTTCTACACTGGCTAGCGCGCGCTTGTAGTAGATGTAGGCATCGAGCAGGCGCTGGGCTTCGGCCACTGCATTGCCCTGCAGGCGGCGCGCCAATTCGAGACGGATTTGCGTGCGGATGGCGTCCAGAGGCTTTTCGCCCAGCGCGGCCAGATAATAGTCGAACAAATAGATGAGTTCCGGCGACAGCACTAGCTGGTCCGCCTCCTGTTGCGCCAGATGGCCATCTGGTCGGGTGCCCAGCATGGACGGCACGAAGGCGAAATAGTCCGGCGAGCCTGCCCCAGCCCCAGCCCTTGCACCGGCACTGGCAGTGGCAGTGGCCGGAACAGCCGGCTGATGCCAGCTAAGATAGGCGCCAATAGTGATGGCGCCAGCCAGCAGGATCAGCCCATAGCGTTTTGCCTTCGTCATACGCGCCGTCCTTACAGACCCATGCCTTGCAGGCGGTTGGCCTGCTGGCGGAACAGGGTGACGGGATTGGTTTCGAACAGATTGGTAATGCCGACCATCTGGTTGACCTCATCCAGATGATTGAGCGCATAGTCGTCGCGGATTACCCGTCCCAGATGGCTGGAGCAGCTGCTGACCAGACCATCGTTCTTGGCGCCGTTGAATGCCAGCGCTGTGAGCGCCAGTACGGGGTCGCTGATATCGAGCAGATTGGTGTAGGGCTGGGCGCCGCTCCACGAGAAATAGTACACGCCGTTGACCTGATAGTCGCCTTCGCCGCAGGCGCTGACGGGCACCCCCTGTGGGTGGCGCTGGTTGAAGGCCAGTGTGCCGGCCGTACTGAGCGAAGTCGCGGCTGCACGTGCATTCTGCGGCAGGGTGGGATTGCCGGAAATGAAGCTGATGAAGCCGGAAACAGCATTCGCCACGCCATACGTGACATCGGGCACGGCGCCGATCAGCACGTCGGCCACGCGCGAACCTTTGTTGACGCCACCGATGCTGGTTACGGAAGCGACCAGATCGGGCCGCACCGAAGCCACATAGCGCGACGTGGGGCCGCCATGGCTATGGCCGATCAGGTTGACTTTGCTGGCGCCGGTGGCGGCGAGTATCTGGCGCACCTGCGTGAGCAGCTGTTCGCCCCTTACTTCCGTGCTGTTGGCGGCCGACACCTGGGTAATGTACACCTGCGCACCGCCGCTACGCAGCGCCGAGGCGATGCCGTAGAAATAATCGACGGGACCGATATTATCGAAACCGAACAGGCCGTGCACCAGTACGATGGGATAGCGGGTCTGGGTGTAGCCGGCGGCATGGGCGGGGCTGCTGAACAGGCTGCTGGCGAGCAGACAGAATGCCAGTAACTGGCACAGGCGTTGTCTCATGGTGGTCTCCGTAGTTTTTTTGTAGTCCGGCGTGCAACCGGTGAGGAAAATGTAGCACCAGCCCGATGACCGCGCAGACCGCACACTAGGCCTGAGGAGCCAATCTGCATGGTGGCTGATGATGGCGGGGAGGCTGCGCTATAATCAGGGCAAAAAAACCACAGCACTTTCAGCGAGAGAGAGCGAGACGACCTTGCCAGCCCACTTCAACCTGCAACAATTTCAGGCTATGACGCCGCTGGACGGCGACAATATCTGGGCCTATCTGCTCGACCACAATGCCGAGCGGATTACCGTGAAACGACGCAAGCCGGCGCTGGAAAACATCGAAAAAATTTTCCGCGCCACCTTCAAGCTGGCCAACGAGGTGGGCTTCCGCACCATGAATCTGCGCGATCTGTGCCGCGAGACCGGGCTGTCCATGGGCGGGCTGTATGGTTACATCAGCAGCAAGGATCAGTTAGCGGAAATGATAGAGGATGTGGTGCGCCATGCCACCCACGAAGTGCCGCGCATGTTCGATGATGTCAGCGACCCGCTGGACCGGCTGGAGGCACTGATGCGCGCTTCCATTTACGTCTCCGAAATTCTGCAGCCGTGGTTCTATTTCGTTTTTATGGATTCGCGCGTGCTGCAAGCGGCCCAGCGTACGACCGCCAAGGAATCGGAACTATACGTTCAGGCCTTGTTCGCCAATATCATCAGCGAATTGCCGAACCGGCCGCAGGGCAGTCCCGAACTGCTGGCTGCGCACATCCTGGCGATGTTCCAGGACTGGTATGTCAAACGCTGGAAATACCGTGCTGCGGAAATTACACCGGACCAGTTTGCCGATAGTGCCGTGCGGATGATGCGCGGCTATCTGGCCGGTCAGCCGTAGCCATAGCGGGCACCAGCCCTCAGGCCGGTGCCGCGGTGAACGTCAGTTATTGCCAGGCGTCGCGGGTGTGGTGGGCGTGGTGGGGCTAGCGGGCGGCGTCGGCGCCACATTCTCGCCGCCAGGCGGTACATAGTCTTCCATGTCGAGCGAGTGGCGCGCCGCATCGCCCATGAACTCGTCAAACAGCCATTCGCCATTCACCTGCGTCAGCCCCGCCGGTACGGGACGTTCCTGCGCGGGACGGTTCTGCAGCGCTACCTTCATGTAATCGATCCAGATCGGCAGTGCCACGGTGGCGCCGAACTCCTTGCCGCCCAGCGATTTGGAGTCATCGTAGCCCATCCACGAGACAGCCACGATGCCGCCGCCATAGCCGGCGAACCAGCCATCTACGGCATCGCTGGAAGTGCCGGTTTTGCCGGCCAGATCAGGACGACCCAGCTTGGCCACAGCGGCACCCGTGCCGGTACGGGTAACTTGCCGCATCAGGCTATCGGCCACATAGGCATTGCGCGGATCGATCTTGCGGGCTTCGTCGGGCAGGGAAGTGCGCGGTTTGGTCTCGGAGATCACCTTGCCGCTGCCGTCGACGATTTTGGCGATGAAATACGGTTCTACCTCATAGCCGCCGTTGGCAAACACGGCGTAGGCGCCCACCAGTTGGGCCGGGGTGACCGAGCCCGTACCCAGCGCCAGAGTCAGATTCTTGGGATGCTTGGCCAGATCGAAGCCGAACTTGCCCAGATAGTTGTGGGCAAACGGCACGGTAATCGAGCGCAGGATGCGCACCGAGGCGACGTTCTTGGATTCGGATAGCGCGGTACGCATGCTGATCGGGCCATCGAATTTGCCGTCATCGTTTTTCGGACTCCAGGCCTCGTTGCCGGTTTCGGCGCCCGTCAGATCGAGCGGGGAATCGTTGATGATGGTGGATGGGTTGAAGCCTTTTTCCAGTGCTGCCGAATACACGAAAGGCTTGATCGAGGAGCCGGGCTGGCGCCATGCCTGGGTAACGTGGTTGAACTTCTGCAGGTTGTAATCGAAGCCGCCTACCATGGCATGGTAGCCGCCCGTAACCGAATCGATGGACACGAAGGCGGCTGCCACCTGCGGCACCTGGGTGATGCTCCAGCTATTCTTTTCCTGCATGATGCGCACCACGGCGCCGGGGCGCAGGCGTACGCTGTCTTTGGCCTTGTCGCTCAGGGCATTGGTCACCAGTCGCAGGCCGTCACCGGTGACGGTGATTTCGTCGCCGGAAGGATTCTGCACCTTGACCGCTTTCGGGCTGGCTTCCAGTACCACCGCCGGAATCAGGCGGTCGCTGCTGGGACGGCGCTGCAGTGCTTCTTCGATGGCGTCATCGCGTTCTTCAAGATTAGCTGGCAGATTGATGAAGGTTTCCGGCCCACGGTAGCCGTGGCGCTGATCGTAGTTCAGCACATTACGACGCACCGACTCGTAGGCGGCAATCTGGTCGGCTTTGAGGATGGTGGTGTAGACACTGATGCCCTTGGTGTAAGTGTCTTCCTTAAACTGGGCATACACCACCTGACGTGCCAGTTCGGCCACGTATTCTGCGTGGGTTTCGAATTCCTGACCACGGTGGCTCACATGCAGCGTGGTGTGCAGTGCCTTCTGGTACTGTTCTTCCGTGATGTAGTCGAGCTCGCGCATGGAGCGCAGTACTACCTGCTGGCGCTGTTTGGCGCGCTTCGGATTAACAGCCGGATTGTGGCGTGCAGGATTTTGCGGCAGGCCGGCCAGCATCGCCATTTCGGCGATATTCAGGTCTTTCAGCGACTTGCCGAAATAGGTCTGGGCGGCGCTGCCAAAGCCGAACGAGCGCTGACCCAGATAGATCTGGTTCATATACAGTTCCAGGATCTGGTCCTTGTTCAGGGCTGCTTCGATTTTAAAGGCCAGCATGACTTCATTGAGCTTGCGGCCGTAGAATTTTTCCCGCGTCAGGAAGAAGTTACGCGCCACCTGCATGGTAATGGTGGAGCCGCCCTGACGCATGGCGCCACCTAGATTGGCTTTGGCCGCGCCCAGTGCGCGCACCCAGTCTATGCCGTTATGTTCGTAGAAGCGCTTGTCCTCGATGGCCAGCACGGACTTCTTCATCATCTCCGGCATGTCCTTGATGGGGATGAAATCACGGTGTTCTTCGCCGAATTCGCCGATCAGGGCATTATCTGCCGTGTAGATGCGCAGCGGGATCTTGGGACGGTAGTCGGTGACGGCATCGAGCGATGGCAGATTGGGTGCCACCACCAGTAGCAGATAGGCGATCAGCAAGCCGCCGGCAATCAGGCCGGCAACGCCAATAGCGATGAAGCCACGGATGGCGTTACGTCGGGTCAGCCACTTGGAGAAATCGATGGAAGAAGTAGACAAGGCAGGCACTCTCGGAGACATCGGTAGGCGCGATTATAGACCATCGCGCTGACCGCATCTTTAATTGGAAAATGGCGATTTTTGCAAATTAGAGGGCATCAGTCTATGCTGGCGCCAAGATTTGTCGTAACGTAGCGCTATTCGGGCTTAAACGTATTACCGGGGAAGACATGGCGGAACCGCAGCACACTCTCGATTGCGATCTGTTGATCGTCGGCGGCGGCATCAACGGAGTGGGTATCGCGCGCGATGCGGCCGGACGGGGACTGTCGGTGGTGCTGTGCGAAAAAGACGATCTGGCTGCCCATACCTCGTCGGCTTCCTCCAAACTGATCCACGGCGGACTGCGCTATCTCGAATATTACGAGTTCAATCTGGTGCGCAAAGCGCTGATCGAACGGGAAGTGCTGCTGCGCGCTGCGCCCCACATCATGTGGCCGCTGCGCTTCGTCATGCCCCATGCGGCCGGCCTGCGGCCTAGCTGGATGATACGGGCGGGCCTGAAACTCTACGATCTGCTGGCCAAGCGCGAACTGCTGCCGTCTTCGGCCGCCATCAATCTGCGCTGCCATCCGGCCGGCCAGCCGCTAAAGCCGGAGTTCCGCTGCGGTTACATCTATTCCGACGGCTGGGTGGATGATGCCCGGCTGGTGGTGCTGAACGCCATGGACGCGGAAGAAAAGGGGGCCATTATTCTGACCCAGACGTTGTGCAGCAAGCTGCAAAGGCAGGGCGAACGCTGGCAGGCCGACCTGCACAAGCAGGGCTGCGGTGATGTGCGGGTACACGCGCGTTATGTGGTGAATGCGGCCGGGCCGTGGACGGCGCAGCTGCTGCATGCTGCCGTGCCCAAAGAAGGTGGCGGCCATCTGCGTCTGATTAAAGGCAGCCATATCATCGTGCGGCGCATTTTCGAGCACGAACATGCCTATATTTTCCAGCATCGGGATGGTCGGATCGTGTTCGCCATCCCTTACGAGCGCGAATTCACGCTGATCGGCACCACCGATCTGGATTATCACGGCGACCCCGATCAGGTGGCCATCAGCGAGGAAGAAATCCGCTATCTGTGTCAGCTGGCTAGCGAGTATTTCGTCCGTCCCGTAGAACCGGCCGATGTGGTGGCCACTTATTCTGGCGTACGCCCGCTGGTGGAAGATGGTGCCGATGCCAAAGCCGTCACGCGCGACTACCGGCTGGAAGTCGATAGCGACGGGCCGCCTCTCCTGAGCGTTTTTGGTGGCAAGATCACCACCTATCGCAAGCTGGCCGAAGATGCGGTCGATCAGGTGGTACGTGCGCTGGGCAAGCGCCAAGGGGCGTGGACGCACGATGCCTGCCTGCCGGGCGGCGATATTTTCGGCGCCAAACCGCAGAATCGTTCGGTTCTGGAGTTCGATAGCTGGGTGCGCACTGTGCAGAACCAGTATGCCTGGTTACCTTCCTTGCTGGTGGCGCGTTATGCGCGTGCTTATGGCACCCGGCTTCATACGCTGCTGGCGCAGAAAACCGTGCTGTCCGAGATGGGTGAGGAAATCCTGCCCGGCCTGTACGCGGCGGAAGTGGAATATCTACGCCGCTATGAATGGGCCCGCACGGCGCAGGACATCCTGTGGCGTCGCTCCAAACTGGGTCTGCACTTGCCTGCCTATGCGGCCCAGCGGCTGCAAGACTGGCTACTGGCCCATCCCGTCCAGTGTAAATAGGAAGCGACGACGAGAAAACGGCGCCTGTCCTTGCGGATCAGGCGCCGTTTTGCGCTAGGCGCCGCGTGCGCGGCGCTAGCTGAATTACTTCACGCCGTGCATCAGTTTCTGGATCAGGGGAGCGATCAGGAACAGCAGCACGCCACCCGCCATCAGCGAGTAGAAGCCGAAGGTGTAGCCGCTCAGGGCCGAGGTGACGGACATACCGGCCTCGCCGCTGACGTGGGAAGCGAAGATGCCCGACAGGTTGTTGCCGATACCGGTAGACAGGAACCAGCCGCCCATGCCCAGACCAACCAGGCGGGTAGGTGCCAGCTTGGTCACCATCGACAGGCCGATAGGCGACAGGCACAGCTCACCGATCGATTGCAGCACGTAGACCATGAACAGGGTCCAGAACGGGATTTTGTTATCGACATTCACAAGCATCGACAGCGCGTACATTAGCAGACCGAAGGCTGCGCCGTTGAACAGTAGGCCGATACCGAATTTACGCGGGATCGAAGGATTGGCGTTGCGCATAGCCACCCAGATGAAGGCGATGATCGGTGCGCAGGTGATGATGGCCAGCGAGTTCACGGTCTGGAACCACGCTACAGGGAAGGTCCAGTTAAACATCACGCGGTCAACGATCTTGTCGGCCAGGAAGGTGAACGAGCTACCTGCTTGCTCGAAGAACATCCAGAACATGATGTTGAAGAAGAAGATCAGCAGCATGGCGATGACTTTGTCGCGGGCTACTTTGCCATTGCGGATGCCTTCAACCAGCAGCATCACGGACAGCAGAATGAACAGGCCAGTCAGCACGATCTGCAGGTTGGCTGCGCCAGCGGCCAGCAGGAAGTACACCAGTGGAATCACGCACAGCGAGCCCAGTACCACGTAGATCATGCGCTTAGGATCAGCATTGCTTTCGTCTGGAGCGCCGATGCCTTTCAGCTGGGCGCGGCCGATGAAGAACCATACCAGACTCACCAGCATACCGACGCCGGCCGACAGGAATACCACTTTATAGGCAGGCATGCCGTGGTTGCCGAAGATGGCGGAAGCCAGCCACTCGGTCAGCACCGGTGCGACCAGCGCGCCCGAGTTGATGCCCATGTAGAAAATGGTGAAGCCGGAATCGCGCCGTGGATCGGCCGAGCTATACAGCTTGCCTACCATGGTCGAGATGTTAGGCTTGAACATGCCGTTACCGACGATGATGGTGGCCAGGCCGAACTTGAATACGGTCTGGTCAGGGAAGGCAATCATGAACAGGCCGGCGGCCATGAACGAGGCGCCGACCAGAATCGAGCGCTGATAGCCAAGCACACGGTCGGCCACATAGCCGCCGAACAGCGCTGCTGCATATACCAGCGCCAGATAGGAGCCGTACACCAGATTGGCGGCCGATTCGCCCGTTGAGTCGCCGCTATAGAACTGGGCCACGACGTAGAGAACCAGGGCCCAGCGTATGCCGTAGAAGGCAAAACGCTCCCAGAACTCGGTCATGAACAGCATCCAGAGCGGGGCGGGATGGCCCAAGATCTGTTTGAATTCGGGAATCTTCGCTTCCGTATTGATGGTGGTCGCACCGCTCATGCGGCTTCTCCTATTTTTTATGATCGAAAAAAAGTCTGCCTGTTTCCCTCGTGGGGAGTCAGGTGGGCGCCATTTTAATCTACAAATCGCCGCCAACGGGCAATTTGATGTGTAGTTCGTAAAGTTGTGGCATTTGTGCTATTAAATTAACCATGGCAGGTATGCACAATCTCAGCCCCGCACAGCAGCCGTTTGTCGTATATTGAGGGCGCGGCACTCTGTGTCGTGCATCGAAATTGAATAAGGATTTACGCATCATGGAACATGACGTTGTCGATACCCTGATTTCGCCGGAAGGACATCTGGAAGTCCTGTCCAAGGCGGAGGTGGCCAAACTGCTCGATACCAGTCAGGGCGGCCTGTTTAATACTTTGCGCCGCTGCGCACTGGCAGTGCTCAATTGCGGCAGCACCATCGACGATGGCAAGGAACTGCTGGAACGGTATGAATCGTTCGATATCAGCATTCTGCAGCGCGAGCGCGGCATCAAGCTCGATATCAAGGGCGCACCCGCCATCGCTTTTGTTGATGGCAAAATGATCAAGGGCATACACGAGCATCTGTTCGCGGTGCTGCGCGATATCGTCTTCGTCAGCAGCGAAATCAGCGACAATCCCAAGTTCGATGTGGAGAGCACGGAAGGCATTACCGATGCCGTGTTCCATATCCTGCGCAATGCCGATGTGCTGAAGCCCATGCTCAACCCGAAACTGGTAGTGTGCTGGGGCGGCCATTCGATTAACCGCGCCGAATATACCTATTCCAAGGAAGTGGGTTACCAGATGGGCCTGCGCGATCTGGATATCTGCACGGGCTGCGGCCCTGGCGCCATGAAAGGGCCGATGAAGGGTGCCACCATCGGTCACGCCAAGCAGCGCTTTACCAATGGCCGCTATCTGGGGATTACCGAGCCGGGCATCATCGCTGCCGAGTCGCCTAATCCTATCGTCAACGAACTGGTGATCATGCCCGATATCGAGAAGCGTCTCGAAGCGTTTGTGCGTACGGGTCATGGCATCGTGGTGTTCCCCGGTGGTGCCGGTACGGCCGAGGAGATACTGTACATTCTCGGCATCCTGCTGCACCCCGAAAACGCCGAGATTCCGTTCCCGCTGATCTTTACGGGGCCGGAGACGTCGCGCGAATACTTCGTGCAGATTAACCAGTTCATCCACGACACGCTGGGACCGGAAGCGCAGCAGCGCTACAAGATCATCATCGATGATCCGGAGCTGGTGGCCCGTGAAATGCAGGAAGGGATCAAGCAAGTACGCGAATACCGCAAGCAGCGCAGCGATGCCTATTACTTCAACTGGGGACTGAAGATCGACCACGAATTCCAGCGGCCGTTCGCACCGACCCACGAAAATATGCGCAAACTGAGTCTGCACAAGCAGCAGCCGGTTCACCTGCTGGCGGCCAATCTGCGCCGCGCCTTCTCCGGGGTGGTGGCGGGCAATGTGAAGGAAGAGGGCATCCGTGCCGTCGAAAAGCATGGCGTGTTCGAAATCCACGGCGACAAGGAGATCATGGAACCGATGGATAAGCTGCTGGCTTCCTTCGTCGTCCAGCACCGCATGAAACTGGCCGGCAAACATTACACGCCTTGCTACCGCGTGATCCAGTAAGTCGCGCCTAGCGCATGGTCTGCACCATGCCCGTCAGCCAGTCGGCAAACACCCGCACCCGCTTGGGTATATTGCGCCGGTGCGGGAACAGGATGTGGCTGGGCATGGGCGCAGGCAGATAGTCGGGCAGCACCTGTACCAGCAGGCCGGCCTGTAGGTCGGCCTGCGCGGCCGACTGCGGTAACTGGGCGATACCTAGTCCGCCGCGGCAGGCCGCGCTATACGCCAGACTGTTATTCACACTGACCTTGTGTCCCATGGCGAGATAGCGGGTCTGGTCGCTGGCCGCATCGTAATATTCAAAACCGGCTGGCTGACTTGCCGGATTGGGCTGGTAGTTGACCAGCCAGTGCTGCGCCAGATCATCCAGCGTGGCCGGGGTGCCATGGCGCGCCAGATACGCGGGGCTGGCCACATTGATCAGTTCCAGTGGCGGCAGTGGCCGTGCCACCAGCGACTGATCCACCACCGCGCCCACCCGCACCACCAGATCGAAGCCTTCGCTGAGCAGATCGACACGGCGGTCGGTGCTGAACAGATCCACCTGTAGTTGCGGGTGGCTGACCAGGAATTCCCCCAGATGGGCGGCGACCTGCGCTGCCAGCCCTAGCGGCATGTCGGCACGAATACGTCCCCGTAGCTGATCACCCTGACGGAACAGGGCACTGATGTCATCCAGATCATCGAGCAGACGGTCGCAGCGTTCCAGCAGATCGGCGCCTTCGCGCGTGATCTGTACGCGCCGTGTCGTCCGTTGCAGCAGGCGTGCGCCTAGTTGTTCTTCCAGTCGCTGGATGGCGTTCGAGATGGTGGCGCGCGGTAGCTGGAGCTGGTCGGCCGTGCGGGTAAAGCTGCCCAGTCTAGCTACCCAGCTAAAAATTCTGAGGTCTTCCGTCTGGATTGGTTTCATTTTTTGATCAGTGATGTCGGATTTACGCAGTTTATCCGGACATTATACGGAATTACACTCTATTCCATCTGCTCCACGTGGCGAGCATGAACGAGATAGGAGTCTGACATGAGCAACAATATCGTAAGCAGCAAGCCAGCATCGAACGGCCGTGTGGCCCTGATTACTGGCGGTAGCCGTGGACTGGGCCGTTCGGCCGCCATCCATCTGGCCCGTGCCGGCTGGGATGTGGTGATTACCTACAAAGAACGCGCCGACGCGGCCGAAGCCACGCTGGCAGAAGTGCGTGCGCTGGGCCGTAAAGGCGCTGCACTGGCGCTCGATAGCGGCATGGTGGCCGGCTTTGCCGATTGCCGCAGCCGCCTTGCTGCCGTGCTGGCCAGCGAATTTGGCCGCTCGCAGTTCGATGCGCTGGTGAATAACGCCGGCAATGGCGCCGACGTGTCGTTTGCCGACACCACCGAGCAGCAGTTCGACGAGATGCTGAACGTGCACCTGAAAGGGGTGTTCTTCCTGACCCAGACGCTGCTACCGCTGCTGGCCGATGGTGGCCAGATTCTGAATGTGTCCAGCGGTCTGGCGCGCTTCTCCTTCCCGGGCAAGGCGGTGTACGCGATCATGAAGGGCGGGGTGGAAGTGCTGACCCGCTATCTGGCCAAGGAACTGGGCCCGCGCGGTATCCGTGTCAACACACTGGCGCCCGGTGCGATTGCGACCGATTTCGGTGGCGGCGTGGTGCGCGATAACCCGCAAATCAACGCCCATGTAGCGGCAGCGACGGCGCTGGGTCGCGTCGGCGAAGCCGATGATATCGGCGGTGCCGTGGCCAGTCTGCTCGATCAGCGTAGCGGCTGGATCAACGCCCAGCGTATTGAAGCGTCGGGCGGTATGCTGGTATAAGCCGCGCGCGCAAATGCTAGCGCCATGAAAAAGGCCCGCCGAGTGAATGCACTTGGCGGGCCTTTTGCTATACATACTCAGGATGCATAGCGCTATGCTTACTCTTCGCGGCGCAGGTGCGGGAACAGCAGCACGTCACGGATGTTAGGCGAATCGGTGATGATCATCATCAGACGGTCGATACCGATACCGCAACCACCGGCTGGCGGCATGCCATATTCCAGCGCGCGGATGTAGTCGGCGTCGTAGAACATGGCTTCTTCGTCACCGGCATCCTTGGCGGCTACCTGAGCGAGGAAGCGGGCCGACTGGTCTTCGGCGTCGTTCAGCTCGGAGAAGCCGTTGGCGATTTCGCGGCCCACCATGAATAGCTCGAAGCGTTCGGTGATGCCGGCCTGCGTATCGGAGGCGCGTGCCAGTGGCGATACTTCGGCTGGATAGTCGATGATGAAAGTCGGTTCCCACAGCTGGGCTTCGGCGGTTTCTTCGAACAGCGCCAGTTGCAGCGCGCCCAGACCGGACGTGGCGAACGGCTTGACGCCGAACTTGGCCAGTTCCTTGGTGAGGAATTCCATGTCGGTCAGCTGCTCAGGGGTGTAGCCCGGTGCATACTTGTTGATGGCTTCGACGATGGTCAGGCGATGGAATGGCTTGGCCAGATCCAGCTCGCGGCCGCCGTAGGTCAGGGTGGCGGTGCCGTGTGCATCGATGGCGGCCTGACGGATGATTTCTTCCGTGAAGTCCATGATCCATTTGTAGTCGGTGTAGGCCGCGTAGAACTCCATCATGGTGAATTCTGGGTTGTGACGGATCGACACGCCTTCGTTACGGAAGTTACGGTTGATCTCGAACACGCGGTCGAAGCCACCTACCACCAGACGCTTCAGGTACAGTTCAGGCGCGATACGCAGGAACATCTGCATGTCCAGCGCATTGTGGTGGGTGATGAAAGGCTTGGCCGCAGCGCCACCGGGGATGGTGTGCAGCATCGGCGTTTCCACTTCCATGAAGGCGTTCTTTTCCATGAAACGGCGCATCGACGAGATGGCAGCGGTGCGCGCTTTGAACGTACGGCGCGTCTCTTCGTTCATGATCAGATCAACATAGCGCTGACGGTATTTGGTTTCCTGATCGGCCAGACCGTGGAACTTGTCCGGCAGCGGACGCAGCGACTTGGTGATCAGACGCAGGGTGCTGACCTTGATGGTCAGTTCATCGGTCTTGGTCTTGAACAGGGTACCGGTCACGCCCAGAATGTCGCCCAGGTCGTAGTGGTGCAGCGCGGCCATGGCAGCTTCGCCCGTCAGGTCCAGCGTGACGTAGATCTGGATACGGCCATCGGCGCGTGCGCCCGACGAATCCTGCAGCGTGGCGAAAGCGGCTTTCTTGCCAGCTTCGCGTTTCAGCATCATACGGCCAGCCAGCACCACGTTGACGGGAGTCGCTTCCAGCTCTTCACGGGTCTTCTCGCCAAATTGCGCATGCAGATCGGCCGCCTTGTGTTCCGGCTTGAAGTCGTTCGGGAAGGCTACGCCTTGTTCGCGGATGGCGGCCAGCTTGGCGCGGCGCTCGGCGATGATCTTGTTTTCGTCATGCGCTGGGTGTTCGTGATGATCCGTAGTCATGGTCATTTCTTCTGTTGAGGTGGTGATAGTGAGTTATACGGCGGCGCTGGCAAACAGCGATTCGACATCGAGTTCGCTGAAGTCGCGCGCCATGGCAATGATGTTATCGAAACCGGCGAACGCTTCCGCTGGCAGGGTAGTGGTCAGCACTACGGCGCGCATGCCGGCGCGGCGTGCTGCTTCTACGCCCAGCGGTGCATCCTCGAACACGATGCTGTGTTCGGGGCGGGTGCCGGCCCGTTCGGCTGCCAGCAGAAACACGTCCGGATGCGGTTTGCCGCGGGCTACGTCGGCAGCACCGGCGATGGCGGCGAATTCGGCGCGCAGATCCAGTCCATCCAGCGTGAAGTCGATGTTTTCTTTCGGCGCAGCGGTGGCCACTGCCATACGCACGCCGGCACGCTTGGCGCTCGCCATGAAAGCTTCCAGTCCGCCTGCGGGCGCCAGATGGGGCGCATACAGTTCGCGGTAGAGCGATTCCTTTTCCTGATCGAAGCGGGCATAGTCCTCGCGCGACAGATGTTCGCCCAGATAGGCGGCCAGAATCTCGTGGCTGGTGCGTCCCGCGGTAGCGCGGAAGAACGCATCCGGTTCGGGATTCAGCCCCTGTTGCTGCATGAAGCTCAGCCACGACTGCATGTGGTAAGCCATGTTGTCGACGAGGGTGCCGTCCATATCGAAGATGAAGGCGCGGGCCGGAGTGCTGGTCATTAGACGCCCTGTTTCAGCGAAGCGGAAATGAAGTCGTCCAGATCGCCGTCCAGTACGCCCTTGGTATTACCCGTTTCGAAGTTGGTACGCAGATCCTTGATGCGCGACTGATCGAGCACGTAGGAACGGATCTGGTGGCCCCAGCCCACATCGGTCTTGGAGTCTTCCAGTTTCTGCTGCTCGCTCATACGCTTGCGCAGTTCCAGTTCGTACAGTTTGGCTTTCAGCATTTCCATTGCCTCGGCCTTGTTGCGGTGCTGCGAACGGTCATTCTGGCATTGCACGACGATGCCCGTCGGGCCGTGGGTCAGACGCACTGCGGAGTCGGTTTTATTGATGTGCTGACCACCGGCGCCGGATGCACGGTAGGTGTCGATACGCAGATCGGCCGGATTGACTTCGATATCGATCGAGTCATCCACTTCCGGATAGACGAACAGCGACGTGAACGAAGTGTGGCGGCCGTTGGACGAATCGAACGGCGACTTGCGTACCAGACGGTGTACGCCGGTTTCCGTGCGCAGGAAGCCATAGGCGTAATCGCCTTCCACCTTGATGGTGGCGGTCTTGATGCCGGCGACCTCGCCGTCCGACTGTTCCATGACTTCGACTTTGAAGCCTTTGCGTTCCGCGTAGCGCAAGTACTGGCGCAGCAGCATGGAAGCCCAGTCCTGCGCTTCGGTACCGCCGGCACCGGCCTGAATGTCGATGAAGCAGTTATTCGGATCCATAGGATTGTTGAACATCCGGCGGAATTCCATGCCTTCGATGACTTTACGGACTTCTTCCGCATCGACGATCAGCGCTTCCAGCGTGTCGTCATCGCCTTCTTCCTTGGCCATGGCGAACAGATCGCCCATGTCCTGCAGGTCGGTATTGGCCTTGGTCAGGGTAAATACCACTGCTTCCAGCGATTTCTTTTCCTTGCCCAGATCCTGAGCCTTTTTCGGCTCGTTCCAGACGGTAGGATCTTCCAGTTCTTCGTTTACCTGTTCGAGTTTCTCCGACTTCTTATCGAAGTCAAAGATACCTCCGAAGTTCGGCTTCGCGCGTGGTCAGATCGGCGAGCAGGGCGGAGAGGGAGTTGATGCGTTCGGCTTCCATGTTTTCTTCTTTTCTCAGGCTGAAATCAAACCTTAGATTATACCCTATGCAGGCCCTGTTCTTGTAGCGATCTAACCTTGTTCTTCCAGTCATCGACCTCGCTTGGCTTCCAGGCAACTTCCAGCATGTCGATGACATTAGAACTGAGTATGGTCCGGATAGCTGGAGTAAAAATCATTGTCCCATTTGAAATTGGTAAAGGACATGGTGGCCGAGATATCCAGAGCTTCTACGAAATGCCATGAGCCGACTGGCAAAAACAGAATCTCCCCTGGTTCTATGACGCACTCCAGAACCATAGGATCGGTTTCGTTTACGGGAAAGGTCGATGCAAGCATTTGCGTTCCATCTAGTGGGGTAAAACAGTGAAACGGGTTGGGTAACCGTGTAATGTCATGCGCAGGAATAATTTTAATTCGTTTTCTCCCTACTACCTGAGCCATAAGATTATTGGTTAAATCATGATGGAACGGTGTTAGGGTGCCCGCCGGACCTAGCCATAAGAACCCCTGTCGATCTTCGCAAGCGGTCAGATATTCTTTTAGCGGGCCGATATCTTTCCATAATGTGGATAGATTTCTTTTATTTAAACCATCGTTATTGGCTGTCATGTAGAAATCATTGGTCGGGCTTCTGGTTTCAATTAAATCAATATATTCCTCGAACCTCAGTATTTTTCGGTGAGTTTCACTATTGGCTTCGTAATGCGGATCCTTTTCTCGACCCCACTGAATTTGAACTTCGGCGTCGGGGAGGATTTTCTTGAAATAGTCCATGCTCCACAGCTGCATTCCAGCCCAGTCGTCCATCATTCCGGTAATGATGACGGGCTGGTTTTTCATGTAGAAATTATGTAAAAAATCCCCCCCCGACAATTGGTGACAACGGGGCACCGATTGAGGTGCCAGGCGAGAAAGCTTTTGATAGATTCCCAATACCCAGTCGCGCTTCAATAGTTTATTCTGCAGCCGTTTTGACCCCTTTAGATAGGGACTTTGAAGTGCCAATTCGATTTCGCTGCGTGCGACTTCCTCACTAAACCCTTGCTGGATTAATATTTCATGCATTCCAGATAGAGAATTGCTTAATACGATATTTTCGGCTATCCATGTGCGCCAGTCGTCCGAAAATGTTTTGCCGTCTGAGGCGGCTGACATATTTGCCGGAGCGGATTGCTCATCGAGTGGCGGCGACAGCTTAGGATGCAAATTTTCTGCGTTTTGCATAAAGATTTTCGAATGTTTAAAATGAGGAAATTGTCAAAATAACACACAATGCTGCTCGCACCACCGGATGACTTGCTTCTCGCCCAGCTCCCATGATCAAGTTTTGTTTGGGAAGGGGATGGTGAAATGCTGCCATTTATGCCACAAAACAGGTAATATCTCGCCTCTGAGCCGCATGTTACTTGTGGTCGGCACGCTGTCTGCGTATGATTTCGCGCAGTGTGTCGTTGTCAAAACAATTACATTTCTGGAAACCGCTCACCCATGCGATCAGTGTTTCATCGTGCCACTGTGGCGCGCCGCCTAACGATGCTGTCTGCCTTATTGGCGGCCACTCTGGCGACCAGCCTGACGGCTTGCGTCAGCCTGCCGCATGACGCCGCGCCGCCGGCGGGCAGCCGCGCCAAGCTGGGTGTACTGGAAACGACCGATCTGCATGCCAATCTGGTGGGTTACGACTACTACAAGCTGAAGGCCGATCCTTCCATCGGACTGGAACGTACGGCGAATCTGATCGCTGCTGCACGCAAAGAGTATCCCAATAATGTGCTGCTGGATAATGGCGATGCCATACAGGGCACAGCGCTGGCCGACTATCAGGCGCTGGTAGCGCCGGTTTCTTGCGCGCAGACGCTGGCCATCTACAAGGCCATGAACCAGCTGGCCTACGATGGCGGCGGCATCGGCAACCACGAATTCAATTACGGACTGCCTTATTTGAATCAGGTTACGGCCAGCCATTTCGAAGTCGATGGCGTCGCCGCCGGCGCGGCGCGGTGCGCTGGTCCCGCTTTCCCGCTGGTGCTGGCGAATATCTATAGCAGCCGCACGCGCCAGCCGCTATTCCCACCTTACCGTATTTTGCAGCGCCAGATCAGCGCCACGGCGCCGGACGGTACGGCCATCCGCAGCAGCCTACGCATCGGTATTATCGGCTTTACGCCTCCTGCCGTGTTGCAGTGGGATCAGCGTGCGCTGGAGGGCAAGGTGTATGCCGAAGGTATGCGCGAGGCGGCACTCAAATATATCCCGCAGATGCGCGCCGAGGGCGCCGATGTGGTGATTGCGTTGGCGCATGGTGGTCTGGATGGTGCGCCCTACACGGCGGCGATGGAAGATGCGGGCTATTATCTGGCGCAAGTGCCCGGCGTCGATGTGCTGCTAATGGGGCATGCACACCAGAGCTTCCCGCAAGCGGATAGCCAGCTGCCGGCTTTTAATCTGGCCGGCATCGATAAGGTACGGGGCCGCGTCCATGGTGTGCCCGCCGTGATGGCTAATCTATGGGGCAAGCATCTGGGCGTGGTGGGGCTGCAGTTGCGTCACGATGGTCGGCGCTGGCAGATCGAGCGTGATGCCAGCACGGTGGAAGTGCGCGCAACGCGCCAGGCCGACCGCAGCTATGTGGCGCCCGATGCGGCGCTGGCCAGTCTGGTGGCAGCCGAGCATGAAGCCACGATCCGCTACGTACAGTCGCCGGTAGGGCAAAGTGACTTCCGCATGAGTAGCTATTTTGCCGATGTGGGGGATGTGACGGCGCTACAGGTGGTGAATCAGGCGCAGACGGATTATGTGCGGCGCTATATCGAAAGCAGCCGGCCATCTTGGGGCGGCCTGCCAGTGCTGTCTATGGCCTCGCCCTTCAAAACCGGTGCCGCCGGTGCGGCCGATTACACCGATGTACTGGCCGGTGGGCTGGCGTTGAATAATGTGGCCGATCTTTACCTGTATCCGAATGCATTGCAAGTGGTGCGGGTGAGCGGGGCGGAGCTGCGCGCATGGCTGGAAAAATCGGCCGAGCGCTTCAACCGTATCGATCCGGACAGCAGCACGCCGCAGGAACTGGTCAATCCGGCGGTGCCCGGATTTAACTTCGATGTGCTGACCGATGCTGACGTCAGCTATCAGATCGACATCAGCCAGCCGGTAGGACAGCGCATCAGCCGCCTGATCTATCGGGGCGTTGACGTGGCGTCGAACCAGCAGTTTCTGGTGGCAACCAATAACTACCGTGCCAGTGGTGGCGGCGCTTTCCCGGCACTCGATGGCAGCCGCACCGTGCTGGCCGCGCCGGATGCCAGCCGTGATGTGCTGATCAGCTATATCCGCGCACGGCGTCAGCTCAATTACAGCCGCGACGGCGCCCAGCGTAGCTGGCGTTTCGCGCCGCTTAAAACCCGTGCTCCGGTGGTGTTCCACTCGGCGCCACAGTTGCTGGAACTGGCCGAACAGGCCGGCTTGCGCGGCATTACCCAGTTAAACAACGATGATGGCGGCGGTAAAGGGCTGGCCTTGTACGCAATAGATTTGTCACTATGAATAAGCAATGCACTAAACGGGTGCGCCTGCTGCCGGCGGCGCTTGCAGCCATCCTGATGATGGCGGGTACGGTCTGCGCCGGGCCGGTCGATCAGGCCCGCCTGTATCTGCGCGGTAGTGCCGAGGTAGCAGTCAATCTGCCCAAGGCGTTCGCCTTGTTCAGCACAGCGGCCAAGGCTGGCGATGCGCAGGCCGCCTACTATCTGGGCATGATGTACCGTAACGGTATGGGTGCGAAGGCCGATGCCAAGGCGGCAGCGCACTGGCTGTCGTTCTCGGCCCGGCATCAGATGCCGGCCGCGATGTTCGCACTGGCCCACCTGTATCTGCGCGGCGAAGGCGTGAAACGGGATGAACTGGTGGCGCGTCGCTGGATAGAGAAGGCCGCCGATCTGGAGTATCCCGATGCCGTGATGGCTATGGCCATCGGTCTGCGTGATGGTTCCATGGGCTTCGAGCGCAATGAGGCGCTATATGAAACCCAGATGCGCTTTGCCCAGCGCGCACTGGAGCGCCGTACTTCGGGCATGTAAAGCCCGCGCAGCTAGGTAATCTTCCTTACAGCGAACTTACAACGAGGCCTGTTGCAGCAGGCCTTTTGGCGTTGTGCGATGCCGCACATGTATCTGTTGCTCGCGCTAGATAAGCCCCCTACAATGCACCATCGATGGGGCGTAATCTAGCCGTATTTCCAGCGTAGTTTCAGCATAGTTTCAGCATAGTTTCGATGTACTCGACACCATAAGAACGTTACATAACAGGAGATAGCAGATGACTTTCAAGTTGAAGTTGCTCGTTGCAGGGATAGCACTCGGTTTTTCGGCTGGCGCCATGGCGGCAGACCCCATCAAGATCGGCGTAGCCGGTCCGTTCACGGGCGGCTCAGCGCCCATGGGCGTTTCCATGCGTGACGGCGTCAAGCTGGCCGTGGCGGAAATCAATGCCAAAGGCGGCCTGCTGGGCCGCCAGATCCAGCTGATAGAACGCGATGACGAAGCCAAGAACGAGCGCGGCGTACAGATCGCGCAGGAGATGATCAACAAGGAACGCGTGGTCGCCACCGTTGGCTATATCAACACCGGCGTGGCGCTGGCGTCGCAGCGCTTCTATCAGGATGCCAAGATCCCCGTGATGAACAACGTGGCCACCGGCTCCATCATCACCAAGCAGTTCGCCGATCAGCCGGAGAACTACATCTTCCGCAACTCGGCCAATGACACCATCCAGTCGCACATGATCGTGCAGGAAGCGGTCGATAACCGCAAATTCAAGAAGGTGGCGATTCTGGCGGACTCCACCAACTACGGTCAGCTGGGTCGCGAAGATCTGGAGAAGGCACTCGACAAGAAGGGCATGAAAGCCGTCGCCACCGAGAAGTACAACCTGAAGGACGTCGATATGACGGCCCAGCTGCTGAAAGCCAAGCAGGCCGGCGCGGAAGTGGTGCTGACCTACGGTATCGGTCCCGAGCTGGCGCAGATCGCCAACGGCATGGAGAAGCTGGGCTGGAAAGTGCCGCTGATCGGTAGCTGGACCCTGTCGATGGCCAACTTCATCGACAACGCCGGCAAGAACGGCAACGGCACCCGCATGCCGCAAACCTTTATTCAGGATCCGAATACGCCCAAGCGTAAAGCCTTTATCGACGCTTATGTCAAAGCCTACCATCCGCCGGGCGACCGCATGCCTTCGCCAGTGTCGGCAGCGCAGGGTTACGATTCCATCTATCTGCTGGCAGCTGCCATCAAGCAGGCTGGCACCACCGAGGGGCCGAAAGTGAAGGCGGCGCTGGAGAATCTGAACGAGAAGATCGAAGGCGTGGTCACCACCTATAGCAAACCGTATAGCAAGGATAATCACGAAGCCATCACGGCCGATATCACCGTATTCGGTGAAGTCAAGGACGGTAAAGTCGTGGCGGCCGGTAAGTAAGCCGCACGGTTCTGGTTCTGGCCAGTCTTGATACGTCAAGTCTGGCCTTTTTCTTATCGATACAACCTATCGGTGGTCAATATGGAAATTCTGCTGCAACTGGCTTTCAGTGGCATTGCGCTCGGCATGATCTATGCCGTCATCGCTTTCGGCTACCAGCTAACCTTTGCCACTTCCGGCACCCTCAATTTCGGTCAGGGCGAATCACTGATGCTGGGCGCGCTGGTCGGCCTCAGTCTGGTGGGTAATATCCACGGCGGCCCTTACATGAGCTATCTGCTGATGATCCCGCTGGTGATCGTATTCGGCGCGCTACAGGGTATGTTCGTTGAATGGATAGGGGTGCGGCCCGCCATCAAGATCAAATCGGAATTCGGCTGGATCATGTCCACCATCGCGCTGGCCATTATCTTTAAAAACGTGGCGGAAAACATCTGGGGCAAGGATGACCTGACTTTCCCTATGCCGCTCAGTTCCGCACCGATCGAAATCTTCGGCGCCAATGTACAGCCCATGCAGATCGCCGTGATTGTGGGCGCGCTGGCCATCATGGCGGCCGTCGAACTGTTCAACCGCAAATCCATCTACGGCAAAGCCGTCGTTGCGACCGCCAATGACCGCGATGCGGCCGGCCTGATGGGGATTAATACCGGCATGGTGATTACTTTTTCGTATGCGCTGTCCTCGGCGACGGCGGCGTTTGCCGGTGTGCTGGTGGCGCCACTCACGCTGACGGGGGCCACCATGGGGGCTTCGCTGGGGCTGAAGGCTTTCGCCGTGGCCATCATCGGTGGCCTGACTTCGGGCGTGGGGGCGATCGTCGGCGGGCTGATACTGGGTATCGCCGAAACCATGACGGGCTATTACATCTCGACCGGCTACAAGGAAGTGCCGGGCTTGCTGCTGCTGTTGCTGGTGCTGGCGGTGAAACCGTCCGGCCTGTTCGGCAAAGCCGCCATCAAGAAAGTCTGAGGTCTACATGAACAAGAAGCTACTCGCCGCAAGCGTACTCGGACTGGCAGTACTGGCACTGTATCCGGTGCTGATTCCTAATCCTTACTATATCCATCTATTCGAAACGATACTGATCTACGCGATACTATTGTTCGGCCTCGATATCGTGGTCGGCTATACGGGGCAGGTATCGCTTGGTCACGCTGGGCTGTTCGGCATCGGTTCGTATGCCACCGGCGTGCTGGTATTCAAACTCGGTGCGCCGTTCTGGGTGGCGATACCGGCCAGTATTGCCAGCGCCGCCGTGTTCGGCGCCATCCTTGCGCTGCCCGCGCTGCGTGTGACGGGGCCCTATCTGGCCATGGTGACGCTGGCTTTCGGCACCATCATCCAGATTCTGATCAACGAGATGACCTTCCTGACGGAAGGCCCGATGGGCATCAAGATCGCCAAGCCGGTGATCTTTGGTCAGAAGCTCAGTGAAGTCAGCTACTACTACATGGTGGCCGTGCTGATGGTGCTGGCGCTGGTGATCGTGCACCGTGTGCTCAAGTCGAATCTGGGGCGGGCCTTCGAAGCGCTGCGCGATAGCCCGATTGCATCCGACTGCATGGGTGTCTCGGTATATCGCTACAAGGTGTATGCCTTCATCATCAGCGCCGGCTTTGCCGGTCTGGCGGGCAGCCTGTATGCCTATTCGGAAGAATACATCTCGCCCAATACCTACAACTTCGAGCTGACCATTCTGTTCCTGCTGGCCGTGATCATGGGCGGCCGCAAGACCCGTTCCGGTTCGCTGATCGGCGCGCTGATCGTGGTGATGCTGCCTAGCCTGCTGGCCGATATAGAGCTGTTCCGCCAGATCGCCGTTGCCGCCGCCGTGCTCGGTGTGCTGGGTTCGGCCCTGATGCTGGCTAAAAAGCGTAGCACGCTGCGTGGCGTGATGGTGCCGCTGGTGGCGACCATCGGTATGGCTGCCACGTCATTCAAGCTGGAGAACATTGTCGACTGGCGCCTGACGATCTTTGGCCTGATGACGCTGTTCGTGGTGTACTACCTGCAGGACGGTATTGTGGGCTTCCTGCAGAACCTGATGGGACGGGGTGCCCAGCATGCGCGTGGTGTGGCCGCCAGCGGTGTGGCACCGTTTGATCGTGCCCAGGGCGGAGCGGCTGGCAGTACGCTGTTGCAGGTGGACCAGATCCTGATGCAGTTCGGCGGCCTGAAAGCGCTGAATCAGGTGGATCTGAACGTGATACAGGGTTCGGTGCATGGCCTGATCGGGCCTAACGGTTCCGGCAAGAGCACCATGATGAATGTGCTGACGGGGATCTACAAGCCCACTAGCGGGAAGGTCAGCTTTGCCGGTGCCGTGATTTCCGGTCGCACGCCATCCGAGATTGCGCTGGGCGGTGTGGCGCGCACCTTCCAGAACGTGCAGCTATTCGGCGAAATGACGGCCACCGAGAATGTGCTGGTGGGGCTGCACAATACTTTCAAATCGAATGTGCTGGATGTGATGCTGCAGACGCCGCGCTACAAGGCCGAAGAAAAGGCCGCGCGCGAACGGGCCGCCAGCATCCTCGAATTCGTCGGCCTGTCTGCCATGGCCAACGAGGAAGCGCGCAATCTGCCGTATGGCAAGCAGCGCCTGCTGGAAATCGGCCGTGCGCTGGGGCTTAGCCCCCGTCTGCTGCTGCTGGATGAACCGGCGGCGGGCCTGACGGCGCCCGATATCAAGGAACTGATGGCGATTATCCGCAAGATCCGCGATCACGGCATTACCATCATCCTGATCGAGCACCACATGGACGTGGTGATGGCGCTGTCCGATACGGTGACAGTGCTGGACTTTGGCCAGAAGATTGCCGAAGGCGTGCCTAGCGCTGTGCAGAACGATGCCAAGGTGATCGAGGCTTACCTTGGCGGTAGCGGTGAAGAACACGGCGGTACCAAAGCGCCAGCGGCGTACTGAATAGACAGATAAGGATAGCCCATGCTTTCGATTTCAAATCTGCAGGCCGCCTACGGCAAAGTCGAAGTCCTGCACGGTATCTCGCTGGAAGTCCCCAAAGGTAAGCTGGTGACGCTGATCGGCTCCAACGGAGCCGGCAAAACCACCACTATGCGTGCCATTTCCGGCATGCTCAAGCCCAAGGGGGGCAAAGTGACGCTGGACGGCAAGGATATTACCGGCGTCGATTCGCACCGGATAGCCCGCGCCGGACTGGCACATTCACCGGAAGGGCGGCGGGTGTTCGCATCGATGACGGTATTGGACAACCTGCTGCTGGGGGCCTTTCCCCGGTTCACTCGCGCCCGCCCCAAAGGCGATATCAAGCACGATCTGGACAAGGCGCTGGAACTGTTCCCCCGCCTGAAAGAGCGGCAGACCCAGCTGGCCGGTACGCTGTCGGGCGGCGAGCAGCAGATGCTGGCCATGGCGCGCGCGGTCATGCTCAATCCCGAGGTCATTCTGCTGGATGAACCTTCGATGGGTCTGGCGCCGATACTGGTGGAGGAAGTGTTCCGCATTATCCAGCGTCTGAAGACGGAAGGCGTGACCATGCTACTGGTGGAGCAGTTTGCCGCTGCTGCACTAAACGTTGCCGATTATGGCTATGTGCTGGAGAATGGCAGTATCTCCGTCCACGGCCCGGCGGAGAGCCTGAAAACAGATCCCAAGGTGATCGCGGCCTACCTTGGAGGAGGACACTAGCAATATGAGTTTGCAATCGGTACGTGATTTTTTCGTCGCTCGCGACATGCAGATGCCCATCATCGAACTGGATGTGAGTACCGCCACCGTAGCACTGGCTGCCGAAGCGCACGGGGTGGAGCCGGGCCGGATCGCCAAGACGCTGGCGTTCCGGCTGGGGGAGGGCAAGATCATTCTGCTGGTGGCCAGCGGCGTGGCACGTATCGATAACCGCAAATTCAAGGACGCTTTCGGTAAAGGCAAGATGCTGGCGCCGGACGAAGTGGCCGATATTACTGGTCATCCTGTCGGCGGCGTCTGTCCGTTCGGGCTGGCGCAGGAGATTCCTGTCTATCTGGACCAGTCGCTGAATAATTACGACGAAGTGCTACCGGCAGCCGGCTCTATCAATAGTGCCGTGCGCATTACACCCGCCATGATCGCCAGCGTGACGGCAGGGACTTGGGTGGACGTATGCTGAAGCGCCTGAGCCTGAAGCTCGATCGGGTGGCTAGTGCCGTAGCGCTGGCTCTGCTGGCTGGCGCTTATGCGCCGGCACAGGGCGCAGTGGAGCGCATCGAAATTCGCGAGCGCGTGCCATTTGCGGCCGGCACCAGCTACGGCGAGACGGGAGCCTACGAAAAGATCCGCGGTGTTGCCCACTTTGCGCTCGATCCGCGTGACCGTGCCAATGCCAGCATCATCGATCTAGGGCGGGCGCCGCGTGACGAATACGGGCGCGTGCACTTCTCCAGCGAGTTCGTGCTGCTGCGACCAGTGCACGGCAAGCCGACCACGCTGATCTACGACGTCAACAACCGTGGCGGTATCGCCATGCTGGGGCAGATCAATGGCCGCAGCCCGGCCAATAACGACCCCAGCACGGCGGCCGATGCCGGCGATGGCTTCCTGATGCGGCACGGATTCAGTCTGCTGTTTTCCGCATGGACCTGGGATGTGGCGCCGGCCGCACCAGCGGCACGCCCGCTGGTATTGGCGCCGCCCGTACTGAAAGGCTTGCAGGGCAGGGTGAATAATGAGTTCACCGTGAATGCCGTCAGCGACATCGCCACGTATGCGGGCATGCGGGGCCTGACCTATGAACCGGCCACGCCTAACGATCCGCATGCCCAACTGACCCAGCGTCGCCGGCCGCAAGATCCGCGCCGGCCTGTTGCCCGCAGTAGCTGGCAGTTTGTCGAACCGGCGCAGGCCGGTGGTCCGGGGCGGATACGGCTGGAAGGCGGCTTTCAGCCCGATGTGATTTATGAACTAAGCTATGTGGCGCGTGACCCGTATGTGGCCGGTGCCGGCATGGCGGGGATACGCGATCTGCTGTCCTACCTGCGCGACCATCCGCTGGAAGGTGCTCCTGTGCCGAAAAATATTCTGATGTTCGGCATCAGCCAGTCCGGCCGCCTGATCGGCCGCATGCTGCATGATGGTCTGAATGTGGATGAAGGGGGCAAGCTGGTATTCGATGGCGCCTATCTGCACGTGCCCGGCGCCGGTGGCTCGGCCGGTTTCAATAGCCGCTTCGTGCAGCCGACCCGCCATCCGTCCATGCTGGAGGAGCACGACTATCCGGCTGACGCTTTCCCGTTCACGGCCACGCTCACGCGCGATCCCGTCAGCGGCAAGACCGCATCCACTCTCGACAGAGCGCGTGACCGGCAGGGGCGCTTGCCCAAGCTATTCATCGCCAACACCTCTACCGAATTCTGGAACCGCGGCGCTTCGCTGATCGCGACCACGCCGGATGGACTGGCCGATGTGGCGCCACCAGAGAATGTGCGCCTGTATGGCCTGATGGGGGCGCAGCATTATGTGGGACGTTCGCGCACGCGCGCACCGTTCACGGCCTGCGTCTCTACCAGCGACCACTACACCACTATGCGCGCACTGGTGCTGGCGCTGGATGAATGGACCAGTCAGGGCAAGGCGCCGCCTGCCAGCGCCTACCCGAGTCTGGATCAGCACACGCTAACCAGCGTCGCCGATTACCATGCGGTGTTCCCGAAAGGTCTGGGGATTACGCCGCCCGAGCAGAATCTGCGCGAACCGAGGCTGAAATTCGGCTGGCGCTACGAACGCTTCGGTATCGCCGATACCGTGCCGCCGAAACAGGGCGCTGCATACGAAACGCTGGTGCCGGTGCCGGATGCCGATGGCAATGACAAAGGCGGGGTGCGACTGGTGGAAGTGCAGGCGCCACTGGGCACCCATACGGGCTGGAATCTGCGTGCACCTGTAACGGGCTTTGCCTGGGCTACCTCGCGCTTCGATGGCAGCTTTGTACCGTTTGCCCGCACCGAGGCGGAGCGTCTGGCGGCGGGCGATCCGCGCCCCAGTCTGGCCGAACGCTACCCGACCCGCGACGATTTTGCTGCCGCCGTGCGCGCTGCAGCAGAGAACCTGATACGTGCGCGCCTGCTGCTGCCGGAAGATCTGGAGCGCACCATGGCTGGCAATCTGGGCCTGTACGACCGCATCCTGCAGCGTGATCCGGCCGATCAGAGCTGCAACTACCTGTTTGCCACGCCATGAGTAGAACTCTGCTGATCAGGAATGCGCGGGTGCTCGTCACGATGGACGAGCAGCGGCGCGAACTGGCCGATGGTGCGATATTTATCCGTGACCATGTCA
Source organism: Duganella fentianensis (assembly GCF_964031615.1). Lineage (GTDB taxonomy): Bacteria > Pseudomonadota > Gammaproteobacteria > Burkholderiales > Burkholderiaceae_D > Rugamonas > Rugamonas fentianensis_A. Next base: position 214,431 of record NZ_CAXIQN010000019.1, read on the forward strand.
TCGAGCAGGTGGGTTATAGCGCCGATCTGCCGCAGTCGGCGGACGAGGTAATCGACGCCAGTGCCCATGTGGTGCTGCCCGGCCTGATCAACACCCATCACCATATGTACCAGAGCCTGACGCGCGCCATACCGGCCGCGCAGAACGGCGAACTGTTTAACTGGCTGACCAATTTATACCCCGTATGGGCCGGTCTGACGCCGGAGATGGTGCGGGTTTCGACCCAGACCGCGATGGCCGAACTGATACTGTCTGGCTGCACCACCAGCAGCGATCATCTTTACATCTATCCGAATGGCTGCAGGCTCGATGACAGTATTGAAGCTGCCAGCGAGATCGGCATGCGCTTCCATGCTGCGCGCGGCGCCATGAGCGTGGGCCAGTCGCAAGGGGGACTGCCGCCTGACCGTGTGGTGGAATGCGAAGCAGCCATCCTGAAAGATAGCCAGCGCCTGATCGAGCAGTATCACGACGCCGGCCGCCACGCCATGCAGCGCATCGTGGTGGCGCCCTGTTCGCCGTTTTCCGTCTCGCGCGATCTGATGAAGGAGGCGGCAGCGCTGGCGCGTAGCTATGGTGTGTCGCTACATACCCATCTGGCGGAAAACGCCAATGATATCGCCTACAGTCGCGAAAAATTCAATATGACGCCGGCCGAATATGCGGAAGACTGCGGCTGGGTAGGGCCGGATGTCTGGCATGCCCACTGCGTTCAGCTGGACGATGACGGCATCTATCTGTTCGCCCGCACGGGCACAGGCATTGCTCATTGTCCGTGCTCGAATATGCGCCTCGCCTCCGGCATCGCTCCGATCCGCAAGATGCTCGATCGTGGCGTAGCGGTGGGGCTGGGTGTGGATGGCAGTGCTTCCAATGACGCAGGCCATATGCTCGGCGAAGTACGTCAGGCCATGCTGCTGCAGCGCGTGGGTTTTGGGCCGGACGCCATGACGGCACGGCAGGCGCTGGAACTGGCTACGCTGGGTGGTGCCCGTGTACTCAATCGCGATGATATCGGCGCGCTCAAGCGGGGCATGTCGGCCGATCTGGTGCTGTTCCGCATGGATGGAATTGCGACCGCCGGTGCGTTACACGATCCGGTCGCGGCTTTGGTATTCTGCACTCCGCCAGCGGTGGACTACAGCATCATTCATGGCCGCGTCGTGGTGCGCGCTGGCCAGCTGGCCACGCTGGATTTGCCTGCGCTGATAGAACGGCATAACGGGCTGGCGCTGCAACTGGCGCAGGCTGCCCGTAACGCCTAGTATATCAGTGTACGCTGGTCGCTACAGCCTTCTGCTGCTGCACCAGGATGAAGGGGCTGACCACGCAGGCCCAGAGTTCGGCATTGGTTTCCAGCCAGCGCTGGGCCTGTTCATCGCTGACCTTGGCCAGCAGGCCTGCTTCCATCCAGCGGCTAATATTGGCCTTGTCGTCGTGCGAAATGCGCACCGCGACATCGACCAAATCGAGCGTATCGGCGATCCACACCACATTACCCTGGGCAAAATGCTTGAGCAGCTCGGTCCATGGCAGACGTGCCGTTTCGCGGTTGACCTTGTTGCGCAGTTCGATATCTTTTTCAGGTTTGGTTTGCATGGGCTTGCTTGATTCAGAGTGACTCGATGTTGGGGACAGGACTACCCCGCCATGTTAACCGATAGCTGGCGCCTTTGCGAACATTGCCCACGAGCGCGGGCCGGAAACAAACCAGATTGGTGCCGCCGGGATGCCGTACGCTAGGGTAGATCAGGCCTAGCGCGCCGCTGTCGAGCAGGCGTTCGGCCAGAGTCTGCGAGGCGATATAGCTATCCGGCTGCAGGCAGTCCTGATAACGGGGCTGGCTGCGTAGATCGTGGAAACTGGCGGTGAAATCGGCCAGCATGGTCTGATACTGCACGCTATCGTCGTAACGATTGATTTCGGCATATTCCACCGCTTTGTGGAAGCTCACTTCGGCCAGTGCCGTGGCGACGTCGAAAGCGCAGTACCAGGCGCCCCGTTCGCCCGTATTGAAGCGGCTGCCTTCGGGGCGGGCGTAAGTAAAAGCGGCGTTAATGATGCGGAAGTGCGGTACGCCGAACACCAGTTCATCGGTGGTGATACCGACGGCGCCACCATGCTGGGCACGCAGGCGGGCATTGGTGGCGTTATCGAGCTCGAACAGGTCATGCAATTCCTGATCGCTATCGGCCAGCGGCGAAAGCACCGAATCTTCCGTATCGGCGAAGCGCGAGGGCAGCAAACGGCAGGTATCGAACTGGCGCAGCGTGGTCAGCGGCAGCACTTACAGGCCTCCGCGCCGCGCATCGAGCAGCTGCCGCACGATCTGCATGGCCGGCAAGCCACCACTCAGCAGATAGGACAGCGGCGTGCGCCCGCCGAACAGCAGATTGCTGTTAGGCAGGCTGATCCACTCGTCGGCCAACTGGTCGCCATACAGGATGTGCAAGGCCTTGTAGATGCCTAGCAGATAGGAGATGCGCGTGATGCAGTCGACTTCCAGCGTGCGCTCAGGCTTTTTCTTCCACTCGTAGTAGGCACTATTGGAAATACCGCCCAGTAGTTCACGGGCGTCCTCGTCGCGCAGTTTCCAAGCTGCAACTAGCTTGAAGAAGCCCTTCAGTGCTGCTTTGCTCAGACGCTCGCGCTCGGCCTTGGCATTCAGGTCGACCAGTATGGTTGGTTCGAAGCGGCTGCGTGGGTAGGCGTAAGTCAGATTCATATCTCCTCCGTCTTTGGAGTATTTATACTCCTTTTCCGGATGGTGGTCAAACAGGGGGCGGGTAGTCAGGCGGCTTCCGCGTGTTCGACTAGTAATTGCACTTTTGTTACGCCGTTGTATTCGTTGGCATCCAGCCGGAATGCAACTTTTGCCCGTTCGCCTAGCGCATCCGTGTGGCCGAACCAGATGGCGTCGTAGCGCGCGCCGTTCTTTTCCAGCAGCAGTTTGAGGTGGCGCTCCTTGAGGATGCGCTGGCTGACTACGCGGAAGTCGTCGCAGAACACGGGCGGGGCAAAACCTTGCCCCCACACTTGTCCATCCATCAGGGCGATAAAGTCGGTGCTGAAATAGGCATCTTCCAGTGGGCCATCCGTTTCGATCACCCGTTCCAGTTGCTGGCTGCTCAGCCAGGCACGACCCACTTCTTCAAAGGCTGCGGCGAAAGCCTCAAAGGCGTCGGCGCGCAGAGTCAGACCGGCCGCCATGGCATGGCCACCGAACTTGTCGATCAGCGAGGGGGCTTTTTTGGAGACCAGATCGAGCGCATCGCGCAGGTGGAAGCCGGGGATGGAGCGGCCCGAACCTTTGATCCAGCCATCGCCGCCGGGAGCGAAAGTGATGGTGGGGCGGAAGAACTTCTCTTTCAGGCGCGAAGCGACGATGCCGATCACCCCTTGATGCCAGTCCGGATCGAACACGCAGATCGTGCTGCTGTTGGCCGGCTCGAAACTATCCAGATGGAGCAGGGCGGTATCCTGCATCTCCGCTTCGATTTCGCGCCGCTTCAGATTGATGTCGTTGAGTTGCTGGGCCAGTTCCCATGCGCGGCTGTCGTCATCCGTGATCAGACATTCGATCCCTAGCGACATATCTTCCAGCCGTCCCGCCGCATTCAGGCGTGGCCCCAGCGCAAAGCCCAGATCGAAGGGATTGGCCGTGCGCGGGTTGCGTCCCGCGACGCGGAACAGGGCGGCAACGCCGGCGTGCATGCGGCCGGCGCGCATGCGCTTTAGCCCCTGCGCTACCAGTATGCGGTTATTCGTATCGAGCCGCACCACGTCGGCCACCGTGCCCAGTGCCACCAGATCGAGCAGGTGGTCGAGCTTGGGCTGGGTCTGGGCATCGAACACGCCACGCCGGCGCAGTTCGGCGCGCAGGGCCAGTAGCACATAGAACACCACGCCTACACCGGCTATATGCTTGCTGGGAAAGCCGCAGCCGGGCTGGTTGGGATTGACGATGACCTGCGCGGCGGGCAACTCGTCACCGGGCAGGTGGTGGTCGGTGACCACCACGGCGATGCCGCGCCGGTTGGCTTCGGCCACGCCGCTGATGCTGGCGATGCCGTTATCCACCGTAATGATGATGTCCGGTTGCTTTTCTGCCGCTGTCAGGGCGACGATCTCGGGCGTCAGGCCATAGCCGTACTCGAAGCGGTTGGGTACGATGAAATCGATCTCCGCGCCCATGCTGCGCAGGCCGCGCAGGGCCACGGCGCAGGCGGTGGCGCCATCACAGTCGTAGTCGGCCACGATCACCATGCGGGCACGGCGGGCGATGGCGTCGGCCAGAAATGCGGCGGCAGCATCGATATGCAGCAAGGCGCCGGGCGGGGTCATGGCCGCTAGTTCACTGGAAAGTTCCTGCGGGTTAGTCAGGCCGCGGGCGGCGTAGAGCCGTGCCAGTACCGGATGGATGCCGCCCTGACGCAGCATTTCGGCCGCACGTAAGGGGCAGGGACGGGTGGCGATACGGGTCATGTCAGCCTTGCTTCGATAAAGTGTTCAAGTTGCATTTTTTCCAGAAAGCGTGTAGTGCCAGACGCGTGCAATCGATCTGCACCGTGCGTTCGCGGTCGCTCAGCAGCAAAGTCAGCTGATCGATCTGTCCGCTGCGTAAAGCTTGCAGCAAGGGAGCCAGCCAGATGCGTTCGATCGCGTGCATGCGTTCCAGCCAGACCGACCATTCGCCCGCCTGTGCCGGCGCGATCAGATCGGCCACCAGCAAGGGGCGTGGCGCCGCCAGTAACTGTTCGGGCTGGGTCGCAATCCCACCACTGCCGGCCAGCGCCTGCATCCAGTCGGTGCCGCCGGCGATGGCTAGCGCGGGCATGGCAGCGCTACGGGCCGGCGCACCGCCCCAGATCCAGCAGGCATTGATGATTGCGGCTCCGCGCGCTTCGCGGGCCTGATTGACGGGATGTTCGTGCCAGGCCATCTGCACTTCATTCTGCAGGCGGCGGCCGCTACGGGCCAGTTCGCCTTCAGGCATCCAGTCGGCCACGTTCTGGGTAACGGCAGCATCGGGGCTGGCGGTGTCGAGGCTGGCCCAGGCGTCGGCCCGCCAGAACCACAGTTGCGGGCCGGCATATAGCAGCGTGCCGCCTTGCTGTTCGAAGCTAGGACGGGCGCTGTCGAACAGCGCGCGCGATTCGGCTTCGGACAGCGCGATATTGCGCTGGTCGGCTAGTAACAGATGGGTGCGGGCCAGTTGGAGGTGAGCGGGCTGGACCATGAACCAGTGGCCCTGCTGTGCAGCGGCACCCAGTTGGCAGCCGTGCATGGCGGCGGTGGCCAGGGCCACGCTGTCGCCGGATTGAGCGTCGAGTCGGGCCAGCCAGACTTCGTGGGGTAGGGCGCGGGCCTCACTGCGGAATACCTGCCGTTGCAAACGTTTGTGGCGCGATAACAACGTAGCGTAGGCGGGCGTATCCAGTACTCGGATCAGGTCGCCAGAGAGTTCTTCGGGTGGCAGGGCAAAGGGAAGTGCAACGGTAATCTGGTTCATGGCGCCATTGTAGGCCATCCCGCACTGCTTTGGAAAATTGCTATCGGGAATAATAAAGTACAAAAAAGAATCTTTTTTTAAGGAAAATTCATTTCATTTGTACAAAGTTTGCTATAATCTCGACAAGAGAAATATCTTTTAGGCATGACTCTAGACCTGTCACTGCCTGATGTAAGTCAAGCCGACACTGCTGACCCAGCCCCGTCACCAGTCTTAGCGGCCAGTTCATCAGACCCAAGAACAACTTTTAAAGACTAAGAAAAATGACGAAAACTACTTTCAGCGGTGTTGCAGCAGAGGTGCAGGCATGAGTAATCCTTTAGTCAGAACCTCAATCAATGTATTTGAAGATACCGAAAACACGTTTGAAATTCGTGACTTATTGAAGCAGGCGGGATTTGATAGTACGGGAGACCTGAAGGTCACGGGCATCCGTGTAACCATGCCGGATGGATCCGTTAAGACGGTGAATACCGGACTCTTCGGCACTGTCGATCAGGATACGATTTACGTTCGTCCCGGGCAGTGGGCCAAGGATTGGTTTGGTAAATTCACCACGCTGGAAGTAGTACTGGAAGAAGGCGTTGGCGGTGGTTCCGTCAACTTGAGTCTGACAGTCAATGTTGATCCGGTTAACGATGCGCCGGTCGCAGCAGATAAGGTTTTCGACCTGACCAACGGCAATGCAGTCGTACTGGCACGTGCCGATTTCGGCTTTGTCGATCCGGTTGAACACGACGGCTTTAAATCGGTCATCATTTCGTCGCTGCCTAGTGCAGGCAAACTGATGCTGAATGGCGTGGAAGTTGCGTTGAACACGGAAATCAGCGTAGCCGAGATTGATGCTGGAAATCTGAGTTTCGTTCCTAGCCAAACGCAGGCCGGCAGCTTCGACGTCGGTTTCCACGTGCGCGACACGGGCGGCACGGTGGGCCCGGGCGCGATTGATACCAGCGTGGCAGAAAATCACCTGACCTTCAAAGTACCACCGGCACATCTGGGCGATTTCGTCTGGGAAGACAGCAACGGCAATGGCGTGCAGGACAGCGGCGAAGCCGGTCTGGCCGATGTGGTGGTGCAGCTAAAGGATGGTAGCGGGAATGTTGTCGCTAGCACCAAGACCGAAGCGAACGGTCAATACCATTTCGATGTAAATCCCGGCACCTACTCGGTGACCGTGCAGGCGCCGAACGGCTATGTGGCCACCGGCAAAGGGCTGGGCGGCGACGCTGCGGCCGACAGCGATATCGATGCGCAAGGCAACACTGCCAGCATCACGCTGGCGCCGGGTGAAACCAACAATAAGGCCGATGCGGGGCTGGTACGTCCCGTCTCGCTGGGCAGCACCGTGTGGTACGACACTAACCGTGATGGCGTGCAGAACAATGGCGAAACCGGCGTGGCCGGCGTCAAAGTCACGCTGCTCGATGCCAACGGTCAGTCGACTGGCATTAGCGCGACCACCGATGCTAGCGGCCATTACCAGTTCGAGGGCCTGAAGCCCGGCAGCTATAGCGTGCAGTTCGAAAAGACCTCGCTGCCGGTAGATTTCTACTTCACCGAGCAAGGTCAGGGCGGCGACGCCGGCAAGGACTCGGACGCTGATGTCAGCACCGGCATGACCGCGCAGGTCACCCTGAATTCCGGTGCTAGCGCCCAGCATCTGGATGCCGGTATCGTGGTGCGCCAGGCCACCGTGGGCGACCGCGTGTGGGAAGACGCTAACGGTAACGGCCAGCAGGACGCTGGCGAGCAGGGTATCGATGGCGCACAGGTGAGCCTGAAGGATGCGTCCGGTAAGGTGATCAGCACCGTGACCACCCACGATGGCGGCCAGTACAGCTTCACCGTTGATCCGGGCACCTACTCGGTCTCCGTGTCGGCGCCGAATGGCTTTGTTGCCACCACCGGCAATCCGGGCACTGCCGGCACTGCCGTCAGCCTGAAGGCAGGCCAGACCAATGCCGAGATCGACTTTGGCTACTACCGTCCTGCAACGCTGGGCGATAAAGTCTGGATCGACGCCAACCGCGACGGCGTACAGGATGCCAGCGAAGCCGGTGTGGCCGGCGTGAAAGTGGTGCTGCTCGATGCCAGCGGCAAGCCGACGGGCGCCGTGGCCACCACCGATGCCAACGGTAACTACAGCTTCAACGATCTGAAGCCGGGCACCTACAGCGTGCAATTCGACAAAGCCACGCTGCCAGCCAATTACGTGTTCACCACCGCCGGCCAGGGCGGTGCCAACGATTCCGACGCTAACGCCGATACCGGCCTGACCGCGCAGGTGACGCTGGCATCCGGTGACCACAATACCGATCTTGATGCGGGTCTGGTGGTAGTTCAGGGCAAACTGGGTGACCGCGTCTGGGAAGACAAGAATGGTAATGGCGTGCAGGATGCCGGCGAGCAGGGCGTCGATGGCGCCGTGGTCACGCTGAAAGCGGCTGACGGCCATGTGGTCAGCACGGTCACCACCCATGATGGCGGCCAGTACAGCTTCACGGTAGATCCGGGTACCTATTCGGTGTCCGTGGCCGCGCCGAGCGGCTATGTATTTACCGCTGCGGGCAAAGGTGGCAACGGCGCACTCGATAGCGATGTGGGTGCCGACGGCAGTAGCGCTGTCGTCAACGTCAGTTCCGGTTCAGATAACACGGATATCGATGCCGGCGTGTACCGTCCGGCCAGCCTGAGCGAAGTGGTCTGGATCGATGCCAACCGCGACGGTCGCCTCAATAACGGCGAAGTGGGCGCAGCGGGCGTGACCGTCACCCTGCTCGATGCGAATGGCAACCCGGTTGCCGGCGCAGTCGCGACTACCGACGCCAACGGCCACTATCAGTTCGATGGCCTGGCACCAGGCAGCTACAGTGTGCAGTTCGATAAAGCCAGCCTGCCAGCCGGTTACAACTTCACCAGCGCAGCGCAAGGCGGTCCTGCGGGCGCCGGTTCCGATGCCGACACTACCACCGGTAAAACCGCACAGGTGACGCTGGCTTCGGGCGACAACCTGACCTTGCGTGCAGGTCTGATCGTGCAGCAGGCCACGCTGGGTGACCGTGTATGGGAAGATAGCAATGGCAATGGCGTTCAGGATAGCGGCGAGCAGGGTCTGAACGGCGTGACCGTCGATCTGAAAGATAGTCTGGGCAATACCGTTGCCAGCACTGTCACCCATGATGGCGGCCAGTACAGCTTCACGGTGGATCCGGGGACTTACAGCATCGCGGTCAAAGCCCCAGCGGGTTACGCGGCCACTGCGCAGGCGCAGGGCAGCAATGCTGCCGCTGACAGCGATATCGATGCCACTGGCAACAGCGCCAGCATCACCCTGACGGCGGGCCAGAACAACGGCAATCTGGATGCCGGTCTGGTGAAATTCTCCGATCTGGGCGATACCGTGTGGAATGACACTAACCGCAACGGCTTGCAGGATGCCGGCGAGACGGGGCGTGCCGATGTCAAAGTGACGCTGCTCGACGCAAACGGCGCCGTAGTTGCTACCACCACCACCGATACTGCCGGTCACTACCTGTTCGACAACCTGAAACCGGGCGTGTACAGCGTGCAGTTCGACAAAGCTTCGCTGGGCGAGGGTTATCAGTTCACCAGCGTTCATGCTGGCAACGCGGCGACCGACTCCGATGCCGACGTCAATACCGGCCTGACCCAGCAGGTAACGCTGACCTCCGGTAGCAGCGACCGTGCGCTGGATGCGGGCGTGACCGTGGTACAGGCAAACATGAGCAGCCGTGTGTGGGAAGATAAGAACGGCAACGGCGTGCAGGATGCCGGTGAAGCCGGCATCGTCGGCGCCAAGGTCGAGCTCAAGGACGAGAGCGGCAAAGTGGTGGCTACCACCAGCACTGGCACCGATGGCAAGTACAGCTTCACCGTTGATCCGGGTAAATATTCGATCTCGGTAACGGCGCCGGCCGGCAGCACCGTGACGTCGCAGCATAGCGGTAGCGACAGCAGCATCGATAGCGATATCGGCAGCAATGGCCAGAGCGAAGTATTTACTCTGAACTCGGGCAATAACGACGCCCATATCGATGCCGGCTATTACAAGGCAGCATCGCTGGGTAACCGTGTCTGGCTCGATAGCAACAAAAATGGTGTGCAGGATAGCGCTGAAGCCGGTGTGGCCGGCGTTAAAGTGCTGCTGCTTGATGCCAGCGGCAATCCTACCGGCGCCAGTGCGATAACGGACGGCAACGGTAGCTACAGCTTTACCAACCTGAAGCCGGGCACCTACAGCGTGCAGTTTGACACCAGCACGCTGCCAGCCAACTACGTACTGACCAATGCCCATGCGGGCAGCAATGGCGCAATCGACTCGGATGCCAATCGCGTTACCGGAGTAACCCAGCAGGTAACGCTGAACTCGGGCGATAGCAATCAGGATCTGGATGCCGGTATCGTGGCGCTGCCTGCCACCATTGGCGATCGGGTCTGGCTCGATACGAACGGCAATGGTGTGCAGGATGGTGGCGAACAGGGCGTTGATGGCGTGGTGGTCACGCTGAAAGGCGCCAACGGCGCAACGCTGGGTTCCGTTACTACCCATGATGGCGGTCAGTACAGCTTCACGGTCGATCCCGGTACTTATACGGTATCGGTAGCACCACCTAGCGGTTATGCTTTCACGGCGGCCGGCAAGGGCGGTAACGGTGCGCTGGACAGCGATGTCAACAGCAATGGCTCGGTAAGCGTGTCGGTGCAAGCCGGTGAAGTGAATACCGACGTCGATGCCGGCATTTATCGTCCCGCTTCGCTCAGCGAAATCGTCTGGATCGATAGCAATCGTGACGGTCGCCTGAACAATGGCGAAGTGGGTGCGGCCGGCATCAAGGTCACCCTGCTGGATGCTAACGGCAATCCGGTCGCGGGCGCTTCCGCAGTGACCGATGCCAATGGCCACTACCAGTTCAATGGTCTGGCTCCGGGCGTGTACAGTGTGCAGTTCGATAAGAGCACGCTGCCAGCCGGTTACAACTTCACGTCCGCCACGCAGGGTGCGCCAGGCAGCGGCGGTTCCGATGCCGATACGGGCAGCGGCAAGACGGGGCAGGTTACGCTGAATTCGGGCGACAGCCTGACCGTGCGCGCTGGTCTGACCGTGCAGCAAGGTACGCTGGGCGACCGCGTGTGGGAAGACAGCAATGGCAATGGCGTGCAGGATAGCGGCGAGACCGGTATCGATGGTGTCAAGGTCGATCTGAAAGACAGCCTGGGCAACACCGTCGCTTCCACTGTCAGCCATGATGGCGGCCAGTACAGCTTCACGGTCGATCCGGGCACTTACTCGATCGCCGTGACGGCACCGGCCGGCTATGGCATCAGCACCAAGAATCAGGGTAGCGATACGGCTGCGGACAGCGATATCGATGCTGCCGGCAAGAGCGGCAGCGTGACGCTGGCGGCAGGCCAGTCCAACACCACGGTGGACGCCGGCCTGTACAAATTCGCCGAACTGGGCGATGTAGTATGGAACGATAGCAACCGTAACGGCGTGCAGGATAGCGGTGAAACCGGTCGTGCCGGCGTGAAAGTCACGCTGCTGGATGCGGCCGGCAAAGCCGTTGCCAGCACCACCACGGACGTCGATGGCCACTACCTGTTCAACAACCTGAAACCAGGCACCTACAGTGTGCAGTTCGACAAGACCACGCTGGGTACGGGTTACGCCTTCACCAGCGCCCATACGGGTACGAACGGTAATCTGGATTCCGACGCCGATGTGAACACGGGTGTCACCCAGCAGGTCACGCTGACGTCCGGCGGCTCCAACCACAATCTGGATGCCGGTGTGGTCGCGCTGCAGGCGACTATCGGTGACCGTGTGTGGGAAGACAAGAACGGCAACGGCATTCAGGATACGGGTGAAGCGGGTCTGGTGGGTGTCAAGGTCGATCTGAAAGACGAGGCAGGCAACATCGTCAAAACCACCACGACGGGTACTGACGGCAAATACAGCTTCACCGTTGATGCTGGCAAATACGCGATCTCGGTCACCGCGCCTAGCGGTATGCTGGCCACCAGCAAGGACGCGGGCAGTAACGATGCGGCCGATAGCGACATCAACAGCAGCGGTCAGAGCGATCTGGTCACGCTGACTGCCGGTCAGAGCAACGTCAATCTGGACGCCGGTCTGTATAAGGGCGCTACGCTGGGTGACCGGGTCTGGCTCGATACCAACCGTAACGGCCTGCAGGACACGGGCGAACTGGGCGTGGCCGGCGTAAAAGTGATCCTGCTGGATCAGGCTGGCAATCCTACGGGCACCACGGCGACCACGGATGCCAATGGTAGCTACAGCTTCACCAACCTGAAGCCGGGCACCTACAGCGTGCAGTTCGACAAGACGACCTTGCCGCTGAACTACATCTTCACCAATGCCGACCAGGGTAGCAGCGATGCCAAGGATTCGGACGCCAACGTCAGCACCGGCAAGACGGCGCAGGTAAGTCTGACTTCGGGTCAGGTGTATAGCGATCTGGACGCGGGCGTGATGGCGATACAGGCCAAGCTGGGCGATACCGTCTGGGAAGACAAGAACGGTAATGGCGTGCAGGATACGGGCGAAGCCGGTCTGTGCGGCGTCAGCGTGCAGCTCAAGGATGCCACGGGCAAAGTGGTGGCGACCACCACTACCGATGCCGCTGGCCGCTACACCTTCACGGCAGATCCGGGCAGCTACACGGTGTCCGTTACGGCACCGAGCGGCTACAGTTTCACGGGCAAGGATGCCGGAAGCGACGATGCCAAGGATAGCGACTTCAGCAGCGCTGGCGTCAGCGACGTGATCAAGCTGGCTGCGGCCGAAATCAACACGACCGTCGATGCTGGTCTGTACAAGGGCGCCGCGATTGGCGACCGGGTCTGGTATGACAGCAACAAGAACGGCCTGCAAGATACTGACGAATGCGGCGTCGCCGGCGTCAAAGTGGTACTGCTGGACGCCAATGGCAAGCAGGTGGGTAATGCCGTGACCACGGATTGCGACGGCAACTATATGTTCAGCAATCTGAAACCAGGCGTGTACACCGTGCAGTTCGACAAGAGCTCGCTGCCGGAAGGTATGACCTTCACCACCGCCAATCAGGGTAGCAGCGATACGCTGGATTCGGATGTGAACGCCAGTGGTCTGTCGCACATGGTGACGCTGGTATCCGGCCAGACTGATAAATCGGTCGATGCCGGTGTGGTGGCAGCAGCGACCATCGGCGACAAGGTCTGGATAGACAAGAACGGCAATGGTCTGCAGGATGATGGCAGCGACAGCGGCAAGGCTGGTGTCACGGTAGAACTGCGCAACGCGGCTGGTAACGTGGTTAAAACCACCACCACCGACGCAAGCGGCAATTACAAGTTCTCGGTGGAAGCCGGTACCTATTCCGTCAGCGTGAAAGCGCCGACCGGTTATACCCTGACCACGGCTGGTGCCGGTAGCGATCGTGCACTCGATAGCAATGCCGATGCCAGCGGTAACCTGGGTACGGTAACGGTGGCTGCCGGCCAGAGTGTGACCAACTTCGATGCCGGTCTGTACCAGAAGGCCACGATCGGCGATAAAGTCTGGTACGACACGAATGGCGATGGCATCAAGCAGTCGACCGAACTGGGCGCGGCCAATGTCACGGTAGCGCTGCTGAATGAAAAAGGTGTAGTGGTAGCGACCGACGTGACCGATTCTAGCGGTGCCTATCTGTTCACCGATCTGGGACCGGGCAAATACTCGGTCAAGTTCACCGCGCCGAGCGGCTATATGTTCACCAAGCAGGATCAGGGCACCAATGACAGTGTCGATTCGGATGCCGCGGCCAATGGTGTGACCGCGCAGTTCAGCGTCAGCTCCGGCGCCAGCGATCTGACCCGCGAAGCGGGCCTGATCAAGGCGGGCAGTATCGGCAATCTGGTGTGGGAAGACAGCAACTACAACGGCGTGCAGGATGCCGGTGAAGCTGGTGTCGATGGTGTGACGGTCAAGCTGTACGACGCTAACAACGTGCTGAAAGCCACCACGCTGACCCATGATGGCGGCCAGTACCAGTTCACGGGTCTGAGCGCAGGTTCGTATCAGGTGGAAGTGACCAACAAGACTGGTTACTACTTCACCAAGACGGGCGCAGGTACGAGCACCACCAATTCCGATATCACCAGCATCAGCGGCAGCACGGGCCGGATGGATACCATCACGCTGGCAGCTGGTCAGGACATCAGCAACAAGGACGCCGGTGTGTATCGTAAAGCCAGCATTGGCGACAAGGTCTGGCGTGACGCTAACCACAACGGGATACAGGATTCCGGCGAAGAAGGTATCGGCGGCATCAGTGTCGCGCTGTTCGACTCCACCACCAATAAACAGGTGGGTTCGACCATCAAGACGGATGCCAACGGCAACTACAAGTTTGCCGATCTGAATCCGGGTACCTACTATCTGGTGTTCGACAAGACCAATGTGACGGTGACCTTTGCTTCCGATAAAGGCACTTACAACATGAGTAACTGGAAGTGGGGCGTGAAAAACGTGGGTAGCAACGATGCCATCGATTCGGACGTGGTGGGCGATGCGAAAGACTACGCCAATGTGACCCACACCGACACCATCACGCTGACCTCGGGCAAGAACGACATGAGCTGGGATGCCACCATCACCCCGATCGCGATCGATCTGAATGGTGACGGCATCCACACCATCGCGCGTGAAGCGATGACGGGCAGCTTCGATTTGCTGGGTACGGGTAAAGCCATCCAGACGGGCTGGCTCTCGTCCGGCGACGGCTTCCTCGCCATCGATAGCAACGCCAACGGCAGCATCGATGACATCAGCGAACTGTTCGGTGGCGCCGCCAAGGGTGCCGGCTTCGCCAAGCTGGAAACTTTTGACAGCAACCACGACGGTGTGGTCGATGCCAAGGACGCCCAGTTTGCCGAACTGCGTGTCTGGCAGGATGCCAACAGCAACGGCAAGACCGATGCGGGCGAACTGATGACGCTGGAACAGGCCGGTGTGGCCAGCCTGAAGGTCAGCTTCGTGGAACTGCCGTTCGTTGATGCCAACAACAACGTCCATCTGGAGCGTAGCAGCGTCGTGATGAGCAACGGCCAGAGTGCCGACATGACCGACGTCTACTTCAATGTGGCACGTGAAGACGCCCTGGCCGCCGGCATCACGGCACCGACGATAGACGATCTGGTAAATGCTGAAACTGTGGCAACTTTAGTTGGTCAAAGCCAAATTTTTGCACACATTTAAAATTTCTTGTTACAATATACGAAAGACAACTAAGATTACATTATGAAAACTACCTTCAACAAAGTAATGCAAGCCGCTGTAGCTGCAACCGCCCTGACTTTCGCCTCTGCAGGTCAGGCCGCTGATGTGTATACCCATGTCAGCACGCCAGAAGATGCAATCTATGTTGATTCGCACACCAGTGCCTTCTTCAAGGATGTGTCGATCGACGAAAACACGCTGCAAATCGGCGTATCTGTTTGGGAAATGTATAACGTAAACAATACGACCCAACGCTACTACGCATTCTGCGTGCAGCCGATGATCGATTTCAACACCAAAGCGACCTATACCGCTTCTTATAACTTCACCCCATCGAACGAGGTTCAACGTCTGTACGAATCGTCTTTCGCCGGTACCGTAGGTGATTCGGACAAGCAAATTGCTTTCCAATTGGCATTATGGGAACTGCAGAATGATGACAAGAACCTGACTACTGGCAATATGCGTTTCGCACTGAACGATCCGAATCCGCAAATTGCCCTCGCTGCGGCCATGCTGAATGCGGCGGAGAACCAGCCACTGACTACCAGCCACTACAACTATGTGGTGTTTAACGGTAGCTTCAATGGTAAGCAATCGCAGCAACTGCTGGGCGTGAACGCCATCGCCGCTGTGCCGGAAGCTGATACCTGGGCCATGATGGCGGTTGGTCTGGGCCTGGTCGGTCTGGTTGGCCGCCGCAAGCAGAAGAACGAAAAATTCGCTTAATTCCTTAGGAATTCAAGCCTGACCGCGCCGTCGCAGGAGTCCTGCACGGCGCGGTTTTTTATTGTTCCTAATTAAGCAGTCTCCCGCTTAGGGGCCAATGTGTGGCACACTTCGGGCTCGTCTATGCAAACCTTCACCATAGCCCATGAGTTTTATGCAGAATCTGCCCTTTGAATGGCTAGTCGGCCTGCGTTATACGCGCGCCGGCAAGCGCAGCGGGCGCAATAGTTTTATCTCGTTTATTTCGCTGATCTCCATGGCCGGCATCGGCCTCGGCGTGGCCGCCCTGATCGTCGTGCTGTCCGTGATGAACGGCTTCCAGAAAGAAGTGACCGACCGCATGCTGTCGGTGCTGGCCCACGTGGAAGTGTTCGATGCCCGTGGCGCCATGCCGGACTGGCATGCGGCTGCCGCCGAAGCGCGCCGTCATCCGGCCGTGATCGGTGCCGCGCCATTCGCGGAGACCCAGGGCATGCTGGTGCGCGACGACGTGCTGCGGCCTGCCATCATCCGCGGCGTACTGCCGGAGCAGGAACCGAATGTGTCGGATGTTGCCAAGCAGACCCGCCGCGGCAGTTTCAATGCACTGCAGCCCGGTAGTTACAACATCGTGCTGGGGATAGAGCTGGCGCGCGCACTGCGTGTCAATCTGGGCGAAAAGGTGACGCTGGCGCTGGCACAGGGACAGCCTACGCCGGCGGGGGTACTGCCGCGCGTGCGTACTTTTACCGTGGTGGGTATCTTCGAGGCCGGCCACAATGAATTCGACTCGGCGCTGGCTTTCGTTCACCTGACGGACGCCGAGAAGTTGCTGCGCCTCGATGCCCCGGCAGGCCTGCGCCTGCGGCTGGTGGACATGCATCAGGCACCGCAAGTGGCACAGGAACTCAAGAACAGCATGTCCGGCGATCTGATCATGCGTGACTGGTCCAAGCTTAACGCTAACTGGTTTGCCGCAGTACAGACGGAAAAACGCATGATGTTTATCATTCTGACCTTGATCATCGCCGTTGCCGCCTTCAATCTGGTGTCCACGCTAGTGATGACGGTGACCGACAAGCAGGCCGACATCGCCATCCTGCGCACACTGGGCGCTACGCCCCGTTCCATCATGAAGATCTTCATGATACAGGGCGCGCTGGTGGGCATACTGGGCACCCTGATCGGCGTGGGGCTGGGCGTGCTGGTGGCCCTCAACATCGACGTGATCGTACCGTTTATCGAGCATTTACTGGGAGTGCAGTTCTTGTCCAAGGATATCTATTACATCAGTACGGTGCCGTCCGATCTGCGCTGGCCCGATGTCTTCAAGATCGGCGGGGTCGCCGTGCTGCTGGCGTTTGTGGCTACGCTGTACCCGAGCTGGTGGGCAGCCCGTGTCAAACCTGCGGAGGCGCTGCGTTATGAGTAATCAGGAAGCACTGGTACTGTCCTGCCGCAATCTGGGCAAGACCTTCACGCAGGGCAGCTATTCCGTACAGGTGCTGAGCGGCATCGATCTGGATGTGCGGCGTGGCGAGCGCGTGGCCATCGTCGGCGCCTCCGGGTCTGGCAAGTCCACCTTGCTGCACCTGCTGGGCGGGCTGGATACGCCCTCGCGCGGCAGCGTTACGCTGCAAGGCAAGGACTTTGCCAGCCTGAGTGAAAGCGTGCGTGGTGAACTGCGCAATGCAGCGCTGGGCTTTGTCTACCAGTTTCACCATCTGCTACCCGAATTCAGTGCGCTCGACAATGTGGCCATGCCGCTGATGATACGTCGCATGCCTAGAGCGCAGGCTAGCAGTGCGGCGCAGGACATCCTCACGCGGGTGAATCTGGCCAAGCGGGTCAGCCACGTGCCGGGCGAACTGTCGGGTGGCGAGCGCCAGCGGGTAGCACTGGCGCGCGCGCTGGTAACCCAGCCAGCCTGCGTGCTTGCGGATGAACCGACCGGCAATCTGGATCAGGCCACAGCCCAGCAGATTTTTGATCTGATGCTGGAACTGTCGCGTACGCTCGGCACGGCGTTCGTCATCGTTACCCACGATCTGGAACTGGCGCGCCGTTGCGACCGCGTGCTGCGCCTGACCGATAACGGTCTGCAGCCTTATCAGGATTAGCCATGTGGATCGATACCCACTGCCATCTGGATGCGCACGAGTTTGCCGGAGATGGCGTGGGGCAGGCTGTGCTGGCGCGCCAGCAGGGCGTGACGATGATTGTGATTCCCGCCGTCGAGGCCGCCAACTTCGCCACCGTGGCCACGCTGGCTGGCGCAGCCGGTAATGCCAGTTATGCGCTAGGCATCCATCCCATCTATGTGCCTCATGCCACGGAGGATGATCTGCTGATCTTGCGCCGGCAGGTGGCCGCAGCCATGGCCGATCCCCGCTTCGTAGCGCTAGGTGAAATCGGTCTGGATTTCTTCATTCCCATGCTGACCGAACCTGCCATGCGCGAGAAGCAGATTCACTTCCTGCGCGAGCAACTGAAGATCGCGCGTGAATTCGAACTACCCGTGCTACTGCATGTACGCCGCTCGCAGGATGTGGTGCTCAAGCATGTGCGCCAGATCCGGCCGGCAGGCGGTATCTCCCATGCGTTCAATGGCAGTATGCAGCAGGCGCAGGCGTACATCGATGCCGGTTTCAAGCTGGGCTTCGGTGGCGCCATGACGTACACCCGTGCCTTGCAGATCCGCCGGCTGGCCACGGAGTTGCCGCTCTCGGCTATCGTGCTGGAAACGGACGCGCCGGACATCGCCCCTAGCTGGATACATCCGGGCCGCAATAGTCCGGATCAACTGCCCCGTATCGGCGCCGAACTGGCACAGTTAAGAGGACTGAGTGTACAGGAGGTGGCGCAGGCCACCAGCGCCAACGCGCGCGCTGTGCTGGGGCGGCTGCCCGTTTGATCCAGTTCAAGCTGGCAGCAAGTGCCAGCGCACGGCAGGTTTTGCGGCAGCGTGCACGCGCATAATCAGCCTATCTGCTGTGCCAACCCGGAACGGAGCTGCCGCCATGTACCCAGCCAGATTGCTGTGCTTACGCGCCTTATTATTCTGCTTGGGATTGCCTGCCATGGCGCAGACCAGTCAGGTGATCGAGCGCGAAGTTGATGTGCCGCGCTGTAGCCAGTCTGCCGCCAAGATGGTGTTTTCCGCGCTCAAATGCAAATCGGCTAATCGCTCTAGCGGGGCGGGGCGGGCCGATCCGCGCCGGTATCAGCGGCTCGCCACTGGAGGAAGTGGCGCGCGATCTGCTGGTGCGTGCCAGTTCCTTCATTACCACGACGCTGGCGGCGAGCAATATCACCGCGCACGTTGCCGTACAGGCCAGTAATGTCGCGCCGCGCTAGCCCCGGCATGGCAGTCTGTAGCTCGGCCGGGTAGCCGCACCGGCTGGGGGCGCGGAGACTATCATGCGGCTGTTCTGTATCGGTTTTGTCGCCGGTGCGGCCTTGCTGCAACAGCAGTCCGCTTTGCCCACGTGGAGCGACCTGTTGCTTACTGCCAGCGCCGGCAGCCTGACCGTTCTGTTGTGGCGTTGGCAGTTTTCGCCTGCGCGATATGCAGTCATGCGACAACTATTGACAGCGCTGGCGAGCGTGATTACGGGCTACTGCTGGGCAGCGTTACTCGCCCATCAGGCGCTGCAGCCCTTTCTGCATGGGGCGGATGAGGGGCGTGATCTGCGCGTTAGCGGTGTCGTCGAGAGCTTGCCTTATCCTTCCGGCGCGGGGCAGCGCTTCAATTTTCATATCGAGCAGGTGCTGTCGCCTACGGCCGCCGAACTGCCCGCGCGAATTGCATTAGGCTGGTATGCCGGCAACGCTCAGCAGGGCGGGGTGCCCTTGCTGCGTGCAGGCCAGCGTTGGCAGCTTACCGTGCGTCTGCAACGGCCGCATGGCAATGCCAATCCCTATGGCTTTGACTATGAAGTCTGGCTACTGGAACAGGGAATCCGGGCCACGGGTTATGTGCGCGCAACGGACACGGCTGTGCTAATCGATAGCTTGGTGCCTTGCGGCGGATGTGTCGTCGACGCGCTGCGCGGCGCTGTCCGTAGCCGGATCGAAGCTGCACTGGCTGGGCGGCGCTATAGTGCGGTGATGGTGGCACTGGTGGTAGGCGATCAGCACGGCATACGTCCGTCTGACTGGCTGGTGTTCACCCGCACAGGCGTGAGTCACCTGATCTCGATTTCCGGTCTGCACGTTACCATGGTCGCCGGATTGGCAGCCATGCTGGCAAGTCAACTGTGGCGTCGCTCATTCTTCACGGCGGCGCAACTGCCGCTTATTCTACCGGCCCGTAGGGTGGCGGCGCTGGTCGGCGCCTTGGCCGCATGGGCGTATGTGCTACTGGCAGGTTACGGCGTTCCTGCCCAGCGTACCTTGTACATGCTGCTGGTGGTTGCACTGGCAATCTGGCAGGGGCGCATCACCCGCTTCAGTCATGTGCTGGCGGCTGCCTTGTTTCTGGTAGTGCTGCTTGATCCGTGGGCGGTGATCTGGCCCGGTTTCTGGCTGTCGTTTGGCGCGGTCGCGGTGCTGGTGTATGCGGGCAGCGGGCGGCTGCGCCAGCGCGCAGCGCGCAGCAGCAGTGCTGGGACGTCGCGCGCGGCCCTGCAACAGTCTGGCAGCATAGTGCGACGCTGGTACCGACTGCTGGCCGAAGCCGCGCTGGCGCAATATGCCGTCACGATAGGGCTGGTGCCGCTGACCGTGCTGCTATTCGCCCAGATTTCGCTGGTGACACCGCTGGCCAATGCGCTTGCCATACCGCTGGTGAGCATCATCATAGCCCCGCTAGCCTTGCTGGCCAGCGTGATGCCACAGCCCGTATCCACAGCGTTGCTCGAACTGGCGCACGCGCTATTTGGCTGGCTAGCCGATGTGCTGATATGGTTGTCGCGCCAGCCGCAGTCAGTGTGGCGTGCGCCCATGCCAGCACCATTATTATTCTGCTGGGCCACGCTGGGAACACTGTGGTTGCTGGCGCCCCGCGGCTGGCCAGTGCGCTGGCTAGGCCTCGCTAGTTGGTTGCCTTTGCTGTTTGCACCATCCAGTGCCCCTAGGCGGGCCGCCATGCAAGTGACGTTTTTTGACGTAGGGCAGGGTATGGCGGTACTGGTGGAAACGCAGCACCACCGCCTGCTGTACGATGCCGGTCCCGCCTACGGTAGCGTCGCTAATGCCGGCAACCGGATTATCCTGCCTTATCTGCAAGCGCGCGGTATCGCCACGCTGGATCGCTTGATGATTAGCCACAGTGACACGGATCATGCGGGAGGGGCACTGGCCTTGCTTGCTGCGATGCCGGAGCTGGCACTGTGGTCGTCCTTGCCGCCGTGGCATGCGGTGCGGCGTGCAGCGCGCACGGCGGTGGCATGTCAGGCGGGTCAGCAATGGGACTGGGACGGTGTGCATTTCGAAATGCTTGCCCCGCCTGCGGGCAGCTACGGCCAGCCGGGACTGAAGCCGAATGCTCTTTCTTGCAGCCTGAAGATTAGTACGCTGGCCGGAACGCTGTTGCTGGTCGGTGATATCGAAGCGGCACAGGAACTGGCGATGCTGGGCAGCTATGGCCAGCAGCTGCGCGCCAGTGTCCTGCTGGCGCCCCATCATGGCAGTAAGACTTCATCCGGCGTTGCCTTCCTGCAGGCGGTGCAGCCCCGTCACGCGATCTTCCAGCTTGGTTATCGCAACCGCTATCACCATCCTCATCCTGCTGTGTGGGAGCGCTACGGGGGATTAGGGATAACACGCTGGCGCACTGATCTCACGGGGGCGATAGAACTGCGCTTTGATGACGAAATCCAGCTAACGGCCTATCGACAGCGTCATGCCCGCTACTGGTATGGCCGCTAAATTAGAGCATTTTGCCCAAGTTCTGGCAGCAGACTGCCATTACAATCGTTCGAAAACAACGATAGGGAGACTGCTTGTGAGTAAGCCCAAGCTGCATTTTGCGCACGCCAACAGCTATCCGGCTGGCGTGTACCGGCAATTTTTTGCTGCGCTGGAACAAGATTTCGAAATACAGGCGCTGGATATGCATGGCCATCACAGTGATTATCCCGTCAGCGATGGCTGGCCCAAACTGGTGGATGAATACATCAGCGAGCTGCAGGCGCGCTATACCGAGCCGGTGATACTGGTCGGGCATTCGCTGGGCGGCATGCTGAGCCTGATGGTGGCCCGTGCGCGGCCAGATCTGGTGCGCTGTGTGGTCATGCTCGATGCGCCGGTAGTGGCAGGCTGGCGTGCACTGTTCTGGCGCCTGATCAAGCTGAGTGGCAACGCGTTCCGCGTGCCACCAGCGAAAAACTCTATCCGTCGGCGCAATGTGTGGCCAAACGCTCAGGCCGCTTATCAGCATTTTGCCAGCAAGGATATCTTCGCCGCATGGGCACCGGGTGTGCTGCACGATTACATTAGCAGTGGCCTCAAACCCCACCCCGAGGGCGTGCAATTGCGCTTCACCCGTGAAGTGGAGACCAGCATTTACGCCAGCCTGCCACACCACCTGTCGCGGTTAGTGAAGCGGCCTTTTCCCACGCCAATAGGTTTCATTGGCGGTACCGATTCATGGGAAACCAGCCAGTCCGGCCATGCCCATACGCAGGCGCTGGTGGGCCAGCATTTCCGCATCATTCAAGGTGGCCATCTGTTTCCTATGGAAGCGCCCGAACTGGCCGCGCAGGAAACCCGCGCCATGATCATCAATTTGCTGGCCGTAGCGGGTAAAGAATCAGGGAAAAAACTGCCTCAGAGCAGGGCTTTCGCGTAAAATCTCGGGCATCCGGCGCGCCAGCGCCGCCCTTGAACTTGAGGATAGCCTTGCGATGACGATTAAAAGCGATAAATGGATACGCCGGATGGCGGAGCAGCACGGGATGATCGAGCCTTTCTTCCCCGATCAGGTACGTCAGGAGGAAGGCCGCAAGGTGATTTCCTACGGTACTTCGTCGTACGGCTACGATATCCGTTGCGCTGATGAATTCAAGGTATTTACCAACATCAACAGCACCATCGTCGATCCGAAGAACTTCGATTCGAACTCCTTCGTGGATGTCAAAAGCGACGTCTGCATTATTCCGCCGAATTCGTTCGCGCTGGCCCGCACCATGGAATATTTCCGTATTCCCCGCGGTGTGTTGACGGTCTGCCTGGGCAAGTCCACCTATGCCCGCTGCGGCATCATCGTCAACGTCACACCGTTCGAACCGGAGTGGGAAGGCTATGTGACGCTGGAATTTTCCAACACCACCCCGCTGCCCGCCAAGATTTACGCTGGCGAAGGCTGCGCTCAGGTGCTGTTCTTCGAGAGCGACGAAATCTGCGAAGTGTCCTACAAGGACCGCAACGGCAAGTATCAGGGCCAGCACGGTGTAACGCTGCCCAAGGCGTAAGCACGGGCTTTACCCATCTTTACACTGTGCAGGCTGTGTCCTGCACCAACGTCGCCGTTAATGAGATTAATGGTCACGTTTTAGGGAGGTAAAGATGGTTAGCGCAGTAGGTTCCAGTACGTCGGCAAGTGCCGCCAGCAGTAGTTCGGAAAGCAGCAGCGCCATTGCAGCTCTGCAGAAGCAGTTGCAGAGTCTGCAAAAAGATCTGGTCGAAGCGAATAAGGATACGTCCGAGTCCGGCAAACAGAAAGCCCAGTTGATCGAGGCGCAGGTACAGGCCATACAGGCCCAGATCGCTGCGCTGCAGGCGGCAGCGGCCCAGAAGGCAGCCCAGCAGGCCAGTCAGCAAGGCAGTGCCCAACAGTCCTCGGACAGTAGTGCTACGACGGCCAGCAGCGATAAACGCTATGACACGCTCGGTAGTGTGATCGATACGACGGCCTAGCGCTTGATCGGTAGACGCAGTTCCACACAGAGGCCACCACCATCGCGGTTGGTGGCTTTTATTTTTCCACCATGCGCTTCGACCACATGGCGTGCAATCGCCAGACCTAGTCCGTGACCTTCTATGCCGGCATTACTGGAGCGGAAGAAGGGCTGGAAGATGGTGTCGAGGTCTTGCTCGGCCACACCGGGGCCACGGTCAAGTACGCGCAACACCAGCCAGCGGCCGTGGCTAGTTTCGGCCTGCAGTTCCACCATGCCATGATCCGGGCTGTGCTTGATGGCGTTGCGTACCACGTTTTCGATCGCGCGCGCGAGCAGTTCTGCCTGACCCACGACGATTACATCGGTATCGCCTTGCAGTGAGACTTCGCGCTTGACGCTGCGTGCTTCGAAGGCGGCGTCGTCGGTAATCTGTTCCAGCAGTTCGGCCATGCCGACTTCTTCCTGACTGGTCCGGATGGCACCCGCTTCCAGTCGTGACAGCGTCAACAGTTCTCCCACCAGCTTGTCCATGCGCACGCTTTCCAGTTCGATGCGCTGCATCGAGGCCGCCATTTTTTCCGGTTGCTGGTGCGCCAGTCCGATCGCTGCCTGCAGGCGCGCGAGCGGCGAGCGTAATTCGTGCGAGACATCGTGCAGCAAGCGGGTCTGGCCATCGATCAGGGCGCGCAGACGGGCTGTCATACGATCGAAGTCGCGCCCCAGATCGTTGAGTTCGGCGCTACCGGTGCCGCTGCCGAAGCGTGGCGCCAGATCGCCTTCGGCGGCCGCATCGAAAGCCTGCCGCAGGGCCCGTATCGGGCGGGAAAAATACCATGCAAGGATGAAGGAGAACAGCAGGCTGGCCAGGGTGGCAGCGGCTAGCGGTATCCACGGCGTCATGGGGCCACGGTGTGGGCCGCCACGGCCGCCGTAGCCGTCACGCGGAGGTGGCTGGCGTGACGGATCGTTATTCGCATCCCTATCGTCGCCCCGACCGTATCCCCTTTCGGCTCCTCGTTCTGGGTCCATGCCACGTGACTCCGGAGCGGGGCGGCGCCCCGGCAATTCCAGCAGTTTGGGCTCGGTCAGGCTTTTGAGTATCGGGCGGTCGAGGTTGAAGCCATGGGCGGGCAGGAATAGCAGATATTGCTTGCCATCGGCGCCCCGTAACTGGCGTAGACCGCGCTGGCGTTCGTCGCGCTGGAGCAGGGCGCGCGCTTCGGCCACCGTTGCGGGGTTGAACGTGCGCCCCAGCAGTTCCTGATTCTGTTCATCAATGGCGTACACCTGATAGCGTCCGCTGGATGCCAGCATGCGCCGCAGGGCGGCGCTGCCGCCGAACTCGAGTGTGCTGGCGGCGGCATTGATGGCCATTTCTGCCGGCGGACTGGTATCGACATTGCGTAGCTGGTTTTCCGACTGGGCACGGCTGCGCAGCCAGACCGCGCCGCCGATGCCGATAGTGGCCGTGATCTGGGCCAGCAGTATGCAGACGAAGAACTTCCAGAACAATCGACCCACGGGCTTATTCCTTGATCAGCTGATAGCCGAGCCGATACACCGTCTGCAGGCAGGAGCGGCCATCGGCAATGGTGCCCAGTTTGTGGCGCAGGCTGCTCAGGTGGACATCGATATTGCGGTCGAAACGGGCCAGCGGACGGCCCAGCCCCTGTTCCGACAGGGTGTTCTTGCTGACCGGCTTACCGGCATTACGTGCCAGCACTTCCAGCAGATTGAATTCGGTGCTGGTCAGTTCCAGCTTGCTGCCGGCCCACGCGGCACGGCGCTGTTCCGGCCACATGGTTAGCTGGCCGACGGTCAAGGTTGCCGGCATGCCATTATCCAGGGGGGCGCTTTGCGCCCGGCGCAGGATGGCACGTATGCGCGCTGTTAATTCACGCGGAGTGCAGGGCTTGGTCACGTAATCGTCGGCGCCCAGTTCCAGTCCGACGATGCGGTCGGTGTCGTCGCCGCGCGCTGTCAGCATGAGTATCGGCAACTGGCTGTTGGTGCGGATGCGGCGCAGCGTTTCCAGTCCGTTCATGCGCGGCATCATCACGTCGAGCACGGCAATGGCGTAGCTACCCGTGGCGGCTTCGGCTGTGCCGGCCTCGCCATCGTGCACCGCTTTGACGTCGAAACCTTCCTGTTCCAGATATTCCTGAAACATGCTTACCAGTTCGACGTCATCGTCTATTAGCAGAACCTTGCTCTTCATTGCGACCCAAATGTGATGTGAATAGACCGATGATAGCAGTACGCGTGGGCGCGTAGGCGGGCGCATGCAAGCTTTTACCCGCTTTTACAAAGTGTTTCCGCACATCAATTCGCTGGCTTTACACCGATTTACCTATGCCTAACGTTGCTTTACAAACAGCACAACGACAATGGCGCTTCTTACTACCAGACGAGGATTGCAACGATGAAGATCAAGAATGCCAGCGCATACCCATTCCTGCTGGCGGGCTTGCTGGCCCTGCCGCTAATGCCTGCAGCTGCCATGGCGGCGCCCGCGGAA
Organism: Duganella fentianensis; assembly: GCF_964031615.1. GTDB lineage: Bacteria > Pseudomonadota > Gammaproteobacteria > Burkholderiales > Burkholderiaceae_D > Rugamonas > Rugamonas fentianensis_A. The sequence continues at coordinate 240,299 of NZ_CAXIQN010000019.1, forward strand.
CTGGAAGTGGATGCGACGGCTGGCCATCCAGCGATGCCGCCGGGCGGCCCGGGTCCGCTCGCTGGCCCTGGCCGTGCCGAACCCGCTGAACCGCGTGCCGTTGCGTATCACCACCGTGCCGAAGGCCCTGGCCCGCAGGGTGGCGACGGGCCTGCACATAGCCATCCGCCCATGCCCGGCGGGATGGGAATGGGCATGCAGCGTCCACCCATGCTGCATGGGGTTGATCTGAGCGAAGCGCAGCAGGACAAAGTATTTGCCATTTTGCATGCCGAAGCGCCTTATGTGCGCGATCAGGCCAAGCTGGCAGACAAGGCTGGCGAGGCTTTGCGTGCCATGGGCCTTGCCGCGCAATACGATGATGCCAAAGCTGCAGCGCTAGCGAAAGAAGCGGCAACGGCCATGGCAAGTATCGCTTTGCAACGTGTGCGCACCGAGCAGAAGCTGCTGGCGATACTGACGCCGGAACAGCGCAAAAAACTGGCCGAGCGTGCAGTGCCACCTCAGCGTCGTCCTTGAACCGCAGCCTATTTTCGGGAGTGAATGATGTCCATCAATGCACTGAGCAGCACCAGTACTAGCCAGTTAAGTTTCCTCAGCCGCACGAGCAACAGTTCGACCAGCGGCACCGAAGGCATGCGTGGCGCACCGCCACCCAAGCCACCTGAAGGCGGCGGCTTTGCCTCGGCCATAGCCGATGCGCTGAAGTCTATCGGTATCGACGAATCCAGCCTGTCCGGCACTAGCGCCAGTACTAGCACCAGTACTAGCAGCAGCGCCGACAGCACTGATAGCACCAGCACAGAAAGCGTAGCCGATGCACTGGGCAGCTTCCTGCAGAGCCTGATGGGTGCGCTGCATGCAGAAAGCAGCAGCACTGCCGCTAGCGAGCCACCGCCTTACGGCGACGGGCAGGGCGGCGGTCCCGGCGGACCTGGCCGCATGGAATCCGACTTGCAGAGTCTGCTCTCCAAGCTCAGTTCCGGTGACAGCAGCACGGACAGCGCGGATAGCAGCGACGCCGTGAGCGAGCTGGAAGCGAGCTTTGCCAGTCTGCTCGACAAGCTGGGCGTGGCCACCACGGCTAGCTCTGTCAGCGGCGATAGCAACACTGATAGCACCAGCAGCACCAGCAGCACAGACAGCAGCGCCAAACTGGCTGCCTTCCTGCAGGCGCTGGCCAGCAAAGTCGAGAACCATGGCAGTAGCGGCAATCTCGTTAACACCACCGTTTAAACAGGATAACCCATGAAATCACACGACCATGCACACGGCCACAGTCTGGCCGAAGATCTGGCAACCATGCTCGAAGCAGGCAGTGGCCGGCGCCAGACCCTGCGCTGGCTGCTCGCCGGCGCCGGCGTAGCGGCCTTGCCGCTGGCCGGATGTGGCGGCGGTAGCAGCACGGAGACGAGTACTGCCAGTACCTCCACCGGCACTGCTTCGACGGGCACCACCACCGGCACGACCACCACGACACCCGGCACCAGCACCACGCCGACCAACGGCTCCTGCAGCGTGATACCGGAGGAAACCGGCGGTCCGTATCCGGGCGACGGCACCAATAGCAATAGTAGCGGCGTGGTCAATGTGCTGACCCAGCTGGGGGTGGTGCGTAGCGATATCCGCAGTAGCTTTAATGGCATGACGGGAACGGCAGCCGGGGTGCCACTGACCATCAAGCTGCAGATCGTCAATGCTAACGGCAGTTGTGCCGCACTGGCCGACTGCGCCGTCTACCTGTGGCACTGCGATCGCGATGGCAACTACTCGCTGTATTCGAACGGCGTCACGTCGCAGAACTATCTGCGTGGCGTGCAGGCCGCGGATGCTAGCGGCAGCCTGACCTTCCAGACCATCTTCCCCGGCTGCTATTCGGGCCGTATGCCGCATGTGCACTTCGAGGTCTATCCGTCGCTGGCCAAGAGTACCAGTGCCGCCAATCGCATCAAGACTTCCCAGTTCACTTTCCCGATGGCGACGCTCAACGAGGTCTACGCCACCAGCGGTTACAGCACCAGCGTGCGCAATCTGGCGCAGATCAGCTATGCCACCGACAATATCTTTAGCGATGGCTATGCGCTACAGATGTCCAGCGTGACGGGCAATCCCACCGATGGTTACGTGGCCACACTGACCCTAGCCGTGGCAGCCTGACAAAGCGAGGCAGGCGGCGCATAGTGTTGCGCGGCCTGCCTCTGTGTTGCACTGCTGGCGGCTTGCGCCGCTGCGCCTGCTGCTTACAGCAGTGCTTCGATGGTGGCGTTCAGTTGGGTTTTGAGACCGACCAGATCCACCGTGCTGCCGCTGCCATGCGCCACTTCCGTGTAGATGCCATCGCCGTTGCCGTCATGGTAGAGCTCGTAGCTGGTGTTGTTGCCGCGTGTCTGGACTTCCAGCACATAGCCCGCTTCCAGTTGTTTGTAGGTGGTGTTGCTGCCTACCGTCAACGTGCTGGTGCTGCCGTCGAATTTCACCTGTTGCACCTGGGTTACAGAACCGCTGGCATCGATGGTGAACTTGGTGCGGTCGCAGCCTTCCACATCCAGCACAGTGGTGGCTGTTCCGGCCTGCACAAAGCTGCGCGCATCGGAGGCAATCACATACTGGCCTGCCGTGCTGCCGGCAACATAGGTGATGGTCTCGATCACATTGTCATGGACGCTGGTTTCAACAATCTTGCCATCCGCCCCCACCACAAACTTGCTGGTCGAGCTGATGGGCTCGTTATGGCTGCGGCTACCAACTACGTGCTGGACTGCCGTTACCACGCCGTTGCTGATGGTAAAGGTGTAGGCGCCGGCATTGCTGCTGGAGGTGTTAAAGCTCTGCACATCCGAAGTCAGATGGTACAGGGTGCTATCGCTGGCATCCTGGGTGAATTGCAGGGTTTCCGTGCCCTTGGTGTTGGTGCGGGTTTCGGTGATCGTGCTGCCGCTGATGCTGAAGGTGGCATCGGTGGGCAGGCGCAGGGTGCTGGTATGCGTGCCATCGACGCGGGACATGGCGGTGACAGCGCCATTCGTGATGACGAACTTGAAACCTTCTGTGGTACTCATGGCGGAACTCCTCTTGTGGTGGACAAAACACTAGGCTAGAGGAGGTGCGCGTTGCTGTCTATTCGGGTGGGTGTAAAGGTTGGGGGCGAAATTATTTCAAACTGTAACAGCTGACTTCGGAACATGGACACCGGCCAGACCAAAAAAAAAGCCGCCCTGCTGTTGCGGGGCGGCGTCTTGCTGAAAGCAGCTTAGGCGGCTTGCTTGCCTTTACGGCGGCGCGCTACGGCACCCACCATGGCCAGACCAGCCATCAGCATGGCATAGGTTTCAGGTTCCGGTACGGCGGCGGTGACGCTGACGTTGTCCAGGAACAGTGAGGAATCGCTTGCGCCGGAATTGTTGACGCCCTTGAATTGCAGGATGTGGTTGCTGCCGGTCAGGCCGCTGACGGTATAGCTGTAGCTGCTGACGGCGCTGCTGGCCGGGGTCAGCAAGCCGCCGCTCAGTACCTGGCCATCCAGCGTTACTTGCAGGCTCTCGCGGTTGCCCGGACGCTGGGCCAGATCGAAAGTCACGATGTACGAGCTGGCGTTCGAACTAAAACTCTGGCTAACGGTCGGCGTGTTCGAGGTGAAGCCGCTGTAGCTTTGGATGAAGGCAACGGAATCGATGCTCGCCAGACCACCCCAGGCACCTGCGTGGTTGGCAACCCCCGAAGCGTCGGTAAAGGTCCATGGCGAGCCTTTGCCGGTCATCGTGCCGTGGAAGCCGTTGGCATAGTTGTAGTTGTTATAGGCTGCACCGATATTGAAGCCACCATCGCTGATCAAATTGACAGCTGCAGCATGCGCCTGGGCGCCTACCAGTGCGGTTGCGATAGCAATGATGCGGGCGATATGTTTGATCTGCATAGTGGCTTTCCTGTAAAGAGTTTTAAGATGTTTATAAGAATACACTAACAGTTGCAAAATGCAATCATAATTTGCATTTGGGTACTATTTATTTTCAAGGAGACATGTTTGCAACACAAATAAAAAGGCCCGGCCGAGCGACAGAGGGAAGTTTTTACCCTTGTCGCTCGGCCGGGCCTGAGCGGCGAGCTACCAGACTAGCCTGATAGGCAGGCGCTTTCTGGCGTCCTATTGTTTAACGCAGTCGACGAAGTAGCCGCGCTTGCCGTCCACTTCGCGCTTGACCAGACCGTGTACGTCCGTCTCGAAGCCGGGGAAGCGCTCGTTGAAGTCGCGTGCAAAGCGCAGGTAATCAACGATGGTTTTGTTGAAGCGCTCGCCCGGAATCAGCAGAGGAATGCCCGGTGGATAAGGCGTCAGCAGGATGGAGGTGATACGGCCTTCCAGTTCGTCGATCGCTACGCGCTCGATTTCGCGGTGCGCCATCTTGGCGAAGGCCTCCGATGGCTTCATGGCCGGAATCATGTCCGACAGGTACATTTCGGTCGTCAGGCGGGCCACATCGTAAGCCTTGTAGAAATCGTGGATCTGCTGGCACAGGTCGCGCAGGCCCATTTTTTCGTAGGTCGGATTGGCTGCCGCGAATTCCGGCAGAATGCGCCACATCGGCTGGTTCTTGTCGTAATCGTCCTTGAACTGCTGCAGTGCCGTCAGCAGGGTGTTCCAGCGGCCTTTGGTAATGCCGATGGTGAACATGATGAAGAACGAGTACAGGCCGCACTTCTCGATGATCACGCCGTGCTCGGCCAGATACTTGGTCACGATGGACGCAGGAATACCCGTTTCGTCGAACTGGCCGTCCAGCGACAGGCCCGGATTAACGATGGTAGCCTTGATCGGGTCCAGCATGTTGAAGCCCGGTGCTAGCTTGCCGAAACCGTGCCAGTCGTCTTCTGCGCGGATGATCCAGTCTTCGCGCGAGCCGATGCCGTCTTCCGAGAATTCGTCCGGACCCCAGACCTTGAACCACCAGTCTTTGCCCCATTCCTGATCGATCTTCTTCATGGCGCGGCGGAAGTCCAGTGCTTCGAGGATGGATTCTTCCACCAGCGAGGTGCCACCCGGTGCTTCCATCATGGCGGCCGCCACGTCGCACGAAGCAATAATCGAGTATTGCGGCGAGGTGGAGGTGTGCATCAGATAGGCTTCGTTGAAGGCGTCACGATCGAGCTTGACGGATTCCGACTCGCGCACCAGCACCTGCGAAGCCTGCGACAGGCCGGCCAGCAGTTTGTGGGTGGACTGAGTCGAGAAGATCATCGATTCCTTGGCGCGCGGACGGTCTTTGCCGATGGCGTGCATGTCTTTGTAGAAATCGTGGAAGGTGGCGTGCGGCAGCCATGCTTCGTCGAAGTGCAGGGTATCGATCTTGCCATCCAGCAGTTCGCGCAGGGTTTCCACGTTGTACAGTACGCCGTCGTAGGTGGACTGGGTGATGGTCAGGATGCGCGGCTTCTTGTTCACGGCTTCACGGGCGAACGGATTGGCTTCGATCTTGCGCTGGATGCTCTCCATCGAGAACTCTTCCAGCGGGATAGGGCCGATGATGCCTAGATGGTTACGGGTAGGCATCAGGAACACGGGAATTGCGCCGCACATGATGATCGAGTGCAGAATCGATTTGTGGCAGTTACGGTCCACCACGACGATATCGCCCGGCGCGACCGTCGAGTGCCATACCATCTTGTTCGAGGTGGAGGTACCGTTGGTAACGAAATAGCAATGGTCGGCATTGAAGATGCGCGCAGCATTGCGTTCCGATTTGGCGACCGGACCCGTGTGGTCGAGTAGCTGGCCCAGTTCTTCCACCGCGTTGCAGACGTCGGCGCGCAGCATGTTCTCGCCAAAGAACTGGTGGAACATCTGGCCGATAGGTGATTTCAGGAATGCCACGCCACCCGAGTGGCCGGGGCAGTGCCACGAGTAGGAGCCGTCGTTAGCGTAGTCCACCAGTGCGCTGAAGAAGGGCGGCGCCAGACCGTCCAGATAGGACTTGGCTTCGCGGATGATGTGACGGGCCACAAACTCCGGGGTATCTTCGAACATGTGGATGAAGCCATGCAGTTCGCGCAGGATATCGTTAGGGATGTGGCGCGAGGTGCGGGTTTCACCGTACAGGTAGATCGGAATGTCGGCGTTCTTGTAGCGGATTTCTTCGACGAAGGCGCGCAGCGATTTCAGCGCGTGATCGGTTTCTTCGGCCGAGCCGGAACCGAATTCTTCATCGTCGATGGACAGCACGAAGGCCGACGCGCGCGACTGCTGCTGAGCGAACTGGGACAGATCGCCGTAGCTGGTAACGCCCACCACTTCCATGCCTTCTTTTTCCATCGCATCGGCGAGGGCGCGTATGCCTAAGCCGGACGTGTTCTCGGAACGGAAATCCTCGTCAATGATGACGATGGGGAAACGAAATTTCATACATGTCTCCAAAAAAGCAAGCCGCCCCTGACGCAAAAGTTGAGGGGCGGACTAGGGTGCGACAGCGGGTGGGCGGTCGCGCAAAAAAAATAAGAACGGGATTCTCGCAGAAATGGGGCCACTGCGGGAAAAAACATCACTCAAATCGGTAAAAAATAGCGGGACTGCTCTAAAACCGGTGGCCAACGGCCACCGTACAGCGATTCGATCACACTTAGTGGCCTGCAGCAGCGCCACCGAGCTTGGCCAGCAACTGGCCGATCGGGTCTACGTGCAGCCATGCGAAGGCGCCCAGCGCAATGCCCACGCCAGCCACGCCATAGGCCAGACCCATCATCCACTTCTTGCGGGTCAGCAGGGTAATTGCCGCCAGCGAAATGGCAATCTGCTCGGCCGTGGTGGCCAGCGCCCACTGGTGGTGCTGGTGCATGGCTTCATCCGACTTGTGGTTCCACTCTTTTGACGAGTCTTCCCACTTTTCTGCTTCCTTCTTGATGTCTTCTTTTTCGTGCTTGTAGCGGGCCACTTCGGCTTCGTACTTTTTCGGATCGACACCGGGCAGCGTCATGGCCAGTTCGGCCAGATTCTGCTTGCTCGACTTGGCCTGATAGTAGTTCCAGCTATTGGCGGCCTGGGTCTTGTCGATGGCGGCATTGTTCTTGTACAGGGCTGCATCGTTCTGGGTAGCACCGCCGAGATAGCCGAACAGTGCGCCTACGGTGGCCAGTATCGCCGTCATGACGGCAATGTTGTTGGAAAAGTCATCGCTACCATGGGCAGCGTGTTCTACCGCGTGGTCGTGCGGGCCGTGAACGTGAAAACCGTGACCGGACATATTGTGTTGCCTTTAGATTAATTGGAGTTGGTAATGTCTGCTTTGCGGCGCAGTGTAACAAAAGCGTATGACAGTTTCATGTTATCCGAAACGTGTTGTTCCCGATCCGTCTCCTGCCACACACTGGCATCGGGTGCGGGGAAGAAAGCGTCGCAATCGAAGGTCGCGGCGATTTCCGTGATAATCAGGCGGCTAGCCAGCGGCAGGGTCTGGCGGTAGATCTCGGCGCCGCCGATCACAAAGCCTTCCGCGCCGTCCAGCAGGGCGATGGCCTGTTCCACCGAAGTCACCACTTCCACACCCTCATGCTGCCACGCGGCGTTGCGGGTAATGACGATGTTGCGCCGGTTAGGCAGGGGGCGGCCGATGGAATCGAACGTCTTGCGGCCCATGATGATGGGGTGACCGCTGGTGGTGCGCTTGAAGTGCGCAAGATCTTCCGGCAGCTTCCACGGCAGAGTGTTGTTAATGCCGATGCCGCGCTGGGCGTCGGTGGCGACGATGATGGTTAATTGGCTCATGGCGTGTGGTGCAATAGTGAGGCGATATTATCGTCGAAATTTCAGGCTGCGGGCACTGCGCTGGCGGCCAGCTCGGCATGGAACTGATGCAGATCGCTGCTGACGGCGCCAGCAACTTCCAGCGGCAGCATGTGGCCCGTCCCCCCATGCATAGACAGGCGTGCAGCGGGCAGGCGCTGCTGCATTTCGATCAGGTCGGCTGGGGGCACCAACTGGTCCTGTTCGGCGCCTATCAGCAGCACGGGGCAGCGCAGTTCGGACAGCCGTTCCATCAGGTCGGGGCGTTGCATCGATGCCGTGAACTGGGCCAGCAGCACGTCCTTGCCGAGATCGAGCGCCATTTGCTGGATGATGGCAACCGTATCGGCGTCGTCGAGGTGGTCGGGGTGGAGAATCTCGCGCAGGCGCACGCGGGTAATGCCCGTATAGGGATTACGCTGCAGGGTAGGGATGATGCGTTGGCGCGTCTGGATCTCGCTGGCACTCAGGCCACGGGCAGAGTTAGCGATCAGCACCAGCGATTGCACCCGTTCAGGGTGCTGCAATGCATATTCAATGGCCAGATAGGCCCCCAGCGAAAATCCCACCAGATGGGCATACGGCGCGCTGTGCTGGGCAATCAGCGCATGCATCTGCTGGCGCGTGCTGGCCTCGTACAGGGGGACATGGTGGCAGTCGTACTGCCCGTCCAGTTGTGGCAGGACGCGGGACCACATTCTGGCATCGCACAGCGTGCCGGGAATGAAGTCCAGTCGCGTCATACTGCCATCGGCGCCGTGATGGGCGCGTGGTGCTGATAGCCTTCCAGCGTGAAGTCGCCCGGCTCCACCAGTTCCAGCCACTCTGGCTGGTATTTGCCGGTGACGGCGAAATCCGGTACGCGGTCGCTGATGCGGAGTTGCGGCGCCGGGAAAGGCGTGCGGCTCAGCTGCTCCGTCACCATCTCCATATGGTTCTCGTAGATGTGGGCATCGCCGATGAAGTAGCTGAACCAGCGCGGCTGGTAGCCCGTCAGACGGCCCACCAGATGCATCAGCGCTGCCCCTTCGGCCAGATTGAACGGTGTGCCGAGGCCGAGGTCATTGCTGCGCACGTACAAACACATATTCAGTTCGCGCGTGGTGGGATTCGGGATGAACTGGTACAGCAGGTGGCAGGCGGGCAGCGCTACAGAGTCCAGCACGGCCGGATTCCAGCCATGGAACAGGATGCGGCGGCTGGACGGATTGTTGACGATGGTGTCCAGACATTCGCGCAACTGGTCGATGGATTTATGCAGCAGCACTTTGGCGACGCCGCCATCATCGAACTGGGAAATCAGGCGGAAGCCGTTGTTCTGGGCGTCGGCGATCTGGGCCGGCTGATCCAGATCGATCAGCTTGAAGCCGGGCCACTGGCGCCACTGAACGCCGTAGACGGGACCCAGATCGTCTTCGCCCAGACGGTAGGGGTTGGCCAGCCACTGCTGGTTTTCATTGGCATTCTGGTCCCACACCTTGCAGCCCAGCGCGCGGAAATCGGCCGCGCTGCGCGAAGCGCGCAGGAAGGCGCACAGTTCACCCACTACGGATTTGAAGGCCAGCTTCTTGGTGGTTACGGCGGGGAAGCCCTGCTGCAGGTCGAAGCGCATCATGGCGCCCGGTACGCTCAAGGTACGGATGCCAGTGCGGTTGTCTTGCCAGCTACCCGTGTCGATCACGGTCTGGATCAGTTCCTGATATTGCTGCATTCATTGCTCCAAAAAACAGACGGCTCGCCGGAGCCGGAAAACCCGCTATTTTAGCAGCCGTGCTGGCGCAGTGTGACTTAGCGTCCGCCGTTTTTTCCACGGCGCGGATTGCCCTGCGCCTGTGCTTTGCCGGCCGAGCGTGCCAGCGACTTGGCGCCGCGACCAGCCGTGACGATGATGGTGCCGGCGCTAGCGGTTCTTGCCGTCGCCTTGGCGGCAGGTTGGGCCTGCGTGGCAGCAGCGCGTCCTCCCGGCGGGCCCGTGAACGGACGTTTCTTGCGCGGGGCTTCGGCGGCAGCCTTTTTCGCTGCAGCGATGGCCGCTCCCTTTGCCCCCGTCTCCGGTACGCGGTGGTCGGCTTCGAAGCCCGCTTCCTCTACCCTGTGCAGGACTTGGCCGATCAGGCTTTCAATCTCTTTCAGCTGATCTACCTCGTCGGCGCAGACCAGCGAAACGGCTTCGCCTTCCATGCCGGCACGGCCGGTACGGCCGATACGGTGCACATAGTCCTCTGCCACGGTGGGCAGGTCGAAATTCACCACTTGCGGCAGGGCTTCGATATCAAGGCCGCGCGCTGCCACGTCGGTCGCCACCAGCAGCTGGACTTCGCGCCGTTTAAAGCGCTCAAGTGCGCGCAGGCGCATAGGCTGGGTCTTGTCGCCATGAATAGCATCGGCCGAGTAGCCTTGCTCTTGCAGGGTCTTGATCAGTGCCTCCACGCCTTTGCGGGTCTTCACGAAAATCAGTACCTGCCCCCAGCGATGCTTCTTCAGCAAGTGCAGCAGCAGTTCCGGTTTGCTGCGCTTGTCGGTCGGGATCAGCCACTGGCGTACAGTCTTGGTGGTGGTATTACTGGCGCTCACCTGTACCGTCACGGGATCGCGCAGCATGCCGCTGGCGAGCTGGCGGATGGCGTCGGAGAAGGTGGCGGAAAACAGCAGGGTCTGACGCTGTTTCGGCATGGCCGCCAGCAGAATATCGAGATCGCGCTCGAAGCCCAGATCGAGCATGCGGTCGGCTTCGTCCAGCACCAGTGTGGTCAGCAATTCAAAGCTGATGGCAGCCTGATCGTGCAAGTCCAGCAAGCGGCCCGGTGTGGCCACCAGTACGTCCAGCCCTTTGCGCAGCTTGCTGATCTGGCCTTCGATGGGGACACCGCCATAGGCTACCGCACATTTGAGCGGCAGATTGCCGCCATAGCTGCGGAAGCTCTGGTAGACCTGTTCTGCCAGTTCGCGCGTGGGCACCAGCACCAGCGTGCGTACGGCTTTTGGTGCCGTTACCCCTTCCAGCAGCAGCTTCTGCAACTGGGGCAGGGCGAAAGCTGCCGTCTTGCCGGTGCCTGTCTGTGCCGCGGCCATCAGGTCGCGCCCGGCCAGTACGGCCGGAATGGCCTGCTTCTGCACGGGGGTAGGTTGGCGGTAGCCCAGCGATTCAAGCGTGCGCTGCAGGGGTTCGATCAGGCCGAGGGCTTGGAAGGTCATGGTGGTATCGTTCAATCAGAAAGGCGCGCAGTGTAACAGCACTGCGCCGGAACAGCCGATTATTCTGCGTGCGCCTCAGCCAGCGCTGTAGACCATAATGCGAGGATCTCGCGCACACGTTGATCCGGCAGGCTCAGCAGATTATCGCCGATATACAGTTCGACGTAGCTGTGATTCGGCAAAGGTGCATGGTTGGCGGCATTGAACAGCCAGATGCCATGCTCGCTGGCGATGCGGTTGCGGATGTCGTTGGCCTGCTCGCGGCTGACGGGCAGGTGCAGGTGCAGCATGCTGGCTTGTGGCCATGCGGGATTCGGTGTCAGCAGCGGAAAGTCGCGCAAAGTCTCATACAGCCACACGGTGCGGGCAAAATAAGCCGGCATGGCAGCCAGCCGTTGTTCGAACTGCATGGCCGCAGCCACCACGTAAGGGGTGCGCTGATAAACATTGCCGCCCTGACGGCGGAACCATTCCTGCGCCTTGGCGATAAAGCTGGCTTTGCCCAGCAAGACCGCGCCGCCCATCCCGCCGATGCCCTTGTACAGCGACACATACACGGAATCGAAGCCTTGGGCGATCTGGCCGGCGCTGCGGCCATAGGCGCTCGCGCATTCCCACAGGCGGGCACCGTCCAGATGCAAATGGATATTCTGTGCGCGGCAGTGGTCTTTGATGGCTTGCAGTTCTTCCCAGCTCTGGCACTGCCCGCCGATTTCACGCATGGGCAGTTCCAGTGTGGCCGCGCCCAACTGGTCCGGTATGGCCTGCAGTTCGTTGACGCTCCACGGGCGATGAGGATCGCCCACCTGCAAGGCCTGAAAATGGCCGAACAGGCTGTGATTACTGCGCTCATGACGCAGAATATGCGAGGTGGGATGCAGCGCCACCAGCCGGCTGCCTCGTTCATCGCAGGCGATGCGCAGTGCCGTGGCCTGCGTCATGGTGCCGGTGATGCAGAACAGCGCTGACTCGAAACCCAGCAGGGTGGCCAGCTGCTGTTCCAACTCCTGTATCAGTGCGCCGCTGCCATAGACATCATGTGCCACTTGGTGCTCGGCGCACCACTCGGCCATGGCGGCAAATAGCTGGGCCGGCGTGGGCTGGCGGTGACCGGGCAGGTGAGTGGTGCAGCTGGCACGCAGTTCGGCATCGGTCACGGTGACTCCCTCTGAGGTGATGGCTGCTTAGTGGCTAGCTTAGTGGCTCGCTTAGTGGCCAGCGTGGACGTGGTGAAACTGCAGCGCCGCCAGATTGGCATAAATGCCGCCCAGTTCTACCAGCGACTTATGGGTGCCTGTCTCGACGATGCGGCCATCTTCCATCACGATGATGCGGTCGGCGCGCTGCACCGTGGCCAGACGGTGGGCAATGATCACGGTGGTACGGCCTACCATGGCCGCTTCCAGCGCCGATTGCACCAGTCGCTCGGACTCGGCATCCAGTGCGCTGGTGGCTTCATCGAGCAGCAGCAAAGGCGGATTTTTCAGCAGGGCGCGGGCAATCGCAATGCGCTGACGCTGGCCGCCGGACAGGCGCACGCCGCGCTCGCCGAGGAAGGACTGGTAGCCTTGCGGCAGGCGTTCGATAAACTCGTGCGCAGCTGCCAGCTTGGCCACGGCGATCACTTCTTCGTCGGTGGCATCGGCGCGGCCATAACGGATATTTTCCATCGCATCGGCCGAGAAGATCACCGTATCCTGCGGCACGATGCCGATGGCGCCGCGCAGCGTATGCAGATCGAGGCGGGTGATATCCACCCCATCGAGCTTGATGCTGCCCGATTGCGGATCGTAGAAACGCAGGAACAGCTGGAACAAGGTGGTCTTGCCGGCACCGGAAGGGCCGACCACGGCCACCGTCTCACCCGGTTTGATATCCAGCGTCAGGTGCTGCAGCGCGGCCGTATCCGGGCGCGAAGGATAGCTGAAGCCCACGTCCTGCAGGCTCAGGGCCGCACCGGACGCGGCGCGCGGTGGCAGTGGCAGCGGCTGGGCCGGCGCTTCGATCTTGGATTTCACGGAAATCAGTTCCAGCAGGCGCTCGGTAGCGCCGGCTGCACGCTGGGCTTCGCCCATTACCTCGGACAGCGCGCCGATGGCACCGGCGACGATAGACGCATACAGAATGAACTGGCCCAGATCGCCGCCCGTCATGCTACCCGCCAGCACGGCGTGCGCGCCCAGCCACAGCACGAACACGATGGTGCCAAACACCAGCACAATGGCCAGCATGGTGAGGAAGGCACGTGCGCGGATGCGGCGCATGGCTGTGCCGAAGGCGCTTTCTACCGAAGCACCGAAGCGGGTCGACTCGATTTTTTCATGCGTGAAGGCCTGCACGGTCGGCATGGCGTTCAGAATTTCACCGGCCATGGCAGAGGCATCGGCGATGCGGTCTTGCGAATCGCGCGACAGTTTGCGCACACGCCGGCCGAACACCACGATAGGCAGCACGGTCAGCACCAGCAAACCGATGATGATGGCCGACAGTTTCACGCTGGTGACGAACAGCATGATCAGGCCGCCAATGAATAGCAGCATATTCCGCAATGCCATGGAGATGCTGGTGCCCACTACGGCCTGTATCAGCGTGGTGTCGGTGGTGATGCGCGACAGGACTTCGCCGGTCTGGGTAGTCTCGAAGAATTCCGGGCTTTGTGTCACCACGTGCTGGTAGACGGCACGGCGGATATCGGCCGTCACGCGCTCGCCCAGCCAAGACACGGTATAGAAGCGTGCCGCAGTGGCCAGTGCCAGCAGGGTAGCTAGACCAAATAGGGCGAGGAACACCAGATCGACGTGCTGGATGCTCTTGGCGCCAGCGCCACCGAAACCCAGATCGATCATCTGCTTGAAGGCGGCAGGAATGGCCAGCGTGGAGCCGGCCGCCACCACCAGTGCCACACCGGCCATGGCAAACTGGCGCTTGTAAGGTGCGAGAAACGGCGCCAGACCACGCAGCGTGGCAAGGCTGCCCTTTTTGGCTTCGCGGGCGGTGGTGGGGGCGGCGGCGGGGGCGGTGCTGGCTGCGGTGGTGCTAGTGGTCATTGTTGGCTAGTTCTTGATAGTGTTACGGTGTAGACGTTGCTACGGTCTCTTTATTGTTACGTGCTTCCGTGTCGCCGATGCGAGACACTGTGTTTTTTAACTTTTTCGACTCTTGTCAGAATTTTATCGCCTGCACATAGCCTGTCATTTCCAGATAGGCATGGCCGGCCGGTTTGCCGTCGCGCTCCAGCGTTACGGCGCCTTCCCAGTAGACCGCACCCGTCGAACGGCGCGAATCAAGCTCCTGATCGTCCATCAGTGGCTTAATTTCCCACACGCTGCTGCCGGTGTTGAGGCGGGTAGCTACGGGATAGCTCGCTCCTGTACGGGGCGAACGCCAGTGCCGCTGGGGCGCAAAACTGACCTGTTCAGGCAAAAACTGTGTGATCTTACCGGATGCGTCGCGCCATGTCGCGTGCGACCATAGTTTAGCACCGGCCTTGTTGCGAATCTGGAAAGCCATCAGGGCACCGCCATCGTTCAGATTCGCACCTATCCAGTCCCAGCCTGCGGCATCGGCGCTGAGCACCTGACTGGACCACTCATGGTCTAGCCAGCTGCTGCCGCTGACGGCGATGCGCTGGCCGGCACGGGTGAGGAAGCCGGTGGTGCGTAATTGTGGCTCGCTGTAATAATAACTGGCAGCCAGCGGCTCTTTGCCTTTACGCGAAAAGCCTGCTTCCCCTTGCAGCAGGCGTGGCTGGGTCGGTGCCAGCGTCAGATCGAGCTGGAAACTGGCGGCATTGAGCAGCACGCGATAGCTGCCGTCGGACTGGCGCTGCATGCGCCAGTCATCCAGTTTGATGTCGGTATTGCCCGCTTTGACGTAGTACAGCCCGAAGCCCTCGCGGCCGTTACGCTGGTCGTGCAGTAGCTGTCCCCGTGCCGGATCAGCTATGGCGGCGTGGCCGATAATGATCTGCTTGGGCGCGAACTGGCTGGGGTTGGTACGGTCGTGGCTCGTGGCGCTGCGGAAAAAAGTCACCTGAAAACCCAGCGGCTTGCCGTCCGGCGTGTTGAGCCAGCCGGTGGCGTACCACCATTCCGTTTTGTAGTCGGGATGGGCGCCGGTGTCGGCAGGGAAGCTCAGGGCTTTGCCGGGCTTGAGGGGCAGCACGGGCAGGAATTCGGGCGCTGCCGCCAGCGCCGCTGAAAGCCATCCGGCGCAGGCCAGTAGCGCGCTGTAAGCGAGACCGCGTACCAGCTTGATTGTGAGCCTATTCAGTAAAACCGCCATTACCAGTCCTCTCGCACAGCGCGTATCGGGCCACCGGACAGTGCCTGACGCCCGGCGAACAGGGCGGTCAGTGCGGCAGCACTCAGTAGCAGACCTGCCACACTGGCTAGCAGCGGCCATGGCAGATGCAGCTGCATGGTCCAGTGGAAGGACTGCGGATTCACCACGAACACCAGTATCAGGCTGATGAACCAGCCCAGCACGAAGCCGGTCAGTATGCCCAGTCCGGTCAGGGCACCGCCCTCGATGGCAAGAATCGCCAGTATCTGGCGCCGCGTCAGACCCACATGGCGCAACATGCCAAATTCGCGCGCCCTTGCCAGCGTCTGGGCCGAGAAGGTAGCCGCCACACCAAACAGACCGATGACGATGGCGATAGCTTCCAGCAGATAGGTAATGGCAAAGCTGCGGTCGAAGATGGTCATACTCATGGCGCGGATATCCGACGGCAGGCTGACATCCAGCGCTGCTGCAAACGGCAGCCGTTTCAGCGCGGCTTCCGTGTCGGCCGCCTTGGCACCGGGGCGCAGCCACAGTGCGGCATTGCTGGCATCCTGATCGCCGGTCAGCCGGCGATAATCGGACAGGCGCATCTGGATAGTGCCGGTAGGGCGGGCATAATCGCGCCAGATGCCGCCGACGGTGAAGGCATGGCGCTGGCCATTGAGAGGCAGTTCGATGCGCTGGCCTAGCCGCATGCCATATAGATCGACCATGGCTTCCGAGACCCACACGGGCGGTGGGGCGTCGGCAGTCGGCACCAGAATTTCGCCCACCATGGCCAGTGAACGGTCGGGCTGGGCCGCATCCACGTGGCGTGCCATCAACGCCACAGCGGGGCGGGCGGGATCGAGCGAAATTGCCGTCACGCGCAGGAAGTCGGCAGTTTCCACGCCGGGCAGGGCGGCCAGCGCGGCCTGTTCCTGCGGCCGCAGACCGGCCGTGCTACCGGCGCTGGTGCTGCTGATGTACAGGTCGGCCGCCAGAATATGGCGCAGCCAGTCGTCCAGCGAGACGCGGAAACTGGCCACCATGATGGCCATGGCGACCATCAGACTGAAGCTCGATAGTACGCCGCCGAGCGCAATTCCGGCCTGACTGGAAGCATTGGCCAGTCTTGCCAGTGTCAGTGTGAGGATGGGCGGTGCTCCAGCCTTGCCTGCCATGGCGCGCTCCCAGCGCTGGTGGGCGTAGCGGAAAGTCAGGGCTGCCAGTCTGGGCATCAGCGCAATGGTGCCGATCAGGAGCAGCGCGATCGACAGATAGCCGAACAGCGGCAGTTCGAATACGGGCGGCGCCTGCGACAGGGCGGCAGCCAGCGCAATGCAGGCCAGTGCAGGCCATGGGCGCGCAAGGCGGGCCAGGGTGGCTTCTTCCGTGCCGGCTTTGAGGGCAACAGCGGGCCGGGCGCGGGCAGCGTCAAAAGCCGGCGCGGCGCAGCCAAGGATGGCGACCGCCACGCCCAGCGCGAAGTAGATGCTAGCGGCCCAAGGGGCGAAGTGTATTTGTGGCTGTACGCCGGAGAACAGGCCGGCACCGAGATCGCCGCCCATGAAATGTAGTGCGGTCGCAGCAAGCAGGTAGCCACCGGCCACCCCGCAGGCGGCACCCACCACGCCGAGGCTGAGGCCTTCCAGCAGAATCTGGGCGATCAGGTGGCGTCGCTCCAAGCCCAGCACGCGCAACAGGGCAAACTGGCTACGGCGCCGTATCACCGCCAGCGCCTGGGTGGAAAACACCAGAAACGCACCGGTGAACAATGCCACCAGTGCCAGCACCGTCAGATTAACCCGATAGGCGCGGCTCATGCCCTCATTGCGGCTGTTCTGGTCGTCGTCATCGGGCTGGCTGACACGAAAGCGACCCGGCTGGCGCTGATCCAGTTCGCGCTGTAATTGCGCCTTGAAGGCCGCACTGTCGACGCCAGCGCGCAGCTTGAGATCGATGCGTGATAGCTTGCCCAGCTGCTTAAAGCGCCACTGTGCGGCGCCGATATCCATCACGGCGATACGCTGGCCTGCTCGGGCCTGCGGCAAACTGCCGGCAACGCGTAGGTGGAGCTGCTGCACGCCCAGTTGCAACGCCAGCGTCTGGCCCGCTGTGGTCTTTAACCATACCTCGGCAGCGGGGGAAAGGAAGATCGCATCATCGGCCAGAGCGTCCAGCATGCCACCTTCGGTGCTGATGCCGATCAGCTCTGGCGTCAGAAAGCCGGCCCGCAAGGCGTCATTGCCGATGATTTTCAGCGCACTGTGCTGGCTAGGGACGGAGGCTTCGATTTCCAGTATGGGCGAGGCCAGCGCCACCCCTTCGTGCTGGGCGATATAAGGGTAGATGGCTTCGTCGAAGTGCGGTTCGGTGGCCCGAATCTGGATGTCTGCCACGCCGGACAGGCCTTTGATGGCAGACGAGAATTCATTGAACGCCGCGGCATTCATCAGATGGATGGCGAAACCCAGTGCGATGCCCACGGCGATCGCGGCGATGGCCACCAGCGCGCGCAGCGGGTGGGCGCGCCATTCGCCCAGCAGCAGGGCGAACGTCAGGCGCCAGCGCATACCGCTGCGGGCATGTACTGCTGCCATGGGGGAGGTGGCCTGGGTGGACATTAGCGCGGGCACTCCCGCGCCAGCGTCTGCGCAGCACGGCTGGCTTTCAATTGGGCCGCCTCACGCTGGGGTACTGGCGCACGGCTGGCATCTTCGGTGGCCCAGCGCTGCGCCATCTGCAAGCGTGCGCACTTCTCGCGCTGCTGGCGTGCAGCCAGATTGGCGCGCTGCTCCACCCGTTCCTCGCGCGCGGCACGCCGTTCGCGCTGCTGGCGCAGTTGCTCGGCCAGCGCAGTCTGCCGCGCCAGTTCGGTTGCACTGGCCGGATCGGCTGGCGGGGCTGCGGGTACGGTAAGAGTGGTGCTGTGCGCACCGTCGGGACATGGCTGGTTGGTGTAGCTAATTTTGCCGTCCTGACTGCAGCGCTGCAGCGTCTGCTGGTCGGGTTGGCTGGCGCGCGCACAGGCGGCCCAGGCAGCCATGCAGCATACTGCAGCAGCCAGATGGGGCAGATACATGACGATCCCGTTCACAGAATTTTACCGGGATTCATAATGCCTTGCGGGTCGAGCGCAGCTTTGATGGAACGCATCAGCGCTATTTCTACTGCTGATTTGTAGCGTAGCAAATCGTCTTTTTTGAGCGCGCCTATGCCATGTTCCGCCGAGATGGAGCCGCCAAACTGTTGGACGCTGTCATATACCAGCCGGTTGACGGCGGCTTGATTGGCCAGAAAAGCTTCATGACCCACGCCATCGGGCGGCGCCACGTTGAAGTGCAGATTGCCGTCGCCCAGATGGCCGAAGCAGACCAGCTGGCAGGCGGGGAAGGCCTGTTCCAGCAGTGGCGCAGTGGCGGCGATGAATTCCGGTATGCGTGACACGGGCAGCGAGATATCGTGCTTGATATTCTTGCCCGCCCTGGCTTGCGCCAGCGGTATATGTTCGCGCAACTGCCACAGCGACTGCGACTGGGCCACCGAACTAGCGACCACCGCATCGCTGATGATGGCGCTGTCGAGTGCAGCCCCGATGGCACGTTCCAGCAGGCTTACCGCATGCTGCTCCGATTCGTTGCTGGACAGCTCCAGCAGCACGTACTGGCTGTGGGCGGCGGCGATCGGTTGCGGCAGGGCGGGGAACTGCTGCGCCACGAGTTCCATACAGATGCGCGACATCAGCTCGAAACCCGTCAGGCTGGCACCGCAATAGTCCTGCATCAGTTTGAGCAGCTGGAGTGCCTGCTCGGGTGACGCCATGGCTGCCAGTGCCGTGATGCTCGCTTGCGGTTGCGGGTAGAGCTTGAGGACTGCGCCGGTAATGATGCCCAGCGTGCCTTCCGCGCCGATGTACAGATCACGCAGATCGTAGCCGGTATTATCCTTGCGCAGACCGCGCAACCCATCCCAGATTTCACCTTGTGGCGTGACCACTTCCAGCCCCAGACACAGCTCGCGCGTATTGCCGTAGCGAAGAACGGCCGTGCCGCCCGCATTGCTGGAGAGGTTGCCACCGATGGTGCAACTGCCTTCGGCAGCTAGCGAAAGGGGAAACAGACAGCCTTCGGCAGCGGCAGCCTGCTGGATCTGCGCCAGTATGCAGCCCGCGTCCACCGTCATGGTGCGGTTGGCCACGTCGATCTTGCGGATACGGCTCAGCCGTCCAAGCGACAGCACCACGGCCTGACCGGAACGATCGGGTACGCTACCGAGCACCAGCCCCGTATTGCCGCCTTGAGGGACGATAGGCACCGCATGTTCGGCACAGGCCCGCACCAGTGCCGCCACCTGCTCCACGCTACCCGGGCGCAGCACGGCTAGTGCGTTACCGGTATGCCGTCCGCGCCAGTCGTTCAGAAAGGGCGCCATCTCCTGCGCTGTCTCCAGCACGTAGCCGGCCCCTATCAGGTCGCGGCATTGCTGTAGAAAAGCGCTCATGGAACGGTGTTTTCCTTGACCTTGGCTAGCAGTTCCCTGGCCATCTTTTTGGCTGCCTTTTTGTACGGGCGCACATACATGATGGCGCAGATGAAGTAGACCACCACAATCAGCGCCTCACCCCAGCCCAGCCACGCTGACAGCTGGCCGCGGTCGCTCCAGCCCCGTACCACACCTTCGGTGAAGTACAGCAGTATCATCATGGAAGTCCACTGCAGCGTGTACACATCGCGCTTCCACACGCCCACCAGCGGCAGCAGCAGCGGTGCTGCCTTTAAAGCCAGCCACGAGCCGCCCGGTTTGAGGGGCGCTAGCGCCAGTTCCCATGCCAGACACCAGATGATCAGCGTGATCAGGCTGCCGATGGCACCCAGATGGAAGAATTTCTGCAGTCGGCTTTCCATAAAAGGCTTCCTTATTGTGGCGCGCGCAGCTTGAGGGCGGTTTCCGCCAGACGCCGGCCCAGTGCGATCGCCAGTTTCTTTTCGTCGTCGGTAAAGGATTTTTTACCATCCAGACCGGCCCAGTGACTGGCACCGTATGGCGTGCCGCCGCTGGCAGTGGTCATCAGCTCCGGATGGGTGTAGGGCAGTCCCAGCACCATCAGGCCATGGTGGAATAGCGGTATCATCATCGATAGCAGGGTGGATTCCTGGCCACCGTGCAGGCTGCCCGTGGAAGTAAACACGCAGGCCGGTTTGCCGGCCAGCGCGCCGGACAGCCACTGGGTGGCCGTGCCATCCCAGAAGTATTTCATGGCAGCGGCCATATTGCCGAAGCGGGTAGGCGAGCCGACGGCGATGCCGGCGCATTCCTGCAAATCTTCCGGCTCCACATAGGGCGCGCCTTCGGCCGGCACATCGGCCTCGGTGGCTTCGGCTACAGTGGAAACGGCGGGAACCGTGCGCAAACGGGCGTCGCAGCCCGGTACACTTTCGATTCCCTGCGCGATCAGTTCGGCCAGTTTGCGGGTGGCACCGTGGCGCGAGTAAAACAATACGAGAATAATCAGATTAGCTTGGTTCATCGGCGGTATTATAGGGCGCTTTGGCGGATAGGAACGCGTGTTCCCCGTGGTTTTTGGTTTTTATACATGTCTGAAAAAATAATACGTCCGGTTTTCCAGTATCTGTCGCGTAGTTGCCAATCCGGTATCGATACCGTGCGCTCGCTGTCGTGGGCGGAAGTGCGCGATCTGCTGATGTTTGCGCGCCGTCGTCTGCGCGAGGAAAGCGTGCCCCAAGTGGCCGGTAGCCTGACTTTCACTACCGTGTTTGCGCTGGTGCCGCTGCTGACCATCGCGCTGGCGATATTCACCACCTTCCCCATGTTTAATACCTTCCGCGCCTCGCTGGAAGCGTATTTCGTCCAGAGCGTGATGCCGAAGACGATATCGAGCACCATCCTCAATTATCTGACCATGTTTGCTTCCAAGGCCACGCGCCTGTCGGCGGTGGGTGCGGTGGCGCTGATTTTGACGTCGGTGGCGATGATGGGGCAGATCGAGCGGGTGTTCAACCGCATCTGGCGCGTGCGTGCCGAGCGCCGCTGGGCCAAGCGTATACTGGTCTACTGGGCGCTGATTACGCTGGGGCCTTTGCTGATCGGCGTATCGCTGACGCTGTCCTCGCATGTATTCATGGCCACCAGTGATCTGATCGGCGATATCCCCGTGATCGGTGCGCTGATCTACGCCCTGCTGTCACTGGCGCTGACCACGATTACTTTTACACTGCTGTACATGGCCGTGCCCAACCGTGATGTGGACTGGCAGGATGCCGCATGGGGCGGGCTGGTGGC
The DNA here is from genome assembly GCF_964031615.1 of Duganella fentianensis. Lineage (GTDB taxonomy): Bacteria > Pseudomonadota > Gammaproteobacteria > Burkholderiales > Burkholderiaceae_D > Rugamonas > Rugamonas fentianensis_A. The sequence goes on from NZ_CAXIQN010000019.1 coordinate 261,831, forward strand.
CGGCGTGGCCTTCGAGGTGGCCAAGCGCGGGTTTGCCGTGTTCATTACCCAGTTCCCCGCCTATTCCAAGATCTATGGCGCGCTCGCTGCCATGCCGCTGTTCCTGCTGTGGGTCTACGTGTCGTGGATGATTACCCTGTTCGGCGCCTTGCTGGTCGCTGCTCTGCCGGTGGTGAAATACGAGCGCTGGTGGCATGAAGCCCAGCCCGGAGGCGAGTTTGTCGATGCCATGGCCATCCTGCGCGTGCTGTTTGTGGCTTCCGTGTGCGGAGACACGGCGCTGGTCAGTGCCGGTGCGATCCGTGCCCGCACCCGCCTCGGCTTCGATGAAATGGATAATCTGCTGGAGAAAATGGTCGGAGAGGGCTGGGTAGGGCGCGTCAAGATCGATGCGCCGGCCCGTGTGCAATGGGGCAAGCGCGTGACGGATGGCGGCGACCACTGGGTATTGCTGGCCAACGTCAACAAGCTGACCCTGGCCGAAGTCTATCGTCTGTTCGTGTTTGCCGGTATGTCCATCAATGCCGGTGTGGTCAACGACAGTGACGATGAGCGCGACATTCAGGCCGCGCGCGATGCCGCTGCACTGGCACGTGAAGTGGAGACGGCGGTGGAAGCAGGGCTGGGCAAGACGCTGGGCGAGCATTTCGGACCAATTGATGTTCGTTAATGCTCGCTGATGCTACCGCTGCCCGTGCCTAGCCGTGCATGAAGGTCAGCAGGTGATCGAGCACAGCATCGGGCTGCTCGCTCATCATCGAATGGCCGCTATTCACTACCACCGTTTTTGCATGGGCGATACTGCTGCTCAGCAGACGGGCTGATTTGGGCGGGGTCATCATATCCCGTGCGCCGCTGATCAGCAGGGTGGGGCATTGCACCGCCAGTGCCGCCGCCTCGCCATTGGCGTACTCATTGCAGGCCGTGAAGTCGGTAAAGAACAGCTGCTGCGGGTTGATGGTGGACATGCGCTGCATCAGGCGCTGTGCTACCCCCGTGGTGTTCACCCCGGGGCTGGCCGAGCGTCCCAGCAGGCTGGCGTGGGAATAGATGTTCACCATATCGATGGCGCTATGTTCGTCATTACGTGCCGTGTCCAGCAGCGCGGGCGACACTTTCATCGGATAGGTGCTGCCTAACAGCGCCAGACGGCTGACGCGGGCCGGTGCCTGATGGCTGGCTTCCAGCGCGATCAGCGAGCCCATGCTGTGACCACACAGGGCAGCCTGCGCGAGGCCCGCTGTCTCCAGCAGGGCCAGCAGCCATTGCGCCATGGCTGGTACGGAGGTCAGTGCAGGGCCGGCACTGCGGCCATGGCCGGGCAGGTCGACTGCCAGTACTGCATAACCGTGATGGGCAAAATAGCGGCTCTGCAGCGCCCAGACGCTGTGATCGTTCTGGGCGCCGTGTATGAAGACGATGGCGGGCAGGCTGGTGTCGAGCGGCTTGCCGCCCGTGTAGCAGTAGGCCGGCCGGCCTTGTACGTGGAACAGCATCTCAGCCTCCTTTCTGCGACAGTTTGAGAGCGCGGCCCAGATCTTCCAGCAGATCGTCGCCATCTTCCAGCCCTACGGACAGGCGCAGCGTACCTTCACCGATGCCGGCTTGCGCCAGTTGTTCAGCCGGCACGCGGAAATGCGTGGTGGAAGCCGGATGTATCGCCAGCGACTTGGCGTCGCCCACATTGGCCAGATGGGAGAACAGTTGCAGGCTATCGATGAAGCGCTTGCCAGCAGTACGGCCGCCCTTGAGATCAAAGGTCAGCACGGCGCCGCAACCTCTGGGGAGCAGGCGCTGCGCCAGCGCATAGTCGGGATGGTCGGGCAGCTCCGGATACACGACTTTTTCAACAGCGTCGTGCTTAAGCAGGAACTCGGCCACCTTGCGGGTATTGGCCACGTGCCGGTCCATACGCAGGCCCAGCGTTTCGATACCTTGCAGGATGGCGAAGGCATTGTGCGGGCTCATGGCGGCGCCAAAGTCGCGCAAGCCTTCGCGTCGCGCGCGCAGCGCAAACGGCGCAACCGTGGATTCTTCCGCAAACACCATGCCGTGAAAGCCTTCGTACGGCTCGCACAGTTCGGGGAAACGGCCGCTGGCCTGATGGGCAGCGTGCCAGTCGAAGCTGCCGCCATCGACTAGCAGGCCGCCGATGGCGGTGCCATGGCCGCAGAGGAATTTGGTCGCCGAGTGGAAGATCAGGTCGGCCCCATGATCGAGCGGCTTGAGCAGATAGGGCGTCGTGAAAGTGGCATCGACCATCAGCGGCAGATGGTGTTCATGGGCCAGTTCCGCAAGCGCGGGAAGGTTGAGTACATCAAGTCCCGGATTGCCCAGCGTTTCGCCGAACAGCACACGGGTGTTGGGGCGGATGGCGGCGCGCCACGCGTCGAGGTCGCGCGGATCGACGAAGCTGGTCGTTATCCCGAAGCGTTTGAGCGTGTAGGCCAGCAGGTTGTGCGATCCGCCATACAGGGCGCGCGAGGCGACGATGTGACTGCCGGCACCGGCAATGGTCGCCAGCCCCAGATGCATGGCGGCCTGACCGCTGGCTGTGGCGATGCCCGCCACGCCGCCTTCCAGCGCGGCGATGCGTTCCTCCAGCACGGCATTGGTGGGGTTGGAAATGCGGCTGTACACATGGCCGGCCCGCTCCATATTGAACAGAGCGGCCGCATGGTCGGCATCCTTGAAAGCAAACGAGGCGCTGAAGTACAGCGGGGTGGCGCGCGCGCCGGTGGCGGGATCGGGGGCTGCGCCGGCATGCAGGGCTAGCGTATCGAAGCCGGGATAGTGTGGGCCGCTCATGTTGTCTCGTGTGAGTTGTTGGTATGGACGGCATGCTACCCCGAATTCCGCCATGGCGACAGCACTGCAACAATGTTGGGAATTGATTATCGAGAGCGCTGGATTTTTTGCTGGGCATAGGCTACATTCCCAATACGGCGCATATAACCATAACGCTTAATTTAGCTCATAGTCAGCCCATAGTCAGCCCACAGTCGATAGGACGGCCCCCATGAAAGTCTCGGAAATTCTTCAGGTTAAAGGCAGTATTCTCTACACCATCAACCCTGACCAGCAACTGTCCGAAGCAGCCAGCATCATGGCGGAAAAGGATATCGGTTCGCTGGTGGTGATGGAGTTTGGTGATCTGGCTGGTATGCTGACCTTCCGCGAAGTGCTGCGCGCACTGCACGAGAACGGCGGTGCGGTCGGTGGCGGCACCGTGCGCAAGCATATGGACGATCACCCGATCACGGTCACGCCCGATACGGAAGTCAATGAAGTGCGCCGCATCATGCTGGAAAAGCACGCGCGCTATCTGCCGGTGATGAATGCCAAGACCATCCTCGGCGTCATTTCGTTCTACGACGTGGCACGCGCTGTGCTGGAAGCCCAGAGCTTCGAGAACCGCATGCTGAAAGCCTATATCCGTGACTGGCCCGGTGAAACCGCCGAGCAGGCAGCCGACTAAAAAAGCGTAGGCGCTAAAGAGAAAAGCCATGCATTGCATGGCTTTTTTGTTGGGGCTCAGTTTTGCAGGGGATCAGGCGGCGCCTTGCAGGGCTTCGTTGCTGAGCCAGCCATTCAGGGCATCGGCCGTCATCGGACGGGCGAACAGGAAGCCCTGCGCCAGCGGACAACCCAGTGCATGCAGGATTTGCGCCTGACGTTCGTCTTCCACCCCTTCCGCGATCACAGCCAGACCCAGATTGCGGCCCAGTTGCACCACCATTTCGGCAATGCTGCTGCCACGTGCGGAGCCAGTGATTTCCGTGACGAAGGCGCGGTCTATCTTGAGCCTGTCGATCTGCAGGCGCTGCAGATAGGATAGCGACGAGAAACCCGTGCCGAAATCGTCGATGGCAATGCTCACGCCCGTCTGCTTGATCTGGGCCAGCATCTTGATCAGCAGATCCGGCTCCTCCATGGCCATCGATTCGGTGATTTCCAGTTCGACGAACTCGGGTGGTGCGCCTGTATCTTCCAGTGCCTTGCGCAGCATTTCGAGGAAGTAGGGGTGACGGAACTGGACTTGCGACACGTTGATCGACATCATGAAGTCAGTGTGGCCAGCCTTGTGCAGTGCCACCAGCTCGCGACAGGCGGTACGCAGCACCCATTCGCCCAGATCGATGATCAGGCCCGAGTATTCGGCAATCGGAATGAAACGGTCAGGCGAAACAAACTTGCCGTCTGGCGTCTGCCAGCGCAGCAAGGCTTCGGCCCCCTTTGGGCGACGGGTCTCCAGATCGATCTGCGGCTGGTAGACCACGAATAGTTCGTTCTGGCCGAAGGCCTTGCGCAGCGCGTGCATCATGCGCACCCGTTCGCGGATTTCTACGCCCATCGAGCGCGAGAAATAGTAGTGGCCGGAACGCTGCTGGGTTTTGGCGCGTTTGAGGGCGATGTCGGCATCCTTCAGCACGTCGACGCCGCCGCCTTCATGTTCGCCCAGCCGCACCAGTCCCAGCGTGGCGGACAGTTGTACGTCCTGGCCGTCGATGCTGAAGGGGCGCTGGAACAGCGTGAGGATATTGGCCGGATTGACTTGCGAGGAATCGCCCAGCACGCAGAAGATATCGCCACCCAGACGGGCCACGGTGAGCGCATCGCCCAGTTCTGTCTGCAGCCGGCCAGCCACGGCCAGCAGCAGGGCATCGCCGAAGCGGTGGCCTAGCGCATCGTTGGTTTCGGCAAAGTGATCGAGGTCAACCAGCGACAGGGTGGTTTCGTCGCGGATAGGGCTGGTCAGGGTGGCGTCGAGGATTTCGATCAGTCGGGTGCGGTTAGGTAGTTTGGACAGCTGATCGTAGAACGCCGCCGTGTGCAGGTGGCTCACCAGTTCCACGTTGTCGAGGCCGACGGCCACGTTGGCGCAGAATACTTCCAGCAGGCGTTCGTCGATTTCCGTCGGTGCCGTCTTGACGTCGAGGAAGGCGACGAAATCACGGCTGGCTTTGCCGGCGAAATACAGCGTCACATAATCGGGGCCGTACACATTGCGGCCCTGCGCCAGCGTCAGTTCCATCGCATCGTGGATGCGCTGGTCACAGCGTACGGTCAGGGTGGTGTTATCGAACTTGTGATAGGGGCCGACGGTGGCCATGACCATCAGTTCACGGCAGCCATCTTCCGGGCATTCCAGCACGCACAGCACGCCGCTGGCCTGCTGACCCAGCAACTCGGCGATCTGGCCCAGCACGCCTGCAGCAAAATTGTGCACGCCGTGTAGCGACATCAGCTGGGTGCTGGCATGCACGATCTGGCTCAGGCCACGACGGCTGTCATTGATCTTGCGGATCTGCTCGTAGGAGCGGATAGCGGAGGTGACGGTGGTAAATAATTTGATCCGCGTCAATTCCGACTTGGTCTTGTAGTCGTTGATATCGAAGTCGCGGATGGCATCGATTTCGGGCGCATAGCCGGGTTGTCCCGTGCGCAGGATGATCCGCACATCGCTCAGCCCCAGTGTTTCGCGGATGTAGCGCACCAGATGCAGGCCGGCATCGTCCTGCTCCATCACCACGTCGAGCAGAATGACAGCGATCTCTTTTTCCGTTTTGAGTAATTCACGTGCTTGCGCAGCCGAATAGGCGTGAACGAACTCCAGCTGCCGGTGCTGCATGTCGAGGTTGCCCAGCGCAAAGGTAGTGGTCGAATGGACGTCTTCGTCGTCATCGATAATCATGACCCGCCATACATTGCGCACACCCATGGCAACGGGTGTAGCCGGATGCTCTTCTAAGAATACCAGATCGTCTTGATCGTCCTTGGCTGGATCAAGTGGTGTGACCGGTGGGGGCATGTGTCGCTTCTCCAGGATTGCTTGGTGTTCTTCGGTTCAGTATATAGTGAATTGTCAAAAAGAATGCAGTTTTCCTACTCTTTTGCACCTCGCTGTGTGGCGCTGTGCAACGGTGTTGAATTTTTTTGCATCATTAGGAATTCTACCAAGGAAAAATTGCCAAGTGGAAATTAATTTCGCAGTGCCGCAGAGAGGGGCTCTGGCTGGTAGAATACGGAATTCTCCACCTTTTTCCAAAGATTCTCTTCCTATGTCCGGTAATACTTTTGGTAAATTGTTTTCCGTTACAACCTTTGGTGAGTCGCACGGTCCGGCCATCGGCTGCGTGATCGATGGCTGCCCACCGGGACTGCCGCTGACGGAAGCTGATATCCAGCCGGAACTGGACCGCCGCAAGCCCGGCACGTCGCGCCATGTGACCCAGCGGCAGGAATCGGATACGGTGGAAATCCTGTCCGGTGTCTATCAGGGTGTGACCACCGGCACCCCGATTGCGCTGCTGATCCGCAACGAAGACCAGCGCAGCAAGGATTACGGCAATATTGCCGAGAGCTTCCGTCCCGGCCACGCCGACTACACCTACTGGCATAAATACGGCGTGCGCGATCCGCGCGGCGGCGGCCGTTCTTCGGCCCGCCTGACGGCGCCGGTGGTGGGCGCCGCCGCGATTGCCAAGAAATGGCTGCAGCAGCAGTACGGCACCGTGTTCAAAGGCTGCATGAGCCAGCTGGGCGACATCGCCGTACCGTTCCAGGACTGGGCCCACGTGCATGACAATCCGTTCTTCGCTGCCAGTGGCGATGCCGAACTGATCGCCCGCATGGAAGCGGCGATGGATGCGCTGCGCAAGGAGGGCGATTCGATCGGTGCCAAGATCGATGTGATTGCACAGAATATTCCCGTCGGTCTGGGTCAGCCTATCTACGACAAGCTGGATGCCGATATTGCCTACGCCATGATGGGCATCAATGCCGTGAAAGGCGTGGAAATCGGCGCCGGCTTCCAGTCGGTGGTGCAGAAGGGCAGCGAACACGGCGATCAGCTGACGCCGCAAGGCTTTATCGGTAATAACGCCGGTGGCGTGCTGGGCGGTATTTCGACGGGGCAGGACATCACCGTCTCGATCGCTATCAAGCCCACTTCGTCTATCCGTACGCCGCGCCAGTCGATCGACAAGGATGGCAATCCCGTGCTGGTAGAAACCTTCGGTCGCCACGACCCCTGCGTCGGTATCCGTGCTACGCCGATCGCCGAAGCCATGCTGGCACTGGTATTGATGGATCATGCGCTGATGCACCGCGCCCAGTGTGGCGACGTCAAGGTGCATACGCCTAACATCGCGCTGTAAGCGGTGCCGGCTCAGGCCTTCAGCTTCGCCTTATTCCTCTTCTGCTACTACGCGCACGCAGGAACCTGGTCGACCTACGCCACGCTGTTCTTTGCCGACCACGGCATGACGGTGGCGCAGATCGGCGTGCTGATGTCGATGATACAGGTGCTGCGCATCATCGGCCCCAATGTCTGGGGCTATGTGGCGGATCACTATGATCGCCGCGTCACCGTATTGCGGATGGCCGGTTTCGCTGCACTGATCGGTTTCTCCGGTTTCTTTTTCGGCTCCACTTTCGGCCACTTCATGCTGGCCATGGTGGTACTGAATCTGTTTACCAGCGGACAGGCGCCCATCTGTGAAGCGCTGATGCTGTCCGAAATGCGCGGCGATCTGACCCATTATGGCCGCATCCGCATGTGGGGTTCGATCGGTTTCATCGTCGCCGTCTCCGCATCGGCCTATGCGCTCGACCATTACGGCATCGTGGCGCTGCCCGCCATTGCTGCCGGCCTGCTGGTGCTGACCATCGTGGCGGCGTTTCGTCTGCACGATGTGCCGCGCCAGCGCCATCAGGAAGTGCCGCTGCCTTTGCTGACGCTGCTGCGCCGGCGCGAAGTGATCGCCTTCTTCTGTTCCACCGCGCTGATGGTGGCCGCCCACACTTCGCTGTACACCTTTTATTCGCTGTATCTGGAACGCAACGGCTACAGCAAGACGGTGATCGGCGCCATGTGGTCGCTCGGTGTGCTGGCGGAAGTGGCGCTGTTCTATTTTCAGGCGCCCCTGTTCCGCCGCTGGCGTCCCATGCAGCTGATGTATGTGACGCTGCTATTGGCGGCGGCGCGCTTCGTCATGATCGGTATGGCGGCGCATCTGTTGTGGCTATTACTGGTGGCGCAACTGATGCACGCGGCCACCTTCGCGCTGCATCATTCCTCGGCGGTGATGACCTTGCAGCGCTGGTTCTCCGGCCCCCTGCAGGCGCGCGGGCAGGCGCTCTACATGAGCCTGTCGTACGGTATAGGCGGTTCGCTGGGCGGGCTGTTTCTGGCCCAGTGGTGGCAGGAAGCAGGGCCAGCCTCGGTGTATTACGTGGCGGCGCTGCTGAGTTTGTTGGCGCTGGGGGCAGCCATGTTGTCGGCACGCTGGCAGCAGCACGATGGCCACTAGCCAGCATTGTCAGCGGATTATTTGCTGACAGTTTCCTGCTGATGGCGCTTCAGCACGGCACGCACCACGAGAGCCCGCATATCGTTGAGCAGACCGAACTCGGTCTGGCTCAGTTCGATAGGAGGGAAGCTGTCGTCCCAGTCGCCATACAGGAAGCCGGCCGACTGGCCGTTGGCCGATAGCGGCAGTATCACAAAGCTGTGCGCCGCCGATAAGGTGTTGCGCCACCAGTCCGGCAGTTTGGCGGCGAACTTGGCGTCGCGTGCATTCTCGATGAAGATCACGCGGTCGCTATTCAGTGCTGCATGGAATACGTTGGGCTGATAGGTATCTTCGAACACCAGTTGAGGCAGGATGTCACGGATGTCGTTGCCGAAACCGATCTTGGCAGCGTACTGGCTGTCCTTGCGATTGCGCACAAAGGCCAGTGCACGGGAGAATTCCAGCCCTTTGAACACGGTTTCCAGCGCGATCTGCACCATCTGGCCGGGATTGGCCGTATGGATCATGTCGCGCATATCGGCCAGACCGCTGAGCAGTATCTGGTTGCCCGCATCGCGCTGGCGCGTACGTGCCAGCGCCTTGGCGCGCCGTTCGGCCGGTTTCGACAGCGGCGCGATGGTCAGGTCGTTGGCGGCGACCACTTTGGCTTGCTCGATGGCGCCCATCAGCTTTTCCGGCAGCACGCCCAGCATGGCCGAATAGGCGTCGGCCAGTTGCGCCACGGCTGCCGCACCGGCTTCGTCATCATTCCACAGCGATTCGGCACAGGCGGCCGACATGGTGGACAGACCGGCTATCCAGTCGGAAGAACTGATTTCACCACCCGGCTCGGGCGGCGCCAGCTTGCGCATACCGTTGATCAGCCCGGCCGGCAGGCCCCAGTGCAAGGCGGCAGCGTGGCCGATTTCATCGAGCCCCAGTCCCAGCAGCTTGGGCGCGATAGTCTCGACGTCGCAGTTTTCCTGCGCTGCGCTGCGCTGTATCTCGTGCCAGCGTTCCGGCATGTAGTAGGTGAGCATCATACGGCCCAGCGTATGCAGCATGGAACACACCACGGCTTCTTCGCCATGGCGGCTTTCGGCCGTGTTGGCGATCTGCTGTGCGACGATACCGGCCAGCACGGCCTTTTCCATCTCCACATGGGAGGCCGTGGCATCGGACGAAGCGCCCGACAGTTCCTCGATCAGTTTCAAGCCCAGTGCCAGATGGCCGATGGCATCCGTGCCCAGCACCTGCACGGCTTTGGAGACCGTACTGATGTGCTGGCCGAAGGCGGCATACATACCGCTATTGGCCAATCGCAGCACTTTCTGGGTCAGCACAGGGTCGGACAGCACCGTGCGCGTCATATTGAATTCCTGCTCGTCCTCGCCCCGCATGGCGCCCAGAATCGCGCTGATAGCCTTGGCAAAGCCCGGCATGTCGCCGCGCCGGCGCGTGCTTTCCCACAGCGTGGCCAGCGTAGCGTCGCCCAGTGCGTTGCCTGTGCTACGGACGCTCATTTGGCCACCTGCCGCAGATCAGGCTGGACGATTTTCAGATGCATGCTTTCGCGCAGCGCGGCCATGGCGATGTTGGCCGCCATTGGCTTGCCGGTCAGATAGCCTTGAATGTACTGGCAGCCGCGCTGCTGCAGATAGGCCAGCTGGTCTTCCGTTTCGACGCCTTCGGCCACTACCGACAGATCGAGGTGTTTGGCTAGATCGAGCACGGCATTGCAGATGGCCGCGTCTTTCTCCGAATTCGGCAAGTCGCGGATAAAAGTGCGATCGATTTTCAGCACCGAGATGGGGAAACGCTTGAGATAGGCCAGCGAAGAATAGCCGGTGCCGAAATCGTCAATCGCGATGCGCGCCTTGCGTTCGGCCATTTTGGACAGGATGGACTCGGCATGTACCGGATCGACCATCAGCGTGCCCTCTGTAATTTCTAGAACCAATTGCTCACCTTGTAAGCCGGAGAATGCGATGGCATCGTCCAGCACGTCCAGAAATTTGTCGTTGCGGAATTGCCGCGGGCTGATGTTCACTGAAATGTAGAGCGGGCGCTTGGCCACTTCCTCGAACTGTCGCAGTTGCACGCAGGCGGCTTTGAGCGCCCAGGCGCCCAGCAGATTGATCAGGCCATTCGTTTCAGCGATGGGAATGAAGCGGGCCGGCGGCACCATGCCCAGCGTCGGGTGCTTCCAGCGCATCAGCGTTTCGAAACCCTGGATTTCGCGCGTATGGGCATCCACGATGGGCTGGTAGAACAGCAGGAATTCGCCTTCGCGCACGGCCTGGAACATGGCCGCTTCCAGCGAAATATCATGTTCGGGCGGGCCGGACTGGTTCTGGCTGTACACCACGCAGCGGGCTTTGCCCGTTTCCTTGGCACGCGACATGGCCACGTCGGCCAGCGCCAGCAGGCGGCCTTCTTCTTCGGCGTGCTGGGGATACACGGCCACGCCGACCGAAGCGCCCACATAGATGGTGTGGCTGTCGATTTCGAACGGCGACTGCAAGGTGGCAATCAGCCGGCCGGTGACCAGTTTGATCTGCGCTTCGGTGGCGGTGCCGGGCAAAATCGCAACAAATTCGTCGCCGCCCACGCGCGCCAGGGTATCGCTATCACGCAGGGTCTTGCGCAGCCGGCTGGCGGCGGTGCGCAATACGGCATCGCCGACCGGATGGCCGAGCCCATCGTTGACTTTCTTGAAGCCGTCCAGTCCGATGCAGGCGACGGAAAAGCTCTGGCCGGAACGGCGCGCATTGGCGATGACCATGCGGATACGGTCGGACAGCAGCAAGCGGTTGGGTAGCTCGGTCAGCGCATCGTGGGTGGCCATGTGGCGCAAGCGCTCTTCGGTGGCGCGCTGCTGCGCCATATTGCGGCCCACCACCAGCAGTTCCCGGCTGCCTTGCTGGCTGGTGTAGCAGGACAGGCGCAACTCGAACGGCGTCTCGCTGGCGGCGCACTTGATACGACTCTCGAACAGACGGCTCGCCGCACCGGATAGCACATCCGTCAGCGCCGTTTGCAGCGCAGGGCGGTCATCTTCGGTGAGCAGTTGAACCAGTGCGGTACCCGCCAGTGGCGCGGCCGCAGCAATCAGCTGGACGGCGCGGTGGCTGGCAAACAGTATCTGTCCATCGGCACTGACGCGGAATACAACGTCGCCAGCCTCCTCCATGAGGTTATCCAATTCATGTCGCGGAGACGGGACGGGAATGCTGGAGTACATCGCGTGATTTTAATCTTTCAGTTTTTATGCCGGTAAGGCGCCAGCACAAATAAGGCTACACCAGAGCGCAATGTATCACTGATAGCGGGGAAATCACATGAAAAATGACAATATCTTTCAGACTTTTTTTGTTTTCCTACAATCATGATGAAAAAAACGTCGCTCAGAGTGAAAAATCGCCATTTGGAGGCTATATTTCGGCGATTTTTCAGGCAGAAATTAACGGTTTTTCTGTTGATTGAAAGTTAAACACAATTGTTCTGGACAAACTTACGAAGTCAGCCTTGAAATGCGATGGCAATCTGGCAGAAATAGCGGCTTTCGATCAACACGGCCGTGTCGAAATCCACCAGCAACCCTTCTGCCAGCGCGCAGAGAATGGCCTGCTCGGCGGGCACATCCTGCGCGTGGCGTGTGCGTAGCCGCGCGGGTGCCAGTTGCAGGAAAGCCCGATTGGCAGCGCTGTCGAGGGCACCGCCCGGCAATGCCGGACGGGTGCTATCCCATGGCTGCTGCGGCGGCATAGCGCTGTTGGCCGCGGCGGCAAGCAGCGCAGACAATGCGGGCGCGTCGGCGGCAGCGCCGTGCAGCAGCCCCAGTTGCAGTGCGCTGGCGTTGTCCAGTGCAGCGCCGTCGAGCAGCAGGGGCAGGGCTGTTTGCAGACCGAGCAGTCGTCCGAAGCGCACCAGGGCGCCGCCGCAGGGCATCAGCCCCAGTGTGGCTTGTGGCAGGCCAAACTGTCCGGCGCCGAGGGCGTAGCGGCGATGGCAGGCCAGTGCTAAGCCCCAGGCGTGACCAAGCACCTGACCTTGAAGGATAGCCAGCACCGGTATGCTCAGCCGCTCCAGCCGGCGCAGTAACTGCTGGTAGCTGGCCAGCCGCTGCATACAGGCACTGGCCTGCGCCCGCCCCAATGCTGCGACCTGTTCCAGCTGGTAGTCGGGCGGGCTACCTTCGAAATTGATCTGGACTACGGCGCCAGTCTGCGCACTGGCGGCCAGCTGCTCCAGCTGCTCTAGCAGCTGCTGCAATGCATCCTGCCACAGAGCACTGAGCGGATTGATACTGCGGGTATGCAGCGTGACGACGCAGCGCTGTTGCTGTTGTTGTATATTGATCATGGCGCTTCCGTTCATACCCGTTCAATGATGGTGGCGATGCCCATGCCGCCGCCCACGCACAGTGTGACCATGCCGTAGCGCAGGGTGCGCGCTTCCAGTTCATCGATCAGCGTCCCCAGTAACATGCAGCCGGTGGCACCCAGTGGATGTCCCAGTGCGATGGCACCGCCGTTGACGTTGACCTTGTGTTCGGGCACCTCCAGTTCGTTCATAAAGCGCAGAACCACGGAGGCAAAAGCTTCGTTCACTTCGAACAGGTCGATATCGTTGATGCTCAGCCCCGCCTTCTGCAGGGCTTTGCGGGCAGCGGGCGCTGGGCCGGTCAGCATGATGGCCGGATCACTCCCTGTCACGGCAGCGGCAACGATGCGTGCGCGGGGGCGCAAGCCGAGCCGCTGCCCCATCGCGGCGTTGCCGATCAGGGCCAGCGCCGCACCATCGACGATGCCCGACGAGTTGCCTGCCGTGTGGACGTGCTGTACCTGCTGCAATTGCGGATAGCGGCGCAATGCCAGCTGGTCAAACCCAGCCGCTCCCATCTGGGCGAACGATGGTTTGAGCGCGCCCAGTGTCTCCAGCGTGGTGCCGGGTTTGATGAATTCATCATGGCCCAGTACCAGTACGCCGTTCTGATCCAGTACCGGCACGACAGAACGGAAGCGGCCTGCTGCCTGCGCGGCGGCAGCCTTCTGTTGCGAGCGCAGCGCATAGGCATCGACGCTGCTGCGGCTATAGCCGTCGATGCTGGCGATCAGATCGGCCCCTATGCCTTGCGGTAGAAAGTCCGTGCGTATGCTGGTGGCCGGATCATTCGCCCACGCGCCGCCATCCGTGCCCATGGGGACGCGCGACATGGATTCCACGCCGCCGGCCACCACCAGTTCTTCCCAGCCCGAGCGGACCTTTTGTGCCGCCAGATTGACCGCTTCCAGTCCCGAGGCACAGAAGCGGTTGAGCTGTACGCCGGCAACTTTCCAGTCCCAGCCGGCGGCTAGCGCCGCAGTTTTGGCGATATCGGCACCCTGTTCGCCTATCGGCGTTACGCAGCCCAGCACCACGTCGTCGATGCGCGACGTATCGATCTGATGGCGTTGCTGCAACGTCTGCATCAACCCTGATAGCAGATCGATGGCCTTGATGCTGTGCAGGCTGCCGTCTTTTTTACCTTTGCCGCGCGGGGTGCGGATGGCGTCGTACAGGTAGGCGTGTTCCATGGTGTCTCCCGAGTAGGATAGCCATCATAGGGCTGGATATTCCGCAAAGCAAGCGCTTGCTTAGCAATCCGCCCTAGGCTAGTCTAAGCGTTAAAACCCATACTAAGCCGGAGACACCATGCAACCGTTTGAAACACATCAGGTGCACAACACAACGGCCCCGCTGGCCAACGTCAACCTGTATCAGATCGATGCCGCTTTGCGCGAAGGCGTTCTGCGCGAAGGCGCGGCGCAGGACGATGCAGCACTTCAGGCGCTGGGTGCCCAGCTGGGGCGGGCCGAGATACTGGAACTGGGGCGGCTGGCCAATGAATACCCGCCCCGGCTGCAGCAATATGATGGTGGCGGGCAGCGCATCGACGAGGTGGAGTTCCATCCGGCCTGGCATAGCCTGATGCGTCTGCTGATCGAAAACGGCACCCACGCGTCCCCCTGGCTGGACGGCAATGGAGCACAGGTTGCCCGCGCAGCGCGCTACCTGATGTTCGGGCAGGTGGAAAATGGTTCCCAGTGTCCGGTGACCATGACCTACGCCAGCGTTCCCGCTTTGCGGCAGGCGCCGCAGCTGGCGGCGAAATGGCTACCGAAGATTTTGTCGCGTAGCTATGACCCGCGCTCGCTCCCCATCGAACAGAAACATGGCGCCCTGATCGGCATGGGCATGACGGAAAAGCAGGGCGGTAGCGATGTGCGCAGCAATACCACGCAGGCGGTAGCGCTCGATGCCGCCGAGGCGCAGGCGCTGTTCGGTAGCGAGGGGGCGGGCGTCTACCGTGTGATTGGCCACAAATGGTTCTTTTCCGCACCCCAGAGCGATGCCCACCTGATACTGGCGCAAACCGCCACGGCGGACGGCAATGGCCTGTCTTGCTTGCTGCTGCCCCGTTTCCTGCCGAATGGCGAGCGTAATCGCATTCGTGTACAACGCCTCAAGAGCAAGGTGGGCAACCGCTCGAATGCATCCTCCGAAGTGGAATTCACCGGCGCCTATGGCTGGCTGATCGGCAAGGAGGGGCGGGGTGTGCCCACCATACTGGAAATGGGTAGCCACACGCGGCTCGATTGCATACTGGGCAGCGCTGGTGCAATGCGCGCGGCACTGGTGCATGCGCTGCACCATGCACGCCAGCGCAAAGCCTTCGGTAAATATTTATGCGAGCAGCCGCTGATGCAGAATGTGCTGGCCGATCTGGCGCTGGAATCGGAAGCGGCGACGGTGTTTGCGCTGCGGCTGGCGCGCTGTTTTGACGAAGTCGCCGATCCGGCACAGGCTATGCTGGCGCGGCTGCTGACACCAGCGGGTAAATACTGGATCTGCAAGCGCGGCCCAGCCTTCGGTGCCGAGGCCATGGAAGTGATTGGTGGCAGCGGCTATGTGGAAGATAGCCCGCTGGCAAGGCTATACCGTGAACTGCCCGTCAATTCCATCTGGGAAGGCTCGGGCAATGTGATGTGCCTTGACTTGCTGCGCGCGCTGGGTAAGACTCCTGCCGCGCGCGATGCGCTGGCGGCCGAACTGGCGCTGGCGGGTGATGCCGATGCGGATTTCAGCGCCTATCGTCAGGCTTTGCTGGCCGATCTGCAGTGTAGCGAGGCTGGTGCCCGCCTGCTGGCCGAACGTATCGTACTGGCAGTGCAGGCAGGATTGCTGTTGCGCCACGCGCCAGCTTATGTATCATCGGCATTTATTGCCTCACGCATCAGATGCGCACCCGGTGGCGCTTATGGCCGCCTGCCGGAAAACCTGGCATACGGCCAGATACTGGCGCGTGCCTTGCTCGAATAACGGAAAGTAGTGATGACTCAAACGGTAGTAGTAGACAATCGGCGTGCCGAGCTGGTGCGAGTTGCAGCGCGGCTGTTTCGCGAACGGGGCTTTGACGGCACCACCACGCGCGATATTGCCGAAGCGGTCGGCATGCGTTCGGGCAGTCCGTTCTACCACTTCAAAAGCAAGCAGGAGATACTGGCGGCCGTGATGGAGGAGGGGCTGGTAGCGGGGCTGCCAGCGGCCGAGAGCATCGTCGACAGCGCGCTATCGCCACGCCAGAAGTTTCATGCCCTGGTGCGGGCCCATCTGGAGATCGTGCTGGGCGAGGGCCATGACTTTATTCCCGTGCTGCTGTATGACTGGCGCCGCCTGACGCCGGAGTTGCGCGAGCGGGTGCAGGTGCTGCGCGACCGCTACGACCAGTTGTGGCAGGATGTGGTGAGCGAGCTGCTGGCGGCAGGCCTGCTGCAAAGTGATAGTGCGGTGGCGCGCTTATTGCTCATGGGCGCTATCAACTACAGTGTGCTGTGGTACAAACCGGGGCAGGGCCTGAATCTCGACCAGATTGCCGAGGAAGCCGTGGCCATGTTTTTAGGTCCTCAGCCCTAGTATAATGATCGGTACTTCAAGAAAGAATCCACAATGAAACAAGATCCGCGCTTCCCCAATCTGTTTATCACCGACCATCCGCTGATTCAGCACAAGCTGAGCCACATGCGGGAAAAAGATACTTCGACCCGCACTTTCCGCGAACTGCTGAAAGAAATCACCTTGCTGATGGGCTACGAGATCACCCGCGATCTGCCGCTCACCACCCGTACCATCGAAACTCCGCTGATGACCATCGATGCACCTGTCATCGCCGGTAAAAAGCTGGCCATCGTACCGATACTGCGCGCCGGCATCGGCATGAGCGACGGTCTGCTGAATCTGGTGCCATCGGCCCGGGTCGGCCATATCGGCGTGTTCCGTGATCCGGAAACCCACCAGCCGGTGGAATATCTGGTGCGCCTGCCCGATCTGGCCGAGCGTACTTTCATTCTGTGCGACCCGATGGTGGCGACTGGTAATTCGGCCGTGCACGCGGTGGATGTGCTGAAATCGCGCGGCGTGACGGATGACCAGATCATCTTCCTCGCACTGGTGGCGGCGCCGGAAGGCATTACCGTGTTCCAGAAATCCCATCCGGGCGTGAAGATCTACTGTGCTTCGCTCGATTCGCACCTGAATGACCACGCTTACATCGTACCGGGCCTGGGCGATGCGGGCGACCGTATCTTCGGCACCAAGTAATGGCCGATCCCGTGTCGGCGGAAGCAGAGTTCCGCGCCCGGCTGGAAGCGCTGAATGCGCGCTTTGCCGCGCAGTTGCCGCTAATGCTGGAGAAGACTGCGCAGGCGCTAGCGGCCTGCGTGGCCGGTGGCGCAACGCCCACCAGCGCGCAGCTGGCAGCGCTGCACGAATCCCTGCACAGCGTGGCCGGTTCGGCCGCCACCTTTGGTTACGCCATGCTGGGCCAGCAGGCCCGTCGCATCGAGCAGCAACTGCGGGCGGCCATGCAGGATGGTTCCGGCTGGAACGGTATCGCGCCGCAAGTCGAGCAGTATCTGCGCTGGGCCGCGCGCGACCCCCAAGCTACCCGCTACGACTGATAGTGGCGATTGATCTAGCTCAAATCGCAAAGTAAATACTTGTCTATAGTTGTACTCAGACCCTGAGTTAAGCGAGTTTTCTACCAAAAAAGACGCGAGTTTGCATTTATTTTGGCGAAAACGTGCTTTTCTCGAGTAAATGGGTATAATGCGGCATCGTTTAGATTCAAGAGTAGTGCAGTTTCGCTGTTTTTCTTCTTGCCTCAAACGATATCACGGGCGCAAGCCCAACTTAACTGAAATAGGAATTGTAATGGCAACTGGTATCGTAAAATGGTTCAATGACTCGAAGGGCTTCGGCTTTATCACCCCTGATGAAGGCGGCGAAGATCTGTTCGCTCACTTCTCGGCGATTCAGACCGCAGGCTTCAAGTCGCTGCAAGAGAACCAACGCGTTTCTTTCGAAGTAACTGCCGGCCCTAAAGGCAAGCAAGCTTCGAACATTCAGCCACTGTAATACGCTGAATCTAACGAAATAAGAAATCCTCGGTTCCCGAGGATTTTTTTTGCCCATGCGTTTGGCGCGGAGCGGATTATTTGCCTGTCTTGCGCCAGTATTCCGGCTGCGCGTAAGTGTGGCGCAGGAAGTCCACAAACGCCCGGATGCGCAGCGGCAGGTGGCGGCGCTGGGCAAACACGGCATAGATATCGTTGCCCGGCGCGGAATGCTGATCGAGCACCGTCTGCAACTTGCCCTCGGCAATTTCATTGCCCACTTCCCACATCGAGCGCCAGGCCAGTCCTTTGCCGGCCAGCGCCCAGTCGTGCAGCACCTGCCCGTCATTGCTGCCCATATTACCTGCTACTTTCAGCACCACATTCTTGCCATTCTCGCGGAAAGTCCAGCCGCGCTGGCTGCCTTCGCTACTGATGGCCAGACAATTGTGTTTGGAAAGGTCAGCCAGCGTCTGCGGCACGCCATGGCGCTTCAGATAGGCGGGGGCGCCCACCACCACCCGTTCGTTGTCGGCCAGTTTCACGCTGACCAGACTGGAATCGGACAGGCTGGCGATCCGGATTGCTACGTCGATGCCTTCGCCGACGATATCGACCACACGGTCGCTCATGTTCAAGGTGATGCTGACATCACGGTGTTCGGCCAGAAACGACGGGATCAAGGGGGCGACGTGCTGGCGACCGAAGCCTGCCGGTGCCGAGATCATCAAATGGCCTGTGGCATGGGCGCTACGTTCTGCCACGGCCGACTCGGCTTCTTCCAGTTCCGTCAGGATGCGCTGGCAATCTTCCAGAAACGCCGCGCCCTCGTTGGTGAGGGCCAGTTTGCGGGTGGTGCGTTGCAATAATTTCACACCGAGGCGGCTTTCCAGCGCATCGAGGCGTCGGCCTATCATGGCGGGCGCGATGCCCTCGGCGCGGGCGGCAGCGGAGAGACTGCCCTTGGAAACCACCTCGACAAAGGTGGAAATCTGTCTGAATTGACCCATAGATACATCAACCTGTCATTTGTGAGAAAAACGCATAGATGAAGTGATTTTTAGTCTTGTTTGTATAACTTATTAGTGAATATACTGTAAAACATATCGGGGCGTAACTGAGTCTGCACACTAAAAACATAGCCGTGCAACACTGGGGCGCATGCTTATAATTAGTCTGGTTGTTAATATTTTCTTTCGGAGAGAAGCTCATGACGCAGTCCACCCTCACTCTGCCAGCAGGCATGGAAATCACCGGCAACATCAAGCCGGGCTACGAAAACATCCTGACCAGCGAAGCGCTGGCACTGGTGGCCAAGCTGTCGCGCGAATTCGAAGCCCGTCGCCAGCAGTTGCTGGCGGTTCGCGTCGAGCGCGCCAAGCGTCTGGATGCGGGCGAGCGTCCTGACTTCCTGCCAGAAACCGCGCACATCCGCGCTGGCGACTGGAAAGTTGCCCCTATCCCTAAAGCACTGGAATGCCGCCGCGTAGAAATCACCGGCCCGGTCGATCGCAAGATGGTCATCAACGCCCTGAACTCGGGCGCCGATAGCTACATGACCGACTTCGAAGATTCGAATACGCCGAACTGGGAAAACCAGCTCGACGGCCAGATCAATATGTTCGATGCCGTGCGCGGCACCATTGCCATGGAACAGAATGGCAAATCGTACAAACTGAACGACAAAGTAGCGACGCTGGTGGTACGTCCGCGCGGCTGGCATCTGGACGAGAAGCACGTGCTGGTGGACGGCAAGCGCATCTCGGGCGGCATCTTCGACTTCGCCCTGTTTATGTTCCACAACGCAAAAGAACAGCTGGCACGTGGCGCCGGTCCTTATTTCTACCTGCCTAAGATGGAATCGCATCTGGAAGCCCGTCTGTGGAACGACATTTTCGTCATGACCCAGAACGAACTGGGTCTGCCACAGGGCACCGTCAAAGCCACCGTGCTGATCGAAACCATCCTGGCTGCGTTCGAAATGGACGAAATCCTGTATGAACTGCGCGAGCACAGCTCCGGCCTGAATGCTGGCCGCTGGGACTACATCTTCTCCTGCATCAAGAAATTCAAGCTGGACAAGGACTTCTGCCTGGCCGATCGCGCCAAAGTGACCATGACGGCACTGTTCATGCGGGCCTACGCACTGCTGCTGCTGAAGACCTGCCACAAGCGCAATGCACCGGCCATCGGCGGCATGGCAGCACTGATCCCGATCAAGAACGATCCGGAGAAAAACGAAGTGGCCATGGGTGGCGTGCGCAACGACAAGGCCCGCGATGCCACCGACGGCTACGATGGCGGCTGGGTAGCACACCCTGGTCTGGTGGAACTGGCCATGACCGAGTTCAAGAAAGTACTGGGCGACAAGCCTAACCAGATCGACAAACAGCGTCCAGACGTGGAAGTGACGGCAGCCGAACTGCTGGACTTCAAACCGGAAGCCCCGATCACGGAAGCGGGTCTGCGCTACAACATCAACGTGGGCATCCACTACCTCGGTAGCTGGCTGGCCGGCAACGGTTGCGTGCCTATCCACAACCTGATGGAAGATGCTGCCACGGCCGAAATCAGCCGTTCGCAAGTATGGCAGTGGATCCGCTCCAGCAAAGGCACGCTGGAAGACGGCCGCAAAGTGACGGCCGAGATGGTGCGCGCCATGATCCCGGAAGAACTGGCCAAAGTGCAGCGCGACGCACCGGGCGGCGAAGGTCCGACCTACGTCCGCGCTGCCCAGATCTTCGAAGAAATGTCGACGTCCGACCAGTTCGCCGAATTCCTGACGCTGCCGCTGTACGAAGAAATCTAAGCCGCAAAAACCAACGGCCCTGCGGGGCCGTTTTTACTTCGGGGTCAGATCTGTCATTTGGACATCCTTGCCGCACTATTGAGCTGCCTCAATCTCTTTTTGTGTGCTCTTCTAGTTCTCTGAAGGCGGCGATAGCGCGACTGACAGTTTTTACACATACCTGTGCATGGCGGGCAATTTCCGCCATCGTATAGCTGTGCGAAAAATAGGCTCGCGCCATAGCTTCGCGCCGGTCGGAATAGCGCTGGAAGAAGTCGTCTAAGCCTGGCGTGAGGAATTTGCGTTGGGTGCGCTGGATTTCGAGTTGATTGCCGTATTGTGGTTGTTCTTGGTAGGCAGCTTGAAATTCAGCATCTCCCAGCAGCACGCCATGAGCCAGATCGGCCCAGGGGCTACGCCCAAGCAATCCATCAGCGACAAAGCTTGCGTACGCGGCAATCGTATTCGAGGTGTTGAAATGGCCAAGTACCATTTGCGTGTCCAGCCAGCTCGGTGCGCTGGTCTGCGCTACTTTCGCTCGATAGCTGCTCCAAATCCAGTCAGCTGGGTGCGTAACTAGTTGAGCTCGTACCGGGTTGAGTTCCACATAGCGCGATAGTTCCAACAGGTAAGTGTCGCTCTGACATAGGATGGCTTTATAGCGACCTTGAAATAGATGTCCGACCTGATTGTATTGGCGGTTGTAGTAGGCGGCGTAGGTGCTGTTCAGCTGTTGCAAGCCGCGCGCAAGCATGCCATGTTGTGTCTCGAGCAAAAGGTGGTAATGGTTGCCCATCTGGCAGTAGGCGTGGATGCGAAATTCAAAACGCTTGCACGTTTTGCCCAGCATGGACAGCCATACTTGTCGATCCGTATCCGAATGATAGATGGCACTGCGCCTGTCGCCACGCGCGGTGATATGGTAAAGCGCTCGTTCGAGGTCTAGTCGTAGCGGTCGGCTCATGTCCCCACAGTAGTGGATGATTTAGCGTTCACCCTTGCGCTGGCACAGTCATCTCGGACTATTCGAAATTTATTTTGATATTGAGATTCGTCAGCCTTTCAGGCGGCATGTCCGAATGACAGATCTGACCCCGAACTTTTGACCCCGAACGTTGGCACCGAATTAGAATTCGTTCTTCCATAGCCGCAAGGCGGTGAATGTGGCCAGCGGCGTTTCATTAGCCTCAAGCTTGCCAGCGCGTTGTAATTGCTCGGCGATACTCTTTTCCCGATAGCGCAGGAAGGGATTGGTGGCTTTTTCTAACGCTATCGTGCTGGGTACTGTGGGCTGATCACGCTCGCGTTTATCGGTCTCGTCTTTTACGCGCTGCTGTAAGGTGAGATTGTCCGGTTCGACCATTCGTGCAAAGCGCAGATTGGACAGCGTGTATTCGTGCGCGCAATAGACTAGCGTATCGTCCGGTAATGCCGCCAGTTTGCCCAGCGAGCTGATCATCTGCGCTGGCGTGCCTTCGAACAGACGACCGCAACCGCCGGCAAACAGGGTGTCGCCGCAGAATAGCCAGCCCGGCGTGCCCTGTCGCACATAGGCTATGTGGCCCATGGTGTGGCCCGGCACGTCCAGTACGCTTAGACGCAAATCCAGCCCCGGCACTTCGATCAATTTTCCTTCGCTGACGGGTAAGGTGACGCAGCCTATGCTTTCATTGGTAGGTCCGTACACGGGCACGGGATAATGCTGTAATAATTCGCCCACACCACCGATATGGTCAGCATGATGATGGGTGAGTAGAATGGCGGTCAGTTTCAGGCCATGGGCCTGCAAAGCTGACAGTATGGGCTGGGCATCACCGGGGTCGACAGCGACAGCATGCGCACCATCGTGGATCAGCCACAGGTAGTTGTCGCGAAAGGCAGGGATCGTCAAGACTTCCAGTGCGGGCTTGGTAGAATGGGTCATTGGAGCGTAAAGGCAGGGCATGGATAAAGCAGGTTCGGAGAAATCCATTATAGCGCTGGAAGGCTGGCTGCAGACGCCCGCCGGTGTCTACCTGCGCGCATGGGAACAGCAGACACTTGACCACTTGACAGCCGATATTTTCGGTTTTAATGCTGTGCAGATCGGCATGCCCCAGCTCGATACGTTGGCCGCCAACCGCATGCCCTACAAGTATCTGGCCGACCGCAAGATCCGCACACTGGCTGAGGCACCTCGCCGCGCCGTAGCGCTGACCTGCGATCCGGTCGAGCTGCCGTTTGCTAGCCAGTCGATGGATCTGGTGGTGCTGCCCCATGTGCTGGAGTTCTCGCCCGATCCCCATCAGGTGCTGCGTGAAGTCGAGCGCGTGCTGATACCGGAAGGGCAGGTGATCATCTGTGGTTTCAATCCGACCAGCCTGTGGGGCGCGCGGCAGGTGCTGCGGCGTGTGGGCGGCACGGGCTTTCTGCCCCGCACGGAAGAGCTGATTTCTATGCCGCGCCTGAAGGACTGGTTAAAATTACTGAATATGACGGCCAGCCACAGCCATTTTGGCTGTTATGCACCAGCCTGTCGCACGCAGAAGTGGCTGGAACGCTATACCTTCATGGATAATGCGGGACCGCGCTGGTGGCCCTATCTGGGTGGCGTATATATTGTGCAGGCGATCAAGCGTGTCAAAGGCATGCATCTGATCGGTCCGGCATGGAGCAGAAAAACAGCGGCAGCACCATCGGTGGTGCCGGCGACGAATAAAAGGCGGTAAAGCAGTATGGAAAATATGGACAAGGTCGAGATCTACACGGACGGTGCCTGCAAGGGTAATCCCGGTCTCGGCGGCTGGGGCGCGCTGCTGGTGGCAGGCGATGCCGAAAAAGAGATCTGCGGCGGCGCGCATGACACCACGAACAACCGGATGGAATTGCAGGCCGTGATCGAAGCCCTGCAGGCGCTCAAGCGCCCCTGTCTGGTGACGCTGCACACGGATAGCCAGTATGTGCAGAAAGGCATCAGCGAATGGATACACGGCTGGAAGGCGCGCGGCTGGAAGACGGCCGCCAAGGAGCCGGTCAAGAATGCCGATCTGTGGAAGGCGCTCGACGCAGCACAGGCACTGCATACGGTGGAGTGGCGCTGGGTGCGCGGCCACAACGGTCATCCCGGTAACGAGCGTGCCGACATGCTGGCCAATCGCGGGGTGGAACTGGCGCGTGCCCGTTAGGCCGCCTGTTATACTTCCTGTTCAAGCAGTCGTCACCACGGAACACTATGCGTCAAATCGTACTCGATACTGAAACTACCGGTATCAACCCCAAGTTAGGCAACCGCATCATCGAGATCGGTTGTGTGGAACTGGTCAACCGTATGCTGACGGGGAATAACTTCCACGTCTATATCAATCCGGAACGCGATTCGGAAGAGGGCGCATTGAACGTCCACGGCCTGACTACCGAGTTCCTTAGTGATAAGCCGAAGTTTGCCCAGATCGTCGATGATCTGCGCGAATACATACAGGGCGCCGAAGTCATTATTCATAATGCACCGTTCGATCTGGGCTTTCTGAATCACGAGTTCCAGTTGCTGGGATTGCCTGATTTCAGCACGCATATCCACGGCGTGATCGATACGCTGGTGCATGCCAAGGAACTGCATCCGGGCAAGCGTAATTCGCTAGATGCGCTGTGCGATCGTTACGGTATTTCGAACGCCCACCGCAAGCTGCACGGCGCACTGCTGGACTCGGAACTGCTGGCCGACGTATATCTGGCCATGACGCGTGGTCAGAACAGCCTGGGTATGGATGTGGAAGAAGAAGTCGCCGTGGCCGGTGAGGAACTGGCGGTAGTGCCACTAGCGCAAGTGATCCTCCAGCCCGCATCGGAAGAGGAAGTGGCTGCCCATCAGGAGACTTTGGCGGGACTGGATAAGGCCGTGAAAGGGCAATGCATCTGGACAGCATTGACGACGCCAACTGCACCGGTTGCTTGATTAGCGAAAACTCTCTTCCACAGCAGTTGAATGTGTGGCATAATACGCCCCGCTTCGGGAGGTTAGCTCAGGGGTAGAGCACTGCATTCACACTGCAGGGGTCGCAAGTTCGAAACTTGCACTTCCCACCAAGAATATCGTCCTAAATCAAAAGCTTAGAGATTTAGTGATCAGTTTTTGCAAGATCTGGGGCAATGCGCTGCCCCGAATGACGAGAAACCGGCTTAGGCCGGTTTTTGCATTTTTTATCCATTTAAATTGCGTTAGATTATCAAGACCTCCTTGGGATTGCTCATCCAATTTCTTCCGGTTTTTTTGTGGATCGTTTCGATCACTTTTCTTCCTCGCCTAGCGGCGACGGCAGCTTTTTTCGGGCACGCAACTCTAGCATTGCTTCGCCATACGCATCTTGAAACTGCTTGAACTAGCCCTCGTTCTGCTCGCGAACTTCCTGCGGCTTGGCCTCGTCGTTCCATTCATCTATCTCTGATGGGGCATATCGAATGTTTGACTGGCCTTTGCCGCCGTGGTTTTGCCTTGAATGATCTCAGTGGCAAATACATCTTTGCGCAATACTTTCAGAGGCTGACTGACCTCTAGCAAGCTCGTGGCGATTAAACGGCGTTTTTTGCGCGGTCGCGTATTCATGCTGTCGCAGGCTTGTAGATGTTAGCCGAACTTATTTGCGTGGACTGTTTGATTCAATTCGTCTAAGAGATACATCGTTACTTTGCCATTCCTTGACATTAGCGAGTTGGCGAACAGCATTACACAATTTATGAGATCGGCCAGTTGCTGCAACGAAGTGACAGTTTCAAAACGCGCATGCGTTGCTTGCAGTGTATCCAAGATGTTTTGTTGAGGGCAGGACAAATCTTGTCGTGCAAATCGCTTGGCTTCAATCAAGAGCGTATTAGCTCGGCTACGAAGTGCGTATTCCTCTGTAAGGAGCGCATACGGTAGCGTAGATGTATTTTCCTCTTTGCCGCATGTTGATCGCCTTAGGGCTTCATGAATTTCACCACATAACCTAACCAGCATTAATGCGATGTCACGCACGTCCTGTTCAGATCCCAGTGCTTTCGGTAGGGTCTCGTTTGCCATGTATTCTCCGATTCGTTGCAAGTAGTTGTTCTCGCGCTTGCGCAGTTCAAATGCTAAGGCTACAACTGTCGCCGCTGGCCTGTCGTTCGATTGTAACTCTTATCAATGTTGGCATTACCCCTATTAATTCGTGAAAGACAAACTTGCATAAGTTCTCAATTGTTGCAGGGCCAAGTCCCTCTACTTCATCAAGAAAGCGATGATCGAGTTTGTCCCGGACACGTTCAATTTCGCGTCGTACAAAGCCAAGATCGGTCAGCATGCCCGTCTGTGGGGACGGATCTCCCACCAAGGATATTTGGCAATGGTAGGTATGGCCATGAATTCTCCTGCTTCCCTCAGCGTCAACTGCACGGTCTAGTGTATGCGCCGCTTCAAAGTAGAATTTTTGGCTAAGTTCATATTTCATTGAATGCCTAAGAACGGTAAGTGTAGTTGTCTATATCTATATTGCTGTGAAATTTGGTTCACGCCGAGGCGCCTTCTGCTTGCAAAAACTTCTCGTAGCCGACCTTGCGTAACTCACACGCAGGGCAGTTACCGCAACCGTATCCCCAAATGTTGCGGGTTTGTCGATTTCCGAGATAGCAGGTGTGCGAATTTTCGCGAACAATCTCGAGCAAAGAATCGCCGCCCAATTTGCGTGCGAGCTCCCACGTTTGCTGTTTATCGAGCCACATCAATGGCGTCTCGATCACCAGTGGCATGTCCATTCCCAGACTCAGGGATACTTGTAAAGACTTGAGAGTGTTATCGCGGCAGTCAGGATAGCCAGAGTAGTCTGTCTCACACATACCACCGACTAGCGTTTTTAGTTCACGTCGATAAGCAACAGCAGCGGCAAAGGTAAAGAACAACAGATTGCGCCCAGGCACAAAGGTATTGGGTAATCCATTATTGGCTAATTCGATCGCTTTATTGGACGTCATTGCGGTATCACTAATCTTCGAAAGTAGCGCCATGTCGAGCATGTGATCGCCGCCAAGCCGGGATGCCCAAGTAGGGAAGCGCTCGCGAATTGCGGTGAGGACTTCTTGCCTACACGCGAGTTCTACAATATGGCGTTGGCCATAGTCGAAACCGACGGTTTCTACGTGATCGAAGTGTTCCAATGCCCAAGCAAGGCAAGTGGTCGAGTCTTGGCCGCCAGAAAACAGAACCAATGCTGTCTTTTTCATTTTTTAATCTCCGGTTAGGCAGCGCTACGGTTGAGTCGGCGCAGACTTCTTTTTAAGGAGCGAACTAAGAAATTCGACAATATGTCAATGTCGGAAGGTGTATTTTGGATACCGTTCCATGCTCGTTGATCGGCGTCGGAAAGATGCCATGTGCCGCTGGTCCAAGCCGTGTAAGGCTTTAGCTCTGTCAGGCCGATGACAAATTTTTGATAAGTGGTGTCGCAGTTTTCAATTTCGGCTGAGTACAGCAGTTCCATCACAAATCCCATGGCGACTAAGCCAGCCCCGTGGCGAAGACGGGAGGTTTTCGGGCTCATTCCAACCCACTCGTTACCAAATACTTCGATAAGTGCCTTAAAGAAGGAGTTCAGTAACTCGAATGCCAACTCTTCAAAGTTATCTTCTTTGATGAGGTGGCGTATCGCGCCATCCGATGTGGAGTTCATCACAATCTTTTGCATGGCGGTGTCACTCAAAATTCCCTGTGGATTGGTGTGCTGGCGAATCTCCCCATGCAGAACCGAGTTGGGTCGGAAATTAAGACGATCAACCAACCGCGCTGCCAGTTTGCGTGAGGTAAAGCGCTCAGGCAATCCTTCTACAGTTGGCAGCAATTCATAAATTAGCGTCTTTGGAAGTGGACGTGTATTGTTGATTAAGACGAATTGCTGACGAAGTTCGTTGTAGTCTTTGCAGATCAATGCTGACACAAAGACTTGGAAATTGGCTTTGCTTAGGCCCGACAACGCTGTTAGACGCTGCTGGCCGTCGACAACGAAGCCAGGCCGCGGCTGATCGTCATGCACGGTAATGGTGACTTCGACGATGCCTTCACCTTGATCATGGACTGTTGCGTTGCCAAGGAATGCGACGATGACCGCGTTGGGCAGCAGAGCATCGTCGCGCTTCAGGTAGTCGCGAATTTCTTTGATATGCGGTGCAATCTGATGGCGCTGGAAGCCTCGTAGTTCCCCATTATCTTGGCGTCCAACGCGTTCGATTTCGGAAAACGCGAGTACGTCAGTTGGGGCAGCTGCAAAGCAAAATACATCGTGCCCTGCGGCCTGGTTTGCGCGTATCGCTTTAAATCGATAGGTTTTCAACGGGACTTCTCCAAGATTCTTTGTACGTGTTGATGATAGATGCCGAGGTTATGGAAGCCGCGTCGGCGGTTTCGATTTGCGGATCGGAAGATGATTACTTCTACGCCGACTTTTGCACAGACATCGCAATTGCATCGCTTCCAGGGAGCGTCGGTCAGCGTGTGTTCGAGCCTTTGCCGGACTTTGGCCAATGTCTTGGCTATCTTCTGCTGATCGCCACTGATGGTCGCAAAATGTTGATAGTCCATAATGGCTTCAACGGCCGCGTCCATCGACTGTTTTCCTTGGTCGAATTGGCGCAGTGCAGTTAGTGCGCGTTCTTCCCGGCGTTGTAGATCTTCTGGGTTAAAGATGCCGCGCTTGATGCCTTGCATCAGACGTGGATTTTCCGTTGCCTGGGGAATCCTGATCGCGGCGTAATAATCTAACCCAGCTTGACCATTCGGCATGTAATAGTTGGCCTTCTCGTCCATGAAGGCACGGATCAGGGGGGACGTCGAGTCGAAGCTGGTGATGCCGTAATTTGTGAAGTCTTGAATGGAGTCGGCTTTGGCAAATCCTAAAAGATGGATTTTTGTTTCAGGTCGAATATGTAAACGTAAAGTTTTAAGGACCTGATGAATCACGTCGACTTTCAGCGGAACTAGCCCCCCAATGGCCAAGTAGCGGTAGCCCATCTTCTCCATCTCAACCGCCGCTTGCGCAATGCTGAGGGGGGACCACCCTTGCACGGCGCCCATAGGTTCGAAAGGAAAACCTTCGGATTCGCAAATGCGCATGAATTCTCGGGCGTTCTCTAGCGTCAGATCATATCGATAGTGGATATCTTCGCCCATTGCCTCGCGCGGAGGGTTCGTCGTATCGCATGCAAAGATGATGTGATCGGGCGAAACGCCATGCGTAAAACAGCCATCCGCATAGAATTCATATACTTCCTCGGGACTGTAAGCAGGCTTTTCTTGGTCAACATAAGCAAAGGAGCCACAATCGCCCATCATCATTGCGTCCTTATACTTGGGGCCGTCAAAACGTAGAAAGCGGCGTACTCCGTCGCGCAACAGGCGTTGTTCTTCAGACGTTGAGTATCGGACTTTCGATGTTGCGACACCTGGAGCAGAACGTACGGCGCTCATTGCAACTAATAATCCATCATAGGGGGTAGGCGACATGAGTTCGTGCGCGTACACGTCATCCCAGTAACGCCGACGATTAGGTGCGTTTCGATCTGCTGCAAAGTCATAGTCAGGATCGACGTAATCCTGTGTGTCCGAATATAAAAATTTCATTTCTTTACTTCTGTTGTGTAAGCGCGCACTAGTGCATCTTGTAATTTTTTGATGTCGCGGTTGGTGTTCTGCAGTTCATTCCAAGCGACGCCAATTGTTTCCCATGTGCCGGCCGTCCAACGGCAGGACGGGGCCATCTTCTCCAGTTCCTTGCGCACAGCCTTGTATTCGTCGCCCGAACCGGAGATACGTGCATAGATGCGATCCATTAATAGTCCCATTGCTTCGATGCCGGCAGAGTGCATCAAGCGACTGTGGCGTGGGTCTTTGCCCCATGCATCAGGGAAGACATCTCGCACAGCAGACCAGAATGCCACTACGATGTTGTACATTGTTTGGATATCCCCGGAGTCTGTTCCATTAGGTTTATATGGGTACAGCGCTCCAAGAGGATTATTCATGCTGTTGCGGATCATCTTTGTCACTGCCGAGTCGATAATTACTGCAACGGATTCCTTATTCGACTGCTTGCTGTCCGAACTACGTTTGATCAGCTTGTAGAACGGTGATTTAAGGTCGCGGTTGAGCAGGTTGCAGATCTCATAAGGGACCTTGCGCAAATTAAGATCGCGCGGTAGCAGTACGCTGCGGGTTTCCGGAAGCAATTCGTTAATTAGCCTTGTAGGAAGAGGCTTCGCCTTGTTAACGATGATGAATTGCTCGCGCTGGACCTCCAAACTGTCAGAAATGAACGCGATCACTGGCACCGCCAATTTCTTATTGTTTGACTGTGCAAGTGCTAGGGAACGTTGCTGGCCATCCACAATCCAAGCGACGCGTTCACCTTCATCGTAAATGGGGATCGTTAGCGTGCCTATCTGCCCGAGTCCCTCGTCGCCGCTTGGTTTTGTCCCGCGAGACGCGCTAAATCGAACATCTGGTGACATCGCTAAAATAATTGAATTTGGAAAAAGCACGTTACCTTGATTTAGATATTCAATGATGCCCTTTACATGGTGTTGAATTTCCGGGCGCTGAAAACCTTTGAGGGTGTCATCGTCGTCACGTGAGATGCGTGAAATGTCCGCCACCTTGATGATGTCTTCGCCGCGGATGAAGAATGCATACAAGTCCTGACCTTCCCCCTGTGTAGCGTGGAGTGCTCGCACAACAATTTCATTCTTCGCCATTTACTCACCTATCACTATCTTCAATTTTCAGTTTCACGCGATGCCATAATTTACGAAAACGACTTTGCTCACACGATACTAGTTGTTCATCTCGAAGCCAGCGTAACAGAACCGATTGAGACCCACGATGACGATGCCAAACCTGCAAAACCAAATCCTCGATTTCCGCATCACTTTTTCTGCCTCTCGTTGGCAAATTGCGTCTGGTCAGTGACTGCATTGCGGAAATTACTCGTTCACGAGCTCTATCAATTGGAAGTTCGTGCCCACTCAGTTCTTGGACGAAATGCCTGAGCGCGCGCTGGGGGAAGTCGTTTCGGGTACCGGCGTACGCGGCATTTCCTTCTAGTCGCTCATCGTAGGGCAATACCATCTCGCGCAGCTTACCTGTGAGCTTTTCGGCGCCGAATTCCGATGTAATGATCCGGATGCGGCAGATTTGCTCATCTGATAACGATAATAGATCACCGTGAAGCATCGATAAATATGTTGAAGGTACGGCAAGTACTACAATGCAGTTATTGGTTGCATGCTTGTTGAATAGTTCCAGTAATGACCTGGGCAAGGCAAAGCTTTGAGTCAATGCTTCCCACCAGTCGATAGCGTTCTTATTCATTTGCCCCAGCATTGAATGCAGAGGGTTGTCTGTCGAGGGGGTTGCAGTAAGATCGTAAGCTGGCAGTAATTCGTCGCAACTGACGATGCCATGTCCGGCCGAAACCACGAACAGTGGCGCGTTGACTGCTCTAGCGGTACGCTTTGCTTCCGAGAATGCTCGGCCTTGATAGAGTGTTTTTACTGGTTCACGATGCTTTGCCTCATTTACCCGTGTTACCCACAGTTTAGCCAGTGATTCAATTGTTTTTGCCTTATCACCTGGGAACAGTTTGACCACTTCGCCAGTTGCCTTTTTGCGATTTGTGCAACTTGTAACGAGTATAGGGGGATGTGACGAGAGCATGATGAGCGTGCCAGTAATTTTCCTTGGATTTTCTCATTTTGTGCAGTTATTTTCCAGAGTTGATTTAACCCTACTGCAGTATTTTTGTGGATTCGGTGTAAGGTGGACTGCATTTTGGATTGTTTTCCATTTAACTTTCCATTTGACAAAAATTCACTTGCTTTGCGGAACTAAGTTTATTAGAATTTTGTCAGTTTGCTACGTACAGTATTGGCCTGTGCATCGATCCGAATGCCCGACCCTTATTTCGCTGCGTCGTTAGCTGTACGCATATGCGGTTGCATTAATAGGAGTTGAAAGGATAAGGGATGTTTTGCGTGGTGAAAGGGCGCGAGCGCTTCGGTTTTGGTAAGTTGGTTGCTGTCGGTTCGGAATGTTTCGTTGAGTATTTTGATTCTCCTGCAGAAGGCGGGCTAGAGATCTGTCAGGTGCCTAAGGTGGCAATTGCGCCTGTTAAACTCGGTCGCAACACTAGGGTTTATGTTAGCCCAGAACTGGGAAGCAAATGGCGTGTCGGTCGTGTGCAAGAGGACGACGGTGAAGGCCTTTACGTCCGGTTCAGCCACAACGAAGAGAGCTATGTTCCCTATGCAGACGCATTTGTGCGTTGGAAGCGTCCGATTAACAACCCCGCACAATTTCTCGCCAGGTTCATCACCGAAACGCCGCAGTATGCTGAAGCACGTTCTGGCTTCATGCAAAATTACACTAACCAGCGCGGCGCCGCATTTGGTATCCAGTCTTTGCTGTCTTCTTCCGTTGAACTAAATCCACACCAAATTGACGTCGCCAGGCGCATCTTGAACGACCCTTCGCAACGCTACTTGCTTGCCGATGAAGTTGGGTTGGGCAAGACGATCGAGGCTGGTATTGTAATTCGACAGGCCGTACTTGATGATCCGCACCATCACATTGTGATTTTGGTACCCGAGGCGCTTGTGATTCAATGGCGCCACGAACTGGCGCAGCGTTTTGGACTGCGGGTCTATCTCGGCGAATCCGTACTTGTAATGCCGCAGGAACCCGGGGCGAGACAAGCCCAGGAGTTGGAGCGCGTCACTATGCTCGTTGTGGACGAAGCTCACCACGCCGCTGCGCCCACAAGTGACCCTAATAGTCGCAAGATGTACGAGATGCTGCGATGTGCGGCGCGGCGCGCCGAGCGCTTGTTGCTGTTGTCGGCGACACCGATCCTGCGCAACGAGGAAGGTTTTCTGCGCATGCTCCACTTGCTTGATCCAGTGGTTTACCCACTTGAGGACTTGGAAGGATTTAGGCGGAAGATCGCGCATCGCCAAGCGCTTGCCGAGGTGGTCGCGATGCTGGCCCCCAATAACGCCTTGTTTCTTGACGATCCCTTGGACGATCTCGCGGCACGTGTTCCCGATGACGAGCGCTTGCAACGGATGGTTAGCGACCTCAAGATCCGATTGTTAGACATGCCAGATGAGGACGACGAGGATCTCATCGTTGGGATCCAGCAACTGCGTGCGCATATCTCTGAAACATATCGGTTGAATCGACGGATTCTGCGTAACCGCCGCAAGCAAGTGACCGGTCTCACCCCTAATCGTAGCGGTGCTCAACGTAGCTTTGTCATGGACTCGCCGCTGTCGCGTCTTGAGTCTGCTCTCGAAGCTTGGCGGATTGCTGCCTGCGTTGCTTTAGGCAACGATTTGGCGCAGCAAGTTCAGGAGGTGCTATCGCGCTTTTACTGGGAATTTGTGTTGGCTTATCTCGAGAATCCTCGAGAGTTGTCGCAGTTGTGCGCAACTCGTCGTGCCTTACCCGCTTGGCCGAAAGGCCAAGCGTACGGGCGCTTTGAGGAGGAAGATGTTTTGCTTGAGCGCATCGCTCGAGTATGTGACAGCGAACGTTGGCTTGATTTGCGATGTGAAAAATTGATTGATTTCCTGCGGACTTTGCCGAATTCAGGGAAGGTTGTAGTGTTTTGCTCTAACTCCGAGATTGCTGATTTCGTGCAGCAACAAATTAAACGGGGACATATCAGCGTCGTGCGACACATGATCGAATTGGATGATGAGGACGAGATTGATAAGCCCGAGTCTTGGACGGCATTTCTTTCTGACCCATCCATAAACGTTCTAGTTTGCGATCGCAGCGCTGAGGAGGGATTGAATCTACAAGGCGGCAACAAGACGGTTATTCACTTCGACTTGCCGATAGAGCCAAATCGGATCGAACAACGCATGGGGCGAGTCGACCGCTATGGCGCTGGCAGTCAGATTCGCACCTTGTTGCTGCTTGACCAAGGCTCCCCTTTACAGCATGCCTGGGCCGACCTGTTGCAAGAGGGGTTGGGCATCTTTAATCAGTCGATCTCCAGCCTGCAATATCTCGTTGAAGACGAACTGGGGAAATTAAGGGCGAGTCTATTTGCCGGTGGAACTGAGGCATTGCACGAGTTGACTGCGCAATTAAGGGGGCCGAACGGTCTCGTAGCTTGCGAATTTAAATTGATTGACCAACAAGACGCATTGGATGAATTGTCGCCGGTGCCCGAGACAGAACTTGATCAGTTGTTTGAGGTCGATGACGATTGGCGGAACATCCGTGAGGCGATGCTGTACTGGATTTCGGACACATTGTTATTTAGCGCTGTTCCGATGAACAGAAATGGTGCCGCGAGTGGGATTGAGCAGCCATTGCGCTTTCATTATCATCCGCCCGACTCGAATAGTAGGGCCACCCTAATTCCAATGGCCGGTTTCCTAGATGATTTTTTAGGGGCTATCGACTACGAGGCTCCCGGCAGTCGTGCCCGTGAACCACAATCCTTCCCCCACATGGCGCATCGGACCAGCGCGGTCAAGCGTAGCGTGCAACCGCTTCGTTATGGCGACGAATTTGTCGAGGCTATTCGTGCGTTCTCGGATCTGGATGATCGAGGCCGCAGTTATGCGATGTGGCGCCAACTGGATAGTGGTTTGGCGCCAAATCAATTCAAGATGTGCTTCCGTTTTGACTTCCTGATCCAAGCTCGCCTGGAAAAGGCTGAGGCAGTACTGCGCAGTATGCGCAGTAAAGATAGTGAGGCCGCTAGTGCCGTTCTGAGTCGCCGCGGTGATACGTTGCTCGCTCCGTTCATCGTTCGAATTTGGTTGGACGAAGAGGGCGATGAGATTCCTACCGAACTCGTGGATGAGGTACTCTCTATGAGCTATGCAAAGGATGGCGGTGCGGGATACATCGACAAAAATCTAGGGGGGGAGCACTTCCGGGCGCTCAAGCGCTTTGCACCCGATAACTTCGGTAATTGGCATGCGCTCTGTTTGCGTATGCATGAACGGGCGCGATCCTTGGTACTTGAACGCCCGGAGCTGGCTGAGCGTAAAAGCGCTGCGATCTTACGCGCACGTTCGGAAGACGAGGTGCGCCACGCGCAATGGCGTAGTCGCATCCATTCCTTGACGGGCATGGAGGCACAGTCGGAAATTGCTCAATTCGAGTTGGAACAGCGACTTAATTCCGCCTTATATGAGGGGATCACCAACCCTGAACTCAAGTCTGACGTGGCCGGTGTCGTATTCCTTTCCGATTTGCCAGTTTCCATTCTCGACGGTTTGTCAGGGACGGAAGCATGACGTTTGATTTCATTGGTCTCCAAGCGCTTATTCGAGACTGGGATGGCAATTCTGAGATTTTTGAAGGTGATTTTCAAGACGGAATTTACGAACGCCTTTGCCAGATCCTGCTAATGGCTCGTCAGCAACAAACAATGGCTTTGTTGTGTGCGGATCTGCAACCTCTGGTCCGTCATTGCTTGCTGGCCGAGAGTGCACGTACTGAACAGACAGAGGTTTTGTGGGTGCCGGCGACGAGTGGTTGGCCGAGCGCGCAAGATTGGGCGATGCACTCGGTGCAGGCTATGCCCACGAAAGACGGTGCATTCGTCATCTCCGCGCAGGAGTGGGATCCAAGTTGGCTGAGCAGCGCTTCTGGCGGTGTATTTCATGATGCTTTCACCGACAAGAGGGTGCGTACCGAGGGAGCATGTCCTGCCGATCCGTTCATTACGGACGCTACAGGTTTCACTACCTATTCGTCACAGGGGCAGCGGGATGCTGTGCGCGCCGTATTTCTTATGCGGCAAGGGGAAACCTTATTGGTGAATCTGCCGACAGGGTCAGGGAAAAGTTTAGTTGGACAAGCGCCAGCCTTGGTTCGTAAACTCGCAGGAGCCCTTACTATTTTTGTTGTACCCACCGTGGCGCTGGCGCTCGACCAAGAGCGCGCTATGCGCGCTTTTATTCAAAAGGCAGAGGGAGTCAGCAAGGAATGGCCATTGGCTTGGCATAGCGGTTTGGATGACGTCAGACGTGCTGAAATTCGTACACGTTTGCGCGATGGTACACAACGTATACTGTTCACTTCCCCAGAGGCCTTGACTACCTCGCTTCTGAGCGCCGTGACCGAAGCGGCGCATGCCGGTATGCTTCAATACCTTGTGATCGACGAAGCGCACCTTGTCACTGGTTGGGGCGACGCCTTTCGCCCAGCCTTCCAATTGCTGGCCGGCCTGCGCCACGGATTGTTGCAGGTTTCGCCACGCGGCTTTCGTACTGTTTTGTTGAGTGCGACCTATACCCAAGAGACAATCGAGACTTTGGCTACATTGTTTGGACCGGTCGATAAAGTGCAGATGGTGTCTGCCGTTCACTTACGGCCCGAGCCCCAATACTGGTTTTACTACGCCTCGGATTCGAATGAAAAGCAGGAACGAGTTCTCGAGGCTCTACGGCATGCACCGCGCCCTTTTATTTTGTATGTCACTACGCGTGCCGAAATCCGTCATTGGGAACATGTCCTCAAAAATATCGCAGGCTTGCGACGCTTGGCCTGTTTTGACGGTTCAACGGCGACGCGAGAGCGCGCCGTGATTATCAAGGACTGGGTTGACAATCGCCTCGACGGAATCGTTGCGACTTCGGCGTTCGGAGTTGGTATCGATAAGGGCGATGTCCGTACCGTAATCCATGCCACTATCCCTGAAACATTGGACCGGTATTACCAAGAAGTGGGGCGTGGCGGACGCGACGGTCGGCCTTGCGTATCCTTACTTGTGTATGAAGACCGTGATTGGACACTGCCTGAACGCCTAGCCCGACCAGCGATTATCTCGGAGGAACTTGGTATCAGTCGTTGGAAGGCCATGTTCGACACACGTCGCCATACTGGTCAGGAAGACGTCTATGAAATTGATATCGAGGCGCGTCACTCTAAATTGCGCAGTTCCAGCGAATACAACGTCGACTGGAATATGCGGACCTTAATTTTGATGGTTCGAGCTGGCTTGATTGCGCTTGATGTTGGAGTAATTGAGGGCGTGTCGCCTACTGCCTACCCGGAACACGATGAGGCATCATCTTTGTTGTCTGCGCTGGCAAAGATCCGCGTTCGGATTCTGGACGGTGGCCACCTGCGGCAAGAGGTTTGGCAAAAACGAGTTGCTGATTCGCGTAGTACCACATTGCAGGCGTCCGATCGTAACTTAAGCTTAATGCGGGGTCTGCTTAAAGGAAACTGCGAGGTAGGTAAAACTCTGGCTGAACTTTATCGTGTCAATAGCGGCCCTTGGCCCGTATCAGTGACTCGGGTATGCGGTGGTTGCCCCCAAGACCGGTTTGATTCTGCGGTGCGACGTCGTTATCGCATGCCGACGCCGATCCATATAAAGAACGTCGACAGCGCCGAATTTAGTGAATGGATACGTTGTTTTCCGTGGGTCGACCCAACCTTTGTTTACGTATTTTATGAGGACGATCGCCCGGCCGTTGACGTTTCCCGCGATTTGGTCCGCTTCGTCAATTGGTTGGTCCAGGAGTGCGGTGTGCGTGAGGTCGTCACATCTGAGCAAGGTCCACTCGCACGGTTGCCGGAGTGGCGGCGACTGTATCGTCGTTCCGCGGAGGGGATTGTACTACATCGGCGGTTAGGTGAACTCGAGCCTTATACGCCGCTCGCGCGGGTGACGGTGCTCGACGCTGAATCAGCCGCCAGCATGCTCGACAAGATGGAATCGCTAGAGAGGCCTTACCACATAGTGCTTTTGCCTCGTAGCCAACCAGATCCGAGCAATCCTTTACGAAAACTGGCAGATATCATCGAACACGCCGCCTTCCTTCAACAGTTGCTACCAATTATTAGCCAATGACAATCTTAAATCGTGAAAGTGATGGTATGCATGGGCAAGTCATCGCTCTTGCTGCTGTGGCCGCAAAATACGGACCAATTGATAAAACCGAGTTGCTTACGGCCTGTTCGGTGCATGGAAATATGGGGCGACTGCGCGCCGCTCTCGCGCGTTGGCTAGAATTTGGCCTTTTCACTGAGGAGAGTGGGAAGATCAAGCTCAATATCGAGCGTAAGCGTGGGGCGCCGCTTGAGGCGGTGCTCGATACCTTGCCAACTATATGTCGTCGTTTGGTGCTGCAAGAGCAGCATTGTCTACCTCTGACGGTGACAGGTGAAGCGATCACCGAGAAAGGCGGCGGTCGCGCGGCCGATTTCGCAAGAGGCTTGTCTTGGGCGCTCGCTCAAGATATCTATAATTTGCCAGACAGCGCTAAAGGCATTGAAGCCCTGGAGGGGCCGCAGGTGAACGGTGATCTAGCGATCTTCCAAAATGACACGCGTTGGCCGGGCCTGCGGCCATGG
The DNA here is from genome assembly GCF_964031615.1 of Duganella fentianensis. GTDB lineage: Bacteria > Pseudomonadota > Gammaproteobacteria > Burkholderiales > Burkholderiaceae_D > Rugamonas > Rugamonas fentianensis_A. The sequence goes on from NZ_CAXIQN010000019.1 coordinate 299,724, forward strand.
GCTCGCTATTTAGGATTTGCTACTGGCGAGAAGGACTTTTTGTTTGACCCAACCGAAGCCGTGCGCAGCGAATTGTCGACGATACTAGGCGTAGGGGAGTCGATGGCTGCGACGGTATTCCTTGATGAGTTGAGCGACAAGATTCCTGTTCTGGATGGCGGCACTTACCGTCAAGAAGTGGAGGCCAACTTGCGCCAGGAAACTTGGCGTAAGCCTGCGGAAGGTCATCTGTCGATGTCCTTGTCTATCGCCCTGCGCCGCCTCGAATTGAACGGCAGTATTGCATTAGAAACAAAGTCCGACTCCGGCAGTGTCGTCAAGCTAACGGGACGAAATTACCGTACATGGACTTCGTTTACTCATGTGCGTATGAGCGGAGGGCGAGCATGAACCTGATGAAATATTGGCCGGCTAAAGACGCCGTAAACGACTGCATTAAGCCGGAGGCGGAAGGCGCACACGATGCTGTGTTGTTGGCCGTCCACCAGCCTTCGCCGCTCAGCTATCGGATCGAGAACGGTCCTAATGTAGCCGCTACGGAAGATGAGTTGTACAGCTATTTCACGACGCCGGACGTGCCTATGGGCGTTCACGTGATGCCGATTACTGGTGCTTCAGGTGTCGGTAAGTCGCATATGGTGCGCATTCTAGCGGCGCGCTTGCAGGCAGACGATCTCGAAGGCAAGTATGTAGTCATTCGCATTCCGAAGAGTGCGAGCTTGCGAACTGTTGTCGAACTCATCCTTGAACCGCTACCAGACGAGCGATACGCGAACGTCAAGGACGAGTTTGCGAAAGCAATGACCGGCGTTGACATTGCTGATGCCACTATTAGTTTTCAGGGACAACTTGAGATCGCGCTTAAGGCGATGGCAAGTGAACTGCGTCTGCAAGCTAAGGCTAATCCAAGCAATAGTGTACTTAGACAGCGGCTTGGTCACGCTGAAAAGTTGGCGCGCTTCATGGGGGACCCAATTGTGGTCGAACACTTCCGTGAGCAAGTGTTCCCGCGCATTGTAAAACGTGCTATTGCCGGCCAGGACGGATCGCAGCAGGTGGATTCGGTTGAAGATTTTACCGTCGCTGATCTTGAATTGCCGGAGTCGATCGAATTAGGTAAGGCAGCTGAGTCGACTCAGAGCTACTATGAATCCGTTCTACTTACCAATAACAGAGTAGGCATGAAAGTTGCCGTTGATGTGCTCAATGGTAAGGTCGTCGATCAAGCCGTGCGCCAACTCTTTAAGCTGCACGAAGCGATCGGCGGCATGACGTTGCAGGATGTAATCCTGGAAATTCGCCGTTTGCTTCTCATCGACAATCGTGAATTGGTGATCCTTGTGGAAGACTTCAAGGCGCTTACCGGAATTCAAGAGACTTTGTTGAACGTGCTGATCCAAGAAGGAGTCCGTGACAACGAGCGTAAGTATGCAACTATGCGCTCGGCGATTGCAGTCACCGACGGCTATCTGGCCGGTCAGGACACGATTGCGACTCGCGCTAAGCGCCAATGGGTCGTTGAGAGTGATTTGAACAGCGAAGAGGAGGTTTTACAGCGGACTAAGCGTCTGGTAGCTTCTTATCTTAATGCCGCTCGTTGGGGTTTTGAAGAATTGGTTCGCCGGTACAAACAGCGCGGCCCTGATTGGTCGAGTCATCGAGCGTGGATCGAGCCTTTTATCGATGAGGAAACCACTGATGCCGACTTGTCGGCGTTTGGGGACATCGACGGTATTCCCTTATTTCCATTTACTGAGTTAGCCATTGAACGACTTGCTCGCTCAGCCTTGCTGCGGGCCGGAACGCTGGTCTTTACCCCGCGTTTCGTAATCGACCATGTTCTGCGTAATCTGCTTTTGATTGGCCGCGATGCCTATGCAAACCAGCAGTTTCCCCCACCGAGTCTGCTCGCGCCAGCACCATCGGCAGAAGTGGCCGAATGGCTCTCCACACTGCCCGTATCCGCTGATCATCGCCAGAGATATGCCCGCCTGGTGACAATTTGGGGCGATTCGCCGGCGACGCGCGCCGAATTAGGACGTATTCCCTCGCAGGTCTATCATGCGTTTGGTTTGGAGTCGCCCGGCATCCCTGCATTACCAACTAGAAGTACGTCAGTTCCCAAAGTGACCTCTGCTGATGTACGGCGCTCGGAAGCGATGAACACGGGTACGGACGTCATTCGAACGACAACTCCAGTTGCACGTCCAGAAGACAAGTTAGTTGCGGACCTGCGTCTTACTCTCGAAAACTGGGTGCAAAACGACGTTCGCCTCGAACAAGGTGTCGCGAATGTAATTCGCAAAGCGCTTGAAAGCGCGATTAGTGATCGCATTGACTGGAACGCAGAGCGATGCTCGAGTTTTGCTTTGGGGGCTAACAAAATTTCGATCCCAAACGCTGCCGGCGAGATTACTTTGTCTTCCGATGCGATAAAAATCGCGCCAGACCACCATGATCTGGATGGTCGACTTCGCACCGAGCTTATTGCTTTGGTTAGATACTATCAGTTCTATAAACGAAAAGCCGATTATGAGGATGTGGATGATGATCTGGCGCGTATTGCCAATCTCGTACAACGCCTAATGCCACAAGCGCTGGCGACCATCCGCAATCTAGTTAAAGCGCGAGCACAACTGGTTACTAGACTTTTAAGTACGAACAGTCGCTTACTTGGAGTTCTTGAGCGTGGACAAACGCCACTTGGACTATCGGATTTCCTATTTGCCGAACCCAAGTTGCCAAGCGCTTTACCGGTAGAGGTAGCGCAAGCTTTCCATGATTGGCGTCAACTTCAGCAAGAGGCGCTTGACATCCGGATGAAACTCACCGACCTCTTATTGGATTACAGTGGCTGCTTCCAAAATGATGGTCGCATAGCTTACGGCGTCGATATCACCCGTCTACTTGAAGGCCCTCCGGCGGAGGTGGATACAATGGCCCTTGAGAGCTTAGGCGACATTGATTCGAGCTTCACCAACGTATTGCGCCAGATGCGCGAGACGACCCTAAACGGCCGCGCTAGACGTGTGCTTACCGAAGCGCGGCGTCTGCAGCAGATTTTACAGGATGAATTGGGCGATACTTTCGATAAAAACCAAGTCGTTTATGCTCTCAAGGAGCTCGTCGATAGCATGGCTGGTCATTGGTCAAATGAGCAGATGGGGATGAGCAGCGCCGCGTTTAAACGACTAAGCGAAGAGTTCCGTGACAGCGCCCTAAAGGAAGCGCAGGCAACGTTACAATTGGCTGAGATGCAATCAAATGAGGATAAAGTTGATGGCAAGGGCCTCAGTAGGATCGCGCAACTGGATATCAACCCATTGATCGTAGCGCACCGTTTTGTACTAACGGCACGGAAATTGGTCAATGTTGTCAAAGTGCGGGCCAATACTTTGCATGGGGCGACGAAAGAAATCGATGTAGAAGCTGCTGGCAACGCGATCCGTAGCACGTTCGAAGATTTGCTCGGTGATATGGATGTATTAGAAGCGGAAGGAGAGCAGGAATGCTAATAACAGACGCTAAAGCCGCACTTGAGCGCTTGCTGCTCGCACAAGACGCACAGGCCAACGTTGAGGAGGTCCGTAGCTTAATAGACCTGCATAAATCGCTGGTCGACAAACAACTCAAACTGCACGCTGTGGCGGCGCGTAGCTCGATGCTGCGTAAGGCTGGTGTGCCGCTTTCGGACAGGCTAGATTTTCATTCTGCACGCAAACTTATCGCGCAATTGCTTGACCGCTTTAATGCGCGACCGAAAGCCAGTACGCTCACCCAGGGCAAACATTTGAGCGGACTTTTCGAAGCTTTGGAGGCAGCTATTGCAACATTGGAGATTACTCTGCGCCGAGATTGGAGCCAGTATTTCGCTGGCCAATTGTTCGCAGGGCTACCTCCTGAACGGCGCCGCATTGGGCTCGCACAAACCCCGGACAATAAAATCGCTCTCGATACATACACTAGGTCGTACGAGAAATTCGCTCGCTATCGAAACACGGTCCCTGCTAGCAAGGAAGTGATAGACGAAGTACATGCGTTATCCCAAGAACTTGGGCGGATAACGTTCGAAGAAAACTTACCGGAGTCTGTGGAGGCTTTCGTCAATTCAATCAATAATGGTGCAAGTCTGCGCTTGTTAACTCCGGAGGTTCTCGACTGGCTAAGTAAGCAAGATCTCCTTGATAGTTATGTGGTGCGTGCGCGCGTCTAATAGGAAAAAATAGTGGATCAAGGCGAACAGTTGTTATTGAGAGTGCTCGACCAAATAGAGCAAGGTGAAGCACGCTTGCTGACGTGGGGCATCGTAGATGGCGTCCTTGCGCAGAGTGAGATTAACGCGTTAATCGAACCAATCCTTGATGAGGCGATAGACAACGGCTTCGATGCATTTTTGGATCCGTATGAGGTCATCGAGGTTATGCTCAGGCGGTGCTGGGTAGCTCAGGTTGAACGCGAGGATGGATCGATTGCATATCGATCGCGTATGGCCGAGACTGTTCGCCTGTTGCAACGATTACGCCAATTATTTCCCAAACATGCTGGCCCATCCGCCTGGCAGCAAGCCCCTACTCTCGTTGCAGACTTCCGCTTCCTCCGGCGACGCCGTGAGTATCCGCGGCGCGATCTTGCCGCACACCAAGCGTTGCAGGAATTGCGCGAGGTGACTTCAAACGAGGCGGTGCTCACCGCAGCAGAAGCACTGCTAATCCCGTTTGGTAAGCCTTTAACTTTGTCTGGGTTTCAACTCCGTGCCGCACTGCGGATCTTGGGTGCCATCGAACAAGATCTCGCCCTTAGCACCATTGTCTGCGCTGGTACTGGTAGTGGCAAAACTTTGGCGTTCTATTTGCCAGCGTTAGCTTCGATCGCGCGTCACCTGATGATGGCGGCAAGCGACGGTCCATGGGTTAAGGCAGTGGCCCTTTATCCGCGTACGGAATTGTTAAAAGATCAGTTGCGCGACGTGCTAATGCGCTCAATAGCGCTTGCGCAAGTATTGCCGCCGGCCGCCCGGGTGAATATTCGCGTTGGCGCGTTATATGGCGATATCCCTTCGTCTGCGCGCTTTTGCGATTGGCCTATGCGCGGCGGCGATTGCGTATGTCCAGTTGTATCTTGTCTTAAATGTTCCGGCGAACTACGTTGGCTCGAAGCGGATCGTAGTACTGGACGTGAGCGTTTAATTTGCGCCAACTGTACGTACGAACTCGATGGCGAGATATTTCCATTAACCCGTCAAGCGATCAAAAAGCGTCCTCCAGATCTGCTGTTTACGACCACTGAGATGCTTAATCAGCGCATGGCGGATAACAGCATGGCGCACTTGTTTGGTATTGGACCATCGGCAATTCGTCCACCTGAATTAGTATTGATGGACGAAGTCCACACGTATGATGGGAGACACGGTGCTCAAGTCGCTTACCTAATGCGGCGCTGGCAACGCATGCTCAATTGCGAATTACGCTTCGTAGGCTTATCGGCTACTCTGCGCGAAGCCAGTGAGTTCTTCGCCACCCTCACAGGAAGTCGACACAAACTGGTGGAAGAGATCTCGCCGCGGCCAACTGAGATTGAGTCGGAAGGCGCCGAGTATCTAATCGCACTACGCGGTGATCCAGTTTCGCGCACCGCTCTGCTGTCGACCACAATTCAGACCACAATGCTGCTCCAGCGCAGCTTGGATCCCTTGGTTACAACTAGAAATTCTGTTAGCCACGGCGCGTTCGGGCGTAAGACATTTGTATTCACCGACAATCTCGACGTTATTAACCGTCTGTACTTCGACTTACTCAGCGCAGAAGGCCGGAACAGTTCCGGTGCCCCTGATACACGGAGCGCCCCCAACGGCGGCTTAGCGCTGTTGCGTGCCAGAGGCAACTCACAACTGCGCTATGCGAACGGGCAGGACTGGCGCTTCGCCGAGGCGATCCGACCCGATAGTTTGCGAGAGCGACTTTCAATCAAACGCGTCAGTTCCCAAGACCGGGGCGTAGACCCAGAAGCCGAGGTGGTCGTCGCGACCGCTGTCTTGGAGGTTGGCTTTGACGACCCATGGGTTGGTGCGGTCGTTCAGCACAAAGCGCCGCGCGGGATGGCAAGCTTCCTGCAGCGCAAGGGGCGCGCCGGACGTACTCGTGGGATGCGCCCTTGGACTACCGTAGTTCTGTCTGATTACGGTCGTGATCGCGCGGCGTATCAGTCCTACGACCTGTTGTTTGACCCTGAGTTACCAGTACGTACGTTGCCACTATCAAACCGCCACCTGACCCGCATGCAGGCAGTCTACGCGACGTTGGATTATCTCGGTGGTCGCTTGCAAGATGCGCCAGTTGGCAGCGTTTGGACGGATCTCAGTGGTCCCGTGACAGATAAGTTGCGCCGTAAGCATTTGCTGCAAGAATTACGCAATATTCTCGAATCCGAGAATGCAACCGCACGCTTAACCCATTATTTGCAACAGGCACTCCGCCTCAAAGCCGAGGATATTACTTCGCTCCTTTGGGAATTTCCACGTCCGTTGATGACAATGGTGTTGCCGACCGCTTTACGTAGGATCGACTCAAACTGGCAGGCACATGGTGAGACCAACATGGACTATGCGATTGCCAATAATCCTTTACCTGAATTTGTGCCTGGTAACTTGTTTGCAGACCTAAGTTTAGCGGAAGTGGAGATTCGCTTAACTGGCACCCACGCAAATAATCTACGCGATCGGCGAGTAATGTCCGTGTTTTCAGCCTTGCGAGAGTTCGCGCCAGGGCGCGTTAGTCGCCGGTATGGTATTCGGCATCGAGGTGAACGCCATTGGCTGCTGCCAGCACCAGAGATGCAAACAGCCGCCAACATTGTTTCTGGCGCGACGTACCTAGAGATTAACCGGATTGGCTCGCATGTTTCGATTGGGCAGTTTCAGATACACGATGGCGAGAAGGTTTGTACCTTGCCGGTATGGCGCCCCGTGGCTTTGCTACCGACCGAACCGCCAAGCAGCGTAAAAGATTCTTCCAATGCGTCGCTTCACTGGCATAGCCAATTTGTCGCATGCGCCGAACCGGTTTGGCTGCGACCACCCGAAGGGGGCGTATGGCGCGACCTGGTCGAGCGGTTGGGTTTCTTTACGCACGCGCGCCACGCGCCACTTGAAGTGCGTCGTTTTGCTGTGGGTGCCAGCGCCGAGATTGGTGTCGGTCAAGAGCGTATTCGGGTTGATACAGAATTCTCCATGGACGGCGCACGTACCGGCTTGGGCGCAAGTTTTTTGGCGGATGCCGTACTAATCCAATTGCGCGTACCCGATCGGTTGTGGACGCGCGATGGGGATGGCACCGAAACGAAATGGCGCGCTCTACGGACAACGCGATTTTTGGATACCGCCTGGCGAGGTCATTCCCTGGCGATGGTACCAAGTCCCTTCATGCGTGAATGGCTTGCACAAATCTTTCTGTCGGCGGTTACTTTCGATGCTATCGATGGAAACGTTGGGCTTGAGGCTGCTGCCCAGCGCTTGATCACTGGCACGGCTAGCATTTCGCTGCTCGATGTTCTTCGCTTCCTGTTCCACTCGAACCTTGTCGAAGCACACGGCGATGAGGCCGAGGACGTTCCGCAAGATCGTTTGCGAGAAGACTTGGAAGTCTGTTTGCAACGTGGCGACGTCCTTGATGAACTCCTACGCATGGCGATTGTATTGTGGGAGGAGGTTAATGAAGAATGGGAGCCTTGGTTACGCGGCGTGTACCGGGCGACTTGCGCATCGGCATTGCTGCGGTCAATAACAGACTTGTGCCCGACTATTGATGCTGACGATCTGCACGTTGATTTGGGACGTGGCCCGATCGATTCCGCGTGTGCAGTAGGGGTGCACAATGGCTGTGAGGAGGTTTGGATTAGCGAACGTGGTCCGGGCGGTAGCGGCCTCATTGAGGAATTCATGCGCCGCTACGCCGAAGACCCAAGGCGCTTCTTCTCAATAGTGCGTGCCAACTTGCAGATGGGCGAGTTTGAGTTGATCGACCATCAACTGCAATCACTTGTTGATTGTTTGGCAAACAATACTGATTCAGCACTAAGCGAGCAAGTGCGGGCGTTTCGCGGCGCCCGTAGCCAGCGCGAGTTGTCAGGGCGAATTCGCCAGATCCGCGTGGAAATGGTTAAAGCGGGATTTGCACCTTTCCATGGTTTTTTAGCATCGATGGGGAACCGCGTTATCCGCTATGGTTCAGGGCCGGCTAGTGACCAGTACCTTAGCAATGCCCTTAAGCGCTGGAACGCACTTGAGGCGACGTTAGGGATTGAAATCGATTTGCGAGTGATGAGTTATTTCCTCAGTCAATCTAGCGACATCGACCGAGTTATCCCAGAATTGAGCGCCGCCGTCTCCGGTGACCGCCGGGTATGGCGGATGAGTACGGTGTACGGCCTGCTCTGGGCGCGGGGGCGCGCCGTCAGGCAATCGGGTCTCGAAGTGCGCAATCCTTTCTGCGAGTTGCCTCCAGTGGAACGCTTGCTTGTCGCAGACGTTTTGGTCGACGATCGTTTACGGGTCTCGGTGCTTGATGCCGACTGGTTATCGATTGCTGCCGAGCAACTTGCGCGGGGGCAGTTAGTAACGCTTGTCTGCCCTGAGACGCGGCGCGATTGTCTCGGCTTGGCATTAAATGTCTTGATTACCAATCCGATTGATGCAGGTTACATTCGAGCTTATGCACGCCTTCAAGGGGTTCGCCAAAATGGCGGCCATATTGAGGCCGATATCGAACTCATAGAGGCTACACAGTGAAGCAGTTATATCGACGCATTTTTAAGACCCAAGCGACCGGCGTCGTCACTATCCAAGAACTTTTGCAGACGATGTTCGTTGCCGAGTTGCTCATCTCGAAGAAGGAATTATGGCTCGTCTCTCCTTGGATTAGCAATGTCATCTTGATCGACAATCGTTCTGGCAACTTCGATGCTTTAAACCCGGAGTGGGGCCGCCGTGAGGTCCGGTTGGTGGACGTCCTGGTGGCGCTCATGACTCGTGGCACCGTGGTTCGCATAGTTACCCGCAACGACGAGACCAATCGGCCTTTTATCAACAAAATGCGAGAAGTGGCCGAACAGTTGGCTCTGGAAGACCAATTGTCGATCACGTTGCGTGAGAAATTGCATACCAAGGGGGTGCTGCTTTCAAACAGCCTATTAATGGGTTCGATGAACTTGACCTACAACGGCATGGAAATCAATGACGAATGGATTGAATTTTCGCTGGACTTGGAAGATTTGGCCCGCACAAAACTGGAATTCGAACAATATTTAAGGAGTGCACATGCGGGGCATTGAGGCGGTTGAACTCTCGTGGTTAGAGCGGTTTTTCTCTAGCCCCAATGCCTTGACGTGGGAGGCCTTTTGCGACCGTTCAGTTGCGCCTGTTTGGCTTACATACGTCACGCCCTGGTTAGAGTTGTTCATCCAGCGTGCGGATCGTGTGCCCATTGTGCTTCCGGTGTTTAACGAGCAGGGACCGTATATGTGGTATGCGTGCGCAGCGGACGCCCATCAGGCGGCGGCTCTGGGTGAAGAGCTATACAGTTTTATTGGACCGAGTTACAGTGATTCTCTAGGCCGCCCTCACCACTGCGACCCAGATCACCCTATTGAAGCGGCATTATTGAAACGCTTTGGGGAACATGTGTACTGTATCGTGCCTCGGGACGAACCGGCGCGTTTGGATATCCCGCGGAGACTAAACTTGTACTTTGGGCTGTTGCGTCGCCGTCCACCCATCCCTGACCGCACTCAGCAGCCTTTTGGCAAGATTCGCGCGGATTTCGACCGAGCTTTGTTGGCTGGGAACGAAGCCTCCGCTTCGCAGTTGCTAGAGTCGTTGCATGCCACCGGGCGTGTCAATGCAGAGCAGCGCAAGTTTCTTGAGATTCGACAGTTCGCTGGTTTGGGGCGTCAACAAGAATTGGCCCACAACACATCGCTACTCAAAGCGGTGATGGAATTGGCGTTGCCACCGCAAACCATTGCTGACTTGATCGGTGCGCTCTACGAGACTTTTGTAGGCTCTATTGAAAGTTTGTCGGCAGAAGAAATAGCTGTAGTTTTCAAACGGCAGATAGGCCAGCACTACGGTCCTCTGTTTAAGGAACGTAAAGGCCTGCGCCAGCCCAGTGTGTTGAAGGCTTTCTTCCTGTACGAAGTAACGCGCGACGAGCCTGACAGGACGCGTCTAAGTGTGATTGAGTCGGCATATCCAGACGAACCCCAAGGCAAGCTACTACTACAGCAATGGCGCGAACGACTTTTGCCATTAGACAAACCCGCGTCGGTAGAACCTGATCAATTAGCGGCGGCAGGTCAGGCAATTCTGGATGACGAATTTGATACCGCTGCAAGGCTCTTCCTGCAGATGTTGCCGGCGCTTTCGGCCTACAGCGGTTTGCTGCGCTGCTTCTCCCAGTTGGACGACCCTAATCTTATCGTGGCCGTGCGTAGTCAACTATCCGCTTTGCCAGTAACACTTTTGGAACAACTAAGTGAGCGTGATCGCAAGCGACTTGCATCTTTAAGTTCACCTGCACTTGAGTCAACGTCAGCGCCAAATTGGCTGGCATGGGCACGGGATGTTGCCGCGCATCGCTACGCCGGTAGAGATCTAGTCGTTCTCAACGATTCAGTACCTAAGTGGACCATCGAGGATTACATCGATGACCCCGTTAAGTGTCAAGACCTCGCTGTGATTGTTACCAGTGCGGATGGTAAGGCTGATATTGTCTTCCGGCATGCGTTCGCTCCTTTTGTCGAGTTTTTCGTCAATCGCACCGCAAATTCTGTACGCGGCTTCGTGCCGCTGTACTCAATGCTCATAAAGATGGTGGCGTGGAATGGTGGCGCCTCAACGGACGAGCTTGAATTGGTGGCTGCACTGTCGTTTAACTTCCTAGGGGCAGTACCAGATAAACAAACCTATACAGATACGGTGGATGACCTCGGCGAGATTCTTGCCGCGAACCGCTCTGTTACGCAAATCGACTGGGCACTCAATATTGCCGAACTCCTTGCGATCCACCCAACTCCTGACTCTGAAACACGGTTGCGCTTTTTTATGGCGGTGCTCGACCTGCTGAATGCCAATGGTCACCGCATCAGTGTTGCACAGCGCCGCTTGCTTCAATTGCTTGCGCATGACTACGGTTGCGAGAATCTACTAGTTGGGTTGTCAGAGCCTGCATTGTCTGAAACTAGCCAGTTCTCAACATTCGAAGGACTCATCGCACTCTACACGCTTACCGAACCAGCTGCGCAGCGTGCACGCGAGGTCCTGCGTAGTATTACGCCTAACGCCGAAATCGAGATTGTCGCAGATACAGTCGCTACCAACCGTCTGCGTCATTTGTCTTCCAAAGCCGATGTGTTTGTTTTTGCTTGGCGCAGTAGTAAACACCAAGCCTATTATTGCGTAAAAGAAAACCGCGGCGATCGCTTGTTGAGTATGCCCCTTGGCAAAGGTGCCGCAAGTATAGTCCAGGCTGCCTTGGTAGCGATTGAGGCGCTTTTACCTAACTAATTACACGAAGGATGCAAACTTTGGATTTATCAATAAGTAGGTGAGTTCGTCGCAGAAGCTGAATGATTTGCCGGAAGCTACGATTCTTCTCCAACATAATCCATTTGATTTACGTTTTATTTCCATAGTAGAATATTTCCATGTCTTTTTGTAAATGTATGGTAAATTTAGATAACGCTTCGATTCATAGGCCTTCTGATATAACTGGAAGATCTTGCAGAAATATGACTCGTTGATGAATTCAATATTTTTATCAAAATTTTCTTGATTCATGTCTTTTATTTTAGATATATATGTCTGATGAAACCAGCCACAAGTGGTGAAAAGCTCTATTTTTTAATACGAGATGTTGTTCTTATTGCGAATGACGCGTCAGGGCTAGATTGGCCCACTGTTAATGAATTCTTAGCTGAGGTAGCAGGCACCGAACGTTTCGCTTTTTATGTGCGGGGGGCAATAGCCATTCATGCTATGAGAAGACTTCTTCGTTATTGGGCGGAAGAAAAGCAGCAGCTAAACGACGAAAGTCAATACATTAAAAAAGCAAAAAAAATAATTGGATCAGAAGTCTTTCCCTGGTTAAGTGATGATTTAAAAGGAAGGTTAGCACGACATTTAATTGCTGCATCTGATTCTTCGTTCCGGTCGATATCTCCAACTGTGCGCAAGAATGTTATTGGCTTACGTGGAACTGCGAACTGCTATTTATGTGATAAGCAGATTTTTGATGATCGATCTGATCAAGATCCAGATTTATTAACCTTGGAACATTTGTGGCCTCAATCAATGGGCGGAGATAGTATTGAAGCAAATCTGGTTCCTGCGTGCCCTGCGTGTCAAAATGACACTAAAGATACATTATCATGGGAATGGTTGAATATTCATAATTTAGTCTTGCCTCCAGAGCCAACAGAGCAGGCTTTGAAGTCTATTTCCAGAAAGACTCGCGTTGCTAAACATTTTGAGCATGCAATCAAAATTGCAACTGAAGAGAAAATTACATTGAAAAATGCTCTACTAAGAATAGGCCCTCGGCAACAGGAGCTTAGTTACGTTAAAACTGGGATGCCGGTTACATTTTTCGATTTAAAGACTGTGACTGATTTCTAAAATTTAATTAATATATATATGTCTGACGATAAAATTCAAAATTTAGACGCGTTAAATGACCTTTCTGCAGAAAACTTTAATTACGACGCACACTTTTTTAGGCAGCGTGGCAATTTCGGTCCTAGTTGTGTCTTATTTTTCGCCCCCGTTAAAGAAGTGTTGAAGTGGGCAAATGTTGATGCCTTAGGTCACAAAAATAGTGGACATCAACGCGAAAGAAAGGAAGCTCGTGTCGAAGCAATAGCTAAGTTTCTTCGTTCTGATACATCTAATACAATTCCGTCAGCAGTGATTGTTGCATTCTCAGTAGGTGCGACGAAATTCAATGCATCCACGCAAAATGGGAAAGGGGAGTGTGGAATTCTTGAGATAGTCGGTGACAAGAACTCTGGCTCTATTGTTGATGGACAGCACCGTATATATGGTATTTATGAATTTGATCCTAATATGAGCGTACCTATTGTGGGTATTTTGGATTCGGATCCGGTTGAAAGAGCATTCCAGTTTTTGGTGATTAATAATAAATCGAGCAAAGTGCCGGCTACCCATACCAAGGCTCTTTTGGCTGAAATGAAGGGAACAAAACTAGCTGAGCGCTTAAAGGGTGCGCGTGTTGCCTTTGATGCTGAGGGAATCAATGATATCGATTTGGTAAATTCTGACCTCGATAGCCCATTTTATGAAACAATTGATTGGACAAAAACGCCTTCGGACAAGCGTATGGTACCAGCGACGGCAATTGAACTTTCACTTGATTATCTTGGTGGGCTTGGTTTAAGCGAGTTTGATGACCGGGATGTTCGTCGAAGTGTCTTTTTAACAGTGTGGAAAAGTATTCGATTTTCTTACTCGGACTATTGGGTTAAGGAATCCCGACTGATCTCAAAGGTCGGCATTGTTTGCTTGACGCGTTTTATTATTGATCGAATCACTAATTGGGCAGATAGCGATGATTTAGATATAAATATCACAGATTTGGATGTTATTGAGTCTCAAACCAATAAAATTATTAAACACATGGATCCACGTTTTTGGATCACACCTTGGGCTGAAAAGGCACATGGTGGCTTCGACACAAATCAAGGACGTGATCGAGTTTTATTGGCGATCACGCAACTCTACCGCAACGGGAAAAGAGATTTACCTTGGTATTCAGAAATAGATATTATTGATCGTGCCTTGGCTGCAAAGTGATCTTGAGCAGTTGCGGTACTGATGAGTAAATTCAGGCTGTAAATTTGGGGCAAATTTGGGGCAATGGAAGCGCGTTTTAGCGCATTTCAGCGCGCATATTCAGTCAAGCTCTGCAACACCGTGCCTTTACTGACGGTTGCTGAGCTAATCTGACGTCGCTAAAAAAACAGATTCGAAACTTGCACTTCCCACCAAGAATTTATACAAAGCCTGCGTTAATCGCAGGCTTCTTTTATTCTTACAACAACCGTCCTCTAAGCACCTAGCTAATGACAGAACATGCGGCGCAAGTGCTGCCGCCGCATTCCAGACTGGATTGCCAAAGCCCGGCTATATCCCCGCATAATAGTTGCCCCCTCCTAATTCGTACGTATCGATGCCGCGTAGTATAGAACCCGACGTGATGGGCGCTAGCTGCTTGCCTGTACAGGGTAGAATAGCTGCACGCTAACGCTGGAGCCCGAGATATGAAAATTACTGTAGAGACTACCATCGCTGCGCCGCTGCCGACCATCTGGCAAGCGTGGACGACACCGCAGGACATCGTGCAGTGGAACACCGCATCGCCAGACTGGCATACCACGGCTGCGCAAGTGGAATTGCGGGTGGGAGGGAGCTTTTCCTCGCGCATGGAGGCCAAAGACGGGAGCCACGGTTTTGATTTTGCCGGTACCTATACCCGTATCGAGCCACAACGCCTGATTGAGTGCCAGTTTGGCGATCGCTTCTTGCTCGTGGAATTCTTGCCCGGCGCGGATGGCGTAACGGTGCGCGAGACGTTTGATGCGGAAACCGTGTATCCGGTCGAGCAGCAGCAGGCTGGGTGGCAGTCCATACTCGACAATTTCCGCCGTTACGTAACGGGCCGTTAGCTCATCTCTTTAGCCTGACCACGGCCGTGGTCAGGCGATTCAGTTGCTGCTCCGCTGCGGCTCAGTGCTCGCGGTAGTCGGTTTTGCTGCCCTTGTCCATGTAGTGATAGGTGCGGACTTTGTACTCGATCGCGATCTTGGGATTTTGCAGTAAGCGTATCATTTCCGCGCCAGCCAGTAGCATAGGACCGTAACCATGCAGTGCGTGGACGCTGGTAGGGCGGTTGTAGTAGTAGGCCTGATCGTTGGCGTAGGTGGTGCCCACGCAAGTTCCTTCCACCTGTCCTTCGGCATTGATCTTGGCCGCAAGCCCGTTCCAGCCCGCCTGGGCAATGGAACCATAGCTACTCGGCGGTATCCAGCCTTCGTTGATGGCGTGCGCAATCACATAGGTGAACATGGCGCTGGCCGAGGTTTCCAGATAGGAGTCCGGTCGATCCAGCATCTGGTGCCATAAGCCCGCACCCGACTGTAATTCGGCGATGGCTTTCAGGGAGACGCGCAACTGTGCCAGCACCTTGGGGTAGCCAGGGTGGTTCTTGGGCAGGACGTCCAGCAGATCCGACATTGCCAGCACTATCCAGCCATTGGCGCGTGCCCAGTAGAAGCGTGGCGCATCGGCATGATCCTTGTTCCAGCCATGCTGGTAGATGCCTTTCTGGGCATCGAACAGGTATTTCGCCATATTCAGCGCGTTGAGCACCGCATCATCGTAGCGGCCCGCTTCCGCCAGTGCCGGGATGCCCATGTAAGCGTCGTCACCCCATAGCGACCATGCCTGAGGGCGGTTACGGGCCAGCGTACCATCGGCCAGTCGAACTTGCTTATTGGCTACCCAGTCGCTGCACTTGGCGATATTGGCTGATAGATCGGGGCCGATCTGATTTTTGCGTGCACGCATCATGGCGGCACACATGGAGCCCGCATCGTCCAGCGCTCGGGGATCGAGCTGACGGGCAAAGCTGTTGTTGCGCTCCAGTTTGAACAGCGCTTCCTGCTTGGCGAAATAGGGCTGCACGGTCTTGATAAAATTCAGGTGACGCTCAGTCATGGCCGCATAGCTGGCGTCGCCCGTAATCTGGCGCGCTTTGATCAGGCCCGAATGCACCACGCCCATTTCATATACCAGTATGCCGAAATCGCCTTGCGCGGGCGCGATGATGGCTTGCGCAGTCGGCGTGCTCAGGTCGGTGATTTCCTGTCCCGTCTTTTTATCGATCACGCGGGTCGGCGTGACTTTGTCCATATAGCTGCGGATACGCTGCAAGGCTGCGTTAATCTCGTTCACCTGTGGCAGCTTGTAGGGGATGGGATAGCTGCCTTCGCCTACATCGTTGCTATTTTTGTTGTCGGGATTACGGTAAGGGCCTTCGGCGCGGGAGGCACCTAGCGCCAGCAGCAAGGCCACGCCCAGCGCGATACGGTTAGCTTGTAATTTCACATTGTCCTCGTTGATTTAGGCTGACAGGTTGGCGTCGTGGCGCTGGCCGCCGATGTGGACGTTTTCCAGTTTGAGTCCCTCCACGTTGTACAGGTAGATCGGCTGCTCGGCGTGGACCGGATTGCCGAAGTCGCAATCCTTGATGGTGACACGGCGCACGGGCAGCACGGCCGGCATGGGCTGTGCACCGTTATAGTCGGACGCCACGGGGCCTAAAATCACGATGGCCTGATAGCACGAGCCGTTTTTGCCGCCTTTGCTGATATTGCCTACTTTGACGTTGGAGATATGCACATCCGAGACTTGTGGCGGACGGATCCGCACCGTATCTGCCGTGGGCGTGTAGTCGCAATCAAAGGTAACGACCGCACCTGCCGCTGTGGCGACCGTGCGTGAGGCGATAGGTGAACCGGGCAGCGAGGCATAGAACGAGGGGCTAATCTGCACACCATTGGGAATGCTGATGTTCTTCAGGTAGAAATGGCGCAGGTAGCCACCACGGTTCATATTGGTCTTCAGGCGGATCGCCGTATTCAGCGGATTGTCCTGCCAGTGAGCGTTCTCGAATACCAGATCGCGGGCGAACACGTTCTCGATTCCGCCCGCCATTTCCGAACCCAGCGTAACAGCGCCATGGCCGCTTTGCATGATGCAGTTCTGGATCACGATATTCTGCGAAGGGCCAAACTGGGTGTCGCGATTCTTGCCGGCTTTAATCGCGATGCAGTCGTCGCCCGTGTCAAAGGTACACTGGTCCACCAGCACGTGGTCACAACCTTCCGGGTCAAAGCCGTCACTGTTGGGCCCCAGACTTTCAGCATGGACTTTGCGGATCACCAGATTACGGCAATGTACGGGGTGGTGCTGCCAGAATGGCGTGTTGATGACGTGGTAGCCTTCCAGCAGCACATTGGTGCAGCCCACCAGATGGATCATCGATGGACGCAGGTAGTGGCCCTTGCCGAAGACGCGCTGATGCAGTGGCACATTGGCTTCGGATAAGGCGGGCAGGTAATTCTCGTCGTGGCTCCATTTGCTGCCGCTACCTTCGATCAGCTTGCGCTCATCCTCCGTCAGCCATGGTGCTACCTGTGCCAGCGGCCGGTTGAGAGGATTTGGGGTGACTTGCGATAGCTGGCCGGCACGTGTGCCGGGCACGGTATTCTGCGAAACTGCGTTGATGGTGCGATTCTTACCCTTCCACGACCACCAGCATTCGCCTTCCCGATCGAATGGCATGCCACCCTGGCCATCGAGCACGGCACTCCAGTCTTCACCGGTCAGCGCGATGTTGTGCTCGTTATAGGCATAGATCATCGACGAGTAATTCAGGCAATCGTTGCTCTGCCAGCGCGACAGCGTCAGCTTGCCGTTGGCGCCGCAGTCATGATCACCATACTTGGCATAGTGTTCCGGTTTCTGCGAGAAGAAGATGTGCGCACCGGACTTGAGGTGCAGGTGCACATTCGAGCGCAGCACGATGGGGCCGGCGCAATACCAGTTGCCTTTAGGGATGATGACGCGACCACCGCCAGCTTTGCTGCACGCTTCGATCGCTGCTTTGAAGGCGGCGTAGCAGTCGTGCGCACCCTCTACCGGCGTGGCTAGCAGTTCCTGATCATCGTGCGACGCCCATGCCTGTACTTTGCGGGTCTGGCAGGTGGCAGCACCGTAGGTGATGACGCTAAAGTCACGCTGCGGGAAGCGCAAAGGTCGCTGCAACCGGGCGACGATGGCATCTGCCACCAGCCAAGGGTCACCTGACAGGCCGGCACTGGCGGGCAGGGCATAGGCAGCGCTGGCACTGGCTACACCTTTGAGTAGATGGCGGCGGGAAATCGCGGTCTTGAACATAGGTCTCCTAAGTTGTTCTGGTAGTCGGGAACCTGCTTGCTGCGCTATTTTTTGAGGCGAGGCAGTACGCTGCTGCCGCAAGAGTGGTTGGAGCAATTCTAAAGCGGTCAGGCCAAATGTGCAATCTGGACTAGCCAAATTGATGTCTTTGAGCCATACTAAGTTCACTAAAACATAACCCCGCTGGTGCCGGATAGGACTGGATCAGGGTTGGCCCGTAGCGCTTAAAGCTGCATCTATCTTTACCTTGGAGTGAGCAATGCGTCGCATCTTATTTATGTTGTCTGCTTTACCGCTGTGTGCGCTAGGCGCAGAACGGCTTTCCATCACGGCTAGTCACGCGCTCGACGCGGCGCGGCCAGCGGAGACGATCTCTGTGCCCTGGTCGGCCGTGGCGCATGCCTTGCCGGGCGCGCGCCTGCAACAACTGGTGGTGAAAGACGGTCAGGGCCGTGCGCTGGCCTATCAGGTGACCAATGTGGCGCCGCTAATTAAAGATCCCAAGAACACTGGCGCCGCCTACGGTGAATTGCTATTCCAGTATTCGTTTGCACAGGGTGAGCGTAGTGCCCGTTTCAGCGTAGAAAAGATAGATGATGTGGCGCCCGTGTTCCCCGTCAAAGCCTATGGCCGCTATGTGCAGGAACGGCTGGATGACTTTGCTTGGGAGAACGATCTGGTTGCGCACCGCATGTATGGTCCTGCGCTCGCGGCTACTGTGCCCGGTTCGAACAAGGAAGTGCTGGTGACCAGTGGCATCGATGTCTGGTTCAAACGGGTGTCATACCCCATCATCGACCGCTGGTACAACAAAGGCCATGACCATTACCACGTCGATGAAGGCGAGGGGATGGATATGTACAGCGTCGGCACGTCACGCGGCCTCGGTGGCACGGGTGTCTGGGACGGTCAGCGTCTGAATGTCAGCCGCAACTATGCAAGCTGGAAGGTGCTGGCTAACGGACCGGTGCGGGTGGTGTTCGAAGTTACTTATGATACGTGGGATGGCGGTGGTTTCCCGGTGGCGGAAACCAAGCGGATTGCGCTCGATGCGGGCCAGCAGTTCAACCGCGTTACCAGTACTTTCACCTCCAGCGTACGCCCTGAGTTGCAGGTGGCTGTAGGATTGGGCAAGGCCACCAGCGACAAGGGCCAGGATCCCAGGATCACGCTGCGTAGGGATAGCGATAACCATGCAGTGTTGCTATGGTTTGAACAAAAGACCAAGGGCGAATACGGTAGTATGATCGCGCTGCCTTCGGTGCCCGTCAGCTTCGCCGAGGATGACAAGAATCAGCTGCTACTGGCGCATGTGAAGTCGGGCGAGCCGCTGCATTATCTGTCAGGGGCGGCGTGGAATAAGGCCGCGCCTTATCAAAGCATGGCAGACTGGCAAGCGGCCGCGGCCGCATTCATTGCGCGTGAACGTAACCCATTGCAGATTAGTACGGAAGCGCAGCACTGATCCGTGCTTGTCAGCCCGCCAGACAAGCGCGCCCTGCGCTGCCTGGCGGGTTAGTTACTGATTGGTAGCAGAAATTACCAGCTAGTAGTATCATGTGCACAGTGTGCTGTGCGGCGGCTTGCCTGCCAGTGCTATTTAATGAAAGTGGCCACATGAACTACCAGCCTATTCCTGCCGAGCAGCAGAACTCCAGTGTTTCCGAGCGTATCCGCGCCCGTCTCACCGCCAGCGGTACGCGTTTCCATGCCAACGATAATATCGCGGCATTTATCGAACCGGGCGAGATGGACCAGCTACTCGATGAGGTCAGCGCACGCATGCAGGGTGTGCTGGAAAGCCTGGTCATCGATACGGCCAGCGATCACAACACCCAGGGCACGGCGCGGCGTGTGGCGAAAATGTACCTGCAGGAGATTTTTGGCGGGCGCTACACCCCGCCGCCGCCGGTTACCGAGTTTCCCAATGCGGCCCATCTCAATGAGTTGATGATTATTGGTCCGATCACGGTGCGTAGTGCCTGTTCGCACCACCTCTGTCCTATCATGGGCAAAGTCTGGATAGGGGTGATGCCTAACCAGCATTCCAACCTGATCGGCCTGTCCAAGTATGCCCGCCTGGCAGCCTGGGTCATGAATCGTCCCCAGATACAGGAGGAGGCCGTGGTTCAGCTGGCCGAATTGCTGCAAGAAAAGATGCAGCCGGACGGTCTTGCCGTCATCATGGAAGCCGAACATTTCTGCATGCACTGGCGCGGCGTCAAGGATACCGATGCCCTGATGGTTAATAGTGTGATGCATGGCTCCTTCCTCAAAGATCCCGCCTTGCGCCGCGAATTCCTGTCTCTTATCAAACGCTAACGGAGTCACCATGCTAGTTCAACTTCTGTACGCCAGCCGGGCAGCATCCGATACCACCGCAGCCACCGTCAGTGTGATTTTGCAGCAAGCTCGTTTGCATAACCCGGCCGAGGGTATCACCGGGGTGCTCTGTCATGGTGACCGGTTCTTCCTGCAATTGCTGGAAGGGGGGCGGGAGCAGGTCAACCGTCTGTTCTCGCGCATCCAGCGCGATAGCCGGCATACCGATGTGGTAGTGCTGCACTATGCCGAAATCACCGAACGGCGCTATGCCGGCTGGACCATGGGCCAGACCAATCTGGATAGACTGAATCCGGCCACGCTGCTGCGCTATTCGGCGCTGCCCGTGTTCGATCCGTTCCAGTTACCCGGTAGCAGCTCGATGGCACTGGTGGATGAGTTGATCGCATCGGCCTCGGTGCTGGGCCGCGCCTGAAGCCATGGCGCACAAGAAGCTCAGCCTGCCGCAGAAGCTGTGCCGGCACTGTGGTCTGCCTTTCAACTGGCGCAAGAAGTGGGCGCGTGACTGGGAGCAGGTGCTGTACTGCTCCGAACGCTGCCGGCGTAGCCAGCGTCCTGCGGGCGCCATCACCTGAGGTTAGTGCCGTATGAAAATACTGATTACCGGAGGGAGCGGCCTGATAGGGCGCGCACTGTGCCAGCGCTGGCATGTGGCCGGACATGAGTTGACCGTGCTGAGCCGCACGCCTAATCGCGTGGCTGCCCTTTGCAGCGGTGCCCACGGTGTCGCGGCACTCAGCGAGCTCGATGCGGCATATGTGCCGGATGTGGTGGTGAATCTGGCGGGGGCGCCGATCGCCGACGCGCGCTGGAGCGCAGCGCGCCAGCGCCTGCTATGGGAGAGCCGCATCACGGCAACGCAGGACCTGGTGCGCTGGATGGCCAGCAGGCCTGCTGCAGTGCCCGTGCTGCTTTCGGCTTCGGCAGTGGGCTGGTATGGTGATGCGGGCGAGCAGACGGTCGACGAGCACAGCAGCCAGTGTGGCGCTGATTTTGGTGCGCGCCTTTGCGCAGCATGGGAACAGGCCGCCCAGCAAGCTTTGCAGAGCGGCAGCCGGGTAGTGGTGCTGCGGATTGCCCCTGTGCTGGCGGCACAGGGCGGGATGCTGACGCGGCTGCTGCCGCCATTCCGGCTGGGGCTGGGCGGACGCCTCGGCCATGGACAACAGTGGATGCCGTGGATACATCTGGACGATCTGCTGGCGCTGTGCGATCACCTGTTAGCAAAGCCCGATAGTCAGGGCATCTATAACGCCTGCGCGCCAGAACTGGTGCGGAATGCCGAATTCAGTCGCCAGCTGGCCGGCATCCTGCAGCGGCCGGCGCTGCTACCTGCGCCGGCATGGCTACTACGCTGCTTGCTGGGCGAGATGTCGGTGTTGCTGCTGGGCGGGCAGCGTGCCATGCCGGCGCGTACGCTGGCGAGCGGCTTCAACTTCCGTTTCGGTGGACTGCCGCAGGCGCTGCGCAATCTGCTACCTTGAATGATGTGTGGTTTTTCTGCGGCAACTTTTTGTCGAATGTAGGAAAACTACAGAAAGCTCGCTATACTCCCGTAAAACGATTACAGATCAATTTCTGCGGGCGCCCCTAACCATGCCGCTTTGCATTGCACGTCCATCCAACATTACGGATCACTTGTATGCAACTACATCATGGCAGTGAAGCTGGCGACGCCAGTGCTAGCGGCTCCGCGCCGCAGCAACTAACGGGCAAATTGTTGTTCTGGGCCATCACGTCGGCCCTGGCAGGTTTTCTGTTCGGTTTCGACACGGTGGTCATTTCCGGCGCCGAGCAGACTATCCAGAAACTCTGGGGCTTGAGTGCCGGCATGCACGGGCTGGCGCTTGGCGCGGCACTGTATGGCACGGTACTGGGCTCGCTGCTGGGCGGCTGGCCGACCGACCGCCTGGGGCGACGCGCTACCCTGCAATGGATAGGTGTGCTGTACATCCTGTCTGCGCTAGGCTGCGCACTGGCCAATGATGTTACGACCTTCATCATTGCGCGCTTTATCGGCGGCATAGGCATAGGCGTTTCCACCATCGTGGCGCCGCTGTATATTTCCGAGATCGCGCCGGCTGCTGTGCGGGGCCGGTTGGCCGGCATGTTCCAGTTCAACATCGTGTTCGGCATCGTGGTGGCGTTTGCCTCCAATGCCATGCTGGCCGGTACGGGCGAGCAGGCGTGGCGCTGGATGCTGGGCGTGGCGGCCATTCCATCCGTGCTGTACACGCTGTTCTGTCTGGGTTTGCCGGAAAGCCCGCGCTGGCTACTGACACGCAAGGGTGACCGTGAGGGCGCGCTGGCCGTGATGCGCCTGATCCAGCCGCGGGCCGCTGAGGCCGATCTGCAGGCGCAGGCTGAAGCCATACAAGGTGCTTCGGCCCAGCCGGTGCAGAGCAGTAGCGGTTTCTGGAGCTGGCGCCTGCGCAAACCGATTGCGCTGGCATTTCTGGTGGCGTTCTTTAATCAGCTTTCCGGCATCAACGCGATTCTGTATTTCGCGCCCCGTATTTTCGAGCTTACCGGGCTAGGTGCCGAAGCGGCGCTGCTGCAGTCGGTGGGCATAGGCGTCACGAATCTGGTGTTTACTTTCGCTGGCCTGTGGCTGATCGACCGGCTGGGACGGCGCAGCCTGCTGTACATCGGCTCGCTAGGTTATATCCTGTCGCTGGGACTGTGCGCGTGGGCCTTCCAGACCAGCCACTTTGCCATTGTGCCGGCCTGTATCTTTGCCTTCATTGCGGCCCATGCAGTGGGGCAGGGCGCGGTGATCTGGGTGCTGATTTCGGAAATCTTCCCCAACCGTTACCGCGCACAAGGCCAGACGCTGGGTAGCGCGACGCACTGGGTATTTGCCGCCTTGCTGACGACGCTGTTCCCGAAGATGGTGGAGTTGTCCGGCGCTAACGAGCAGCCGACGCAGGCATCGTGGATCTTCCTGCTGTTCTGCCTGATGATGGTGCTGCAGCTGGTATGGGTGCGCGTCGCCGTGCCGGAAACCAAGGGCGTGGCGCTGGAGCAGATCCAGCGCCAGCTGGGTATCGATTAGTTACCTGCAACTCCCCATAGCTGGCGGTAGCTGCCGTCGGCGTCATGCTCAACCGTCTGTTTGTCGATATTGAAGTGGCGCCCGCCACGGGGATCGCTACCGCGTCCCGCGATGTAGAGCCAGTTACCCTGATTGCTGTAGACGTCGTAATCGAGCAGGCAGGCTTCGAACCAGGCGGCACCAGCGCGCCAGTCGCCCTGCATTTCATTGAGCCAGTAGCTGGCCACCACTTGGCGCAGACGGTTGCTCAGGTAGCCACTGTGTCGCAGCTCGCGCATGGCGGCATCCACCAGCGGCACGCCTGTCTGGCCGTGGCACCAGCGCTGGAAGGCGGCACTATCGTGCGGGGGCACCGGCTTGCCGCTCAGGCCACCGGCACGATACAACTTGGCGCCGTGCTGCAGGTGGAGGAAACGGAAATAGTCGCGCCAGAGCAGTTCGAACCACAGCCAGTAACTGCCCTCGCTGGCGCCTTGCTGGGCTTCGTGCTGCTTCAGGGCGGCATAAATCTGGCGTGCCGAAAGCGCCCCACTAGCCAGCCAGATCGACCACTTGCTAGAGAAGTCACGGCCGCTCAGCTGGTTCCGGGTCTGCTTGTAGTGGGCCGGCAACGCGCTGTCCAGATAGTGCTGCAGTTGCGCTCGCCCGGCGCGTTCGCCCGCCGCCAGTCCTTGCAGCGAGGAGCGCGGATCGTGTGGCGCTGTGCTGTGGTACGGTGCTGTCACGGCCGACAGTGTGGCGCGGGCTGGCATTGCCGCTAACGCGCTGTCAAGCGCTGGCGGTGGCAGCAGTCGATCGGGCGCAGGCTGCGCCGGGGGCGGTGCGATGCGACGCTGCTCTACAGCTAGTCGGAACGGCGTGAAACTGGCCGGTAGACTGTCGGCTGGCCAGGGCAAAGCGGCCGGGTCGAGGAGACTGCTTTGCCAGATGCTATGCACGCGGATTCCTGCCGCACGCAGATCAGCCACCTGCTGTTGTTCATAGGGAGCAGCGATC
Organism: Duganella fentianensis; assembly: GCF_964031615.1. GTDB lineage: Bacteria > Pseudomonadota > Gammaproteobacteria > Burkholderiales > Burkholderiaceae_D > Rugamonas > Rugamonas fentianensis_A. The sequence goes on from NZ_CAXIQN010000019.1 coordinate 324,146, forward strand.
TCCTCGCAGTAGATGGCCGACGCATCGAGTGCGCTCGCCAGTTGCGGTAGCACCTGCGTGACCGGCAAGGTATAAATCTGTAACTCATGACCGAGCGCCTGTAGTTGCTGCTGCAGGTCCACGAGCGCATCCCTCAGCCACGCGCGCCGCAGCGGCCCGATGCCAGCGCAGCCCCACCTTGTCGGGCTGTCCATCTCGGGCAGGCAGTAGACTGTGACTAGCCGCTCGGCACCGGAGGTCAGTGCAGCCTGCAGGGCTGGCTGGTCGTGCAGTCTCAGGTCATTGCGGAACCAGTAAATCACCGTTTTCATGGGCGGAGGCGAGGCTAAGTTTTTAATGGGAGGTATCGTAACCGCTGGCGCGAAAATTTTCAGGCGCTGCAGCGGCGGATGGCGGCTTGCGACATTTTTCGCATAAGGATGTGCAATTAAAATCGTTGAGCGAGTTAAGCCTTTCTTTTAAGCTGGTGTGGTGTTTTGATTAACCCGCTGGAAAAATGGAGACTGAATGAAGCTGGAAACACTTGCCGTACACGGCGGCTATCAACCTGATCCGACCACCCGCGCGGTGGCGGTACCGATCTACCAGACCGTGGCCTATGCTTTCGATGATACCCAGCACGGAGCCGACCTGTTCGATCTGAAGGTGCCGGGGAATATCTATACGCGCATCATGAACCCCACCCAGAATGTGCTGGAACAGCGCGTGGCCGCACTGGAGGGTGGCATCGCAGCACTGGCACTGGCGTCGGGGCAGGCCGCGATTACTTACGCGATTCAGACCATCGCCGAAGCGGGCGACAACATCGTTTCCGCTTCCGCGCTGTATGGTGGCACGTACAATCTGTTTGCCCATACGCTGCCGCAGTTCGGCATTAGCACGCGCTTTGCCGATGCCCGCAATCCCGCTTCGTTCGAGGCGCTGATCGATGCCCATACCAAGGCCGTGTTCATCGAATCGATCGGCAACCCCTTGGGCAATATCACCGACATTGCGGCCATCGCCGACATCGCCCATCGCCATGGCGTGCCCCTGATCGTGGATAACACGGTGGCCTCGCCTTATCTGCTGCGTCCGATCGAACATGGTGCCGACATCGTGGTGCATTCGCTGACCAAATATCTGGGCGGTCATGGCAATTCCATCGGCGGTGCGATTGTCGATTCCGGCAAGTTCCCCTGGGCTGACCACCCGCAGCGCTTCAAGCGCCTGAACGAACCGGACGTGTCCTACCATGGCGTGGTCTACACGCAGGCGCTGGGGCCGGCCGCCTACATAGGCCGCGCGCGCGTTGTGCCGCTGCGCAATACCGGCGCGGCGATCTCGCCCTTCAACGCATTCCTGATCTTGCAGGGTATCGAGACGCTGGCACTGCGGATGGAGCGGATCACCGAGAATGCCCTGAAAGTGGCGCAATTCCTCGGCCAGCATGGCAAGGTAAAGTGGGTCAATTATGCGGGGCTGGAAGGCCACCGCGACCATGCACTGGCACAGAAATATCTGGGCGGGCGCTCGTCCGGATTGCTCACTTTCGGCGTCCAGGGGGGAGTAGAAGGGGGCGCGCGCTTCCAGGATGCGCTGAAACTGTTCACCCGTCTGGTGAATATCGGTGACGCCAAGTCACTGGCCTGCCATCCCGCTTCTACCACGCACCGTCAGCTCAACGAGCAGGAACTGGAGAAAGCCGGTGTGACGGTGGATACGGTGCGCCTGTCAGTGGGCATCGAACATATCGACGATCTGCTGGCTGATCTGGATCAGGCGCTGGCCGCGGTGTAGTCGGGCCAGGAGCGCGCGGCCGTCGCTCAGGCGGTGGCAGCGCGCTTCTGGGTGATCTTCTCGATCTTGTCCTTCAGGGTGGCGCTGGTGAAGGGCTTGACGATGTAGCCATCGGCTCCGGCCTGTGCCACCGAAAGAATATTGTCGCGCTTACCTTCGGCAGTGACGACCAGTACCGGCATGTTGCGGAATTCGCGCGTGCTGCGCACAGTCTTCAGCAATTCCAGACCGTCCATCTGCGGCATGTTCAGGTCGGTGATGATGAAGTTGATAGGCGGGACAGCATCGTTGTGGTTCAGGCGTGCCAGCGCTTCGCGGCCATCGGCTGCTTCCGTCACTTTGCCGTAGCCGAGATCCTTCAGTAGATTGCCGATCACGGCACGCATACCTGAAAAATCATCGACGACCAGAAAATGTAGATCCACCAGCATGTGCAACCCTGATACGCCCGTTGCCGGGCAAATTTAGCGAGGACGCATCTTATCATTAACCGCTACTTCTGTCCCATACGCGCCAGTACGTAGACTACAGCGTTTCCAGCGCGGCGCGGCTCTGGCTAGCCTGTTCCTGCAGTGCTGCAAGCGTGCCCGGTTCCATCTTACGCAATTGCATGTAGACCATGCCCAGGCGCTGATTCTTGCCCAGCGTGGCAGCATTGCGCTGGAAAAAATCCCAGTACAGCGCGTTATAGGGACAAGCCCGCTCGCCCGTCCGCAGTTTCTTCTGGTAGAAACAGCCCTTGCAGTAGTCGCTCATGCGGTCGATATAGGCGGCACTGGCCACATACGGTTTGGTGGCCAGCAGGCCGCCATCGGCAAACTGGCTCATGCCCAGTGTGTTAGGCAGTTCCACCCACTCGAATGCATCGATATAGACGCCGAGATACCATGCGTGCAGGGCTTGTGGCGAGAGGCCTGCCAGCAGACTGAAATTGCCGATCACCATCAGTCGGTTGATATGGTGGCTGTGCGCGTGTTCGAGCGACTGCCCGATGGCAGCGGCCAGACAGCGCATGCGGGTCTGGCCATCCCAGAACCAGTGCGGTAGTGGTGTCTGATGGCCGAAGGCGTTGAGCTGATCGTAGCCAGGCATGCGGTGCCAGTACACGCCGCGTACATATTCGCGCCAGCCCAGTATCTGTCGGATATAGCCTTCCGCCGAGGCCAGCGGCACGGTGCCGGCCTGATAGGCGGCTTCCACCCTTGCGACTACGGTCTGCGGGTCCAGCATCTTGCTGTTCATGGCGAACGACAGCAAGGAATGAAATAGCCGCCACGCCTTGCTGCTCATGGCGTCCTGAAAACGGCCGAAGTGGGGCAGCGCATGCTGGATGAAATGGTCGAGCTGCCGCAGCGCTTCGGCGCGATTCAGCGGCCAGCGGAAATCTGCTGCGCTGGGTGCCCCAAAGCTGGCGATGCCGGCATCCTGTATGGTCTGCCACAGTGCACTGTGGTCGTGGCGCGGGCGTATATCGGCAGGCTCCCATGGTGTGCCGGGCCACGCTTCGCGGTTGTCGTGGTCGAAGTTCCACTGATCGCCCAGCGGCTTGCCGCTGGCCGTCATCAGCACCCCGTGGTGGCTGCGCATCCGGCGGTAGAACGACTCCATCAGCCAGCGCGCACGGCCATCGAAGTGGCGCGCCGCTTCGTCGCGGCTGGTATAGAAATGCTCGCTGTCGTCCATCTGCGCCGCTATCGAAAGTTGCGCAGCATAGTTCTGCAGCTGCTGGTCCAGCCGGTATTCGTCCGGCGCCTGCCAGTGCAAGGCGCCCGCCTGATAGCGCGCGATCAGAAAGTCCAGATTGGCGGTGAGCGACTGCCGATTGTCGACGTCATCGATACGCAGATAATGCACGCGGTGGCCGGCCTCCTGTAGCTGTCTGGCCATCTCGCGCATGCCGGCGAAAATCGCGATGATTTTCTGCGCATGATGCAGCACGTAGTCGGTCTCCTGCCGCACTTCCATCAGCACGAAAACCACCTCAGGATCAGTGGTGCGGAACCAGCTATGCTCGCAGTTAAGCTGGTCGCCCAGTATCAGTTTCAGCGTGGTGGCCATGCTTAACCCAGCTGCGCAGGATTCATCTGCCAGATCGCGAAGCACAGCGCGCCGGCAAAGCTAACCCAGCAAAGATAAGGCCATAGCAGCATACCGGCTAGGCGATCCAGCCGGCCAAATTGGAGGATGGTGGCAAGGATCAGCGCCCACATCGCCAGCAGGCAGACGAAGGCCAGAGCGCCCTGATGCCAGCCGAAGAACAGCCAGCTCCACAGCGCATTCAGTGCCAGTTGTGCCGCGTAGAGCAGCAGTGCTTTGCCGCTGCCTACGCCCTGGTGGCGGCTGATGCGCCACGCCGCAATCGCCATCAGCAGGTAGAGTACGCTCCAGACGGGGCCAAACAGCCATGCCGGTGGTGCCCAGTCGGGCCGCTGTAGGGCCGCGTAAAAAGTCGGTGCGGACAGCGAAGCGCGCGCGCCGATAGCGGCGCAGGCAAAAGTGAGGGGAAACCAGATCAGTTGAGACAGCAGTTTGCTAGGGCGAGTGGTAAGTGTCATGAAAATCAGGATAGAGCGGTTGATTAAAAGTCGGCGTACTAAAGCCCGCCGCGGCGCTGGTGCGGCTTTAACTGGTGTGGACGCGGAACTGCCGGCGCAGCCAGCGTATCGGCGCACCAACCAAGGGCAATTTCTGCAGCAACTCCTCGGCGGCATCCCAGTAGTCGCGGTGATGGGTCACGCGGCCCTCGGCGTCAAACTGCAAATGGCTGCCGCCTTCCACCTCGTAGTACTGGCCGCGCAGACGGAAGCTGAAGATCCACGTGGCAAACGCCTGCTGCTCCTGCACGATGCAGCCGGTAATAACGAAGCGCGGCTGTTCGGTAGTGGCGAACATATGCCGGAAGATGGCAGTGATCGCCGCCACACCTTGCACATCGTTGAAGGGATCGCGGAAGCGGGCATCGGCGGCGTAATAGCGCGCCGCCTGTGCCAGCGTGTGCGGTGTGAGGCTGGCATACCATTCCAGCAGCGGAGTAGCGATAGTCATGTGGGTACCAGAAAATGCGTCATCAGGGCGAAGCGCAGGCGATAGGGCAGCCAGCGCAGTAGCTTGAGCACCAAGGTGAAGCGGCGCGGGAAGTGGATCTCGAAAGCGCCCGCGCTCAGGCCTTTGCGGATGGCCTGCGCAGCCGCCTGCGGGGTTTGCAGGGCCGGCATGGCGAAATCGTTCTTGGCCGTCAGCGGGGTCTGCACGAAGCCGGGGTTGATCAGGTAGACACCCAGCCCGCGCGGACGCAGATCGGCGTACAGCAGTTCCGCCAGATTGATCAGCGCCGCCTTGCTAGGGCCATACACCGTGGCATTCGGCAGACCGATATAGCCGGCTACGCTAGCGACGATGGCAATGCCGCCGCTACCGCGTGCCAGCATATCCGGCAGTACCGTGGCCAGCCCCGTGTAGACGCTGCCCAGATTCACCGCCAGCGTATGGGCCGCGCCTTCGGCGCTGACCTGCCAGCTACGTTCGGGGTGGTAATCGGCGGCGCAGAAGATGATCAGGTCCACCCCGCCGAAGCGCTGGCAGACTTCCTGATAGCGCTGCTGCCAGTCGTCCTGACTGACGATGTCGAAAGGCGCGACGAGTGCCTGCGGCGCGGCGGCGGCAACTGCCTGCAGACGGTCGACGCGGCGCGCCGACAGGGCCACCCGGGCACCGGCGGCCAGCAGTTCCTGCGCCAGGGCAGCGCCGATGCCGCTGGAGGCGCCGATCAGCCAGACCCGCTGCTGCGACCAATCGGTGATGCGGGCGTTGAGTTGGAAGGGCATGGCGCTATTCCCGCTCAGACTTTGCGCAGATGGAACTGCACCACGTCGGTACGGCCTTCATCGAAGGCCGCTTCGCAATAGGCGAAGTACAAATGCCAGATACGCAGGAAGCGCTCGTCGAATCCTTGCTCCATGATTTGGGTACGGGTGGCGCGGCATTGCTGGTCCCAGCGGCGCAGGGTTTCGGCATAATCGCGTCCGAACGCGTGGCGGCCCTGCGGCTGCAGACCGGCACGCAGTGCACCGGCTTCGAAGCGTTCCACGCTAGGCAGCATACCGCCGGGGAAGATGTACTCCTGTATGAAATCGGTACTACTGCGATAGCGGTCGAAATGCTGTTCGGCGATGGTGATCGATTGCACCAGCGCCTGTCCACCGGGCTTTAATCTGGCTTGCAGGGTGCGGAAGTATTCGGGCCAGTACTGTTCGCCCACGGCCTCGAACATTTCGATTGAAACGATGGCATCGTAACTGCCTTGCAGGTCGCGGTAGTCGCACAGTTCTACCTGAGCGCGGTCGTGCAGCCCCAGCGCCTGCAGGCGCTGGCTGGCGATCGCCAGTTGCGATGGCGAGATCGTCACGCCATGTACATGGATGCCTTGCAGCGCGGCCTGCTCGGCAAAACCGCCCCAGCCACAGCCCACTTCCAGTACGCGGTCACCGGGGCGCAGTTGCAGTGTGTCGATGATGCGCTGGTATTTGCGGCGCTGGGCTTCGCGCAGCGTCATACTGTAGTCGCCATTGAACAGCGCACTGGAATAAGTCCAGCTGCTATCGAGCCACAGGCGATAGAAATCATTGCCGATATCGTAGTGGGCATGGATATTGCGCTGGCTGCCTTTACGTGTGTTGGGGCGCAGCCAGTGGCGCAGCCGATACCAGCAGCGTGCCAGCACGCCGCCGAACAGCACCTGATCGAGCGCATCTTCATTGCGCAGCGCCAGCCGCAGCAGCGGCGTCAGTTCGGGCGTGCTAATCCAGCCCGCAGCATAAGCTTCGGCAAAGCCGATATCGCCGGCCTGCAGCATGCGCTGACAGCCGCGCCAGTCGTGGATCTGCAGGACCGCATGGATGCCGCTGTGGGCATCGCCGTACAGCATGCGGGTGCCGTCCGGCGTAATCAGCTCCAGATGGCCATGACGCAGTTTGCCCAGCAGGCTAAGAAACAGGCGCGCGCCGGCAGGAATGCTGCTGGCGGGATTGGTCAGTGTATGGGTCATAGCGTGAACTCCTGATGCACGGTGGTCGATTGAAGCGGCGCCGCTGGCTGGCGGAAGAAAGGCACCCGTTTCAGCCACAGGCGCAATGCTTGCCAGTGGATGCGGGCAACGATGCCTAGCCCAAGTAGAGGGAAACGCACTAATGCAGTCAGTACGGCGCGATCGTCCAGCGCTTGTGGCCTGCCGCTGACGCTGGTGCGCAGCAGCAGGCCTTGGCGGTCGTAGTAGTCGATGCTGGTGCTATGCGCGTGCTGCGCCAGCCGGAAGCGGAAACGGTAATGTCCTTCGACCGCGCAGAACGGTGAAACGTGCATCTGTTTGCTGGCCTGTACGCTGCGGTGCTGGCCATCGGCCGCGCCCAGCGTCAGCAGATAGCGGTGGGTTTCGCCAAAGGTGCTGTTGACTTCGGCCAGTACGGCGCGCAGCTGTCCGTCGGCAGCGTAGCAGTGCCAGAAACTGACGGGATTGAAGACATAGCCGAACACGCGCGGAAAGGTCTGCAGCCAGATCTCGCCGTCGGCCTGTACGCCGTGACTGGCCAGAAGCTTGCGCATCCATGCTTCCAGACTGGAGCCATCGCGCGGACCGTAGTCGCGCGTACGCACGGACAGTGGGCGCCAGCGGTCGATGCCGAACCAGCGCGTGCCGGCCTGTTCTATGTGCGCCAGATTCAGGCGCACATAGAACACCGGATAGACAAAGCGGTGCAGGGCAGGTCGCAGGCGCGCATGCATGACCTGTCCCTGCATCAGCTGGGCGGCGTGCCGGATGGGGGACTGATGGACGGTGGGCTGATTCATGGCAGCGTGGTCCATGCCGGTGCGACTTCAAACGCCCGGGCGATGCGCAGGGCCGATTTGAGGCCGTCTTCGTGGAAGCCGTAACCGGTCCACGCGCCGGCAAACCAGAGACGGTCCTTGCCCTGTATCTGACCCAGTCCCTGCTGGGCATCGATGGCCGGCTGGTCCATGATGGGATGCTCGTAGTGGAAACAGGCCAGCGTGTGCTGGGCGGCCGGCGGGGTTGGCGGGTTAAGCGTTACCATCACGGGCGTGCTGAATGGCAGTTGCTGCAACTGGTTGAGCCAGTAGCTCACGCACACGGGGCGTTGGCCACCCTGTAGCGGCGCAGACAGGTAGTTCCACGCCGACCAGACTTTACGCAAGCGCGGCATCAGTGCCAGATCGGTATGCAGGTAGGCGGTGTTCGGCTGGTAGCGCACGCGGCCCAGCAGCGCGCGCTCCTCGGCGCTGGCATCGAGTATGGCCAGCGTGGTGGGGGCGTGGGTGGCAAACACCACGGCGTCATATTCTTCGCTCCCTTGCGCCGTCGTGACAGTCACACCTTCTGCATGGCGTTGTACCTTCAGCACCGGACTATTCAGGCGGCAGTCGGGCAGGGTGGCCGCGATCTTGCTGACATAGTTGCGGGCGCCACCTTGTACGGTGCGCCACTGTGGCCGGTTGTTTACCTGCAGCAGCGCATGATTGAGGCAGAAGCGCAGGAAGGTGGTGGCGGGGAACTGCAGAATGTCGCTAGGCGAACTAGACCAGATGGCCGCCGCCATAGGCAGCAGATAGGCATCGCGGAAAGTCTCGCCATAGCCATGTCGTGCCAGCAGTTGCCCCAGCGTCAAAGGCTGCTGTTCAGCCTCGGCCAGAAAGCGCGTGGCGTTGCCGTTAAAGTGCAGGATGTCGCGCACCATGCGCAGGAAGCTGGGCTTGAACAGATTGCGGCGCTGGGCAAATACGGTCGATAAACTGGTGCCGGCCCATTCCAGCGCGCCATGCGCCATCGACACGGCAAAAGACATGTCGCTGGCGGTGCTGGCCACGCCCAGTTCTTCGAACAGTGCGATCAGATTCGGGTAGGTGCGTTCGTTGTAGACCAAAAAGCCGGTATCGACACCGTGCGTATGTCCATCCAGTGTGACGTCCACCGTATTGGTGTGGCCGCCCAGATAGCTGCCCGCTTCATACAGCACCACCTGATGGCGGCGGTTGAGGAAGTAGGCGCTGGCGAGCCCGCTGATGCCGGCGCCGATGATGGCAATGCGTTGTGGTGTCGAAGTCATAGTCGCTTGGGTTGGTGTAGGCCGTTTCACTACCGGCGTGCTAATATTACTACTAGCCAAACCAAAATGCTACTGATTAGTAGCGAAATTTTACCAATGAGTATCTTCAACAAATTAAGCTTTAAAAATCAGGCATTTAAGTTGCGTGAGCACGCCATTCTCGACGCAACGACGTCTGTCTTGAGCAGCAAAGGCTACGATCTGATGACGATGGATGATGTCGCCGGTGCCGTCGGCATCTCCAAACCCAGCCTGTATAAGCACTTCAAATCGAAGGAAGAACTGGTTGGTGAAGCGCTGATCCGGCTACTCGATGGCGCGCTGGAATTCATGGCGGGGCTGGATAAGGCGCTGGGTCCACTGGAGAAACTGCAGGCGCTGCTGGAATGGGCCTTGCGCGTGCGCCTGGAAGGGGGCTTGCCGTTTCTGCCGTCCACCAGTGCCCATGTGCGCGATATGCTGATGCGCAACGTGAAGTATATGATGAAGGTGCTCAAGCTGAACCGTCAGCTGGAGGGGCTTGTGAAGCAGGCGCAGCAGCAGGGACTGCTGAATGCGCAACTGCCTAGCGATGTGATTCTGTTCAGCTATTACGCCCGCACCTGCGATCCGGCCGTGGAATATCTGCAGAAATTCAGCAAGATGTCGACCGATGATATCGTCAGCAATATGCTGAAAGTCTGCTTCGAAGGTTTGCGTTAGACGCTGCCGTGCGGTTTAAAAGCCCAGATCGGCCAGCAGGTCGTCCACATCGTCCTGCTTGAGTGCAATCCCGCCTGCCGCGCCCGGGCCGGCCAGCAGTTCTTCCTTGTTGATACGGGTGAGCGCACCCGGCGGTGCAGCGTCGATCAGCAGTTTGAGCAGGTCGTTTTCCGTCCGCTCCAGTACGCTTACCACTTTCTTGATTAGCTGTCCCGTAAGGTCCTGGAAGTCCTGCGACAGCATGATTTCCGACAGGGCTGCGTGGGTAGTGTCGTGGTCGGCGCGAGCTTGCGCCAGATAGCTCAGGGTTTGCGCCATCAGGGTCTGCATCTGGACAGGTAGCTGGGCATCGCCCGACATGGCTTGCCATTGCTGTTGCAGATCGCTGGCCTGGCTGGCCAGTGCCTCCTGTATCGGCTGCACGTGTTCGACCTTGTTTAACACGGTATTGGCGGCGCGCTCCGTCAGTTCGCCGATGTGTATCAGTCGCTCGCGCGCCGAGGGCAGTTCGCACACGGCATCGGCCAGCGCTTCATCGGCGCCCAGCTCGCACAAGGCATCGTGCAGGTCGCGCACAATCAGACCCAGCCGGCTGAATACGGCTGCGTTGTTGGTCGTTGGTACAGCGGAGGTTTTAGTCCCGGTCATGCCAGCATCCTTATTGATCGAACAGCTTATTGAACTGGTGGTTGTGGTGTCAGCGCAGGCGGGATAATTGCTATCCTATACATCAATATTATCCTGTGGAAACCACAATAGGCGTAATAATGCGCCAATTCAACAAATAATTCAATAAATTTGTTGGATTTAACTGATTTGCATAGTTGTGTCGGGATGCGGGAAGCGGATCTGTATGCGCAAGCCGTGGCCGTTTGCTGCCACCCCCAAGGTGATGCTGGCACCGTGCATTTCCACGATCTGACGCACGATCGACAGGCCCAGACCGGAGCCGGGCAGACTGGCATCGGCCAGCCGGACAAAGCGTTCGAAGACGCGCTCGCGCATGGCTGCTGGAATGCCGGGCCCGTCGTCGCTGATTTCCAGTACGGCCTGCTGTTGCTGCACACCGCAGCGCAATTCGATGTGGCCACCCTCCGCTGTATAACGCATGGCATTTTCCAGCAGATTACGCAGCAAGATCAGCATGGCATCCGGATTGATCAGGCAGGGTGCCGGTGCCAGTGTCGCTTGCAGCTGGCGCTGCTGGCGGGCTGCCGTCTCGCGCCATGCAGGCAAAGCCTCGCCGATCAGGCCGGCCAGATCGGCGGCGACCAGTGTGCTATTGCGCTGATACAGGGGATCGAGTCGTGACAGGGTCAGCAACTGATCGACCAGCCGGCTGGCCCGATCGACGCTGATGCCTAGCGCGCTGACAAATTCGTCGCGTTCAGCATCATTGCGTGCCCGCTGTATCACCTGCAAGTTAGTCTTGATGGCAGCCAGCGGAGTGCGCAGTTCATGCGCTGCGTCGGCCGTGAAGCGCTGTTCGCGTTCCATGGCGCGCCGTACCCGCTCGAACAGACGGTTGATCGCCTCCAGCAGGGGCAAGACTTCGCGCGGTACACCGGCCAGACTGACGGAGGCCAGATCGTTGGGGGTGCGGCTGGCCACTTCGCCAGTGCTCTGCTGCAGGCCGTGGAACAGGCGGCGTACGCTCCACCAGATGGCCAGCGCCGCCAGCGCCAGCAGCGCCAGCGCGAAACCGGCCAGTTTGTAGGCGAAACGGTGGGAAATGTCTTTGCGATGGGTGATGGGTTCGGCCACCTGTATCTGCAACTGGCCGCTATTGCTCCAGCTGGCGTAGACGCGCTGGCGCCCGTCGGCACTATCGAGCCAGCGCATGCCGCTATCGGCGCGGGGCCAGATAGGCTGGTCGGGTGCACCGGGATTTTTATACAGCAGGCGCCCCTGATCGTCCCAGATCTGGTAGAGCAGGTACTGGCGGTGATTGAGCTCGGCGGGTACGGCCACGATGATGGGCGAAGCGCTGCCATGTTCGCGTACCTCGTACTCGGCCAGCGACAGCAGCAGGTGGGCCGTTTCTTCCAGCGACTGGTCAAACAGTTCCTGACTTTCGTTATCGGCTTCCACATACACGATTACGGCGCTCAGTGCCCATAGGGCGAGCGTCAGCCCGATCAGCCAGCGGAACAGTGCATTGCGCAGCGACCAGACGGGCTGGCTGCTCATGCGGCGGCACCATTGCTGGCAGTGTCCGGTTTATCGATGCAGTAGCCGATCGCATGCACGGTGCGGATCAGATCGCGCCCCAGCTTCTTGCGCAGATGGTGGATATGCACCTGTATGGCATTGCTCTCCACTTCTTCGCCCCAGCCGTAGAGGCTTTCTTCCAGTTGCAGCCGGCTCAGGATGCGGCCCCGGTTTTCGATCAGGGTGAGCAGGATGCTGTATTCGCGTATCGTCAGCGGCACTTCCACGCCGGCCTTGCGCACATGGCGGTCAGCCACGTCGATCACGATATCGCCGTGGCTGAAGGTGGCGCGGCTGCGTCCCGTGGCACGTCTGGCCGCACTGCGGATGCGCGCCGTCAGTTCGTCCAGATCGAAGGGTTTGATGATGAAGTCGTCGGCGCCGCCATCCAGACCGGCAATCCGGTCCGGCACCTGATCGCGCGCCGTCACAATCAGGATGGCGCCTTCGTAGGCGCTCGCGCGCAAGCTGGCCAGCACGCTCATGCCGTCACGGTCGGGTAGTCCCAGATCGAGCAGCACGCAGCCGTATTGATGCAGACGGGCTGCCGTCAGCGCGCTCTCGCCGTTGCGCACCCAGTCCACCGCATAGCCGCTCTGTTCCAGTCCGATCTGGGTGGCGCGGCCCAGTTGCGGGTCATCTTCTGCCAGTAGTATCCTCACTTTGCACTCCTGCTCTGATCATGGAAGAGATACTAATTTCCGCTTGTTAAGAACTTCTTAACAACTGGATTTCACTATGGCCAGCATCGTCCAACTGCTAAGCCACACTATGAAATCCAGCCTATTTTGCAGGGAATTATCGCCTCAGCCCACCATTACGAGCATCTTAGCGGCAATTCTGCTATCGACGCTAGCGGCCAGTCCCGTGCTGGCGGCCAGCGAGCCCCGGTCTAGCCAGCAGATCCGTATCAGCGCCGCCGAGCGTAGTCGCAGCGGTATCAGCACGGTTGCCGCCGTTGCGGCCAGTGCCGAAGCGGCCGGCCATGGCGGCGCCAATGATCTGGCACTGGCTGGCACGGTGGTGGCACCGCCGGCCTTGTTAGCGGTCGCCAGCGCACCGTATGGCGGTGTGGTGCAGCAGGTGCATGCCAGCAGCCTGCAGGGTGTGCGTCAGGGGGCGCCGTTGCTGACCTTGTACAGCCAGCAGTGGCTGGAAGTCCAGCGCGATTACCTGCAGGCCGCCACGCAGGCCAGTCTGGCCGAAGCCAGGGCGCAGCGCGATAGCAGCCTGCATGCGGATGGCATTATCGCCGCCGCCCGGCTGGAAGAAAGCCGTAGCGCCGCCATGCTGGCCCGTCTGGCAGCGGACGAACGGGCGCAGGCCCTGCGCGCGGGTGGCTGGGATAGTCATGCCATCAGCGCGCTGTTGCGCAGCCGTGCCTTGACGCCGGAACTGGTATTACGCGCACCCCGCGCCGGTACTTTGCTGGAACTGGCAGCCGAGCCGGGCGCACGCATCGAAGCGGGCATGCCGCTGGCGCGCATCAGTCGCACGGGTCCCCTGTGGATCGAGTTGCAGGCCAGTCGCGCGCAGGCGGAGCGCTTGCGCGTGGGCGAGATGCTGATGGTACAGGGTTGTGGTAGCGCCCGCGTCATCGCCGTCGGGACTGCCGTCAGTACGGCCAACCAGAGCGTGCCGGTACGCGCCGAACAGCAAGGCAGTAGCGATTGCCTGAAGCTGAACTCCTACGTGGAAGCGCGTATGGCACCGAGTGCCAAGGCCGGTGCAGCGGCACCGGCCGGGGTGCTGGTGCCGGCGGCCGCACTGGTGCGGCGCGGTGCCGAAACCTATGTGTTCGTGCAGAACGCGGCCGGCTTCATGGCGACGCCGGTACAGGCAGTGCAGGCCGGTGGCGACTTGGTGCGCCTGACGGGCAAGGTGGCGGCAGGGGATGCCGTGGCGGTGAAGGGGCTGGTGGTGCTCAAGGGTAGCTGGGCAGGGCTGGGGCACGAGGCGGCGGCCGCTGCTGCAGCGGCGCCCGGCGCAGGAGCTAAATAATGCTGGCCCGTCTGATTGCACTGTCGCTGGCGCAGCGGCTGCTGGTACTGGTGCTGACCGTGCTGCTGATGGCGGCGGGCGTGCAGGCTTTCCGTGGTTTGCCGATTGACGCTTTTCCCGATGTCTCCAGTACCCAGGTAAAGATCATCATGAAGGCACCGGGCATGACTCCCGGCGAAGTGGAAGCCCGGATTGTCGCGCCTATCGAGCAGGAGTTGCTGGGCATACCGAAACAGGCCATGCTGCGTTCCCAGTCCAAATATGCGATTGCCGACATTACGCTGGACTTTGAAGAAGGGACCGATGTGTTCTGGGCGCGCCAGCAGGTCAGCGAACGTCTGGCCGGTGTGATGAAGGATTTGCCGCCTGCCGTCAGTGGCGGGCTGGCGCCGATCACCACGCCGCTGGGCGAAATCTTCATGTTCACCATCGAAGGGCCGTTGAGCCAGATGGAGAAGCGTAGTCTGCTGGACTGGGTGATCCGTCCCCAGTTGCGCAATATTCCCGGCGTGGCCGATGTCAATGCACTGGGCGGACTGGCACGCAGCTTCGAGGTAGTGCCGGATCTGGCTGCGCTGGCAGCACGCCGTATCTCGCTGACCCAGTTGCAGCAGGCGCTGGAAGCGAATAACCGTAGCGATGGCGCAGGCCGGCTGAATGATGGCGAAGAATCCTTGCTGATCCGTAGTGATGGCAGCGTGCGTACTTTTGATGACGTGCGCGCCATCGTGGTACGCAGTACCGAAGGGCAGGTGGTGACGCTGGGGCAGGTCGCCACTGTGCGTGAAGGCCAGCTAACCCGTTATGGCGCGGTGAGCCAGAACGGTGCCGGCGAAGCGGTGCAGGGGCTGGTACTGGCCATGCGGGGCGCGAATGCCCAGCAGGTGCTGGCACAGGTACGCAGCCGGCTGGCCGAACTGGCGCCGACGCTGCCGAAAGGCACCACCATCAGCCCGTTTTATGACCGTGGCAATCTGGTTTCACGCGCCGTTAATACGGTCGTGAAGGCGCTGGCCGAAGCGACCGTGCTGGTAGTCGTGCTGCTCTACGTTTTCCTTGGTAATGTGCGTTCGGCGCTGGTGGTGGCCTGTATTCTGCCGTTGGCAGCACTGGGCACCTTCGTGCTGATGCAGAGCTATGGACTGAGTGCCAATCTGATGTCGCTGGGCGGACTGGCGATCGCCATCGGTATGCTGGTCGATGCGGCCGTGGTGGTGGTGGAGAATATCGAAGCGCATGGCGATGGTGGCGCGCGCGGCATGGCGCGGCTGCACGTGATCTATCGCGCAGTGCGCGAAGTGGCGCTGCCCGTGACGGCCGGTATGCTGGTGATCATGATCGTCTTCCTGCCGCTGCTGTCGTTGCAGGGACTGGAAGGCAAGCTGTTCGCGCCGGTGGCGCTGACCATCATCTTCGCGCTAGGGGCCTCCTTATTGTGTTCGCTGACAGTGATACCGGTACTGGCTTCGCTGCTGATGGGCAGTCACCAGCATGCCACGCCCCGGCTGGTGCAATATCTGGAACAGGCGTATGCCCGCTGGCTGCAGCGCGCCATGGCGGCCGAACGCAAAGTGCTGGCTGCGGCTGGCGCGGCGCTGCTGGTGGCACTGGGCCTGTTCATGGTGGTGGGTAAATCCTTCATGCCGACGCTGGACGAAGGCGACATCATTATGCAGATCGAAAAGCTGCCATCCGTCAGTCTGGCCGAATCGGTGCGCCTCGATAGCGAGATCCAGCGCGCCATCCTGGCCGAGGTGCCCGATGTGCTGCGTATCGTGGCGCGTGCTGGTTCCGATGAACTGGGGCTGGACCCGATGGGGTTGAATGAGACCGATACCTTCATGGTGCTCAAGCCCCGTGAGCAATGGCGCAGCCGGAACAAGGAAGAATTGCTGGAAGCGCTGCGCAAGGCCACGGCCAGCTTCCCCGGCATCAATCTGAGCTTTACCCAGCCGATCGAAATGCGCACTTCGGAAATGCTGTCTGGTGTGCGGGGCGACGTGGCCATCAAAGTGTATGGCCCGGATACCGCGCAGCTTGATGCGCTGGGGGCACAGATCGTGCAGCAGGTGCAGGCTATCCAGGGCGCCGAAGATGTGCTGACCGTGAAGAACGAAGGCGTGCAGTATCTGCAGGTGGAAGTGGACCGGCTGGCGGCCGGTCGGCTGGGCCTGAATGTGGAGCAGGTGCAGGCCGATCTGCGTACCCTGATCGAAGGCCGGATAGCCGGCGTGGTGGTCGAAGGCGGCCGTCGCCTGCCGCTGCTGCTGCGGGGGCAGGAAGGCTTGCGCATGGCGCCGGAACGCTTCGCCCAGTTGCAGCTGCCGCTGGCCGATGGCAGTGCGGTGGCATTGTCGCAGCTGGCCCGCTTGCAGCAGGTCGATGGCCCCGTCAAAGTCGAGCGCGAAAACGGCAGCCGCATGGTGGTGGTGCGCGCCAATGTGAACGGGCGCGATCTGGTAGGCTTCGTCGATGAAGCCAAGGCCCGCATTGGCGCCAGCGTCAAGCTGCCTTCCGGCTACCGCATGGCCTGGGGTGGCCAGTTCGAGAACCAGCAGCGCGCTGCGGCGCGGTTGGCGGTGGTGGTGCCCGTGGCGCTGGCACTGATCTTCCTGCTGCTGTTTAGCACGCTGCATAGCGTACGGCAGGCAGCACTGGTGTTTGTCAACATTCCGTTCGCCCTGATAGGGGGCGTGATGGCGCTGGCCGTGTGCGGCGAGTTCCTGTCGGTGCCGGCCTCCGTGGGCTTTATTGCCCTGATGGGGATAGCGGTGCTGAACGGGCTGGTGATGATTACCTGCTTTAACCAGTTGCTGGCGCGGGGCATGGCACTGGCACAGGTGGTGCAGCAGGGCGCCCAGCGCCGTTTGCGTCCGGTGCTGATGACCGCCTCGATTACGGCGCTGGGACTGGTGCCGCTGCTGCTGGCAACGGGCCCCGGCTCGGAAATCCAGAAGCCGCTGGCGATCGTGGTGATCGGCGGTTTGCTGAGCGCCACTTTGCTGACCCTGATACTGCTACCGATACTGTACCGGCGCTTTGGTGTAGCGCCGCAAGCCCGAACTGCCGGAGTGACCGATGAAACCTGAGACGAGATTTGATACGCTGCTGACGCTGACGCTACCCGCAGCACTGGAAGACGATGTGCTGGACTTTTTACTGGATCACCCTGAATGGGCCGGTGGTTACACGGTAACGGAGGCGCAAGGTATGGGACGCGGCATGCGCCTCAGTAGTACCATGGAACAGGTACAGGGGCGGCGGCGCAGCCGTCAGGTGGCGATCGCCGGCGAAGGCGCGCAATTGCGCCAGTTGCTCGCTGCGCTGGCGCAGCAGATCCCCAGCAGTGAAGTCAGCTACTGGCTGCTGCCCATGACGGAATTCGGGAGGCTGGCATGAAGCGCGCGCTGAAACACTTACCGGCCTTGCTGCTGGCCGTGGGGCTGACAGGCCACAGTAGCTGGGTCGCCGCAGGGGCACTGAGTCTGCTGCCGCCCGATGCGACAGTGCGCGCGACACTGGCCGATCTGCCGCAACTGCGCGCCAGTACGCTGGAGAGCGATCTGGCCCGCGCCGAACAGAAAAAGCTGGCCGCCGGCCCGCATGAATGGATATTGCGGGCAGGCCAGAGCCAGCGCCGGATCACGGGTGGCGAACGCTATCTGGAGCAGGAACTGGGGCTGGAACGTAGCGTACGCTGGTTTGGCAAAGCGGGACAGGATGAAGCGATCGGTGCCCAGACGGTGGCGCTCGCCG
The DNA here is from genome assembly GCF_964031615.1 of Duganella fentianensis. Classification (GTDB taxonomy): domain Bacteria; phylum Pseudomonadota; class Gammaproteobacteria; order Burkholderiales; family Burkholderiaceae_D; genus Rugamonas; species Rugamonas fentianensis_A. The sequence continues at coordinate 341,713 of NZ_CAXIQN010000019.1, forward strand.
CCACCCAGCGCGCTGACACCTGGCATGAGGCGGGGCGTACGCTGCTAGCCGACTGGTTCGAAGCACTACGCGAGCAAGTTGCGGTAGCGCGCTGGCAGGAACAGCAGCAACTGGCGCTGGAGTTGCAGGTGCTGGTTGAAAAGCGGGTCAAGGCGGGCGATGCCGCCCGGCTCGATCTGCTGCAGGCGCAAGCCGAGTATGGCCGCGTCAGCGCCCAGTTGCAGCAGGCGCGCTTGCGACTGGAACAGGTGCTGGGACAGTTGCAGCTGAACTACCGTGGTCTGCCGCTACCACAAGCGACCCAGTTGCCTGTGCCGGAATATGGCAATGCCGAAATTGATACCCTGCAGGCGCGCATACTCGATGACAACCACGAGGTGGAACTGGCGGAAGCGGGCGCCGAGCTGGCGCAGTTGCGGGCGCGCCGCCAGGAGCGCGAGCGTATGCCCGACCCTACCGTGTCATTGCGTGCCGTGCGTGAGCGGGATGGGCAAGAACGTCTGCTGGGCCTATCGCTGTCGATTCCGCTGGGCGGCGCCGTCCGTTCGGCCGAGCGTGATGCGGCCGTAGCGCGGGCTGGCATGGCGCGCGAGCGGCTGGCACTGGTACAGCGCAAAGTGGCCGCCGATGCGCGCCGCGCCGCGACGGAAGGTGTGCGCAGTGTGGCCGTGTGGCAGACGCTGGAACAGGTAGCGCAACAGACGCAGCAACAGGCCAGCCTGATGCTGCGCGCCTATCAGGCCGGTGAACTGACACTGGCCGAAGCACTGACGGGGCGCCGGCTGGCACTGGAGGCGCTGCTGGCAGCGCAAAGTGCGCAGATCGATGCGCTACAGGCGGAAGCCCGGGTGCGGCTGGATGCGCACGAGATCTGGTCGATCGACGAGCCCAAGCACCGCTAAAGCGGATCTCGGCTGGCGCGCACAACGCTAGCCGGCTGCCGTGCGCTGCCCATCCCCAGGCGCCGCCGGCCCGCTGCTGGTAACGCCCTAGTGCAGTCCCAGCGCGCTGCGCAGCGCCTGCGCTAGCAGCGCGAACTCCTGCTCCATGGCGTCGATACGGGGTTCCAGCTGGCTGCCCGCCAGCCCCTGTTCGATCTGGTTGGCCATGTCGGCCAGTGGCTGGGCGTAGAAGATCGCCGCATTGCCCTTGATCGAGTGCGCCATACGGGTAACCGTGGCTTGATCCCCGGCTGCGACGGCTGCGCGCAGCGAAGCGAAATCCTGCGGGAAGATTTCCAGCGCCTGTTCACCGACGATCTCCAGCACTTCCTGTTCAGTTTCGCGCAGCGCCTTGGCGTAGTCGAAGCTGGCTGCTTCGTCGGGGCGCGGATGGTATAGCTCGAGTACGGCGCGCAGCTGGTCGCGCTTGAATGGTTTGGTCAGATAGCCATCCATACCGGCCGCCAGACAGCGCTCCTTGTCGCCCTGCATGGCATTGGCGGTCATGGCGATGATGGGCGTGCGCGCCCCCTGTTCCTGCGCGCGGAAGATACGCGTGGCTTCCAGCCCGTCGATCACCGGCATCTGCATATCCATCAGTACCAGATCGAAGCGCTGGCTAGATAGCTTGTCGAGTGCCTCGCGCCCATCCTGCGCCAGCGTGATGCGGTTGCCCCAGCGCTCCAGCAGGGTGATGGCGAGGCGCTGGTTGGATGGATGATCTTCCACCAGCAGGATGTCGAGCGGTGCCAGCTGGCGTATCTGCGCTGCGCCTTCGCCCGCAACGAGCGGCTGCAGCGGCTGCAGTGGCTCGGCGCCGATGGCCAGCAGGATAGCGTTGGCCAGATCACCCTGCAGTACCGGCTTGGTGATGATCTGGTTGATGCTGACCTGCTGCCAGCGCTCGCTACTCAGGCTGGCCGTCGGCGCCATCACGACCACCGGCGCGCGCTGCGCAACGGGCAGCAGGTTAATCGCGGCTGCCGTTTCGGCACTGTGCTGGTCATGCAGCAGGGCGTCCAGCAGCACGCAGTCGTACCCGCTGTCCGGCTGGCGCAACAGATCCAGAGCGGCAGCGCCGCTGCTGACGGCGGTGACCCGCACCTGCCACTGCACCAGCGTATCGGCCAGAATCTGGCGGCAGCTATCGTTGCCGACCACGAGCAGCACATGGCGCTGAGCGAGTGCACCGAGACGGCTGGACAGGCGGGGCGGGGTATCGCTGCCGGGACAGCTGAACTGTGCGGTGAAATGGAAGGTACTGCCCACGCCTTCCACGCTGTTGACCCAGATGCGCCCGCCCATCAGCGAGACCAGATAACTGGAGATGGTCAGGCCCAGCCCCGTGCCGCCGTAGTGGCGCGTGGTCGAGGTGTCGGCCTGTTCGAACGCTTCGAAGATGGCGGCCTGTTTGGCGGCAGGAATACCGATGCCGCTATCGCGGACCGAGAAATGCAGCGTGCCATGGTCGTCGTAGCGTTCGGCCAGTTCTACCCGAACGATGACTTCGCCCTGACGGGTGAACTTGATGGCATTGCCAACCAGATTCATCAGAATCTGGCGCAGGCGGCCGCCGTCGCCGACCACATAGGCCGGTACTTCCGGTGCGATATAGCAGCCGAATTCCAGCCGTTTGCTGCTTTCCTGCTCGGCCAGCACCTTGAGCGTGTTGCCCACCATGTCCTGTAGATCGAAGCGGGCTTCATCGATTTTCAGTTTGCCCGCTTCAATTTTGGAAAAGTCCAGGATGTCGTTAATGATGGTCAGCAGGGCTTCCGTGGAAGATTTGCTGATAGTCAGGTATTCGCGCTGTTCCGGCGTCAGGCTGGTATCGAGTGCCAGTTCCGTCATGCCCAGAATGCTGTTCATCGGGGTGCGGATTTCGTGGCTCATATTGGCCAGAAAATCGCTCTTGGCACGGGTGGCTGCTTCGGCCGCTTCCTTGGCCAGCAGGGCTTCGCGCTCCAGATTCTTGCGCTCCGTGATATCGGCGATGGTGCCGACCAGTCCGGCCACCTCGCCATCCGGGCGGGTCAGCAAGGCCTTCTGGTAGATGCCTTCGCGCTGGCGCCCATCGGCGGTGGGGATCAGCGCTTCGAATTTCTGCAGTTCCTCGCCGGCAAACAGGCGGCTATCGTAGGCATCGTGCATGGCAGCGCCTGCCGGCGTCAGCAAGTCGTGCACCGTCTTGCCCAGAATGTCGGCGCGCTTGACGTTGAAGAAATGTTCGAAGGCGGGATTGACCTGCTGGTAGCGGCGCTGGGCGTCTTTGACGTACACGGGCAGGGGAATGGCTTCGAACAGCTCTTCCACGAAGTGCAGCTGTTCCTGCAGGCGTTCCATCAGTTCGTGGTGCGCCGTGATATCCGTACGGATGGCAACATACTGGTAAGGCTTGCCATGCTCGTCGAGGAAGGGCACGATGGTGGCATGCACCCAGTACAGGCTGCCATTCTTGGCGCGGTTGCAGACCTGATTGTCCCACACGCGGCCGGAGCGTATGGTGTCCCACAGATTGGCAAAGAATTCTGGCGGATGGTAGGTGGAATTGATCAGGCGGTGGTTGGCGCCTATCAGTTCTTCGCGCGTATAGCCGGACACGCTGCAGAAGCGTTCATTGGCATAGGTAATGTTGCCATCGGGGTCGGTGATGCTGATGATGGCATGCTGATCCATCGCGAACTTCTGGTTTTCCAGCGCGCGCTGGGCCTGCCGCAGGGCCTGTTCGCCGGCACGGCGCTGCTGCACCAGTTCGTTGATCAGCTCGACCACATCGTACAGGTCGCCGCCGCGTCCGTCAGCGCCGGACGGATCGTCCTGCAGTGCCTGGGCGGTTTCGCGCAGCAGGGCGATGGCACTTTCGCGTCTTGCCAGTTCATGGCGCTGGCGTGTGTTGGCTTCGGTCAGTTCGCGCGAGCTCAGTTCCAGACTGCGGGTACGCAAGTCGAGGTCGCGGTCATACTGTTCGTAGGTACGTACCACGCGCTCGAACAGCTCGCCCATGCCCTGCAGACCACGCCGCACGCTGTCCGGTAGTTCGGGCATATCCCCCAGTGCATGCGCTGCGTCCAGAAACGCGCGTAGCTGCTCGGTGTCCTCGAGGCCGGTGGTGCGCTTTAACTGGCGCAGAAAGGTCTTATGCTGCAATGCTGGGCTCCCCTGATGGCCGTTGCCGGCCCGGCTTATGCGGTCTCGCTGATCGTGGTAATGGTCATGGTCTGGTTGTGTACCTCGCAGGCCACGCCCGGTGCGAACGGGGTAATCTCGCCATACGAATAGAAGCCGGTGGCACTGGCCTGTTTGCCCAGCGTGGCGGTAACGGCTTCGATTTCTTCTTCCACCCGGTCACCCATCACCAGCTTGCGGCCCACGCAGGAAACCAGTAGCGCCAGATGGGGCGACTGCGGCTGCTGCATGCTGATGGTTTTTTCCGCCGCCACTTCGGCACCATCGATCAGGGCATCGGTGGAGGCCTGCATCAGGCGCAGGAAGCCGCCCTGATGGATGGCGCCGGCCAGCAGCAGCGAACCATTGGCTTCGTCCACCCCGAGGATGGTGCGGATCAGGCCCACTTCGGACAGATCATCGCCCAGCATTTCGAACGGGAACAGCAGGCCGGAGGCGGGCAGGTCGCGCGCATAGTCACCCAGATAGCGCTTGTACACTTCCAGCGCCGGTTCATTATCGAGTTCGTATAGCAGATTGCCTTCGCAGCGCGTCACGCAGCGGGCCGGACCGAAGGCGCGCCAGCCACCGAAGAAGCCGTGGCCGATCTGCAGTGCAGCACCGGCCAGACCGACCGCCACCACAGCGCGTGGCGTGATGCCGCCGTTTCCTATGGTCCATGTTTGCTGGAAGGCGCCATTGTCGCCCGCCAGTCCGCCCATGATGGGCAGGCTGGAACCCAGCGCAGCCGTCATGCCGGCCACCAGTGCGCTACCATTCACAGCCACGCCGGGAGCGAACACCAGCACGCCGCGCAGTTCCGGATGGGCCAGCTGTTTGCCGACTTTCTGGCCGGCCGCATACGAAGCTTCCAGTGCCGTTAGTTCGGTGGCAGCCGAGATGATCCGGGCATGGTTGAAATGCACGGCGGTGACCACGGCCGTGCCTTCCTGCACGCAGGCGCCGGAAATTTCGCCTGCCGTCGAGCAGCCTATCAGCTGGGCAGCGGGAAACGCTGCCTGCAGTTGTGCAGCCAGCTGGGCGGTACCGGCTTCCGTGGCAAAAAACTGCGGTGCAGCAAACACCAGTACCAGCTGCGGGGCAATCGCGCTCAGCGGTCCTAGGGCGGCGGCGACGTCGTCGCCCGGTTTAAAGCTGGCTTGCTGGATCTGCATGGCTGGCGCTCGCTGGGTCGGGTTGGCTGGAATCGTTACTGTCTAGGCTGTCGCAATGGTCGATGCCGATCTGGGTGCGCACCTTCAGCACTTCATCCCAGACCTTGAGGAAGGCGGCCACGCATTCGGGATCGAAATGGTTGCCGCTGTTTTCGATCAGGAAGTTGCGGGCGCGGTCCAGTTCCCAGGCGCGCTTGTAGGGACGGGCCGAGGTCAGCGCGTCGAACACGTCGGAGACGGCGACGATACGGCTGAACAGGGGAATTTCGTGTCCGCGCAGGCCACGCGGATAACCGCTGCCATCAAATTTTTCATGGTGACACAGGGCGATTTCGGCGGCCGCATCGAGGATGGGGGAAGGGCTGTTGCTCAGGATCGCGTAGCCGATTTCCGCGTGCTGCTTCATGATGAAGAATTCGTCCGGATCGAGCCGGCCCGGCTTCAGCAGGATGTGATCGGGGATGCCTACCTTGCCGATATCGTGCATGGGGGCTGCTTCCAGCAGCAAGGTCTGATCGGCTGCGCTCAGGCCCATTTCGGCACCCACCAGCCGGGCGATATGGGCCATGCGCAGAATGTGGTTGCCCGTCTCGGGGTCGCGGTACTCGGCGGCGCGGCTCAGCCGGACGATGGTATCGCGCTCGCGCTCGACGATGGCGCGGGTGGCTTGCGCCACTTCATCGGCCAGCAGCGCGGCGCGATCGCTCAGCAGGCGCTGGCTGCGCCGCATGGTGGCCATATTGCGGATACGGGCGATGAATTCGCTCTTGTCGACCGGCTTGTTGAGGAAGTCGGTAGCGCCGGATTCCAGCGCCGCTACCCGTACCTGTTTCTGGTCGTTGGCGGTGATCATGATCACCGGCACATCGCGCATATGCGGCATACGGGTCAGGCGCTTGACCACTTCGATGCCATCCGGCGCAGGCATCATGTAATCGACGATAACAATGTCGGCACCATGTTGCTCGCACCAGTTCAAGGCTTCGGCCGAAACATTGAAGCATAGCGGATCCAGTCCGTCGATACGTGCAACGAAATTCTTGAACAGGGAGAGGTTAATCTCCGAATCATCGACAATGACGACGGAAAGCTTCATAGGTCCAGACAAATGTAAAAAAACGGCCAAACTACCTTGTTGCACCCCGAATATAGATGGTGGCTACTAAATAAGCAATGGCTGGAGGAAATATTAGCCGCCTCGGCGCGCCAGTGTTGCGGCCATGCTGATCAAAGTGTTGCGGCACCTGCCGCAGGCGGCACTAAGTCTTGATCTAGGCTGGCTGGTGGCGTACTGCCTGATGGGCCCGGCCTTGCTGGTCGATGGCCAGATAGCTATAGCCGCTTGCATCAAGAAAGTCGATAGCCAGTTGCTGCTTCAGCATGGCGATGGTGCAAACACCCCCTGCCACGATGGCTAGCGGCGCCAGCACCGTGACACTGCGCCAGTGCTGTACTGGCTGGCCGTCGCGCGGATCGAGAATGTGGCAGTAGCGCCTGCCATCCAGTTCGAAAAAGCGTTCATAGTCGCCGCTGGTGGTGAGCGCCCCCTGCAGCACGGGAATGCTGGCGATGATGCGTTCGCGCTGGCGCGGGTCCTGTATGCCGATCTGCCATGGTGTGCCATTCGGACGGGGACCGAGGATGCGGAAGTCGCCTGCCAGATTGATATAGCCATACTGCACGCCATGCTGGCGCAGTACATCGGCGGCGCGGTCGGCGGCATACTCTTTGCCGAAGCCGCCGAAATCGAGCTGCATGCCGGCCTGCGGCAGATAGACGCTGTCGCCCGCGCGCTGCACGCGCTGCCAGCCAATCAGTGTCAGGGTATCTGCCAGCGCGGATGGATCGGGCAGGCGCGGCTGGCGAAAATCCCATACTTGCCGCAGCACGCCGGAGGTGAGATCGAACAGACCATCGCTATGCTGGTATAGCTGGTCGGCAAATTGCAGAAGTGCCAAAGTTTCTTCGTCGCAGTTGACCGCCGACTGGCCCGCTGCCTGATTGATCTGCGCCACGATGCTGTTGCTGCGGTAGCGTGAATACTTGTGCTCGATGCGCGCGACTTCCGCCATCGCAGCCGCGGCCAGCGCCTGTGCGCTGGCCAGATCGCTGGCGGCCAGCACGATTTCGCACTGGCTGGCCATGGCAGCAAAGGGCAGGCGGAAAATCTCCATGACGTCAGTGCATCGCCTCAGAACTGGCGCGTCAGTGCGAACTGCAGGATGCGGGCGCGGAACGGTGCCAGATTGCGGCTGCCGCTAGCCGACCACGCCCAGTTGCTGCGCTGTTCGTAGTGCTGGGCGCGCAGATCCACGCTCCACAGGCCCAGCTTCCTGCTCACCGTCAGGCCCAGCGTACGGGCACCGAACGCGGCCAGCCGCTGTTCCTCCGTGTAGTAAGCGGCGGACGCGGGCGGGTTAGTGGGGAAGGGATCGAAGTTGCTGTCATGCTCGACATAAAACTCGGCCGCACTCTGGCTGTACAGCCGCACTTGCGGCGTCAGCGTCCATCCGCCCGCCAGCGGCTGGACATATTCTGCCGTCAGCGTATGGGCGCGGATGGCGAAGCTATCCTGATAGTAACGGTAGCTCAGACGACTCGTGCCGCCGCTAGCCTCCAGATGATGGTTCCAGCGCAGCAGCAAGGTTTCATGGTTACGCGTACGGGGCCGCTGGTCAAAGATCTTATAGGGATCGCTATAGTAGCCCTGGCCCCGGGATACGCCCAGCAGCAACTGCGCCAGATCGTGCGTGCTCAGCACCTGCGTCCAGCCCAGCGACATGTCGGTGACGCGCTTGCGTTCGTTGCTGACGAGCTGGTTGCTAGGGTCTATGGTATCGCGCAGTATGTTGATGCCGGCATTCCACGTGGTGTTCTTGTCTTCGGTCGACAAGGTGCCGGCCAGACTCAGCCCGCGCGAGACGTAATCCGCCTCGGCCGAATAGCTGGCGCCGATAGTGGCAGTAGTCAAGTCCGTGTAATGCGTGACACTGACATCGGTAGCGCGGCGCTGGTCGTGCAGACGGGTCAGCGCTTCCGTGTGGTAGGCTGGCGAGGCGCCCGTGATGCTGTCGACGATATGGTTGGCACTGAGCGACCAGGCGCTGCCCACCGGCGTCATCAGGCTGACTTCCGGTGCCGTTACCCGCACGCGGTTGGCGCCCGGCTGACTGTCCTGATAGTCGAGGTATTTGAATGCCAGCGTACCGTTTTCCGGCGGCGCTTCGGCCTGTGCCGATAACAGGGGCAGGCTGAGGGCGGCGGCGAGCAGGCTGCGGGTGGAGTTCTGGCTCATGCAGGCATCCCTTTAATAGCAACCGCAGCCGCCGCCGTTGGCACCGCTGCCACCGGAAGCGCCTTCGCGGCTGGAATAGATATGTTCATTGAATTCGTTGCCGATGTTGTCGCCAGCGAAGGTCATTTCGGGCTTGGCCAGTATGCCTTTCTGCCATGGCTGTACCGGCGCGAGGCTGGCGCAGCCGCTCAGTTGCAGGCAGACGGCCAGCACGCAGCCAGCGAGGATGAAACGCTTCATGGTGACACTCCCAGTGCAGTCGTAATCTGACGTTCGAGTTCGGCGCGTGCGCCCTGATTGAAGCCGGCATGCACGCTGAGCACCTTGCCATCCGGGCCGATCAGCACGCTGCTGGGCATGCCTTTGATGCGGTACAACTGGGCCGAACTGCCCGCCGGATCATAGGCGATCGTGAACTGGGCCGGTACGCTGGCCAGAAAGTTGCGGGCATCCTCGGCCTTGGCGTCGAGATTGACGGCGAGCACCTGCAAGCCTTGGGCGCCGTAACGGGCTTGCATCTCGTTCATCCATGGAAACGATTGCTTGCAGGGGCCACACCAAGAGGCCCAGAAGTCCAGATAGACGGTTTTGCCACGGTAGTCGCTCAGCCGGATAGGGCCTTGAGCCCCTGTCAGATTAAAGTCGGGCGCAGCACTGCCCGCTTCAAGTGGCGCGGCCTGAACTAGCGGCAGCAGACCGCTCAGGGCAAGAATACACAGCGCACGGCGGCGCCAGCGGGAAGTTGTGCTTGGCATGGGATGGCAGCAGAGGTTGATCTTGCTTTGATTCAAGCAATTTTGATGCCACGGAGGAAGAAAGGCAAGCGGCGGAAACAATCCGGGCGCTAGAGCAACAGATTGCCGGCGCAGTGCGTGGAATGCTGCAATAATTGCCGACAAAACTTGCAGTGTGCAAGATATTGCAGTGCCGGAAAGCTGCGCCTAGCCTTGCGGGAAGTCAGGCACGTAGCTTGCTACGACGTAGTGTAGATGAGTTAACCGGACGCATGCGTCGAAATCAGTGGAGGTAGTAGATGGCAACAATTTTTGGCACAGCCAATAATGATTCCTGGACCGTGGTACAGGCAGGCAATTTCACGCTGGATGGACTGGCGGGAGTCGATACGCTGAATCTGGGTACCTCCAAGCTGAGCGATTATGTGCTGGCGCAGCAGAGTGACGGTTCGATCACGGTGGATAGCGTTTCCGGCGCCAGCTCAGTGCTGCATGCCAAGCTGTACAACATTGAAAAGCTGCTCTTCAACAGTGGCCGCAGCACGGTCGATCTGACCACCTATTTCGGCGACACGCTGGCGCCTACGCTGGTGAGCAGCACCCCGGCCAATGGCGCCAGCAAGGTGGCGACGACGGCCAATCTGGTATTGACGTTTAGTGAAAGCATCAAGTTCGGTAGCGGCAGCATACAGTTACAGACTGCCGCCGGCGAGCTAGTGGAGACTTTTACTGCCGCCAGCAGTGGCGTTACCCTCAGCGGTACGACGCTGACCATCAATCCGGCCAGCGATCTGGCACTGGGCAGCGGCTACAAGCTGGTGATCGGCGCGACTGCGCTGAGCGATACTGCCGGTAACGCCTATGCCGGTGTGACGGCGAGCTTTACCACTGTGGCAGCCAATCATGTTGCGAGCGGAAGCGTGACCATCAGCGGTACTGCGCAGACGGGCCAGACCCTGACGGCGCAGAACACACTGGGAGATGCGGATGGACTGGGGGCATTCAGCTACCAGTGGCTGGCCAACGGCGTGGCGATCAGTGGCGCGACCGGCAATACCCTGACGCTGGGCACGGCGCAGGCCGGTGCGGCCATCAGCGTGCAACTGTCCTATACCGATGGCTCGGGCTATGCGGAGAACGTGGCCAGTGCCGCGACCGGATTAGTGGCCGGGGTGTACAGCGGTACTGCTGCCAGCGAGGTACTGGTCAATAGTGCGGGCAACGACCAGATCGATGGTGGTGCCGGCATCGACAAAGTGCTGTATCACGGTAACCGCGCCGATTACACGGTGGTGGCGAGTGGCAATGGTTATACGCTGACGGATAAGACGGGTGCGGAAGGCAGCGATACGCTGACGAATATCGAACGGCTACAGTTTGCCGACACCACTCTGGCGCTGGATATCAGCGGCGTGGGTGGGCAGGCTTACCGGTTGTATCAGGCCGCATTCAATCGCACGCCCGATAGCGGCGGGGTGGGATTCTGGATCTATCAGATGGACAAAGGTATGTCGCTCAACGAAGTGGCCGGCTATTTTGTCACCAGCAAGGAATTCACTGACATGTATGGCACGAATCTGAGCAATGCCGCCTTTATCGACAAGCTATACCAGAACGTGCTGCACCGTTCCGGCGATGCGGGTGGCGTGGCTTTCTGGCTCAACTACATGGATAACGGTGGCGGCACCCAGGCGCAGGTGCTGGCCTATTTCGGCGAGAGTGCCGAAAACGTCAGCACGCTGGCGGCCACCATCGGACAGGGTTTTACCTACACACCATACGGCTGAACCTGCGCTTCAGGCCTGTCCTTTCAGGAGCAGGCCGGTTTTGCTCTGCAGGTCCTTGCTGATATCGAGTGCCTGCTGCGACGGGAACTGGCGCAAAATTTTCTTGGTCTCCGTGTCGACCACCTTGATGACAGACGCGCCACTGCTGTCGTCGATGCTGAACTGCACTTCGCTGTTATCTTTCAGGTAACGGTTGATGGCGTCGACTGAATTCTTTAGCTGGTTCTTGTCCAGTGTTACGGCAGTGGCCGGCGCAGCAGGGCTGGATTCGGCAGGAGCGGCCTCGGCAGAAACAACGGCGGGGGATGGCTCGGCTGCCTTGACTTCGCTCGTCCAGGTTTGACCGTTCGGGCTAGTAATCGGAGTGAGTTTCATCGCGTGCTCTTTCCTAAAAGTGTGGCCATGCGGCGTGCTGCACAGTGCAACTGCCTGCAGCAATTTTTTTGCCGCTACTGTCTGGTATAACGGCAGCCGCGCGGATAATTAAAGGGCAGCCATTGCTGCGCTACGGCTTTTTTTCAGTTCGCAGCTCCTGTCTTCAGAGAAATATTTATTAAAATTCAAGCGCTTAGGCTGGCCTGGGTGCTGGCGCGGCGGGGCGAACTAGCCGCTGCCAGCAGTGCAGCCAGCAACTGATCCAGCTGTTCCGGCGTCAGGCTGGCATCCTGCACTGCGACCCGTATGGCCAGTTGCTGTCCGATTCTGCAGCTGCTGATGGCGCAGGGGCTAGTGCCCTGCAGGCTGGCGACGATGGTCTGGTTCAGTGCATCGGATGCGCCAGCGGCATAGCGCAGGCAGACCACATTCAGCGTCACCGGCAGCAGTAATTCGAGTGCCGCTTGCTGCTGTACTGCCAGCCCGAAGCGGCGTGCCAGCGCGCAGCAGCGCGAAAGCTGCCTCCCCAGCTCGCTTGCTGGTAAGGCCAGCTGCTGCCACTGTGCCAACGCACGCAGACTGGTCGCCAACTGGGCGGCCAGATCCGGTGTAGCGGGCCGGCGTGCGCTCACGACGCCACTGGACGGTGGACGGCTGAACAGAATTGCTGTGGGATAAGGCTGCAGTCCCCAGCGGTACAGATCGAAGCTCAGCGAGCCGGCCTGTTCCATGCCACCCAGCAACGGTGCCAGATCCGGTGCCAGTCTTGCCAGCGCACCGTAGCTGGCATCCAGATGCAGCCACATGTTTTCGTCACGGGCGATGGCGGCCAGTCGTCCCAGCGCGTCGACCGTGCCGTTTTCGCTATTACCTGCCGCCCCGCACAGGAAGAAGGGCTGCAGTCCGGCATCGCGGTCGGCGCGCACGGCGGCCTGCAGCAGATCGCAGCGTAGGCGTCCGGCGCCGTCGGTGGCGATCTGGCGCAGGGCGGCGGCATCGTAGCCGGCCTGTTCGAAAGCCAGCGCGATGCTGCCATGCGCCATGTCGGAACAATAGGCCACCAGATGATGGTCGTTACCGGCCAGGTGGCCTGCGCAGTTCAGGCGGGCTAGCCGCAAGGCATGTAGATGGGCCTGTGAGCTGGAGGGGAAATAGTCGGTACTGGCATATTCGCTCAGGCCGGTCAGGCGACGCAAGCCCTGTCCCAGCGCTGGCAGATCAGGCAGGGGGGTGACGCTGGCTGCAGGTCCGCTGTGGGGATCGGAGGCAAAGTGGTGGACTAGCATGGCGGTTTCCGTGGATGGCGGCACATGCTGATGCCGTGCCTGGTGCCATTACTGAACGCAAAAACGGTGCCAGCCCGCGAGGCGGATTGCGCTGCCGCTAGCGCGCCAGAATCTGCAGGACACTGCAAATTCTGTCAGCAGAGTTTGCAGTCGCTAGTGGCTGCAGCTACTACTGCCTTCCAGCCGCAGCAGTACGCTGACGCGATGATCGACATTGCACACGGAAATATAGCCGATCGCCCCCGGTGTGCTGGCCACCAGACGGATCACAGCTTCTTCCGAGGCCAGTACAAAGGGTGGTAACACGCCGTGGAAATACTGGTCGCGCCAGTAGTCTTCCAGCTCTTCCGGATTGCGGCCATAGATCTGCTGGGTGAAGCTGCGCCGCAGCGGGTGGCTGGCAGGCAAGTTGACGGCCTGGATGCGGCTGCCATCGTCCCAGTAGCGCTTTCTGTGCTTGAAGATCTGGCCGACCTGCTCGCGTCCCAGCCGTGGCGGCGTGGCGCCGCTGGCCATGACAATGGCTAAGGCCGGCTCATCCGGGGCGGCCTGCACGGCGGCAGGGCCTAGTACTGTCAGTGCTGCCAGCAGCAGGCGTATGAGTAAGCGCCGGCGCATCAGAACAGCACGCTCGCCGACGCCAGCAGGCCGCTGCGCGCGCCTTCCGGACCGCTGTCGTGGATGTTTTCCAGTTTGATCGAGACGGCGCGGCTATAGCGGTAGTTCAGCCCTATGACTTTGCGCTGCAGTGGCCGCTTCATCATGGGCATGCTGATGTGTTCCAGTCGCGCAACGGCGCTGACCGAACCGTGTACCGGCAGCACCGCCTGCACGAAGCTGCCGTGGTCGCTGTGCACGGCGCCGGCGCTGGACTGGCGTCTTAGCGCTTCGCCGCTGAATTCGTAGCCGTGTCTGGCCCACATGAAATCGAGCGCCAGCAAGCGCTTGTATTCGCCATGTTTCCAGAAGGGGCCGGGGCGGCCGGGGTTCTGTTCGAAGCGTGCCATCGACAGCCCCAGTTGCAGGGTGTCGCCGACCGGCACGACCAGCCGGCCACCATAGGCATGGTCGAACGGGGTCTGGGTGGGATCGGGCTGCAGCTGGCTGCCGGCCGAGTGGTAGAGCATATATTCGACGCTGCGCCCGCCCAGTTCGGCGCTGCCCATGGCCATGACGCCCGTCACATTGTCCGGAAACAGGTCGCGCGTCAGCAGGGGGCGGGCAGTGGTCCAGACTAGCGGATCGGCATGCACCTGATTCCAGCGTCCGATCGGGGTGAGGAATTTGCCGGCGCGCAGGGTCAGATTGTCGCTGAAGCTGTAGTCGAGGTAGAGCCGTTCGACTGACAGGAAGCGGCTACCCTCGCGTTCGTATTCGTGGTCATGGTCGGCCGTGTGATTTTCCTGATTGTCCCATTCAGTGAAGAATTTCAGGCGGGGGCCGATGTCGGACCACAGAAACAGGCTGAAATGGCTGACCGAAGCTGGCGTCTTTTCGTAGTCCATCTGCTGCCACTGGGCCGACGCATAGCCGCCCACCCGCACGCCGGTACGGCCCAGTTCCAGCCCGTCGCCCAGCACATAGCCATGGCTGCTACTGTCCTGCTGGGCCAGTGCGGGCAGGGCGGCGCCAGCCAGCAGCGCTGCGATCGCCGATCCCGCCGCGCTCCCCTTCAGGCTGGCGCGAATTTTTTTCATTGCGTGGAACGCCATTTGCTTTCCTTGTTTCATACAGTCATCGTACACTAGACCAGTGAATATCAGAACGACCTTGTTGCGCGCCTTCCTTCTGCTCGGCCTGGTACCAGCCATGGTGCTGGCCGCGCTGGCATTTTTCAAAGCGCGTCAGTCCATGCAGGACGAGATCGAACGGGGGCTGGTCAATCAGGCCCACGCGGTCGCTGCCGATGTCAATAAAATCCTGTTCGAACGTTTGCAGAATGGTGCCGCCTGGAGCACGTTTGAAGTGATGCAGGACGTGCAGGTGCAGGACGTCGACAAACGTCTAAGCAATTTTCTTGCCAAATTACAGGTAGGCTATGGCGGTGTGTACCGCCGTCTGGATGTGCTGAACAACCAGCAGCAGGTGGTCGCCAGCAGTGATGCCGGCGCACTGGGGCAGACGCTGGCGCTGGCCCCCGTCTGGAAGCAGGTCGAGCTGGCAGGCGCGCAACTGGTGCTGGAACGTCCGGCCGAGGCCATGCTACGTATCCGTGTGGCGCTCTACAACCAGTACAGTGCCAGCCGGCAGGGCGAGCTGGTGCTGGCCGTAGACTGGCAGCCGGTGCAGGAGCTGCTCAGTCACGCTGCACAGGGCCATGCTGTGCTGCTGCTCGATAGCGATGGCAGCGTGCTGGCTTCGGCCGGTACGCTGGGCGGGTTAGCCGTGCGGCCGGGCTTGCAGTTGGCCGACTGGCAACTGGACAAGCTGGGCGAAAGCGCTTTCGTGCATGCCGGGCCGGACCCGCAGATGCATCAGGTACTGGCCGGACTGGGGCGTTCGCCCGTGTATGCCGGCTTTAGCGGGGTGGGGCTGAGCGTGCTGGTACTGCAGGAAAGCGCGCTGGCGCTGGCGCCGGTGCGGAATATGGCGCTGATGTCGCTGGCCATATTGCTGCTGCTCGTACTGGCGACTGTGGTGGCTGCGCGCAAGATCAGCGCCACCATCGCCGACCCTATCGTGGCCCTGACGGCCTACACCCGCAGTTACCAGCTCGGGCAGGATGTGCAGATGCCGCCGCCGCTTGCACAGGGCGAGCTGGGCGAGCTGGGCAACGCCTACGGGCAGATGATGCGCGATATCGATCAGGCGCGGGGGCGGCTGGTCAAGACGGCCAAACTGGCTGTGATCGGCGAAATGGCGGCGGTGATCATCCACGAAGTACGCACCCCGCTGGGCATCTTGCGTTCGTCGGCGCAGATGCTGCGGCGCGAGCAGAAGATTAGCGAACAGGGCAAGGAATTACTGGGCTTTATCGAAAGCGAGACGGCGCGCCTGAACAATCTGGTATCGGCCATGCTCGATAGCGCACGGGCGCGCCCGCTCTACATGGCGCGCTGCGATCTGCACCAGCTGATCCGTCATGCTGCCAGCTTGCTGGCCAATCAGCTGGAACAGCGCGCCATCGTCATCGAGGAAGCACTGCAGGCGGCTGATCCGTGGCTGGATGGCGATAGCGAACAGCTGACCCAGGTGCTGCTCAACCTGCTGCATAATGCCATGCAGGTGATGGCGCAGGGTGGCGCTATCCGGATCAGCACAGTGCTGGACGGTCACCGCCTGCAAGTTGAAATGGAAGACGATGGCCCCGGTATTGCGCCGGCCGACCGCAGCCGCGTGTTCGAAGCCTTCTTCTTCCGGCGCGAAGGCGGAGTCGGGCTGGGGCTGGCCATCGTCCAGCAAATCATCCAGGCGCATGCAGGCGAGATCAGTGTCGATGCGGGGCGCTCGGGCGGCGCGCGCTTCATCATCCGCCTGCCGCGCCAGATCCTCATGAATGGAGAGTAATGCTGCATCAACGTTATGTCCTCGTCGTCGATGACGAACCGAATATGCGCCGTGTGCTGGAAATCATGCTGCGCAATGCCGGCCATGTGGTGTATGGCGCTGCCAACGGGCGCGAAGCGCTGGTGCAACTGGCGGCCCACCCGGTCGATCTGGTGCTGACCGATATGCGTATGCCGGAACTGGACGGCATGGGGCTGCTGCGCGCCTTGCGCGAAGAAGGCAATCAGGTGCCGGTCATCGTCATCACGGCGCACGGCACGGTGCAGTCGGCCGTGGAAGCCATGCGCTACGGGGCAAGTGATTACATCTTGCGGCCATTCGATCTGGAAGCGCTGGAGCTGGCGATTGCGCGCACCCTGGGCGAAGCGGCATTGCAGCGCCAGAACCGTTTCATGCGCGAAGAGATCAACCGTGGCTGGGACGAATTTGTCGGCACCAGCGCCCCCATGCGCGAAGTCTACAACCTGATACAGCAGGTCGCACCCACCAAGGCATCCGTCATGATTGCCGGCGAGACGGGCACCGGCAAGGAGCTGGCCGCGCGCGCCATCCATAACGCTTCACCCCGGCGCGACAAGCTGTTCGTGCCGATCAACTGCGCCGCGATACCGGCCGAAATGCTGGAGGCAGAGCTGTTCGGCTACGACAAGGGCGCTTTCACGGGCGCGCTGAAGGACCGCATCGGCAAATTCGAACTGGCGAACGAGGGCACGGTCTTTCTTGACGAAATGACGGAAATGCCGATGGCGCTGCAGACCAAGCTGTTGCGCTTCCTGCAGGACAATATGATAGAAAGGCTGGGCAGCAACCGCCGGCAGGAGCTCGATCTGCGCATCATCGCTGCCACCAACCGCAAGCCGCTCGATGCCGTGCGCGAAGGCACGCTGCGCGAGGATCTGTACTATCGCCTGAATGTGTTTCCTGTTGCCTTGCCGCCCTTGCGCGAACGCAAGGACGATATTCCTGCGCTGGCGCGCCACTTCGCCCGCAAGTTCGGCTACCGCGGCAGCCAAGAAGCCATGCTGGACGACGCCGTGCTGGCGGCGCTGCAGGCGTACGACTGGCCCGGCAATGTACGCGAATTGCAGAACGTGATGGAGCGGGCGCTGGTACTGAGCGGCGGCGCAGCGCCCCGCGCCAGCCACTTTTCGCTACAGACCAGTCCCCCCGTCAGCAGTGTCGTGCAGCCAGTGCCGGTCGGGCCGCTGGGACCAGCGGTGGAACAGTTCGAAGCACGCCTGATCGAGCACGCCTTGCGCGAGGCTGGCGGTAACAAGCCGCGCGCAGCGGCGGCGCTCGATATCAGCGAACGCACGCTGTGGTACAAGCTCAAGAAACTCTGGCCACGCGAGACACCTTGACTCAGCCGTACTGGCGCAGCAAGGCCAGTCTGGCCTGATGCCAGCGCTGCAGCAGACGGTTGGCGGCGGTGTCGCGCAGTAGCAGCACATGGCTGCGTAGCGTCACCGTGTTGCTGGACTGGTAGTGATGGCCCGGCTGGCCATAGCCGAATTCCACCCGCCGGTACTGGCCGCCGCATTGGTCGCACAGATAGGCCAGCACCAGTTGCAGGATGCTGGTGCCGGCCGATAGGGATTGCCATGCGGGCGCCGGCAGAATGTTGAACAGGTGGCAGACCGCGCCGGCCTGCAAGCCCAGAATCACACCGCAGCAGTGCGGTCCCGCGTCGATGCGGAAGCACATCAGCAATCCATGCTGCGCCAACGCCTGCATCTCCCGTGTGTCCCATAATTGCCGCCGTCGTGTCGGCGGGCAGCATATTGCCAGCCCCTGTTCCAGCGCATCAAGCCGGTCTGGCGTGCGGATCAGCTCCAGCGCCAGTTCGCCGCCCGCTGCCGCGGCTAGCTGACGCTGCTGACGCTTGAGGTTGTAGCGGCGTTTGCTGCCCATCTGATTCAGCAGGGCGGCATAACTAGCCGGCAGTTGCATGCTGTGGCAGGCGCGCCAGCCATGCAGCGGCAGGGCGAGGGCGGCGTGGCTGCGCTGCAGATGCTGCCAGATGGCATGCGTCTGCGGCAAGGCGCGGTATACCAGTGCCTGTACGCGCGGAAATTCAGCCAGCAGGTAGCTGTGCAGCGCCTCCAGCAGATCTGTATCGGCCGGCAACAGCGGGCTGCTGCCTAGCAGGACTAGCTGTTCTCGCTGGCGCGGGCGCCAGCGCGCCAGCGGTGCCACTGCCAGTCCGGTATGCAGCACGGGGATCAGCCCCAGACGCTGATGGCTGGCTGCGGCGTAGGCACCATACAGGTGGAAGCGCTGGTGCGCTTGCGGGCAGCCGGTGAGAAAGTCGGCAAAAGCGGGGCCCTGATAGATTGCTTCCCAGCTGGGGCTGGCTGCGGCCAGCTGCTGCCACGCTGCACGCAGCAAGGCGCCGCTGCGGTGGTGGTCTAACGCTCGGAAATAGTAGGGAGAAGAACACATGGTGGCCAGACATTCGCATATCTGGCCACCTTGCGGTTTGCGCGAGATCGAAGCGCAGGACCGGTGGCTACCGGCCGCGATGATTATTTGTTCAGCAGCGAGTGCTTGCGCGCATAGCCGAAGTAGACAGCCAGACCCAGCAGCAGCCAGATACCGAAAGCCACCCAGGTGAAGGCGCTCAGGTAGACCATCAGCATGACGCAGAAGGCCACGGCCAGCGCCGGTACCACGGGTACGCCCGGGCAGCGGAACGCACGCTTCAGGTCAGGGCGTTTTTTGCGCATGATGACCACAGCAATGGAAACCAGGCTGAAGGCCGCCAGCGTACCAATGTTGATCAGTTCGGTCAGCACGTTGAGTGGCACCACGGCAGCGATCAGGCCGAAGATGATGCCGACCAGCCAGGTGGCGAAGAACGGGGTTTTCAGGCGCGGGTGCACGGTGGACAGGCGCTTAGGCAGCAGGCCGTCGCGCGACATGGCGAAGATGATACGGGTCTGGCCGTAAGCCATCACCAGAATCACGGTGGTCATGCCCAGAATTGCACCCAGATCGACGAAGCCGGCGAACCAGTTCTCACCGGCGTGTTTGAGTGCCAGCGAGACGGGATGGTCGATGCCGAGGAATTGCTGGTAAGGCACGATGCCGGTCATGATGGCCGAGACGATCACATACAGCACGGTACAGGCGGCCAGCGAGCCGATGATGCCGATCGGCAGATCGCGCTCGGGGCGTTTGACTTCTTCCGCGGCCGAAGTCACCGCGTCGAAGCCGATGAAAGCGAAGAACACCAGCGCCGAAGCGGTCAGCATGCCGTGGTAGCCGAACGGCATGAACGGTTGCCAGTTGGCGGGTTCGACGTGACGGGCACCGACCAGAATGAACAGCAGTACCACGCCGACCTTGATGGCCACCATGATGTTGTTGAGGCGGGCCGATTCGCGTACGCCCCAGCCCAGCATGGCCGTCAGCACCAGCATGATGCACAGGGCAGGCAGGTTGATATAGGTGGTCACGCCCGGCATGGCACCCGGTGCGGCCGTCAGTTCGACGGGCAGGTGCAGGCCGAAACCGGCGATCAGCGACTGGAAGTAGCCCGACCAGCCGACCGATACGGCGGACGTGGCCAGACCGTATTCCAGCAACAGGTCCCAGCCTATCATCCACGCGGCCAGTTCGCCCAGCGTGGCATAGGTGTAGGTGTAGATGGAGCCCGCCACCGGTACGGTGGAGGCAAATTCCGCATAGCACAGGGCGGCGAAGCCACAGGCAATCGCGGCCACGATGAAGGACAGCGTCAGCGCGGGGCCAGCCGTGACGGCGCCCGTACCGGTCAGTACGAAGATGCCGGTGCCGACAATGGCGCCGATACCCATCAGGATGAGGTCGAACGGACCGAGAACTTTGGCCAGGCCGCTAGGCTTGCGGCTGTGGGCAATCATCTCGTCGAGATTCTTGGTGCGAAATAGGCTCATGTGACTCCAGTCTTTTTGTAATGGTTCCTTGCCCGTCGTGGCCTTGTGGGCATGGGCAACGGCAGATCATACAGCAGAAAAGCCGGCATGTAGGGAAGTGGCAGTCTTTACAACCATGATATATCGACCAGTGATGTTGCCTAACGTCGCAAGTACGCCACAGAACAGCTCCTTTTGGTAGGATAAGCGTTTTAACCGGAACCTCATGTGTCGCTCCCCAGCAACGCTAGCCCCCATGAAAATTGTTATTGCGCCTGATTCGTTCAAGGAAAGTCTGTCCGCTCTGGAGGTGGCCAGTGAAATCGAAGCCGGTTTCCGCCAGATCTATCCGCACGCCGAATACCTGAAGCTACCCATGGCCGATGGCGGCGAAGGCACTGTGCAGGCCCTGATCGATGCCAGTGGCGGCCAGCGCATAGTCTGCCGCGTGACGGGGCCGCTGGGTCAGCCCGTGCAAGCCTTCTACGGCCTGATGGGGGACGGCGTGACGGCGGTGATCGAAATGGCGGCCGCCAGCGGGCTGGAGCTGCTGGCGCCCCATCAGCGCGATGCACTGCATGCCAGCACCTATGGCACGGGCGAGCTGATATGCGCCGCGCTCGATGCCGGCGCGCGCCACTTCATCCTTGGCGTGGGCGGCAGCGCCACCAATGACGGCGGCGCTGGCATGCTGCAGGCGCTGGGCGCCCGTCTGCTCGATGATGGCGGCCGCGAGCTGGCGCGCGGTGGCGCTGCGCTAGCCCACTTGCAGCAGATCGAACTGGCTGGTTTCGATGCGCGGCTGGCCGACAGCCAGTTCCAGATTGCCTGCGATGTCGATAATCCGCTGGTGGGGCCGCATGGTGCTTCCGCTGTGTTCGGGCCGCAGAAGGGGGCGACGCCGGAGCAGGTGCAGCAGCTCGATGGGGCGCTACAGCAATACGCCAGCGTGATTGCGCGCCAGTTCGGCCAGCAGGTGGCCCACTTGGCGGGCGCCGGTGCCGGTGGCGGCATCGCTGCGGCCATGCTGGTGTTCTTGCGCGGCAGTCTGCGCCCCGGCAGCGAGATCGTGGCGCTGGCGGTGGGACTGCCAGCAGCCATTGCGGCGGCCGATCTGGTGCTGACGGGCGAAGGCCGCATCGATGCCCAGACTGTGCATGGCAAAACGCCGATCGGCGTGGCACGGCTGGCGCAGCAGTACGGCAAGCCGGTGATCGCCATCGGCGGCTGTCTCGGCAGCGGGGTGGAGCTGGTGTACCAGCACGGTATTGCAGCCAGTGTGGCGGCGGTCAGCCGTCCCTGCACGGTGGCCGAAGCGCTGGCGCAGGCCGGGCCGAATCTGCGGCTGGCCGCACGCAATGTGGCAGCGCTGCTGCGGCTGGGGCAGGGACTGTAGTGTGCGGCGGGCGCTTGTGCTAGAGTTGTCCAAACTTCAAGATATGGCCCATGATGAGTGACGCCGTAAAGCAACCCTTGCCGACCATACGGGCGCAGATCTATGCGCTAGTATGGGCCTGCGTGGTGCCGGCGCTGATCGGTCTGGCGCTGCTGGCGAATAACTTTTACGAACGCGAGCGCGACCAGATCCAGCTCGAATCGCTGATTACTGCGCGTGCGCTGGCGCAGGCGGTGGATCGCGATCTGAATACCGGCATCACCATGGCGCTGGCGCTGTCGCACGATACCAGCCTGGACCGCGGTGATCTGGCGGCGTTCTACCAGCTGGCCAGCAAGGCGTTGCGGCCGGAATTCCCCGGTTTTAATTTTGTTCTCAGCGATAGCCAGTCGGTCCAGCTGTTGAATACGGCGCGTCCGTTTGGTAACCGGCTGCCCGACCCGGGCAGTTTCGAGCGTATCAGCCAGGTGTTCCAGACGGGCCGGACGCTGATTTCCGATGTGTTCATCGGTGGTGCCCTGCAGCGCCCGCTGGTAGCGGTGCACGTACCGGTCGAGCGGGATGGCAAGGTATTGTATGTTCTGTCGGTGGCTTTTCTGCCTGAACGGCTAGGCAAGGTGCTGAGCGAGCAGCATCTGCCGCAAGGGCGGGTGGCGGGCATCTTTGATCGTCATGGCGTCATCGTGGCCCGTTCGCACCAGCCGGAAAAATTTGTCGGCCGCTATGGTTCACCGTCGCTACTGGCCGGAATGAGCGATAAGGGCGAAGCCGCCATCCGTACCACCACGCTGGAAGGCACGCCTGTGTATTCCATGTACAGCCATTCGCAGATGTCCGGTTGGGCGGTGGTCATCGGCGTGCCGCGCAGCACGGTACTGGCCGAGATGCTCGCTTCGATACGCTGGATCAGTCTGGGCGTCTTCGTGCTGCTGGCACTGGGTATCACGGGGGCATGGTATTTCGCCCGTCGTATCGAGCATTCCGTGCGGGCGCTGTCGGTAGCGGCCAGTGCCCTGGGCAAGAATGGCCAGTTGCAGCAGCTGGTGCTGAAGCCCCAGTTCCGCGAAGCTGATGAAGCGATACAGACGCTGCAGGCGGTGGAAGAGGAATTGCAGCATTACCGTCATCAGCTGGAAAGCGCGATCGAGGTACGCACCGCCGAGCTGCAGCAGGCGCGGCGCGCAGCCATCGACAAGGAGACCCGTACCCGTACCGTGATGGACAATGTGGGCGACGGCATCATCACCATGACGGCCGATGGCCGCATCGCATCCTTTAACCGTGCTGCCAGCAGCATCTTCGGGTACAGCGCGGAGGAGGTGGTGGGCCAGCCGCTGACCTGTCTGATGCCGGAACCCATGCGTGCAGCCCATGAGGCCGGTGTCGCGCGCTATCTGGCCGGCCATGTGCCGACGGTGGTGGGGCGTAACAATATCGAGCTGCAGGGTTTGCACAAGAGTGGCCATAGCTTCGTGCTGGAGCTCGCCATCCGCGCCCTGTTCGTGGAAGGCCAGCATCTGTTTGTGGGCATCGTGCGCGATGTGACGGAGCGTAAGCGGGCCGAGCGCGAACTGCGTCAGGCCATGGAGCAGGCACAGGTGGCCAGTGCCGCGAAGGATGTGTTTGTCGCCAATATGAGCCACGAATTGCGTACGCCCATGAATGCGGTGCTGGGCATGGCACATCTGCTGGCCAGCACAGGACTCCGTGCCGAGCAGAGCCGCTATCTGGACATGATCCGGGCCTCGGGCCAGTCGCTACTGGGCATCCTGAACGATATACTGGATTTCTCTAAAATGAGCGCAGGCAAGATCGAAGTCTATCCGGCGCCGTTCCAGCTGGACGATGTGCTGCATGCGCTGGCAGCCATCATGAGTGTCAATGCCGGCGAGCGCAATCTGGAACTGTGTTTGGGGGTCGCCCCCGAGGTGCCGCGCGCACTGATCGGTGACGCCCTGCGCTTGCAGCAGATTCTGGTCAATTTGACCGGCAATGCCATCAAGTTCACCGAGCAGGGGGAGGTGGCGGTGCTGATCGAACTGGCCGAGACGCTGGAAGCGGCCGTGCAGCTGCGCTTCACAGTACGCGATAGCGGCATCGGCATGACTGAGGAACAGCTGGCGCGCCTGTTCTCGCCTTTCGTGCAGGGCGACCTGTCTACCACCCGCCGCTTTGGCGGTACGGGGCTGGGCCTGACGATATCCAAGGGATTGATCGAACTGCTGGGGGGCGGGGTGTCGGTGCAGAGCAAGCCGGGTGCCGGCAGCACCTTCCAGTTTACGCTGCCGTTCCAGCTGGCGCCGCGGCCCGCCCCAGTGCGTTCGGTAGCGGCACGCCATCTATTGATCGTGGATGACAATGCCACCAGCCGTGCCTATCTCGCCATGACCCTGTCCACCTGGGGCTGGACCAGTATCTGTGTGGCCAGCGGTGCGGAAGCGCTGGCGCATCTGTGCAGCGGTATGCGTTTCGATGTGGTGCTGGTGGACTGGCAACTGCCGGATATGACGGGGCCGGCCCTGATCAGCGCGCTAAGGCAGGAGTTTGCCGTGCCGCTGATCTGCATGGTGAACGCCTACGGGCGCAGCAAGCTGACGCAGGAAATGAGCGCCGCTACGGCGCCGGAATTCCTCACCAAGCCGGTCACCGCCTCCAGCCTGTTCGACGCCGTGCAGACGGTGCTGGCACCGTCCGCGCCAGCGCCTGCCAGACCCAGTGTGCCCGAGGCACCGAGGCTGCTGGCCGGTGCCCGCCTGCTGCTGGCGGAAGATAATCTGATCAATCAGGCGGTGGCCAAAGGCATACTGGAACAGGCCGGGGCGCAGGTGACCGTGGCCAGCAATGGTGAAGAAGCGCTGGCTTTGCTGCGTGCCGGCCAGCAGTTCGATCTGGTGCTGATGGATGTGCAGATGCCGCTGATGGATGGCTACACGGCTACCCGCGCCATCCGTGGCGAACTACATTTGAGCCTGCCCGTGCTGGCCATGACGGCCGGTGTGATGGCCTCGGAGCGCGAGCAGTGTGTGGCGGCCGGCATGGATGACTTCATCGGCAAGCCGGTCGATGTCGAGCAGATGATCGCCACGATAGTGCGCCATCTGCCCGCGGACCGCAACAGCGCAGCCTAGAACTCTTCCCATTCATCCTCGGCCGGCTTGCTGGCGGGCCGGCCGGATCTGGCTGGCGCGCCGGCTGACGCAGTTGCCGCTTTGACGTCAGGGCGGGCTGCTGCTGTCTGCACCTTGGCCGGACGTGCCAGCGCTGGCCGACGCGGCGTGGCCGGTCTGGCGGGCGCCACTGCGGGCGCGCTGCGCGCAACGCCATGGCGCTGGCTGTCGCCCGCGATCTGGAACACGGCCACCATCTGTGCCAGATTATTGGCCTGCTCCTGCATGGCTTGCGAGGCGGCGGCGGCCTGCTCCACCAGCGCGGCATTCTGCTGGGTCACATTGTCCATCTCGGCCACGGCGTGATTGATCTGTTCGATGCCGACTTCCTGTTCGCGTCCGGCCTCACTGATTTCGCTGATGATGGCATTCACCCGGCCCACGCTGCTGACGATCTCGTGCATGGTAGTGCCGGTCTCGGCCACCAGCGCGCTGCCGCTGCCGACTTTTTCCACCGAGTCCGTGATGAGCGCCTTGATATCCTTGGCAGCGGCAGCCGAGCGCTGTGCCAGATTACGCACCTCGGTGGCCACCACGGCGAAGCCGCGCCCCTGTTCTCCGGCCCGCGCCGCTTCCACAGCAGCGTTGAGCGCCAGAATATTGGTCTGGAAAGCGATGCCGTCGATTACGCCGATGATGTCGGCAATCTTGTCGGAAGAAGCGGTAATCGAGCCCATGGTGTCGACCACGCGGCTAACCAGTTCGCCACCTTTGATGGCGATTTCCGAAGCCGAACTGGCCAGTGCGCTAGCCTGACGGGCATTTTCGGAATTCTGCCGTACGGTGGAAGTGAGTTCCTCCAGCGAGGAAGCGGTTTCTTCCAGACTGGCGGCTTGCTGTTCCGTGCGGCGCGACAGATCGAGGTTGCCAGCGGCAATTTCGCTGCTGGCCGTGGCGATGGCATCGCTGCCTTCGCGTACGCTGCGCACGGTGCCGGCCAGCCTGTCCTGCATATTTTTCAGCCCGACCATCATGGCGCCCATTTCATCGTCGCGACTCTGGTCGATCTGGTTGGATAGATTGCCCTGCGCCATAGCTTCGAAGTGGTTGCGGGTTTCGTCCAGCGGATGCATGACGGCACGCAGCAGCATCATGCCGGACACGCCGGCCAGACCGATACCGATGACGATGGCGGCAATCGACAGCATCATGCTGCGCGCATAGTCGGCCTGACTTTCCGCATAGTGCTTGCCGGTGACGTCCATCTGATAGGCCGTGATCTTTTCGTTGGCCTCCACGTAGAGCCGGAACAGGCGGGTGATTTCACCCAGCATCAGGCGGCGGATTTCATCCTGATTTTTTTCCGTCAGCGCCTTGATGGCAGGGTTCAGCCCTTCCTTGATCAGCGCCTGACGGTGCGCTTCGGCTTTGTCCGCCAGTTCTTTTTCGCCGGGGCCGAACGGCAGGGCAAGATAGGTCTTCCAGAACTTCTCGTTGCCGTCGATGAAACCCTGGGCTTTTTTCAGGGGATCCTGCGAGGCCGGATTATCGAGGTCCAGCGCTACCCGGTCGAGCGACAAGCGGGCTCTATCGAGCTGTATCTGTGATTCGTAGATGGCTTTCATGGAGACCATGGAATTACCGTACACATCTTTCAGAATCTCGTTGCTTTTTCGCAACTCAAAGATGCCGCGGGCGCCAAGGAACAGCATGAGCAGGGCTAGCAGGGCGATGGTTCCGATCAGGCGGGTACGGATGGTGAGGCGGTCTAACATAGAATTCTCCGTCGTGTATGGGGACAAACGCGCGACTGGCGTGGTTTCGGCCAGCGGCGCGCCTCTATGGCTTGCGTAGTACTACTTAGGCTAATGGAGTGGTTGTCAAAAGACAAGAACTGCTTGCCGGCTTTTTACGCTGGCTCGTCAGACCGTGCGGGGCAGGCGGGCAAGCTGGGCGGCGAGTGCGCTCAGATGATGCGGCCGTAGCATGCCGTAGTTATAGAACGCCAGCTGGCGTATGCCGAGCTGTGCCAGCTGATCGATGGCACTGGCTAGCTGGGTGCCATCGCCCAGATCGGGCGGGCCGGGACGCAGAATTGCTCGGATCTGTGCACTGTTACCGATACGGCGCACACAGTCCCAGGCATCGCTGGCGACGGAGGCGGCATCGGTTTCGTAGAACGGCACTTCGATCCAGTCGGCGCTGCGGGCAAGCGCCGCTAGATCCATGCCCTCCAGCCAGTTGCTGGCAGTGGGGCGCTGTACGGTGGCGATCACCGCCAGTTGCACCTGTGCTGGCAGGGCAGCGCGAATGGCCTCTACCAGCGCGCTGACACGGCGCTGGCGCAAACGCAGCCACGCCGCCAGATCGGGCATGGCCAGCAGATCGGCCTGTAGCCATGCCTGGGCCTGTGCCGCGGTGGCATCCACCGGCGCTTGCAGATACTGGTCGACGCTGCCAGCGATGCTGCTGCGCAGGCGGCCCATGTCGATGCCGTGCCGCTGTCCGGCCGCCATGCAGGCATCGCAGAAACAGAGACCCAGCATGCTGTCGAGCCAGACGTTGCTGCGTAGCTGGGCAAATTCGTGGTGATAGCCGTGCGCGTAGGGCAGCCAGCCCGGCGTCTCCAGTACCAGTGACTGGATGCCTTGTGCGCCGATGTCGCTGCTCAGCGCGACAGCATATTCGAACACGGCATCCTGCATCGGGCATAGGCTGTACACATAGCCATCACCAAACACATTGCGTGCCGTGTACTGCGGGTGCAGAGCACCTAGCCGGCTGTTATGCAGCAGCACCGTCCACGCGTGCACGGCCAGACCGCTATGTGCCACCAGATCGGGCAGCACGCGCCGCATGGCCGGATCGGAATGGGGTAGCGGCCGGAGTTCGCCGTAGCGTGACAGCTGCGGCTCGAAATACACCACACCGTCTTCGGGGAAGATCACACGTGGGGTCGCCCCCGCATGTGGCCTCAGGAATTTCCCTGCATGGTAGCTGACGGCCAGCGTGACGTCTTGCAGGCCCAGTTGCCGCAGGCGCGGCCCGTGGACAGTGACATCGGCCACATCCCACGGGTAGCAGTACAGGCTGGTGTAAGGCTTGCGGTCAGCCGCTGCCGTGCCGCTCAAGCCGCCTGCTCCGGCGCCGGCTTGCCGCGCAGGCGATAACCGAGCGCCAGCGCTCCCAGCCAGAACGGAATCAGATACACCGACAGCTGCAGATCGGGAGTGAGGAACATCACCACCAGTATGCCCAGCAGGAAGGCCAGACACAGGTAATTGGTGTAGGGCTGGGCCGGGCTGCGGAACTGGCTGGTCTGATTTGCGGCCTGCTTGGCGGCGCGGAAGCGCAGGTGTATCCAGCTAATCAGGGCCCAGTTGATGATCAGTGCCGACACCACCAGCCCCATTAGGAAGCCGAAAGC
The DNA here is from genome assembly GCF_964031615.1 of Duganella fentianensis. GTDB lineage: Bacteria > Pseudomonadota > Gammaproteobacteria > Burkholderiales > Burkholderiaceae_D > Rugamonas > Rugamonas fentianensis_A. The sequence continues at coordinate 369,804 of NZ_CAXIQN010000019.1, forward strand.
CTTGCCCGGCATCAGGTAGTTAATCAGGATGCAGATGCCGGTCGCCAGTGCGGAAACGCCCAGCGCCGCCACGGGCACGCCGCGCTGATTGACATTGAGCAGGGCGCGTGGCGCGTTGCCCTGACGGGCCAGACCGTACAGCATGCGGGTATTCGAATACACGCCGCTGTTGTAGACGGACAGGGCGGCGGTCAGCACCACCACGTTGAGTACATTGGCCACCAGATTGCTGTTGAGCGCATGGAAAATCAGCACGAACGGGCTGCCACCAGTCACCACCTTCTGCCACGGATACAGCGACAGCAGGATACCCAGTGCGCCGATGTAGAAAATCAGAATGCGGTAGATGGCCTGATTGGTGGCTTTGGGGATGCTGTGCGCGGGATTGTCGGCCTCGGCCGCCGTAATTCCGATCAGTTCCAGCCCGCCGAACGAGAACATGATGACAGCCATGGCCATCAGCATGCCGCTCACGCCGTTCGGGAAGAAGCCGCCGTGCTGCCACAGATTGGCCACGCTGGCCTGTTCGCCCGCGCCGCCCGTCGCCAGCAGATAGGCGCCGAAACCTATCATGCCGACGATGGCCACCACTTTGATGATGGCGAACCAGAACTCCATTTCACCGAACGCTTTGACGTTGGACAGGCTGATGGCGTTAATTATCAGGAAGAAGGCCAGTGCCGATGCCCATGTGGGGACGGATGGCCACCAGTACTGCACATAGATCCCGACGGCCGATAGTTCGGCCATGCTGACCAATACATACAGCACCCAGTAATTCCAGCCGGACATGAAACCGGCCCAGTGACCGCAGTATTTATCGGCAAAATAGCTGAAGGAACCGGCCACCGGCTCGTCAACCACCATTTCACCCAGCTGGCGCATGATGAGGAAGGCGATGATGCCGGCAATCGCATAACCGAGCAGGACGGATGGGCCGGCCATCTGTATGGTCTGGGCGATGCCGAGGAACAGACCGGTGCCGATCGCGCCGCCGAGGGCAATCAGCTGGATATGGCGGCTTTTCAGCCCGCGCCGGAGTTGGTTCTGCTGTGCTGCCATCACTGCCTCGGTTGTTGAGTAAAAAACACGATTCTATAGCAGAAATGGCCATCCGATAGGGCTGTTTTACAGCCGGCGTGGCAGGTAGGCAATACACTCGATTTCCACTTCGCCGCCCATGGCGAGCGCGCTGACGCCCATGGCGCTGCGCGCGGCTAGCCGCTCGGGCCGGAAGTAGCCCGTGTAGACGCGGTTGAAATCACCCCATTTACTCATATCGGTCAGCATCACCGTGCATTTGACGACGTCATCCATGCTCAGATTGTGCCCCTTGAGTATCGTGGCGATGTTATCCATGGCCTGTTTGCTCTGGGCTTCCAGACCTTTGGCCAGCCCTGAAGGGCCTATGCCCAGCTGACCGGAGATGAAGATGTAATCGCCGGCCCGTACGGCCAGTGAAAAGGGCAGACCGGGATCGGCACCCTTGTTATAGAACTGGGTCGATTGCGCCAGCGGTGCGCCCAGCAGGCAGACCAGCAGGCAGGCCAGCATAGCACTGCGTATCCATCCGCGCGCCGCGCCCCTAATAGCGCAGGAAACACCGGAATAATTCGTTGCAAGGCAGATTGATGGTTGCAAGACGGGCTCCTGTGAGTGGTCTTAACCGACAGTAAATTATAGGCAGCGCGCCATGGCGAAGTAAATCATTGCGCATGGCTGTGCAAAATAGCTCTGCCAGAATGTGGCAAATATCAGTATGCTGGAGGCTTTTTCGGGCGGCGCGACCGGTTTTTGCCGGTTTTTCTCCCTCGCAGGCGAATTTTACGAAGGTGGCGTATGAAGCAGTGGCTGGGCTGGCTAGTAGCGGGTTTGATCTGGTGCACACAGACTGTGGCGGCGGAAGCTGCGCCACAAGGGACGCTGGTGATCATTGGCGGCGCATTGCGCGCCGATAATGCCGTGGTGTGGCAGCGCATCGTGCAGCTATCCGGTGGTGCGGGTGCACGCATCGCCGTACTGCCCACGGCGGCCGGCAATCCCGAACGTTCGGGCCGGAATATCGCCAGCTATCTCAACCGCTATGGCGCGGCGGCCTTCGTGGTGCCCGTGGCGCCCAGCCTGAAGCAGCGCGATTACCGCGTCGATGCGGAAGATGTGCAACTGGCGCAGAGCATACGCGAAGCGGGTGGCGTGTACTTTGCCGGCGGCGACCAGAGCAAGATCACCCGCGCGCTGGTGCGACCAGACGGTAGTCGTACCGCCGTGCTGCAGGCAATCTGGGAACTGTACCAGCGTGGTGGCGTGATTGCCGGCACCAGTGCCGGCGCGGCCATCATGAGTAGCACCATGTATGGCGACACCCGCAGCGTCATCGATACCCTGACTAGCGGCGTCTATGATGGCAAGGAGCTAGAAGCGGGACTGGGCTTTATCGGCCAAGACGTGTTTGTTGATCAGCACTTGCTGGCGCGCGGACGCTTTGCCCGCATGCTGCCGGCCATGCTCAAAAAAGGCTACAAGCTGGGGCTGGGGATCGATGAAAACACCGCGCTGGTGGTGCACGCCCAGCGCGCGGTCGAGGTGATCGGCTATCAGGGCGCGCTGCTGCTGGATCTACGTCAGGCCGCAGTGGATACGGCCACGCCGCAGTTCAATCTGAGTAATGCGCGCATCAGCTATTACGACCGCGGCGACCGCTTTGAACTGCCGGACGGGCGCTATACCCCGTCGCCCGACAAGATCGATGGCAAGCTTGATCCGCTGCATCCGGCGAACCGCCAGCCCGTGTATTCCGCCGATATTCTTGGCCATAACGCCGTGCTGATCATGATGGAACGTCTGATAGACAACGTGCAGACGCAGGCCATCGGCATTGCCACGGCGGCACCGGGCGAACCGCATCCGGAACTGGGCTACGAATTCAAGTTCAGCCGCGATGCGCAAAGCGTAGGCTATGAATCGGCCAGCTCGGAAGCCTATACGGTGCTGAGGCTGCGACTCGACGTGCGGCCGCTGCAGATCAGCCAGCCGTGGTATCGCTAGCGGCTGATGCTGCAGCAAGCGCCGCAGCCCATCAGGAACCTGCCGCCAGCGCGCCGCCAGCCGCCAGATCGGTGCTGTTCTGCGGCGCTACCTCGCCCGCTGTGGCCAGCTGCAGCTCCTCGAACGCCTCATAGGTCAGGGCCATCAGCCGGTCGGGATCGGGCACCAGATCGGTGTCCACGAACAGCGCCAGCTGGATCTGGCCGGCGTAGGAAATGAACGCCAGCCCCACCCCCAGCTTGCCCGCCTGCGGCACCCAGCAGATCAGATCCGTCATGCGCGAACCGGCCAGATAGCGCCGGCTGCCCGGGCCTTCGATATTGGTCAGCACCACCGAGCCTTTGGAAGTGAATAGGTTCAGGGCAAAGTGCTGCAGCGCCGTCGGCAGGCAACCGGCAATCGACAGAAAAGCCATGGTGGCGCGCGGCTGGTGCGAGCGCTTGATGGCAGTCATGCGCGCGCTCGATTGCTGCAGGCGCAGGCGGGGATCATCCACATTGGTGGGCAGATCGACCGCCACCAGCCCGAACTCGTTACCAAGCTGGAAAGCGTTGGCTTTCTCGCGCAGGTTGAAAGTCACCGCGGCGCGCAAGGCACGGCCATCGGGGCGCTGACCGTGTTCATCCAGATACTTGCGCAGTGCGCCGGAAACCGCGGCCACCCACACATCGTTCAGCGTGACGCCCATGCGTTTGGACATGGCGCGTACCCGCTCCATCTCCAGCGGTGGCAGCCAGACTAGCTGCTTTTCGCCCGTCATCGGTGCCTTGAAACGGCTGTGCGCATCAGGCCACAGCACGGATAGCCGGCTGACGTGGAAAGCAATTTTCAGCCACGAGATGCCCCGTGCGACGGCCGAACAGACGGCATTGTGCGCCACCGTGGCACGGTGCGGATGGCCTACCGGCGAGGGGGTGCGGCCATGCAGACCATTGTCGTCGGTCAGGTGATTGAGCACGTGCACCAGACCCAGTCCATCGGTGATGCAGTGGTGTACGCGGAACACGATGGCGTGGCCGCCGTTGACGCGATCGAGCACCGTCATATGCCACATGGGGCGATCACGCTCCAGCGGCAGGTGGGCCAGACGGGTCATGTGGCTTTGCAGATCGGCACGGCTGACATCCTGCGCCATCTGTTCCAGCTTGATGTGGCGGCTAATGTCGAAGCTCTCGTCTTCCACCCAGTGCGGACGGCCGTTGCGCTGCTCGACCTTCTGGGTGAAACGGGGGTAGTTGGGCAGGCGCAGGGCGATGGTCGACACCAGCCGTTCCATGTCCACCGCGCCTTCGAACAGCAGGATACTGTTGATGACCATCAGATTGCGATCCGTGTCCATGCGATGCCATGCATAGTCGCGCCGGGTCATTGCCGCTGGGGCTGCGTTTGCTTTGCTCATGTGCTGCTGTCTCCTCCTGTGGCGCCGCATCTGTGGCGGCGTCCATCTGTTTTTATAACGGCGTTGCCGGTGCTGCCTGTTCGACTGCGTGCTGGGCAGTCTGCGCTGCCTCGGGTACTGCTGCCGCGGCGGCCTGCGCCTCGGCAGATTTCGGTGCGCGTGGCCGCAGTGCATAGCGGTTCAGCCCCGCCATGTGGATGCGGCACAGGTATTCCTGCCAGTCGATGCGGCTGGTATCGACATTGAAGCGGGCGCGGTCTTCGCTCACAAAGCGGCGTGCCAGCGCCATCAGCGAGCTGTTATGGAAGGTGTAGCGCGGCGCCGTGTAGAACGAGAACGTCAGCGCCAGAAGCTGGGTAGTGCGCAATGCTTCGAGTTTGGGGGATTCGCCCGCACCGAGCAGGCGGCGCACGCCACTCCAGCCCGTGGCCGCAAGACGCATGGCGCGCAGCAGCACCAGAAACACGGGGCGGCTGACGACGCGGAAATCATGCTTGGGCTGACGGTAGAACAGCCGTTCGTATTGCTGCCAGTTGCGCTGCGATTCGCCCTGTATCAGGTTGATCACGCCGCCCACCGTAATCGGCTTGGACGAACCCGTGCAAGACTGGTAGATGCGTGTGGCCGGTGCTTCCAGCATGGCTTCGGCAGCGCCCAGCAGCACGCTGTTGGCTACGATGTCGGCCGGTACGATGTCGACGATTTCATCGGCCTTGGCAGGGAAGAAGCTGGTCTTGCCGCGTGCGTAGGCGAGGATGATGGCATCGGCCACCTTGACGCCTTCGATCCAGCCCGGCACCGGTTCCTGCAGCGTGCTTTCGATGATGGACGGCCGCACGATAGTCAGCGAACGGCCGCGCATGGCGCGCATGGCCAGTTGCTCGCCCATCCATTTGGTAAAGGTATAGGTATCGTTCCAGCCGTGGTAATTGGCTTCGGCGATGCCCAGTTCCGTCAGGCGGCGCTCGAGTTCTTCGGGTACGCTGGTACTGGCGCGTACCTGCGCGATGCGGTGTTCCAGATGTTTCTGCAGCGCATACAGATCATAGTAGCCGTCGCCATGGCGCGGTATCGCTGCGCGGGCCGGCGTGACATTCTGCTCGCGCATGTCGCCCTGATTGTAGCCATTCACATAGCAGGTGGACACTTGCACCAGCGGCGCGTTATTGGCACGGGTCAGCTCGGCGATGTGTTCTACGCTGAGCGCGTTGATCGACAAGGCCTCGTCCAGGGCTTCGCGGAAGTTGACGCTGGCGGCCGCGTTAATCACCAGATCGACGCGCTGGGCCAGTGCATGGAATTCGGCCAGCGGCAAACCGAAGCTGGGGGCGGTCACTTCGCCCGTCACGCATTCGATGCGTTCGGCGAAGAATCCGGCCAGAAAAGCCGGATGTTCGGCGCGCAGGCGGTCGAAGATGGAAGAGGTGGCGATATCGCGCTCGAAGCGCTGGCGTGCATCGCTACCATTGGCGCCCGCACGGATCAGCAGATAGATACGGCCGATGTCGGGTACGCTGCGGATCAGCTTTTCCAGCACAACTTTGGCCAGAAAGCCGGTACTACCGGTGATCAGGACGCGCTTACCGGACAGCGCCGCGTGCACATTCAAGGCTGGCTTCATAGGGTTTCTCAGATACGGTATCAATACTGCAATGAACCGATCTTAGAGCGAAACCACTTTATTTCCGGATGCTACAGACTGGCTTGGGGAGCCAAACACATGGCTGGACGAGTCATGCGTCGCTAGACACAGGAGAAACTGGTGTGGCCGTGATGGCAACATTGAGGCATTTGCGCAACGTTGCCACCGGTGACGCCGGCTCAGGCTTGCGGATACAGGCCGTGTACCCGTCCGAACAAGCGCGTCAGACCCAGCACGGCATCGATAAAGGGCGTCGCTACGCCGACCCGCTGACCGATTTCGCGCACTGCCGCCACCAGCGCATCGAGTTCCAGCGTGCGGCCGGCGTTAGCATCCTGCAACATCGAGCTTTTGAACGCGCCCAGCTTGCGCGTGACCAGATGGCGCTGCTCGGGCGTTTCCGCGATCGGGCAACCGATCAGCGCACCGATCTGCTGGGCTTCGCGCATGGCGGCGCGGCAGAATTCCGCTACCAGCTGATCATCGAGGATGCGGTCAGCGGTTGCGCCTGTGATGGCTGAAACGGGATTGAGCGTCATATTGCCCCACAGCTTGTACCAGATATCCTGCCGGATATTCGGGCTGACGTTGACATCGAATCCGGCTCCGCGCAGCAACTGGCCGACCTGTTCGGCGCGTGGCGTGACACCACCGGCCGGCTCACCGATGATCAGGCCGTTGCCCATCTTGTGACTGACCAGACCCGCTTCTGGCGTAGATGTACTGGCATGTACTACGCAGCCCAGCACTTGAGAAGCGGGCAGGGCGGCGGCGATCACGCCACCGGCATCGACGCTTTCTAGCGGTGCCGTCCCCATGGCAGCATTGGCGGCGCCAAACCACCAAGGGACGCCGTTCATGGCCGGCAGGATCAGCGTCTCTGGCCCTATCATCGGGCCGATCTGCTGCGCTACGGCGGCTAGGGCTTGCCCCTTGACGGCGATAATCACCAAATCCTGCACGCCCAGTGCGGCCGCATCGTCGCTGGCGGAGCAGGGGGCTTGCAGCAGCTGCTCCCCGATTTGCAAGCGCCAGCCATGGTCGCGCAGGGCGGCCAGCGTGGCACCTCGTGCCAGAGCGCTGAGCTGGCACTGGCCAGCCTGTGCCAGCCGTGTACCGATAAAGCCGCCTATGGCGCCAGCGCCGACGATTGCTACTTTCATGGATATCTCCGCTGCATCAAAAAGGTGGCTATTTTGCCATGATTTCAATGTAAAAACGCCAGCGCCGGAAAATCCGGACGCTGGCGTCAGAAGTGGCGTATATATTTAGTTGTGCGTGTGCTGAAAACAGTTAGTTACGAATGTCGAGTGCGCGATTCAGGCTCAGTGCCGCCAGCGAGCAGACGGCGCCCGACAGCAGGTACAAACCGACATAGGCCAGACCGAACTGGGACGACACACCGAGCGCCACCAGCGGCGCGAAGCCTGCACCGACCAGCCATGCCAGATCGGAGGTGAAGGCCGCACCCGTGTAGCGGTAATGCGACGGGAAGTTGGCCGTCACGGCACCGGCAGCCTGACCGTAGGACAGACCCAGCAGCGCGAAGCCCAGCATGATGAAGGCGTTCTGACCCGCTTCGCCACCATCGAGCATCATCGGCACGAACACGCTGAACACGGCGATCAGCGAGGCCAGCGTACCGAGCGTACGGCGGCGGCCAATACGGTCGGCGATCACGCCGGAAGCCACCACGCCGATGGCCATCAGCACCACGCCCGTCATCTGGGTAGCGAGGAAGTCAGCCATGTTCCGCGGCGAATAGATGGTAATCCACGACAGCGGGAATACCGTCACGAGGTGGAACAGGGCGTAGCTGGCCAGCGCGGCGAGGGCGCCAATGATCAGGTTACGGCCTTGCGAGCGGGCCATTTCGATCACGCTGGTGGGCTGCAGTTCGCGTTCTTCCAGCAAATGGGTGTACTCATTGGTGGAAATCAGGCGCAGACGGGCAAACAGGGCCACCACGTTGATGGCAAACGCCACGTAGAAGGGATAGCGCCAGCCCCAGTCCATGAAGTCCAGATCGCTGAGGTTGCCGATCAGATACCAGAACAGTCCGGCCGCGAGGAAGAAGCCCACGGGAGCGCCCAGCTGGCCCAGCATGGCGTACCAGCCGCGTTTTTCTTCCGGCGCATTGAGCGCCAGCAGCGATGGCAGACCATCCCAGGAGCCGCCTAGCGCCAGACCTTGTCCAACCCGCAGGATAGACAGAATGATGATGGAATAGACCCCGATATCCGTGTAAGTTGGCAGGAATGCAATGCCGGCCGTGGTCGAGCCGAGTAGGAATAAAGCAACAGTCAGCTTGACTTCGCGCCCGTATCGGCGCTGGATCGCCATCGATATAACTGTGCCGATCGGCCTTGCAATGAAGGCAAAAGCAAATATAGTGAATGCGTACAACGTTCCTTCCAGCCTGCCATCAAACGGGAATAGCATGGATGGGAATACCAGCACTGAGGCAATGGCATAGACAAAGAAATCAAAGTACTCGGAAGCCCGGCCTATCACCACGCCGACGGCGATTTCACCCGGTGAAATTGCATGATCGTCTGTGTTGATCCGCCGTGCGTCTTCCGCACTTTGGTGTGGAGGAAAATCGGCAGCGATGCTGCCCCCATGAGGTGTATTCATGTTGGCCATAATCTTTGTCTCACTAGTTGTTTATTTTATAAGTGCTGCGCAACATCAAATTTTGGGTTGGTCACAGGGTAGGACAAAGTGTCCAATCCCAATAATTTGGTGTTGTGTGTACAGTGGCACGATCCTCCCACTCTGTACAGCACTTTTATCGCATGATACATAAACTCGCCCAACGCGGGCTGTTCGTTGCCGCACTTATTGCGCTTGCAGGATGCAATACAGTCGTCATGAATCCGTCCGGAGATATTGCCCAGCAACAAAGCCACCTGATCATGGTGTCTACTGCTCTGATGTTGCTGATTATCGTACCCGTCATCTTCCTGACCCTGTTGTTTGCGTGGCGTTACCGCAAAAACAACACTGCGGCCAAGTATGAGCCCGACTGGGATCACTCGACCCGTCTGGAACTGGTGATCTGGGGTGCGCCTCTGCTGATCATCATCGCGCTGGGTCTGCTGACCTGGATCAGCACCCACTTGCTGGACCCATACCGTCCGCTCACGCGTCTGGATGCCAATCGTCCGATTTCGGCTGCCGTCAAGCCGATGGAAGTGGAAGTGGTGGCGCTGGACTGGAAATGGCTGTTTATCTACCCTGAACAGGGCGTGGCGACCATCAATGAACTGTACGCACCGGTGGATGTGCCAGTACGCTTCAAGATCACTGCGACCGAAGTGATGAACTCGTTCTACATTCCTGCACTGGCCGGCCAGATCTACGCCATGCCGGGCATGGAAACCCAGCTGAACGCCGTGATCAACAAAGCTGGCGTGTATGAAGGCTTCTCCGCTAACTACAGCGGTGCCGGCTTCTCGCACATGCGCTTCAAGTTCTACGGTACCTCGCAAGCCGACTTCGATAAATGGGTAGACAGCACCCGCGCCAGCACCGAGACGCTGGACCGCGCTACCTACACGGAAGTGGCTAAGCCTAGCGAGCGCGAACCTGTACGCCGCTTCGGCAAGGTCGATGCCGACCTGTACGACGCCATCGTCAACCGCTGTGTCGACCGCAATGCCACCTGCATCCGCGAAATGGTTGCAGAAGATGAAGCCCGTGCTACCCGTGCTGCTACCAGTGTTTCGCTGGCCGCAGAACGCAGCGCCCGCCGCATCGCCCAGGCCAGCATCGACGAAGTTTGCATCACTCCTACCAAGAAGAACTGACCATGCAAGAAGAAATGACTCTGACCAAGCTGATCTTGGGCCGGCTGAGCTGGGACGCGATTCCGCTCCATGAGCCTATCCTGATCGGCACCTTCATCATGGTGGCGCTGGGCGCGATTGCCGTGCTCGGTGCTATCACCAAATTCAAACTGTGGGGCCCCCTGTGGCGCGACTGGATTACCTCCATCGACCACAAGAAGATCGGTATCATGTACATGATCTTCGGCCTGATCATGCTGCTGCGCGGCTTTGCCGACGCCGTCATGATGCGTGCCCAGCAGGTACTGTCGTTTGGCGACAGCGCCGGCTTCCTGCCACCGCACCACTACGACCAAGTGTTCACCGCCCACGGCGTGATCATGATTTTCTTCGTCGCGATGCCGCTGGTAACGGGCTTCATGAACTACGTGGTGCCGCTGCAGATCGGTGCGCGCGACGTGGCTTTCCCGTTCCTCAATAATTTCTCGTTCTGGATGTCCGTGTTCGGCGGCATGCTGACCATGGCTTCGCTGTTCGTCGGTGAATTCGCCCGTACCGGCTGGCTGGCCTATCCGCCACTGTCGGGCATACTGGCCAGCCCTGACGTGGGGGTGGACTACTACATCTGGTCGCTGCAGATTGCCGGGGTCGGCACGCTGCTGTCCGGCGTTAACCTGATCGTTACCATCGTCAAGATGCGCGCTCCGGGCATGAGCCTGATGAAAATGCCAGTGTTCACCTGGACCGCACTGTGCACCAACGTGCTGATCGTGGCTGCCTTCCCTGTGCTGACCGCTGTTCTGGGCATGCTGTCGATCGACCGTATGTTCGGCACCAACTTCTTCACCAACGACTTTGGCGGCAACGCCATGATGTATGTGAACCTGATCTGGATCTGGGGTCACCCTGAGGTCTACATTCTGGTTCTGCCAGTATTCGGTATCTTCTCGGAAGTGGTTTCCACCTTCTGCAGCAAGCGTCTGTTCGGCTACACCTCGATGGTATATGCCACCGTCGTGATCACCATCCTGTCGTATCTGGTATGGCTGCACCACTTCTTCACCATGGGTTCGGGCGCCAGCGTCAACTCGTTCTTCGGCATCACCACCATGATCATCTCGATCCCGACCGGTGCCAAGATCTTCAACTGGCTGTTCACCATGTATCACGGCCGTATCCGTTACGAGCTGCCTATGATGTGGACCGTGGCCTTCATGGTGACCTTCGTCATCGGCGGTATGACGGGCGTGCTGCTGGCGGTGCCACCTGCTGACTTCGTGCTGCACAACTCGCTGTTCCTGATCGCGCACTTCCACAACGTGATTATCGGTGGCGTGCTGTTCGGCCTGTTCGCCGGTATCAACTTCTGGTTCCCGAAAGCCTTCGGCTACAAGCTCGACGAATTCTGGGGCAAAGTATCGTTCTGGTGCTGGGTACCGGGCTTCTATCTGGCCTTCATGCCGCTGTACGTACTGGGCCTGATGGGCGTAACCCGTCGTATGAGCCACTTCGAAGATCCATCGCTGCGTATCTGGTTCATCATCGCTGCACTGGGCGCGGCCCTGATTGCCGTCGGTGTTGCTGCCATGCTGATCCAGTTCTTCGTGTCCTTCCTGCGTCGCAAGGAACTGCGCGATGTGACGGGCGACCCATGGGGCGGCCGTACGCTGGAATGGTCGACTTCGTCGCCACCGCCAGACTACAACTTCGCTTTCACGCCGCGCGTGTATGACAACGACGCCTGGGCTGACATGAAGAAGGCCGGCTACACCCGTCCGCTGAAAGACTTCCTGGCGATCCACATGCCGAAGAACACGGGTGCCGGTTTCATCATCTCGGCAATCAGCTTCGTGGTCGGCTTCTGCCTGATCTGGCAAATGTGGCTGCTGGCCGTAGTGTCCTTCGTGGCACTGGTGGTGGCTGTCATCGTTCACACCTTTAACTACAAGCGCGACTACTACATCCCTGCGGATCAAGTAATCCGTACGGAAGAAGCGCGCACCCGTCTGCTGGAGAGCCATGTCTAATACCACCGCTACCGACGTAAGCTCGCGCTTCTTCGTGCGCGAGCACCACCCAGAGAACGGCACGCTGCTGGGCTTCTGGCTGTACCTGATGAGCGACTGCCTGATCTTCGCCTGCCTGTTTGCGACCTATGCAGTACTGGGCCGTAACTACGCTGGCGGCCCATCGGGCGCCGAACTGTTCGACCTGCCACTGGTAGCGCTGAACACGTCGCTGCTGCTGCTGTCCTCGATCACCTATGGCTTTGCCATGCTGGAAATGCAGAAGAAAAATCTGCGTCTGGTACTGATCTGGCTGGCCGTCACCGGTCTGCTGGGTTGCGGCTTTATCTACCTCGAACTGTACGAGTTCGTGCACCTGATCCACGAAGGTGCCGGCCCGCAGCGTAGCGGTTTCCTGACGGCGTTCTTCGCGCTGGTCGGTACCCACGGTCTGCACGTGAGTTTCGGTATCGTCTGGCTGGTAACGCTGATGTTCCAGCTGAAGAAACACGGTCTGACGCCTGAAAACAACCGCCGCCTGATGTGCCTGTCGATGTTCTGGCACTTCCTGGACGTGGTCTGGATCGGCGTATTTACCTTTGTCTACCTGATGGGAGTTCTGCCATGAGCGATCACAAGCACGCACACGACCATGGCCACGGCCATGATGACCACGGCCACGGCCACGATCATCACGATAGCCACGACCACGGCAGCCTGGGCAGCTATGCTACCGGCTTCATTCTGTCGGTCATCCTGACGGCGATTCCGTTCTGGCTGGTGATGGGCAAGGTGTTCTCCAGCTCCAGCACGGCAGCCTTTGTGCTGCTGGCACTGGGCGCCGTGCAGATCGTCGTGCACATGGTCTACTTCCTGCACATGAACTCGAAGTCGGAAGGCGGCTGGAATATGCTGGCTCTGCTGTTCACGGTGATGATGGTTGTCATCGCCATGAGTGGTTCGATCTGGGTCATGTACCACCTGAACCACAACATGATGCCTGGCATGACCGAAGCCACGCACGCAATGTAATGATGGCTACGCAAAGTCCCGCGCCCCGGCGCAACCGGGCTTTGCGTGTTGTCCTGCTAGCGATTGCAAGCCTGCTCTGTGCAGGCTTTTTCGCTTTGGGCACCTGGCAAGTCTACCGGCTGCAATGGAAGCTGGAGCTGATCGAGCGGGTGAACCAGCGGGTCCACGCAGAGCCGGATTTCCCTCCGCCGCCCAGCCGCTGGGCGCAGATCACTGTTGCCAGTGACGAATACCGTCATGTACTACTGAACGGTGTGCTGCTGTATGAACTGACCAGCAAGGTGCAGGCCGTGACGGCACTGGGCAGCGGCTACTGGTTGATGACGCCACTGTGCCAGGTCGACGGCTCGGTGGTGCTGGTCAATCGTGGCTACGTCAGTGCCGAGGCGGCGCGCCAGTTGCCTGCACCGGCCCGTGCTGGCGCCGCTGCGTGCAAGGCGGCGACGGCGGCCGGCCCCGCCGTCAGTGTGACGGGACTGCTGCGCATCAGCGAAACCCGTGGCGGCTTCCTGCGCGCCAACGATGCGGCCGCGGGCCGCTGGTATTCGCGCGACGTATCGGCCATGGCGGCTGCGCTGGGTTTGAGTCAGAGCAGTGTGGCGCCGTATTTTGTCGATGCCGATGGGCCCGCAGGACAGCCACTGGCGCCCCTGCAGCACGGCAGCGACGCCGAAGCGCTACGTCCCTCGGACCGGCAGGGTGCGGGCAGTTCGCTCGAACATCCGGTGGGCGGGCTGACAGTAATTTCCTTCCCCAACAATCATTTGGTTTATGCTCTCACCTGGTACGGGCTGGCACTGATGGTGGCCGGTATCACATGGTGGATGTCGCGCGATGCGCGACGCTGGAATCGGGCTTAATGATGAGAAAGCGGGCATGGCACAACACAGGGCGCAGCAAACGGACAAATCCGCGCAATCCAGTCTAGCAGGCGAAGCTGCGGACACGACCGATGTGCAGGCTGCCAGCACCATCACGCACGCGGCCGGCCATCAGAATATGCAGCAGCTGATCCAGCTGCGCTGGATCGCCGTGGTGGGCCAGATCACCACGATTTCCATTGCATCGCTGGTGTACGAGGTGGCGCTGCCGATGGCGCTGATGCTCAATGTGCTGGCCTGCCTGATCGCTTTCAATATCGCCAGCACCTTGCGCTGGCAGGAAAATCAGGTGGTCTCGAACGGCGAGCTACTACTGGCTCTGCTAGTCGATGTGGCCAGCCTGACGGCCCAGCTCTATCTGAGCGGCGGCGCCACCAATCCCTTTGTGTTCCTGTATCTGCTGCAGGTGATTCTGGGCGCGGTGCTGCTCGAGCGCTGGTCGACATGGGTGATCGTGGGCGTCACAGGTGCCTGCATTGCCGGTCTGGCGCTGTTTTCCCAGCCCCTGTCGCTGCCACTTGATCACGCCAACGGTATCTCCAGCCTGTATGTGCAGGGCATGTTGCTGTGCTTCGTGCTCGATGCGGCGCTACTGGTGGTGTTCATTACCCGGATTACGGACAATGTACGCGCTAGCACGGCCAAGCTGGCCGATTTGCGCCAACGCGCAGCGGAGGAGGAACACATCATCCGCATGGGCTTGCTGGCTTCTGGCGCGGCGCACGAACTGGGCACGCCGCTGGCCACGCTGGCGGTGATACTGGGCGACTGGAAGCGTATGCCCGAGTTCAAGAACAATCCCGAACTGCTAGGCGATGTGGCCGAGATGCAGACCCAGCTCAAACGCTGCAAGAGCATCGTCAGCGGCATTCTGCTGTCGGCCGGCGAGGCGCGCGGCGAATCCTCTGCTGCCACCACCATCCGCACCTTCCTCGATGAAACGGTGGCCGAATGGCGCTATGGCCGCCCGGTGGTGCAGTTCATATTCGAACAGCGCATCGATCCCGATTTCCCCGTGGTGTCCGATTCCACTCTCAAGCAGATGCTGTGCAATGTGCTCGATAATGCGCTGGAGGCTTCGCCCCACTGGCTGCGGCTGGAGACATCGTGCGAGCAGGGCATGCTGGTGCTGCAGGTGACCGATGCGGGCCCCGGTTTCCCTGCCCAGATACTCGCGCAGTTCGGCAAGCCCTATAATTCGAGTAAGGGGCGCCCCGGCGGCGGTCTGGGCCTGTTCCTGGTAGTGAACGTGGCGCGTACGCTGGGCGGTGCGGTCAGTGCCCGCAATCTGCCGGAAGGCGGTGCTGTCGTGCGCCTGACGCTGCCGGTGTCGGCGATAGAAATCAAATCGGAAACGCAACAAAATGACTATTGAACAACGCGTACTGCTGCTGGTCGAAGACGACGCAGCGTTCGCCCGTACGCTGAGCCGCTCGTTCGAGCGGCGCGGCTACAAGGTGCTGCTGGCCGAGAATGTGGACGAAGCCAGCGCCGTGCTGGTCGAGCATAGCCCCGGCTATGCCGTGGTCGATCTCAAACTCAAAGGCAATTCTTCCGGTCTGGCCTGCGTGCAGATGCTGCATCAGCACGATGCCGCCATGCTGATCGTCGTACTGACAGGCTTTGCCAGTATTAATACGGCGGTGGAAGCGATCAAGCTGGGCGCCTGCCAGTATCTGGCCAAGCCCTCGAATACGGACGATATCGAAGCCGCGTTCGAGCATGTGGCCGGCGCTGCCGAACTGGAACTGACCAACCGCGCCACTTCCGTGAAGACGCTGGAGTGGGAGCATATCCACACCGTGCTGGCCGAGACGGATTTCAATATTTCGGAAGCGGCGCGCCGGCTAGGCATGCACCGGCGTACGCTGGCGCGCAAGCTAGAGAAGCAGCGCGTCAAATAGTCTGGCAGGGCAGCGCCTAGGCGACGGCTGCCAGTAGCGGGTTGGGTTCCATGCCCGTATAGGTGCGCACGCAATTGCGGCCGGCCCGTTTGGCGGCGTATAACGCTTCGTCGGCATGGCTGTATATGGTTTCGAAGCTGCTGCCCTGTCTGGCCCAGCTGACGCCCACGCTGGCCGTGATCTGGCGATTGATGGGCGCGCCGAACATCTGATCGGCGATGGCATCGCAGATCCGCGTGGCGACTTCCTGCGCAGCAGCGATACGGGAGGTGGGCCAGACCACGGAGAACTCCTCACCGCCCACGCGACCGATCGCTACCTGCGGGCCCAGCAGATTCTGCAGACAGCGCACCACCGTCTGGATCACCATGTCGCCGGCCGGATGGCCGAAATCATCGTTGACCCATTTGAAGTGATCGATATCGAGCACGATCAGCGCCGTGTCGCCCCGTTCCAGTGCGGCGCTGGCGCATTCGATGATGGCACCACGGTTCAGGGCGCCCGTCAGCGGGTCGTGGCTAGCCCGGTATTCCAGCTGCTGTGCCAATTCGTGCAACTGGCGGTTCATCTGGTTCATATCCAGCTCGGCGCGGTCGCTGCGCCGGATCAGGCGGCGGCTTTCGCGCATCAGCCGTTCGTAATGGACGATCAGGGCGGCCAGCGCGGCACGGGTGTCCGCCTGCGCATCGTCATGGGCGGCGCGCGCCTGCGCCAGTGCCGCACTTTCCTGTGCAAACAGATCGGCTTCAGCGCGGGCGGCAGGGCGCTGCATTACTGGCCACTCACGGCATGGGCACGGAACTCCAGCGCGGCAAAGTCGTCGCGCAGTTCTTCGCCGAATTCGAGGATGGTGTCATCGTCTTCGTCGTGGTACCAGTTCAGGCACACCTCGTTGCCGGCCAGCGCGGCCTGATTCAATGCATCGAAGAAGGCGAACAGCATCTTGGTGCTGGAGCTGTTGAAGTAGGCCAGCGACACATTGACGTTGATGGTGGCGCCGTCGCAGCCGGCCAGATAGCGCTGTACCTGAGCGATCAGCGGGGTGTAGAAGGCAGCGGCATTTTCCGGATAGGATTCGCCCTTGATCGACAGACTATGCTGCTCGAAGCGGAAATCGACTTCCGGCGAAGTGGGAGTGGCGCTGAGATAAAGTGCTTGCATAACGGTTCCAGTGCTGAATTAGATGATCGCCTTGATGCAGAACACCGTGGTATCGGGCGCGTGCGCTTCCTGCACGAACTCGAATTCCAGAGGTTCGCTGGCGTCGCGCGCCATGGTCAGGAAGCCCAGACCGGCGCCCTTGCTGTCGCTTGGTGCTTCTTCGCGCAGGGCCTTCTTGTAGGCGGATTTGATTTCGTCCATGGTCATGCTGTGTAGCGGTTCGAGGCGCTGGCGGATGCGTTCCACGTTGGCACTGTCGACCGGATTGGCGCACAGCAGAAAGAAGCTGTCGCCCTTCATGCCGATGCAGAACGAGCCGCGCCGCATCTGGCCTTCCTGTTCCTGTCCCGGTGTGAGCGTATCGGACGAGTAGTGCATGATGTTCTGCGACATTTCCACGAACGAAGAAAAGATGCGGCGGCGTGTAGGCCCGGCTGCGCCGGCCGTATCCAGCCGCGCTTTGATGGTCTCGGAAATGGCTGCCACCACGTGCTGCGAGAAATAGCCCACGTAGAAGAAGATGATGTGGCGTTTGCGTGCGACATCCCAGAAGTCGTTGAATTCTTCGTACAGCAAGTGCGGCTCCTATGGGCGGAAACAGAAAAAAGTCAGGTCATCGCGGCGCGGCTGGGCGCCTTGCCACGCATTGAAATCGGCCAGCAGCGCATTGGCGGCCTGTGCAGCGCTGGCGTGGCGCTGGGCCAGCAATGCCTCGCGCATGCGCCGCTTGCCGTAGGCGATATCGCGGCTGCCGCCGATCTGGTCGATCAGGCCATCGGTAGTGAGCAGTAGCAGACCGCCGCTAGGTACGCTGATCTGCTGGTTGTGCCACTGGTAGCCATTCGGGGTATCGGTATAGCCTACGCCCATGCGGTCGCCGTCTATAGTCTGCACGGCATCGCTCTCCGGCGTCAGCCGATACAGAGCCATGCGCGCGCCCGCAAAGTGCAGGGTGCGGCTGGCTGCCGAATACCAGATGAAGCCGGCATCCATGCCATCGTTGGAGCCGCTACTGCCGCTGCTGCCATCCTGCTGGCCCAGCATATTCTTGACGCCGCGACTCACTTCGGCCAGCAGCGCGGCAGGGTCCTGCGGTCCCAGCTGCTGCAGCGCCTGTGACAGGATGGACGAGGTGATCAGCGTCATGAACGCACCGGGTACACCATGCCCTGTGCAGTCGGCAATCGCGCCGAACCACCCTTGCGGGTACTGGGCGAAATGGTAGAAATCGCCGCCTACCACGTCGCGTGGCTGCCACTCCAGATGGGCGTCTGGCACGGCGGCGGCCAGTGCCAGATCGGAAGGGCGCAACAGCGAGCGCTGGATCACACTGGCATAAGCGATGCTGTGCATGATCTGGCGGTTTTTCTCCGCCTGCATATTCGCCACCACGTTCATCAGTTGCAGGCCGAAGCCCACCCCGGCCAGTCCGCCATCACGGCTGACGATGAAGCCGTCGGCCAGCGCCTTTTCGCCCGATTCGACGGCACGGAAGGTCAGTTCTTCGATACTCACGGCAGCATCGACAATCAGCGGTTCCTTGTCCATGAAAGCGATGCAGCTTTTCTTGCCATATAGCTCGTGGTAATAGGGCTTGGACATCTGCGACAGGAAGATATTACGGCTGATCAGACCGATGGGGCGCTCCTGCTCCAGTACGGGCAGGCTCATCAGCTCGCGCCGTTCGGTGAACAGTTCCAGTACGCCCAGATTGGTGGTGTCGGAGGTCACCGAAACGGTCGCCACGCACAGGTCGGCTGCGGTGGAGAGGCGAAAGCGCGGTAGATGGTGGCGGGAAGCGTTGAACTCCAAGGTGGCGTGTCCGGTGATGAGTCGTGGCGGTAATGCTAATGGGAAATTGTTACCAGTTCATTACAAGGAAACAACCTACTAAAAGTTTCCCGATGGTAATGATGGCGTCACATTTGGCTTCTAGAATGGCGCCACGTCTAACTCCGTAACATCTCCGAAAAAACGTGATGAATATCTCTCGACTCAATACTGCCAATACTGGTTTCCGTGTCATGGCCTCGTTTGGCTTACTGCTAGTCCTGATGGCCTGCATGTCGGCAGTGGCGCTGTGGCGCTTGCACGCTGCTAACGCGACAGCATCCAATCTGGTAGAGCAGAAACTCGCCAAGCAGCAGCTGAGTTCCGACCTGCTGGCGAGCGTGGAACTGAATGGCTTGCGCACCGTCTCGATTGCCCGCGCCGATAGTCTGGAAGTCGCTGATCTGTTTCAGGCCCAGCTGGCGAAGGGCGAAAAGCAGATGCTGACGCTGGAACAGGCGCTGGCGAAATTTTCCAACGATGCCAGTGAACAGAAGCTGCTACAGCAGGTGGCCCAGCGTAAGCAGGCCTATCTGGCTCTGCGTAGTGAACTGTTCAAGTTCAAGGATAGTGGCCGCCTACAGGAAGTCAGCGATCTGCTGGAGCAGCGTCTGCCCGCTGTGGCCGCTGCCTACACGGGTGCGCTGGAGCAGTTGCTGGCCTACCAGAAGGAGCAGGCCCGATTGCTGGCGCAGCAGTCGGCCAGCCAGTTTGACCTGAGCCGCAACCTGCTGTTGGCGCTAGGCGTGATCGCTCTGCTGAGCGGCGTGGTACTGGCGGTGCAGCTGACCCGCAGTGTGGTCCGGCCGCTCGAGCAGGCGGTGCTGCTGGCCCAGCAGGTGGCCGATGGTCAATTGCATGGCAGCATAGCGCATCAGCGCAAAGATGAGATCGGCAAGCTGCTCGATGCGCTGAGCCACATGACGCAACGTCTGGCGCAGACCGTGCGTCAGGTACGTGACGGCGCACAGCAGATCGATCACAGTTCGCAGGAAATTGCTGTCGGCAATCTGGATCTATCGCGGCGTACGTCGCATCAGGCTGGCGCACTGGAACAGACCGCCTCGGCCATCGTGGAACTGACCGAGGCGGTGACGGCCAACAGCAGCAATGCCCGTGCCGCCAATCAGTTAGCGCTGTCGGCCAGCGCCGTGGCCGATAAAGGTGGTGCGGTGGTGGCGCAGGTAGTGGCCACCATGCATAACATCGATGCATTCGCCCGTCGTATCGTCGACATCACCGGTGTGATCGACGGGATCGCATTCCAGACCAATATTCTTGCCTTGAACGCGGCGGTGGAAGCTGCCCGTGCGGGCGAGCAGGGCCGTGGTTTTGCTGTCGTTGCTACCGAGGTACGCAATCTGGCACAACGTTCTGCGGTGGCCGCCAAGGAAATCAAACAGCTGATCAACGAATCGGCCCAGCAGATCGCCGGTGGTAGTGCGCTGGCCAGCGAGGCCGGTGTGACCATGAACGAAATCGTTGCGCAAGTGGGTCGCGTTGCGCAGATTATTGCCTCCATCAGTGCGGCCAGTAGCTCCCAGCAGCAGGGCATAGAACAGGTCAATAATGCGATCTGCCAGATGGATGGCGTGACCCAGCAAAATGCCGCACTGGTGGAACAGGCCGCTGCGGCGGCGCAGGCTATGCAGGAACAATGCCGTGATATGGCGCGCCTGATGGGGGAGTTCCAGCTGGAATCCGCGCCGACGCTCCCCGTTGTTGCCGTGCTGACGGCAGAGCGGGGACGGGCAGCACCGTTGCGCGCTTTGCGCAGTTCCGCAACGGCCTACATCTGATAGCTGGCCTGTAGCGAAATTGTGCGGCCGGGCATGGGAATGTCGTTCGGCAGTGCCAGACCCGGGGCCGGACTGGGTTCGCGGATGGTGGCATTGAAGGCATTGCGCAAGGCCAGCGTGTAGTTCCAGCGCTGGCGGCCATAACGTGTGGCCAGCGTGAAGTCGGCGCTGGTGTAGTCGGATAGTGGCGCGCGGGCATCGCCCAGTGCCCGCCGGCGGCCGGCTACATGGTTGAGCTGGACACCGAGCTGGTAATCGTCGGCAAAACTCCAGTCACTGCGTACCAGCAGATGGTGGCGCGGTGCGGCGCGCGCATCGGTGCCGCTGCGCTGGTCGATGGAACGCTGCCATGAATAGTTGCCGCTCAGTTGTAAGCGCGCAGCGACCAGCCATTTTGCTTCCAGTTCGGCCCCATCGCCATGCTGGTCGCCCGTGTTGGCATAGGTAGTGCCCGTGCCGGCGATGGCATTCGGTACGGTCCGTATGATGTCATGCATCATGTAGTGGTAGAGCGTCAGGGCCACGCTGGCATTGCTGCTCAATTGCCATGCCAGTGCCAGCTCGGTGGTGGCATTGCGCTCCGGTTTGAGCTGGGGGTTGCCCATTGCGACGGGATTACTGATGCCATAGCTCTCGACAAATGCCGGTGCACGGAAGGCCCGGCCATACAGCAGCTTGGCGGTGACATCGTAGCTGGCATCCCATACCAGCGCGAGGCGCGGATTGGTGGTGCTGCCGAAGTCGGAATAGCGGTCATGGCGCAGACCCGCCGTCAGGTTCCAGTCGGCCGCCAGATTCCATTCATCCTGCACAAACAGATAATGGATGTGGCGCCGCTGCGGCCGGATGAAGGGCGTGGCACTGATCTCTAGCACCTGCGCGAGCGGAATAGGCATGCCGTTGGCGGCGTAGTTGAAATTGCGGTATTCGCGCGTGCGGTACAGATCGATATCATCGTGCCCCAGCCCCAGTCGCAGGCGGTGCCACTGCCAGCCGCTGTAATCGGCATAGGCGCTGGCGCGATAGCTGCGCTCCCAGGTTTCCGGCGCGGCGATCATGCCGTTAGGGAAAGCGCCAGTGGGATACACGAGACCGGCCGGCATCAAGTGATACCAGCGCGGGACTTCCTGCGAATACTGCTGGCTACTGATGGTGGCGCCGGCGCCCCAGTCGCGGCTCAGCTGGCTATCGCTCCAGCTCAGACTGCTGGTGATGCGTTCGCTTTGCTGACGGCCTGCGGGGTCTAGCGCATGGGCGATGCCCAGTCCCGTACCCATGTCGTAGCGGCGCTTGTAGCCGAAGCGGGCCCGCCATGCACCGTACTGGGCATCCAGATTGGCATCGACCGCTTTCAGCTGGTTATTGATCGCGCCGGGTGCCAGCGTGGCATGGGTGTTGAACAGCTTGTCATTGCGGCTCTGGGCATCGGCTTCGACCAGATCGTGATTGCCGTCAGTCTGGCCATAGCGCAGGTAGCCGGCTACCGCCAGCACACCGAACTTGCCGCCATGTTGCAGCCATACATCGCCGCTGCTAAAGCTGGCGGCGCGGAGACCGGCTTCGGTGCCGCCCACTTCGGCGGCACTCTTGGTGATGATGTTGATGACGCCGGCGTAGGCGTCGGAGCCATACAGCGCCGAGCCGGGGCCGCGCAAGATTTCGATGCGGGCGATGTGCTCGACCGGATAACCACCCCAGATATTGCCCTTGTTGCCGATGTAGGCGGTGGTAATGGGAATGCCGTTTTGCAGCATCAAGACCTGCGGGTTGAAATTGCTGACGATGCCGCGGATCACGTAGACGGGGGAATTGCTATTGGGCGTACGGTTAACATGGATGCCCGGTACGGTTTCGAGTATCTGGTCCAGATCGGTCGCGCCCATGGCCTGTATATCTGCTGCACTGATCACACTGGCGACCGCCGGTGCCCGCCGTAGCGATTGCGGGCTGCCGGTGGCAATACTGACGTTCAGCGTTTCACCCGGCGACAGGGCCAGTTCGTCTTCCGCGACAGGGCTGGCATGTGCCGCTGCCGTGTTCAGCAACATGGGCAGGATGGCGAGCACTGCTGCCGGCAGGCAGCGTGGCCGCAGGTGCGGCACTGTAGCGGAATGCGGGGCGGGACGTGGTTTTTGCAGCATCATGTGTCTAAGAATCCAGATATTCAATTCGGTGCGACGAGGATGGCGCCGCTATGGCTGCGCTGGGCACGTAACAGTTCGGCGCATTGCTGGGCGGGCAGTGCCGGGCTGAGGAAGTAACCCTGCAGCAGATCGCAGTCACGCGTGCGCAAGAAGGCCAGCTGGGCTTCCGTCTCCACCCCTTCGGCCACCACTTCCAGCCGCAGACTGTGGGCTAGCGCGATGATGGCGCTGACGATGGCCATGTCATCGCTGTCCTGCGGCACGTCGAGCACAAAGGAACGGTCGATCTTGAGTATGTCGACAGGGAAGCGCTTCAGATAGGACAGCGACGAATAGCCGGTGCCGAAATCATCGATCGACAGGCGTACCCCCAGCGCATGCAGGCTGTGCAGGGTGGCCAGCGTATCCTGAGCATTTTCCATCAGCGTGCTTTCGGTAATTTCCAGCTCCAGCATGGCAGGCGGCAGACCGGTCTCGGCCAGTATCGCTGCCACGGTGCTGCTGAAGTTCTTCTGCAGTAGCTGGCGCACCGACAGGTTCACGGCCACACGCAGATCGGCCAGACCTTCAACGCGCCAGTTCTGTAGCTGCTGGCAGGCACTGCGCAGCACCCATTCGCCGATGGGGATGATCAGTCCCGTCTCTTCGGCCAGCGGGATAAACTGGTCCGGTGCGATCAGGCCGCGCAGGGGGTGATGCCAGCGCAGCAGGGCTTCCATGCCAATGATGCGGCCGTCGTCCAGCCGCGCCTGCGGCTGGTAATACACTTCCAGCTGGTGGCCTTGCAGCAGTGCGTGGCGCAGATCGCTCTCCAGCCGCACGTGTTCGGAAATCGAGAGTTCCATCGAAGCTTCGTAGAACTGGAAGCCGCTGTTGGTGCGCTTGGCGCGGTACATGGCACTGTCGGCGTGTTTGACCAGCGTTGCCACATCGCGCCCGTCATGGGGATACATGGCGATGCCGACGCTAGCCGTGACGTAGATGTCATTGCCATCGATAGGGAAGGGGGCGCTCAGGGCACGCACAATGTTCTGCGCTGCCGACGCTGCCGCGGCCGGACTATCGAGCTGGTCCAGCACCACGGTGAATTCGTCGCCGCCGAGGCGCGCCACCGTGTCGTCATCCCGTACGGTCTGGCGCACCCGCTGCGCGACGGCCTGCAGCAGCCGGTCGCCGATGTGGTGGCCCAGATTGTCATTAACGTATTTAAAACGGTCCAGATCCATGAACAGCACGCCCAGCTGTTGCTGGCTGCTTTCGGCATGGCTGATACGCTCGGCCAGCAGATCGAAGAACAGGGTGCGGTTAGGCAGATTGGTCAGCACATCGTTGTAGGCAAGATGACGGATGCGCTTCTCCGCACGGTTGCCTTCGATGATGCGGCGTACCCGCTGCGATAGCACGGCGTAGTGGATAGGCTTGGGTATGTAGTCGCTGGCGCCGGCGGCAAAAGCTTTTTCGACTGAAGCGTTATCCTGCAGCGCGGTAATCATCAGTACGGGAATGTCGCCACCCTGCGGCAGTTGCTGCATGCGGGCGCATGCTGTGAAACCATCCATCACCGGCATCATGGCGTCCATCAGGATCACATCGGGCTGGAAGCTGGCCAGCATGGCCAGTGCCTGCGCACCGTCGGCGGCCTCCTGTACGTGGAAGCCGTCGCGCTGCAGGGTGTGGCGCAAGGTACGGCGGGTACTGCGGTCGTCGTCGACGATCAGCACCTGCGCCAGACTGTCATCCGCTGGCAGTGCCGGCACCATTACGCTGAGCTGGGCGCGCAGGAATTCGGCCAGAGCCGCATATTCGCCCCGCAGCGGCGCCAGTAAGGGCAGCAGTTGCTGCGCCTCGCCCTGTGCGGCCTGCTGTTCGATCTGCGCGGCCATTTGCGCTAGTAGCTCGGCACCCAGATTGGCCGAAGCACCTTTGAGCGTATGGGCCCGTTCGCGCGCCAGCAGGTGATCGCCAGCAGTCATGGCCTGTTCGATGTCGGCGATACAGCGCGGCGCATCTTCCAGAAACGGCTCGATCGCCTGCGCCAGGCTTTCGCCCAATACCTGGCACAGCGGCTCAAACACGCTGCGATTGACGGGGCAGGGGGCGGCAGGCGGCAGGGCCGTTGGCGCAGGGACGGAAGCAGGCGCCTGTAGCGGCAGCCACTTTTCCAGCTTGCGCCGCAGTTCCACCAGCGTGATGGGTTTGGCCAGATAGTCATCCATGCCGGCGGCTAGACATTTTTCCGCATCGCCGGACTGGGTGTTCGCCGTCATCGCCAGCAGCGGTGTGCGGCGGCCGCTGGCCAGTTCGGCCAGCCGGATATGGGCGGTGGCCTCATAGCCATCCATTTCCGGCATGCTGCAATCCATCAGGATCAGATCGAAGGACTCGCGCTGGGCGGCGCGCACGGCTTCCGCGCCATCGCCAGCGAAGACACAGCTGCAGTCGTTGAGTGCCAGCATGCCGGCTGCCACCATCTGGTTGGTGCGGTTATCTTCCGCCACCAGTACGCGGAAACGCGGCGCCGTGCCTTGCTGGGGCGGGCGTGCTAGATTGGTCGCGCTGCTGCTGGTGGTGGTGGCAGGCGGCTCGATCGCCGGATCGGCAGCCAGAGGCGCGCTGGCCGGCTGGCACTGGATGTCGAAGCTGAAGCTGCTGCCCTGTCCCGGCGTACTCTGCACGCTGATCTGTCCGCCCAGCAGTTCCACCAGCTGTTTGCAAATCGCCAGCCCCAGTCCCGTGCCGCCGTAGCGCCGCGTGGTACCCGTCTCCGGCTGGACATAGGCGTGGAACAGACGCTGGCAGACTTCGCTGCTCATACCGATGCCGGTGTCGCGCACACTGCAGTGCAGGCGTATGGGCGCTTGCTCGCCGCTGATGCCCAGACTGATGCTGACCTCGCCCTTTTCGGTGAATTTGATGGCATTGCCGGCCAGATTCAGCAAAATCTGGCGCAGCCGCAGCGCATCGCCCGTCAGATAGCGCGGCAGGTCGGCCGAACCCTGCCAGCCCAGTTGCAGTCCCTTCTGGCTGGCCTGCGGCAGCAGCAGTTCGACCACCTGATCGAGCAGCGCCGGCAGGTCGAAGGTGTTCGGCTCCAGCGTCAGTTTGCCCGCTTCCAGTTTGGAGAAGTCCAGAATATTGTTGATCAGTTCTATCAGTGTGGTGGAGGAATTCCATGCCACGTCCAGCAACTCCTGCTGGCGCATGGAGAGCCGGGTTTCGCGCAGCATGTCGAGCATGCCCACTACGCCGTTCAAAGGCGTACGCACCTCATGGCTGACGGTGGCGGCAAACTGGGCTTTCAGCTGGGCCAGATTGATGGCCGCGTCACGCGAATCTTTCAGCTCGCTCTCGCGCTGCTCCAGCACCGTCATCATCTGGTTGAAGGCGTGCGCCATGTCGATCAGGTCACGCGGGCCCGAGGGCTGCGCGCGCATGCCTGATTCGCCCGCTTCGGCGCGGCGCATCAGTCCCGATAGGGCATTCAGCGGGCGTATCATGTGGCGTGTCAGCAGCCGGCCTGCCACCAGCACCACCACTGCAAACGATAGCGTCAGAGCCAGATTGCCTAGCAACAGAGAGGAAGTCAGGTTGTTGAGGGTGTTCTTGGCGATCTGCACTTGCACATAGCCTTGCACCTGCGGGGTCATCTCCTGCGGGTCCAGCGGCGAGACTTCGGCCTGACCACCAAACACGGGTGCGACGAACAGCCAGCTACGGTTATCTTCCGCTACCAGCGCGGCGCGGGTGGGCAGACTACGTGTAGTGGCCGGCAATGGCTGCCGGCCCGCTGCCGCTTCACTGAGCAAGACGCGTTGCTGGGCATCGATAATCTGCACCGCGTTCACATCGGGGAAGGCGAGCGTGGTGCTGACGACTTCACGCGCGTTTTCCGGCGAATGGAACAGCAGGGCCAGCGTACTTTGACGCGCCAGATTTTCTGCTATGCGCTGGCCCTGACCGGCAAAATAATCGCTCATGCGTACATTGGCTTCGCGCGCATTCATCAACGCCGAAAACACTGCCAGACCGAGGATGGAAACCGACGCGATCAGCATCAGCTGACGCTGGAAGCCGGTGCGGCGCAGGAATAGACGGAGCAGCTTGATCATGGTCTGAAACGGAATGATGGCAATGCCCGCGGCAATGCCGCGGCAGGAGGCGGGGCCTGATAGCCGGCCTCAGAGTTCAGGGAAAAACGCATCGAATTGCCTTAGTTGTACGGGGCCTAGCTGCAGGCCGAGATGGCTGGCAGTACGCGAATTGAGTGCGCTATTGAGGGCGCGCAGGGGCAGCAGCCCCCGTTTGACGGGTTCGCCGTTCTGCAGCGAGCTAGCTAGCTGGGCCAGATCATGGCCGAGTTGCACATGGTTGGGATACATGCCGAACAGCACGCCTTTCTTGACGTGCAATACGCTGCTGGAAAACACGGGCAGATTGCGGCTCCACGACTCTTTCAACAGCATCGGCAGAATCGTGCTCTCTTCGACCGTGGTGGCATCCTGCGGCAACCAGAGAGCGTCACGCCGGCCGTCGGCGGTAGATAGCAGTGCTTCGTAAGCGTGCGCCGCGCCTACCAGATCGCTCGCCTCGAGCGCCGAGAAATCCAGTCCTTGCGCGCGCGCCGCCTCGCGCGCCAGCCGGATCTGGCTTTCGCTGGCCTGTGGATGATAGACCACCATCACCCGCTTTACGGCTGGCAGCAGGTTTTTCAGCATCCCGAACAACAAGGCCGGATCAGGCATCATGCTGATGCCTGCCAGCTGTTCGCTGTCGTTGCCCGGATATACGCCACCGACTACCAGTGGCAGGCCGCTATCGAGCGTGCTGGCCAGTTTCAGGCTTTGCCGTCCCAGTACAATCAAAGCCTTGCTGGTCCTGAGGTTGTTGCGCAGCTCGGCAGTGTCGGTACTGGTCGCAATCGCATAGGCACGCGGACGCACATGGCTCTGTTCTTCCACGCCCTGTAGCACATCGTTCACCACGTTGCGGTAGGCCCCATTAAGTTCCGGATGCAGCACGGCCAGTGCCTGCGCATGCGGCTGCCCGGGCGGCATTAACAGCAGCACAAAGGTGAGCAGACGGAAAACAGCGGCAGGACTCAAGGCAGATGGCGAAAGGTAAAATGGGCGCAGCGAGAGTGTACACTTTGTCAATCCTAAAGCTTCAATAGATATATTCTATGATGGTTATGCAAGCGCTTCCAGTTGCGTTACACTAGCGTGCCTGCAACACAATCGAGCTCAACCTATGTCTACCTCCCATTTGCCGCTGCGCATGCGTGGCCTGGTCTGGCCCCTACTGGCGGAGCTGGGACTGGCCATGGCGATCGGGGTGGCCGGTACGGCGCTGGCCGCGCGCGCCTCTGACGCCGCCGGCGCCGCGTTTGCGATCGCCAGCCAGGTTACCGCCATGCTGTTCCTGCTGTTCCGGATTATTGGTGCCGGCGTCAGCGTCGTGGTGACGCAAAAACTGGGCGCACAACAAATTGATGCAGCGCAACGAGTGGCACGCGCTGTGGTCGGCGCCAGTAGCTGGCTGGGCGCGCTGACGGCGTTGTCCGGCTGGCTGGCCGCTGAACCTCTGTTGCGCCTGCTGAACACACCGGCCGAAGTGATGCCGCTAGCGTTGCCGCTGCTACAGACTCTGGCGCTGGCCATGTTGTTCGATGCGTGGAACGCCGCCATGGCCAGTGTGATGCGGGCCCATCTGCGTACGCGCGATACTCTGCTGGTACTGGTCGCCATGCATATGAGCCATCTGCTGCTGGCGCTACCGCTGATGTTTGGCTGGGGAGTCTTCCCCGCACTCGGTCTGCCCGGCTACGCGCTGGCACTGACCATCAGCCGCATGCTGGGACTGGCACTGCACCTGCTACTGTGGCGCTATCAGCTGGGCATCAGCTTGCGGGCCGGCGACTGGTGGCAACTGCCGAAGGCGGAACTGGCGGCAGTGCTGCATATCGGTCTGCCCGGTGCGGCCGAGAATATTGCCTGGCGACTCGCATTCATGGTCAGTGTGGCGGCTGCAGCCCAGCTGGGCGCCACAGCGCTCGCGACGCAGGCCTATGTACTGCAGGTGATGGCAGGCGTGATGATGTACAGCATAGCCAGCGGCCTGACGGTGGAGATCATTGTCGGCTATCTGATCGGTGCCGGCCAGTTGCGTGCGGCCCATCAGGTGGTGCGCCGTACTTTGCTGCGCAGCGTGCTGGTAGCGCTGCTGATTGCCGCACTGGCGGCGCTGCTGGCCCAGCCTTTGCTGCGCTGGTTTAGCAGCGATGCACAGATTATTGCCAGTGGCAGCGTGCTGCTGTGGCTGACGGTGTTGCTGGAACCGGGCCGTACCTTCAATCTGGTGGTGATCAACGCACTGCGCGCAGCGGGCGACGCCCGTTTCCCCGTGATGGCAGGGGCGCTGTCCATGCTGCTGGTACTGGCCGGCGGCAGCTGGCTGCTGGGCGTGGTTCTGGGCTGGGGCTTGCCCGGCGTATGGCTGGCCTATGCGGCGGACGAATGGATCAGGGGACTGATCATGTGGCGCCGCTGGCAGGCGCTGGCCTGGGTGCCGCATGCGCGCCACGCCCGCAAGCAACTACAGCCGCTGGTAGTGGTCGAAGGCTAGTTAGTGCGCCGCGCAAATAACAACGCCCGGCAGAACCGGGCGCTGTCTAAGCTGCCAGACGGGCTTACTGTACCGTCAGAATCACTTTCACCGTGTCGTCCACTTGCGACTTCTCGATATAGCCGATGGCGCTGACATCGGCTGCCACCGCTTTCTTCACCTCGGCGCTGGAACCCAGTTCCTTCGGTGCCGTGGCCTTACCGGTAAACACCAGCTTGGACCAGATGGCTTTCACCTGGGTTGCGTCCTTGTCCAGCACTTTCTTGTAGAACTCGTTACGCAGCGGACCGTCGGTGTGTTCGATAGGGGTGAACAGCGTCGATTTACCGAGGAAGAACTGGCCGGCCTGTTCGCTGAACATGCGGGTTGCCGGGTTCTTAGGATTAACGATAACGACGATCTCGGCAGCGAATAGGGGAGCCGCCGCCATCCCCAGACCTGCCGCGACTAACAGTTTTGCAATGGCCGTTTTCATATAGGCTCTCCTTAGAAGACGAAATCGATGCCGGCAGCGTAGACGTTCACGCTCTTGCCTGCCAGCGACGGTTTTGCGTTGGCGAAGTAGCCGACGCCATCACGCGTGCTGATGTGATCGATCTGGAATTTGAACGCGGCCGATTTGTAGAAGTCCCAGCGCACGCCCACTGCCGTGGTCGATTGCAGACCGGCCTGAATCGCGCCATTGGCGGCTGCCGTCAGTCCGGCCAGCGGGCCGCTGGTCGGCATGCTGGCGAAGCTGCGGATACTATCCTGCTTGACGTCGCCATACGAAACGTAAGGCAGCAACTTGCCCATACGGTAGCCGGCCATCAGATAGTAGGAGCTGGTGTCCTGAATTGCACGCGACTCGGTCTTGCGCTTGGCATATTCGCCTTGCAGCACGATGTTGTTGTAGTCCATGGAAATACCGGCCGAGGTAAAGCTGCCGTCGATATCCGACAGCGGCAACTGGGCTGCCACGGAAGTCAGGCCGTATTTGTTGAGTGCGCCCAGCAGTGCATTCAGGCTGACGTTGTCATACACATTGACTTTGGCTTTGGCATGGCCGAGGCGGTAGGTGAAAGGACCGTTTTCCAGTACCAGCTGGGCCGATACGGCCGGTTTGAATTCCACATCATAGTTGCTGTTAGCGTGGAAACGGGTGCGGCCCACGGCCAGCTGGCCCGTCACATTGGTCTCGCCAAAGCTGTGCTGGTAGAGCAGGTCGGCACCGTCGATATTGTCCACCGTGACCTGACGGTAGACTTCGTTCGGGGCGCGCATCATGATGTTGGCGTAACCTACGTTGCGCACGTCGGAAATCATGTAGACCGGCAAGCCGATACGGCCCACGCGGAAGGCGATCTCGTCGCTGGCCTTGTATTTGGCGAATGCCCAGGCCAGTTCGCCGGCGTACTGGTCGTTAGGACCGTTCTTGCGCACCAGTCCCTGCGCCGTCAGCGACAGGCTCTCGCTCAGCTTGGCGGACACCTGCAGGCCCAGATTCGAATCGACGCCAGTGCGGGCGCTCTTGCCGGCACCGCCGACCTGATTGGTGCGGTTGAACAGACCGTCATTGGTATCGGTCATGGTCAGTGCGCCAGTGCCGAAGCCGCTGATGGTGATCGGCAGACTGTCGTCGGCGTGGACCTGGCTAGCCAGTGCGCCGAATACGGCCAGAGCCGTCAGCGCCAGTTTGGGTTGCATCATCGTGTATTCCTCCCGTTAATCTCGTGTTTATTGTTGTTTAGTACGCAGAGATAGTCTGAACGGTGAAGGTGAGTTTGTGTGAGAATTGGCCTATAAATGTCACATTTTCGTTGTTTTTGGGCAACGCGATGTGCAATGGCGGGGCAGAACTATACGCAAGTTCGCCTATTTCATCTTCAAATTACCGTATTCAGCGGAGATTTTTGATCTGGCGCAGATGTGGCCGTATGACAAAGATGTAACAATTGATCATTTCACAATGCAAGCTAGTAGCATGCGTGGTTGTCGTTCAGGCGGGACGGCGGGCGGGAAGGTTGCGGCGTATGGTGCGCAACATCTGGTCTATGTCGACGGGTTTGGCAATGAAGTCGTTCATGCCGGAAGCAATGCACTGCTGGCGTTCAGATTGCATGACACCGGCCGTCATGGCCAGTACGGGCAGCGATAGCTTGAGCTCGGAACGGATGCGCATGGTGGCCTCGAAACCATCCATCTCCGGCATCTGCACATCCATCAGTACCAGATCGAAGCGCTGACTATCGGTACGCAGCAGATCCAGTGCAGCGCGGCCGTTATCCACGGTTTCCAGCGTGGCGCCGGCGTAGTTGAGCATGCTCTGGGCCACCAGCTGATTGAGCGGATTATCTTCCACCAGCAATAGTCGCACGCCATCGATGCGCAGCGCTGCAACGGCGCCCAGATCGGCACTGCTGGCCGTCGTAGGCGTGCTGTGGCGCAAGGTGGCGCGCAAGGTCTCGTACAACCGTGCCGGTGTCACGGGCTTGAGCAGGGTGGCGTTGGCCAGTTCGGCTTCACGGTGCTGCAGCAACTGCCCCTGACCGTAAGCGCTAGTGAGCAGCACGATAGCGGGACAGTCAACGGGACGGGCGGCGCGGATCGCCTGCATGGTAGCCAGCCCATCCATACCGGGCAGATTCCACGCCAGCAGAATGGCATCGTAACTGGCGGCAGCGCTGCCCAGCATCTGCAGTGCCTGCTCGCCGCTGCTGGCATGGCTGCAGCGCCAGTTCAGGCTGACGATATTGCGTTGCAGGTAGTCGGCCGCCAGCGCATCAGCGTCGATCAGCAATAAATGCTGGCCCGGCAGCGGCGCTTCGTCACTGACAGGAGGCATGCCGTAACGCAGCGGAATACGCAGCGTGAAGGTACTACCCACCCCGGGCGTGCTGTCGACTTCGATCTCGCCGCCCATCAGGGCAGCAATCCGGCGCGAAATCGCTAGACCCAGACCGGTGCCGCCGAAGCGCCGCGTCATGGAAGCATCGGCTTGCGAGAACGGTGCAAACAGTAGACTGCGCTGCTCCTGCGGTATGCCGATGCCGGTATCGCTGACGCTAAAGCGCAGCGTGACGGCTTCACCACTCGCACTGGCGCGCTCGACCAGCAGTGCAACCCGGCCTTTTTCCGTAAATTTGATGGCATTGCCCACCAGATTGACCAGAATCTGCTGCAGCCGGTGACTATCGCCAAATAGCGCTTGCGGTACGCCGGGATCGACACCGATCGATAGTTCCAGATTCTTTTCACTGGCATTCACGGTCATGATGGTGGCGACGGCATTCAGCACACTCTGCAGGCTGAACTGCACGGGCGCCAGCTCCATCCGTCCCGCTTCAATCTTGGACAGATCAAGTACGTCATTCAGGATGTTGAGCAGGGCTGTGCCGGAACTGCCTATCATGTCCAGATACTTTTGCTGTTCGGCCGACAGGCTGGTGTTATTGAGTAGCTGGGTCATGCCCAGCACGGCATTGAGCGGAGTGCGGATTTCGTGGCTCATGTTGGCAACGAATTCCGATTTGGCGCGGCTGGCCGCTTCGGCCAGATCGCGTGCAATGATCAGCGAAGATTCCGAATCGCGCAGTGCCGCTGTCTTTTCCTCGGCCAGCGCACTGGCATAGGCCTGTCGCGCCGTCAGCGCCCGCACCACGCCGAAGAACAGCAGGCTGATGATGGCGCCGGCCAGCAGTACGATGTGCGACTTCTGCCGGTCGATGGTGTTCTCGAAGGCCGGAAGCGAGGTCAGGCGCAGCGTCCAGCGGTGGCGCAGCAGATCCAGCGGCAACTGGCGCTGGTAGGGATTAGGGTAAAGGTCCAGATCGGCCGGCAGGCGGTTCTCACTGGCATACAGCAGGCTGGCCGCAGCTGTGCTATTGCCGTCAAACACTTCCAGCTGGATACCATCGTCCGCCGGACCCAGCAGCCCGGCCAGCATTTCCTCGGCCCGGATCGGGGCATAGGAAAAACCGTTGAGCGCTGCCATGCGTAAGGCTGCCCCCGAGCGGCCCCGGGGGAACTGGGCTTGCTGATGGTAGATGGGGAAATACATGAGGAAGCCGGGCTGGGGCGTGCCCGAGCCCTCCTGCACCAGCACCACCCGTCCCGTCAGCACAGGTTCGCCCAATCGCGCCGCTTCCAGCATGGCTTGCCGGCGTATCGGCTCCGACATCATGTCGTAACCGAAAGCGCGCAAATTGGCACCGCTAGCGGGTTCCAGATACAGCACGACGCCGGCAGCCGGGCCCAGGCTGGCATCGGCTAGATTCCAGATATGGAAATCGCTGCGGTCCTGTTGGCGGATCTGTGTTTCGAAGCGCTCGCGCTGGTCATGGGGGACCAGGGCTGCATAGCCCAGTCCCAGCATGCCGGGCATGCTGTTGCGAATATCCAGTGCTTCCGTGAACGCATGCCATTGAGCACGGCTGGGTTCCGCTTCCACTCTGAACAGGGCGCGCGCGCCACGCAGACCGGCGGCATACAGGTCCATGCGCCGGCTTATGCGTTCGGCAATATCGGTGGCGCGGGCATCGAACTGGTCACGCGCGCGCCGTTCCGTGCTCAGTGCAACCAGCTGCCAGACCACTACCGTCAGGGCGATGCCGGCCAGCAGGGTGGCCCAGTGGGCAGCGTTCTGGCTGCGCATTGGCCCTTGCAGGCGGTGCCGTTCGTAGTCGTCGGCGCTGAGTACCATGCCGATCACGCTGCACAGCACCACATAGCTGGCCAGCGCGATCAGCGCATCGTTGAGCGTGCCCACCGCAAACGGACCCAGCCCCCGGATAGTGGCCAGTACGGCTCCGCTGGCGATCAGCAGGCAGCACAGGCTGGCACCGCGCTGGGCATAACGCTGGGCGGCCCAGGCGACCCCCAGTATCAGCACATAGGGCAGCCAGCCATCGCCGTCACCGGCGTTGTAGCGGCGCGCGAAGATGGCCGCTATCATGGCGATCAGCAATAGCAGCGACAGCGCGCCGGCCCAGCTCAGACGGTAGCTACCCTGTGCCGGACGCCATGCTAGCAGGGCCGGGGTTACCAGCAGCACGCCGGCTACGTCACCCACCCACCAGGTCAGCATCACGGTGGGCAGGGCTGGCCAGCTGACCATGCCACCCAGATACAGCACACCGCTGCCGATGACGGCGGCGAGTACGCACATGAGCAGCCCGATCAGGGCAAATTTATACACATCTTGCAGTTGGGAAAATGGCTGCTGGGCGCAGCCGTAGTGGCGCGCCAGCCAGACACCGGCAGCGGCTTCCAGCGTATTGCCGCCACCTATCAGCAGCGAGATCAGGTTGGTGCCCAGATCGGGCGCCAGTCCGTTACCGACGAAGGTGGCCAGATTGGCAAAGCTGGCACCGATCAGGATGGCGGGCCAGACACGGTAACCGAAGGCCAGCATGGCGGCGAAAGCGATGCCGGAAGGTGGCCAAACGGGAGTAGCATTGCTGTGACCGAATGCCAGCAGCAGGCTGGCACGGGCAAACAGGAAATAGCAGGCCGTCAGCGCCATCACCAGCGCCAGATGGGGTAATCTGGTACTGGTGGAGTGATGCGTGGCGTCTGGCGTGGCAGTCATTGCTCTATCTCGCTGGCAAGTACTTTCGTCTGACTCGTGTGCCGCAGCGCACAGGCTGCGGCCAGTTTAATCGGCGCGGCGCGGCAGGACCAGCGCTGCTGCCTGCTTGGCGCGCTCGCGCGCCGTTGCCAAGTCGTCGGCGCTGGCCAGTGCCACCCCCATACGGCGGCGTGCAAACGATTCCGGCTTGCCGAACAGACGCAGGTCCGTACCCGGCACGGCCAGTGCTGCGGCCACGCCCTCGAAGACGATGCCGGCGGCGTCATGCTGGCCATAAATCACTGCCGATGCGCCGGCACTACGCAACGCCACATTGACGGGCAGGCCGAGGATGGCTTTGGCATGCAGTTCGAACTCGCTCTGGACTTGCGTCGCCATGGTCACCATGCCGGTGTCGTGCGGCCG
This sequence comes from Duganella fentianensis, assembly GCF_964031615.1. Lineage (GTDB taxonomy): Bacteria > Pseudomonadota > Gammaproteobacteria > Burkholderiales > Burkholderiaceae_D > Rugamonas > Rugamonas fentianensis_A. The sequence goes on from NZ_CAXIQN010000019.1 coordinate 405,033, forward strand.
TGGGCTGACTTCGGAGAACCATACCATATCGCCCTTGACGAACAGTTCGACACCGAAGAGTCCCAGACCACCCAGATCGCCCGTAACTTTGGCGGCAATGTCGCGCGCCCGCTGCAGTGCCAGTGGCTGCATGGCGCAGGGCTGCCACGACTCGACGTAATCGCCCTGTACCTGTACGTGGCCGATAGGGTCGCAGAACTGGGTCTGGATCTGGCCATCGCTAGCTATGGAACGCACCGTCAGCAGGGTGATTTCGTAATCGAAATCGATGAAGCCTTCGACGATGACGCGGCCCGCGTCGACCCGGCTACCGGCGGCAGCATAATCCCATGCGGCGGCCACTTCGGCTGCGCTATCGATCTTGGACTGGCCTTTGCCGGACGAGGACATGACGGGTTTGATCACGCAGGGGAAGCCGATTTCGGCCGTGGCCGCCTGCAGTTCGGCCAGGCTGCTGGCAAAACGGTAGGGCGAGGTGGCCAGTCCCAGTGTTTCTGCTGCCAGCCGGCGTATGCCTTCGCGGTTCATGGTCAGCTGGGCGGCGCGGGCGGTCGGAATGCAGGTGATTTTGCCGGCCTGTTCCAGCGCCGCCAGCGTATCGGTCGCGATGGCTTCGATTTCCGGCACCACCAGATCAGGCCGCTCCTGCTCGATCAGTGCGGCCAGTGCTGCGCCATCTGCCATGTTGATCACGTGGGCGCGATGTGCCACCTGATGGCCGGGAGCATTCGGATAACGGTCCACGGCGATCACTTCCACGCCCAGACGCTGCAGGGCGATGATGACTTCCTTGCCCAGTTCACCAGAGCCAAGCAGCATGACTTTGGTGGCGTTAGGGGAGAGCGGTGTACCGAATATGCGGGGAGTGTTCATAATCTTGGTGTGGGCAGAAATAGAGAGAATCAGAACGAGTAGACCAGTGTCACCGAAGTCTGGGTATCGGTATTGCGCTTGTCGGCCGGTACATTGGTATCGTTGCGGATGCTGTAGGCGGCTTTCATCTGCATGGTGCCGTTGATCTTGGTGCGCAGGGCGGTCTCCGCCTGCGAGTGCACATTCGAGGTGCCGCGCTCGACGATCAGGTTTTGCGAAAGCTGGGCCGTGTCGCTGACCTTCCATTTGATGTTGCTTGCACCGCGGATGGTCATGCCGGTTTCCGTAATGCCGTTGGAGCGCGTGCCTTTGAAGTAGCCGGGACCGATTTCCACGTCCATATTGCTGCTGTCAGTGGCATAGGCCTGGGTGCCGTAACCGACGCCCAGCGTGGAGTAGCGCGTATAGGCACCGAAGCGGTCATCGACATGGGTGGCAAGCGCAAACAGTTTATTGTGGTCCTCGAGCAGCTTGAACGCAGCTTTGGCCGAGGCCGAGTAACGCTGCGCCGAGCGCTGGCGTACCCGTGCGCCGCTGGCCTGTTTGATCTCTTCATCCTTGAAGTAGCCCGCCAGGATGTATTCATTGCTCCAGTTGCGTAGTTCCTGATGGGCGTCGAGCTTGCCTGTGACGGAATTACCGACCGTGTTACCTGAAGTCGAGATGGCGCCCAGTTCGGCCGAGTTGTTCCAGCCCAGGGGCGGTACGTTGTCTGCAGCAGCGCTGAACACGCATGCCAGCAACAGCAGGGGGGAGAATTTTTTTGCGTTCATGCCACCATTGTAACCGAGACAAGCGTGATGGCGACACGGCTGGCGGCACTCGGCCACCAGCCGGTGCAATCATCAAGGCAGGGTAAGGATGACTTTGACGCTATCGTCCACGGCCGACTTTTCGATGTAGCCGATGGCATTGATATCGTTGGCGATGGCTTTTTTCACTTCGGCCGTGGAATGCAGCTCGGCCGGCATCACGCCCTTACCGGTAAAGATGATCTTGGCCCAGGCCGCTTTCACCTGCGAGATGTCCTTGCCGGCCAAGCGTTGATAGAAGTCAGCCCGGATCTGCGACTTTTCGGCCTGGTCGAGCGGTACGAACATGGTCGATTTGCCGAGGAAGAACTGCGAAGCCTGTTCGGAGAACATGCGGGTGGCGGGATTTTTGGGATTGACCACCACCACAATTTCCGCTGCGCTGGCCAGACCGGCGAGCAGACAGGTACTGGCCACGGCCAGTTGGATGAAGAATTTCTGCATGAATGCACTCCCTTATCGTTGGTTTATTTTTATCGGACGCGCTTAGAACACCATCTGCCACGACGCCGACAGCAGGCTGGCATCGCCGGTGAACTGGAATTTGGATTTGTCCTTAATCTTGTCGTATTGCACCTTCAGTGCTTGCGAGGTGGCGAAGTCCCAGCGATAGGTAAGTGAGGTAGTGTTATGTTTCTCCGTGCCGGTCGGCCAGTAATCCGAATGTTCGGCAAATTGCGACCACGACAGCATGACGGAATGCTGGTCGAATTTATAGCCACCGGAATAAGACTGGGCGGTAAAAGTATTTTTAACTGATGGTCGGTCGATATAATTAATTTCGCTGCGCATCAGCCAGTTTTTATAATCGATATTAAATGACAATCCATAAAATGCCTGACCGACATCATTAATTAACTGACCATTGGCGCCGGACATGGCGGGACTGCGCACACCATTAATAACCGAATAACGTTCCACCACGGTGTGCATATATACACCGCGCACACTGAATATATCGTTACTGGCGTCCAGATAACCGCCTATCATCTTGTTCCACGATTCGTCGATGCGGCTGGTGTAGTACAGATTACCTAGCATCTGGTTATCGTTGCTTTTGCGCTTGCCGACCCAGACATTGCCCGTGTAGGTCCAGTCACCAACGTTATTGGTGTACAGCAGGTTGGCGCCGTCATACGAATAGATCTGCCAGGCGTACAGATCCTGTGACGGCCGCAGCCATGGATAGGCGTAACCCACGTACATGTAGTCGGAGTAGTAGTACAGCGGCAAACGTTTGCGGCCCGCCTGCAGTGTCAGGTTCTCGTTGATGCGGTAGCTGCCGTAGGCCCAGTCCGCATTGACCGAACTGTCCGCACCGCGCGCCACCACCTGTACGGTCGCGGAAAGATCGGGGGTGAATTTAAAGTTACCCTGCAGACCAGCCAGCGACTCCGGCTGTACCTGAGTCTTGTGGTATTCGTACAGGCCGACGTATTCATAATTGGCGGTAAAGCACGGGCATTGATAGGAATAGCCGGGCTGGGCGTTGATCTGGTAAGGAACGCTGCCGCCAGTCGCGCCATTCAGCACGCGGCCGACCGTCAGCTGGGCAAAGCCGCTAAAACTGCTTTCTACTGCCAGCGCCCCAGTTGAAATAATCGCCAAGGTTGTTAATGCTGCAATTTGTTTAATTCGCATCTTGCCACCCCTTTTTTTGTTAAATATTCTGTTTTTTTAATCTACTATCGAAAAAATAGCGGGGCAAGCAGAATGGTAAAAGTGTCGCTTTTAGGTATTACTCGCTTATTAATGTTAATAATATTCACCAGGCTATGGCTCGACAGAAACACTATGTTTTAAACAACGTAAAACAAAGGTGGAACGGCTATGCCGTAAGCCCGGCAATTTGTAGAGTTTGCGGCGCAGGAATTCCTCGTAGCCGGCGGTGCCGGCCACTGCCACTTTGATCAGGTAGTCGTATTCACCTGTCAGCAGGTAAGCCTCGATGACTTCCGGCAGTTCGGCCAGCGCCTGTCCGAACTTCTCGAAAATGTCGTCATCGTGCCGGTCCAGCGTGACTTCGATGATGACGGTGTCGGGATAACCCAGTGCTTTCTGACTCAGCAGGGCCGTGTAGCCCTCGATCAGGCCGGCGTCTTCCAGGGCACGCACGCGATTCCAGCACGGCGTGGTGGATAGGCCGACGATTTCGGCCAGACGAGTGTTGCTGAGTCGGCCATCACGGCGCAAGGCGCGCAGTATCTTGCGGTCTATTTCATCGATTTCCATGCCTGCCACTCCAAAAAAGATAAATCTTCCCCATATTCTATAACGCGAGGAAGATTGTTCTGCCAAATCCGGAGAACTGCATAAACTATGGAAGCCTATTCCGTGACTTTGCGGATATTCTGGCTAGATGAAAAATACTCAGACCAACTTCCGTTTCTGCATCGAAGACGATGCATCTGTCGCCACCCTGGAAGCCGTGCTCGCGATAGTGCGACGGCTGGATCTCGATTTGCGCAGCCTGCGTACACATGCCATTGCGGGCGGCCTGGAGGTGCAGTTGCGGGTGGCTGCAGCGGACGAAGATGGTCTGACGCTGTGCCGCATGCGGCTCAATAACGTGGTGGGCATATTGGCAGTACGGGTGCTGCCCGTGGCGCCGGTAGTGGCCAGCACCGAACCGGCTTATGCTTATTCGGCCATTCCACCATACAATAGTGCTCATCCGCATAGACAGGAATCCGTATGAGCGAGTTTTCGAACGATATCTACACCGAGCCGGAAGGTTATGACCGGAATACGCTTGATAATCTGGGGCCGCTGACCCGTATGGCCGGCATCTGGCAGGGCGAGCGGGGGCTTGATATCAAGCCCAAGGCAGACGGGCCGCGCAAACAGGCGTATGTCGAGCGCATCGAACTGCAGCCTATCGACCCGGTCACCAACGGGCCGCAGCTGTTTTACGGCCTGCGCTATCTGATCATCGTCAATAAGCCGGACCAGCCCAAGACCTATCACGAACAGGTAGGTTACTGGCTGTGGGAACCCGCCACCAGCACGGTGATTCAGACGCTGGCCATTCCGCGTGGCCAGATCGCCATGGCAGCCGGCGTGGTGGCCGCCGATGCAAACGAGTTCGAACTGGTGGCGCTACGCGAATCGGAAACCTACGGCATCCGTTCCAATCCCTTCCTCGAACATGGCTTCAAGACGGTGGAATACCGTATCAAAGTTCGCTTCCACGACGATGGCAGCTGGTCCTACGAAGAAGACACGGTGATGCTGATCCGTGGTCAGGACGAGCCTTTCCATCATCTTGATCGAAATCACTTGCAGAAAGTAGCCGAGCCGACGCCCAACCCGCAGGTAACGGGACACGCTGCCTGATACCCAGTTGACCCGCCCTGTGCGGGCGGCCTGCTGTCCGCTAGAATGCCTGTTTAAAATTTCTACGGATAAATGATGGGTCTGATACATCGCAGCGTGCTGGCCGTGCTGCTGGCGGCTGGCGTCTGTGCCAGCGTGGCGGCGGGCAACTGTCCCGCCCATTACGTCGATGGGCGCATGCCCGAAATTCAGAATAAACGTATGCAGGCCGGCACTACCGAGCTCTGTTACGACGTGTTTGGCGTGATGCACTCCAGTATTACCCGCACCCCGCTGTGGTCGGCCGAACGTCTGACTGCCGAGAATCTTGCTGCTGCCAAGACGCTCTCGCGCGAGAACAGTTTCCATCCCGAACCGCGCCTGCCGGCCAGTGCACGTGCCGAACTGGCCGATTACGCCCGTAGCGGGTTTGACCGTGGCCACATGGCGCCGAATGGCGATATGCCGGACCGGAATAGCCAGCATCAGAGCTTTACGCTGGCCAATATGGTGCCGCAGGATGGCGAGAATAATCGCCATCTGTGGGCCGGTATCGAGGCAGTGGTGCGCAAGCAGGCGATCAAGGAAGGCGAGCTGTATGTGCTGACGGGGCCTGTGTTTCTAGGTAGTAGTCTGCGCAAGATCGGCAACGTGCTGGTGCCCAGCCACCTGTACAAAGTGGTGTACAGTCCCCGTCAGAAGGCCGGCGCGGCTTTTCTGGTAGAAAATCGACCAACCAGCGAATATGAGCTGCTCAGTATTGCCCAGCTGGAAGCGCGCATCGCTCTGAATCTGCTGCCTAGCCTGAGTGCTGCGCAAAAAGAGACAGTTTTGCGTCTGCCGAATGTAAAGCTGCGTAAATCGAAAGGTGGAAAATGAAACAAAGCAAAGCCTTCATTCCCTATGCCAACGAAGCCGATGTGCTGCATATTGGACATCTATGCATAGAAAATCGGCTCGACCGTATCACCCTCAGCGGCGATGTGGATCTGACGGCCGATCAGCAGGGGCTGGCCAGCGCGCGCGCGCTGCAGGCCGTACTGAACGACGTGGTGGCCGTGCTGGAGAGCCGCACTCTGCCAGCAGAACTTCCTCCGGCGACTGTGACCACGGTGGCCAATCCGTTCGGAGATCCGGCATGAGCAGCTATCAGGGTGCGCTGCTGAGCGAGGGACAGATACGCGCGATCGGTCTAGGCTTGCTCGACCGTACGCTGCCCAAGCAGCAATGGACCCATGCGGCGCATCTCGCGGCTGCGCTGTGGCTGCTGGTCGAACGGCCGGATATCGATGCGCCGTCGGCCATGCCGGAGATTATCCGGGCCTACAATCTGGCCTGTGGGGTAGCCAATACGGACACGGGCGGCTACCACGAAACCATCACTCAGGCGTCGCTGCGTGCCGTGGCCGAGTATGTGCGTCAGCAACCCGCCGGTACGGCGCTGGCGACCCTGTGCACGGGATTGTTAGCTTCGCCTTGCGGGGATAAACACTGGCCCCTGCGCTACTGGAGTACCGACTGCCTGTTTTCCGTCGAAGCGCGCCGGCACTGGTTAGCGCCCGACCTGCAGGACTTACCGTTCTGATGTTAGGATGCTAGTACTTTCATCGTATTGATCATTTTGCCATGGCTTTTTTTGTAACAGGTAACAACTCCATCGACTCGCTGGTGTATAGCAGCTGGGCCAAGCGTCCCGGTACGGCCGTCACCATCACCTACAGCTTCATGACGGTGGCGCCCAGCGACGGCAGCGTTGACGATGTGCGCGGCTTCGCCCCGATGACGGCACAGCAGCAGGCTGCTGCCAAAGCTGAGATGGCAGTCTGGGCTGCCGTGGCCAACATCAAGTTCACGGAAGTTGCTTCTGGTGGCGATATCCAGCTCGGTACCAATGATCAGGGTGACCAGAGCAGCGGCTATGCCTATCTGCCCAATGGCGGCGATTCAACCTACCTGTTCCTGAACAATGCCGACAATGCCACCATGCGCTATACCGATGGCGCTTTTGGCACCTCGGTGCTGATCCATGAGCTAGGCCATACGCTGGGCCTGAAGCATCCGGGCGACTACGATTCTACCGGCGGCAGTATTGATGGCCCGTATTTGCCTTCTGCCACCGACAACATCGATTACACCCAGATGTCGTATAACAACGGCAGCGGTTTCAGTCTCAATCACAAGTACGGCATTACTCCCATGCTGTACGACATACAGGCGATCCAGTATCTGTATGGCGCCAACATGAGCTACCACACGGGCGCCGATAGCTACAGCTTCGCTAGCGATGCCGCCATGCAGTGCATCTGGGACGCGGGCGGCAGCGATACTTTCGATTTTTCCACCTGCACGGATGCAGTGGTCATCAATCTGAATGCCGGTACTTTCAGCTCGACAGCACCCGGCTATAACAATATTTCGATTGCCTACAATGTAACGATAGAAAAAGCCATTGCCGGTTCGGGCGGGGCGACCATTTATGCCAATAGTGCCGGCAACATCCTGACCGGGGGCACTGGTGCCGATACTTTCTACGAGGGCGGCGGCAGCGATACCATCAGTGGTAGTAGCGGCACGGATACCGTGGTGTTCGGCCGTAGCTATAGCCAGTATGCGCTCAGTGGCAGCACTGCCAGCCTGACGGTTAGCGGCGACGGCACAGATAAGCTCAGCGGCATCGAGCGGCTGCAGTTCTCCGATCGCACCATTGATCTGAGCCTGATCAGCCAGATCGTCAATGGCACTACGGCTGCCGACAAGCTGGTGCTGGGGGCCGGAAGTGAACTGGTCAATGCTGGTGCCGGCTTCGATACGGCCAGTTTCAGCAAGGCGCGCAGCAGCTACACGGTGACGGGTAGCGGCAACGAATTTCTGGTGACAGATGGGGCCAGCGGCGCGCAGGATGTGCTGAGCAATGTAGAACGTCTGTTCTTCACTAGCGGCAATGCCGTCGCACTGGACATCGGCGACCACCAGATCGGTGGAGAAGCCTATCGTCTGTATCAGGCGGCGTTTAATCGCGCCCCCGATCTGGGCGGGTTGGGCTTCTGGATCCGTGCGCTGGAGAACGGCTACACGCTCACCCAGGTGGCGAATTTCATGATGACCAGTGAGGAGTTCACCAAAGCCTATGGCAGCAATCTGAACACGCACGATTTCGTCACGCAGATCTACCAGAACGTGCTGCACCGTGTGCCTGATCCGGGCGGTCTGACATTCTACGAAAACAATATCAATATCGGCGCTGCCAGTCGCGCCGAGGTATTGGCGGCTATCTCGGAATCGGCCGAGAATCAGGCCGGCGTCATCGGTTCCATCGTCAACGGTTTCGATTACATCGTCTACACGGGCTGATCGGCTAGCCGGCAGCCGGTTCCGGCAGGCTGATGCGGTTGCGGCCCATGTGCTTGGCACGATAAAGCGCGGAATCGGCAGTGGATACCAGCAGGCCGGGATCACTGCCCGGTGCGGCAAACGCCGTGGCCGCATCGATGCTGACGGTGACCACGTGCTGGACGCTGCCCAGATTCGGCAAATGCAGCTGCTCGACCCGGCAGCGGATGCGCTCGGCCACGATGGCCGCACCTTTCAATGACTGGTTGGGTAAGATCACGGCAAATTCCTCGCCGCCATAACGCGCCACCAGATCGTTGGTGCGCATTTCACAAGCCACGGCACCCGCGATGCGCTGCAGGCATTCATCGCCGCCCAGATGGCCATAGGCATCGTTATATTGTTTGAAGTTATCGACATCCACCATCAGCAACGACAGCGGCTGGTTCTGGCGTAGCGCGCGTGCCCATTCGGCGCTCAAGGTGTCATCGAAGCAGCGCCGGTTGGCCAGGCCCGTCAGGCCATCGCGCGTCGCCAATTGCTCCAGTGCCGCCTGTGCCCGTTTCTCGTCCGTCACGTCGCGCAGGGTCTCGGCCACGGCCACCAGCTGGCCGCTACTATCGTGGATAGGGCTGGCATCGGCTACCAGATAGCGGCGCCGCCCCAGCCGCGGCATATCGCACCAGTTTTCTGCGCATAGGCCGCTGTCCGTCTCGGTGCGACGGATCTGCGGGCTCTGCGCTAATGCCATGGTGTTGCTGCGATGTTCTACCACCAGATCGGCCAGCGTAGGCCGCTGCTCGTGGTAGAAGCTTTTCCAGTGATCACGCGTGCCCAGCACTTCCCACGCTTCGACGCCCGTCAGGCGTTCGCAGGCGCGGTTCCAGATGATCACTTTACCGTGCAGATCGAGCACAAAGGTTGGCACCACCAATAGCTCCATCAGCTTCAGGGCAAAGCCATGCTGGCTGTCGGCGGCAGGGTATTCCATCACATGCTGGATTTTAGGCGGAGTCGACATGGGCAAATCTCTCTGGTTTGTGCATGTTGCCAACATAGCTTGATTGCCTTGGAGTAGCATTGTGGAAGGTCAACTTTTTGCCAGCATGGGCATAGGCCGCAGGATGGGATATAATTGAGGGTTGTCCTTTCAGGAACTGCCGTGACGTATAGCATTAAAGAGATTTTTTACACGCTGCAAGGCGAGGGCGCCCACGCGGGCCGGCCTGCCGTTTTCTGCCGCTTTTCCGGCTGCAATCTGTGGACGGGCCGCGAGCAGGATCGCGCTCAGGCCATCTGCCAGTTTTGCGATACGGATTTTGTCGGCACGGATGGCGAAGGTGGTGGCAAGTTCAGCACGGCAGCCGAGCTGGCGGCAACCATCAATGCGCTGTGGCCGCAAAGCTATACCGCGAGCAAATACGTGGTGTTCACGGGCGGCGAGCCACTGCTGCAACTGGACGCGCCACTGATCGCCGCCATGCACGCACAAGGCTTTACCATTGCCATTGAAACCAATGGCACGCTGCCTGTGCCGGAGGGCGTGGACTGGATCTGCGTCAGCCCGAAAATGGGTTCCACGCTGGCGGTAAGCAAAGGCAATGAAATCAAGGTGGTGATACCGCAGACGGGGCAGGATCTGGGCGCTTACGAAGGGCTGGACTTCGAGCACTATTTTGTGCAGGCGATGGATGGTCCTCTGGCTGAATTCAACACCCGTCTGGCGATCGAGACCTGCAAGCGCAACCCCAAGTGGAAGCTGAGCTTGCAAACCCATAAACTTTTACAGATACCCTAATCATGCTGACCATTACCCGCAAGCTGGAATTCGATGCCGGCCACCGTATTCCCGACCATAAAAGCCAGTGCCGCAACCTGCACGGCCACCGCTACACGCTGGAAATCACCCTGACGGGCGAAATCATCAGCGCCGAAGGGAATTCCGACAACGGCATGATTATGGATTTCTCCGACATCAAAGCGCTGGCCAAAGAGCATCTGGTGGACGTGTGGGATCACGCTTTCATCGTGTATGAGAAAGATGCCGCCGTACGCGAATTCCTCGCTTCGCTACCCGGTCACAAGACCGTGGTGATCGACCGTATTCCTACCGTGGAAAATCTGGCCCACGTGGCGTTTGCCATCCTCAAGGCGGCTTATAAAGACCGTTACGGCACCGGGCTGCACCTGCATAAACTGGTGCTGCACGAAACGCCGAACTGCTGGGCCGAGATCACCGAGGCCTGAGCCCATGGCCGATAGCATGGCAGATCAGGAATACATGCGGCTGGCGCTGGCGCAGGCGCAGCACGCATGGGCTCTGGGTGAAGTGCCGGTGGGCGCTGTGGTGGTGAAGGACGGCGAAGTGATCGCCTGTGGTTACAACCAGCCCATCGGCAAGCATGATCCCAGCGCCCACGCGGAAATAGTTGCGTTGCGTGCGGCCGCTGAAAAGCTGGGCAATTACCGACTGCCCGGCTGCGAGCTGTACGTCACGCTGGAACCCTGTCTGATGTGTTCAGGCGCCATGATGCATGCGCGGCTGGCCCGCGTGGTCTTCGGTGCCAGCGACCCCAAGACGGGCGTGTGCGGATCGCTGATGAATCTGTTCGAACATACCCAGCTGAATCACCACACCAGCGTTACAGGCGGGGTGCTGGACGAGGAGTGCGGCAATATGCTCAAGGGTTTCTTTGCCGCCCGCCGGGCAGCAGCCACGGCGGCACGCCGCGCCGCCAGCGAGGGTGTCGCCGGACCGGACGGCAGCGCTGTCTAGGGTACCGCTGGCGTAACAGGCGGCAAACTTGCCCGCCCCTGGGCTGCGCGGTAAGATGCTGGCAGTTTTGCCACCTTCACTCTTTGCGCGCGCGTACAACCTTGACTACTACACCCTTCGGCATGGCAATTGCCGCCACCGGCGGCTATGCGCCGGACTATCCCGCTGTCGAGGCGGGCATCCAACACTTGCGCCAGCAAGGCTATCTGATCCACAACTACTATCAGCACGAGCAGCGCCACCAGCGTTTTGCCGGCACGGACGCAGCGCGCTTGGCCCAGTTGTATGCGGCCGCCGACGATCCCGAAGTACAAGTGGTGCTGGCCTTGCGCGGCTCCTACGGCATGAGCCGCTTGCTGCCGCAGATTGATTTTGCGCGGCTGGCAGCCAGCGGCAAGCTGTTCGTCGGGTATAGCGATTTCACCGCGTTCCAGATGGCACTGATGAAACAGACGGGCGCCGTCAGCTTTGCCGGCCCCATGTTCTGCGGCGACTATGCGCGCGCAACGACGGTCGACTACACCATGCAGCAGTTCCATGACTGCCTGCGCGGCCCGCTGCATTATGTCGCCGGTGAAGTGGCGCCCGAAGGCAGCGATAATCCCGAGCTGGACGTGCGCGGGCAGCTGTGGGGTGGCAATCTGGCCATGCTGGTCAGCCTGCTGGGTACGCCGTATTTTGCTGCCCAGCCGCACGGCATCCTGTTCCTCGAAGATATCAGCGAGCATCCCTACCGTATCGAACGCATGGTGCTGCAACTGTTCTACGCTGGCGCGCTGGACGGCCAGCAGGCGCTGGTGCTCGGTGATTTCTCCGGCTACAAACTGAGCCCTTACGACAATGGCTACGATTTCGAAGCCATGCTGGCCTATCTGCGCTCGGTGCTGCCGTTGCCGGTGCTCACCGGCTTGCCTTTCGGCCACATCGAACGCCGTGCCACACTCCCTTACGGGGCCATGGCGCAGTTGCGCTCCACGCCGCGCACGCTAGAACTTACGCTCAGTGAGTACCCGACCTTGCGTGGCTAATGGTAAAATGCTCGGTTAATTCAATTCACCGCTTTAAAGGTCTTCTTCGTGCTATCCACAGCCAATATCACCATGCAATTCGGCGCCAAGCCGCTGTTCGAAAACATTTCCGTTAAATTCGGCGATGGCAACCGCTACGGCCTGATCGGCGCGAACGGCTGCGGCAAGTCCACCTTCATGAAAATTCTCGGTGGCGATCTGGAACCGTCGTCCGGTAACGTCATGCTGGATGTGAACGAGCGCCTCGGTAAGCTGCGTCAGGATCAGTTTGCCTACGAAGAAATGCGTGTGCTGGACGTGGTCATGATGGGCCACACTGAAATGTGGGCGGCCATGGCCGAGCGCGATGCGATCTACGCCAATCCGGAAGCCACCGACGACGATTACATGAAGGCGGCCGAACTGGAAGGCAAAGTCTCCGAATACGACGGCTACACGGCGGAAGCCCGTGCCGGCGAACTGCTGCTGGGCGTAGGGATTACCATCGATCTGCATCAGGGCCCGATGAGCAATGTGTCGCCCGGCTGGAAGCTGCGCGTACTGCTGGCGCAGGCACTGTTCTCGAATCCCGACATTCTGCTGCTGGACGAACCGACCAATAACCTGGACATTAACACCATCCGCTGGCTGGAAGATGTGCTGAACGAGCGCAACTCCACCATGATCATCATTTCCCACGATCGTCACTTCCTGAATCAGGTCTGCACCCACGTGGCCGATATGGACTACGGCACGCTGAAGATCTATCCGGGCAACTACGATGACTACATGCTGGCATCGACCCAGGCGCGTAACCAGCAGCTGGCCAACAACGCCAAGGCTAAAGAGAAAGTAGCCGAACTGCAGGACTTCGTGCGCCGCTTCTCGGCTAACAAATCTAAAGCCCGTCAGGCGACTTCGCGCGCCAAGATGATCGACAAGATCAAGGTCGAAGACATCAAGCCGTCGTCGCGTGCCTATCCGTTCGTGCGCTTCGAAGGCGAGAAGAAACTGCACCGTCTGGCGGTGGAAGTGGAAAGCATCGCCAAGAAATACGACCGTCAGCTGTTCAATAACTTCAGCATCATGGTCGAAGCAGGCGAGCGTATTGCCATCATCGGTGCCAATGGCGCCGGTAAGACCACCATGCTGCGCTGTATCGGCGGTCAGGACATCGCCGGTCTGCAGGCCGATCACGGTCTGGTGAAGTGGGCCGAGAACGCCAATGTAGGCTATATGCCGCAAGATCCGACGGAAGATTTCGCTACCGATATCAACCTGACCGACTGGATGGGCAAGTGGACCAAGGAAGGCGACGACGATCAGGCGGTGCGCTCGATTCTGGGCCGTCTGCTGTTCGGCGGCGACGAAGTGAAGAAGTCCGTCAAAGTACTGTCCGGTGGTGAAAAGGGCCGCATGATGTACGGCAAGCTGATGCTGGGCCGTCACAATGTGCTGCTGCTGGACGAACCGACCAACCACATGGACATGGAATCGATCGAATCGCTCAACATCGCGCTGGAAAAATACGCCGGCACCCTGATCTTCGTATCGCACGACCGCGAATTCGTGTCGTCGCTGGCGAACCGGATTATCGAAATCAAGGACAATGAAGTGATCGACTTCCGCGGTAACTACGAAGAGTACCTGAGCAGCCAGGGCATTAACTAAGTCCGGCAGCCGGTTTAACGTCATACCAGTTTCAAGCGAGTAGCATGCAAACCATCGATATCAAGCCCGTCGAGTACGAGCACCCGCAGGACGGCGCTAGCTGCACCGCCCGTGCGTGGGCGCGTACGCCCGCTCCGCTGACAGCGGAGCAGCGTAGCACCCTGAAACAGCGCATCAAGCAACTGCTGAAGGAAAAGCAGGCCGTGCTGGTGTCGCATTACTATGTGGACGCCGATCTGCAAGATCTGGCAGAAGAGACGGGCGGTTGTGTGTCCGACTCGCTGGAAATGGCCCGCTTCGGCCGCGACCATAGCGCTAAGACGCTGATCGTGGCGGGTGTGCGCTTCATGGGCGAAACGGCAAAAATCCTCAGCCCTGAAAAGCGTATTCTGATGCCCGATCTGGATGCGACCTGTTCGCTCGATCTGGGTTGCCCAGCTGACGAATTCACTGCCTTCTGCGATGCCCATCCGGATCGTACGGTGGTGGTGTATGCCAATACCAGCGCGGCCGTGAAAGCGCGCGCCGACTGGATGGTGACGTCGTCTATCGGGCTCGATATCGTGGCCCACCTGCATGCGCAGGGCAAGAAAATCCTGTGGGCACCGGACAAGCATCTGGGTTCCTACATCCAGAAGAAGACCGGCGCCGACATGCTGCTGTGGCAGGGTTCCTGCCTCGTGCACGACGAATTCAAGGGCGTGGAACTGGAGCTGCTGAAGGCCCAGTACCCTGAAGCCAAGATACTGGTGCATCCGGAATCGCCTGCCAATGTGGTGGCGCTGGCCGATGTGGTGGGTTCTACCACGCAGATTATCGACGCGGCCGTCAATTCGCCAGCCGATACTTTTATCGTCGCCACCGATAACGGCATTCTGCACAAGATGCGTGCTGCAGCGCCCGGCAAGCGCTTCATCGAAGCGCCAACCGCCGGTAACAGTGCAACCTGCAAGAGCTGCGCCCACTGCCCGTGGATGGCCATGAATGGCTTGCAGAATCTGGTCGATCTGCTGGAAAACATGGACAGCAGTAGCAGCAACGAGATCCACGTTGATCCGGCCATCGGCCAGAAGGCCGTGACTTCGATTACCCGTATGCTCGATTTCGCCGCGGCCAAGAAGGCACGCGTGCAGGCCAGTGCCGATCTGGCACAGGAAGGCAAGCTGTTTGACGGGATCGGACCAGCATGAGCACACTGATTAACCGTTTTGCGCCGTTTGACGAGGCGCTCAAATCGGCTTTCGAAGCCAATCTGCTATCGGCCCTGCTGGAAGATGTGGGCACGGGCGACCTGACGGGCTTGCTGGTGCCGGAAGGTGGCCGTGCGACTGCCCGCGTCATCGTGCGCGAACAGGCGGTGCTGTGTGGTGCCCCATGGTTCGAGGGGGTGATGAACTGCATGCAGGCCGGTATCGACATCGAATGGCATTATGCCGAAGGCGATCTGATGCAGGCGGATACGCCCGTGTGCACGCTGCACGGTCCCGCTCGCGCCTTGCTGACTGGCGAACGCGCGGCACTGAATTTCCTGCAACTGCTGTCCGGCGTCGCCACGGTGACGCGCAAATACGTCGATGTGATCGCCGGCACCCGTGCGGCCATCCTCGATACCCGCAAGACCTTGCCCGGCATGCGCCTGGCGCAGAAATATGCGGTGCGAGTAGGCGGCGGCCAGAATCAGCGACTGGCGCTGTATGACGGCATCCTGATCAAGGAAAACCATATTGCCGCAGCGGGCGGCATCACGCCTGCCGTGCATGCGGCGCAGGCGCTGAACAAGGGCGTATCGATACAGGTGGAAGTGGAAACCATCGCCGAGCTGGACGAAGCGCTGGCAGCCGGTGCCGTGTCCATTCTGCTGGATAACTTCAGCCTCGATATGATGCGGGAGGCGGTACAGCGCAATGCTGGCCGTGCGCTGCTGGAAGCCTCCGGCGGCATCAACTTCGAGACCGTACGTGCTATTGCTGAAACTGGCGTGGACCGTATCTCTATCGGCAGTCTGACCAAAGACGTGCACGCAACGGATTATTCGTTGCGTATTGTTGGCTAAGGGCCGCTATCCGCCGTAAATATCTTTCCCCATCCGCACCAGCCCGACCTTGATCGGGCCGGGCAGGGGAATTTCGAATGCTTCGATTTCACTGAAACCGCAAGCCGTGTAGAGCGGTACGCCGGGCAGGGTAGCGGCCAGTTCCAGTCGGCGGAAGCCACCGGCTGCCGCGGCTGCACTGCAGTGTTCCAGCAATTGCCGTCCTAGTCCCCGCCGCGCTGCTTGCGGGTGCACGAAAAACGCCCGTATGCGTGCTGGCTGGGTAGCGGGATCCAGCAAGGGATCGGCGCCCTGTTTGGTGCGGTCGGCGCCGAACAGGGTGGCGCGCTTGCTCCAGCCGCCGCAGGCCAGCATCTGGCCATCTTCCTCGATGACGAAATAAGTGTGGTCTGCCACCAGCTGGGTGTCCACGCCAAAGACGTGCTCGGTAATAGCCTGCGCCTGCGCTGGCGTATAGAATCCGGCACTCAGTTCTATGCCCGAACGGGCAATCAGCGCTTCCATCGCGGGGATGTCGGTGGCTACGGCAGTACGCAGGGCTATCATGCACAGGCCTTCTTTAGATTATTTCCGTCGATTGGGCGTCAGAATGCTAGGCAGCGCTTTCGGCAAGGTTTCCGGATAGTCGCGGCTGAAATGCAGGCCGCGGCTTTCATGCCGCTGCAAGGCGCTGTTGACGATCAGGCTGGCGACATCGACCAGATTGCGCAGTTCCAGCAGGTCGTGGGTGATGCGGAAGTTCTGGTAATACTCGTCGATTTCTTCCTTGAGCAGCGCAATCCTGTGCTGGGCCCGTTCCAGCCGCTTGGTGGTGCGGACGATGCCCACGTAATTCCACATGAAGCGGCGCAGTTCGTCCCAGTTGTGGGCGATCACCACTTCTTCATCGGCGTCCGTCACGCGGCTTTCATCCCAGTCCGGCAGATAAGGCACTTCGCCTTTTTCCTTGCTGGCGATATCGGTAGCGCAGGCACGGCCGATGACCACGCATTCCAGCAGCGAGTTGCTGGCCAGACGATTGGCACCATGCAGTCCCGTGCAGGCAGTTTCGCCCACCGCATACAGGCCCGGCAGGTCGGTACGCCCATACAGGTCGGTTACCACGCCGCCGCAGGTGTAGTGCGCCGCCGGTACGATAGGAATCGGCTCTTTGGTGATGTCTATGCCCAGTTCCAGACAGCGTGCATAGATGGTAGGGAAGTGTTCGATCAGGAATTCGGCCGGTTTATGGCTGATATCGAGGTGCACATAGTCCAGACCACGCTTCTTGATTTCGAAGTCGATGGCACGCGCCACTACATCGCGCGGCGCCAGTTCGGCCCGTTCGTCGTGCGCCAGCATGAAGCGCTTGCCCGCCGAAGCACCGGCTTCCGGCGGCAGTTTCAGCAGACCGCCTTCACCACGGATCGCTTCCGTGATCAGGAAAGACTTGGCATACGGGTGGTACAGACAGGTAGGGTGGAACTGGATGAACTCCATGTTCGACACGCGGCAGCCGGCACGCCATGCCATGGCAATACCGTCGCCACTGGCCGTATCGGGATTGGTGGTGTACAGATAGACTTTGCCGGCGCCGCCGGTGGCCATTACCGTATGCTCTGCAGCAAAGGTCAGCACTTGACCCGACTTTTCATCCTGAACATACAGACCGTAGCACTTGGGCTGGCGGTTCTTATTGACCGGATGCAGTTTGTCAGAAGTAATCAGGTCGATCGCGCAGTGGTGCTCAAACAGCGTGATGTTCGGATGCGCGCGGACTTTTTCTTCGAGCGTCACCTGTACGGCGTGGCCGGTGGCATCGGCCGCATGAATGATGCGGCGCTGGCTGTGGCCGCCTTCGCGGGTCAGATGGAAGCCCAGTTCGGCCGTATCGTCGCGGGTGAACGGTACACCCTGTTCGATCAGCCATTCGATGGCTTCGCGTCCGTGTTCGACGATGAAACGGGTGGCGCTTTCGTCGCACAGGCCGCCACCGGCGATCAGGGTGTCATCGATATGCTGTTTATGGCTATCGCCGGAGTCAAGCACGGCAGCAATACCGCCCTGTGCCCAGTTACTGGCCCCGTCCTGCAGGGCACGCTTGGAAATAATCGCGACAGTACGCGTTTCCGCCAGATGCAAAGCGACTGACAGGCCGGCCAATCCACTGCCGACAATTGCAACATCAAATTTCATGATTCCGCTTGAATACAGTAAAGACCCATGACTATAGACCATTTGTCATGCGGCTGTCATATCCATGCCAATTTTGGCCCGGATTTGGCCTGACAGCAGAGCCGATTGTGGTGCCTCAAAGTCCGAAAACAGCATACGCTCATCATCGCAGGCATCGTGTGGTCCGTTTCGGGGAGGGCATCGTGATCCGGATTTTCCACCACTATGTCTCCAGAGTTGCCTTTTTGTTAGTGCTACTGGAGCTGATGGCCTTGCTGCTAGCGGCCGTACTGGGCTCGCCCTGGTGGCTGGCGGGACAGCCCATGTCGCCATGGCAGTTGTACGGTGCTGCGTTGATTTTTGCGCTGGCGATGGTGTTAAGCATGGGCACGCTGGGCATGTATCAGCCCGGCCATACCCGTGCCGATCTGCGCAGCACACTGCTGCGCATCGTTCCGGCACTGGCACTGGGCTTTGGCCTGCTCAGCCTGCTGGCAGCGTTGCTGCCGTACTGGCAACTGGGACGCATCAGTGCTGCGGTGTTTGTGCTGGGCGGGCTGGCAGTGCTGGGCGCACGCTTGCTGGTGTATGCGTCGGCGCAATCGCGCCTGCTCGAGCAGAAACTGATCGTGGTCGGGCAAGGCGCCACCGCGCGCGAGTGCATGGAGTTGGCCGCTGCCGGGGCAGGCTTCCATCCGTTCAGAGTATTGGGCTTTGTCGCCGTACACGGCGAGCCCAGCTGTGTGCCGGGCAAGATGCTGCTGCCGCCGGCCGCCTCGCTATTGGCGCTGGCGCGCCACCATGGCGCTGACGAAATCATCGTCTCGGTCAGCGACCGGCGCGGCGGCGGCCTGCCGGTAGATCAGTTGCTGGACTGCGCGCTGGGTGGCGTTCCTGTGACCGATGCGGCGACTTTCTTCGAGCGCGAAGCCTGCCAGATCCGGCTGGAGGCGCTACAGCCTAGCTACCTGATTTTCGGCGGCGGATTCAAGCAGAATCTGTTGCGCGCCATGGTCAAGCGTGCCGTCGATCTGCTGGCCAGTGCCACGATCGGGCTGCTGGCGGCGCCGGTCATGCTGCTGGCGGCACTGGCCATCTGGCTCGAAGACGGTGGCACGGTGTTCTATCAGCAGGAGCGGGTAGGGCGTAACAACCGGCCATTCCGCGTGCTGAAATTCCGCAGCATGCGGCCTGATGCCGAATGCGATGGCCAGCCGCGCTGGGCGCTGGAAAACGATGTGCGGATAACCCGTGTGGGTTACTGGCTACGCCGTCTGCGCATCGATGAACTGCCGCAGATGCTGAATGTGCTGCGGGGCGAAATGAGCTTTGTCGGCCCGCGGCCGGAGCGGGCCTATTTTGTCCATCGCCTCAATGATCTGACGGAATACTACAACGTGCGCCATAGCATCAAACCGGGCATCACGGGACTGGCACAGGTGCGCTACCGCTATGGGGCGACGATGGAAGATGCTTTATCCATGGTGGCGGAAGCTGCCAAGGTGATCGAGAACACCCAGCGAGATCTGAATATCGCGCTGATGAACGAACTGGCAATTATTTTCGATCGCCTACAGATCGATACGGACGAAGTGTTGCGCGCAGCAGCAAGCAAATGGAATTTCCTTCCGTTCAAACCGGGTCTGGTTGGCGGCCACTGCATCGGTGTCGATCCCTACTACCTGACGCACAAGGCACAGAAGCTGGGCTACCATCCCGAAGTGATACTGGCGGGCCGCAGGATCAACGACGGCATGGCCAAGTTTGTAGCCGAGCGCACGATCAAGCTGATGGTGCAGGCCAATCTGCATATACGGGGCGCCACAGTGATAGTACTAGGGCTGACCTTCAAGGAAGATTGCCCCGATCTGCGCAACTCCAAAGTGGCCGATCTGGTGAGCGAGCTGCAAGCCTACGGCATCGAAGTGCTAGTGCATGATCCGGTAGCCGACCCGGAAGAAGCCGTGCGCGAATACGGCATCCGGCTGCAGCGCTGGAACGAGTTACCGGTGGCCGATGCGCTGATCTGCGCCGTTGCCCACCGCAGCCTGCAGCAGCGCTCCATGGAGGAACTTTGCAGCCGCGTGCGCAGTGATGGCTGCCTGATCGATCTGAAAGGGCAGCGCAGTGCGCAGGCCATGCTGGCGACGGGTCGCCATGTGTGGAGAATGTGATGTTCACGGGTCTGGACGAAGCCAATCTCTACCAGCGCGTACGCGAGCAGTTGCAGCAACAGCCCAAGCGCTGGCTGGTCACGGGCCCAGCCGGGTTTATCGGCTCACATCTGGTGCAGGCGCTATTACAACTGGAGCAGCAGGTCACCGGACTGGACAACTTCATCACCGGCAAGCGCGAAAATCTGCAGCAGGTAGCGCGTCTGGTCGGCCCTGCAAACTGGCGCAATTTTCATCTAATCGAGGGGGATATCCGTCAGGCCGATTGCTGCCTGCGGGCCTGCAGCGGCATGGACTATGTGCTGCATCAGGCTGCGCTGGGCAGCGTTGCGCGCTCCCTGCAGGAACCGTTGATGTATCACAGCATTAACGTCGATGGCTTTCTCGGCATACTGGAAGCCGCCCGCCAGACCCGGGTAAAGCGTCTGGTGTACGCCAGTTCCAGCGCCACCTATGGCGATCATCCGACCTTGCCGAAAACGGAGAGCCAGTGCGGGCTGGCGCTGTCGCCGTATGCCCTCGGCAAGCAGATGAACGAACACTATGCCAGTCTGTACCAGCGCTGCTACCAACTAGAGAATATAGGTCTGCGTTACTTCAATGTGTACGGCCCGCGTCAGGATCCCGCCGGCGCCTATGCGGCAGTGATACCTTGCTGGATCGCTGCGCTGCGCCTAGGGCAAGCCGTGGTGATACATGGTGATGGCCTCAACAGCCGTGATTTCTGTTTCGTCGAGAATGTGGTGCAGGCCAACATTCTGGCGGCCGTGTGCGAACGTAGCGAGGCCATGGGGCAGGTGTACAACATCGCGGTAGGTCAGCGCACCAGCTTGCTTGAACTATTCCGTCTTCTGCAAGAGCTGCTGGCAGAGGTGGGGCCTAGTGCAGCGCCAGAGTATCGCGATTTCAGAGCTGGCGATGTACGCCATTCCCATGCCGACATTAGCAAGGCCGCCGAGCTGCTGGGCTATCGTCCCAGCCACGATCTACAGCGGGGGCTGCAACAGACGGTGGCATGGTATCTGGCCCAGAATCCGGCCGGCTAACGCCGAGCGGTGTGGCTAGGTTCAGTGGGGCAGATAACTGGCGTTGGTCACATCTTTGAGAGTGCGACCGGCGGCGATAGGGGAGGTGCTGCCCTGATACAGACCGGCCAGATTGATGACGGCCTGCGCATCGCCAGCGCCAGCCGCGCGTTCGAACAGCTGGCGTGCTTCATTACGCTTGGCGGGATTGCTCAGATAGCGCAAAGCCAGTTCGCGCTGCGCCACGGGCGAGCCCAGATCAGCCCACTCCTGCAGGCGCCGTTCTGCTGCGCGATGACCCTGCGTGCCGAGTTGCATCGCCGCGGCTTCAATAACTGTCGAAGGCGGAATTGCATCTTCCTTGGCCTGACAGGCGATCAGTGCGCCCACCAGCACCAGTAACGATGAAATCAGCACACCTGACTTATTGAATAATTCCATAAAGTTTAAACCTGTGATCAACGCTGGGATTAGGGGTCATCACGACGCACTGCACCATTATACTTGCGCCAGAGCAAATTGCCTACATAGCAATGCTGCAATAGAACATTTTCATACAAACTACTACGCTCGACCACTCGAATCCCCTGCAGGACAGAGTGAAGCATGAGCAACTGGGGAGCATGTTAGCACGAAGCCTGTGGCTGTCCTGTTGATACAGTCTTAATGAGAGTAACAATTGTAACGATACGTTAATGCCAAACGGCAAGCGCGCCGGCGCCGCATACGCCGCGCCGCAGCAATCACAATCCGGAATGAAAATTGAAAATAAGGCAACAATTAGCCTGCCAGATCAGGGGCGTTCTGGCGTAGCCAGTTGTGTGCCGCCTGCAGCACTAGCCGGTATTCGGCTTCAAGCTGGGCAAAAAGAATGGGAATCTGGTTCTGCTGCTGCCCGAGTAAAGCCTGTTCCAGCGCCAGCGAAGCCGACACCAGCCGTTTGGCGCCTAGCGTGCCTATGGCGCCGCGCAGCGTGTGCAGGATTTTACCGGCGTCGGTCAGGCGTCCCTCGCGAATGGCCGTGCCCGCCAGCAGTAGAGGCTGCATCGCCGGCGCACAGGCATCGGCGACGATCTTGCCGACCATGGCGCGCGCCTTGTCATCGTCGCCCATGTACTTGAGCAGGGTATCGACCGAGAAAATACTTACTTCCGACATGCAATGCTCCAGAACAGATACAGTACCACGCACATAATAGCCGCTGCCCTGCATCCGTGCCGGATTATTGCTGTCCGTCGTGAAACTGCTGGGTCAGGGTTTGCAGCGGTGCGCGCTGGGCCACGGGCGTGGCAACACCAGCGGGCGGCAGCACCCGCACCGGCTGGCTCGTCGTGCTACTACTGTGCAGGATGTTGCCGGAAGTCTCGGGTGCTGCGTCCCATACGGGCTGTTCCAGACCTTCGAACACCCGTTTC
This sequence comes from Duganella fentianensis, assembly GCF_964031615.1. Taxonomy (GTDB): domain Bacteria; phylum Pseudomonadota; class Gammaproteobacteria; order Burkholderiales; family Burkholderiaceae_D; genus Rugamonas; species Rugamonas fentianensis_A. Next base: position 427,638 of record NZ_CAXIQN010000019.1, read on the forward strand.
AGCTGGTGGCCCCAGGTGTTACGTATCATCTGGAAGTACTGGTTACGTTCGTCGATGGTGACGAAATGGGTAACGGCCAGCTTGCCCGTCTCATACACCAGCAGATCCAGCGGCAGACCTACCGACACATTCGAACGCAGGGTCGAGTCCATCGAGATCAGTGCGCACTTGGCAGCGTCGTCCAGACTAGTGGTGGGCGTCACCACACGGTCGATGATGGGCTTGCCATACTTGGCCTCGCCGATCTGGAAGTACGTGTTTTCATCATGGGCTTCGATGAAATTGCCTGCGGAATAGATCTGGAACAGACGGCAGCGCTCAGTGCCTATCTGGCCGCCGAAAATAATGCTGACATTGAAATCGATACCGAACTCGGCTAACGCCTTGGCTTCGCGCGCATGCACCTGTCGCACCGCATCGCCAACGATGCGCGCTGCCTCATGCATGTTGCTCACATTCCAGATGCTACGTCCATCTTCGCCATGGGTATCGGCGATCAACTGACGGATAGACTGGGAAATCGACAGATTTCCCGAGGTCATCATCACCATCATGCGGTCGCCAGCCACTTCGAACACGCTCATCTTGCGGAACGTCCCCACCTGATCCACTCCGGCATTGGTGCGGGAGTCGGAAAGGAATACCAGCCCGTCGTTCAGGCGCATGCCGACACAGTAAGTCATTCAAACCAACCAGAAAATTGAAGAAGCATTATTTTACCCCGCCTTGAGCCAGGCTATTGCGGCACGATCTGCACTTGTACCTGCATCATTTCCGTGCCGCCACCACGACGTACCCCGCGGATCGGCGCTGCACCGTCGTAGTCCCGTCCTATGGCGAGACGGCAATAGGCATCCGTCATCAGGCGTGCATGGGTCACATCGATGCTGACCCAGCCCGTGTAATCGGCATCTTCCACCCAGCCATCGACCCAGGCATGGCTGGCCGCATGGCCGGTATTTTCCGGATCGATATAGCCGGACACATAGCGCGCAGGAATCCCGGCGGCATGGCAGCAGGCGATAAAAATATGGGCATGATCCTGACACACGCCTTGCCCCAGCTGTAGTGCCTGCGTTGCCGTACTGCCCACGCCCGTTGCGCCGGTCTGGTAACGCACCCCGTGCAGGATGCGTTCACTCAGCTGCAGCAGCCGTGCGGTCGTCGCGGGCGCCCGTCCCAGACAGCTTGCAGCCAGTTCCAGCACCTCGGGCCCCGCTTCCGTCAGGCGGGTAGGGACGGTAAAGACCAGTGGCGACAGCGATTCGGTAGTACTGATCCGCCCGCGCGGCGGCATGGCCGTTTCCACCACACCGGCAGCGACGATGCGCAGCTCGGTGTGCTGACTAGCCATCGTCATCATGTGGGACGGATTGGCATACGCGTCCGTGTAGGCATGTACCGTACCGGGCAGGGTCAGATCCCACGCCAGCACCCGCTGCTGGGGATCGCTGCGCGGGGTCAGATGCAGCTGCTGTATGGTGTAGGCCAGCGGCGCGGTATAGCTATACACGGTTTCATGCCGGATGGTCAGATGCATGGTCAGGCTCCAGCTCAGGCGGCCAGCGGCACGAGGAAATCGCGGCTGATACGGTTGCCCAGTTGATTGATATCGGCCAGGAAGGTGGTCAGCGCATCGTGCAAGCCTTCAGCTAGCAAGTCTTCAATCTTGCCGAACTGCAGCTGGGCATGCAGCCGGCCTGCATAGCGTTCCGTATCGGCCGACACTTCATTGTGCACCGCGCGCAGATTCAGCAGCACTTCGTCCATGCAGGCTAACAGTGAACGGGGCATATCGCTGCGCAGCATCAGCAGCTCGGCGATACGGGCTGGCGTGATGACATCGCGGTAGACCTTGCGATAGATCTCAAAACCGGAGACGGAACGCAGCAGCGCACCCCAGTAATAGAAGTCACGCTGGGTCATGGTATCGCCGGCCAGTTCGGCGCCACCGCCATGGAATTTCACATCGAGGATACGCGCCGTATTGTCGGCCCGTTCGAGGAAAGTACCGAGCCGGATGAAATGTACTGCCTCGTCGCGCAACATGGTGCCCACCGTAACCCCGCGTGACAGGTGGGAGCGGTACTTGACCCATTCAAAGAACTTGCTGGGGTCGGTTTCCAGTAGCTCGCCTTTCAGGTGCTGCTGCATATCCAGCCAGGTCTGGTTCTGGATTTCCCACACTTCCGTAGTCAGCGTGCCGCGTACAGCGCGCGCATTTTCCCGCGCTTCCGTCAGACAGGCCACGATAGACGAGGGGTTGGCCGGATCGCGCACCATGAAATCGATCACGGCGCGGCCTTCCAGCGTCTGATATTTCTGATCGAAGGCCTGCTGTAGTTCGGAAATACCCAGCATGGCGCGCCAGCCTTGGGCATTTTCGGCATCGGACTGAGGCAGCATGGAAGTCTGGACATTCACATCCAGCATGCGTGCAGTATTTTCAGCCCGTTCCGTGTAGCGGGCCATCCAGAATAAATGATCGGCAGTGCGGCTTAACATCGTCTCTCCTTAACGTTCCAGTACCCACGTATCTTTGGTGCCACCACCTTGCGAGGAATTCACCACCAGCGAACCTTCCTGCAGCGCCACCCGCGTCAGACCGCCGGGCACCATCGAGATGGTCTTGCCAGACAGGACGAAAGGACGCAGGTCGATGTGGCGCGGCGCGATACCGTTTTCCACATAGGTAGGGCAGGCTGACAGCGCCAGCGTAGGCTGGGCGATATAGCCGTCGGGGCGGGCCAGCAGGCGCTGGCGGAAATCTTCGATCTGCTGCTTGGTCGAAGCTGGCCCCACCAGCATGCCGTAGCCACCGGCACCGTGCACTTCCTTTACCACCAGTTCGGGCAGGTTTGCCAGCGTGTAAGCCAGATCTTCCGGCTTGCGGCACTGGTAGGTAGGCACGTTGTTGAGTATCGGCTGTTCGGACAGATAGAATTTGATCATGTCCGGCACATACGGGTAGATCGACTTATCGTCTGCCACGCCGGTGCCGATCGCATTGGCCAGCGTGACGCGGCCGGCGCGGTAGACCGACAGCAGACCCGGCACGCCGAGCGAAGAATCCGGACGGAAGGCCAGCGGATCAAGGAAATCGTCATCCAGCCGGCGGTAGATCACATCCACCCGTTTCGGCCCGCGCGTGGTCCGCATGTAGACCGTATTGTCACTCACAAACAGGTCTTTACCTTCCACCAGTTCCACTCCCATCTGCTGGGCAAGGAAGGCATGCTCGAAGTAGGCCGAGTTGTACATGCCCGGCGTCATCACTACCACGGTAGGATCATTAATGCCCATGGGGGCAACGGAGCGCAGATTGTCCAGCAGCAGGTCGGGATAATGATCGACCGGCGCAATCCGGTTGCGGGCAAACAGTTCGGGGAATAGCCGCATCATCATTTTGCGGTCTTCCAGCATATAGGACACGCCCGATGGCACGCGCAGATTGTCTTCCAGCACATAGAACTCGCCCTGACCGGCGCGCACGATATCTACCCCGGCGATATGCGCGTAGATGTCGGACGCCACATTGATACCCTGCATTTCAGGGCGATACTGGGCGTTCTGGTAGATCTGTTCGGCTGGAATAATGCCGGCGCGAATGATGTTCTGCTCATGGTAGATGTCATGGATGAACATATTCAGCGCCTGCACGCGCTGTTTCAAACCGGCCTGCAACTGGGTCCATTCGTGCGCAGGAATGATGCGCGGGATGGTATCGAACGGAATCAGGCGCTCCGTACCGGCATCGTCGCCATACACGGCGAAGGTGATGCCCACACGGCGGAAGGTCAGATCCGCCTCGGCCCGCTTACGCTCTATGGTTTCGGGGGACTGGCGCTGTAGCCAGCCGCAGAATTCGCGATAGTGCTCCCTAACCTCGGCGCTTGCATGATGCGCCAGACCGTCTGCGGTCATTTCATTGAAGAATTTTGCCATATCGAACGTCCCAGATGAGTACGCTTCTCTAGTATCAAGAAGCGTGCCAGTGGGAATGCCCGATTTTGGTGCGTGCGCCTATGCCTAGACGCACCGTTGCGGCAAAATACACGGCGCCGGTGGGGCGCCGTGCAGCATTTCAAGCTGATGGGTACACGTATTGCGACATCTTGGTGCGCGCTTACAGATTATCGCTGCGGCCGAGGCCGCTTTCTGTACTGCCGCTATAGCCTGGATCACTCTGCAGGCTGGTACTCGCGCTGCCCATCACGCTGCCACTGGCGGTGCGGGCGCCCCCGAGGTTCTGCTGGGTGTGATAGAAACTGTGGATTTCCGTGCTGAACTCGGTGCTGGCCATATCGGGCCAGTGATCTTTATCGAAGCCGGGAGCATTCTTCAGGTGTTCTTTGGATACATCGAGCAGGAAGCGCTTGTTGACCGTATCAAGTTGCAGCGCCTGCCACGGCACGGCAAACAGTTTATCGCCCATGCCCAGCCAGCCGCCGAAGGACAGCACCGCATACGCCACCTGTCCTTGCCGCATATCGAGCATGATTTCCTTGATATCGCCCAGATCTTCGTCCTGCCGGTTGTAGACATCCTCCCCGATCAGGGTATCGGCCCCCATCAGACGGGGGGCGGGGCCGCTGTCATCGTCGTAATCGTTGTAGATGCCATAGGTATCACGGTCTAAATAGCTCATGGTAGTCTCCAGTTAATTGGCCCGTGCGTCAGGCGACGGGATACGACTCATCATGGAGCAAGCGGAGGGGCGCAGGTATCAGTGCGCCGCCCAGCTCTTTGTAGGAATGGGATGAGTTACTGGAGAACCTAGTGCCGCCAATCAAGGGCGGCCGCGCCGGATCACCTGCTGGTAGAGCGCCGTCAGGATGCGTTCCTCGCTACGTGTCAGGGCTGAATACTGGCCGGCATGCAAGGCCGGATCGCGCCCGGTGCCGCCGATCAGCACCACCATGCCATTGCCCTGCGCCAGATCGACCGCAAAGGTGGACAGCAAGCCATACGCTTCGCCCAGATGGCCGACCGCGACAAATGCCGGGTCTTCCACTATTCTGTCGCGTCCGTTCGCCAGCTTGCCGAAACGCTGGCTGCCCAGCCCCCAGCTACCGTACTGGCCCTGTTCCGTGTCACCATTCTGACCATCGTATAGCCACTGCTGGCTAAACATCAGTTCGATGCTGGCAGGGGAGAGAATCTTGCGCCCCTCATACTGGCCGCGCTGGATCAGCATCTGCATCAGCTGCCCCAGCCCGCGCGCCGAGATGCGCAGACCGCCAGTAGGGCTGAACAGCGTACCGTTGCGGCCGGGCCGGTAGTCGGTGGGGATGCTGCCAGCAGCGGGACGGGGCGCGGCGGCATCGTCGGCTTGGGCGATCCATGGTCCTGCGCTATCCCAGATCTCTGTATTAGTAGTCCGCTTGCGGTATAGCGTAGCCAAATTATCGCGCTCTGCGCTGTGAAAGGCGGCGGGATAGTAGCCGCCGCGCACGCCCATAGGCTGCAACAGCAGACGCTGCATGAGCAGATCGAACCGCTCGCCCGCCACCTGTTCCATGATGGTGCCGATCACCCCCCAGTTCAGGTTGGCATAGCTGAAGTAGCGGCCAGGCTCGGCGACACTGCTCCACATCGCTGGCGATCCGCGCCCAAGCTCGTCGCGAATGGCGCTGTCGCCGCTCCAATAGTAGCCGGCACCATCCCGCAAGCTTGAAGTGTGGCTTAACAGCATGCGCAGCGTGATCTTACGGTCCGGATAAGCAGGATTGCGCAGCGGATAGCCGAGGTACTCGGCCACATCACGCTCCAGATCAAGCTGACCCGTCTCGATCAGCTTCATCACCCCCATGGTGGTGACCATTTTCGATATCGAGGCAATCCGGTACAGCGTATCCTGATCGACCAAGGCCTGCGGCTGATCGATCTGGCGCGGCCCCGTCTGGAAGGTGTAAGCCACTTTGCCCTCGCGGATAGCCAGCACCGACAGGCTGGCGAGCGGCATGGCAGCATCCTGTGCGACGGCGTTCAGTTCGCGCTCGAGCGCTGCTTGCTGGGCATGCCCCAGCGACATCCAGAACATGGCAAGCAATCCACCGAGTACACGCGACATTGGCCATCCTTTGCGGGCTAGAAAAGTCCTAGCATACTGTGCCACCGCCGCCGCTGCCAAGGTATAGCGCTAAGCAGGTGGTACACTGCCGACTTTTAGCGCCGTCGCCGTCATCATGTCCGTCCCGTCCCCAGCTCCTAACGAACTTCGCCAGTACGCACTGGCCTGCCTGCTGCTGTGCGATCCAGCCGAGAAAGTAACGACCGTGCACGCCATGCACGCGGCCTGGCATGCCGTTGCACTGCAACTGGACGAGCTTGCACCACTCAGCTGTAGCGGCAACATACCGGGGCGGCCGGATAAGCCGGAACTGGTGCCGCCGCTGGCGGTAGGCCGGCGCTCCATGGCCACGCCGGAAGGACGCGGCATGCTGATCCATGCGCTCAGTCATATCGAATTCAATGCCATCAATCTGGCGCTCGATGCACTGTGGCGCTTCGCCGGCATGCCGGCCGAATACTACGCCGACTGGCTGCGCGTCGCCGACGAAGAAGCTACCCATTTCCATCTGCTGGCCAGCCACCTGCAGCAACTGGGCTTCGCCTACGGCGATTTCGCTGCCCACGACAGCCTGTGGGAAATGGTCGACCGTACCCGTGAAGATGTCATGGCGCGTATGGCACTGGTGCCGCGCACGCTGGAAGCGCGCGGTCTCGATGCGATTCCGCCGCTGCGCGCCAAACTGGCGCAGGCCGGCGATCAGGCGGCTGCCGCCATTCTCGATATCATTCTGCGCGACGAGGTGGGCCATGTAGAAATCGGCAATCGCTGGTTTTCCCACCTGTGCCTGCAACGTGGTCTGGCGCTGCGTCCCACCTATGCCGAACTGGCGCTCCGCCACCGCGCGCCCACACCACGGGGGCCATTCAATATCGAAGCACGCCTGCGGGCCGGTTTCAGCGCCGAAGAACTGCAGGCACTCAGCGCCGCGGGGTAACTAAACAGCGCCACGCGCTGACTAAACATGGGGAATTGCCACCAATTATCACCAAATGTGACATTTGGTGATAATTAATTAGTGCAAAAAAGGTAGAGTTAGTACATAAGCTATTGTTCTGAATCTATTTTATGTCCGTCACCAGCACGCGTGAACTACCGTGGCAATCCGATATAGATGAGCATAGCCGCGAATTGCTGGCCGCTCTGGTTGCCTCGTCGAGCGACGCCATCATCACCAAGACGCTGGAAGGCACAGTAACTAGCTGGAATCCGGCGGCAGAACGCATCTTCGGCTACCGCGCCGAAGAAATGCGGGGACAGAACATCGAGTTGCTGGTGCCGCCCGACCGTATCAGCGAAGAACAATCGATCTTGCAGCAGATTGCGCATGGCATCCGGGTCGAGCACTTCGAAACACTGCGCGTGTGCAAGAACGGCATCCAGATTGCTGTTTCCGTCACCGTCTCGCCCATATTTGACCAGCGCGGCAAGGTGATAGGGGCCTCGAAGATTGCCCGTGACATCACCGAGAAGCGTCGCGTGGAAGACGAACTGCGCGCCTATCGCAGCCAGTTGCAGCGACAGATCAGCACGACAACAGGTGAACTCTCCGCGATTGTCCAGACGGCGGCCAATGCCATCATCACCACCGATGGGGAAGGGCGCATCGACGTCTTCAATCCAGCCGCTGAAGAGATGTTCGGCTGGAGCCATGCGGAAATACGCGGCAACAGTGTTTCCTGCCTACTGACGGATGCCGAGGCACTAGCGCACCGGCAATATTTTGATCAGGCCGATACGGCGGTGCGCTACCGCTCGATCGGCATCAAGCGCGAAGTGCGGGCGCGGCGCCGCAATGGCGAGACCTTTCCCGTGTCGATTGCACTGGGCCATACCCGTCTGGCGCCCGATCAGCCGTATTTCGTCGCCTTCATTACCGATATCACAGCCCAGCGCACGATTGAAGAAGATCTGCGCCGGGCCAAGGAGCAGGCCGAAGCGGCCGCACGGGCCAAGGCCGCGTTTCTGGCCAATATGAGCCATGAAATCCGTACGCCCATGAATGCCATCATCGGCTTTTCCGAACTGGTGCTGGCCGACGGCAGTGTGTCCGGCCTGGCCCGCGAGCATGTGCAGACGGTGCACCAGTCAGCCCGCGATCTGCTCACCATCATCAACGACATCCTCGACTACTCCAAGATCGAAGGTGGCAAGACGGAACTGGAACGCCTGCCGTTCAGCCTGACGCGCCTGCTGCGCGACGTGCTCAAACTGCTGGATCAGGAGATCCGCCACAAACAACTGCGCATACAGGTTGAAGTGGCACCTGCTGTGCCAGCCATCTGTCTGGGCGACCCGACCCGTATCCGGCAGATCCTGCTCAATCTGCTAGGCAATGCCATCAAGTTCACCCATGTGGGCGGCATCACGCTGCAACTGGACGTACCGGAGCAAGGCCAGATCCATTTCGCGGTACGCGATACCGGCATAGGCATGACGCCGGAGCAACTGGATAAAGTGTTCGATTCCTTCACGCAGGCTGATGCGAGTACCACCCGCCGCTTCGGCGGCACGGGGCTGGGCACCACCATCTGCCGCCATCTGGTGCAGCTCATGCACGGCCGGATCTGGGCCGAGAGCCGCTATGGACAAGGTTCGACCTTTCACTTTACGCTCCCGCTAGCGGCCGTACAGCCGTCCTCCAGTGCGGCACTACTACCGGCCGACGAGAACGACCTTAGCGCGCGTGCGCCGCGCGCCTTCCGCATCCTGCTGGCCGAGGACGTCGCCACCAATGCGCGGCTTGTCATGCTGCGCCTCAGCCAGCTAGGGCATCAGGTGGTGTGGCAGGATAGCGGGCGGGGTGCGGTTACGGCCTGTCTGCAGGATGACTACGACGTGGTGCTGATGGATGTGATGATGCCGGACATGGATGGACTGGCTGCCACGCAGGCGATCCGCCAGATGCGGCCCAGCGCAGCACCGTATCTGCCGATCATCGCGCTCACTGCCAGCGTGCTGCCGGAAGACCATCGACGTTGCCGCGAAGCGGGCATGGATGCTGTGCTGGGCAAGCCTATCGATCTGGCAGAAATCCTGCAACAGATGGAAGCACTGGTGCCGTCGGGACGGGGCGTTTTCAATGCCACGCTGGCACCGGAAGCAGCCCCGAACCTGCCGGCTGATCTTGCGCCGCTAGCAAGACTGGTGAATTTGCCCCGCGCACTGCGCCTGTGGGGTGACGCGCAGGTGTACCGGCAGGCGCTGGAGGAGTTCTGTTCCACGCATGGACAGGACGGCAGCCGGATTGCTAGCCAGCTGGACCATGCGCCCGAACTGGCCCGCCGTATGGCACATGCGCTGAAGGGCGTCGCCGCCAATCTGCAATTGCAGGAAATCGCCCAGCTGGCCAGCTTGGTGGATGGCGCGCTCAAAGCGGCTGACATCGAGGAGGCCCGCGTGCAGGCGCAACAGTTGCAGCACGAGTTCGCAGGTCTGCTGGAGCTGGTGGCCAGTAGCCGCAGCGAACGTCCAGCAGATATGAACGCAACGCCCGCCGCGCCGCCAAATACAGCGGAATTACCCCAACTGCTGCAGCAACTGCGCTGCGGACTTGATAGTGCCAATCCGGACGATGTGCGCGAGCCGCTGGAACGACTGGTCAGCCTGCTGGGTGCAGATGCCGTCCAGCCCATACAAGTGGCTGTCCAGCACTTCGATTTTGATCTCGCCAGCAGCCTGACCGATAGCCTGATACTGAGAGGACAGTAGCCCACCTGATGCAAAAGATCATCCTAGCCATCGATGACGAGCCGAATAACCTCAACCTGCTGCTACAGGTGATGCGGGACAAATATCGTCTGGTGTTTGCCAACAATGGCGCCAAAGGTCTGGAGCTGGCGGCCCGCATCCAGCCGGATCTGATCCTGCTGGATATTATGATGCCGGGACTGGACGGCTACGAAGTGTGCCGCCGTCTCAAGGCCGACGCCAGAGTCAGCCATATCCCTGTCATCTTCCTGACTGCCATGACCGCCACCGAAGACGAAGCGCGCGGCTTCGACGCCGGCGCAGTGGACTATGTACAGAAACCGATCTCCGTTCCTATCCTGTTGCGTCGCGTGGCCACTCATCTGTCGCTAGTCCATCTGAACGATGTGGCACGGGCCCGGCGCGAGGCAGTTTTCATGCTGGGCGAGGCCGGCCACTACAACGACAACGACACCGGTGCGCACATCTGGCGCATGGCTGCGTATGCCTGCACACTGGCGCGCACGCTGGGCTGGTCCGCCGAACGCATCGAGCTGCTGGAACTGGCCGCACCACTGCACGATACGGGCAAGATCGGCGTGCCCAGCGAGATACTCAAAGCCCCGCGCGCCCTCACACCGGAGGAATGGGTGTTGATGAAGCGTCACACGGAAATCGGCGCGCAGATACTGCAGAGTGGTAACGGCGAAATCTTCGCCATGGCGCGCGATGTGGCGCTCTCCCACCACGAGCGCTGGGATGGCCATGGCTATCCCCATGGTCTGGCCGGGGCAGCCATTCCGGAAGCGGCAAGGCTGGTCGCTGTAGCCGATGTATTCGACGCGCTGACCATGCAGCGTCCCTACAAGCCAGCCTGGAGTCTGTCCGCCACCTGCGACTACCTGCGCGACGGCCGTGGCGGACATTTCGATCCACAGATGATAGATGCCTTCGAGCAGGCGCTGCCGGAGCTGATACGCATACGGGCAGACTGGCAAGGCCGCCCCGAGGATGCCCTGCCGGCAGTCTGAATGGGGGTACAAGGGCAGGGGAGCACAGCGCTGAGGCAAGCAGAACTGTCACGCGACAGATTGATATACATCAAAGATTCTGCGAGTTAACTTCACTAGACTTTAACCGTTGCCACAAGAAAAATATCAAGACGCAGGTGCTTTGCGGCGACTTACCGGCACCCCCGTCGACATTCTATGGAGTCGTTTATGTCTTTCAATCATGTTGTCGCGTGGATCGATCACACCGAAGCACACGTAATCCATTTCAATGCTGAAGCCGCCGACAGCGAAGTCATCAAAACTCACTCGAAGCATCCGCACCTGCACGGCAAATCGGGCTCGACGGGTTCGGGTCGCGCACCGGAAAACAAGCAGTATTTTGATGACGTGGCCAAAGCCCTGAGTGGCAGCACCGAAATCCTGATCGTCGGTCCCGGCCATGAAAAACTGGAACTGATGAAGTACATGCTGCGCGCCCATCCAGCCGTAGCCGAGTGCGTGATGAGCGTGGAGAGCGCCGACCATCCTACCGATGGCCAGCTGCTGAAATACGCCCGCAAATACTTTGTCAAAGCGGACATGATGCGTTAAGCATGCACGCACCGTCCATCGCGGTGCAATAGGAAACGAAAACCGGCGCTCGATGCGCCGGTTTGCTTATCAGCTAGCAGGACGCTGACGGTGGAAAGTAATCGGGCTGTACGGGATATTCGATGGCGGCGCTGATTTCAATATGCCCGGCTTCATCGCACCCACCACATGCATCTCGCACGGCTTGCAATCGAAACGCAGCGTGTAGGTTTCCTCGCCGCTCACCAGCGTCATCGGCTCGGCCCGTACCTGCCCCTGTACACCCTGCACACCCTTGGCCTGCTTGGGACAGAGATTGAACGAGAAGCGCAGACAGTGCTTGGTAATCATCAGCGGCACTTCGCCGGCTTCTTCGTGCGCCTCATAGGCCGCAGCAATCAGCTGTACGCCATGCTTGTGATAGAAGGCGCGGGCTTTTTCGTTGTACACGTTGGCCAGATAGCTGAGCTGAGTATCCGGATAGACGGCAGGGGGTTCCGCTGCGGGCTTGCGCTGGGGACGATCCCATGCCGCCAGACGGACTGCCTCATGCGCCTCGATGGCATCACGGCGCAGCGCATTGATCGCTGCGGCCGGTACAAACCACGACTGCGACAGCTGCAATTCGATGCCCAGCGGCGCAAACATGGTATTACCCAGCTTGCCCAGACTGGCGCGCAGACCCGCGTCTGCCTGCTCGGCATTCTGGGCCGGCTGCAGCGCCAGCGCAGTGACCGTCTCCGAGCACAGGCCATCTTCATCGCGCAACGCAAGCTTCAGGCCGTTTTCCTGCTCGCTCAATGTCAGGTACAGGCCGACCTTGCGCTCTGCCGATTTCTTGTTCAGTGCTGCTTCCCACTGGTGGTCGCGATTGCGGCTGATCGACAGGCCGACTTTGAGGCCGGGCAGGGCGCTGATGGCTTCATTGGTGTACACCCGCCACAACTGGCCATCTTCGCTCTCGCCCAGCTTCTTCACCACATTGGCCTGGATGCCGAAGGTTTCACGCTTATGCATATAATTCAGGCCGTCGCCATTGGCCATGGCGGCATTAGCCAGCATATCGAAATGGTCGGTAGCGAGCTTGGTGATCGTGCCCAGTTCCACGCCGACATATTTAGGCGAATCAAACGCGCCTATATCATCCTGACGGCCATTGGCGAAGTAATCGGTATGGCCGCGGTGGAAGTTCTTATCAATATCCGGCGTGAACAGGATCTCCGTGTGACCGCTGGCGGCACGGCTGAATTCCGGGCGACGCTCCAGCAGCTCGTCCAGCAGCAGGCGGTAGTGGGCAGTGATGTTCTTCACATAGCCCATATCCTTGTAACGGCCTTCGATCTTGAAGGAGCGGATACCGGCATCGACCAGCGCTTCCAGATTGCGGCTCTGGTCATTATCTTTCATCGACAGCAGATGTTTTTCATAGGCCACCACGCGGCCTTTGCTATCGCTCAGCGTATAAGGCAGGCGGCAGGCTTGCGAGCAGTCGCCACGGTTGGCGCTGCGGCCCGTATCGGCGTGGGAAATATAGCATTGGCCAGAGAAAGCCACGCACAGGGCGCCGTGCACGAAGTATTCGAGCGGCGTATCTACCTGGGCATGGATCGCACGGATCTGCTCGACAGTCAGCTCGCGGGCCAGTACTAACTGCGAGAAACCTACGTCACCAAGGAATTTAGCTTTTTCAACGGTACGGATATCGCACTGGGTACTGGCATGCAGCTGAATAGGCGGCAAGTCCATTTCCAGCAATCCCATGTCCTGCACGATCAGCGCATCGACACCGGCTTCATACAGCTGCCAGATCTGTTTGCGCGCTGCTTCCAGTTCGGCATCGTGCAGAATCGTGTTGAGCGTAACGAAGATACGCGAACGGTAGCGGTGGGCGAATTGCACCAGTCCCGAGATTTCCTCGATGGTATTGCTAGCGTTGTGACGCGCGCCGAACGCTGGACCGCCGATGTAGACCGCGTCCGCGCCGTGCAGGATGGCTTCGCGGCCAATTTCCGCGGTTTTGGCGGGCGACAGTAGTTCGAGCTGATGAGCCAGTAGGGACATGGCGGGTTTCCTTCCTTGATAAGGGCGGAATTATAACGAAATCAAGGACTTCCGTCAGCGCGGCAAACGAATTTCGGCAGGCCGGCGTTTCAGGTCAGTGCTCCGCACATCTGGCGAAATCCAATAGCGAAGCTTTGTCTACCTATAACGTTGATAAAGGCTACCATGTCCACTCTATGGAGAAGAGCACAGGATCTGGCAAGCGCCAGATTAATGGGGTACTGCTTGCAACCGATCTGCTGAAACTGCGATATTTGAAAGCAGGCAGGCACTACCGGTCATGCGCACGATCATGCAAACATTGCCTTCTTTACCTTTTGCACTTCCGGAGCGAGTACGAGCAAGTGATTGGCCTGAGCGCAGAGATAGTCGGAAATTTGACGAACAAGATTTCGCTCCTCGCCGACATAAATATCCCAAGCTGCCAGCTCTGGTGCAAGGAGCAGAACGGCGCGGGCCATACGTGTTATTTCCCTGGCGAGTTGCCCAGTCGGCGTTCCAGTTCTATAGGCAAAATCTGCCAGTGCATATGGGGTGATTTCCTCCGGCAAAAAGGCGTCTCCGTAGGCCATGGCCATGGATTGTTCTACCTGATCTCCATAGGCATTCACGGACACGAGGTCGTACATTGGCGCCGGAGCCAAGCCGGCTGGATGTACATGGAACGAGATATTCTTGCCGTGCGCGTCACTATTGCCGAGTAGTAGTTGCAGAATGGCCCAACGGATTAAGTAGACCCGCGCCTTGGCTGGGGTCAGCATCTGATCGACCAAGGTGAACAACTGCTCGAAACTAACGCCGTCGCGGATATGCCTGACATCTCGACTCATGCCGATATTGCGTTCGTACTTAAAAGTGGAGGGGAGATCCAGGGCCTGGCAGGCATCGATAACATGGGTGCGCCGCACCGCGATTACTTCAGATGGGTGTTCGGTACTGTGTATTGCCAAACGGTCGAAGCGCTCAATCAAAAGAATGGGTTCAGGTATGCGCCGCAGTTCAACAGGCGCCGCAGGCAAACCCAATTTCAACGTGCGATCGAGCCGCGCCGCTAGGCTCATACAAAAATGCTCGTTCACGACGAGGTGCGGGGTGCGGGGATTTCGACTGTCCGGCTTGAGAAGGTGCGTCGAACTAAGCGCACCGTCGACAAGCGAAAGTTTCGGACCCTCCACTAATACCTGCAGTTTGTCCTGATAGCCCGCCAGCGACAGGCGCACCTTGCCATCCCATACGGGAAAGGGAACGGCGTCGCGCTCTTGAATACGCTGGCTGAGTTCGTCGGATGTAATCACGCGGCGCACCGGCTCTCGCGTCTGTTCCGCCGTAACGCGCGCTGCCTCGCCGGGTGTAGCGTCAAGCGCAAGGAAACTAAATGCCCCAACGGGTTCCTTGCCAAGCAGTTGAACCAAGGCAAAGGTGTTATTTTTTGATACCTGGTTGGTAGCCGCAGCGATGTCCAGTGCGCGCCCCTCAGGAAGCAGATTCTCAAGAAATCGCTGGACAGACTCGGAGCGACAGGGGGCTAGTCCAAGGGGAATCGCCGGCGTCAAATAGAAGGCGGACATGCTGCGCAGCCACGCGTCCGCATACTCAAATCCATACCGGTTGTCGCGGGGCTCATAAGAGAGTTGGCCCACGGCAGCGCTGTCGGCGGAGACATGTAAAACGTGCGTCATACATCGCGCTCCTGAACCTTCTTGTCAGATGCCGACGACGACAGTAATCCCTTGCGCGTAAGGTTGAGCGCCTCATCCTTGGTTGGGACCAGCAGAGTGAGTCCCAATCCCGCAAGGACGAGCAGCAGCCGATCGGTGCCTACAGCCCCGCCATTTTCGAGACGAGAAAGGACGCTGGCAGCGACCCCGCAGGCATGGGCCGCGTCGTCAATACGCAATGAAAGTTCGAGGCGGCGATTCCTCACTAGGCTGCCGAAATCGGCTAAGCTGTGTATCTGCGGAGATGGGCGCGGGCCGGGTGGTGGGAGTCTACGAGCCATAGTTTCTATATATGGAAATTTAATGGAGATTTGATACCCATTGCTTTAAATTTCTTTATAGAGAAACATTAGCATAAAACTGCGATGGTGGACAATAATTTCCTTATTGGGAAATTATCGCTTGTCAAAAACTCGACGATGCAGAGTATTTAGGTGGGTAGGCTGCGAACAGCCCCCATTCAATGAAAATTGGGCCCTAAAAAACACAAGCCTCCGTTCTGGGAGGCTTGTGCATATTACGGTCCGATTCCTATTACCTAGACCTGGCAAGACCCATTTGCAGGGACGGGCGGTCACTTCATGGACTGGAGAACCTTCAACTCGCATTCAATCAGCAACCTCCAACAGCCCCGAAACCTGGACGCCACCGAGGGTCATGTGCCAGAGTCGAATCCGAGAGTGGCGACGATGTCTGTACAATGCTCCTATCCTAAAGACTAGGAATGCGTCCAGTGAAGTAAAACTGCCTTCGATCCAAAACACGTAACTCTTTGATTTGATTGTGTTGTGTTCGCACCCATTGGCAGATTTACTTCATAACTATTTGAAGCAAATCTGACAATTCCCGAAAGTCGTGAAGTAAAATTGCCAATAGCCGTCGACACGGAGCAGTTATGGCAAACAGTCGCTTCCTCACCCCAGCGGACAACTCTCGCCCATACAAGAGCCATCGATACGATGTGTTCGGGCTCAAAGTAGAGCGTGTAGTTACACTATTTGGAACCCGTGCGCTGATGGCCTGGATTCGGCTGGAAGCGGATCCATTAGTGAAAACTTACTGCGAGCGTCCGCTCGTGATCCCAGATATCAAACCAAAGCGCGTTCTCGATTTCTGGGTTGACTATCAAGGCAAGCAGCAACTCTGGTTACTTAGGCGTCCAAGCGAGGCAGACCTTGTCTCGCCCGAGCAAGCTTTACCCGCCTTTGCCTCTTGGGCTGCCACTAACAAACTGGAACTGCGCTTTATCGGCATTGATGAGGTGGGTCCGCCGCTATACCTCGACAATTGGGGACGCATACTTCGAGATTTGGCGGCCAATAGGCGTTTCGTTTCTGCCTTTTTAAAAGCACGCATTCTTGAAAATTTAACTTCTGCGCGCCCGCTCTCGTCCCTATGCGGGATGTTTCCCGATGAAGATCCTGTCTTGCTGCGCGCAGCGGCTTACCAGTTACTTCATAACGGCAAGCTACGATGCTCAAACCTAGATCAGATGCCACTGGGGCCGGCTTCGATCATGGAGCCTACATGACCAAGCACACGGTAGGGCAAGTTCACTTCGACCGGTTTTCTATTCCCGATACCTTACAGGACTTATCGCTATGGCCATCGGTAGATATGACCGCATTAACAAACGAAGACCTGGCAACGTTCGCTGCACGACAGCGAGCGATCGAACTGTACGTCCAGAACCCCAAGCTTTCGATGAAGGCAATCAATCAGCAAACGGGAGTTGATCCTAAAACAGTCTACCGCCTGATTGACCGTTGCTTGAAAAAGCATCCGGATGGAGCGATTTACGGCTTTCGCGCCGCTATTCCATACGCGCGCCTCAAGCAATATGAGCGCATTCACTCTATCAATCGTCATCAAGGGGCTCAGCGCGCTGGGCTTGCGGGTGCGTTTGGCCTTCTGTTGCAGCGATATCCAACTATAGTAGCGTTCCTGCAGAAGCAGGCAAAACAAAGGCACCATGTGTTCGTTTGCTGGCAGGATTGACCCGGTCTAATTGACCCTCCTTCCAGGTCCTCGCGAACGCCGCAACCCTGTCATAAGATCCCTCGAACCCCAATT
>NZ_CAXIQN010000020.1:0-528519 GCF_964031615.1 Duganella fentianensis
GCTTACCTGAGTGTGCGGTGAACAGAACTGTGAGTATCGTCCCCAATATAGCAATAACAATGGCGAACAACCTCCAAGGCTTACTGTCAAAAACATCCAACGTTATTGGTCATCCCTAAATTTATTGTGGCATCAGTCTGCTATTGGCCGAAGTCGGCCTCTACTACGAGCGTTATCAAAGTTGGATTTTCTTTGTTACAGATTCGCATCAGTGCTGGTTTTGGCTTCATTTATTAACAAGGATATAGTAAGCAAGGCCCAACATTAAGAGTGCCGAGAATAGGTACGCTAAAAGGAAGCAGTAAAATGGCCCCGGTGTATCGATCAACTTAATTATTGATGTCCCATAGGCTCGCGATGAAACTTCCAACTCACCGGTAAAGTAGGAATATCCCACATATCCTAATGTGCTGATTCCAGCCATCAGGACGAGCCAAGCCAAAACTCGAATATATCTAAGAGACATGCTTTATCTTTTGTAGTGAGCACATTGTTGCCGAATTGCACATCATTCCCCTGCGGCCCGCAAGAGGCAACGGTCTGTTAAGGGCCGGGTGGAGCCGCTTATACGAAGCCACCTTTGATGTCTGAGGTCGGCGCTGCAAGTTCCTCGTTTAACCGATTGAGCATTTTTTGCAAGGTAGCCGACTCCTCCGCAGCATTTTCAGGATGAAGGGCTCGCGCAATATGTCGAGCCGCATCAGCCAATATCACTCCCCAAGCCAGCTCCTCATCGACGCCCATTCCGTCCCGGTACATGCCGATCTTCAGCGAGCAATGTAGCTGCTTTTCAGCAACCCATACACGCAGCATTTCTACAGAAGCAGTATCTCTTTGTGCAGCGGCGGGTATTGGGCGTTCGTTCATAAAATCTATATTTAAAATTTCAATGGCTGCTTTTGGCCGAAGACCGCCGTCTTTATTCGACTGGAAGTGCTACAGCGTCGATTGATTTCGTTCGGTTTAACTTACGAACTGCAAATAGCATCGAAACTGGTACAGCAGCATGAAGCATAATTAGCCACCATAGGCTTGCAGTGTATGCATATCCAACAGTGAAAAGAAGTGACGTAATAATCGAGCCTGCAAACTGTTTTGAACTTTCAAAGCCATGTCCAGCTCCGTAAGCAATGGCCGCCAGAAGGATAGAAAATGGCAACCCCACCAAAGGTGTAAGCACCAGTATTAGATAGCCTCGAAATAGAACTTCCCACGTGGTAGTCATGCTGACCATGGTTATAAGGTAGGTCGCACTTTCCATTCGCGTCTGAGGCATTATGAACGGCAAATTTCGCAGTCTTTCGGCAAGCTTGTCGAGCTCTGCTGCAGACATCTTCGATTCCTGCCATGTCCCCAAAAAATGCATGACAGTTAATGCGATGAGAGCTATCCCTAGCCCCCAAGTCCCAGCGCTTGAGGGTGGAATAGCCAGCCCAAGCTGATGGGCAGAATGATTCTCTAGCCAACACACCAACAACAATGCTGCGAGATGAGCCAGGACATATCGCCCTTGTCTCCAGTAACTCTGTAGTGCAGATAGCTCTAACTTCGGTGCCTTTACCGATAAACTGCGCCGAATGCCATCAACCGGAAAATACACCAGCAAATACAAAGAAAATACTAGGTCGGCAAATGGTAGGCGAAAGAAATCTAGTGTCACTTCAATCCTCTTCGTGAAACGTGTGGCGATTGTGAGCTAAAAAACGTCTAATATTGGCCGATATGTTGGCCGCTCCGCGCTGGTGCTCAAAGAATATCATTTTGTCCATCTGAAAAATGCGCTAAATCTCACCGGCCTTAACGGCGACGGTGCACAAGAACCAGTGACTGCGGACGGTAAACGTAGGTGGCGGCACCCGATCAGAATGGGGGGCGGTGACTTATGAGAATTGGTGGCGGTGACTTATGAGAATTGGTGGCGGCAGTGATGAGAATATTTAAAGTGCCCACTAAGCCGATCTAGGCGCTTAGCGCTTACTCTGCCGGGCAAGGAAATCATTAATTGCCTTGGCGATCCAGGGCTTCTCGGCGCGCATGGCAAATTCGGCAGCAGTCTGATGGAAGCCGCCATCCTTGCGGCTGGCGTCGGCACCGCGTTCGAGCAGGAACATGACTGCCTTTTCCTGCCCCTCGCGCGCCGCCAGCATCAGCGGCGTCATGCCGGACGGCGCTTCCGCATCGATATGCGCATGGCGTTCCAGCAGTAGCTCCGCCACTTCGATACTGCCGGAAGCTACGGCATAGTGCAGTGCTGTCCAGCCCGCTTGCTCGACACGTGCGCCATGCGCCAGCATTTCCAGCACGGCGGGTTTGCTACCACGGAAAGCCGCCATCATCAGCGCCGTATTGCCATTCGGCGCCTGCGCTTCCAGATCGATGCGGGGATGCTTCATCAGTACGCTGGCGACGCGGTAGGCTTCGTAGCGCATCGCCACGATCAGCGCCGTCTCGCCAGCACTATCGCGCGCGTTCGGATTGGCACCACGGGCCAGCGCAGCGTTGACGCCGGAAACGTTATCCAGTTGCGCTGCACGCAGCAGCGTTACCTCGTCGTCCGTCTCGGCATGCGCCACCAGCGGCATCAGATTCCCAGCCCCCATCAGCGCCAGAACGGCTGAAGCAGCAAAACGGCGGCGACGCATGAAGATAGCCATGACGGAACTCCGGATTTAGGCCTGCAGTTTGAACAGTTGGAAGAAGTTGGCCGTGGTCTGCTGTGCCACCTGCTCGACCGGCACGCCTTTCAACTTGGCGATATATTCGCCCACATGGGCGACGAAGCCCGGCTCGTTCATCTTGCCCCGATACGGCACGGGCGCCAGATACGGCGCATCTGTTTCGATCAGAATGCGCTCCAGCGGCAGTTCCAGTGCCACCGCCTGTAATTCCTTGGCACTCTTGAAGGTCACGATGCCGGAGAAGGAAATATAGAAGCCCATCTCGATCGCTGCTCGCGCCACTTCCAGCGATTCGGTGAAGCAGTGCATCACGCCGGCCACGCCGCCCGCGTCAGTACCGGCGCCCTCTTCGCGCATGATGCGCAAAGTATCTTCGCTAGCGCTACGAGTATGGATAATCAGCGGCTTGCCGCACTGGCGCGAAGCACGGATATGGGTACGGAAACGCTCGCGCTGCCACTCCAGATCTCCTTGCAAACGGAAATAATCGAGCCCGGTCTCGCCGATGGCGATAATTTTAGGATCGTTGGCCAGTTCGACCAGCTGTTCCACGCTCGGTTCGGGCGTGTCCTCGTAATCGGGATGCACGCCGACCGACGCGTAGATATGCGGATACTGATGGGCCAGCGCCAGCACTTGGGGAAAATCCGGCAAATCCACCGATACGCACAGCGCATGGGTGACTTTGTTGTGGGCCATCTGGGCCAGCACTTCGGGCATGCGAGCAGCCAGCTCGGGGAAATTGATATGGCAATGGGAATCGATAAACATGCCGCGATTGTAACCCAAGCCGCCACTGCCCTGCAGCGCGGCAGCCACGCTACGCGTCAGGCTACCCGTTTGCCGAGAATGATCAGATCGCGCTCGACACCATCCAGATTGGCCACCTTGGGCAGCTGCGCCCACGTGGCAAAACCGAACTTATTGAACAAGCCCAGACTAGGCTGGTTATGCCCGAAGATGAAGCCGAGCAGCGTATGCACCTTGATGGCAGGTGCATGGGCGATAGCCTGCGCGATGCAGTAGCCGCCCACGCCTTTACCGCGCCACGCCTCGGCGATGTAGATGGAGATCTCCGCCGTGCCGGAATAGGCCGGACGGCCGTAGAAATTGGAGTACGACATCCAGCCCAGAATTTCCGGCTGCGCGGAACTATCGTCGGCACGCTCGATGATCCACAGCGGGCGCTTTTCCGGCGTATGGTCATGGAACCATGGCAGACGCGATTCGACCGAGACGGGCTCGGTATCGGCCGTCACCTCGCGCGATGCAATCGTGCTGTTATAGATGGCGACAATGGTTGGTAAATCTTCTAGATTGGCAATACGGTGGCGAAATTCGATGGTCATGGAATTCAGATGGTGTGGGTAGCGCGCGCAGAACGCAATGCCGCGCCAAGAAACTCTTCAATACGCTGACGGGCACGCTGGCCGCTTTCGTCGTCGGGGAAATGCACGCCTATGCCCTGCGCGCGGTTGTTATTGGCACCGGCAGGCGTGATCCACGCCACTTTGCCAGCAATCGGGTATTTATTGGGATCGTCCATCAGCGACAGTATCAGATAGATCTCGTCGCCGATCTTGTAAGGCTTCTGGGTCGGCACGAACATACCGCCATGCTTGAGAAACGGCATATAGGCCGCATACAGTGCGGCTTTTTCCTTGATCGCCAGCGACAGCACCGTCGGCCGCGGCTGGGCCGTGGCAGTCTGGGTGATGGGGTTGACGGTCGACATAATGGTTTCCTCAGGCACAGCTGGCCGCATAATCTAGCAGCATATCTTCCAGGAACAGCTTGGGCGACAGCGGATGTTCGGCCACGGCACGCCGCTCGTTGGCCCGCTTGATCACTGCCAGCAGCCGGCTCACATGGATCTTATCGGCCAATTGTGCCAGTTCCTTCTGATAGCGCGGATAGTAACGGATGTTTCCTGCCAGTTTGTAGGAAAACACATCATAAAGCCAGCGCTGCAAGCAGGAAACCTGCGTACTGAGTGGCAATTTCTGCAATTTATCGGCCACTTTCAGCGCACTTTCCACGCTAGGCCGTGCCAGCATCTGCAGCAATATCTCCAACTCCTCCCGATTACCGCCTTCCGACTGGGCCAGCGCCGTCAGCGGCGCACCGCCCTGCTCGCGCAGCCAGCTATCGGCATCCGGCACACCTTGCGCCTTGAGCCATGCCAGCGCTTCCTGATGGCTAGGCATGGGCAGGGCAAACTTGCGGCAGCGCGACAGGATGGTCGGCAGCAAGCGATCCAGACTGTTAGACGACAGCAGGAACACCGTACCCGGTGGCGGTTCTTCCAGCGTCTTCAGCAAAGCATTCGAAGCCGGCAGATTCAGCGCTTCGGCCGGATACAGCACCACCACCCGCAGGCCCTGCCGGTGAGTGGAAATGTTCATGAAATCGGCCAGATTGCGGATCTGCTCGATCTTGATCTCGCGCGAAGGCGCTTTACTGGATTTGGCCGATTTTTTCGTCTCGGCTTCCCCCTCTTCGCCTTCGGCCGGCAATTCATCTTCCAGCGCTTCGGGCCGCACACGGCGGTAGTCAGGATGGTTGGCTTGCTGGAACCAGCCGCAGGACGCGCACTGGCCACAGGCATGGCCATCGGGCAGCGCCGCTTCGCACAACAGGCTCTGGGCAAAGCGTTCGATAAAATCAGCTTTGCCCGTACCCGCCGCGCCATGGAACAGGATTGCGTGCGGCATACGGCTGCGCAGCGTCTGCAATTGCTGCCATGCGGATTGCTGCCATGGGTAGATGGAGTCGCTCATGCTCAGGCCGCAATCAACGCATCAAGAATACCGGCCAGTTCGAGCTGTATCGCTTCAATACTGCGGGTGGAATCGATGATGCGGAAACGCTCGGGGAACTGGGCGGCACGGCGCAGATACTCGTTACGGGTGGCAGCAAAGAAGTCCGCCTTTTCCTGCTCGAACTTGTCCAGATCGCGGGTGGCATCGAGACGGGCGCGTGCCACCTCTAGTGGCACGTCGAACAGAAAAGTCAGATCCGGTTGCAGGTCGGGATGGACCCACTGCTCCAGCGCATCCAGTTTCGCCAGCGACAGGCCACGGCCACCGCCCTGATAGGCGAAGCTGGCATCGGTAAACCGGTCGGACAGCGCCCACGCACCGCTGGCCAGTGCCGGCTCGATCACCTGGGCAATATGCTCGCGGCGGCTGGCAAACATCAGCAGTGCTTCAGTTTCCAGATGCATCTTTTCGTGCAGCACCAGATCGCGCAGCTTTTCGCCTATCGGCGTCCCGCCCGGCTCGCGCGAGCTGACCAGCGCGATGCCGGCGCGCTCGATATGCGCGCTGACAAAAGCGATATGGGTGGATTTGCCGGCACCGTCTATGCCTTCGAAAGTGATGAATTTACCGCGTTGTTGAGTCATTGATTATCTTTGGTACTTGTTGACGGCCCGGTTATGGTCCGTCAAATTATCGGAGAACTGGCTGGTGCCGTTGCCCTTGGAAACAAAATACAGCGCGCCCGTCTTGGCCGGCGCCAGTGCTGCGGCCAGCGACTGCAGACCGGGCAAAGCGATAGGCGTAGGCGGCAAACCATTGCGCGTATAGGTATTGTACGGCGTGTCCGTCTCCAGATCGGACTTGCGGATCTTGCCATCGTAGCGTGCGCCCATGCCGTAGATCACGGTCGGGTCAGTCTGCAGCATCATGCCGATTTTCAGGCGGTTGACGAACACACCGGCGATCATGCCCCGCTCGGACTTCTGCCCCGTTTCCTTCTCGACAATGGACGCCATGGTCAGCGCTTCATATGGACTCTTGTAGGGCAGCGCCGGATCGCGCTTGGCCCAGGCGTCGTTGAGACGGGTCAGCAGCATGGCGTGGGCCTGACGGAAGATATGCAGGTCGCTCGAGCCTTTGGCAAACAGGTAGGTATCGGGGAAGAACAGCCCCTCAGCCTGGGTATATTCGGAACCGATGGCGCTCAGCAGCTCCTTATCGCTGAGGGCGATGGAATCATGCTTGAGGCCCTGATGGGCAGCGACGGCGGCGCGCATCTGGCGGAAAGTCCAGCCTTCGATGATGGTCAGCTGTTCCTGCGCGAACTCGCCGCGCACCAGCTGGTCCAGCAGGCCCAGCGGCGTAGTGCCCGGTTTCAGTTCATAGGTACCGGCCTTGAGCTTGCCGCTCTTGCTGGTGATGCGTGCCAGCAAATTGAACAGCAAAGGCTGCACGGGGGCGCCAGCCTCGGCAATTTGCTGCCCTGCAGCATGCGCACCGCTGCCGGGTACGATGGAAAATTCTATCGGTTCCACTTCATCGCCGATGATGGGATGCTGCGACCAGTACATGAAATAGCCTGCGCTGGCCAGCGTGCCCAGAACGAGCAATATGAATATTTTCTTAACAAATGCCATGGTCAGAACCGGATGGTGGGTCTATTGTCGACTAAATCGCACAGCTTGCCAGTTCTTGGCTGACAGCGCCAGTGTCATGTTTTGCGCCGTGTCCGACGCGATCTGCTCGACATCACTATAATGAGCCCGTAATGATAATGCCTTAATCGTTAAATCGAAAAAATTATGTCTCTCTGGAACGAATTATTAGCGCCCAAGGCGCAGTCCCTGAACACCACCCAGCTGGCCGTCGGCTTTGTCGCGCCCATCCTCGATCAGGGCCTGATTGCGCTGGACGGCGAAGAATCCGCCCATTTCCTGCATGGTCAGCTGACCAATGACGTGGAACACCTCGGCAACGAGGAAGCCCGTCTGGCCGGCTACTGCTCGCCGAAGGGCCGCTTGCTGGCCTCCTTCCTGATGTGGCGTAGCGACAATACCCTGCTGCTGCAACTGCCGCGCGAAATACAGGCTGCCGTGCAGAAGCGTTTGTCCATGTTCGTGCTGCGCGCCAAGACTAAACTAAGCGACGCCAGCGAACTGCCTGCGCATCAGGTCGTTATCGGTCTGGGCGGCGGGCTGGCCGAAGCCGTGCTGCAGAACTGGTTCGAACCGCTGCCGGCACGTGCTTACGGCAAACTGAGCCACCCGCTCGGTACGCTGATCCGTCTGGCCGACGCGTTTGGCGCGCCGCGCTACCAGTGGCTGATGAGCGCGGAAGTAGCGCGCACCGTGCTACCGGAACTGGCCGAACGGCTGGCCGTGGGCGATGCAGCTAGCTGGCAGCTGTCGGCCATCCATGCCGGCGTGCCGCATATTAGCAAAGCGACACAGGAGCAGTTCGTGCCGCAAATGATCAACTTCGAACTGCTGGGCGGCGTGAGCTTCAAAAAAGGCTGCTACCCCGGTCAGGAAATCGTTGCGCGCAGCCAGTATCTGGGCAAACTCAAGCGCCGTACCACGCTGGTGACGATACAGGACGAGGCCGCTGTGGCTGGTGCCGAAGTGTTTGCCACGGCCGATCCGGAACAGCCCTGCGGCATGATCGTCAACACGGCGCCGAATGGTCGCGGCGGCATCGACGCGCTGGTGGAAATGAAGCTGGCCGCCATCGAAGCGGCATCGGTACGGCTCGGTTCGGCCAGCGGTACGCCGCTGGAATTCCACAGCATGCCTTACGTGCTGGACGCACTCGACGTCTGACATGGATCTGTATATCTATTACCGCGTCGCCGAGGCGCAGGCAGCCCCATTGCGGCCACAGGTAGAGGCCATGCAGGCGGCACTCGCTAGCAGCCACGGCGTGCAGGGGGCACTCAAACGCCGTCCGGACAGCAAGGATGGCTTGCAGACGTGGATGGAAGTGTATGGCGCTGTGCCGCCCGGATTCGACAGCGCGCTGGCACAGGCCGTAGCCGCCGCCGGTCTGGCCGAGCTGACCAGCGGCGAGCGCCATACCGAAGTCTTTGTGGATGTTCGCCCATGTGCCTGATCGTCTTTGCATGGCAGGTAGTGCCGGCCGTCCCCCTGATCGCGGCGGCGAATCGCGATGAATATTACCAGCGCGCTACGGCGCCGGCTGGCTACTGGCCCGAGCACCCGCGCATCTATGCAGGGCGCGACCTGCAGGCCGGTGGTAGCTGGATGGGTATCACCCGCGCGGAAGATGGCGGCGCCAGTTCGCGTTTCGCCGCCATTACCAATATCCGCGCACCGGCCGAACATCGCGACGATGCGCCGTCACGCGGCGGGCTGGTGGCCGATTTTCTGGCGGGCAGCATGACGCCGGAGCAGTACGTGGCCCAGATCCGGCCACAGGCGGACGCCTACAACGGGTTCAATCTGGTGCTCAGTGATGGTCACAGCCTGATCTGGTACTCGAACCGGGGCGACGGCGATGCCCGCAACGGCAAGCCGCTGGAACCGGGCGTGTACGGGCTATCGAATGCGCTGCTGGATGCGCCATGGCCAAAAGTCGTCAAGACCAAGGCGCAGTTTGCCAGCCTGCTCTGTCTGGGTGCGCCCGACGAAGCCTATTTCGAAATGCTGTCCGACACCACGCAGGCACCCGATATGCGCCTGCCAGAAACCGGCGTATCGCTCGATGTCGAACGCATGCTGTCGGCTGTGCGCATCGAAAGTCCAGCCTATGGCACGCGCACTTCAACGGTGGTAAAACTCTACGCGCAAGCGCCCGCCACTCTGCACGAAATGCAGGTGCACTAAGCTGTCAGGCCATGCACCTGATCGCTGTCAGGCGCCGATCAGGCCCTGACCGCAGACACGGATAGTGTTACCAGTAATGCCATACGCAGCGGGTGTGGCGAGGAAGGTAATCAGCTCGGCCGCATCGCGTGGCTGACCACCCTGCTGCACGGAATTCAGCCGCCGCCCCATCTCGCGCATCATGAATGGCATCTTGGCTGTCATGGCCGTTTCGATAAAGCCCGGCGCCACCGCGTTGATGCAGATGCCGCGCCCGCCTACACGGCCGGCCTGCGCCGCCACATAGGCGGTGAGCGCCGCCTTGGTATAGGCATAGTTGGTCTGGCCGAAATTGCCGGCGATGCCGCTAATCGACGATAGACAGACCACACGGCCGCCGTCGCGCACCGTGCCATCCTGCAGCAGCACACGGTCGATCTCGCTGATGGCGCGGAAATTCACCGCCAGCACCTGATCCCACTGCTGTTCGCTCATATTGGCGATGGTTCGGTCGCGGGTAATTCCGGCGTTGTGGATCAGAATATCCAGGCCGCCAAAACGTTCGCGGAAATAGTCTGCCAGTCGGGCCGGTGCATCCGCGCCAGCAATATCGAGGGCAAGCGGCAGTGCGCCGATACGGGCGCAGGTCTGCTGCAGTTCCTGTTCCATGGCCGGCACGTCGAGGCACACCACCTGCGCGCCTTCCTGTAGCAGACGCTCGGCAACAGCCAGTCCGATACCGCGCGCACTGCCCGTGACCAGCGCCACCTTGCCTGCCATTGCGGCGTTCAAGGGCAGCGCGGCCGGGGCCGTCGCAGTGCTGCGCACCGTCACCGCCTGACCGGATACATAGGTGGTCTGCACGCCGCAGAAGAAGCGCACCACGCCTTCCAGCCTATCGACCGCATCGCGCGCTACATAGGCCAGATTCACCGTGATGCCTTTGCGTCCCAGTTCCTTGCCCAGCGAACGGGCAAAGCCTTCGACGCCACGCGCCGTCGCCAGCGCAAGGGGATCGGCCGCCGCGTCGCACAGGGCCGCGACGATCAGTACCCGCCCATTCACGGCGATCTTGCGTGCTGCCGCGTGAAAAGCTTCATACAGCGCGCGGGCATCATCGGGCGTGGCGCAGCCGCTAGCATCGAACGCAACGATATCGAGTTTGGCCTCCGTTGGCGCTGCCAGCGGCTCGCCGCCACCATTGCGCAGCGCCTGTAGCAAGGCCGTTTCGGCATAGCTGTGTGCTGCCGCCTGTACCAGTATCCGCTTGCCCGCAAACGGCGTGGCCACGTAGCCGCCGTCGGCGCGTGCCAGCGTGACCGGATTGGGCAGCCCCAGTGCCCGTACCAGCGGGCCAGTCAGCGGATTGCGGTTCAGAGTAGAGAGAAAATCAGCCATCTTTGCCTTTCGGATGTCAGTAGCGGTAGACCATATTGATATGGGCGATGCCGGCTTCATAGAATTCGTCGCCTTCGATCACAAAGCCATGGCGCTCGTAAAACGGCGCGGCATGGCTCTGCGCACTGAGCGCCAGCACGCGGTCACCGCGCGCATGGGCTTGCGCCATCAGTGCCTGCAGCAACAGGCCGCCGACGCCCGCACCGCGCGCCACTTTGCGCACTGCCATGCGGCCTATGTGACCGTCCGGCAGTAAGCGTCCGGTACCCACCGGCTGACCGGCCCCGTTGTAGGCAATAGCATGCAGGCAGACGGCATCCATCTGATCCATCTCCTGTTCGGCAGGCACGTTTTGCTCCTGCACAAACACTTCCATGCGGATAGGCTGCGACAGTGCTTTCTGGCTAGCCCAGTCACCCACAGTCACGCGGTATTGTTGTTCGCTCATCAGATCAGTTTCACCAGTTGTTTGCCCAGATTCTGCCCTTGCAGCAGGCCCATAAAAGCGCGCGGCGCCGCCGCCAGCCCCGTTGCCACGCTTTCGTGGTACTTCAGCTTACCGTCGGCCACCAGTTGCGCCAGTTCCTGCAAGCCTTGTGGCCACAGATCCATGTGCTCGGTGACGATGAAGCCACGCAGACTGAGGCGGTTAATCAGCAGGATGCGCGAATTTTTAATTGGCATTTCCTGTCCGTTAAAGCCGCCGATCAGGCCACACAGCGCGATACGGGCAAACGCATTGGTACGCGCCAGCGCTGCCTCCAGCGTGGCGCCACCCACGTTTTCGAAAATCCCGTCCACCCCGTCCGGCGTTGCCGCTGCCAGATCGGCCTCCAGCTGGCCTGCCTTGTAGTCGATGCAGGCGTCGAAGCCCAGCACATCCACCACATGGGCACATTTTTCCGGCCCGCCGGCGATCCCCACCACGCGGCAGCCACGCAGCTTGGCCAGTTGCCCCACCACGCTGCCGACTGCCCCACTGGCCGCCGACACCACCACCGTCTCGCCCGCCTTAGGCAGAATGATATGGTTCAGCCCATACCATGCAGCCATGCCGGGCATGCCGGCTGCGCCCAGATAGACCGACAGCGGCAGCGCCGCAACATCGAGCTTGCGCAATGCGGCACCGTCGGCCACGCCCATTTCCGCCCAGCCCAGCAAGCCTGCGGCGTAATCGCCTACGGCGTAGCCTGCGTGACGGCTGGCTACCACCTGACCAACCGTGTTTCCTATCATGGTGTGATCAAGCGCCTGCGAACTGGCATAGCTCTTGGCTGCACTCATACGCCCCCGCATATACGGGTCCAGCGACAGATAATGATTGCGCACCAGAACTTCACCTTCGGCCAGTGCCGGCACCGCCACTGTCTCCAAGCGGAAATTTTCTTCGACGACAGGCCCACGCGGACGGGCAGCCAGTACGATGCGCTGATAATTTGCAGGAATTTCCAGCGTCATACTGCCGACACCCCGCCATCGACGGCCAGAATCTGGCCGGTAATGTGCTTGCCAGCGTCGGAGGCGAACAGCACGGCTGCCCCCTTGAGGTCTTCATCATCGCCCAGACGGCCCAGCGGCGCGTCTTTGGCCAGTTGATCGGCGCCCATCTGGGCCAGCAGACCGTTGGTCATCTTGGATGGGAAGAAGCCCGGCGCCAGCGCATTGACAGTGATGCCGAAACGGCCCCATTCGCCTGCCAGCGTACGGGTGAAGTTGACCACCGCACCTTTCGAGGTATTGTAGGCGATGGTCTGCATGGTGCCCGGTGGATTACCGGCCAGCCCGGCGATGGAGGCGATATTGATGATGCGGCCATACTGGCGCGGGATCATGGAACGCTTGCCCACCAGTTGCGAGACGAGAAAAATCCCGCGGATATTCAGATTCATCACCTTGTCCCACGCTGCAACCGGGTGATCCTCGGCCGGCGCACCCCAGCTAGCGCCAGCGTTATTAATCAGGATATCGATGTGTCCCAGTTGCGCTAGCGCCGCCGTGACCAGCGCATCGGCATCGGCCTCGCTGGACAGATCGGCCGCCACCGCGCTGGCATCGATGCCGCGTGCCTTGAGAAACTGCACAGCCTCATCAAGCTCGGCCTGCTTGCGCGCCGAAACCACCACACGCGCGCCCTGCTCGCCCAGCGCCAGCGCCATCTGCAGGCCCAGCCCACGGGAACCGCCCGTTACCAGTGCCGTTTTACCGGCCAGAGAAAACAATTCCTGAGTAGTACGCATAACTCAAACCTCGTAGTCCATGCACTGGCGCGCTTCGCGCACGGCGCCGAAGAACGGTTTCAGTGCCACATGTTGGGGATGGTGCTGGTAGGCGTCCAGCGCCGCCTTGTCAGCAAATTCGGAATACAGCAGCACATCGTAAGTGGCTTCCAGTCCCGGCTGCGCCACCACGGCTTCCAGCTTGAGGATGCCCGGCACCAGCGAGGCGCAGGCATCGAGCATGGTTTTCATCTTGACGGCATTGGTGGCGCGGTCGGCGCCCTCGGCATGCTCTTTGAGCTTCCACATGACGATGTGCTTGATCATAGTGTCCCTATCCGGCGCAGCAAGCGCCGTGCTTGTTGATGTCGCGCGCAGCATACCCCTTTTAGGGCGCCAGCACCACCGTCAGCAAGCAGGAATGCCCGCTCAGACCACCTCGAACAGACCGGCAGCCCCCTGACCGCCGCCGATACACATGGTCACCACCACGTATTTCACGCCGCGCCGCTTACCTTCGGTCAATGCATGACCGGTCAGACGAGCGCCGGACACACCATACGGATGGCCTACCGCAATCGCGCCGCCATTCACGTTCAGACGATCCATCGGAATGCCCAATCTATCGGCGCAGTACAGTACCTGCACGGCAAAGGCTTCATTGAGCTCCCACAGGCCGATGTCTTCCACCTTCAGACCGGCTTTTTTTAGCAGCTTAGGGATGGCAAACACGGGCCCGATGCCCATCTCATCCGGTTCGCAGCCGGCCACGGCAAAGCCACGGAAGATGCCCAGCGGTTGCAAGCCCTTGGCGGCAGCCGTCGCCGCGCTCATCACGATCGCCATCGAAGCGCCATCCGAGAACTGGCTGGCGTTGCCGGCACTGATCACGCCACCGGCCAAGGCGGTGCGGATCTTGGCCACGCCTTCGTACGTCGTATCGGCACGGATACCTTCGTCGGCACTGATGGTCACTTCGCGCGACAACAGCATGCCGCTGGCCTTGTCGGCCACGCCCATCACCGTCGTCATCGGCACAATCTCGGCATCGAAGCGGCCGGCAGCCTGCGCGGCCGCAGCACGCTGCTGGCTCTGCACGCCGTATTCATCCTGACGCTGACGGCTGATACCGTAGCGCTGAGCCACGGTCTCGGCGGTCTGCAGCATGGGCCAGTAGAGTTCAGGCTTGTGTTGCGCTAGCCACACTTCCTTGTACATGTGCAAATTCATTTCCTGCTGCACACACGAAATCGACTCAACGCCGCCAGCGGCATAGATCTCGCCTTCGCCCGCCATGATGCGCTGGGCCGCCGTGGCAATGGTCTGCAAACCGGACGAACAGAAACGGTTGATCGTCATGCCGGCCGTGGTGACTGGGCAACCAGCGCGCAGGGCAATCTGGCGGGCGATATTGCCGCCCGTAGCGCCTTCCGGATTGGCGCAGCCTACCAGTACGTCTTCCACTTCGCCCGCTTCGAGGCCGGCGCGGCTGATCGCTGCCTGCAGCGCATGGCCGCCCAGCGTGGCGCCGTGGGTCATATTGAAAGCGCCTTTCCACGACTTGGCCAGCGGGGTACGTGCCGTCGAAACGATTACAGCATCCATCATCGGAGTCTCCGTTATAGGTTAGATGAGCCAGCATAGCACACCTGACGCAGAATAAGCACGATCGTTCGATAAACCCTGTAAGCCGCCGGTAAGTTATACGCAAGCACTACGTAAGTTACGCGGCTCACACTGAGGCTAGGCTAGTGAAGTTGCAATCTTTCCGGCCATAACTATAAAAAATTCAGGAGACCAACATGGTGCGAGGCGCAACAAGTCGCCCACAGCATCCATCCGTGCCGCTATCTACCCAGGAGCGCAAGGTCATCATCGGATCGTCCCTCGGCACCGTGTTCGAGTGGTACGACTTTTATCTGTATGGTGCGCTGGCGCCGATTATCGCCAAACAGTTTTTTGTCGGCGATAGTACGACCAGTTTTATCTTCGCCCTGCTGGCCTTCGCTGCCGGCTTTCTGGTGCGCCCGTTCGGCGCATTGGTGTTCGGTCGCCTGGGCGATCTGGTGGGCCGCAAGCACACCTTTCTGATCACCATATTCATCATGGGCGGCGCGACTTTTCTGGTCGGGCTACTGCCGGCCTACCACGCTATCGGCATTGCGGCGCCCATCAGTCTGGTGATACTCCGGGTGTTGCAAGGGCTGGCGCTGGGCGGGGAATATGGCGGTGCGGCGACCTATGTGGCCGAGCATGCGCCGGAAGGCAAACGGGGGCTGTTCACCTCCTGGATACAGACCACGGCAACACTGGGCCTGCTGCTGTCACTGCTGGTGATACTGGGCACCCGCATGGCCACGGGCGAAGCGGAATTTGCCCACTGGGGCTGGCGCGTGCCGTTTCTGGTGTCCGTCATCCTGCTGGGGATCTCCGTCTGGATCCGCATGTCCATGGGCGAATCGCCCATGTTTGCCCGCATGAAGGCGGAAGGGCGCGGTTCCAGTGCGCCGATCAAGGAGGCTTTCGGCCACTGGCCCAATCTCAAGCTGGCCATCGTTGCCCTGTTCGGTCTCACCATGGGCCAGGCCGCCGTCTGGTACACCGGGCAATTCTATGCGCTGTTCTTCATGACCCAGACTCTGAAGATCGACGGCGCCACCGCCAATCTGATGAGCGCCATGTCGCTGGCGCTGGCCACGCCTTTCTTTATCGTGTTCGGCCGTCTGTCCGATCGTTACGGCCGCAAATGGATCATACTCAGCGGATGTGTGCTGGCGGCTGCCACCTACTTCCCCCTGTTCGGCGCGCTGACGCACTACGGCAATCCGGCGCTGGAAACCGCGCTGGAAAACGCCCCCGTCAAGCTGATTGCTGATCCCGCCTCCTGCCATTTCCAGTTCAGCCCTAGCAACACCATCCGTTACCCCTCCTCGTGCGACATTGCGGCCAGCCTGCTGTCGAATGCTTCGGTCGCCTATGCCCATGAGGACGCTCCCGCCGGCAGCATCGCCCGCATCCGCATCGGCAGCACCGAACTGCAAGCCTTCAACGCCAGTATGACGCCCAGCGGGCTGGATTTTGATCTGCCCAGCAAGCTGGCCGAAGCGCAGTTAAAGAAGGCGCTGGCCGTCAGTATCAAGGCCGCCGGCTATCCTAGCCGCGCCGACGAAAGCCAGATCAACAAACCCATGGTGGTGGCCGTGCTATTCGTACTGGTGCTGTATGTGACCATGGTGTACGGCCCGATTGCTGCCATGCTGGTAGAAATGTTCCCCACCCGCATACGCTATACGGCCATGTCGCTGCCCTATCATCTGGGCAATGGCTGGTTTGGCGGCCTGCTGCCGACGGTCTCGTTTGCGCTGGTGGCCTATAAAGGCGATATCTACTACGGCCTGTGGTATCCCATCGCCATCGCCTTGCTGACGGCGGTGGTCGGCACCCTGTTCCTGCATGAAACGCATGGACCGCTAAAAACAGCAAAGGCCGCACAGGGCGGCCTTGAGGATTAATCCCTGAGGGAATTAAGCAGCTTGCTTGCGGCGACGAGCCAGCGCGCCTACCATGCCCAGACCAGCCAGCAGCATGGCATAGGTTTCTGGTTCAGGTACGGCGGCCACGTTGGACGAAGTGAACTCTACGCGCAGGCCGGTAGGGTTGCCACTCGAACCAGCAAAGTTGGTTACAACGAATTCCAGCTTGTTATCACCGGCGACAAAACCATTGCCTGCGGTGGTGCTGAAGTTGCTCCAGCTGGTGAAACCGCCAGCGCTACCGATCTGGGTGCCGTTCAGCAGAACCACAGCCGAGTTATCGGCGGCAAAGCGGCCAGCCAGTGCAGCGCTGGTGGCGTCGTAGCCGGCCAGATTGAAGTTCAGGGTGTAGGTATAGGTGCCGTTCGACGATGGGTCGAAGCTCTGGGCCTGATTGCTGGTTGGCGTGATCCATTTGGAGTCAGCCGTGTTGGCCAGCCATGGGGAGATCGGCCATACGTTGTTGACCGTAATAACAGGGGTCGATACCACGCCTTTGTTGCTCAGCGAATAGTTGCTGTCTGCAGTGCCACTAGCGCCTACGCCGGTGTTGACCAGACCATTGATGCTGGCAGCGTGTGCCGAAGTGAAGGCGGTTACAGCGATGAAGGCGGCAATAATCGTACGTTTCATAATTTCCCCATGGATGTTTTGGATTAAAAAGGGCGCTAGCCTCACTCGTACAAACTTAACCGGAGGAAACTTTCGCTACCATGGAGAAATTATAGCAAGTATTTTGCAGAAATGTTCACGCAATGAAAAATAAATTTCAAAAAAACACGTAAACATTCCTCAAATCAACTATTAAAGCCCTTCCCCTGCGCTGCCAGCTCCACCAGCAACGGTGCTGGCTTCCATGCTTCGCCCTGATAGCCACGGGCATACCGCGCCATCGCCGCCAGCACATTGCTCAGCCCCACCGTATCGGCATACAGCATCGGGCCGCCACGGAACAGCGGGAAACCGTAGCCAGTCAGGTACACCATATCGATATCGGAAGCCCGCAGGGCAATGCCTTCCTGCAGGATGTGGGCCGCTTCGTTGACCAGCGCATACACGAGGCGTTCGACGATCTCCTGGTCGCTAATCTGGCGACGGCTCAGGCCCAGATCGGCCGAATGCCGGACTATCATGGCATTCACCTGCTCGTTGGCATAGGCTTTACGGTCGCCCGCTTTGTAGTCGTACCAGCCGCCGCCCGTTTTCTGGCCGAAGCGCCCCATTTCGCACAGCAGGTCAGCGCTACGGGAATACGTGATCTCTGGCGACTCCACGGCGCGCCGCTTACGGATAGCCCAGCCGATGTCGTTGCCGGCCAGATCGCCCATGCGGAAGGGACCCATGGCAAAGCCGAACTTCTCGATAGCCTGATCGACCTGTTCCGGCAGCGCGCCTTCGTCCAGCAGGAAACCCGCCTGACGGCTGTACTGTTCGATCATGCGGTTGCCGATAAAGCCGTCGCATACACCCGACACCACGCCCGTCTTCTTGAGTTTCTTGGCCAGTGCCAGTGCCGTCGCCAGCACATCCTTGCCGGTCTGGGCACCACGCACGATTTCCAGCAGCTTCATCACATTCGCAGGGCTGAAGAAATGCAGACCGATCACGTCCTGCGGACGGCTGGTAAAGCCGGCGATACGGTTCAGATCCAGCGTGGAAGTATTCGAAGCGAGAATAGCGCCCTGCTTCATTACGCTATCGAGCTGACGGAACACGCTTTCCTTGACGCCCATTTCCTCGAACACGGCTTCCACCACGATATCGGCCTGGGCGATAT
This sequence comes from Duganella fentianensis, assembly GCF_964031615.1. GTDB lineage: Bacteria > Pseudomonadota > Gammaproteobacteria > Burkholderiales > Burkholderiaceae_D > Rugamonas > Rugamonas fentianensis_A. The sequence continues at coordinate 18,186 of NZ_CAXIQN010000020.1, forward strand.
CGCCATAGCTAAGGGTACCGGTCAGCAGCGCCATGCGCTGATCCAGTTTCTCCTGCGTCAGCTTACCCTTCTTCAAGGTGTTCTCGTAGTTCTTGCGGATAGTGGCCATGCCCTTGTCCAGCGCTTCCTGCCGGGTTTCCAGCAACACCACAGCAATACCGGCGTTAAGGAAATTCATGGCGATGCCGCCCCCCATGGTGCCGGCGCCGATTACGGCGGCCTGCTTGATGCTACGAACTGGCGTATCGGCCGGCACATCCGGCACCTTGCAGGCCACCCGCTCGGCAAAGAAAGCATGCCGCAGGGCTTTCGATTCCGTGGTCTGCATCAGTTTGAGGAAGCGCTCGCGCTCGAACTTCAGCCCATCCTCGAATTTACGCGTGACGGATGCCGCCACGGTCTCGACACACTCGAGCGGCGCAGGGAACGGGCCAGCCATGGCTTTCACCGTATTGCGCGAGAATTGCAGGAAGGCTTCGTGATTCGGATAATCGACCTGTCGCTCGCGTACTTTCGGCAACGGACGCACATCGGCCACCTTGGCGGCAAAGGCCAGCGCCTGCGCCAGCAGATCGGAACCCGCATCGTACACGGCATCGAACAGCGCCGTAGCGGCCAGCTTTTCCGACGCCACAGGCGTACCGGAAACGATCATGTTGAGCGCCATTTCCAGCCCCAGCACGCGCGGCAGGCGCTGGGTGCCGCCCGCGCCCGGCAACAGACCCAGTTTCACTTCCGGCAGCGCGATCTGTGCGCCCGGCAACGCCACACGGTAGTGGCAGCCCAGCGCTAGCTCCAGCCCGCCGCCCATGCAGACGGTATGAATGGCCGCCACCACCGGCTTGGCCGAATTCTCCACCGTCGCAATCAAAGTGTGCAGACTAGGCTCGGCCAGTGCCTTGGGCGAATTGAATTCCTTGATATCGGCGCCGCCGGAAAAAGCTTTGCCGGCGCCCGTGATGACGATGGCCTTGACTGCCTCATCGGCCAGTGCCTGCTGTATCCCCTGCACGGCGGCCGTGCGGGTCGCCAGCCCGAGGCCGTTGACGGGTGGATTGTTCAGCGTGATGACGGCTACCGCGCCGTGAACCTGATATTCAGCAGTCATGTCTCTTCCTTATAGTGTGGTGCATCGAGTGCAGCCACTATACCGTATAAAAGAACGGTCGTATTATTATTTTTGGCAGTGCAGCGCCACCCTGCCTGCGTTTAGCCGGTTCAGCCGCCCGTCGCACCCAGCAGATGGCTGCGATAGCGTTCGCGTAGCCGGTTCTTCTGGATCTTGCCCGTGCCTCCCACCGGCAGGTGGTCGGTGAACACCACATCGTCCGGCAGCCACCACTTGGCCACTTTGCCGTCGAAATGGGCCAGCAACGTGGCACGATCCAGCGTCTGACCGGCACGCAGCACCACTACCAGCAGCGGCCGTTCGTCCCATTTAGGATGCGCCACCCCGATACAGGCTGCCTGCATCACGGCCGGATGCGACATGGCGATATTTTCCAGATCGATGGTGCCGATCCACTCGCCACCTGACTTGATGACATCCTTACTCCGGTCGGTAATCTGCATAAAGCCGTCGCCATCGATGGTCGACACGTCGCCGGTAGGGAACCAGCCATCCTCCAGCACCTCGCCGCCCTCGTCCTTGAAATAACGTGCCACCACCCACGGCCCGCGTACCATCAGGTGGCCATAGCTGATGCCATCCCACGGCAGTTCCTTGCCGTCGTCATCGACGATCTTCATATCCACGCCGAAAATCGCATGTCCCTGCTTCTGCAGGATCTTGCGCTGCGCCTCGCGCCCCAGCGAAAGATGCTTGTTCAACAGCACGCCGGTAGTGCCCAGCGGCGACATTTCCGTCATGCCCCACGCGTGGATAACCTCCACGCCGTAGGTGTCTATCAGGGTATCCATCATGGCCGGCGGACAGGCCGAGCCGCCGATCACGGTACGCCGGAAACTGGAAAACTTCAGCCCGTGCTCGGTGACATAATTGATCAGACCCAGCCAGACTGTCGGCACACCGGCCGAGAACGTCACGCCTTCACTCTCCATCAATTCGTACACCGACTTGCCATCCAGTGCGGCACCGGGGAATACCATCTTGGCGCCCGTCAGTGGCACTGAGTATGGCAAGCCCCACGCATTCACATGGAACATGGGCACCACGGGCAGCACCGTGTCGCGCGATGAAACGTTCAAACCGTTCGGCAAGGCCGACGCGTAGGCATGCAGTACCGTGGAGCGATGCGAGTACAGCACCCCCTTGGGATTGCCTGTGGTGCCGGAGGTGTAGCACAAGGTACATGCCGAGTTTTCATCGAACTGCGGCCACGGATAGTCGTCCGAATGAGCGTTGATCAGATCTTCGTAGCACAGCAGATTCGCTATGCTGCTTTGCGCCGGCATGCGCTCCTTGCCGCCCATCAGAATATAGCCCTTGATCGTGCTGCAATGGGGCGCAAATGCTTCCACCAGCGGCAGGAAGCAGAAATCGAACATCAGATACTGGTCTTCCGCATGGTTGCAGATATAGGCCAGCTGCTCCGGATGCAGACGCGGATTCATCGTGTGCAGCACGGCACCGGAACCGGATACGGCGTAGTAGGCTTCCAGATGGCGATAACCGTTCCAGGCCAGCGTCGCTACCCTGTCGCCCATGCGCACGCCCAGCGCATGCAGCGCATTGGCCAGTCGTTTAGCGCGCTGGTGGCATTCGCGGAAGGTATAGCGGTGGATATCACCCTCGACGCGACGTGACACGATTTCGCTGCTGCCGTAATGGCGCGCAGCAAATTCGAGAATGCTGGAAACAATCAGCGGCTGGTTCATCATCTGGCCCATGACAGGACTCTGAGGGTACATGGCGGTCTCCGGAAACATTGGTAATTGATGAACGAGTTTGGTTTGCCCGCAGGCGCAGCGTCAATGGTTTTCGATGCTGCAACGCAGCAGCGGCAAACACGGTAGAATCGCGCTCGCTGCAATCTGCACCACCATCTAACCGGAACCAATACCGCTATGTCGCTGCCGCTGGACAACAAGCTGGACAACTCCTACGCTGCTCTGCCGCCAGCTTTCTACACCCGATTAATGCCGACACCGCTGCCCGCGCCCTATCTGGTAGCGTACAGCGATGACGCGGCACAGCTGATCGGGCTGGATGCAGCACAGGCCGCAGCAGGACTCGACGTTTGGATCGGCAATGCCGTCCCGCAAGGCGCCACGCCCCTGGCTGCCGTGTATTCCGGCCACCAGTTCGGCGTCTGGGCTGGTCAGTTAGGCGATGGCCGCGCCATCCTGCTGGGGGATATCGCCACACCGCACGGCCCCATGGAGTTGCAATGGAAGGGCGCCGGCCAGACGCCGTATTCGCGCATGGGAGACGGACGCGCCGTATTGCGCTCCTCAATCCGCGAATTTCTGTGTTCGGAAGCCATGGCGGCACTGGGCATCCCCACCTCGCGCGCGCTGGCGCTGGCAGGCTCCGATCAGGGTGTGATGCGCGAAACCGTGGAAACTGCCGCCGTAGTCGTTCGCATGGCACCGAGCTTCGTGCGTTTCGGCTCGTTCGAACACTGGTATTACCGCAAACAGCCCGAGCAACTGAAAATACTGGCCGATTACGTACTCGCGCGCTTCTTCCCTGCCCTGCAGGCCGAGGCGCAGCCGTATGCCGCCCTGCTGCGGGAAGTCACCCAGCGCACCGCGCGCCTGATGGCGCAATGGCAGAGCGTGGGCTTCATGCATGGCGTAATGAACACCGACAATATGTCCATCCTCGGCCTGACCCTCGATTATGGCCCGTTTGGCTTCATGGAAAGCTTCGACCCCGGCCACATTTGCAATCATACCGATCAGCAAGGGCGCTACAGCTATGCCAACCAGCCCCAGATCGGGCATTGGAACTGCTACGCGCTGGCGCAGGCGCTGATGCCGCTAATCGACGACGTGCCGCTGGCGCAGGCCGCACTGGACAGCTACCAGCCGACGTTTGCCGCCGAAATGGATAGGCTGCTGCACGCTAAACTGGGACTGAGCCAGATACCCGAACACGCCGATGCCGACCGCAAACTGTTCGATGCCATGTTCGAAGTCATGGAAGCCAATGGGGCCGACTTCACGCTGTTCTTCCGCAACCTGTCGCAGTTGCAGCGCGACGATGCCGGTGCCGGCAGCGCCGTCCGCGACCTGTTCATCGACCGCGCCGCCTTCGACGGCTGGACCCAGCAATACCGTGTCCGCCTGCAGCACGAAGCGGCCAGCGATACCGCGCGCAGCGCTGCCATGAACCGCGTCAACCCTAAGTACGTGCTGCGTAACTACTTGGCGCAGGTGGCCATCGAAAAAGCGCAGAATAAGGATTTCAGCGAAATCGAGCGTCTGCTGTCAGTTTTACGCCACCCGTACGACGAACAACCGGAACATGCAGCCTACGCTGCACTGCCACCCGACTGGGCCAGCCATCTTGAGGTAAGCTGCTCATCCTAGCACCCCACTTTTAAGCGAGTGATAAGACATGCAAGATAAAGTCATCCGTACTGACGCCGAATGGCGCGCCATGCTAGAACCACTGGAGTATCAGGTCACCCGACACGCCGCCACGGAACGTGCTTTCACGGGCAAATTCTGGGATCACCACGCAGCCGGTGTGTACACCTGCGTCTGCTGCGAGACCCCATTATTCCGCTCCGATGCCAAATTCGATTCCGGTTGCGGCTGGCCCAGCTACTTCGAAGCCATCGATCCGCGCCATGTAATCGAAAAAGTCGACCGTTCCCATGGTATGCTGCGCACCGAAATTCTGTGCGCCGTGTGCGACGCGCATCTGGGCCATGTTTTCCCCGATGGCCCACCGCCCACCGGTCTGCGCTACTGTATTAACTCTGCATCCTTACGCTTCGATCCACAATAACCGAGACACCATGAAATTCCTGTTCGATCTAATTCCCCTGATACTGTTTTTCGCAGCATATAAACTGTCAGGCTGGAATGCCGAAGCGGCCCAGCACTTCATTAACACCTATCTGAGCGGCATCGTTTCGGGGGGCACCGTCACTCCGGATCAGGCGCCCATCGTGATCGCCACCCTGGTCGGCATCCTCGCCACCATGGCGCAGATCGGCTTTATCAAACTGCAAAAGCGCAAGGTTGACTTCGTGCTGTGGTTCTCGCTCGGCATGTTCATCTTCTTCGGCGGCCTGACCATCTATCTGCACGATGAAGACTTCATCAAATGGAAGCTCAGCATCGTCTACTGGTTCTTCGCCTCCGGCCTGCTGGTCAGCGATCTGGTATTCAAGAAGAATCTGATGCGCAAGTCCATGGAAGAAATCGTGGAACTGCCCGATCTGATCTGGGCACGCCTGAATCTGGCATGGATTTGTTTCTTTACCGCAATGGGCTTCCTTAACTGGTATCTGGCCTTCGTGCTATTCAAGGGCGACACCAGCGCATGGGTCAGCTTTAAGGCATTCGGCTCGACTGCCATCATGTTCGTATTTATCGTCGGGCAGACCATCTATCTGTCCCGCCACATCAAGGATCAGGCATGAGCGATACCCGTCTGGAACGCATGCGCGCCCGCATGCAGGCTGCCCTGCAGCCACAGGAACTGACACTGGAAGATGACTCCGCTCTGCACGCGGGCCATGCCGGTGCCGCTTCCGGTGGTGGCCATTACAACGTCAGAATTGTTTCGTTACAATTTGAGGGGCTAAAACTCGTCACAAGACATCGGCTCGTGTATGATTCTGTGCACGATATGATGCATAAAGAAATACATGCATTAGCCATTACTGCATTGGCACCGTCCGAAGTATGATGTAACGCGAGGTATGGGCGCTGGCCTATTCGTTTCAGAATAATTGAACAGAACTACAAATAGCTGATCCAACTCCCTGCCTAGCATTTTCGCTTAAACTTTTCCCCTTACAGGAATTAATAATGACTTTCAAGCCAGCCAAGTTGCTGATTGCACTTCTCGCCGTTATCGCCGTACCTGCTTTCGCCCAGAACGTTGCCGTTGTTAATGGCAAAGCTATCCCGACCTCGCGCGTGGACGCCGTGGTCAAGCAAGTTGTTGCTCAAGGCCAGCAGCCAGATTCGCCACAACTGCGCGATCTGATCAAGAAAGACCTGATCGGCCGTGAAGTGCTGATGCAGGAAGCTGAAAAACAGGGCTTTGCCAAAGACGCTGCGGTGAAAGCACAGGTAGAAAATGCCCGTCAGGCCATCATCATCAACGCACTGGTGGGCGACTACATTAAGAAGAACCCGGTCACCGACGCCGACATCAAAGCCGAATACGACAAGTTCGTGGCCCAGAACGGCGACAAGGAATACCACGTACGCCACATCATGATGGCAACCGAAGCGGAAGCTAACGACGTGATCGCCAAGATCAAAGGCGGCGCCAAGTTCGAAGAACTGGCCAAGAACTCGAAAGACACCGGTTCGGCTGCTAACGGCGGCGATCTGGACTGGGCAGTGCCAGCGGCCTTCCCGCCAGCATTCTCGGCAGCTTTCGTTGCCCTGCAAAAAGGTCAGGTCACCGAGAAGCCAGTGCAGACGCCGAACGGTTTCCACGTGATCAAAGTGGACGACATCCGCGCTGCCAAGCTGCCTACGCTGGAAGAAGTTAAACCACAGGTAGCCGAAGCACTGGCACAGAAGAAAGTTCAAGCCTATCAGGAAGAACTGGTCAAAAAAGCAAAAGTGCAGTAATGTTGCACTAGGCGGCGCCCTGCGGGGCGCCGTTTTTGATTTAGCGTTGGTACCATGCACCGCCGAGTGCGATTTCTTGTTTTTTTATAGGATTTAATAATGATGTTGAAGCCAACCCGCATGATGTTAGCCCTGATCGCTGTTGCTGCAGCGCCCGTTTTCGCGCAAAACGTAGCGACCGTCAATGGCAAAGCCATTCCAGCGTCCAAGGTTGATCAGGTGGTCAAACAGGTGGTGGCCCAGGGCCAGCAGCCAGACAGCCCGCAACTGCGCGAAATGATCAAGAAAGACCTGATCGGCCGCGAAGTGCTGATTCAGGAAGCGGACAAGCAAGGTTTCGGCACCAAGGCTGAAGTCAAAGCTGCTATCGAAAATGCCCGCCAGAGCATCATCATCAACGCCATGCTGGCCGATTACCTGAAGAAAAATCCTGTCAAGGAAGCCGACATGAAGGCCGAGTACGACAAGTACAAGTCCGCCATGGGTGAGAAAGAATACCACTCGCGTCACATTCTGGTGGCTACCGAGCAGGAAGCCAAGGACATCATCGCCAAGCTGAAAAACGGCGGCAAGTTCGAAGAACTGGCCAAAGTGTCGAAAGACGGTTCGGCCAACAACGGCGGCGATCTGGGCTGGATGACTCCGGGCAAACTGGTCAAGCCATTTGCGGACGCCATGGTGGCTCTGAAAAATGGCGAAATCACCCAGACTCCCGTAAAAACCGAGTTCGGCTTCCACGTCATCAAGATGGAAGAATCGCGCGCAGTGAAACTGCCATCGTTCGACGAAGTCAAAGGCCAGATCAACGAAGCCATGCAGCAGCGTAAAATCGCTACCCTGCGTGAAGAACTGACGGCCAAAGCCAAGATCCAGTAAACCGTTTATACGGTATGCTCAAAGCGCCTCTCGGGGCGCTTTTTTATTGCCGGCTCCAGCGCCATGACCACAGACCAGACCACCGCCCTGCCAAGCGAACTGCGTACCGCCCTGCTCTCAGTGGCCGAACCTGCCCACGCGCCCGCCATGCGTGCCTACATGCGCGATCAGTTCGCATTTCTTGGCGTACGTACACCACAGCGACGCAGCGCCTGCAAGCCCCTGCTCCTTGCGCTTAAGGGGCAGCCAGCAGCCCGATTACTGGAACTGTCGGCGCTACTCTGGGAGGAGCCGGAGCGGGAGTTCCAGTACGTCGCCATCGACCTGTTGGCGCTGCACTGGAAACAGTTCGATTGCAGCCACCTGCCTGCATTGCTGGCGCTGGTGCAACGGCGCTCATGGTGGGACAGTGTCGATGGTCTGGCGGGAGTGATAGGCGACGTGCTGCGCCATCGCCACGACGGCATGGATACTGCCATCATGCATGACAATCTGTGGGTGCGCCGCATCGCCCTGCTGCATCAGCTAGGCTGGCGCGCTCAGACCGATGCCGACCGCCTGTTCCGCTACGCGTTGCAATGCGCGCACGAAGACGAATTTTTCATCCAGAAAGCCATAGGCTGGGCGCTACGGGATTATGCCCGCCATGATGCGCAAGCCGTACTGAACTTTACGGCACAGCACCAGCAGCGACTGGCGCCGCTCAGCTACCGCGAAGCCAACAAACACCTCCAAAACCCGGGGTCAGGTCGGGCATCGGTGCAGCCTCAGCCTCAGCCTCAACCGTTGCCCCTCTGCCCGACCTGACACCTGCACTTTGCCCGACCTGACCCCGAATGAAAAAAGGCCGGCGGAAGCCGGCCTTGCTTGCAGTGTCGCGGCTTAGCCGACGAACTTGCGGGCGTTGCGGAACATGCGCATCCATGGCGAATCCTCGCCCCATGCATCCGGATGCCACGACTGCTGCACCGTGCGGAACACGCGCTCGGCGTGCGGCATCATCACGGTGAAGCGGCCATCGGCCGTCGTTACCGAGGTCAGACCCTGCGGCGAACCGTTAGGGTTGAACGGATAGGCTTCCGTCGCCACGCCACGGTTGTCGATGTAGCGCATGGCTGCCACGGCCTGCGTGATGTCGCCGGTCTGGCTGAAGTCGGCATAGCCTTCGCCGTGGGCGATGGCGATGGCCGTCTGCGTGCCAGCCATGCCGCTGAAGAAGATCGACGGCGAATCCAGTACTTCCACCATGGCAAAGCGGGCTTCGAATTTCTCCGACTTGTTGGTGGTGAACTTAGGCCATGCATGGGCGCCCGGAATGATGGACTTCAGGTTGCTCATCATCTGGCAGCCGTTGCACACGCCCAGACCGAAGCTGTCGGTGCGGGCAAAGAAGCGCGCGAACTGGTCGGACAGGGCGTTGTTGAACAGGATGGTCTTGGCCCAGCCTTCGCCGGCACCCAGTACGTCACCGTAGGAGAAACCGCCGACAGCGATGATGCCCTGGAAGTCATCCAGCTTGACGCGGCCAGCAATCAGGTCGCTCATGTGCACGTCGACCGCGGTGAAGCCAGCCTGATGCATCACGTAAGCCGTTTCGATATGCGAGTTGACGCCCTGCTCGCGCAGAATCGCCACACGCGGACGCACGCCCGTCGCGAGGAATGGGGCGGCCACGTTGTCGCTCAGATCGAAGGTAATACGCGGGGTCATGCCCGGATCGGTTTCGTCCAGCAGGCGGTCGTATTCGGCATCGGCACAGGCCGGATTGTCGCGCAGACGGGCGATACGCCAGCTGGTTTCGCTCCACAGACGGTGCAGCGCCGAGCGCGGCTGGGCGTAGATGGTCTTGGCATCGCGGGTGAATTCGATCACCCCACGGTCATTCGGCTTGCCGATGATGTGGCTGCAGGCACCGAGGTTGAAGCTGCGCAGTACATCCATCACCAGCGACTTCTCTTCTGCGCGTACCTGTATCACGGCGCCCAGCTCTTCCGAGAACAGCGCGCGCAGCGTCTGTTCATTGCGGCGTTCGGCGATCTGGCCAGCCCAGTTCTTGGCATCGCCCTGATCGGCACCATGGCCCTGATCCAGCGTCAGAATGTCGAGATTGATCGACAGACCGGCGCGGCCAGCGAAGGCCATTTCCGTCAGCGTGCCATACAGACCGCCGTCCGAACGGTCGTGGTAGGCCAGCAGCTTGCCGTCCTTGTTCAGTTGCTGGATGGCGGCGAAGAAGCCTTTCAGATCTTCCGGGCTATCCACGTCCGGCGTTTCGTTACCCAGCTGGCCCATCACCAGCGACAGTGCCGACGCGCCCATACGGTTTTTACCGCGACCCAGATCGATCAGAATGATGGAGGTATCACCGAGGTCGGTGCGGATCTGCGGCGTCAGCGCTTTGCGTACGTCGTACACCGGTGCGAACGACGATACGATCAGCGACACTGGCGACGTGACAGCCTTGCTCTCGCCTTCGTCCTTCCACGTCGTGCGCATCGACAGCGAATCCTTGCCCACAGGGATGGAAATACCCAGCGCCGGGCACAGTTCCATACCCACGGCTTTGACCGTGTCGTACAGCGCTGCATCCTGACCAGGCTGGCCGCAAGCCGCCATCCAGTTGGCCGACAGCTTGATGTCGGAGATATCGTTAATCGGTGCAGCAGCAATATTGGTCACGGCTTCCGCTACGGCCATGCGGCCGGAAGCAGCAGCGTCGATCACGGCCAGCGGGGTACGCTCGCCCATCGCCATCGCTTCACCCTGGTAGCCTTCGAAACTCATGGCCGTGACAGCGCAATCGGCCACCGGCACCTGCCATGGGCCCACCATCTGGTCGCGCACGGACATGCCGCCCACGCTACGGTCACCGATGGTGATCAGGAAGGATTTATCGCCCACGGTAGGCAGCAGCAGCACGCGCTTGGCGACTTCTTCCAGATCCATGCCGGTCAGATCGATGGCAGGGAAATCATTTTTCACATGGTGCACATCGCGCTGCATCTTCGGCGGCTTGCCGAGCAGCACTTCCATCGGCATATCGACTGGCGAATTGCCCAGTTCCGGATCGATCAGCTTGAGCTGACGCTCTTCCGTGGCAGTACCCACCACGGCGAACAGGCAGCGCTCGCGCTCGCACAGGCCTTTGAACAGTGCCAGATTTTCCGGAGCGATGGCCAGTACATAACGTTCCTGCGATTCGTTCGACCAGATCTCTTTCGGTGCCATGCCGCTTTCTTCCAGCGGAATCTTGCGCAGATCGAAGATCGCGCCGCGCTTGGCGTCATTGGTAATTTCCGGGAAAGCATTCGACAGACCACCGGCACCCACGTCGTGGATCGAGATGATCGGATTCTTGGGGCCCAGCTGCCAGCAGCTATTGATCACTTCCTGGGCGCGACGTTCCATTTCCGGATTGCCGCGCTGTACCGAGTCGAAGTCCAGATCCGCCGTGTTGGTGCCGGTCGCCATCGACGAGGCCGCCGAACCGCCCATACCGATACGCATGCCCGGACCACCCAGCTGCACCAGCAGGCTGCCGACAGGGATATCGTTCTTGTGGGTGTGCTGGGCCGAGATATTGCCGATACCACCGGCAATCATGATCGGCTTGTGGTAACCCATCACCGTGTCGTTTGCACCGGCGAACTGCTTGCCGATGTTCTGTTCGTAGGTACGGAAGTAGCCACCCAGTACCGGACGGCCGAATTCGTTGCTGAAGGCAGCGCCACCGAGCGGGCCTTCGATCATGATCTGCAGCGCCGAAGCGATGCGGTCTGGCTTGCCGTAGGCTTTGCCACTGTCGCGGTAATCGGCCGCAGGCCCCGTCACGCTGGCATCGTTTTCCCATGCCTGCACGGCACCGGGCAGCATCAGATTCGACACAGTGAAACCGGTCAGACCGGCTTTCGGCTTGGCGCCGCGGCCAGTTGCACCTTCGTCGCGGATCTCGCCGCCAGCGCCGGTTGAAGCACCGGGGAATGGCGAAATCGCGGTCGGGTGATTGTGGGTCTCCACCTTCATCAGGGTATGGGTCAGCTCCGTCACAGGCGCGTACTGGTGCGCTTCGCCCTGCGGGAAGAAGCGCATCACTTCGGCGCCTTCCATGATGGAGGAGTTGTCGCTATACGCCACCACCGTGCCTTTAGGCTGCAGCTGGTGGGTGTTCTTGATCATGCCGAACAGCGACTTAGGCTGGGCGACCCCGTCGATAGTCCAGTCGGCGTTGAAGATCTTGTGGCGGCAATGTTCACTGTTAGCCTGCGCGAACATCATCAGTTCCACGTCGGTCGGATTACGGCCGGCCTTGGTGAAAGCGGCGTCCAGATACTCGATTTCATCGTCCGACATGGCCAGACCGAGGTCGGTATTGGCTTTTTCCAGCGCGGCCTTGCCGGCGCCGATGACGTCCACGGTTTCCAGCGGACGCGCTTCCAGCGTACGGAACAGGCCCGCCGCTTCGTCCGGATGGCGCAGCACGGATTCCGTCATGCGGTCATGCAGTAGCGCCGCCACAGCCTGTGCCTGTTCGGCGCTCAGGTGCTTGGTGGCGCCGATGCTGCTACCCAGAATGCCGGCCTTCAGATTGATGCGGTAGGCAATCCCCCGCTCTACCCGCTTCACATGGGCCATGCCGCAGTTGTGCACGATATCGGTCGCTTTCGAGGCCCATGGCGAAATGGTGCCCAGGCGGGGAATCACGAAGAATTCCTCGACCGCGCCTTCGGTATTGTCTGCATGGGCTGGCTCACCGTAGGTCAGCAGCGCACCGAGACGGCGGCTGTCATCGTCGGACAGCGGCGCGGAGGCATCGATAAAGTGGACGAAGCGCGCCTGAACGGCGGCAATGGCAGGCAGCACAGCTTGCAGTTGGGTCAACAGGCGTTGGCTACGGAATGCGGACAGGGCGTTGGAGCCCGGCAGAATCAACATGGTTGGAAGATGGTTGATGCAGCAAGGCTGCGGATTAAAGGACGATGAAGCATGGGGACACGTATTGCAACTGATGTCTTATTACTTGAATGGCAGAATTCCTGTGCGCGCATTATACCCTTTACCACGCTGTCTATACAGCGCCAAATGCAGACAAAAACTACCTACAAAGCAACATTTTTCACCTTTTTAAGCCCAAAACTTGACCGAAAATGGCGCTTTCAGCGTGTTTTGGTAACATTTTAGGTTGCCTTGGAGTATGCTAGATTCAACTTTAACTTAATGCGCTAAGATGGCCGAATATAGTGATTTGTCAGTGTTGATCGTCGATCCCAATCCGGGCATGCGCGGCAACCTGCACAATATGCTCGCCCAGGCCGGCATCACCAAGATCGATTATGCGGTCAGTTCTGGTACTGCCATCCGGCAACTGGCGAAGAAACCGTTCGATATCGTGCTGTGCGAGTACGATCTGGGCAATGGCAGTGGCGAGCAGAATGGTCAGGATGGCCAGCAGCTGCTGGAGGACTTGCGCGCCCATAAATTACTGCCGCCGTCCAGCATTTTCATCATGCTGACCTCGGAAGGCGTGTACAGCAAGGTGATCGGCGCGGCCGAACTCACCCCTACTGATTACGTACTTAAACCGTTCACGGTGGATATGCTGCAGCAGCGCATGCGCCGCGCCATCGCCCGCCGCGCGGTATTTTTACCCGTGCACCAGCTAGCAGAAGCGGGCAACATCGCCAAAGCCATCACCGAATGCCGCAGCCGCGAAGCCGCCAATCCCGCCTATGCAACGGATTTTGCCCGTTTGCGCGCCGAACTGCTGATGAATCAGGGCGAATACGCGGAAGCGGAGCTGGTCTATCAGCTGATCGTCATCAATCGGGCTATCGCCTGGGCCCAGATGGGCGTAGCCCGCTGCCAGTTTGCGCAAGAAAAGTATCCTGAAGCCTGCACCACGCTGGAAAACCTGCTGGCCTCCAATCCCAAATTCATGTCGGCCTACGATCTGCTGGCGCGCACCCATGAGGCACTGGGTGCGCAGGAAACCGCCAAGAAGATCCTGGAAGATGCTGTCGCCATCTCGCCGAATCTGGTGGGCCGACTGCGCCATCTGGGCGAAGTGGCGCTGGAGACGGGCGACGTGGCAGCCGCCGAGAAAGCTTTCAAACAGGTGGTGGCCAAGGCCAAGTACTCGGAGTTCCGCGATCCGGAGGATCACGTCAAGCTGGTCAAGACGCTGGTCGCCAAGGGCGACACGGGCCAGATCAGCGGCGTGATCCGCGATATGGAGCGATCCTTACGCAGCAGCGCCAATGTGGACGCCTGCCGCGCCGTAGCCGCCGGCATGTTGCACGAAATGACAGGCAACCGCAAAGGCGCGGCTACCGAATTTACCAACGCCGTCAGCGCCATCGCCGTTAGCCGCGGCCTGTCGACGCAACTGAAAGTGGGCGTGGTGCATAGCTGCCTGAACGCCGAACTCGATGCGCAGGCGTCGGAACTGATGCTCAATCTGATGAATGACACGGAAAGTGGCGTGTCGATGGATGAAGCGGTGCAGGTGTTCGAGAAGGCGGGCCGGCATGATCTGGCCGAAGGCATGAGCAAGGAAATCAAGCATCAGGTGGACGAACTGATCGAGCATGCCACCGAGCAGCGCACTCAGGGCGATCTGCGCGCGGCCGTCGACACCCTCAACGCCGGTCTGCGCAAGGCGCCGGCCAATATGTCGCTGGCACTGGCAGCCACCTCGGCCATCCTCAAGCAACTCGACGATCTGGGCTGGGAAGCCCAGCTTGGTAAGCACTGCGCCACTTTGCTGGGCCGCATGCGCTCGCTCGATCCCCACCATGCCGCGCTGGCGCAACTGGAAGCCCAGTTTGCCCACACCCAGCGCAAATACGGCATATCGGCGCTGGTGGAATCAGAGCATCAGCGAACCGGGGATGTTGGACCAGTAGGCGATCAGATACCACGAGATAAAGTACAGAGCGCATAAGGCTGCCGCTGACTGAATGGCTGCATGGGTCTGGGCGCCGGCGCGCAATAATCGGGTAAGCGTACGCACGATGTTCTCCGCTAGTTAAAGTAGTTGAAGTCGCGACTGTACGCGCGCAGGTCAGCGGCTTCAAGCGCAGGCGGACGGGTATCGCCAGGCAGTACCATGGGTAGCATGCTCTGACGCTACCCTGCCTCGCCTGCTCCCTCTAGCTTTGATCTGCCTCGCCATAGCCGCCACCGCCCGGCGTTTCGATCACGAACATATCGCCGGCCTGCATGTCGGCCTTGCCGATGTGCGGCAAGTGTTCGACGCTGCCATCGGCACGCACCACGCTATTGCGGCCGCAAGCACCGGCATTGCCACCCGCCATCCCGAACGGCGCATACACACGGTTGTTGGACAGGATGGCGGCCGTCATGGTTTCGAGGAAGCGCACTTTGCGTACGCCGCCGTCGCCACCATGCCAGCGCCCCGCACCACCGCTACCGCGCCGTATGGTGTAACTCTCCAGTCGCACGGGGAAGCGGAATTCCAGTATCTCGGGATCCGTCAGGCGCGAGTTGGTCATATTGGTCTGGACCACGCTGGTGCCGTCAAAGCCGGGCCCTGCGCCGGAACCACCGCTGATGGTTTCGTAGTACTGGTAGCGCGCATTGCCGAAGGTGAAGTTGTTCATGGTGCCCTGCGCCGCCGCCATCACGCCCAGTGCGCCATACAGCGCATTGGTAATGCAGGTCGAGGTTTCCACGTTGCCCGACACCACCGATGCGGGATAGCGCGGATTGAGCATGGAACCGGCCGGTATGCTGACCTTGAGCGGCTTGAGGCAGCCCGCATTCAGGGGAATATCGTCATTCACCAGCGTACGGAACACGTACAGCACCGCCGCCATGCACACGGCAGATGGCGCATTGAAGTTGTTATCCAGCTGGTCTGACGTGCCGGCAAAATCGATTTCCGCGCTGCGCTCGGCCTGATTCACCCGGATCGCCACCTGTATCCGTGCGCCGTTATCGAGTTCCAGCGTATAGCTGCCGTCCTGCAGCGCACTGATTACACGCCTTACCGCCTCCTCGGCATTGTCCTGCACGTGCCCCATATAGGCCTGCACCACATCGAGCCCGAAATGCACCACCATCTTGCGCAGTTCTTCTACCCCCTTCTGGTTAGCCGCCACCTGCGCCCGCAAGTCGGCCATGTTCTGGTCGGGATTGCGGGCCGGATGGCGCGCCGACGCCAGCAGCGCACGGGTTTCCCCTTCGCGCAGCAGGCCACCGGCCGCACCATCGACCAGCTTGAAGTTATTGATCAGCACACCCTCGTCTTCGATCACGCGCGAATCGGGCGGCATCGAGCCCGGCGTGGTGCCGCCGATATCGGCGTGGTGCCCCCGCGAGCCTACGTAGAACAGCAGCGTGCTGCCGGTTTCGTCGAACACAGGAGTTATCACCGTCACATCGGGCAGGTGGGTGCCGCCGTTGTAGGGGTCATTAAGCATGTACACGTCGCCGGCCTGCATGCGGCCTGCATTCTCGCGCATCACCGTCTTGATGCTCTCGCCCATGGAGCCCAGATGCACCGGCATATGCGGCGCATTGGCGATCAGATTGCCGTCTGCATCGAAAATCGCACAACTGAAATCCAGTCGCTCCTTGATGTTGACGGAGTAGGCGGTGTTCTGCAGGCGCAGGCCCATCTGCTCGGCGATGGACATGAACAGGTTGTTGAAAATCTCCAGCATGACGGGATCGGCACTGGTGCCGATCGCGCGTCGCGCTGGCAGTGCTGCCACCCGGCGCAGCACCAGATGGTCTTGCGGCGTCACCTCGGCCTGCCAGCCCGCTTCCACAATAGTGGTAGAGTTCTGTTCGGCGATGATGGCTGGCCCTTTAATCAGATCACCGATACGGGTGTGCTCGCGCGCATACAGATTGGTCTGGTGCCACTTGCCGCCCGTGTACATCGGCACCACGGCCTGCGGCAACAACCCCGTCATACGGCGCGGCGCTGGCTCCACCATTTCGGCTGGCGCATCGGACTTGCCGATAGCTTCCACCGAGACGGCTTCGACCATCAGGCCGCGCGCCGGCATCAGGAAGGAGTAGCGCTTGCGATAAGCCGCTTCAAACTGTGCCTGCATGCTCTCTAGCGTATCAAACAGGACGATCAAGGCGCTGTCCGTGCCTTCATAACGCAAATGCACACGCTGCATCAGGCTGATGCGCTCCGGCGCCACACCCTGTGCCAGCAGATCGTCAGTTGCCAGCTGGCCCAGCTCTTGCAGCCGTTGGGCCACCGTCGGCAGCGCATCGGCGGCCAGCTTTATTTCTACCGCCGCCTCGCGCATGGCGCTTTGGTCGGCCAGCCCCATGCCATAGGCCGACATCACACCGGCCAGCGCATGCACGAAGACCGTCTTCATGCCCAGTGCATCGGCCACCAGACAGGCATGCTGGCCGCCGGCGCCGCCAAAACTGGTCAGCACATATTCGGTCACATCATGGCCGCGCTGCACCGAAATCTGTTTAATGGCATTCGCCATATTCCCCACCGCGATGCACAGAAAGCCTTCGGCCACCTGTTCCGCGCTGGTCTTCCGTCCTGTGGCGCGGGCGATTTCCTGCGCCATCTCGGCAAAGCGGCTGCGCACCGTAGCCGTATCCAGCGCCTGTTTGCCGTCCGCACCAAACAGATGGGGGAAGTAGCGCGGCTGGATTTTACCCAGCATGACGTTACAGTCGGTGACCGCCAGCGGGCCGCCACGGCGGTAACTGGCCGGCCCCGGATTGGCACCGGCACTATCGGGCCCCACCCGGAAGCGGCTGCCGTCGAAATGCAGAACCGAACCACCACCGGCGGCCACGGTATGGATACTCATCATCGGTGCGCGCATGCGCACACCGGCCACCTGCGTCTCGAACACCCGCTCGAACTCGCCGGAAAAGTGCGACACATCGGTCGAGGTACCGCCCATGTCAAAGCCGATCACCTTGTCGAAGCCGGCCAGCTGGCTGGCCCGCACCATGCCGACGATGCCGCCGGCCGGGCCGCTCAGTATGCTGTCCTTGCCCTGAAATGCGCGTGCATCCGTCAGCCCGCCATTCGACTGCATGAACTGCAGATTCACCCCCGGTAGCTGTTGTGCCACCATGTCCACATAGCGCCGCAGAATGGGCGACAGATAGGCATCGACCACCGTGGTGTCGCCGCGCGCCACCAGTTTCATCATGGGGCTGACCTGATGCGAAACGGAGACCTGGGTGTAGCCGATCTCGCGCGCCAGTGCGGCCACGCGGGCTTCATGTTCGGTATAGCGATAGCCATGCATGAAGATGATGGCCAGCGAGCGCAGGCCAGCATCGAACGCCGCTTGCAGACCGGCGCGGGCCTGTGCCAGATCGAGTTCCTGCACCGTGTCGCCATGTGCGCCCATGCGTTCGTCGATTTCGATCACGCGCTGATACAGCAGTTCGGGCAGCACAATGTGCCGGTCGAACAGGCGCGGACGGTTCTGGTAGGCGATACGCAGCGCATCACCAAAACCGCGGGTAATCGCCAGCGCCGTCGGCTCGCCCTTACGTTCAAGCAGCGCATTGGTCGCCACCGTGGTACCCATTTTGACGGCAGCAATCTGCTGCACAGGCACCTCGGCACCGGCCGCGACGCCCATCAGCTGGCGTATGCCAGCGACGGCGGCATCGGCATAATGTTCGGGATTTTCGGACAGCAGTTTCAGTGTACGCAAGCGGTTATCCGGCATCTTTGCCACGATATCGGTAAAAGTGCCGCCCCTATCGATCCAGAACTGCCAATCCATAACTGCCTCTCGATGATATAAAAACTGCGCCTATTGTAGTGGGTGTGGCAGCGCATGTGCACACAGGGACGGACATAATTTCAATGCTAGAATGACCCCATGAATCCACTCTATAGTGTTGCCGAAATTCGCAGCATCGAGCAGGCTGCTGCAGCTGCTTTGCCAGCCGGGGTACTGATGCAGCGCGCCGGACAGGCTGCCGCCAAGAAAGCGCTTGATTTGCTCCCTGCGACCGCACGCGGCACGCATGTGCTGGCACTGGCCGGACCGGGCAATAACGGCGGCGATGCACTGGAAGCTGCCGCCCATCTGGCACAGGCCGGTGCGCACGTCAGCATCGTCCACTTCCCACCTGCCGGCGCCAGTTCCGCCGAACGGCAAACTGCGCTGCAGCGCGCCAGCGCGTCGGCGGCCCAGCTCCTGCCCTACAGCGAAGAACTGGTCAACAGCCAGTCGTGGGCGCTGGTCATCGATGGACTGTTTGGCATAGGCCTGCAACGACCACTGGATGGCGGCGTGCGCCAGCTTGTGGCGCAGATCAATACGCTAAGCTGCCCGATACTGGCTCTGGATGTGCCGAGCGGGCTCGATGCCGACACCGGTCAGATAATCGGCCCGATCAAGGACGATGCAGGAGACCCTACAGAAATCGCTCTGCGTGCCAGCCATACCCTGACCTTCATCGCGGACAAGCCCGGCCTGCATACGGCCGAAGGACCTGACTTTGCAGGCCTGGTGCAGGTAGCCCGTCTCGAAATCGACGGTGCGCTGCTGCCTGCTGCGAACCTGCACCTCAACGATGCCAGCTATTTTTCCCGCCAGTTAAGCAGCCGCCGCCACAACAGCCATAAAGGCAGTTATGGCAATGTCGCCGTGCTGGGCGGCGCCAGCGGCATGCAGGGCGCCCCCATACTGGCAGCGCGCATGGCCTTACATGCTGGTGCGGGCCGTGTCTACGCGCTGTTCGCCGGCCTTCCCCTGCCCTATGATGCAGGCCAGCCGGAACTGATGTGCCGTAGCGCGGAGGACTACGACTTCAGCAGCGCGAGCGTCGTAGCCGGTCCCGGTCTGGGTGCCAGCGCACAGGCTAGTGCTTTACTGGCGCGTGCCATAGTGGCAGACACTCCGCTACTGCTGGACGCCGATGCGCTCAACCTGCTGGCAAGCGACAGCGCCCTTCAGCAGGCACTTGGGGCGCGTCGTCAACCTGCGATTCTGACGCCGCACCCGCTAGAAGCGGCGCGTCTGGCCGCCAGCAGCGTGAGCGAAATTCAAGCCGACCGCGTGCGCTCGGCGCGCCAGCTAGCGGAAAGCTATCAGGCCATCGTGGTGCTGAAAGGTTCGGGCAGCATCATCGCTGCCCCCAATGGCGATGCAGTGATCAACCCGACGGGCAACGCCGCGCTAGCGACTGCAGGAACGGGCGATGTATTGGCCGGTCTGTGTGGCAGCCTGCTGGCGCAAGGCTGGCCAGCATGGCAGGCCGCGCTGGCGGCTGTCTGGCTGCACGGCATGGCGGCCGACGTACTGGTGGCAGAAAGCGGCAATGCCATCGGCCTCACGGCCAGCGAGCTGATACCCGCCATCCGTACGGAATTGAACCGTCTGGTGGCGCGTAAATCAGCCTGAGACAGCTTTAGACAAGTTAAACCAGCCGTCCCGCTGCGATGGTCAGAATCCGGTCGCAGCGCGCCGCCATGCTCTGATCGTGCGTGACGAGTACCAGCGTGGAGCCATGCTGGCGATTCAGCTCGAGCATCAGGGCAATCACGGCTTCACCCGTCGCGGCATCCAGACTGCCCGTCGGTTCGTCGGCAAACAACAGCGGCGGCTGCGTCACAAACGCGCGCGCCAGCGCCACTCGCTGCTGCTCGCCACCGGACAGATATTTCGGATAATGGCGCAAGCGGCTAGCCAACCCTACCCGCTCCAGCATCGCTTCGGCGCGGGCACGGGCATCCGGCTCACCACGCAATTCCAGCGGCAGCATGACGTTTTCCACTGCCGTCAGGTGCGCCAGCAGCTGGAAAGACTGGAATACGAAGCCCAGCCCCTGCTTGCGCAACAGCGCACGGCCATCTTCATCCATGCCATAGATGTCCACGCCATCGATCAGCACCGTACCGGCACTGGGGCTATCCAGACCAGCCAGCAAACCAAGTAGAGTCGACTTGCCCGAACCCGAGGCCCCCACGATGGCAAGCGTTTCGGCCTTTTGCACGGTAAAATCGAGGGGATGGAGTATAGTCAGCTCGCCGCTGGCATCGACCACGCGCTTGGCGAGGCCGCGTACTTCGATGGCGGCACGGGAGTGCCCCGCAACTTGGCCATGCGCCACATTCGAATTGGCAGGACGTACAGGATGATCAGGCATGCTTAAAGTTTTAAAACGTTTATCGGATTTTACTCGCTGGGCGCGGCACGGCGGCACCATGCTGGCTCTCGCGCTGTTTACCACACTGTCCACTAGCGCCGGCAGTGCCTATTCTGCACCAAAAACCGTTCTGGTGCTGGGCGATAGCTTATCGGCCGAATACGGGCTGGCACGCGGCACGGGCTGGGTGGCGCTGGCGGAGGAAAAACTACGCGCACAAAAAATCCAAGCCACCATCATCAATGCCAGCGTCAGCGGCGAAACCACCAGCGGCGGGCGTAGCCGCCTGCCCGCACTGCTGGAGAAGCACAAGCCTGCGCTGGTGGTGATCGAACTGGGGGCCAACGATGGTCTGCGCGGCCTGCCCGTCGTCGCCGCCGAAGCCAACCTGCTGGCCATGACTAGCGCTGCCCGCAAGGCAGACGCCCGCGTTATGCTGATCGGCATGCGCATGCCACCCAATTACGGCCGTGACTATGCCGATAAGTTCTACGCCATGTATGGTTCGCTGGCCAGGCAGATCAACGCTCCGCTCGTACCCTTTATGCTCGAAGGTGTAGCGGATAAACCCGAGCTATTCCAGCCTGACCGCCTGCATCCTGTCGCCAGCGCCCATCCGGCGATACTTGCCAATATCTGGCCTACCCTGCAAAAGACGCTCAAAGCCAAATGAAATACCCCGAAGTTCTCAAGCTCGAACAGGTACTCCCCCAGCTCGACCAGTTCGATGCCATCATCGACGCCCGCAGTCCGTGCGAATATGCGCTCGATCATCTGCCCGGCGCGATCAACGCACCAGTGCTCGATGATGAACAACGCATCACGGTGGGCACCATGTACAAACAGGTAGGCGCTTTCGAAGCCAAAAAGCTGGGCGCAGCGCTGGTCGCCAAGAATATCGCCCAGCATATCGAAACCCTGTGGATGCAACAGCCGCGCGAATGGCGCCCGCTAGTCTACTGCTGGCGCGGCGGTAACCGCAGCGGCGCCATGGCGCACATCCTGTCCAAAGTTGGCTGGCCGGTGGCGCAGCTCGACGGCGGCTACAAAGCCTTCCGCGCCCACGTCAACGCCGAACTGGAACAAACGCCCGAATTCGATTTCAAAGTCATCTGCGGCACGACTGGCAGCGGCAAGAGCCGCATGCTGGAAGTACTCGCCACCCAAGGCGCACAGGTACTCGATCTGGAACAGCTGGCAGCCCATCGCGGCTCCGTGCTGGGCGGCATACCGAGCCATCCGCAGCCCAGTCAGAAGGCCTTCGAGACAGCGATCTGGGATACCTTGCGGCGATTCGATCCGGCACGTCCCGTGTTCGTCGAATCGGAGAGTAAGAAAGTGGGCAATCTGCGCGTACCGGCTGCACTGATGGAACGCATGCGCGGCTCCGACTGTATCGCCATGACGCTCAGCCGCACCGACCGCGTGCGCCTACTGATGGAAGACTATCAGCACTACGCCTGCGATGCGGCTGCGCTCAACGAACAGCTATCCTACCTCACGCCATTGCATGGTCACGAGCGCATCAAGCGCTGGCAAGCCATGGCCACGGCAGGCGACATGACGGTGCTGGTGGAGGAGCTGCTGATGGAACACTACGATCCCGCCTATCTGCGTTCGATAGACCGTAATTTCGTGCGCTACACGCAGGCGCAGGAACTCACACTGGATGCCATCGATCCGGACAGCTTCCGTGCCGGCGCCCTGCAACTTATTGCGCGTCACTGAAATGGCAGTGCGCCAGATTAAATTATATTTTTAGTACGATTGGTTTTTTAACATTGCTCGCTACACCGAATGTCGCACAGCGGCGACATTCGGCCTATCCGCCCCCTCTTCCGCGCCAATACACGGCGCGCCACGGCTACCTGCCGCCTGCCCTAAGATGCATTGCAATGATTGCTTATTATCATTCGCGACCTTGGTGAATTTCGCAATTGCGAGCCAGTTTGGTAAAAAGCACAATGGTTCGAGATCGCAAGCACTGGCACCCCGCCGGTACGACAGCGTGACAAAAATAAGAGAGCGAGACGACATCGAATGAATAGCAGAATCGGGCGCCCCTGCGCGCCAGCGGGCTAACTGAGCCTCGCATGCCTGAAGTCCCCCTAGACCTTGAGCAATACCTATAACAACTGGCTGAATAGCTAAGTAGCTTCGTATCCCCCTGGAGAACGTAGATGAAACAATTCAAAAAGACCGCAATCGCCATGGGCCTCGCCCAGATGACCATGATGCTGAGCAGCAGCGCCATGGCACGCCCCGCTGATGCCGACCAGCAGGCTAGCGGCAGTATCGAAACCGTGCAGGTGACAGGGCAGCGCGCTGCCCTGCAATCGGCCCAGAAGATCAAACAGAATTCGGACGAAATCGTCGACTCCATCGTGGCCGAAGACATGGGCAAGCTGCCGGATCGCTCGGTCACGGAAGTGCTGCAGCGCGTGGTGGGCGTTACCATCGACCGCACCATGAGCAAGAGCGATCCCGAGCACTTCTCGGTGGAAGGCTCGGGCGTCTCCATCCGTGGCCTCAGCTATGTGCGTTCCGAACTGAATGGGCGTGATTCCTTCTCGGCCAACGGCGGCCGTTCGCTCAACTTCGAAGACGTACCGCCAGAACTGGTGGCCGGCGTGGATATCTACAAAAACCCTTCGGCCGAACAGGTAGAAGGCGCAGTCGGTGGTCTGATCAATCTGCGTACTGCACTGCCGTTCGATTTCAAAGGCTTCAAAGCGGCCATCTCGGCAGACCGTACGTGGTCGGAACTGAAAAAAGGTAAAACTTCGCCGTCCGCCTCCGGTCTGGTTTCCAACCGCTGGAAAACCCCGGTCGGTGAAGTGGGCGCCCTGCTCGATCTGGCCTATTCGGAAAGCGGCACCCGTACCGACGCCTTCCAGGTCGAGCCTTACTACCCGCTCAAGGACGCCAAAGGTAATACGGTGTTCGTGCCGAAAGGTGCACAATGGCGTACGCTGGAGTTCAACCGCAAGCGTGAAGGTGCTTACGGCGCCCTGCAATGGAAGAAGGACGAATGGTCGAGCAATCTGACCTACTTCAAGTCGAAATACGAAATGCAGTGGGATGAACAGGCCATCTTCGCCCAGTCCAGCCCTTACAACATCAAGGTTTCGCCGGACGCCACCTTCAATTCGCGTGGCGCCCTGCTGACCGGCACGCTGACCGATCCATCCGACGGCGGCATCAACTTTGGCGACGATACCCGTACTTCCAACCGCAAATCGGATACCACCGATCTGTCGTGGAACCTGCGCTGGCGCCGTGACAACTGGACTGTCAGCACCGATCTGCAGCGTATCCGCGCCAGCACCCACAGTGTCGATTCCACCGTCGCAACCGGCGTCACCATGCCACAGGAGAAAGTCGACCTGAGCGGCAACGTGCCTAAACTGATCTTCACCGATGCCGATCGCGCCTATCTGGCAGATCCGAAGAACTACTACTGGGCCTTCACCATGGAGCATCTGGACCAGAGCCGCGCCAATGAAACGGCATGGAAGACCGACGTCAAATACGACTTCGATCATCCGGTGCTGCGCGACCTGCGCTTCGGTGTGCGCCTGACCGACCGTGACGCCGTCACGCAGAATTCCAACCCTAGCTATAACTGGTCGCCTATCAGCCAGCCATGGCAGCTGGGCTGGAACATCAGCGGTCTGGCCTCGCTGGGCGATCCTCGCTTCAGCGGCAATACCAATCTGCACAGCTTCAACAACTTCTTCAATGGCGGCGTCAGTGTCCCGTCGGTGGTATTCCCCGATGTCTCGCTGGCACAGGGCTTCCCCGCTTCCTACGCCAAGCTGCATGCCTACCACGACATCCTGTGTAAAGAACAGGTGGCCAAGCAGGGCTGGGGTAGCTGCGATCCTTGGACGGCTGCCAGCTTCGGCGCCAGCAACTACGCCGGCACCAACGATCAGTCGGAAAAAACTCAGGCCCTGTATAGCCAGCTGCGCTTCGGTCTGGATAACCTGAAATACCCGATCGATGGTAACGTCGGCCTGCGCTATGTGAAGACCGATTCGCGTGCCCACGGCTATACCGTATTCACTTCGACTGCGCCAAACGGCGGCGTGATGGTTGGTACGCCTGTGCCTAACATCAAGCCGTTCGCTGAAGTCAAAGACTACGAAAACAACTACCACAACTTCCTGCCTAGCCTGAACCTGCGCCTGAAAGCCAGCGACACCCTGCAGTTCCGCCTGGCGCTGGCCAAAGCACTGTCGCGTCCTGATTTCTCGCAGCTGCAGGGTTACACCAAGCTGGGCGAAAGTGCTGATTCGGCCACCAATCCAATTACCGGCGTTACCAAAGTCAACAGCGTGAGCCTGACGGGCGAAAGCGACGGCAACCCGATGCTGCGTCCGACCACTGCCACCCAGCTGGACCTGACGGGTGAATGGTATTTCGCACCGACCGGTTCCTTCACCGTGGCGCTGTTCAACAAGCAGCTCAAGGACATCATCGTCAAACAGATGTATATCAAACAGCTGGCAGACGTGAACGGCAAGCTGCATGACTTCACGGTGACGGGTCCGATCAACGGCGCCAAAGGCCATGCCCGTGGCTTCGAACTGGCCTTCCAGCAGTACTTCGATAAACTGCCGGGCGCCTTCTCCGGTCTCGGTGTACAGGCTAACTTCACCTTCGTCGACAGCAAGCGCGAACTGTACACCCCTGTGTATTCGCAATACTGCACGGGCGGCGATACGGCAGCCAACCTGAATCTGAACATGAACGGCTGCGACACTAATGGCACTACCTTCGGCAATCTGCCGCTGGAAAACCTGTCGCGTCAGACCTACAATCTGGCCCTGCTGTACGATAAAGGTCCGGTCTCGGCACGTCTGGCTTACAACTGGCGTTCCAAAGCCTTGCAGGGTGTGAACGTCAACGGCACCAAAGGTTCGGACGCTACCGACACCAATCCGGCCAGCGCCGACTACGGCAAGACCAATGTCGCATGGGCGCTGCCTACCTGGTCGGATGCGTATGGCCAGCTGGATGCCTCGATGTTCTACAAGTTCACCGACAAGCTGCAACTGGGTCTGGAAGCACAGAATCTGACCGATTCGACCTACAAGCAGCTGATGCAGCAGAATATCGGCATGATGGGTCGCGCGTGGTTCAAGACTGGCCGCCGCGTAGTAGCGAAACTGAGCTACGACTTCTGATCGAAAGGTAGAAATAGATGATGCCAACCGCCCGCCGGCTTGTTACCACCCTCCTGTTTTTGATGGCAGCAAGCAGCGCGGCGCTGGCCTCGGAAATCCCCCGCATCGTCAGCCATCAGGGTCGCCATGCCCTGATGGTGGACGGTGCCCCCTTCCTGATCCTCGGTGGACAGGCGCATAACTCCAGCAATTACCCGCAGGCGCTGGACCAGGTGTTTGCTGCCATCAAGGACATGCACGCCAACACGCTGGAGATTCCCGTGGCGTGGGAGCAGATCGAGCCGGTCGAAGGCCAGTTCGATTTCAGTTATGTCGACACCCTGCTCAAACAGGCGCGCCAGCATCAGGTGCGGCTGGTGCTACTGTGGTTCGGCACGTGGAAGAACACCAGTCCTAGCTACGCTCCCGAGTGGGTCAAGTTCGACAACGCCCGCTTCCCGCGCATGCTGGACCGCCAGGGCAAACCTATCTACTGCCTGTCGCCCCATGCCAGCTCTACCCTGCAGGCCGACCGCAAGGCCTTCGTGCGCCTGATGCAGCACCTGAAACAGGTCGACAGCACCGCGCGTACCGTCATCATGATGCAGGTCGAGAATGAAGTAGGCACCTATGGCTATGCGCGCGATTACAGCGCTACAGCCGAACAGCAATTCCGCCAGCCCGTACCGGCCGCCGTCCTGGCGCACAAAAAGCCACTGCAGGACCGGCCTGTAAGCGGTACGTGGCAGCAGGTGTATGGTGACTATGCCGACGAATACTTCCACGCCTACGCCATCGCCAGCTATATCGAGGAAATTGCCAAGGCCGGTCGCGCCGTGTATGACCTGCCCATGTATGTCAACAATGCCCAGCGCGATTCGACCGAAAGTCCGCTGCTGCCATGGCACGAGAACTTCGCCAGTGGCGGACCGACCTATGACGTGATCGATATCTATCGCGCCGCCGCACCGCACATCGATTTCGCCGGCCCCGACATCTACGATCCCGACTGGAAAAAATTCAACGCCAGCCTGCAGCACTTCCAGCGCGCCGATCAGCCTTTGATGGTGCCCGAAATGAGTAATGGCGCCAATTACGTGCGCTATCTGTGGCTGGTGCTGGGACGCGGCGCCATCGGCGTGGCGCCGTTCGGCATCGACTATGCCGAGTACAGCAACTTCCCGCTCGGCCACAAGGCCAGCGACCGCAGCATGGTGGCGCCGTTCGGCGCGATCTATGCCGCCTTCCGCCCCATGCAGCGCCAGTGGGCACGCTGGGCGTATGAAGGCCGTACCTACGGCGTGGCCGAAGGCGACGACCGCCAGCCGCAGAGCATCGCCATGAAGGGCTGGAACGCCACTATCTCGTTCCGCGAATGGCAGTTCGGTGAGCGCGAATACTTCAAGGATCTGAAAGACACACCGGCCGGCACGGAGATTCCGAATGGCGGCGTGGCTATCGCCCAGACGGGCGAAAAGGAATTCATCATCATCGGCCAGCGCGCACGCGTCAAGATCAGCCATGCAAAAGGCGAGCCGTCGATGTGGGCGCGGGTGGAACAGGGCCACTACGATGCCAGCGGCAAATGGATCATGGAGCGCAACTGGAACGGCGACCAGACCGACTACGGCCTGAATCTGGGCGCTACACCCACCGTACTCAAAGTAACACTGAACACCTATTAAACAGCGGAGACACTATGCGTATCAAGATCATGGCCCATGCAGTGGCCAGTCTGGCCGGCCTGGCCACCCTGACCAGCGTGCCGGCACTGGCGGGCAGCTTTGAAAAGACCGCCACCGGCCTGATCGTGCGGCCTGACAGCGGTGCAGCGAAAGAGGTGCGGCTGGAAGTCATGGCCGACAACATCATCCACGTGATCAAACTCGACCAGCCAAATAAGACGCTGACACCCTCGCTGATGACGGTAGCCCAGCCGCTGCAGGGCAGCTACAGCGTGACCGCCGCTAAAGACAAAGTAAAGCTCAAAGCCAAGCGCATGGCGGTGGAAGTCAGCCTCGCCACCGGCGCACTGCAGTTCTTCAACGCGGCCGGCAAAGCCTTCCTGACCCAGCACACGGAAAGCATGACGCCCGTATCCGTTGAAGGCCAACAGATGCTGGCGATTAAACAGGGCTTCAATCACGGCACCACCGACGCGCTGTATGGCCTGGGGCAGCACCAGAACCACCAGATGGACATGAATGGCGAAGACGTGCTGCTGATGCAGCACAATATGGCGATTGCCGTGCCGTTTGTCGTCTCCAGCAAGAATTACGGCGTCCTGTGGGATAACAACGCCATCTCGCGCTTCGGCGACAGCAAACCGTATGCGTGGCTGAGCCGCGATCTGCAACTGGCCGATGCCGATGGCGTGGCCGGCGGGCTCACGGCCAAATATTATGTGGACGGAAAACTGGTGTACAGCCGGCGCGAGAAGGATATCGCCTACCAGTATCTGAAGGATGTGGCCGAGAACTGGCCTAAGGATGCGGTTGATCCGAAAGCGGCCAATCTGAAAGTGGTGTGGGAAGGCACGATGCGCTCGCCCAAGGCTGGCGTGCACAAAATGCAGTTGTACTCGTCCGACTATGCCAAGCTGACTGTCGATGGCAAGGAAGTCATGGATGTCTGGCGTCAGGGCTGGAACCCGTGGTATCACAACTTTGAAGTAAGCTTCAAAGCCGACCAGCCAGTGCCGCTGCGGTTAGAGTGGCAGCCTAGCGGCGGCATGATTGCCATGACCCATAACGATCCCCTGCCCGCGCCCGAGCGTCATTCGCTGACCTTCTCGTCCGAACTCGCGCAGAGCATCAATTACTATGTGATCAACGGCGACAGCATGGACAAGGTCATCGCCGGTTACCACCATCTGACGGGCCGCGCACCGATGATGCCGAAATGGGCCTATGGCTACTGGCAGTCGCGCCAGCGCTACGAGACGCAGGAACAACTGCTTGGCGTGCTACGCGAATACCGCAAGCGTGGCTGGCCGATCGACAATATGGTGCAGGACTGGTTCTACTGGCCGGAAGATGGCTGGGGTAGCCACGACTTCGACAAAGCGCGCTTCCCCGATGCCAAGGCCATGGTGGATGAAATCCATCAGGCGCATGCACGCATCATGATTTCCATCTGGGGCAAGTTCTACGCCAATACCGCCAACTACAAGGAACTCGAAGCCAAAGGCCACATGTGGACCAAGAACGTCGAGAACGGCGATCTGGACTGGGTAGGCCCCGGCTACAAGAACAGCCACTACTCGCCGTATGCCCCGGAAGCACGCGACATCTACTACCGCCAGATGAAGCCTAAGCTGGTCGATCTGGGCTTCGATGCATGGTGGATGGACAATACCGAACCGGATGTCCTGTCGAATGCCCGTCCCGAGGACTTCAAGAAGCTGATCGGCCCCACCATCTACGGTGCCGGCGAGATCACCTTCAATCCGTATAGTCTGGTGCACACGGAAGGCTTCTACCAGCATCTGAAGCAGGACCGGCCTGACACGCGCCAGTTCATCCTGTCGCGTTCCGGTTTCGCCGGTATCCAGCGTAACGCCAGTGCTGTATGGAGTGGCGACACGGTGAGCCGCTGGAACAATCTGTATGACCAGATTTCGGCTGGCGTCAGCATTTCTATGTCCGGCATCGCCAACTGGACGCACGATATCGGCGGCTATGCGCAGGAAACCCGCTTCCAGATCGGCGAAGTCGGTTCGGCGCAGGAAAACCGCATTACCGGCACGCGTGCGGGCAATCCGGAAGATCTGAAAGAATGGCGCGAGCTGAATCTGCGCTGGTTCCAGTTCGGCGCTTTCTCGCCGCTATTCCGCTCGCACGGCGAAGTGGTCAAGCGTGAGATCCACGAAATCTCGCCGGAAGGCTCGCCGATGCGCGCCTCGATGGTGTGGTACGACCAGCTGCGCTACCGCCTGATGCCTTACATTTACTCGGCCGCTGCGGATATTCACTACGAATCGGGCGCCATCATGCGCGCGCTGGTAATGGACTACCCGCAAGACCCTGCGGTGCGCGATCTGAAAGACCAGTATCTGTTCGGCCGCAACCTGCTGGTTGCTCCTGTCACCACCTATGGCGGCCGTGCGCGCGATGTCTACCTGCCCAAAGGTAGTGACTGGTATGACTTCTACACCGGCCAGCTGCACCGCGGCGGCCAGAGCGTCAAGGTCGATGCGCCGGAGACGCGTATTCCTGTGCTGGTCAAGGCTGGTGCCATCGTTCCGTTCGGCCCCGTCACCCAGTATGTTGACGAGAAACCGGATGCGCCGCTCACGCTCAACGTCTACACGGGTGCCGATGGTCAGTTCACGCTGTACGAGGATGATGGTGTCAGCAATGGCTATCTGCGCGGCGAAGCCAGCCGGATTCCGTTCAGCTACAACCAGAAGACCGGCGTGTTCACCATCGGTGCGCGCAGCGGCCAGTACAAAGGCATGGTGGCAAAACGCCAGTTCAAGATCCGCTTCATCAAGCCCGGCGATTCGAGCAGCGACAACTTCGAACTGGCCGATCGCAGCGTAGACTACGATGGCCGCGCCATCAAGGTGCAGCGATGAAGGCCGCGCTGCTGATCTGCGGCACGGCACTGGCCTGCACGGCCAGTGCTGCCAACGTGTCCAATGTACGCGAAATCGTGCTCGATGCCGCGGCAGCGAGTACGCCACGCGACCATTTTGCCGACCTGTCGGTAGGATCCGACTACCCCGGCACGCTGATACGGGACGACAGTCTGGCCCAGCTCAAGACAGCACGGCAGGAACTGGGCTTTCGCTACCTGCGCTTCCATGCCATCTTCCATGATGTGCTGGGCACCTACCGTGAAGTAGATGGCCAGCCGGTCTACGACTGGAGCAAGCTCGATTACCTGTATGACCAGATGCTCAAGATCGGCATCAAGCCGTTCGTGGAACTGGGTTTCACACCGCTGGCCATGCGCAGTTCGGATCTCAGTATCTTCTACTGGAAAGGCAATACCTCCCATCCGCAGCCGGACAAATGGGTGGCGCTGATCGATGCTTTCATACGCCACGTACAGCAGCGCTATGGCGCAGCCGAAGTCCGTAGCTGGTTCTTCGAAGTGTGGAACGAACCCAATCTGGACGGCTTCTGGGAGCGCGCCGACCAGCAAGCCTACTTCGAACTGTATGCCCGCACTACCCGTACCATCAAGGCCATCGATCCCGCACTGCGGGTGGGTGGCCCATCCACGGCTGGTGCTGCATGGGTTCCGGAATTCCTCGCCTATATGCGCAGCAACGCTGTGCCGGTGGACTTCGTCACCACCCACACCTACGGCGTAGATGGCGGCTTCCTCGATGAACATGGCAAGGAGGATACCAAGCTGTCCGATTCGCCCGATGCCATTGTCGGCGATGTGCGCCGCGTGCGCGCGCAGATGCAGGCTGCGGGACAAGCCGACATGCCGCTCTACTTCACCGAGTGGAGCACCAGCTACACGCCGCGCGATCCCGTGCATGATGCTTATTTAAGTGCCCCTTACATCTTGCAGAAGCTCAAGCAAAGTGCCGGTCTGGTTCAGGGTATGAGCTACTGGACCTATAGCGATCTGTTCGAGGAACCGGGGCCGCCCACGGCGCCGTTCGAAGGTGGTTTTGGTCTGATGAATCCACAGGGCATACGTAAGCCCGCGTGGTTTGCCTACAAATATCTGAACCAGCTAGGCGAGGCGGAAGTGCCTACCGGCGACGCGCAGAGCTATGCCGCCCGTAGCAATGGCGCCACCCAGCTACTGGCATGGGACTTCCAGACGCCACAGCAGAAGCTTAGTAATCGCAGCTACTACACGCGGGTACAACCGAGCAAGGCTAGCCAGCCTTTACGGCTGGTGCTCAAGGGTTATGCTGCGGGCAAATACGCAGTGAGTATCTACCGCACCGGTTATCAGGCCAATGATGCGCATACGGCTTACCTGCGTATGGGGGCACCCAAGTCGCTGACTTCAGCCCAGCTAGAGCAACTGCAGGCGGAGACGCGTGATCCGCCACGCACGCAAGTTCTGAGTATTCCGGCCAGCGGCAAAGCCACGCTCAACGTGGCCATGCGCAGCAACGACGTAGTACTCGTCAAAATCGAGCGACGCTAGACGTTCCGCTCAGGCCAGCAGCTGATGCTGCTGGCCATATTCACGCTGTACCAGTTCCATCAACGCCGCCAGTCTGACACGGCGCGCATCACGCGCATGCAGTGCTTCTTCGCGCGTCAATTCCAGCAGTACCGGATCGCAGCGGCGCAGCACACAGCCGGTTGCCGCATAAATACCACCCCAGCTTACCCCATCCAGCCGCGCCGCCTCGTGTCGTGGCGGGTTCACGCACTCGCGCCAGGCCTGCAGACGCA
The DNA here is from genome assembly GCF_964031615.1 of Duganella fentianensis. Taxonomy (GTDB): domain Bacteria; phylum Pseudomonadota; class Gammaproteobacteria; order Burkholderiales; family Burkholderiaceae_D; genus Rugamonas; species Rugamonas fentianensis_A. Next base: position 50,479 of record NZ_CAXIQN010000020.1, read on the forward strand.
GCGCCAGCGCATCCGGCAAAGCCAGCTTGCCCATATCCCGCCAGAACTGGCTATCCTGCCGCGTCGAGCGGGCATAGTGCAGAATCAGGCGGTCACGCTCGTAGCAGTAAAGCCGCTCCTGCGCACGGTTATATGCCGCAATGGCGTCTGCCTGTGCAGCCACGGGACTAGCCAGCACCTGCAGTAAATCCGTCAATCCGCGCTGTATTAACATTACTGCGGGCGCTTCCAGCGGTTCCAGCTGACCCGCTGCCTGCCCCAGTGCGACCACATTGTGCAGCCAGAAACGGCTACGGTGACCACTGCGCAAGCGCTGCAGACGGGGTTCCGCCAGTGCCGCGCCATCCAGCCGCGCTAGCAGACTGGTACGGGCAGTCGCATCATCGCAGTGCTTACGCGAGTAGATATAGCCATGTTCGCTACGATGCTGTAGCGAGATTTGCCATGCCCAGCCGGCATCCAGCGCAACCGCGACATTGCAAGGCGCGGGCGTGGCGGTACTGCGCTCGGCCGGACAAAGCCAGACCGCATCGGCGGACAGCCACTGGCTGAAGTCGACAAAAGGTACCGCCAGCTCTGCGCCCAGTAGCAGGGCTTCGCTACCGCTGCAATCAATGAACAGGTCCGCGCTTACGTTGCGACCATCACTCAGTTGCAGCGCGCTGATGCCGCCATCTGCACGACGAATCGCCTGCTCCAGTCGCCCCACATTGCGGTGCACTCCGCGCAGCATGGCAAGCCGGCGCAGATAGCCCGCATACAGCTGGGTATCGAACTGGTAGGCATATTGTGCCGCCGTGCCGTCCGGTTCCATGCCAGCGAGCATATCGAAATAGCGCTGGCCTAAATGCTGCCAGTCGCGCAGTTCCGTTCCTAGCCGGTAGCTCCCCAGCGTCGCGCGCAGGAAGTCCGCTTCGTCGATACCCACCATGCGATGGAATTCGCGCAAAGCCGCACAACTGGCCACACCGATGCCTATGCTACACGTAGGCGCAGCCTCCACCACCTCGACATCGACCGTGCGCTGGCTGGTGACCAGCGCCAGCGCCGCCATCCAGCCGGCCGTGCCACCGCCGAGTATGACTATGCGCTGATATGGCTGCATCAGTGCGATGCCTTGATGGCGCGACCCTGCACATCGTAGCTAGCCGCGTCAAGATGAATGACGACACTGCTGGCCTGTGCATCGCGTGCATGAGCAGCCAGTGTGACGCGGTAGTCGCCCGCAGCCACCAGCCAGCGCTTGCTGGCACTATCGAAAGTGGCCAGCAGACGTGGATCGACGCTCAGGCTCACGCTAGTGCGCGCACCGGAGGCCAGATTGACCTTACTGAAGCCGCCCAGACGTTTGGGGGCTTCCCAGCGCGCCTGCACGGGTGCCACATAAATCTGAGCCACCTGTTTGCCGGCCAGTTTGCCCGTGTTACGCACTTCAAAGCTGGCCTGCAGACGGCCATCGCGCACTTCTGCGCGCAGGCCCGACATGGCAAACTCGGTGTAAGACAGGCCAAAACCGAACGGGAACAGGGGCGTTTGCTGTTTCAGGTCGAACCACTTGTAGCCGACTGCTGCGCCTTCGTGATAGTCCACCTCGATGCGGGCATCGGCCTGCTCCGGATAGCCATCCAGTTTAGGGCGCGGCAGTTGCGCTTCGCTGACTGGGAAGGTCATAGGCAGGCGGCCGGACGGATTGACTTCGCCAGTAAGTACGCTGGCAATGGCTTCGCCACCCTGCGTGCCTGGATACCACGCCTCCAGCACGGCGCCTGCCTGTTCCAGCCAGGGCATGGTCACCGGGCCGCCCGTCTCCAGCACTACCACGGTACGTGGATTCGCTGCCGTAACGGCGCGGATCAGCGCATCCTGCTGCTTGGGCAGCGCCAGATCCGGCACATCCATGCCTTCGCCCGTCCACTGGGTAGCGAACATCAGCACCACATCACTGTCGCGCGCCAGCGCTGCGGCACGCACAGGATCACGGCCGTCATCAAAGCGCAGCGTGGCTTTGCCCAGCTTGCGCTGCAAAGCCTGATACGGCGAAGACGGATAAATCATCACGGGGCCAGGCCAGACTTTCGGTTCCAGCTCCGGTACCGCATTGCCTCCTTGCGGATACACCAGCGAGGAACCACCACCCGCCATCACGCCCTTGTCGGCATAGCCGCCTATCACGGCAATGCGGCGCGCACCATCTGCCAGTGGCAGCAGCTTGTCGCGGTTCTTCAGCAATACCATACCTTCCTGTGCGGCGTGCTGGCTGGCCGCGCCGTGTGCGCGAAAATCGATCTGCTGCGGCGCCACCGTCACCGGATGGTCTATCACGCCATGCTCGAACATGGCACCGACGATGCGCAATGCCATGTCATCCAGCCGTTGCTGCGGCACCCAGCCGTTGAGCACAGCTTCCTTGAGCGGCGGGCCAAAATAGTCGGACAGATCGAACGGCATGCCGGACTGCTGATCCAGCCCTGCATTGGCGGCCGGTATCGTGCTGTGAGTGGCGCCCCAGTCCGACATGACCCAGCCCTTGAAGCCCCACTCCTGCTTCAGCACCGTATTCAGCAAGTAGCTGTTCTCGCACGAATAGGCACCGTTCACGCGGTTGTAACCGCACATCACGGAGCCGGGCTGGCCATCTTCATAGGCGAGCTGCAAAGCCAGCAGATCGGACATGCGCGCGGCGCTATCGTCGATCTTCACATTCAACGTAGTGCGGTTGGTTTCCTGATCGTTGAGCGCAAAGTGCTTGAGCGTTGCTACCACCTTTTGCGACTGGATGCCGGCAATCTGGGCACCTACGATGCGCCCCGCCAGCAGCGGGTCTTCTCCAGCATATTCAAAATTACGGCCATTGCGCGGCTCGCGCAGCAGATTGACGCCGCCCGCCAGCAGCACATTGAAACCGAATTTGCGCGCCTCATCGCCTATCAAAGCGCCGGCCGCACGCGCCCCTGCCGTGTCCCAGCTGGCCGCCGTACTCAGACCGGAAGGCAGCGCCGTACCTTTGCGCACGTCTGGCCCCGGCTGACTGGCTACACCCAGACCCGCATCGGTTTCATATAGCGGCGGTATGCCCAGCCGTTCTATCCCGTCGATGTAGCCAGCCGACTGCGGCCGCGATCCGGCTGGCCGTTTGCTCTTTTTCCAGTCCGAGTCAGCACCTAGATAGCCATACACCAGCCGCAGCTTCTCATCCAGCGTCATCGCCTGTACCGCCAGTGCGGCCCGCTGTGCCGCGGGAAGTTTGGCGTTCATCCACGGCTGCGCCGGCGCAGGCGCATCGGCATAAGTGGTAGTAGCGCTGCAGCACAGCAGCACAGCGGCGCAAATCTGGCTTAACGGGGTGGAGATTTTCATATTCACTCAAATAAAAAAGGGGCAGCAGCGGCTGCCCGAACTACCCTTGCGGGGCAGAGGGAGATGTCTACATCCGCCAACAGGGCCGGACGACGACAGCACAGCTACCAGTTCATCGGCTGGCACTCACCAGCGCTTCGATAATGTCACCATATACGGGCACGGCGCGGCCGCGATCGAACAGGCCAGACTGATGGTTAGTCGTATAGCCATTGTCCCAGTACATCGGCACAATGCCACGGCTATGGGCGGCGCGCGTCATGTAACTGTCCCAGTACTTGCGCTGGCTGCCGGACGGATCAAACTCGCTGCGCAGAATCGCCGAGTATTCACCCAGCAGCACCGGTATGCCCTGCGCGATAAAGGCTTTGCGCAGCTTCTCGAACTGCCCGTCCGTATAAGCTTCGTTAGCCCAGCCGGACGGATTGGCGGCACTGCCCCAGCGCCACACGCCGCTCTTTTCATCCAGCGCGAAATCGTAAGGATCATAGTCATGCACTTCCATCATCATGCGCTGTGCCGTGCTGTCATGCGGCAGCGTGGCATTGCACTTGAGGGTGTAATTGATGTTGGTATTAAAGCCCTGTACCACCAGATGGCGGCGCGCATTGTTGCCACCGGTAGCGCGCACTGCATCGATAAAGGTCTGGTTATAGCTATTCTGAACGGCGCAGTATTCACTGGTCGGGGCGCCATAATCGCCGTCCACCATGACCTCGTTGGTACCGGCAAACAGCAGGGTATCGCCATAGTCGCGGAAGCGGGTGGCTATCTGCTGCCAGAACTTGCGCGTACGCGCCTGCGCCATGTTCTGGGCTGCGTAGGTCGGCTGCATCCAGCCGCCGTCCCAGTGCAGATTGATCATCACAATCAGCCCGGCCGCGCGTGCATCATCAACCACCTGCGCTACCCGCTCCATCCATTGCGGGCTGATATTGTCCTGCGCGTCTGCATACACTTTCCACGATACGGGAATACGCACGCTGCGGAAGCCGGCCGCCTTCACGGCATCGAATAGCTGGCGGGTCGCGGGCGGATTACCCCACGCAGTCTCCTGAAATGCCTTACTGCCCCAGACATAGGGATGCTTGCTATCGATCGCTTCCAGCGCATTCCCGAGATTCCAGCCCGGCGACATCAGCGACGAGAACTGCATGCTGGTCAGTTCGCGCATGGGCTCCGCTGCCGGGGCGCTGCCCGTTTCTGCAGCACTGGCCGGCAGCATAGAACCGCCTGCAAACGCCAACGCCACACTCAGGGCAGATAGAAATAATTTCATTAAAGTCTCCGTTCAGGTTACGGGCGCTCTGGCGGCGCCACCGCGCCGGCCCCGTAGCGACGTCGCGCCAAGGACCAGTTCTATACTGGCATTGTGCGAGCCGCGCCGTGCACCAGCAATTGCGAAATCCCGCAACCATTCAAACGAAATTGCGCAGCGATGGTTGCAGCGCGCCAGATTGAGTACTATCGCAACATCTCTACAAGACAGGAGTTTGATCCATGCGTTTATCCCGCTTCCGCCTGCTGCCTTTGCTGCTGGCTCTCAGCTGGCAGGCCCACGCCCAGACGGCACAACTCGACCTGTGGCCGGAAGGTGTGCCGAACTATCGCGCCAACGCAGGCGCCGAGCATCATGATGGCGAGCGTATCAACAATATCTCGCACCCTAGCCTGACGGTCTATCCCGCATCGGTCGACCGGCCCGCCCGCACGGCCGTGATTATCTGCCCCGGTGGTGGTTACGCCTATCTGTCCTACACTCGCGAAGGCCAGCAGTACGCGCAATGGCTGTCCGGCCTTGGCGTGACGGCCTTCGTACTGAAATCACGCCTGTCGGACTATGGTCATCCAGCGCCGCTGCAGGATGTGCTGCGCGCGATCCGCACGGTGCGCGCCCATGCAGCGGACTATGGCATTGCGCCTGACCGCATCGGCGTAATGGGTAGTTCAGCGGGCGGCCATCTGGCGGCCAGCGCCGCCACGCTATACGACAATCCGGCAGGCCGCACCGGCGCGGCGCTCGACAGCATCAGCGCGCGGCCCGACTTCCTCATGCTGATGTACCCCGTGATTACGATGGCACCTGCAACTACTCACATGGGTTCGCGCCAGGCGCTGCTGGGGCAACAGCCGAGTGCAGCACAGGTACAGCTGATGTCGACCGAGTTACAGGTCAACGCAAAGACCCCGCCCACTTTGCTGATTCACAGTCAGGATGACGATGTGGTGCCGGTCGAGAACAGCATCCTGTTCTATCAGGCGCTGACCCGCGCCCGTGTACCGGCCGAGATGTATCTGTTCGAGCGGGGCGGACACGGCATGGCGCTGCGCCCCGGTCTGGGCAATGCCTCGAACTGGACCAAACGTGCCGAAGACTGGCTGGCTAGCCGCAAGCTGATCGTCCAGTAAGCGCGGCGCGTGAAAACTGGCAAACCAGCTCAGGGCTGGCTTGCCAGCATACGGGCGAGTATAGGCTGCATGGCTTCGGCCCAGATGGTATAGCCCTGCTGCTGCGGGTGCAGCAGATCTGGCATCACGCTCGTGCTCAAGCTGCCATCAGCCGCCAGCATCGCGCTATTCAAGTTAGCAAATACCACCTTGTCGCCGCCGGCCAGAGCCGCCAGTTTCAGGTTAATCTGCTCGTTGATACGGCGCAGTACTGCATCGGCACTGGCTTCACGCGGGAAGATAGCCAGCAGCAGCACGCGCGTCTGCGGCAAGCGTTGGCGCAGTTCCTGCAAAATGTGCTCAACTCCTGCTGCCGTCACTTCGGGCGGATCCTGCCGGTCACCCGTATTGTTTGTGCCGATCATGAGCACGGCCACCTTGGGCTGCAGGCCATCCACCTCGCCATGCTGCAAGCGCCACAGCACATTCTCCGTGTGGTCGCCGCCATAACCCAGATTCAGCGCGTGATAAGGCGCGTAATACTGCTGCCATACCACCTTCCCCGCATTTTCCCAGCCTTCCGTAATCGAATCACCGATAAACACAATCTGCGGCGGCGTGCCAGCCGCCAGCATCTGCTGCTTGAGCGCCAGTTTCTGTTCATGCCGCTGCATCCAGCGCGGCATCGCCCACGCCTGATTGAGCGGGCTAGGTTCAAACGCGATACGGCGGTAGTCGGGGCAAGACTGGTTAGGCTTGCCGTGCGCAACGATGCGTACATTCGCCAGTGCCACTTCGCCTGCGCCATTGGCTTCCAGTGCGAACGGCACTTCCACCTTGCTGAAATCATCTTCGCTGCGGGCAAAGCAGCTCAGCGAGAACGATAGATGCTGCCAGCCTTTGCCCTGCAATGCGCGCCCGGCCACAACATAAGCCACTTTGCGCTGGCAGCTTGCGCCACAAGCCAGCTTGAAGTCTATGCCGCCCTGCTCTAGCTGCGCCACACGCAGATCCAGTTCCAGCGTGGCGTGTGGCACCAGTGCCCGCAGATCAAGTGGTTTCGCCGGCGTTATGCGCAGCGCCGCGTACCAAGCCTGATCCCACTTCAGTAGCAGTGCATTGCGCCGCTCAGACTCGTGCTGCTGCACACTGGCGCTGCCACCGGGGCCGCTCAGTGCCAGCGGAGCGCCCGCCTGCATAGTCCCGGACTGGTCGTGCGCCACCAGTATAACGGGCAGCGAACCCGACTTCTGACCATTGTAAAGCGACAGATCGGCAGTACCAGCCTGCGCCGCAGGCTGCATGCCGACAGCTAAGATACCTACCGCCAGCAGATGCCCCGCCAAGCGCACTAGCCAATGGGAAGCGAGGCGAGGCGATACCGGCATATTCCGGTGCAGAGTTTTACGCATTGGGCTAGCCTTTCAGACAGTGATTTTCAGGGCGAAGGCATACGGCAGTGCGGGCCGGTCAGCGGGCAGGTGCACCAAGAGTCCGTCATCCTGCTGGGTGTAGGCGAGATTCTTCGCGCCGCCGAGCAGATGTACCGCCCGCACCGGTACCTGTCCGCGCCGCAACTGGCGTAGCAGCACCGTGCCGCGCTCCGGCCAGCCCATGACGAAGGCATACAGCTCATTATCTTTGCAGGTATAGCGGATATCCACGCTGCTAAAAGCGATCCCCTGCCCTTCATTGAAGCCCTGCTTGCTCTGGCTGGCCGCAGCTTCCAGCACCGGCCCTTCGCCCGCTACCCGCCACGGACGACTATCGTAGATGGCGGAACCATACACGGCCATCCACTGCCCGATCTCTTCAACTACCGCGCGTTCGCGTTCATCGATGCTGCCATTGCCGCGCACCGGCACACTCAGTAGCAGATTGCCGTTCTTGCTGACCACGTCGATCAGCATGTGCACCACCGTGCGCGCGCTCTTATAGCCATTGGCATCGTAGATGCGCCGATCGTAATGCCAGTTACCGATACAGGTACAGGTTTGCCACGGCAGCGCTTCGATCTCGTTGCTCTGGCCCCGTTCAATATCGAGCACCATGCACTGGCGCTGCTGCGCATCGAGCAGTTTTCCGTTGATGACCGCTTCCAGTCGCCCCTTGCGGGCGATGCTCAGGTTGTAGATATCGGCCGCCAGCCGCAGCCCCACATCGCTGACGGGATGCAGCGGCAGCACGGTATCGTCAAAATACACCAGATCGGGATCATAGTTCTGCACCAGATCCATCACGCGGGCACGGAACTGTTCCACATACTCGGCGCTCGGTAGCGCCACGCCACCGCGCCAGTGCCATTGTTCGTCCCAGATACCGCTCTGCTGGGCCGGCGCACTTAGAGGATGATTCTGCGCATACAGCCCTTGCGGGTCTAGCCCCTGCCACCACTTGCCGGCACCATCGGCGCGCTGCAGACGGCCGTCGTACGGCACACCGGCCAGCGGCCCGTGCTTGTCGGCGCCCTGCGCCACTTCGTACCACGTCCACGCATGGGCAGCGTGAACGCTGACACCGAAACGCAACCCCTGCCGCCGTGCGGCATCGCGCCAGCCGCCGATCAGATCCTTGCGCGGACCGACACGGGTGGAGTTCCACTCCGGCTGGTAGCGGCTATCGTACAGATCGAAATTATCGTGGTGATTGGCCAGCGCGACAAAATAGCGTGCGCCTGCGCGGCGATACAGCGCCAGTAGCTCGTCGGGCTGCCACGCGTCGGCGCGCCAGTTACCGATGATGTCCTTGAAGCCGTGCTGCGACGGATGGCCATAGTGCTTCAGATGGTGCTGATAGGCTTCGCTATCCTGCTCATACATGGCGCGAGCATACCAGTCACCGTATTCCGGCGCACACTGAGGACCCCAGTGTGCCCAGATGCCGAATTTGGCATTGCGGAACCAGTCCGGCGTGCGGTACTGCGCCAGCGAGTCCCAGTCAGGCGTAAATTGCGCAGCACGTTCGGGTGCTGCAAACAGATAAGGCGAGGCAGCCAGCGCCGGTATCGCGGCGGCCAGCTGTTTGAGAATTTGACGACGTTGCATGCTGGCCGCTCCGGTTATAGGTCTGCGCTCTCTTAGCGGCGCGCGCTGCGCGTCGCCACGTCCACCCACACGGCAAAGGTCAGGATCAGACCCTTGACGATCATCTGCCAGTAGGCATCCACATCCAGCATGGACATACCGTTATCAAGGCTGGCCATGACCAGCGCACCGATCAGCGCACCGTGCACGGTGCCGGCGCCGCCGCGCATGGAGGTGCCGCCGATGAAGCACGCTGCAATCACATCGAGCTCGCCGGCCGTACCGGCGGAAGGCGAACCAGCCGCCAGACGGGCCGTGTTGATCAGGCCACCGAGCGCGCACATCAGGCCCATCAGACCGAAGATCCACAGCTTGATGGCGCGCACATTCACACCGGACAAACGGGCTGCTTCCATGTTGCTGCCCAGCGCATAGATGCGGCGGCCGAAAACAGTCTGGGTAGCGATGTAGCTGAACACACCTAGCAGCACCAGCAATAGCAGCACCGGCAGCGGAATGCCTTCATAGCTATTGAACAGGTAGACAAAGCCACCTACGGCGGCGGCCGTCGCCAGCACACGCAGGCCGTCCGTCCATAGGCTGCGCAGCGGCAGGCGGTGCAGTGCCAGCAAGCGGCGCTGCTGCCACACCAGCAGCACGTCCAGCGCTACCAGCAGCACACCCAGAGCCACGCCCAGCGACGGTGGCAGATAGCCCTGCCCCAGTGCCGTCAGCTCGGGCGACACGGGTGCGATGGTCTGGCCTCCGGATACGCCCAGCAGCACACCACGATAGGCCAGCATGCCACCCAGCCCGACGATGAAGGAAGGAATACCTGCATACGCTGTCAGATAGCCGTTGAACAGCCCCACCAGCAAACCGCAGAACAGCACCAGCGCCAGCGTGGCCGGCAGTGGCAGATGGTGGTTCACATCGAGCAGCGCAGCGGCGCCGCCCAGCAAACCCAGTAAGGAGCCCACCGACAGATCGATTTCACCGGCGATGATGATGAACACCATGCCGCAGGCAAGAATGCCGGTAATCGCCATCTGCCGCATCAGGTTGGACAGATTGCGCGCGGTAGCGAAGTCGCCCTCCGTCTTCCAGCTGAAGAAAGCCCAGATCAGCGCGATGGCCACCATCAGCGCCAGTAGTTTGTATTGCGTGAACAGCTGTTTGAATTGAGTGTTTTTCATGTTTTACGCTACGCTGTATTGCTCCTGACCGATAGCAGCGGCCAGTAACTGTTCCTGAGTCAGATTCTGATTGATGAAGTCACCGCACAGACGCCCTTCGCCCATCACCAGCACGCGGTCCGAGATGCCCAGCACTTCCGGCAGTTCGGACGACACCATGATGATGGCCACGCCCTGCGCAGCCAGTTCCAGAATCAGGCGGTAGATTTCGAATTTGGCCCCCACGTCGACGCCACGGGTAGGCTCATCGAGTATCAGCACCTGCGGCTCGGTCAGCAGCATCTTGGCCAGCACGGCCTTCTGCTGGTTGCCGCCCGAAAGCGCCGTGATCGACAATGCCGGACTAGCCGTCTTCAGCGCCAGCTGGCTAATCTGCTGATGGATCGCCAGCAGTTCCGCCGTACTATCGATGCGCGTCAGGCGCGTGTAGCGCTGCAGCACCGACAGGGTGATATTCGCGCCCACGCCCAGATCGGGCACGATGCCATGCTGCTTGCGGTCTTCCGGCACCAAGGCAAAGCCGTGCGCAATGGCCTGCAGCGGCGTACGGTTTTCCACCTTGCGCCCGTTCAGCCAGATTTCGCCTTCCGACATGCCGCCATACGCGCCAAACAGTTTGCTCACCAGTTCCGTGCGGCCCGCACCGACCAGCCCTGCAATGCCCAGCACCTCGCCTTTGCGCAGCGAGAACGACACATCATCGACCCGCTTGCGCGACGGCTGATCCGGGTCGTAGCAGCTGATATGGCGCGCTTCCAGCACCACTTCGCCCACTTCATGGGGAATGTGCGGATACATCTGGCTCATTTCGCGCCCCACCATCTGCGCCACGATGGTCGGCACATCCATCTGCGCCATCGGCGTGCTGGCGATATGCTGGCCGTCGCGGATCACCACCACGGTATCGCAGATTGCAGCCACTTCTTCCAGCTTGTGCGAAATGTAGACGCAGGCCACGCCTTTGGCTTTCAGGCCGCGCACGATCTCCAGCAGCACATCCGTCTCGGCCGCCGTCAGCGAAGCTGACGGCTCGTCCAGAATCAGCAGCTTGGCCTGTTTGTTGAGCGCCTTGGCGATTTCGATCAGCTGCTGGTGGCCGCCGCCATACTGCTTCACGGGCAGCACCACATTCACATCGGGCAGCTTGAGTTCGCGCAGCAGCGCTTCGGCGCGCTGGTTCATGGCCGGATAGTTCATGCGTCCACCCGGCAGCGTGAGCTCGTGGCCGAGGAAGATGTTTTCCGCCACCGACAACTCGGGCACCAGCATCAGTTCCTGATGGATGATGATGATGCCGGCCGCTTCCGTCTCGCGCACCGAGTGCGCGCGCAGCGGCTGGCCTTCCCACAGAATTTCGCCTTCCCAGCTGCCGTGCGGGTAGACCGCCGACAGCACCTTCATCAGAGTCGACTTGCCGGCGCCATTCTCGCCACACAGGCCGATGCACTCGCCGGGACGGATCTTCAGATCGATCCCGTTGAGCGCCGCCACACCGCCAAAACGCTTGACGATCTGGCGCATTTCAAACAGATATTCCGACATGCGTAGCGCCTTATTTACCGGCCAGCTGGGCCTGAGTGTAGAAGCCGTCCTTGACCAGCAGATCGACGTTGGCCGACGTCAGCAGGATAGGCTTGAGCAGCACCGTATCGACCTTCTTGTAGCCGTTATCGATCTGCGCCTGCGTCACCGGCTTCTCGCCGCGCACCAGTTGCACCGACAGCTTGGCCGCTTCGCCCGCGATCTGGCGCAGCGGTTTGTAGACCGTCATCGCCTGTGTACCGGCGATCACGCGGCGTACTGCCGCCAGATCGGCATCCTGGCCCGACACTGGCACCTTGCCGGCCAGCTTCTGCGCGGCCAGCGCCTGAATCGCACCACCTGCCGTGCCATCGTTCGAGGCCACTACCGCATCGATCTTGTTGCCATTCGCCGTCAGCGCATTTTCCACGATGGCCATGGCTTCGGCAGCGCTCCAGTCCTTGACCCACTGCTTGCCGACGATCTTGATCGCCCCCTTATCGACCAGCGGCTGCAGTACTTTGAGCTGGCCTTCGCGCAGCATCTTGGCGTTATTGTCGGTCGGCGCACCACCCAGCAGGTAGTAATTACCCTTGGGCTTCAGCTGTACCAGCGCCGTGGCCTGCAGTTCGCCCACCGCGGTATTGTCGAACGAAATGTAGGCATCCACATCGGCGTTCAGAATCAGACGGTCATACGACAGCACTTTGACCTTGGCCTTCTTGGCCTGACTGACAGCATTGGCCAGCACGGTAGCGTTGTACGGCACAATCACCAGCACATCCACGCCACGCGCAATCAGATTCTCGATCTGCGCCATCTGGCGCTGTTCGCTGGCGTCGGCCGACTGCACGTACACCTTGGCGCCCATCTGCTCGGCAGCGGCAACGAAATAGTCACGGTCACGGGTCCAGCGCTCGACGCGCAGGTCGTCGATGGAGAAGCCGATTTTAGGATGTTTGGCATCGGCGCTGGCCGGTGCACTGGCACACAGCGTAGCAATGGCCAGTGCCATAGCACTCAGAACATGTTTCATTAAAGCCTCCAGTAATTTTGTTATCGTCTGATTTTTATCGTCAGATTTGTATCGTCATATCTTAATGCCAGTAAGGGACGCTTGCTAGTGATTATGGCGCGGCATATCCTGCCCCACTGCGCGATAGTTCAGCGCCAGCTCCATGCAGGCACCCGACTGTAGCTGACCCACTGTAGCACGGTAGATTTCCTGCCATGGCGTCTGGCTAGGCGGCACCGGCGGAACCGGCTCGCTGGCGCGGCGCTGTGCCATTTCTTCATCGCTAAGCAGCACATCGCAGCTACCGGCGTGCAGATCGACCCGCACCGTATCGCCAGTGCGCAGCCATGCCAGATTGCCGCCAGCCGCACTTTCCGGCGACGCGTTGAGGATGGACGGGCTGTCCGAAGTACCGGACTGGCGGCCGTCACCCAGCGTCGGCAAGGCGGTAATGCCCTGCTTGATCAGCGCATCGGGCGGCTGCATATTCACCACTTCGGCCGAGCCGGGCCAGCCTATCGGGCCGGCGCCACGGATCACCAGCATGGTCTGGGCATCGATGCCGAGCGCCGGATCATTGATGCGGGTGTGGTAGTCATCGGCACCATCGAACACCACCACGCGGCATTCGAACACCCCTTCACGACCGGGTGTGGACAGATAGCGCTGGCGGAAATCGGCCGAAATCACGCTGGTCTTCATGATGGCAAAATCGAACAGATTGCCCTTGAGGACGAGGAAACCGGCCTGCGTCTTGAGCGGCTCGGCGAACGGCTTGATCATCTCGCGGTCGTTACTGGCGCGGCCCTGCAGATTCTGCGCCATGGTCTGCCCCGTCACGGTAGGACGCTCGCTGCGCAGCAGGCCGGCCTGCTGCAGTTCCCACATCACGGCGGGCACACCACCGGCACGGTGGAAGCGCTCGCCCAGATATTTACCGGCTGGCTGCATATTCAGCAGCAGCGGCACGTCGTAGCCGACCGCCATCCAGTCCTGCGGCGTGATCTCCACGCCGGCGTGTCGCGCCATTGCCATGATGTGCGGCTGGGCATTGGTAGAACCGCCGATGGCAGCATTGACCACAATCGCGTCGAGGAAAGCGTCACGCGTCAGAATCTGCGATGGCCGCACATCGTCCTGTGCCAGTCCAACGATGCGGCGCCCCGTTTCATAGGCGATCTGGCCGCGCTCGCGGTATGGCGCAGGAATCGCGGAGCACCCCGTCAGCGACATGCCCAGCGCTTCGGCCAGCGCATTCATGGTCGAAGCCGTGCCCATGGTATTGCAGTGGCCAGCCGATGGTGCCGAGGCTGTGGCGATCTGCAGAAACTGTTCGTTGTCGATCTGGCCTGCGGCCAATTGGCGCCGCCCCTTCCAGATCGCGGCACCGGAGCCCACCAGTTCACCGTTGAACCAGCCATCGAGCATCGGCCCGCCGGATAGGACGATGGCGGGCAGATCGAGCGTGGCGGCAGCCATCAGCTGGGCCGGCGTACTCTTGTCGCAGCCCGTCATCAGCACCACCGCATCGAGCGGATAGCCATGCAGAATTTCCACCAGCCCCAGATAGGCCAGATTGCGGTCGATCGCCGCCGTTGGCCGGCGGCAGTTTTCGAAGGTGGGATGAATCGGGAATTCCAGCGCAATCCCGCCCGCATCGCGGATGCCTTCGCGTACCCGCTTGGCCAGTTCCAGATGGATGCGGTTGCACGGATTGATGTCGCTGCCACTCTGGGCGATGCCGATGATGGGACGGCCGGAACGCAGTTCCTGCGCCGTGATCCCGTAGTTCATGAAGCGCTCCAGATACAGCGCCGTCATATCGATGCGTTCGGGATTGTCGAACCAGTCCTGCGAGCGGTAGCGCCGCGTTTTTTTATCCTGCTCGCTCATGCGCGGCCTCCCAGTTGCAGTACATGGGCCGGCAAGCCGGCGACTTCGCTGTGCAGCGTGAACAGCGCACCCGCTAGCGGCTGCTGCTCCAGCGCGGCGGCGGAGAGTTCTTTGCGCGCCGTGGTGATGAACACCGTGCGCAGATCCGGACCGCCGAATGCCAGCTTGGTGATGTTGGAGCATGGCAAAGCGATGCTGTCCAGATATTCGCCATCGGCACTGTAGCGTTCGATCCGGCTACCGCCGAAGATAGCGATCCACACGCGACCCAGCGTATCGACGGCCATGCCGTCCGGATGGCCGCCACGTCCGGCAAAGCGCGCGAACACGCGTTTGTCATGCAGCTGGCCAGCCGCATCGAGGCGGAAAGCAAAGGTCTGCAATCCCAGCGTATCGGTGTGGTACAGCGTCGCACCATCGGGACTGCAGGCGGGGCCATTGGTAATGATGTAGTGGCTGTCGGCACGGCGTGGTACGCCATCGGCGCCACAGCAGTACAGCGCGCCCGTCGCCAGCTGCTGGCCGTCGTCCATGGTGCCGAACCACAACCGGCCCTGGGCATCGACATAGCCGTCGTTACTGCGGTTGTTAGGCTGTTCCGGCTCGAGCGCGCAATAGTGGGTAAATGCGCCAGTGGCCGGATCGAAATACTGCAGGCTGCCTTTCAGGCCAGCCAGCCAGCGCCCGTTCGAGGTGGGCGTAAGAAAACCGATCTGCGCCGGTGCGTCCCAGCTCATGCGGCGGCCACCACGTGCATCGCAGCGATGAATGCGCTGCTGCTTGATATCGACAAAATACACACTGGCGCTAGGCGCGTGCCATAGCACGCCTTCACCCAGCGTCGCACCCACTTCCCACAAAACCTCGGGAGCGCTGTAATCCTGCATACTCATGCTCCGAACCATCCTGCATCCACGTAGTAATTACGACCGCTGCAGCGGCGCGCACCATTCGACGTGAGGAACAGCGCCATCGCGGCAACATCTTCCACCTCGACCCGCTCAGGCAGGCACTGTCCCGCCAGTATGCGCGCCTCTTCGTCCGGCGTATGCCACAGCGCCATCTGGCGCGGCGTGCGCACGGCACCGGGAATGATGCAATTGACGCGTATATGGTCAGGTCCGAGATCACGTGCCAGACCGCGCGTCATGCCTTCGATGGCGGCCTTGGCCGTCATGTACAGGCTCAGATTCGGCAGTGCCAGATGCCACGAGATCGAGCCCAGATTCAGGATCACGCCACCACCATCGGCACGCATGCCACGCGCCACGGCCTGCGCACAGAAGAACTGGTGGCGCAGATTGACTGCCATGCGCTCCTCCCAGTAGGCCGGCGTGACATCGGCGACGGCATGGCGGTCGTCATTTGCGCAGTTATTGATGAGCACATGGATCACGCCTGCCTGCTGCTCGATCTGCGCCATGGCCTGCGCCACAGCATCCAGATCAGCCATATTGCACGGCAGGTAGACGGGTGGCTGCGGCTGTGGGGCGAGTGCCGCCACCAGTTGCTGCGACGCCTGTTCGGCGATGTCGAGGAAGAACACGCGGGCGCCCTGCAGGCAGAAGGCGCGTACCATTTCTGCGCCTATCCCGCTACCGCCGCCCGTGATTACCACCGTGCGCCCAGCCAGTTCCTGATACTGCGGATAGACCAGCGTTTTGTCCGATTGATTCATCGACTACCTTTCTACAGACCGCGTGCGGCCAGATTTTGATACAGGGCACGCAGGCCGAAAGTCCAGGGTGGCAACTGATCGCTGCGCTGCACGCTGTTTTCCAGCGTGCCCAGCACCGGCGTCGAAATCCGCACCAGATCGCCCAGATGGTGGGTGAAGCCGGCGCCGCTCGCATCACGGTCCTTGGTCGGAGAGAACATGGTGCCGAGGAACAGCATGAAACCGTCTGGATACTGGTGATGGCGGCCATGGGCGTGCGCTACCAGTTCCAGCGGATCGCGGCTGATCTCGCGCATACGGCTGCTGCCTTGCAGCTCGAAGCCATCGTCCGTGCCACGAATCAGCAGGCTGACTTCCGCCGCACGGATCTGCTCGATGCCGAAGTGCTCGTCAAACAGGCGGATAAACGGGCCGATGGCACACGAAGCATTGTTATCCTTGGCCTTGCCCAGCAACAGCGCACTGCGTCCTTCGATATCGCGCAGATTCACATCGTTGCCCAGCGTGGCGCCGACTACATGGCCCTGGCTGTTCACGGCCAGCACAATTTCCGGTTCAGGGTTATTCCACTGCGAATCCGGATGCAGACCCACACTGGCACCGTGACCAACGGCCGACATCGGTTGCGCCTTGGTGAATACTTCGGCGTCGGGCCCTATGCCCACTTCCATGTATTGCGACCACAGGCCGCGCGCGATCAGATCCGCCTTGAGCCGCGCCGCCTGTTCCGAGCCGGGACGGATGGCTGACAGGTCGGCACCGATATGGCTCTGGATTTCCAGCCGCAGCGCGGCAGCACGCGACGGGTCGCCTTTGGCACGTTCCTCGATCACGCGTTCCAGCAAGCTGACGGCAAACGTGACGCCGCAAGCTTTGACGGCTTGCAGATCGCACGGCGCCAGCAGGCTGATATCGCCTTCGCTGGCCGACAGCACGGCATCCAGCGGGCCCAGCGATTCACCTTCAGCGTGGCGTATCACTTCCAGCACGTCGCTGCGTTCGAGCAGTTCCGACATGGTCGCCGCCTGCGCGCTGATATCCACCAGCTGGCCGGCACGCACGGTCACCACCGAAGGCCCGATGCCGGCACGCCAGACCCGGCCTACCAGCAATGCCCGCTCACTATCTTCCGGCAATATCGCCAACTTAGCATCTGTCACTTGTTTCGTCTCCTGCGTTAGGTAATTTATTCGACGGATCAGATGTTGCCTTGTGTGACCCGCCGCGGCAATTATGAAACTCACCAACGGCAGTCATGATTCCGCAGAGTTATTGCAAGCTCAGACGATAGATCGTGGTCTGGCGGTAAACCTGCCCCGGCCGCAGGATGGCAGCCGCCGCCTGAGGGCTATTGAGCTGGTCAGGAAAGTGGCCAGCTTCCAGACAGAAGCCGTCGTGGCGGGTGTACGGCCGCGCGGCATAGCCGCGTACACCGTCGAGATAATTACCACTATAAAACTGCAAGCCCGGCTCCGTCGTCGCCACCTGCAGGCAGCGGCCCGAACCGGGATCCACCACACGCGCCACTTCCCGTAACGGGCCGGAGCGACCTTCCGCACTA
Source organism: Duganella fentianensis (assembly GCF_964031615.1). GTDB lineage: Bacteria > Pseudomonadota > Gammaproteobacteria > Burkholderiales > Burkholderiaceae_D > Rugamonas > Rugamonas fentianensis_A. The sequence continues at coordinate 68,111 of NZ_CAXIQN010000020.1, forward strand.
TCACGCAGACAGAAACAGTGATCGAAGCCCTGCGCCAGCTGCAACTGCTGGTCGGGCCAGCACAGGCGCGCACCGATCGCGGCGGGACGACGGAAATCGAACGCTGTGCCGCTGACGGAAGTGCGCGCCAGCGGAATACCGCTGGCATCGGTGGCCAGATATTCGTCGGCATCGATCTGCAGCATGTGGTCGCCCACATCGGCAATGCCGCCGTTGAGGTTGAAGTAAGGATGGGCCGTCAGGCTGATCGGCGTGGCCGCATCGCTGATCGCCTGATAGTCGATACGCAGCGCGCCCCGGTCATCAAGCTGATAGCGCACACAGACTTCCAGCTGGCCGGGAAAGCCGGCGTCACCTGCTGGCGAAGTCAGGCGCAGCGACACCCCCTCCTCGTCGGCCGCACCTTCCCAGCGCAGCATATGAAAACCCAGCGGGCCGCCGTGCAGGTGATTGCCGCGGTCATTAACCACCGTCTGCACGGGCTGACCATCGAGCTCGAAGCGGCCCGCGGCAATCCGGTTCGCCCAGCGTCCGATGATGGCGCCCAGATAGACCTGATTGTCGCGATAGGCCGCATGCTCGGCATAACCGAGCACCACATCGGCCTGACGGCCATAACGGTCAGGCGCCTTCCACGCAACCAGCGCTGCGCCGCGCTCGCTGATGGTGACTTTCATGCCATCGGCGTTACGCAGTTCAAAGAGCTGGTCCTGCGCCTCGGCGTCGGCGCCCGTATCGGCCATGCTGTCTATCATCACTAAACAATTCCTTCGTAAGTAGCCGGTGCGGCATGGCGGTCTTCTGCGGCGCGCTGCTGATAGGCACGCGGAGTGCAGCCTAGCTCGCGCTTGAAGACCAGATGCATATACTGGCTGGAGGTGAAACCACATTTGAGCGCAACATCGACCAGATTGCAGTCGCCATTCGACAGGATGGCGGTGGCCGCCTCCAGCCGGAAGCGCAGGATCTGGTCATGCACGCTGTAACCGAGTTCGCGGCGGAAATAAGCTTCCAGCGAGGAGCGCGAAATACCCACATAATCAGCCACCTGATCGGTCTTGATGCCCTGACAGGCGTACTGGCGGATGAAGTGGCAAGCCCGCATCACATACGGGTGGCGCGTCGCTTCATGCTTGCTCGAAGCGAGCACATTGATGCCGGCCGGCGGCACCAGTATGCAGGTATTATTCAGGCGTACGCCGTGCAGCATCTGGTCCAGCAGGTGGGCAGCCGTGCGGCCCATTTCCTGTGCGCCCTGAATGACCGAGCTCAGCGGAATACGCGTGAGCATGCGCGCCAGCGGATCGTTATCGATGCCTATCAAAGCCACCTGCTCCGGTACGGCGATACCGGCCAGCATGCAGGCCTGCATCAGCTGACGGGCCCGTGCATCCGTCACGGCGATAATGCCGACCGGCTTAGGCAGGCTGTGCAGCCAGCGGATCTGCTGTTCTACCGCCTCATCCCAGGACTGTGCGCTGGTGGCCAGACCACGGAAGATTTCCACATTAAAGCGCTCGCGCTGCATCAGTGCAGTAAAGGCTTTCTCGCGTTCCTGCCCCCAGCGATTGCCCTCTGCTTCCGGCAGCGAGAACAGGGCAAAGTGGCGCAAGCCCGCTTCGATCAGATGGTCATAGGCCAGCTTGATCAGCTTGAAGTTATCCGTCGCCACATAAGGCACGCCACGGGGATAGTCTGCCGGATTGGCATACGAGCCCCCCACCGCCACCACGGGGATCTTGCTTTCGGCCAGAGCAGCGGCAACGGCAGGATCATCGAAATCCGCGATGATGCCGTCGCCCTGCCACTTCTCGATGCCGGGCAGGCGCAAACGGAAGTCCTCCTCCAGAAACAGGTCCCACGAACTGCGGGTGCTGGACAGGTATTCCGCGATGCCGGTAATCACTTCCCGGTCAAAAATCTTATTCGCGTTAAACAGCAACGCGACGCGATGCGTTTTAGTCGTCGACATGGCGACGGTCTCCTCAACCTTGTATTTTTTATAGGTATGCCAGCATTCTGCCGTGCTAAGGCAGCGGGCTCAATTATGAAAATCACCAAATGGCCTTGCAATTATGCATGGCTATAGTTTGTTTTCTGGCAAATTTAGTACAAAAACATACAAGAGATCGGACAACTGACAACTTTCTACAACAGGCATCCTGTCGAACGCCGATTGATCCGCGCAGAAATGCAAAAAGCCGGCATTTCGCCGGCTTTCTGAACTCTTACATGCGCACCGTCAGGAGCGCAGAACTAGATTTACTTCACTTCAACCACCGTCGCCGTAGCGATAGGCTTGAGGATCTTGACCTTGGCCTTCTGCTTCAGCAGTTCGATGTAGTCATGCATTTCCTGCTGGGCAGTGATGTTGTTGATCTGCTCGGCCTCCGCTTTGCGACGCTCTTCATCCTGCACCGCTGGCTGCTGCACTTTGCTGATGCGATACACGCCATAGCCCAGCCCCGGCACATCCACGCCCACATAGGCTGGCAGCTTGGTGGTGTCGGCTTTCATGATGTCCTGCATGGCCAGACCGTTGATGCCTTCCGGCTTGGAACGCGACACCAGTTTGGCCGCAGCGAAACCGCTGGCATCGCCCGATTTCTTGAAAGCCGCCAGTTTCTCGGCACCCGCCTTGGCCGCCAGTTTGGCCGCTTCTTCCATCGTCACGCGCTGACGGATCGCCGCATCCACTTCGGCCAGAGGACGCTTGCTGGCTGGCTTGAACTCGACAATACGGCCAGCTACCAGCGTGCTCGGTGCCGTTTCCACGGCTTCCGTATTGCGCTTGCTGCTGATCGATTCGTTCGAGAACAGTGCAGTCAGGAACTTGGCGTTGTTGTATGGCGCAGCGCCAGCGGCAGGACCCGGCGTGCGGCTGACATTGCTGGCGCTTTCGATTTTCAGGCCCAGCTTGTCAGCCACCGGCTTCAGGCTGTCAGCCTGTTCGTACACGGTGTTGGAGAAGGTTTCGGCCATTTCCGAATATTTCTTGGCGGCTTTCTGCTTTTTGAGTACTGCGGCCACTTCGCTCTTCGCTTCCTCCAGCGGCTTGACCACGGCTGGCTTGAGTGCGGTCACGGTCAGTACGTGGAAGCCGTAGTCGGACTGGACGGCATCGCTGATCTCGCCCTGCTTCAGTTTCAGTACGGCAGCTTCTACCGGCGCTGGCAGCGCGCCCTTGGTGACGATATCGAGATCGCCACCCTGCTCGGCCGATACGGCATCGTCGGATTTGGCTTTAGCCACTTTGGCAAAGTCAGCCGGTGCTTTACGCAGTTCGGCCACGATCGCTTCGGCTTTGGCTTTGGCAGCGGCCACTTCGGCAGCGCTAGCGCCTTTTTTCACAGCCACCAGCACGTGTGCTGCACGACGGCTTTCCGGCGTGGTGAAACCAGCCTGATTGGCGTTGTAATAGGTAGCCACTTCAGCATCCGACACGCTGATCTGGCTCAGCACGGAGTCGCTATTAAATACCACGTATTCGATTTTGGCCTGTTCGGGCACTTCGAAGAACTTGGCGTTCTTGTCATAGAAAGCTTTGACCATCTCGTCCGTGACTTTGACCTGTGGCACGAAGTCAGCCACTGGCAGCAGCAGCTCCTGTACTTCGCGTTCCTGGGCACCGATGTCGGACAGGGTTTTCGCCACGGCACGTGGAGCGAAGCCCGTTGCCTGTACGGCGTTGCCCAGCTGTTGCAGGGTCAGGTCGCGGCGCAGACGCTGGTCATACATGGATGGCGTCATGCCCTGGGCGGCCAGAATCGACTTGTAGCGCTCCATGTCGAACGCGCCTTCGCCACCGAACTGCTCCTTGATCACGCGCTGCAGCAGCGCATCGCTCACGGTCAAGTGGGAACGCAGCACTTCCGCAGCAATGGCGCGCTCGGCGATCAGCTGGAACAGCAGGTTCTGCTTGAACTCGGGGGTGTCGAACATTTTCTGGTCGAACTGGGCGCCCAGACGCTGGCGATAATTGTCCAGCTGGTTACGCACGGCGTTATCGAATTCCTGCTGAGTCAGCGGCTTGCCATCGATTTTAGCAATCGTATTGGCGTCGTCACCGAAGCTCTTATAACTACCGATGCCGACGAAGGCGAACGATGGCACGATGATGATCGCCAGGAAAATCTGCATCAGGCGTTGATGGGTACGAATAAATTCAAACATGGTCTGCCAATTCGGATTGAGTGGGACTTGCACATACAAAAACGGCGAACTCGCGTTCGCCGATTCCAGTTGGCCGATTTTACAGTGCAGCCCCCTCTATAGCAAGTGCAAATCCTTGGCAAAACAGACACATTGCAACGCCCGAAAAACAAAAGGCCCGCCGTAGCGAGCCCTCTACCTTCAGCCAGCTATCCTAGCGCTGACGACGGCGCCGTGCCACGACGCCCAGCAAGGCCAGACCGCCCAGCAGCATGCCATAGGTTTCCGGCTCCGGCACTGCCGCGACGCTCACCCGATCCAGCAGCGCGCCCTGATTATCGGCACCCTGATCGATGAAACTGAAGCCCACTTTACCCGTACCCGTCGCCACGTAGTTCATGGTGAAGGTCTGGAAGCCATCCGTCGCCGCACGGGTGAAAGTCTGGCTGCCGCTACCGAAATTCACCACCACCGTGTCCGTGCCCGCGGCACGGTTATTCCCCGCCAGATCGAAACTCAGGGTGTAGCTCATGCCGTTGACGACATCGATGGAGTTGGCAAAGATACCGGACTTGCCGGTCGAACCATCGAGGTCGATGTAACGGCCATTGCCCGGCACCAGATCGAAAAAGCCCGGCGCACCGATAATATCGACCGTGCCACCACTGACAGACCAGCCGCCATTAAAAGCAATCGCATTCAGCCCTAGCGTATCGGTATCGAAATTATCGCTAAACAATGGCGCAGCCTGCGCTGCCGATGCCCCCAGCAGTGCTGCCGAAACGAGCAGTTTTTTAAATACCATAATGCACCCCCTATTAAAAATGTTCATTTAAGAACGTGGTTGACGTTCAAACATCTTACAAGGGTGCTAATAAAACCCTGCGCACGATACGATTAATTAATTTTTATTTCCGGATGAATAAAAAATCTCCGGTTTTATTAATCGGACGCACAAAAAGAAAAACCCCGTAGCTAATATTTAGCGACGGGGTATCTTGTTCTTGGCGGAGCGGACGGGACTCGAACCCGCGACCCCCGGCGTGACAGGCCGGTATTCTAACCAACTGAACTACCGCTCCTATACGAGTACTGTGGTTTTGTTGGCGGAGCGGACGGGACTCGAACCCGCGACCCCCGGCGTGACAGGCCGGTATTCTAACCAACTGAACTACCGCTCCAGCAAAACACACTAGGTACTGCTAACTTCTGATTACTGCATTCTACTACATCTTACTGCTTGCTACTAGCGCCAAACTGGTGGGCGGTGAGAGGCTCGAACTCCCGACCTAAGCCTTGTAAGGGCTCCGCTCTACCAACTGAGCTAACCGCCCAATTTCGCGCTTTGGTGAGCTTGCTGTTGTCAGCTGCTCACCGAAGTCCGTTAGTTTACAGCATCTTTCAAAGCTTTACCAGCTTTAAATTTAGGAACTTTTGCTGCTTCGATGGTGATTTCTTCTTTGGTGCGTGGATTGCGGCCGGTACGGGCAGCGCGCTCGCTCACCGAGAAGGTGCCAAAGCCGACCAGGGTGACGCTGTCGTTCTTTTGCAGAGTGGTGGTTACGCCATCGATCACCGCGTCCAGTGCGCGTGCTGCGGCAGCTTTCGAAATATCAGCGGTCGCTGCGATATGGTCGATCAATTCAGTCTTATTCAAAGCAATTCCCCGTCACAAAGGTTATATCATTTTAGCCTGCGTTAGCGTGCATTTAACTGCAAACTGGCAGGTCTGGAAAAATCTCAGGCCGTATTAAACAAGCCAGCCTGTACTTATGTCAAGGACTGCACTATAGAAATACCGCGCAAAATAACAAACGGGCGCTATAAAAGCGCCCGTTTGTGGTGTCAGCGAGAATTAATCGCTTATCCGCCTAAGAAATGTGCTCCCGGCCGATTAATGCTTGACCACTTCGGCCTGGCCATCAGGCTTGGCTGCAGCAGCGGCCACCGCTTCTACCGGCGCCGTTTCCGCCAGTGGTTCCGGCAGACGCTCGAGGGCGATTTCCAGCACTTTATCGATCCAGCGTACCGGCACGATCTCCAGCTTGTTTTTCACATTGTCCGGAATATCGGCCAGATCCTTGACGTTCTGCTCGGGGATCAGCACGGTCTTGATACCACCGCGCTGCGCCGCCAGCAGCTTCTCTTTCAGACCACCGATAGGCAGCACTTCGCCACGCAGCGTGATTTCACCCGTCATCGCCACATCGGCACGCACCGGAATGCCCGTGAATACCGACACCATGGCCACCGTCATGGCAGCGCCGGCCGATGGACCATCTTTCGGCGTCGCACCTTCCGGCACGTGGATGTGGATATCGCTCTTCTCGAACACTTCGTTCTTGATGCCGAGGCGCTGGGCACGGCTGCGCACCACCGTGCGTGCCGCTTCGATCGACTCTTTCATCACGTCGCCCAGCGTACCGGTACGGATAACCCCGCCCTTGCCCGGCATCGACACGGCTTCGATGGTCAGCAGATCGCCACCCACTTCCGTCCATGCCAGACCGACTACCTGACCGATCTGGTTATCCTTCTCGGCCACGCCGAAATCGTAACGGCGCACACCGAGGAATTTATCCAGATTTTTCGACGTCACGGCGATCTTCTTGTCGGACTTCTTCAGCAACAGCATCTTCACTACCTTGCGGCAGATCTTCGATACTTCGCGCTCGAGCGAACGCACACCGGCTTCACGCGTGTAGTAGCGGATGATGTCGCGCAAAGCCGATTCGGCTACGGAAATCTCGTCCTCTTTCAGACCATTGTTCTTGATCTGTTTCGGCAGCAGATAGCGCTGGGCGATACTGGTTTTCTCGTCCTCCGTGTAACCGGACAGACGGATCACTTCCATACGGTCCAGCAGTGCTGGCGGGATGTTGTAGGAATTCGAGGTCGCCACGAACATCACATCGGACAGATCGAAATCGACTTCGATGTAGTGGTCCGAGAACGTGTGGTTCTGTTCCGGATCGAGCACTTCCAGCAGCGCCGAAGAAGGATCGCCACGGAAGTCCGCGCCCATCTTGTCGATCTCGTCAAGCAGGAACAGCGGGTTGCGCACACCGACCTTGGCCAGCGATTGCAGCACCTTGCCCGGCATCGAGCCGATGTAGGTACGACGGTGACCGCGGATCTCTGCTTCATCACGCACACCACCGAGTGCCATACGCACGAATTTACGGTTGGTGGCACGGGCAATCGACTGACCCAGCGAGGTTTTACCCACGCCCGGAGGACCAACGAAGCACAGAATCGGCGCTTTCAGCTTGTCAACGCGCTGCTGCACTGCCAGATATTCCAGAATGCGCTCTTTGACTTTTTCCAGACCGTAATGGTCGCCTTCGAGCACTTTCTCGGCGTTCGACAGATCGTTGTTAACCTTGGATTTTTTCTTCCAAGGCAGGCTGACCAGCGTATCGATATAGTTACGCACTACGGTCGCCTCGGCCGACATCGGCGACATCAGCTTGAGTTTTTTCAGCTCGGCATTGGCCTTGTCCAGAGCCTCTTTCGGCATCTTGGCGGCCGCCACTTTCTTCTCCAGCTCGTCCAGATCGGCACCGTCTTCGCCCTCGCCCAGTTCTTTCTGGATGGCTTTGACCTGCTCGTTCAGGTAGTACTCGCGCTGCGACTTCTCCATCTGGCGCTTGACGCGGCCACGGATACGTTTTTCCACCTGCAGAATATCGAGCTCGCCTTCGAGCTGACCCAGCAGATGTTCCAGACGCTTGGTCACACTGAAGATTTCCAGAATGACTTGCTTCTGTTCGAGTTTCAGCGGCAGATGGGCAGCCACCGTATCGGCCAGACGACCGGCATCATCGATACCCGACAGCGAAGCGAGGATCTCTGGTGGAATTTTCTTGTTGAGTTTGACGTACTGGTCAAACTGCTGAACGATGGCGCGGCGCATTGCTTCGATTTCCGAATCGTCGCCCTGCTCCGAATCGAGCGGCGTCAGATCGGCCACGAAGTGGGCCGGCGTATCGGTGATACGGTTGATGCGTGCACGCTGAGCGCCTTCCACCAGCACCTTGACGGTGCCGTCCGGCAGTTTCAGCATTTGCAGAATATTGGCCACGCAGCCGATTTCATAGATATCGGCAGCAGAAGGTTCGTCCTTGGCAGCGGCTTTTTGGGCGGCAAGCATGATGCTCTTGCCTTGTTCCATAGCGGCTTCCAGCGCCTTAATCGATTTTGGGCGTCCTACGAACAGCGGTATCACCATATGCGGGAAAACTACAACGTCCCGCAGCGGCAATAACGGCAGTTGAGTTTGCTCAGTTAATTTGGAAGTTGTCATGGCGTACCTTATGTGAAAGCGTGTTTATGATGTGGGCGCGAAGCACCAGATCACAAGACCGTTAACGTTAATTTGTTCTTCTAAACAAAGAATATTTCCGTATAACGATATAACTCTAAAAGCAGCAGTAAAACTCGGAAATAAAAAAGCCACGCGTGACAAACGATGCTGTCACGAGTGGCTTTCCGTTTGAAGCCTGCGTACTCTTATTGAGTCAAATTGTACCGCCTTGCCCCGCAGATGCGAAATGAAATTTGTCGAAGTGCGCGGCAAGTGTGCACAAGTTAATTAATTCTCACCAGAGGCTTTAGCGGCTTCTTCATAAATCAGCAATGGTTTCGCGCCGCTGGTAATCGTATTTTCATCGATCACCACTTTGGTCACATTGCTTTCATTGGGCAGTTCGTACATGGTATCGAGCAGCGCGTGTTCGAGGATGGAACGCAGACCGCGTGCACCCGTTTTGCGTGCCAGCGCTTTTTTGGCAATGGCGTGCAGTGCCGCAGGACGGACTTCCAGTTCGGCGCCTTCCATGTCGAGCAGCTTGGCGTACTGTTTGACCAGTGCATTCTTAGGCTCGACCAGAATCTGGATCAGCGCTTCTTCCGTCAGTTCGGCCAGCGTGGCCACCACCGGCAGACGACCGACCAGTTCCGGAATCAGACCGAATTTGATCAGATCTTCCGGTTCGGCTTCCTGCAGCACGTCGGAAGCGCTACGCTCTTCCTTGCTCTTCACAGTAGCAGCGAAACCGATGCCGGATTTTTCCGAACGGTCGGAAATCACTTTGGCCAGACCGTCGAACGCACCACCGCAGATGAACATGATGTTGGTGGTATCGATCTGTACGAAGTCCTGATTAGGATGCTTGCGGCCACCTTGTGGTGGTACCGAAGCCATGGTGCCTTCGATCAGTTTCAGCAGCGCCTGCTGCACGCCCTCGCCCGACACGTCGCGGGTAATCGAAGGATTGTCCGATTTACGCGAAATCTTGTCGATCTCGTCGATATAGACGATGCCGCGCTGAGCCTTCTCTACATCGTAGTTGCAGCTTTGCAGCAGCTTCTGAATGATGTTTTCCACGTCCTCGCCCACATAACCGGCTTCGGTCAGGGTGGTAGCGTCGGCGATCACGAACGGCACGTTGAGCATGCGCGCCAGCGTCTGGGCCAGCAGGGTCTTGCCGGAGCCGGTAGGGCCGACCAGCAGAATGTTGCTCTTGGCCAGTTCGATGTCGTCTTTTTTGCCCAGATGCTTTAGGCGCTTGTAGTGGTTGTACACCGCTACCGACAGAATGCGCTTGGCGGTCTGCTGGCCGATCACATACTGGTCGAGCAGATCCTTGATTTCGGACGGCGTCGGCAGATCCGACTTGGTGCCCGCGACGGCCTCGATGGCCGAGGTTTCATCACGAATGATGTCATTGCACAGATCGATGCACTCATCGCAGATGAAGACCGAAGGGCCGGCGATAAGTTTCTTTACCTCGTGCTGACTTTTGCCGCAAAACGAGCAGTACAGTAATTTTTCGCCGCTGGAGGTTTTTTTGTCTGACATGGGGCTTTATCTAATAGTTACAGTAGGATGCGACGTCGCTGGAATATGTTATACAAATTTTAACTTAACTATCCCAACACCACGCATCTACCTGACATGCTACCTGAAATAAAAACGAAACGCCCGAACGATGGATCGCCCGGGCGTCTCTTTAGCAATGCTGCACTGGATGCATCAAGCCCGGTTGGTCAACATCTTGTCGATCAAGCCGTACTCTACCGCTTCTTCAGCCGACATGAAACGGTCACGATCCGTGTCTTTGGCGATCTGTTCCACGGTTTGACCCGTACGTTCGGCCATGATGGTGTTCAGACGGTGACGCAGATACAGGATTTCCTTGGCCTGGATCTCGATGTCCGAAGCCATACCCTGCGAACCGCCCGAAGGCTGGTGAATCATGATACGCGAGTTAGGCAGCGAGAAACGCTTGCCCTTGGCGCCAGCGGCCAGCAGGAAGGCGCCCATGGAGGCGGCCATGCCGGTGCACAGCGTCGATACATCAGGCTTGATGAACTGCATGGTATCAAAAATCGCCAGACCGGCCGACACCGAGCCGCCAGGGGAATTGATGTAGAGCGAGATGTCTTTGTCCGGATTTTCGCTTTCCAGGAACAGCATCTGGGCGACAATCAGATTAGCCATCTGGTCGTGCACAGGGCCGACCATGAAAATGACCCGTTCCTTCAGCAGGCGCGAGTAAATGTCATACGAACGCTCGCCGCGACCGCTTTGTTCGACCACCATCGGCACGAGGCCGAGCATTTCAGTGTCCAGCGCTGGATTACGGTTCATACCAGTCATTCTATTTCCTTGTGAAGCAGCATAAAGCCGGAGTTGGCATCTTACCGCATCCGGCTTTTTCTGTATTACGCTTGTACGTTGCTTCCCATCAACTCGTCAAACGCTACTTCTTTCGACGAGGTTTTCGACAGGCCCAGTACGTAGTTGACGACGTTTTCTTCCAATACAAGGGCTTCGACTTCGGCCAGACGACGACGGTCGCTGTAGTAGTACTTCAGCACTTCGCGTGGATCTTCGTAGCTCTGGGCGAAGTCTTCGATCTGGGCTTTGACCTGTTCAGGCTGAGCTTGCAGATTGTTTTCGTTAACCAGTTGCGACAGGATCAGACCCAGACGTACGCGACGCTCGGCTTTGTCTTTGAACAGTTCTGGTGGGAATGGAACGTCTTTCACGTTCATGCCGCGCTGTGCCATGTCCTGACGGGTCATTTCGGCCAGACGCTCGGTGTCCTGAGCGATCAGCACTTCTGGCACGTCCAGCGTGGCGGTTTTCACCAGCGCTTCCATCACGGCTTCTTTATTGCGTGCTTTCACGCGGCCAGCGACTTCACGTTCCAGATTGACTTTGATGTCTTCGCGCATTTTAGCCACGTCGCCATCGGCTACGCCCAGCGATTTAGCGAACTCGGCGTCCACTTCTGGCAGGTGGGCCCATTCCAGTTTCTTCAGGGTGATGGTGAACGAGGCGGTTTTGCCGGCCACGTCTTTACCATGGTAGTCCTCTGGGAAGGCCAGTGGGAAGGTCTTGGCTTCGCCCACTTTCAGACCCACGGTGGCGGCTTCAAATTCTGGCAGCATGCGGCCTTCGCCCAGCACGAAAGCGTAGTCGTCAGCTTTACCGCCTGGGAATTCCACGCCGTCGATCGAACCAACGAAGTCCACGGTCACGCGGTCGCCGTTCGCAGCGATTGCTTCGCCGCCGTCGCCGTGTTCGCCAGCTTCACCTTTGGTGTGGAAGTGCACGCGCTGTTTGCGCAGGATGTCGATGGTCTTGTCGATTTCGACTTCCGATACGGCCGCTTTCACGGTTTCGATTTCTACGGTGGTCAGGTCGCCGATCACGACTTCTGGGTACACTTCGAAGGTAGCGTCGAAGCTCAGAACGCCATCAGCCGAACCTTCTTTAGGTTCGATGCGTGGGTAGCCAGCAACGCGCAGTTGCGCTTCGTTAGCAGCGTCGTTGAACGCACGGCCAACTTTGTCGTTCAGCACTTCGGTTTCGATCTGATAACCGTATTGTGCGGCGACCATTTTCAGAGGCACTTTACCTGGACGGAAGCCCGGTGCTTTAGCCGTTTTGGCTTGCACTTTCAGGCGCTTCTCAACTTCAGCGCGGACCTCGGTCAGCGGGAAGGAGATCGTGATACGACGTTCAAGTTTGCCCAAGGTTTCGACTGCAGTTGCCATGTAAAAATCGTCCAAAAAATAAGTAATACTGTTGGTGCGAGGAGGGGGACTCGAACCCCCACACCATTGCTGGCGTCAGGACCTAAACCTGGTGCGTCTACCAATTTCGCCATCCTCGCGGCTTGTTTGCACAAAAGCAAAGGGCGATCCGTAAGTGAAAACGGTCGCCCTTTTCCTGCATGAACGGTAGTAATCTGCAGGAGCTTTCAACTTCAACGCGGTATTCTAACGGGTTTTTCGGCAGAATGTGGTGATTTTTATTAGCTCACCAACATTCCACCGAGTTTCCAGCCTGTTTTGCATATTTCATAGGCAAAACAGGCTGATTTTCGCTGTTTTTAAACAGCTTGGTTGGGCTTTTTGACACGGAACCAGGCCGCATACAAAGCCGGCAGGAACAACAGTGTCAGTGCCGTGGCCAAAATCAGCCCCCCCATGATGGCCACCGCCATCGGGCCCCAGAACACGGAACGCGACAATGGGATCATGGCCAGTGCCGCCGCAGCAGCCGTCAATATAATTGGGCGGCAACGGCGTACAGCCGATTCGACGATGGCATCCCACGGCGCGGCGCCGCCGGCAATATCCTGTTCGATCTGGTCGACCAGAATCACCGAGTTACGGATAATCATGCCGAACAGCGCAATAATCCCCAGATTCGCCACAAAGCCCAGCGGCCGGCCCAGCAACAGCAGCGCCATGGCCGCCCCTGCCACACCTAGCGGCCCCGTGAGGAATACCAGCAAGGCACGCGAGAAGCTGTGCAATTGCAGCATCAGCAAGGTGAAAATGATGAAGATCGCCAGCGGCAGATTGGCTGCAATCGAAGCTTCTGCCGAACCACTATCAGCCGCCGCACCTTTCACGGTAATCGCATAGCCGGCCGGCAGTTGCTCGCGCAACGCCTTCAGCTTAGGTTCGATCTGCCCCGATACGGTAGGCCCCTGTATGTTATCAGCCACATCGGACTGCACGGTAATCGCCCATTCGCGCCCTTCACGCCACACCACGCCCGGCTCCCACACAAAGTGGGCACGGGCCAGCTGGCTCAGCGCCACGGATTTGCCACTGGCCGTAGGAATATTGGTATTGTTCAATACCGTAATACTGTTGCGCTCTTCTACCGGCTGGCGAATCTGGATATCGATTAACTTGATGTCCTCGCGGAATTGGCCGATGGTGGTACCAGTTAGTACAGTGTTGGCTGCACGCATCACCGTCTGCGAACTTACGCCCAGTGCACGCATACGATCCTGATCCAGATCGAGGCGCAGCACTTTGATCGATTCATTCCAGTTGTCGTTGACGCCCACCGTGTTCGGGTTGGCGCGCATGATGTCCTTGACCTGATCGGCAATCGCACGCACTTTGGCCACATCGCCGCCCGTCACACGGAACTGCACAGGATACGGCACGGGCGGACCATTCGGCAGCAGCTTGACGCGGCCGCGCACTTCCGGGAAGTCGTGTTTAAACACGTCGATAATCTTTTCCCGTAAAGCGGTACGCGCCTGCAGATCCTTAGGCAGCACCACGATCTGCGACACGTTGGTCTGCGGGAAGATCTGATCGAGCGGCAGGTAGAAACGGGGACTGCCCGTACCCACATAGCTGGTCACGCTGACCACGCCTTCCTGCTTGCGGATGAACGCTTCGAACTTTTTCACCTGCGCTTCGTTGGCCGCATAGGTAGTGCCTTCCGGCGTCCACATTTCCACCATCAGTTCGGGACGGCTGGAATCAGGGAAGAACTGCTTCTCGATGAAGTTGAAGCCATACACGCCCAGCGCGAAGATGGCCAGCGAAGCGATGATGGTGGTCTTGCGGAACTCCACGCACCAGTTGACGATGGCGCGGAAGCGGCGGAAACCCGGCGTATCGAACAGTTCATGACCGTGGTCGCCGGCAGCATGCGGCTTGACCTTGAGCAGCACATAACCGATGTAGGGCGTGAACACCACCGCCACCACCCACGAAATTACCAGCGCCAGCGCATTCACCGAGAACAGCGAGAAGGTGTATTCGCCGGCCGCCGACTTGGCCAGCCCGATCGGCAGGAAGCCCGCCACGGTAATCAGGGTACCGGTCAGCATGGGAATGGCCGTCGAGGTGTAAGCATAGGTGGCAGCATCGAAGCGCGACATGCCCTCCTCCATCTTACGCACCATCATTTCCACCGCGATGATGGCGTCATCCACCAGCAGGCCCAGCGCAATAATCAGGGCGCCCAGCGAAATCTTGTGCAGGTCGATGTCCAGCATGCGCATACACAGGAAAGTCACGGCCAGCACCAGCGGAATGGTCAGCGCCACCACCAGACCGGGGCGCACATCGAGACGGAACGGTTTGCTATGCAGGCCCAGCGCCACAAAGCTCACGGCCAGCACGATCAGCACGGCTTCGATCAGGGTATGGATGAACTCGCCCACCGAGGCTTTCACCGCCTCCGGCTGGTTGGACACCCGCTCCAGCTCGATACCGACCGGCAGCTTGGCTTTCAGCGCCGCTACCTTGGCTTCCATGTTCTGGCCCAGGACAATAATATTGCCCCCCTTCTCCATCGACACACCCAGACCGATCACGGCCTTGCCGTTGTAGCGCATGGTATTGCCGGGAGGGTCCTGATACTGGCGCTTGATGGTGGCAAAATCGCCCAGACGGAAGGTCGTGCCATTTGCCCGCAACTCCAGATTTTCCAGATCTTTCAGGGTTTTCAGGGCACCCGTCACACGTACCTGCAGATTATCGGTAGGCGTCACCAGCACACCGCTGGCCTCCACCGTATTCTGGGTAGCAATCTGGTTGGCGATGACTTCGATCGGCACGCCCAGCTGGGCGAATTTATGGTGCGAGAACTCGATATTGATTTTCTCGTCCTGCACGCCGAACAGTTCCACCTTGGATACCAGCTTCACGCCCAGCAACTGCTGGCGCACGAAATCGGCATAATCCTTCATTTCGGCATAGGTATAACCGTCACCCGAGAGGGCGAAGATGGAGCCGTAGGTATCGCCGAATTCGTCATTGAAGAACGGTCCCTGCACGCCGGCCGGCAGCGAGCCACGGATATCGCCTATCTTCTTGCGCACCTGATACCACGACTGCGCCACATCTTTCGGTGGTGCCGATTCGCGCAGCTTCAGGATAATGGTGGTTTCGCCGGGCTTGGAATAGCTGCTGATCTCGTCGATGTCGGGCGTTTCCTGCAGTTTCTTTTCCAGCTTGTCGGTAACCTGCTCGGCCATCTGCAGCGAGGTCGCGCCCGGCCACATGGCACGCACCACCATGGCGCGGAAGGTGAACGGCGGATCCTCATCCTGCCCCAGATTGCTGTAGCTGAGCATGCCGCCTATCAGCAGCACGGCAATCAGATAGCGCGTGAGGGGGATATGTTCGAGCGCCCAGCGGGAAAGATTGAAGCCGCCCTTCATTTAGCGCTCCCCGCTGCCGGGGTGGCGACAGGCGTGGTTGCAGGATGGGCTGCTGGCAAATCCTGCCCCAGAATTTTTACCTGCTGGCCCGGCTTAAGCAGATTCACGCCAGCCGTCACCACCATCTGACCCGCTTTTACGCCACTGGACAAGACAATGTCGTTGCCCACTGCCCCGCCCACGGTGACAGGCACCAGCTTGACAGTATTGCGCTCCACCAGCCATACGGAGGTGGCGGATTTTTCATAATACAGTGCCGTCAGCGGCACTTTAATCTGTGGCGCAGCCGTCTTGGCATTGAACTGCACCACGGCCGTCATACCCAGTTTGGCGTCTTCCAGCGTATCCGGCAGCGTCACTTTAACGGTGTAAGTACGGGTGGCGGCATCGGCCACGGGCGAAATCTCGCGGATCTTGCCAGCCACGGTGCGCTGCGGATCAGCCCAGAGGCGGATCTGCACGTCGGCCACGCGGCGCAGGCTATCGACCTTATCTTCCGGCAAGCCGATCACCACTTCTTTCTCGCCATGCTTGGCCACCCGCACTACCGGCGTGCCGGCCGCCACCACCTGCCCTACTTCGGCATCCACGGCCGTTACCACGCCGTCAATGTCGGCCACCAGTGCACTATAGCCAGCCTGATTCGACTGGCCCCGGTAGGCCGCCTGGGCCGCATCGACATTTGCCTGCGCCGCCTTGAAACCGGCATCCTTGGCATCGAGCACGGCAGCGCTGACGAAATTCTTGGCGCGCAATTCCTGATAACGCTTGAGTTCAGCCTGCGCCAGATCGCGATTGGTCTCAGCCGAACGCAGACCGGCCAGCGCTTGCGCCTGCGCCAGTTGCAGATCTTGCGGGTCGAGCTGCATCAGCACCTGACCTTTTTTAACCACCGTGCCTACATCAACCTTGCGCGCAACGATCTTGCCGCCCACACGGAAACCGAGGCGTGACTCTATTCTGGCCCGCACTTCGCCGGAAAACTCGGCATCCACCGCCACATCGCTGGCGGCCAACTGCATGGCCCGCACGGGGCGTATCTCTTCAGTCTTCTCGACGGGCTTGGAACAGCCTGCCAGCATGGCGACCGCAAAAGCAACAATAGTGAGGGGGTAGTACTGGCGCTGTCTGGTGAAGGCGGTCACGGTTTCTTCCTTTAACTTGCTCTAGAGTGTAGATGGCTCTAATATTACGATTTGGAAATTAATGACTTTCCGTTAATTTATTATAAGCCGAGCCCATCTGTTTGCAAATGACTTTGGCGTCATTAATTTTAAATTCTGCTTTTAGGCTTCGCTTTTATGTCGGTTGACCACTACGAAAATTTTCCCGTTGCCTCGATTTTGCTGCCCGGACGGCTACGCCCTGCCGTCGAAGCCATCTACGCTTTTGCCCGCAGTGCCGACGATCTGGCCGATGAAGGCGATGCCGCACCCGAACAACGACTGGCGGCACTGAACGCCTACGAAGCCGAACTGGCCCGCATCGATAGCGGCGCCGACAGTGAAGATCCCCTGTTTGCCCGTCTGGCTAGCGCAATACGCCGCCACGAGCTGCCGATCAGACCGTTCTACGAGCTGTTATCGGCGTTCAAGCAGGATGTGCTGGTCAGCCGTTACCAGAGCTACGACGGTCTGCTCGACTACTGCTCGCGCTCGGCCAATCCGGTAGGTACGCTGATGCTGCACCTGTATGGCGCTGCCGACGAGGAGAATATCCGTGACTCGGATGCTATCTGCACCGCGCTGCAACTGATTAATTTCCTGCAGGACGTGGCGATCGATCTGCACAAAGAGCGCATCTATATTCCGCTGGAAGACTTGAACCGCTATGCTATTTCGCCTGCCGCACTCGATCATCCGAGTGCGCGGCCACGCTGGCGCTCGATGATGAAGTTCGAGGTGGAGCGGGCGCGCGCCCTGATGCTGAGCGGCGCGCCGCTGGCTTTGCGACTCAAGGGCCGCATCGGTTTCGAGCTGCGCATGGTGATACAGGGTGGCCTGCACATACTCGATGCCATCGAGGCGGCCGAGTACGACGTATTCCTGCACCGCCCCAAACTGGCCAAGCGCGACTGGCTGTCCATCTTCTGGGCTGCCGTGCGCATGAAAAAGCAGATGCGCCTGATATACGGTCTGGCCTGAAGCCCCACAGGCCAGTCCATAACCGATAGAATAGCGGCTTCGAAGTCATTCTTGCTTTTTTATCCATGTCTCCCGACGACTACTGCCAGCAAAAGACCGCACAAAGCGGCTCCAGTTTTTACTACAGCTTTCTGTTCCTGCCGCCGGAACGTCGTCGCGCTATTACCGCTCTGTATGCTTTCTGCCGCGAAGTGGATGACACGGTGGATGATTGCACCGACGAGTCCGTCGCCCGCATCAAACTGGCATGGTGGCGCAAGGAGATCGCCAATATGTATGCAGGCCAGCAGAGCCATCCTGTAACCCAGGCGCTGCAGCCCCATCTGGCACTGTACGATCTGAAACAGGAACACCTGCAGGCCATCATCGATGGCATGGAAATGGATCTGAACCAGACCCGCTACCTCGATTACGCCGCCCTCAGCAAATACTGCTGGCATGTGGCCAGCGTGGTCGGCATCCTGTCGGCCAGCATTTTCGGTGCGACGCGGCCAGAAACCCTGCGCTATGCGGAGAAGCTGGGCCATGCCTTCCAGCTCACCAACATCATCCGCGATGTGGGCGAAGATGCGCGCAAAGGCCGCATCTACCTGCCCATCAACGAACTGCAGCAATTCAATGTCACCGCCGCCGACCTGCTGAATGCCCGCCACAGCGAGAAATTCGAGCAGCTGATGGCCTTCCAGACGGCACGTGCACAGGCCGCCTATGACGAAGCCTATGCCCTGCTGCCTAAAGAAGACCGGCGCGCCCAGCGTCCCGGCCTGATGATGGCCGCCATCTACCGCACTCTACTGACGGAAGTAGAGGCCGACGGCTACCACGTGCTGACCCAGCGCATCTCGCTCACGCCTATCCGCAAACTGTGGCTGGCGTGGAAGACTTACATCCGTGGATAAGCCGGCCGTCGAACAGCGTGGCAGCGCTAGTTCGGCCAGCAAGCCGGGCGCGCCTGAGGCTGCCGTCATCGGTGGCGGCTGGGCCGGCTGCGCCGCGGCCGTCGAACTGGCCAGCGCCGGCTACAAAGTCACCCTGCTGGAAGCGGCCCGTACACTGGGCGGGCGCGCGCGCCGCATCGAAACGGACGGGCGCCAGCTCGATAACGGCCAGCACATCATGCTGGGCGCCTACAGTTCCACCCTCAGCCTGCTACGCCGTATCGGCGTGGATGCCCGCGAGGCCTTGCTCACGCTGCCGCTACAGATGCGCTATCCGGCCGGCAGCGATGGCATGGATTTCATTGCTCCCCGTTTACCGGCGCCCCTCCATCTGGCCGTGGCCCTGCTGCGTGCCAAGGGCCTGAGCGGGGCCGACAAAATCAGTCTGGCGCGCTTTTCCAGCACGGCGCGCTGGGCCGGCTGGCGCCTTAATGTGGATTGCAGCGTCAGCGAACTGCTGCAGCGCTGGGATCAGACCGACAATCTGATCCGCCTGATGTGGCGCCCCCTGTGTCTGGCTGCGCTGAATACGGCACCGGAACGCGCTTCCGCGCAGATTTTTCTGAATGTGCTGCGTGACAGTCTGGGCGCCAGCCGCAGCGCGTCCGACATGCTGCTGCCACGGCATGACCTGACCCGCTTGCTACCGCAAGCTGCGGCGGCCTATATCAGCGCACGGGGCGGCTCCATCCGCACGGGCGCCAGCGTCAAAGCCCTGCGCTCGATCGAAGGCCGGCTGTGGCAACTGGACATCAGCGGCGCGGCCGTAGGCGGCAACTGGAGCACCTATTTCCCCCATGTGGTACTGGCCACGGGCGCCAGTCAGGCGGCCAGCCTGCTGCACGCGATTCCCGACTGCGATACCAGCGCGATCTGCCAGCAGCTGACTGCGCTAGAACCGGAAGCCATTACCACCTGCTACCTGCAGTACGACACCGGGCTCAGGCTGGAGCAGCCGTTCTATGCCCTGCCCGACGATGCCAGCCGGCAGCACTGGGGCCAGTTCGTGTTCGACCGTGGCCAGCTCGATAGCCAGCAAGCGGGCCTGCTGGCCGTGGTCATCAGCGCTGCTGGGGCCGCCGCCAGCCTGCCGCAGGAAACGCTGGCCCGCGCCATTACGGTACAACTGGCGCAAGCGCTGCAGCTGCCGCGCTTGCTGCAGCCGGACTGGATCAAGGTGATTACGGAAAAACGCGCTACCTTTGCCAGCACCCCGGGCCTGCTGCGCCCCGCCAATGCCAGCGGTCTGGCCGGCCTGATGCTGGCAGGCGACTATACGGCCGGCGACTACCCCGCCACACTGGAAGGGGCAGTACGCAGTGGCCTGGCAGCTGCGCGCGCGATCCGCTTTGGCAATGCTGCCGCCTAGGTGGCCGATTCTGCCGCCTGCTCCCGCATTTCTGCATTTCATCACATGGGCGTGGAAACTCGACGACGATCCCGCTAGAGTAGCAACATAGGGCATATTGCAAACGATTGCTACGCAAACAGACACACGCTATGAATAAGCAGGCATACCTCGAACAACTGAGACTGGCGCTCCAGGGTCTGCCACCGGAAACGGTGGCAGCCACGCTGGCCGACTACGAACAGCGTTTTATCGACGGGCTGGTGGCCGGACGCAGCGAAAGCGAAATCTATCAGGAGCTGGAAGCGCCACGGCAGGTTGCCATGAAATTGCGCACCGCCGCCCACCTGAACGCCGAACTGGCACAGCCGGTGGTAAAACAGCGCCCGTTCCAGCCCGTGCGCACCTTGGCCACCCTGATCGGACTGGCGCTGTTCAACCTGTTCATGGTGATTCCCGCTGCCGTCTATGCCTCCCTGCTGGGCGCCGTATACATTTCCGCCTTCGCGTTCTACATCGGCGGGATCGCGCTGGTCTCGAGCGGTCTGTCCGGCCAGAACGAACTGGCACTGGAAGGGCCGCTACGCCATGTGATGGCCTACACCAGCAGCCATTTCGATACGGAGGAAGAACAGCAGGCCAGCGAAGGCTGGCGCATGACGATCGATAGCATGGGCGTACAACTGCATCAGGATGAAGACACCCCGCGCAGCCAGAATGGCGACGATAGTCTGAGCCGCGGCGGCCGCCTGCTCAACCGCGCCGAGGCCGTCGCCGCCGGCGACCTGCACATCACTACCGATTTCGATAATGGCGCACGCACCACCCAGAGCCTGATCGGCTTTGGCCTGATACTGGGTGGCATAGGCTTCTGCCTGCTGGCCGTGGTGCTGAGCCGTTACACCATCATCGGCCTGAAACGCTACGCTGCTGCCAACCTGTCGCTGCTGCGCGGCCAATAGGATGATTCTATGCGCTCACTGATTAAACTTGCCACCAGCCTGCTGTTACTGGCCTTTGTGCTGATCGGCATCAGCTATTCCATGCTTAAAGCCTATGGCACCACCAGCGGCAGCAATCCCGCTGGGCGTGCACTGGCGGGCGAAAACCGCCCTGTCGACGGCATGGTGAACACCGTCGAAATCCATGGTCCGATCGACCTGATGCTGACCCAGGGTCAGCCCGCCAGCCTGAAAGTACGGGGCGAACAGCGCTCGCTGGGCAATATCGAAACCATCCAGGACGGCGCGGAACTGCACATCGGCACCAAAGGTATGCTGCTTAATCCGCGCCACCGCCTCAGAGTGGAGCTGGTGCTGCCCGATCTACGCGAACTGGCCGTCAACAGCAGCGGCGAAACGCGGGTGCAGGGTTTTAGCGGCGACAAGCTGGAACTGCAGTTGCACGGTTCCGGCAATCTGGATTTTACGGGACGCTATCGCACGCTGGCAGCCGGCATACACGGCAGCGGCCACCTGAATCTGAATTCCGGCAATAGCGACCACCTGACGCTGGAAATGGTGGGCTCGGGCGCCCTCACCGCGTCTGGCAGCTGCAAGGATCTGAATGCGGAAGTCACGGGATCGGGCGACCTCGATGCGCGCCACCTGAGCGCCGACAAAGTGGTGCTGAATCAGCGCGGCTCGGGCAGTAGCCAGATCTTCGCGCGCCGCAGCGCCGACCTGACGCTGCGCGGCAGTGGCGATGTACGGGTACTCGGTCGCCCCGACCAGCGCACAGTAGACCGCAACGGTTCAGGTGACGTGCACTGGGAATAGTCGCAGCGCGCCGGGACAGGGCTATGCCTGTTTGCCCAGCCAGTCCAGCACATTGCGGGCGGCCGCCTGAGCACTGGCCAGACAGGCCGTGAGCAGATAGCCGCCGGTCGGCGCCTCCCAGTCCACCATCTCGCCGGCCACAAACACGCCGGGCATGGCGCGCAGCATACTGCCGTCGAGCGCGTCCCAGCGCACCCCGCCGGCACTGCTGATGGCTTCATCGATAGGCCGGGGACGCAGCAGACGCACGGGCAGGTGCTTGATCGCCTGTGCTAATTGCACAGCATCGGCATACGCTTCCTTGCTCACACATTCGCGCAACAAGCCTGCTTTCACGCCCTTGATGCCCAAGCGGCTCTGCAGGTGGCTGGCCATGGAACGGGCGCCACGGGGGCGCTCCACTTCGGCCAGCACCCGTTCGGCACTGTAGTCAGGCAGTAGATCGAGGTAGATAGTGGCATGGCCGTCTGCATTGATCTGTTCGCGCAGTGCCGCCGACAAGGCATAAATCAGGCTCCCCTCTACCCCGCCCGCCGTCACCACGAACTGGCCCTGTTTGTATGCCTGCCTGCCATCGGTCGTGCGGCTGGCAATGGCAACGGTGGTCAGCGGCTGTCCCGCATAGCGCTCGCTGAAATGCGCCGACCAATCGACATCAAAGCCGCAATTGGCCGGCTGCAGGGGGGCACAGGCCACGCCGTGCTGCGCCAGTACAGGCAACCAGCTACCATCGGAACCCAGCCGTGCCCAGCTTGCGCCACCGAGCGCCAGCACCACGGCATCGGCCTGCCCCCGTACTTCGCCTTGCGGTCCTTGCAACAGCAGCGCGCCATCTCGCCAGCCTTGCCAGCGGTGGCGCATGTGGAACTGCACACCCGCCTCGCGCAAACGATGCAGCCATGCGCGCAGCAAAGGCGCGGCCTTCATATCGGTGGGGAATACGCGGTCAGAGCTACCGACAAACGTTGCCAGTCCCAGACCATGCACCCAGTCGCGCACGGCTTGCGGGCCGAAGGCATCGAGCATGGGCCGTAGCGGCGCCGTGCTGCTGCCATAGCGGGTGACAAACTGCTCATACGGTTCGGCATGCGTGATGTTCATGCCCCCCCGTCCGGCCAGCAGGAATTTGCGTCCTACCGACGGCATGGCATCGTACAGATCAACCTGCACGCCAGCCAGCGCAAGCTGCTGGGCGGCCATCAGGCCAGCGGGGCCGCCGCCAACCACGGCCACCCGCGAGCGCACCGTGTGGGCTGCCTGCTGCGTCATTTAACCGCCCGTCACAGGGGGGAAGAAAGCCACTTCCGCGCCATCCGGCACGGCGGTAGCGGCATCGCACATGACCTGATTGCAGGCCATGCGCAGCGCCGGATGCGCCAGCGCCTGCTGCCAGACCTCGCCACGTGCAGCCAGATGGTCACGCAAGGCGCCCACGGTGGCGACGCCGGCCGGCAAGGACAGCACTTCGGACGAAGCGCCCAGCGCTTCGCGCACGCTGGCAAAAAATTTTACGGTGACAGACATCAGTACATTAACTCGCTAAACGGTATAAATCGCACGCTATCGCCCCGTGTGATGGTCTGGCCGGGCGGATTATCCACCACCCCGTCGCCCCACACGGTAGACGTCAGCACACCGGAACTCTGGTTGGAAAAGCGTTCCAGACCACCTTCGGCGTTCAGACGCACGCGCAGGAATTCATTGCGCCGGTCAGCCTTGGGCCAGTCGAAATCGGCCCGCATGGCATAGCTACGCGGTGCCAGTCCGTGTTGCACACCCTGCAGGCGCAGAATGAAGGGACGCACGAACATCAGGAAAGTAATAAAGCTCGATACAGGATTACCCGGCAAGCCCACAAAGAAGGCCTGCCCGACTTCACCGAACGCCAGCGGCTTGCCCGGCTTGACGGCAATCTGCCACATATTCAGCCGGCCTTCTGCTTCCACTGCAGGCTTGATATGGTCTTCTTCACCGACCGATACGCCGCCGGAAGTGATGATCAGATCATGCGCCTGCGCCGATTCGCGCAGTACGGCACGGGTGGCGGCCAGCGTATCGGGCACGATGCCGAAATCGCTGATCTCGCAGCCCAGATTTTCCAGCAGCGCGCGGATGGTAAAGCGGTTGGAATTGTAGATGGCGCCGGGCGCCAGCGGCTCGCCCGGCATGGTCAGCTCGTCGCCCGTGAAAAATACTGCCACACGCAGCTTGCGCCGCACCGGTAACTGGGCCAGACCCACGGAAGCGGCCAGCCCCAGTTCCTGACTGCGCAGCCGGGTACCGGCCGGCAGTATCACGGCGCCGTCACGGATATCCTCGCCAGCCCGGCGTATCCATTCACCGGACTTGGGCGTATGGCGCACGGTGACCACACCATCCTTGAATTCGCACTGCTCCTGCATGACCACGGCATCGGCACCGGCCGGTATCATGGCGCCCGTGAAAATCCGCGCGGCCGTTCCAGCCTCCAGCGGGCCGCCCACATGCCCAGCCGGAATGCGCTGGGAAACGGGCAGACTGGCGCTACCACTGGCGCAATCGGCGGCGCGCACGGCATAGCCATCCATCTGGGTGTTGTCCATGGCTGGCACATTCATGCTCGAGACTTGTGCCTCGGCCAGCACGCGGCCATTGGCTGCCAGCGTGGCGACGTGTTCGACGCCGTCCACGACACGGGCGGCCGCAGCCATCAGCTGCAGAGCGTCGCTGACAGATAGCATGGCCGGAGGCTGATAGCTGCTCATACGGATACCCTGCTTACAGGCCGGTGTTGCTGGCGATGTAGTCTTTGAGCTTCTGCACGTCGACTGGCATCACCACGAACTTCTGCGGCAGATCCTCGATGTTCTCGAAACCGGCCGGACGTTCGGCGTCCTGACCCAGCGCTTCGAGGATGGTTTCGTTGAACTTGGCTGCCAGCGCGGTTTCCAGCACGATCATGGTGCCGCCCGGTTCGATGTGCTCGCGCGCCACCTTGATGCCGTCCGCCGTGTGGGTATCGATCACGATACCGTAGTCGTCCGCCACATCGCGGATGGTGTCGAGACGGTCGGCATGGGTCGATTTGCCCGATTTGAAGCCGTATTGGGCCACCAGTTTGAACTCGTCGCCATCGCTGCCCGGTTTGCCGGACAGGTCGAAACCGCCATGGGTTTCCACTTTCTGGAACAGCGCGCGGGTACGGTCGCCATCGCGGCCCACCAGATCGTAGATGAAGCGCTCGAAGTTGGACGCCTTGGAAATATCCATCGACGGGCTGCTAGTGTGATAGGTCTCGGCCGATTTACGCACGCGGTACACGCCGGTGCGGAAGAATTCGTCGAGCACGTCGTTTTCGTTGGTCGCCGCCACCAGTTTATCGATCGGCAGGCCCATCATGCGGGCGATATGGCCAGCGCAGATATTGCCGAAGTTACCCGACGGCACGGTGAACGAGACTTTCTGCTCGTTCGAAGTGGTGGCCGACAGATAGCCGCGGAAGTAGTACACCACCTGCGCCACCACACGGGCCCAGTTGATCGAGTTGACGGTGCCGATCTTGTAGCGGCGCTTGAATTCCAGATCGTTGGACACGGCTTTGACCATATCCTGCGCATCATCGAACACGCCTTCGAGGGCAATATTGAAGATATTCGGGTCTTGCAGGCTGAACATCTGCGCCGTCTGGAATGCGCTCATCTTCTTGTGCGGCGACAGCATGAACACGCGTACGCCCTTTTTGCCGCGCATGGCGTATTCGGCCGCGCTACCCGTATCGCCCGACGTCGCGCCGAAGATATTCAGTTGCTCGTCCTGCTTGGCCAGTGCATATTCGAACAGATTACCCAGCAACTGCATGGCCATATCTTTGAAGGCCAGCGTCGGGCCGTTCGACAGCGCCTGCAGCACCAGTTTGCTGCCGTCGGCGCGCTCTTCCAGCACGCGCAGCGGCGTGATCTGGCTGGCTTTTTCACCAGCGCGGGTATTCTTGTAGACTTCCTTGGTATAGGTCTTGGCCGTCAGCGCACGCAGATCCGCTTCCGGTATGTCGGTGGCAAACTTCTTCAGAATCTGGAACGCCAGATCGGCATACGACAACTCGCGCCATGCGTTAAGTTCGTCGCCCGTCACCTGAGGATAGGCGGTCGGCAGGAACAGGCCGCCGTCAGCGGCAAGGCCGCCCAGCAGAATATCGGAAAATTGTTGGGGGGAGGAAGCTGCGGCCGACGCGGCGGCGCGGGTAGACACGTATTGCATAGGTAGGAAAGTCCGGTTGAGCTTACGGCAAATTGGCAGAACGGTACATAGCGAGCGGTTATTATAGTGCCCTCGGGGCAAAGGCGTGAAATTGACGTTGTATTATCTACAGCGCAAGCCACCCAAATGCTGGCAATTTGTCACATCTGCCCCCTATACTGACGGCTGCGCTCACCTGTTCAGCTTGCTTTCGACCCCTAATGCCCGTGTCAGACAACCGCCAGCCACCGCAATTTACCAGCTTCCTCCGTTACTGCGCCGGCCTCATCATCGTTGCCGCTTTAACATTTGTGGCCTATGTCTGGACCGAGAAGCGCATCGACAGCGCCAATGAGCGACGCTACCAGTCGCAAGCACTGATCGAGGAATTGCGCCACTCGTCCGACGATCTGACGCGTATGGCGCGTTCCTACATCATTACGGGCGAGCCGTATTTCCGCGACCACTATCAGGAAATCCTCGACATCCGCGATGGCCGCCTGCCCCGCCCCTTACGCTATGAAGACGTGTACTGGGATCTGGTGCTGGACGGCCAGCACCGGCCGCGCCCATCCGCCGCAGCCGCACCTTTGCTGGACATGATGCGCGCGGCCGGCTTTACCAGCGAGGAAATGGAACTGCTGGCCCAGTCCAAACGGGAGTCGGACCGGCTTTCCACCATCGAACGCAATGCCATCGGCATTCGTGACCGCGCCGACGTCACGCCAGAAGCCCTGCAGCAGGCCATGCTGATGCTGCACAATCCCTACTACCACCATGCCAAGGCGCGCATCATGTCGCCCATCGGCCAAGTCAGCTACAGCGTCGAGCAGCGCACCCGCACCGAAGTCAAACTGGCCGCCAATGATGCGCTGCTGGCGCGCATCGTCTTCGCTCTCACTGCCGTCGGGCTGCTGGTCATGCTATGGCGCGCCAAGCGTAGTCTGGATACGGCGCTGGGCTGCAAGGTCGAACAGCTACAGCAGAGCATCACCCGGCTAGGCAAAGGTGAACTCGATCCTCCCCTGCTGGTACCGCCCAGTGCCCGCGACACCATCTGGGGCTGGCTCGGCGAAATGCAGCGCAATCTGGCACGACTCGATCAGGAACGCCGCGCGGCACAGGAGCGTACCCACCGTCTGAGCCGCCTGTATTTGGCGCTAAGCCAGTGCAATCAGGCCATCGTACGCTGCCACACGGAACACGACCTGTTTCAGCACATTTGCGACGCCATCGTGACCCACGGCGGCATGTCGCTGGCATGGATAGGTGCCGTCGACAGCAGCCAGCATACGCTGGCGGCCGTGGCCTGGGCCGGCAAGGGCACCAGGTATCTGGAACAGGTGCATTTATCGCTGAGTGCCGATGTGCCGGAGGGGTGTGGCCCATCCGGCCTGTCCTACCGTAGCGGCGAGCCGTACTGGTGTCAGGACTTCATGCAAGCCGAGGAAACCCGCATCTGGCATGCGCGCGCCGCCGAATTCGGCTGGGCCGCTTCTACCGCCATTCCGCTACGCCGTCAGGGCAAGGTGGTGGCGATCCTGTCGGTGTATTCGGAAACCCGGCATGCCTTCGATGAAGATGCCCAGAACCTGCTGCTGGAAATGCGCCTCGACATCGAATTCGCGCTGAAGAACTTCGACCACCAGAAGTATCGCAAAGATACCGAGGAAAATCTGCGCAAAAGCGAACAGCGCCTGCGCACCATCATCGAGACGGAACCGGAATGCGTGATGCTGATCGATGCCGCCGGTCAGTTCCAGGACATCAACGCAGCCGGGCTGCGCATGCTGGAAGCGGGCAGTCTGATACAGTTGCAGCAGACTACGCCGGAACAACTGATCCTGCCGGAATACCGGGCAGAGTTTAATCAGTTACTACAGCGGGTGATGGGCGGCGAAGGCGGCCATCTGGAATTCCGCATCCGTGGCCTGCAGGGCACTCTGCGCTGGCTCGAGACCCATGCCGCGCCGATGGATAGCGCCCAAGGGCAGGAACGCATGCTACTGGGAATTACCCGCGATGTGACAGATCGCCGCACCGCCAACGAACGTATCCAGTATCTGGCCCATTACGATGCGCTGACGGGGCTGCCCAACCGTATCCAGTTGCAGGAGCACGCGCACATGGCACTGGCGCTAGCACGCCGCCAGCACAGCACTCTGGCCATGCTGATGCTGGATCTCGATCACTTCAAGGATATCAACGATTCGCTCGGCCACAGCGTGGGCGACCAGCTGCTGTGCGAACTAGCGCAACGCCTGCGCGCCGCCATGCGCGAACAGGATATGGTGGCGCGCCTCGGTGGCGATGAATTCATCTTTGTGCTGCAAGGGCTGAATGCCGATGAGGTCGCAAGTGTCGCCCAGAAGCTGCTCGATCTGATCATCCAGCCATTCCGCATCGGCATCCACGATCTGAAAGTCTCTGCCTCGCTGGGCGTGGCCACCTACCCTAGCGATGGCGAAGAAGTCGAAACCCTGATGCAGCGTGCCGATGCCGCGATGTATCAGGTCAAACGCTCGGGACGCCACGGCATCCGCTTCTTCACCAGCGCCATGCAGCAGCGCGCGGCACGCCATTTACAACTGGTAAATGCACTGCGCTACGCGATCGAACGCAAGCAGCTGCAGGTGGTGTATCAGCCACAGGTGGCCCTGCGCGAACGCGCCATCATCGGTGCCGAAGCCCTGCTACGCTGGGAAACCCCGGAGCTGGGCAGCGTTTCGCCGGCCGAATTTATTCCGGCTGCCGAAGAAAGTGGACTGATACAGAGCATCGGTGCCTGGGTGCTGCGCGAAGCGGTACGACAGGCAGTCCGCTGGCGCGCCGAAGGGCTGCCGCCTATCACCATGGCCGTCAATCTGTCGGCGGTGCAGTTCCGCAATACCGACTTACCTAAGCTGATTACCCGCATTCTGCAGGAAGAAGGGCTGCCGCCCGAATACTTGGAACTGGAACTGACGGAAGCTGTTGCCGTCAACGATCCGCAAGGCGCCATCGCCATGATGAACCAGCTGTACGAACGGGGTGTGCGCATGTCGATCGACGATTTCGGCACCGGCTTCTCGTCGCTCAGCCATCTGAAGAAATTCATGGCCTACAAGCTCAAGATCGACCAGTCCTTCGTGCGCGACATCAGCACCGATGCGGAAGATCGGGCCATCGTCAATGCCATCATCCAGATGGCCCGCAGTCTGGGCATGCGCACCATTGCCGAAGGGGTGGAAACAGTGGAGCAGCTGAGCTACCTGCACGAACATCATTGCGATGAAATTCAGGGCTATTACTTCAGCCGGCCGGTGGCGCCGACGGCGTTCCGCCAGTTGCTGCTCGACGGAGCGGCGCGCTCCTTCAAACTCTAAGGCCGCGCGCCATACAAAGCGCCTTAGCAGGCAGCGTGGTTGACGGTAATCACGTGGATGGCCAGACCACCGAGCGAAGTCTCCTTGTATTTGGCCTGCATGTCGGCCCCCGTCTGGCGCATGGTCTCGATCACATCATCGAGGCTGACGAAGTGGGTGCCATCGCCCTTCAGTGCCAGTGAAGCCGCCGTAATGGCTTTGACGGCGCCCATACCATTACGCTCGATGCAGGGGATCTGCACCAGCCCGCCGATCGGATCGCAAGTCATGCCCAGATGGTGTTCGATGCCGATTTCGGCCGCGTTTTCAATCTGCTGATTGCTACCGCCCAGCGCCGCCACCAGACCGGCAGCGGCCATGGCACACGCCACGCCCACTTCGCCCTGACAGCCGATTTCCGCGCCCGAGATCGACGCATTGCGCTTGCACAGCATGCCGATGGCCGCTGCCGTCAACAGGAAATTGCGCACGCCCGTGACAGGATCGACCGGCTTGCAGTCTTCCGCGTAGTAACGCAGCACGGCCGGAATGATGCCTGCAGCACCATTGGTGGGCGCCGTCACGACGCGTCCGCCGGCAGCATTCTCTTCGTTGACCGCCATCGCATACAGGCTGACCTGATGCAGCGCATCGTGCGGTAGATCATTTACCGGTTTGGCGGCAGCGCTCTTATCGTTGGCCTGCTGCCACAGTTTGGCCGCACGACGCTTGACGTTCAGGCCACCGGGCAGCTGACCCGGCGTGCTCAGACCATGGGCGATGCAGTCGCGCATCACCTGCCAGATACGGTCCATGCCCGCATCCAGTTCAGCGTCGCTATAGCGTACGTTTTCATTGGCACGCAACATTTGCGGAATGCTCAGACCCGAGCGCTCGCCATGCGCCAGCAACTGCGCCATGGTGTCGAACGGATATGGGCGCGCCGCATTGCCGCCTACCGCTGGCGCAGCGCTAGCCTGCTCGCCTTCAGCGCGGATAAAGCCGCCCCCTACCGAGTAATACACCTTGCTGGTGCTGGAACCATCCTCGCGCGTCAGGGTAAAACGCATGCCGTTCGGGTGTTCGGCCAGTGATTCGGACATGTGGAACAGCAGATGCTCGGCACGGCGGAATGGCACCCCATGGCTGCCCAGCAGATTGAGCTGGCCACTCGCTTCGGCCTGCGCCAATTGCTGGTCTACGCTGGTAGGATCGACATCCTGCGGCGTCTCGCCCATCAGACCTAGCAGCACCGCCTTGTCGGTGGCGTGACCGACACCGGTCAGTGCCAGCGAACCATACAACTCGGCCGTGACGGCCGTAACGCTATCGAGCGGAGCGTTGTCGAGCAAAAAGCGGCGGGCTGCCACCATCGGCCCCACCGTGTGGGAGCTGGACGGTCCTATGCCGATCTTAAACAGATCAAATACGCTCATATCCATCGTGTGTGTCTCTCTCTAATTCTGTCGGTATTTTTATCGTTACTGCAGGGTGCAACAAAAAAGGCTGCGCATCATACACAGCCTTGGTGGTTCCGATCAAGCCGCCTTGCTCAGACTGACATCGACATTGGCCAGCATGTCGGCCACCATCTCGTCGATGCCGATACGGGCCTGCCAGCCCCAGTCAGCCGTCGCAGCCGCATCGTCGAGGCTCTGCGGCCACGTATCGGCGATGGCCTGACGGCTATCCGGCTTGTAGGCGATCTTGAAGTCCGGCAGCTTGCGGCTGATGGCGGCAGCCAGCTGTTCCGGATTGAACGACACGCCGGCCACGTTGTAGGCCGAACGTACTTTAATCAGCTCGGCCGGCGCGTCCATCAGTTCGATGGTGGCACGGATCGCGTCGGGCATGTAGATCATCGGCAGCGTGGTCTGCGGGCCGAGGAAGGATTCATAGCGCTCGCCGCGCAGCGCCGAATGGAAGATGGCGATCGCGTAATCGGTAGTACCGCCGCCCGGTGGCGACTTGAAGCTGATGATGCCCGGATAGCGGATGCTGCGCACGTCCACACCATACTTGATGAAGTAGTATTCGCACAGCCGTTCGCCAGCCAGCTTGCTGATGCCGTAGATCGTAGTCGGGTCCATCACCGTGGTCTGCGGCGTGCCGACGGCCGGCGTGCTCGGACCGAATGCTGCGATCGACGATGGCCAGAAAATACGCAGTGGCTTGCCGACAGCATTGCGTTCCCGCGCCACTTCAAGAATGTTGAGCAGGCCGTCCATGTTGAGCGTCCACGCTTTCAGTGGTGCCGCTTCGCCGGTGGCCGACAGCATCGCTGCCAGCTGGTACACCTGGGTGATTTCTTCTGCAGCCACCAGTGCAGCCAGCGTGGCTTTATCCAGCACGTTCAGGGTGGTGTAGCGGGCAGCGTTGTACAGATTGTTCGGGCTGATGTCGGCGGCGATCACGTTCTGCGCGCCGTGCTGGGCAGCCAGCGCCTCGACCAGTTCACTGCCGATCTGGCCGTTGGCGCCGATAACGAGGATGCGTTCCTGAGTAGTCATAATCTTGTTCCTGACGATTTTCATTTTTAGTTTTTCAGCAGGCCCAGTTCGCGACCAGCCTGTTCGAATGCTTTGAGTACGGTGACCAGCTGTTCGCGGGTGTGGGCGGCCGACAGCTGCACCCGCACACGCGCCTGCCCCATCGGAACCACCGGATAGAAGAAGCCGCTCAGCAGCACGCCCAGTTCATACATGCGGGCCGCAAACTTCTGCGCTACCTGTGCATCGAACAGCATGACTGGCACGACCGGATGGGTGCCCGGCTTGATGGTGAAGCCGATGCGCTCGATTTCGCCACGGAAGAAGGCCGTGTTTTCATGCAGGCGGTCGCGCAATTCGGTCGAAGCGGACAGCTTCTCCAGTACCGTCAGCGACGCACCGGCGATGGCGGGTGCCAGCGTATTCGAGAACAGATACGGGCGCGATTTCTGGCGCAGCATATCGATCACTTCCTTGCGCGCCGAGGTAAAACCACCCATGGCGCCACCCAGTGCCTTGCCCAGCGTGCCGGTAATGATGTCGATACGGCCCATCACATTGTGGTGCTCGTGGGTGCCACGCCCCGTCGGGCCCATGAAGCCGGAAGCATGGCATTCGTCGATCATCACCAGCGCGCCGTATTTGTCGGCCAGATCGCAGATCTTGTCCAGCTGGGCGATGGTACCGTCCATCGAGAACACACCGTCCGTCACGATGACTTTGTGGCGCTTACCTGCTGCGGCCTGCAGCTGCACTTCCAGATCGGCCATGTCATTGTGGGTGTAGCGGAAGCGCGCGGCCTTGCACAGACGGATACCGTCGATGATGGAAGCGTGGTTCAGCGCGTCGGAAATGATCGCATCGTTCTCGTCGAACAGCGGTTCGAACACGCCGCCGTTGGCGTCGAAGGCCGCCGCATACAGAATCGTATCTTCGGTGCCGAGGAACTTCGAGATCGCCTGTTCCAGCTGCTTGTGCACGGTCTGGGTGCCGCAGATGAAACGCACCGACGACAGGCCGTAACCGTATTTTTCCGTTGCGGCAATGGAAGCCTGCGCCACCCATTCCTGACCGGACAGGCCCAGATAGTTGTTGGCGCACATATTAATCAGCATTCGGCCATCCTCGCCCATCACTTCGGCACCCTGACGCGAAGCCAGTACGCGCTCCGGTTTGTACAGACCCTGCGTACGCAGCTGGTCGAGGTTGTCCTGAAGGCCGGTGAAGAATGCGGATTTTGCCTGAATGCTCATATAGGTTCCTGTCTGTGGTACGATTTCACTACGTTATGAGAAATTCGTTATTTCGAACACGAATTCGATATATCGAATATTACAGAGTCCCATTGAACTCCGCAAGCCATCAGAGGGTGCTGATTCAATTGAAATTTAGACCAAACGCCGAATAAAACAATGCAAACTCCTGTTTCGACCAATGCACCGCCCGAAGTTGGCGCGGCCCTGCAACGTTTGCGTCTGGCCCGCGGCCTGACGCTGGAAGACCTGTCGCGTATCGCCGGTGTCTCCAAATCCATGCTGTCGCAGATAGAACGGGAAAAGGCCAATCCCACCATCGCCATTACCTGGCGGCTGGCGAATGCATTGGGCGTGCAGATCGGCGAACTGCTGGCCACAGCGGAAAAGGCGCCGGAGACTATCCGCATACTGGAAGCGCACGAAACCCCTACCCTGCCCGGCCAGCATGCGGGCTACATCCTGCGCATCCTGGGCCCGATGGAACTGGCAGGAAAATATGAATGGTATGAACTGACGCTGGCGCCGGGCGGCGAACTGGCTTCGCAGGGCCACGATCCCGGTGCGCAGGAGCACGTCACGCTGTTGCACGGCTCAGCCGAAGTGGAAGTGGGCAACGACAAACGCAAACTGAAAGTGGGCGCCACGGCGCGCTATCCGGGCGACCTGCAACACATCATCCGCAATGTCGGCAAAACGGAAGCCAAGGCCCTGCTGGTGGTCATCCACCGCTAGAAATGCCAAAGGCTCCTTGCGGAGCCTTTGATACGACACACTATATAGCCAGCTTACTGCTTGCGGCGGCGTGCAGCAAAACCGATCAATCCCAGACCGGCCAGCATCATGGCATAGGTTTCCGGCTCCGGTACGGCCGATACATTCACGCCGAACATTACCTTATCGAGCGTCGAGGTACTGGTGCCATTGCCGTACTGTATGAGCACGGAATCCAGAGTAACGCCGAGCCCCAGCAGATTGGCATTCTGAGGGCTGATGGTAAAACTGCTGGTACCCGTTGGCGAGCCAGACCAGAAGGCCGATCCACTTGCCGAGTAGCTACCGAGATAACTAGTGGCCAAGAAGCTGTTCCCGCTCATATAGCCAGCTTCCACGCCCAACTCCAGACTATTGGTGACCGAGCCATTAGCTATCGTCGCCGACGCATCGGTAATACCAAAATTAAGCTTAGGCCCAAGCGTATAGCCATTCTTGGCTTGTATGACCAGCGCACTGAACGCTTTGCGCATCGTGGCAGAGTCAGTTTTGTTTGTCAGCGTACTACTGGACTTAGCGATCAGGTCGAAATCATCAGAAATATTAAAGGTGATAGTGTTACCACTAACGCTAAACGCTCCCACGCCCCACAGTTCAGTATCGTAGTAGAACACCACATTATCGCCCTGCACTGCCTGCAGGCTAGTGGCATGCGCTGCGGGAATCAGACTGGCGGCCAGCACACCGGCCGCGATGACTTTTTTGAACACAGAGTTTTTCATTAAGCTACCTCAGACGTAAAGATCGAACCTGTCAGGTTAGGCACCAGACCAGCCTTGTAAATCACTACCGATAAATCCTAACTACCTTGTAGGCGGGACGGCAAATCAAGCCCGGCCATGACGGCGGCGCGCATAAGCCAGTACGCCCACACCGGTCAGTAGCAGCAGATAGGTATCCGGCTCCGGTACTGCGGATACATTGAAGGCATAACTAACCTGATCAATACTGGCGGTGCTGACGCCGGTGCCAGTATGGTTAACACCCAGCAATACCTCACCGCTCAGCCCCAGCGTCTTATAGGTCGCACTACCGACTGCTGTCGTGTAATGTTCGGAATAGCCCGTCTGGTCGGTGTAACCGGAGAGGCTGATGTATTCCAGCGAATGTACCGGCATATACATATCATGTTCATAATTGCCGTAGCTTAAATACTGCCCCACATATCCTATTGCATTACCACCGGCGACCAGATTCGCACTCCCCTGCAAACTTACGCCGACATCCATCGCGAGCGTATAGCCATTCTTTGCTACCACCACCAACGCGCTCGTCGAATGGCCCGTGTAGAAACTGCTCGGTGTATCCGTAGCGCTGAGGCCTGTTACACTCAGCTGATAACTGGCAGGCATCGCGAACGAAATACTATTACCCGTCACGGTCGCCGTATTCGTGCCCCAAACATCCGCGTCATAGTAGAACACCACATTCGCACCCTGTATGGCCTGCATAGTCTGGGCCTGGGCGCCTGCCATGCTGCCAAGTGCTGCAAAAGCGAGAGAGATAACTGCCGCGAACTGTTTAACTTGCATAATTGCAACCTTCCATGAGCGGGTAATTGAATAGGACAATTTCGACAACAATTGTGCGCCGGAATTATCGGCAGCACAATCATTTTCTTGTCTTTTTTTTACCACTACCAGCTGGATTCGCGCTCCGGCGTGGAGCTAATACGGTGGATAGACAGATCGGCGCCCTGGAATTCATCTTCCGGGTCCAGGCGCAGCCCCATCACGGCCTTGATCCCGCCATAGACAATTGCGCCGCCAGCCAACGCAATCACCACGCCCAGCGCGGTGCCGGCCAACTGGGCTGCAAAGGTCACTCCGCCTACACCGCCCAGCGACTTCAGACCAAAGATGCCCGCGGCAATGCCACCCCACGCGCCGCAAAGGCCGTGCAGCGGCCACACACCCAGTACGTCATCGATCTTCCACTTGTTCTGTGCCAGCGTGAACATCGATACAAACAGCGCGCCAGCCACGCAACCGGTAATCAGTGCGCCCAGCGGATGCATCAGGTCGGAACCAGCGCACACCGCCACCAGACCGGCCAGCGGACCGTTGTAGGCAAAGCCGGGGTCATTCTTGCCCATCACCAGCGCTACCAGCGTGCCGCCAACCATGGCCATCAGCGAGTTCACCGCTACCAGACCATTCATCTTGTCCAGTGCCTGCGCACTCATCACGTTGAAGCCGAACCAGCCCACCGTCAGTATCCATGCGCCCAGCGCGAGGAAGGGGATCGACGATGGCGGGTGCGCCGCGATGGCGCCATTCTTCATATAGCGGCCACGGCGTGCGCCCAGCAGCAGCACAGCCGGCAAGGCGATCCAGCCACCCACTGCATGCACCACGACGGAACCGGCGAAGTCATGGAACTCGGCGCCCAAAGCCGCTACCAGCCACTCCTGCACGCCGAAACGGTGATTCCAGACGATGCCCTCGAAGAAGGGATAAACCAGACCCACCAGCAGCGCGGTAGCCACCGTCTGCGGATGGAAACGGGCGCGCTCGGCGATGCCGCCTGAAATAATCGCGGGAATCGCTGCAGCAAAGGTCAGCAGGAAGAAGAACTTGACCAGCTCGTAGCCGTTCTTTTCCGCCAGCACATCGGCCGAGGCGAAGAAATTGATGCCATAGGCAATGCTGTAGCCCACAAAGAAGTAGGCGATCGTCGAGACGGCAAAATCCACCAGAATCTTGACCAGTGCATTCACTTGATTCTTCTTGCGCACGGTGCCCAGTTCAAGAAACGCAAAACCGGCGTGCATGGCCAGAATCATGATGGCCCCGAGCAGAATAAACAGTGCGTCGGCGCCGCTTTTGAAATCACCCATCAGAAATCTCCCCAAAATAATGCAGAAATAGTTGTATGCATTTTGTTGGAGCAATAATCGTACCAATTTGGTGCGAACGATTAAGTACTTGATTTCATGCCGTTTTATTTTTGTGCAGCGGTGCGCACCAAACGCGTGCGCACCGAATTAAGGCATCATTTTGGTGCAAAATCAGATAGGCGCACCGGGCGGTATCACCGGCAGAGTGCGTAGTTTCACGCTGCGGGGGTCACGCAGATAGGCCTGTATCAGTTCGGCGGCCTGCTTGCGGCTGGCGCCCGTACTCCCCGTCGCCGGATGCTGCTGCAGCCACAGTGCCAGTCGCTGCAGGCCCAACTGCAACTGCGCTGCCACTTGCGGATGCAGTTTGCCGCCTTCCAGTACATTCAGTACGCTGTCTAGCACCACCCAGTTGGCTGCCAGCTGCACGGCTTCGCCACCGGCCAGCCCGCTAATTACCGCTACACGCTGCCAGCTGCTGCGCAACACCTGCGCCAGCACAGTATCGGCACCGGGCTGACGGGCGTCGCGCGCCTGCTGCCACGCCAGCCGGTTGAGACGTTCGGCATCGAACAGGAATAGGCTGGTCTGCGCCGCTGCCGCTTCTGCCATCGATAGCGCATCGAACACGGAGGCCATACGG
This sequence comes from Duganella fentianensis, assembly GCF_964031615.1. Classification (GTDB taxonomy): domain Bacteria; phylum Pseudomonadota; class Gammaproteobacteria; order Burkholderiales; family Burkholderiaceae_D; genus Rugamonas; species Rugamonas fentianensis_A. The sequence goes on from NZ_CAXIQN010000020.1 coordinate 105,529, forward strand.
CTGGCAAAGTACTCGCGCCCCCGCTCATAACCGGTGGCGGGCGGCGTCAGCTGATCCAGCACGGACGCCGGCAGTGCCAGATATTCTGCCGTCAGAGTGCTGCACAAACGGGTCAGCGCCTGCTGCTGTAGCGCAGCTGGCGTCACACGGGTACCGGCCCGCGCGCTGCCGGCACGGATATCGCCGGCACTGGTGCTATCGAAACTGGCGCCGCCCAGCAGGCGCGCCAGCGCTTCGGTCTGATAGCGCTGCAGCAGATAGACCGGTACCAGCCGTGCTTCCAGCTCGCCGGCCTGACGCGCCGCTGGTAGCACGTCGTAGGAGAAGCCGGCCAGCGCGCGCTGGCGCACCGCCGTCAACTGGTCCCAGCTACGCAGGCTGTCAGGTCCGAAATCCCACAGCAGGCCATCCGGATGGCTGGCACCGGGGGTGCGCGCATCCTGATCGCTCACATAGGCCATGCCAGCCTGGTGCGCCTCGGCGCGCAGCGCAGCCAGTGCCTGCTGTTCCTGCGCGCCCTGACCGAAATCGCCATAGATGTAGCGCACGATGTAGTCATCCCATGGCCCCACGCCCACGCCGTAAGCCTGCTTGAGCGTGACTTTGCCACTGGCATCGAGCGCCAGCAGCGGATGGGGATAGTCCATCACCGAGCCATTGCCATGTCGGCTGGCGGCGAAGTTATGCGCAAAGCCCAGCGTATGGCCCACTTCATGTGCAGCCAGCTGACGCAGACGGGCCAGTGCCATCTGTTCGGCCAGCTGGGCGGCATCGCCAGGTGCATCCTTGCCATAGGGCGCCAGCAGGCTTTCGGCGATCAGGATATCCTGTCGCACCCGCTGCGAACCCAGCGTCACGGCACCACGGATGATCTGGCCCGTACGCGGATCGGCCAGCGCATTACCATACGACCAGCCACGGGTAGCACGATGTACCCAGTGGATCATGTTGTAGCGGATATCCATCGCATCCGCCCCTTCCGGCAGCACTTCTACGCGGAAGGCATCCTTGTAGCCGGCCTTCTCGAACGCGCTGGCCCACCACGCAGCACCTTCGATCAGCGCCGAACGCACCGGTTCCGGCGCGCCCCGGTCCACGTAATACACGATGGGTTTCTTGACCGTGCTGACAGCGGCCTGCGGATCGGTCTTTTCCAGCCGGTGCCGCACCTGCCAGTGCACATCGATGCTGCTCGCCAGCGGCGTAGCGAAATCGACATAGCTGACGTCGAAACCGCCCGAATACGGGTGATAGGCACGCGGACGCCAGCTACCCTCCAGCACCGGCAGCCGCACCATACTGATACGCTGGCGTAGCGCGATACTGGCCGCATCGGCCGCCACCTGCCGTACGAATTCGCCACTGGCCGGGCCACTGAAGGTCAGCAGCGCTTCCAGTTCCAGATTATCGGGAAAGGCTTTGGCCGTCTCGGCCAGCACAGCGCTGCGTGCCGCATCAATCTGATAGCTGCCCTGCTTGGTCGCCGCCAGCCGCGCAGCCACACCATGCCGGTCAGCCAGCAGGAAGCTGGAAAAGTCCACCAGATGCAGGCTGCCTTCAGTGGCCATGATGTCGCCAGCCCACAGCACGGCCGCGGAGAACGATTCGCGTACGGCGGCACGTTCGTCGGCATCGGCCGAATTGGCGACATAGCCGGTGTTATCGCGTAGCAGGAACAGACGGTTGCCATGCCGTTCGAAATGCACCATCTGCACTTCGCCGCCCTGCCCTCTATCCAAGCCCACGTCATTCGAGCCGAGCGCATACGGCAGCGAAGGAATCAGCAGGAAGGGCTGCTCCAGATTGCTCACGCCCAGCAGCACGCGTCCCTTGCTGGTGTCGCGCCAGAGTTCGAACAGACCGCTCTGCCTTGCCATGCCGCGCGTCAGCTCCGCCAGCGTGGCCGGTGCAGACGATGCTGTGCTGCCTGCCGCCGCTCCGGCCGCGCCACTCAACCCGCCCAAGCTGCCCAAGCCGTCCGAAATGCCACTTGCCGGTGCCGCCAGTGCAGGCGCCATCCAGCCTGCGCTAACTAGCAGCGCCAGCACCAGCCGCCCCCGCACTGGCGCGGCGCTCACGGCTGACCCGCGAGCGGAGCAGCGGCCGCGTCCATCTTCAGTGCGCGGCTGAGGAAGCCCCAGCGATCCGTCACTTCGTCGATCTGCTTGCTGGTGGGCTTACCGGCACCGTGACCGGCCTTGCTGTCGATACGGATCAGGATAGGCGCTGCCGCACCCTGCGCAGCCTGTGCTGCTGCCGCGAACTTGAAGCTATGCGCCGGCACCACACGGTCATCATGGTCGGCCGTGGTAATCATGGTGGCCGGATAGCAGCCGCCCTGCTTCAGATTGTGCAGCGGCGAATACTTGATCAGCGCCTTGAACTCGTCCGGATTGTCGGACGAACCGTAATCCGAAGTCCAGGCCCAGCCGATGGTAAATTTATGGAAGCGCAGCATATCCAGCACGCCCACCTGCGGTATCGCTGCCGCAAACAGTTCCGGCCGCTGGGTCATGGTGGCCCCCACCAGCAGGCCACCATTGCTGCCACCGCCAATCGCCAGTTTGGCCGGCGACGTGATCTTGTGCTCGATCAGCCATTCGGCCGCGCCGATAAAGTCATCGAACACATTCTGTTTCTGCAGCTTGGTGCCGGCCGCATGCCACGCTTCACCGTATTCGCCGCCACCGCGCAAATTCGGCACCACGTACACGCCGCCCATTTCCAGCCACGCCAGATTGGCCACCGAGAAGGCTGGCGTCAGCGAGATATTGAAGCCGCCATAGCCATACAGATAGGTGGGATTGCTGCCGTCATGCTTGATGCCCTTCTTGGCCACGATGAACATTGGCACACGGGTCCCATCGCGGCTGGTGTAGAACTCCTGCCGTACTTCGAAGGCGGAAGGATCGAAGTCCACCCGCGGCTGACGGTACACACTGCTCTTGTTGGTCTTCAGATCGTGACGGTAGATCGTGGTGGGCGTGGTAAAGCTGGTGTAGGAGTAGAAAGTCTCGCTATCGCCACGCTTGCCGCCAAAGCCGCCGGCCGAACCGATGCCGGGCAGTTCGATATCGTGCAGCGGCTTGCCTTTCAGGTCGAACACCTTGACCAGACTATGGGCGTCACTCAGATAGTCGACCACCAGCTGATTGTTGACCAGCGAAGCCGACACCATGGTGTTGGCCGATTCCGCCACCAGTTGCTTCCAGTTGGTCACTGCCGGTTTGCGGATATCGATCGCCACGATGCGGCCGCGCGGCGCATCGCGTTCGGTGCGGAACAGGAATACCGGGCCATCATTGCCGATGAAGCTATACGCAGCATCGAATTCTTCCAGCAGCCCCACCACCGGCGCGCCTTTGCGCGTCAGATCCTTGTAGAACACCCGGTTCTTGTTTTCCGTACCCTGCGAGCCGTTGATGATCAGGTAGCGGCCATCTTCGCTGACTTCGGCACTGAAGCCCCAATCCTTGTGGTCGGGGCGTTCGTACACCAGCGTGTCGGCGCTCTGAGGCGTACCCAGTTTATGGAAGTACAGCTTCTGGAAGTAGTTGACGGCGGCCAGCTTGGTGGCTTCGGTCGGCTCGTCGTAGCGGCTGTAGAAGAAGCCGGAACCGTCATGCAGCCATGCCGTCTGGGAGAATTTGACCCACTTGATATGGTCGCCCGTATCCTTGCCGCTATCGATATCGCGCACATGGATCTCGTTCCAGTCGGAGCCGGAAGCGGCCGTGCTGTAGGCCAGATATTTGCCGTTCGGGCTCACCGCCAGACCAGCCAGCGCCACCGTACCATCGGCTGCCAGCGTATTCGGATCAAGCAGCTGGCGCGGCACGTCGGCCAGCGTCTTCATGGTGTAGAGCACCGCCTGATTCTGCAGGCCGTCGTTACGGCTGTAGAAATAGCGGCCACCTTCCTTGAACGGCACGCTGAAACGCTCGTAGTTCCACAGTTTGGTCAAACGCTGGCGGATCGCATCGCGCGCCGGAATCTGCCCCAGATAACTCTGGGTCAGCTGGTTCTGCGCCTGCACCCATGCGTGGGTCTCGTCGCTATTGGCGTCTTCCAGCCAGCGATACGGATCGGCTACCGTGGTACCGTGATAGACGTCCTGCTGCGCCACCGTGCGCGTCTGCGGATAGCTAGGCGCCGTGCCGCTGGCCGGACAGGTCTGGGCCGTCGCGGTGAAATGAGTAAAAATCAGACTGGCCAGCAGGGTAAGGCGTCGTTGCATACGGATTCCATGGATAGAGGTTCAGGAAACCCGATCATAGCTTGAAGCGTAGCAAATATGAAACGATAGCCGAATGACCAGAGCGATTTTTATTCGGTCGCACCGTCCTGCTGGTGCAACGGCGAGCGCCATCCGGCCAGCCACTCCTTCATCTGCTCCGCAGGAATCGGCCGGCTCATGAAATAGCCCTGCCCCTGATCGCACTTCATGCCGGCCAGCAGACGCCACACATTCTCGCTCTCTATGCCTTCGGCCACCACACGCAGGTCCATGGCTCGCGCCAGACTGATGGTGGACTGCACGATGCGCGCATCGCCCAGATCGGTTTCCATATTCAGCACGAAGGATTTATCGATTTTCAGTTCATTCACGGGCAGGCTTTTCAGATAGGCCAGCGATGAATAGCCGGTGCCGAAGTCGTCGATCGATAGCTCAAAACCCTGCGCGCTCAGGCGTTCCAGCGTCTGCTGCGCCCGCACCGGATCGTCCATGATGGCGCTCTCGGTGATTTCGAGGCAGAACGACTGGGGCGACTGGCCATGACGCTGCAGCATCTCGCCGAACTTCAGCGGCAGATCCTGATCCATCAGATCGCGCGTCGACAGATTGACCGACATCTTCAGATGGTAGCCGGCATGCTCCAGTTCCTGACACAGGCGGGCGGAACGCTCCATCACCCAGCGCGTCAGCACGCGGATAAAGCCGGTCTGCTCGGCAAACGGAATGAACTGGTCGGGGAACACATTGCCGCGCTGCGGATGCTGCCAGCGCACCAGTGCTTCCATGCCCACCACCTGCCCCGACTGCAGGGCGATCTTGGGCTGCACGAAAAGGCGGAACTCGTCGCGCTCGACGGCGTAGCGCAGCTCCGTCAACAGCGACAGACTCTGGGCGCTGCCCTTGTCCAGTGCCGCATCGTAGATCACCGCGCCGTCATTGCGCATCTTGGCGCTGTACATGGCCACTTCGGCCATGCTGAGCAGGGTTTCGCCGTCCTGCGCATGGGCCGGATAGCCGGCAATGCCCACGCCTGCGCCGATATCTACCGTCTGGTCTTCCAGCGACAGAGGGCTCTCCAGCGCGCGCAGAATATCGTCGGCCAGACGGCGCGCCGCTTCGAGTTGCGCCGCCGGCAGCAGCACGGCGAATTCGTCCCCGCCCATCCGCGCCAGCTGGGCCGCCTGCCCGTGCTGGTCCAGCAGCATGCGCAGTCGCTGCGCCACCTGCTGCAGCAGAGCGTCACCGAAACTGTGGCCCATCACGTCGTTGACGTGCTTGAAGCGATCCAGATCCATCATCAGCACAAACACCGACTGGCGCAGCTGCTGCGCCTGTGTCTGCGCATCGTTCAGCAGCAGCAGGAAGCGCGCCCGGTTAGGCAGATCGGTCAGCGTATCCCAGTATGCCAGCCGGCCTATCTGCTCCTCGCGCCGCGCGATACCGGCCCGCATGGCATCGAAGGCGCGCGCCAGCGCACCGATCTCGTCGCTACGCCGGCTATGCACGGGCTGATCGTAGTCGCCCTGCTCCAGCCGGCGCGCCGTCTGCGCCAGCGCGCTGATAGGCTGGGCAATCCGCTTGGCGGTGAACACAATGGCCAGCGACGAGATGACGATGCCGCCCAGCGTCAGCCCGATCAGCCAGTGCTCCAGCCGCACGTATTCGGCGGTGGCCTCGTCGAACGAACGCGCCAGCAGCACTTGCGTACTCTGGTTGCCGGCCTGCCCCAGCGGCAGCAGGCGGGCGCCGTAACGACTTTCACCGAGCATCAGATCAAACGCCTGCTGCCCCGCTGGCGCCATGCTCTGCAGGCGGTTGTGCAACCATTGCGTCTGTGGCGCTTCCAGCGTGGAACCGGCCACCAGCCAGTCGCCGGCCGCATCGCGCGTCAGGATGGTGGTATCGAGGCCGCTGATGCCGCGCATATCGCGCGCTAGCTGCCAGTCGATAGGAAACGTCATCACCACCCAGGCGATGGTAATCGGCGCCTTCACCGGCACCACCACCATCTGGTAGGGCCGGCGGTCGATGATGGCCAGACCGTTGGCGCCGTCGGCCAGTTCGGCCTGATCGAGCATGCCCAGCACCTGCTGTTCCAGCGCGGCGGCCTGCTGCGGATTGGTCGATGCACTGATCTGCCGTTCGCCGTTCACCAGCATGGTCAGCGCCGCCTTGATGCGGCCACCGCTATTGACCAGCGCCGATTCGATGGTGGCCCGATCACTGTCGTCGTTATTCCCGACCAACGCCACGAAAGCCGTATCGCGCGCCAGCAAACGGGCGCCGAAGCGCAAGCTCTGGGCATTCTGTTCCAGCATACGGCCGAACACCTTGCTACCGTTCTCCAGTTCGCTGGCGATCGACTGGCGCGCATTATTTTCGATGCCACGCTGTATCACCAGCAAGCCCACCACCTGCACCGCCACCACCAGCACCAGAAACAGGGTGACGATACGGCTCTCTAAGCTGCGGAAGCGAAACGACATGGGCGCGCCCTAGTGCATGGCGCTATCGTCGGCCGACAGCACTTTGAGGGGAATCCGGAAACTGGCCGCGGCCGCTGCTTCGCCCGCTTTCAGCAGCAATGGCTGTTCGGCCGTGGCGCCGCCCTGTGCGTTGTAATGCCAGGCGCGCAAGGTATAGCGGGCAGCGGCCGGTAGCTCGAGCTGGGCCATGCCATTGCTATCGCTCTTGGCAAAATACGGCGTATCCACTACCCGCACGTAAGCGACCATCTTGTCGTGAATATTACAGCCCAGCACTACCGTGCCGGCCCGCTCGAACACCTGCGGCGCCGCTGCCTGCCCTGAATACAGCTTCTGATCGAATTTATGGGCAGGCGAGAAAGAATAGATGTGGTGCCGCACCCTGTCGTTATTCGGGAACAGAATCGTCGTACCGGTCTGTATCACGCTCACCAGCGGAATGAATTTCAACCCTTTCTGCTCGATCTGGGCAGTGGCCGGATTGCGCGGTGCCGCCAGCGGCGTTTCCGGCTCGGCATACACCACCACATCGGCCAGCGGCTTACCCGCACCATCCTGTAACTGCACCTGCAGGCTGGTGGCTGCGGCATGGATTTGCCAGCCAGCCAGCAGGCAGGCAACAGTGCAACGAAAGACGACACTAGGCATGAGCAATCCGGTGAGCGTAGAGGTATTAGGACGATTGTAGCGCCCAGATAATGTCAGACGGGGAGATTTTTTGTATCCAACCGGAAAAAGTTGCCAAAAGTCACGATAGTGACACAAATCCCCTCTAGCATACGCCCTGTTGCCACCCTACCCGACCTGATTGTGACTCCGCACCGTAGCGCCAGCATCCATTACCTGCCGACTCGCAGCGAGCCGCCAGCCGACCAGCAGCGCATCGAGCTGCTGGAAATTCTGGCCAGACGCCAGCTGAGCGCCCTGTTCCAGCCCATCGTCGATCTGCACAGCGGCGCCATCATCGCCTACGAAGGGCTGATACGGGGTCCCTCCGACAGTCCCCTGCATGCGCCCTTACAGCTATTCAAGGTGGCGCGTGCTTGCGGCTTGAGCGTGGAAGTGGAACACTTGTGCCGCCGTGTGGTACTGGAACGCTATGCCGAACTACAATTGCCGGGCAAACTATTCCTCAACGTCAGTCCCGATATGCTGCTGCAGCGCGACGCCCGCCACGGCGAAACCCTGGGCACCATCCAGCAGCTCGGTATCGCGCCCGAGCAGGTGATCATCGAACTGACGGAGAACCAGCCCACCTACGATTATGCCGCCATGCGCGAAGCCGTGCGCCACTACCGCGCCATGGGCTTCCAGATCGCCATCGATGATCTGGGCGAAGGCTTTGCCAGCCTGCGCCTGTGGTCGGAACTGCGTCCCGAATTCGTCAAGATCGATATGCATTTTATACAGGGCATCCATCAGGACCCCGTCAAACTGCAATTCGTCCGCTCGATACAGGGCATCGCCGAAACATCGGCCACACGCGTGATCGCCGAAGGCATAGAAACCCGCGACGAACTGCTGGCACTGAGTGAACTGGGCGTGGCCTTCGGTCAGGGCTACCATCTGGGCCGCCCCCATGCCCAGCCGCTGCGGGCGATACCGCTGGAAGTGCGCCACCAGCTGGCGCGCAACCGCTGTGCCGATTATCGCCTGCGCAGCAGCGCAAGCCTGCAATACCTGTGGTCCTGCCCCCGTAGCCGTACCCATCTGGCGCTGGCCGGTGTGACTGCCAATTCAGGCCTGTAACTGCAGCTGTCTGCGCGCCTGCTTGCTGCGGCGGCAGCGCTGCCAGCCTAGTCCCGCGCTACGACAGCGCCGCTCGGTACGCACCAGCGTGGCCAGATACTGGCACGCCTGTGGCTGGCCTTGCCTTGCCGCACAGCGGTACCACAGCAGCGCCAGTGCCTGACTCGAAGCGCCGCCCAGTCCCTGCTGATACATCACGGCCAGATTGAATTGGGCCGCTGCCCAGCCCTGTTCGGCCGCCTGCTGGTACAGGCTACGTGCCTGAACCGGATCGGCTGGTACGCCCTCGCCAGCCGCCACCATACAGGCCAGATTGTATTGCGCCAGCATGTGGCTCTGATTCGCTGCACAGCGATACCAGACACATGCCTGGGCCGCATCCTGCGCTACCCCGCATCCCTGCGCCAGCAGTAACGCCAGATTAAATTGTGCTTCAGCATCATCCTGTATGGCGGCACGGCGCAGCCAAGCATAGGCACGTGCTGCATCGGCCGCCACGCCACACCCTTGGGCGTAGGCCAGCCCCAGCATGCGCTCGGCCATGGCTAATTGCTGGGCAGCAGCCTGACGCCACCACGCAACCGCCTGTGCCGCGTCGGTCGCCACGCACCAGCCCTGCTGGTACATCACGCCCAGATGGAACTGGGCGCGCGCATCGTTACGCATGGCCGCTTTGCGCAACCATGCCAGCGCCAGCAGTGTATCGACTCGTACCCCTTCGCCATAAAGATAGGCGGCTCCGATCAGCCCTTGCGCACGGGCACTGCCCTGCTCGGCGGCACGGAAGAACCATGCCAGTGCCATCTCGGCATTGGCCAGCACGCCGCGCCCGTTGCGATACATCATGCCCAGATTCTGCTGCGCCGCCACCTCCCCCTGCAACGCGGCAGCGCGGAACCAGCGCACCGCCTGCCCATCGCTGGCAGCCACACCTTCCCCCGTGTACAGCATGACACCCAGATGATTCTGGGCGAACGCCAGCCCCTGCAAGGCAGAGCGTTCCATCCAGAAATAGGCGCAAGGGGGATCAGGCGCCAGCAGATCGCTGGCGCGGTACAGCAAGGCCAGATTGAACTGGGCATACGGGTCGCCCCGCTCGGCCGCCGCGCGAAACCACGCATAACTGCCGCTGTGATAGCGAGCCGGCTGGGGAGTCTTCATGGCTTACCCTGATCAAGTACGGCAAAATCTTGACCAAAGTATAAAACCCCAAGGGGCGCCGCCTTTGATGGTGCTCAATTCTGCCCCGCCAGCCCGGGTTGCCCCTAGTGATGGGGCCGCACACTGTGCGGGCCGGGCTTGGGGCCCACCGCATAGGCCAGCATGGCCAGCAGGGTCAGACACCAGACGATCAGCGCGCCGGACGGCAGATCGTACAGGGTCGATAGCAGCAGCCCGCTGGCATAGCCGGCTGCACCGATCAGGTAGGCCAGCCACAGGCGGCGGGCAGGCGCATAGTGGCGCACCGCCAGCGCCGGCACGATCAGGCTGGTGAACACCAGATACACCCCCACCAGTTGCACCGATGCCGTCACCGCCAGCGCGAACACCAGATAGAAGCCCAGCCGGCTCAGACGTTCGCCCATGTGGTACAGCAGTGTACAGATCAGCAGCGTACCGGCTGCCGGCAGCAGCAGCTGCTCATAGCGCACCCACAGAATCTGGCCCGCCAGCAGATCCTGCAGATGTTCGCCGCCATGGGGATTGTGCGCCACCAGCAAGATGCCCGCGCTGGCGGCCAGTATGAACATCACCCCGATCTGGGCTTCCTGTACATCCGGCCAGCGCCGCTCGGTCCACGTCAGCAGCACGGCGCCCAGCACGGCGGCCGTTGCCGCTGCCGCCTGCACGGCCCAGCTATGGGGATCGAGCTCGGCGACACCGGCAATGATCACTCCCAGCGCCGCGATCTGGGCGATGGCCAGATCGATGAACACGATGCCCCGGCGCAGTACCTGCGCCCCCAGCGGCACATGCGTCAGCAGCACCAGCAAACCGGCCAGCAAGGCCGGCACGATAATCATCAGGTCGAGCGCATCGCTATCCATTATTTATTCGCTTCCAGCAGACGTTGCACCGTGCTGTCGAACAGCCCGAACAGGTCCCTGCTGCGGTCGTCACCGCCTACCGAGAATGGCAGTACTACCACCGGTATGCGCGCATGTTCGCTCAGCCACTGGGAAGCCCGGCCATCCTGATAGCCGGCGCGCAGCACCATGCGGGCCGGCACACGCTGCAACTGGGCCAGCAGGCCGGAAAGATGGGCCGCACTGGGCTCGACACCCGGCTTAGGCTCCAGCGTTCCCACCTGATGCATGCCCAGCCAGTTCATCAGATATTCCATGTTCTTGTGGTGTTCCACCACGGCCACACCCTTCAGGCTGGCCGCCTGCTTTTCCCACTTCTGCACGGCACTCTCCCAGCGCTGCGCGAAATCTTTCTGGCGCGCCTGATAGTAGGCCGCATTGGCCGGATCCAGTTCGGCCAGCCGCTTGCTCAGTGCCACCCCCACCAGTGCGATATTGTGGGGATTCTGCTGAATGTGCGGGTTGCCGGCCGCATGCACATCGCCATCGCTACGGTCTACCCGCGTCGGCACATCGAGACGTGGCACCAGCGTGCCCGCTTCGAAATTGCCGGGCTGCCCCGGCGCTATCTTGCTGTTACCGGACTGCTGTACCAGCACGGGCAGCCAGCCCGCTTCCAGTTCCAGCCCGGTACACACCAGCAACTGGGCGTTGCGGGTGCGGGCAATCAGACTAGGCCGGGCTTCCACCCGGTGCGGATCCTGCAACGCCGTGGTGGCGCTGCTGACTTTGACTTTATCGCCGCCCAGTTCATTCGTCAGGGCTTCCCATTCCGGCTCGCAAGCCAGTACATTCAGTGCTGCGTGGGCCGGCGCCATAACGGCCAGCGCCAGCAGAGCCAGCAGAGCAGCTTTATTCAATCGTTGCATGTTCACTCCTTAGAACGCGTGGGCCGCATGGGTGCCCAGACTCATGATGTATTGAAGGTAGATCTGCGTATCATTGACCCCAGCGCGGCTCTGTTCGCGTGCCAGTTGCAGGCGCAGACGGGAGAACTCCGACGGGCTGTAATCGAGCATCAGACTGCTGCGACGGGGCCGGAAGCTCTGCAGTATCGGCAGCGCGGCGTTATCGGCCAGGGTGTAGCGCAGGCTACCACTGTCCAGGCTGTCATAACGCAGGCCGGCACGCCAGTTCGGCATGAACTGGTAGACACTTTGCAGATACCAGCCCGACTGCACGCTGCGGTAGTCGGTGCTGGCAGCGTCCGGCGTGGCACTGGCGTAATCGAGCACCCCGTCCTCGCTACGGCGGAAATACTCACCCTGCAGTTTGAAATTGGTACTGACGGCGTTGCCTTGCGGCGCCCATTTAAAGATGGCGTCAGCCACCCATAGACGGGCGCGGCCGCTGAAGCTGTGCTCCAGTTCAGCGTCGCTAAAGCTGCGCTGGCTGGCCCCCGTGCGCAGATAGGACAGGCCGGCCCGATAGCTGGCCGATGCGCCCAGATCGTCACCGAGGTGGGCAAATACGGCGTAGGCGCCGGCACCGTTACGGTTGCGCGCATTGCCGGGGAAAGCGTCGCCATTCCCCGCTTCTACACCCAGTTGCACATATTGATCGAGCGGTGCCAGCCAAGTCGCCTGTACCCCGTCAGTCTTGTACTGGCCGCCAAGGAAGGCCTGATAGGCCAGCGGCGCGCCGATAAAGTCCCAGGTGTGGGCGTGCTGGCCGTTCAGATAGCCCAGACCGGACAGCATGCGGCCCGCCTTCAGATTCAGGCCGTTTTCCAGGGCGCGCGTGCGCACATAGGCTTCTTCCACGCTGGCCTCGTTCTCGCCACTCAGGGCAAAGGTCAGCTGCCCGGCAAAGTGGGGATCGATATTGGCCGACAGCGTAAGCTCCGATTCACCCAGATTGAAGCTGCGCTGGCCCGGTCCTGCTTCACCGCCAGCGGGTATGAAGCCCTGCAGCGCATACTGCTGCGGATCGGCACTTAGGTTTTGCCAGGTTCCACCCAAAATCATAGAGATGTTCGGGTTATACAGATTCGATGGCGTCGCCGCCGCCGGTGCCGAAGCCGCAATGGCAGCTGCAGGCGCTGCGACGGGAGTAGCGGCCGGGGCCGCCAGCGCGCTTGGCGGCGCGCTTTGCGGTACAGATTCCGCAGCCACTGCAGGCGCCAGCGCAGCCCGCGTCTGAGCGGCCGCTTCGGCAACCTGCAAACGCGCTTCCAGCGCCTGCAGACGGTTTTCGTAAGCCTGTTTCATCGCACTGATTTCGGCGCGCATCGCTGCCAGTTCGGCAGTGCCAGGGTGGACGGCAGCGCTAGCCTGGGCAGGCGCAGGAGTGGCGGCGTGCGCGTACGGCGCCGCCAGGGCAGCGCTCATCGCGGCCGCCAGCATACGGGTATGTTTCATGTTCAGTCCTGTGTAAGTCGATACAACGAATCCGCCGGACAGCTAGGCTACCAGCGGATGTGACGGTATTTCAGCAGGACAGAACGGGGGGTGCGCGCGAATGGTAGGCTGTGCAAGGCGACAGCGGCAGCAGCGCCAGCGGCGCAACCGCCGCGACGACGGCAACGCCGTCGAGCAGGGGGAAGGAATAGCTATGCGTATCGACCGCCCCTGTGATCTGGGCAACGGCCAGACACTGGGCGCAGCTATGGTCAAAGCCAAGCTTGGTAATACCGTTCAGGTGCGGATCGGACTCGGGCACAAAGGCCGGCGCGGCCGTGGCCGGATCTGGCGTCTGGCTGGCGGCCAGCCCCGTCAGCGCAGTGGCATGCGTGAGCGCGTGCGCGTACCCCATCTGCTGGGAGAACACCAGCAGAAGCGACAACAGCATACGGAAAAGTAAGCGGCGCACTTGCACAAAAGACAATATTAATGACAACAACCAGCGTATTGTAATGCCACTCTTGCTAATTAGCGCAGTTTTTGTCCACTCCGGGCAGAAAGAAACTGCGGCACCTTGGCGGCAGACAGCCCGTTCACGGCCACCAGCAACTCTGGCGCCACCGTCTCCCAGCCATACTGGCGGGCCAGATCGCAGCCTATGCGCAGCAGCACTTGCGCCGCCACTTCGGCATCGGCCTCGGCACGGTGGGCGGCGCTGGCAAAGCGGATCTCCAGCTGGCGCGCCAGATCGCCCAGCCGGTAGCTGGCCATGCCCGGATACACGCGGCGCGCCAGTTTCAGCGAACACAATACAGCCGGATAGGCCGGCACCAGCCCCAGACTGGCCGCTTCGGCCTGCAGGAATTTGTCATCGAACGATGCATTGTGAGCCGCCAGCGTATCGTTGCCGATGAACTCCAGCAATTGCGGCAGTACCTGCTGCACCGGTGGTGCAGCATCCACCATGGCCTGGGTGATGCCGGTGAGCCCCGTAATAAAAGCCGGGATGCGTACCCCGCAATTGACCAGCGAAACAAAGCGCTCTACCACGCGGCCTTCACGCAGGCGCAAAGCCGCCACTTCGGTGATACGGTCGCCGTTGGCCGGCGACAGCCCCGTGGTTTCGAAGTCCAGCATCACCAAGGATGGTCCCAGCATCGTTGCTCCTAACCGAATTTACGGGCGGCATCGAGCGCCAGACCGGCGCCGATGCTGCCAAACAGATCGCCTTCGACGCGGCGCGCCGTCGGCACCAGCGCGGCGATGCGCTCGCGCAGCAGACGCACCCCGCTCGAGCCACCCGTGAAGAATACGGTATCGACCGCGCTGGCGGCCACGCCGGCATCACGCAGCAGCGTCTGCACGGTGCTCTCCACCGAACTGACCAGCTGCTCCGAGGCGGCATCGAACTGGGCGCGGGTGATCTCCAGCGCGACCGGCGGGGACAGGCGATCCAGTTCCAGCAGCGCGCTGGTGGCATCGGACAGGGCGATCTTGCCCTGCTCGACCTGCATCGCCAGCCAGTGACCGGCGCGGTCTTCGATCAGGTTCTGCAAGCGCCCCAGCTTGGCCGGCTCGGCGGCATCGCGCAACAGGTCGGCCAGTTGCAGCGAGGCCTTCTTGGTATAGGCCTGATTAATCGTATGCCATGTCGCCAGATTGAAGTAATAGCTGGATGGCACTTCACTATTGCTGCGCAGCCGGCTACCGTAGCCCAGCAGCGGCATCACACTGGCCAGTGACAGATATTTATCGAAATCGGTACCGCCGATGTGCACCCCGCCGTTGGCCAGAATATCGTCGCGCCGCTCCACCCGCGTGGCCCGCTCGGGCGACAGGCGCAGCAGCGAGAAGTCCGAGGTACCGCCGCCGATGTCGGCAATCAGCACCAGCTCTTCGCGGCTGATCTGCGATTCATAATCGAAGGCGGCGGCGATAGGCTCGAACTGGAAAGCCACCTCTTTGTAGCCGACCGAACGGGCAATCTGCTCCAGCGTATCCTGCGCCAGCTGGTCGTTGGCGGCACTATCGTCGATGAAATGCACGGGACGGCCAAACACGGCCGAACTGAATTCGCGCCCGGCAGCCTGCTCGGCACGGTGTTTGAGCTCGCCAATAAACTGGGCCAGCAAAGTACGGAATGGCAGCGCGCGCCCCGCCACTTCTGTCTGGCCTTCCATCAGCGTGGTACCCAGCAGACTCTTCATGGAGCGCATCAGCCGCCCTTCGTAGCCGGCCAGATAATCGGCCAGCGCCGCGCGGCCATAGCGCACCACCTCATCGTCGGCATTGAAAAATACCACCGACGGCAGCGTCACCTTGCCATCTTCCAGCCCCAGCATCACGGGCTGACCCGGCTGAACCCAGCCGACGGTCGAATTGGAGGTGCCAAAATCGACACCGCATGCAATGGCCATGTGCACCCTTGAACAAAATAGAGGGGCGTAATGTTAGCAGAACTGGCGCCTGCACTTGCAAAAATCTGCTCCTGCGGGGCAAATTCCCTGCACTGCCACAAGGTCAGCACTATTTCTCAATGGAAAGCGATTATTGTTGCCCTTCGGTAATTTATTGGTTATGCTGACCAGTATTGCCGCTTAAGAGCAAACCATCAGTACCAATACCCCAGCAGGAGACAATGAGCCCGCCCAAGCGCACGATAGAAGCCAGTGCCGCCGCCCAGATAGCCGAACTGGCGGCACAGTCACGCCGCGTCACTTCGTATGATGTGGCGCTGGTGGCTGGTGTGTCGCAATCGGCCGTGTCGCGCTGCTTCAAGCCTGGCGCCAGTGTTTCCAAAGCCACGTTTGCGCGGGTAATGAAGGCGGCCGCCCTGCTCGACTATGTACCCAACGCGGCCGCACGCAGCCTGATTACGCGCCGCACCAATATGGTCGCGGTGCTGATTACCAACCGTGCCAATCTGTACTATCCGGAATTGCTGGCCGAACTGAGCCAGCAGCTCACGCCCCATGGCAAACGGGTACTGCTGTTCCCGCTGGCCGGTGAATCGGAAGCGGCGCGGGTACTGGGCGATCTATGGCAGTTCCAGGTCGATGGGGTGATCGCTGCGGCCCATCTGCCCGCTACCGCCGTGGCCGAATTCCGCCGCCACCGCGTACCGCTGGTAGTGTTCAACCGCCTGCTGGACGATCACAGCGTACATACCGTCAGTTGCGACCATCGCGCTGCGGGGCGCATGCTGGCGGCCCGACTGGCCGCCGCCGGCCACCGCAAGTTCGGCATCATCACCGGCAGCACGGATTCGGTCGTGGCCGTCAGCCGGCTGCTGGGCGTCGCCGAACAACTGGCCGAACTGGGACTGCCGCCACCGCAAGTGGTGACGGGCGAATTCGACTATCACAGCGGTGCCGCCGGCCTGAAGACCCTGATCGCCCGCCATGGCGGCACCCCTGACGCCATCATCTGTGCCAACGACGTGATGGCCATCGGCTGTCTCGATTGCGCCCGCCACGAGCTGGGCATCGATGTGCCGGGCCAGCTCTCCGTGGCCGGACTGGATGCCGTCGAGCCGTCCAACTGGCTCAGCTACAACCTCACCACGCTGCGCCAGCCCATGGCGCAGATGGCAGCAGCGGCCGCCCAGCAGGTCTGCCGGCTGATCGAGCGGCCCGAACTGGGCGCGGCACGTCAGTTATTCGATGCCCAGTTCATCGAAGGTGCCACGGCACGCCTGCAGCCGCGCGCGAGCGGCATTAACCAGCCTTTCAGCTTGCCCCAGCCGCTGGCTATAATGTAGCGGATGAACGCCGCCCAACCTCCCCGCACACCCCGCTTTATCCCCCGTGGCCTGCGCCCCACCGCCGAACAGCTGGAAATCCAGCTGGCCCAGCATAAGACCGTGCTGGTCGATGCCAATGCCGGCGCCGCCAAGACCACCACGCTGGCGCTGCGCATAGGCGAGGCACTGGCACGCAATCTGCCACCGGAACAGATACTGGCACTGACCTTTACCGTCGAAGCGCGCGAAGTGCTGGCCACGCGTCTGGGCCAGCTGGGCGTGGCGCCGGCACTGGTACAGCGCCTGCATCTGCTGACGTTCGAGGACTTCGCGCGCTGGCAGCTCGATGCCATCGATACTGACGGCGTACGCAACTGCGACGATGTGCGCCAGCTGAAGGACTATGCACTGCAAGCCATGGACCGCGTCGGCGAGCGCTATGCGGGCCAACTGGACCAGCTGGATCTGCAGACCCACAGCATAGCGCTGGCCCACTTCCTCGAAGTGCAGTGCCAGCTGAAAGCCAGCATGGCACTGCAGCGCGATCTCGAATTCATGGATCTCGACGAGATCGCCACCCTGCTGGACGTGCCCGTTACCGATTATCTGACCACGCTGGAATACGAAACCATCCGTCTCGATGGCGGTGCCGGCGCCGTGTTTCGGGGCCCGCTGGACGCCAGCTACGATCTGGCCTGCAATCTCGATGGCGGCGCCCGTCTGGGCGACAGCCTGCCCGACTACCGGCTGGTCCTGTGCGACGAGCTGCACGACCTCAATGAAGCAGCCTTCCGCATCCTCGAAACCCTGATCAGCCGCCCCACCTGCTTCTTCGTCGGCGCCGGCGACCGCGATCAGGTTATCTATGCCCGTCAGGGCGCACACGACAGCTATCTGCGCGAACGCTTCAGCCAGCGTTTTCCCCGTTTGCAGCGCCTGCCCCTGACCTACAGTTTCCGCCACGGCTCCCATCTGGCCCATGCCATGGCGCGCTTCAAACAGAAACCGGTGGAATCGGCACTGGCGCTGCATACAGAGATCCGTCAAGCCCATTACCGTGACAGCGATGATTGCGCCCAGCTGGTGGTGGCAGCGGTCAAACAGTGGCTGGACGAAGGTCATAATCCCGACCAGTGCGCCATCCTGCTGCGCGAACGGCATCAGTCGATCGCGCTGGAAAACGCCCTGATCGACGCCCACATCGCCTACCGCACGCCAGCCATGGCAGGCTATCTGCAACGCGACGAAATGCTGTTCCTGCGTGGCCTGCTGGCCATAGGCCTGAACGATTTCGCCGCCGTGCAGTCCCCCGCCCTGCGCGCTGCCGTGGTCGATGCCCTGGTGGCCTTCAGCGAAATGCAGTTCCCGCCCAGCCAGCTGGAACACTTCAAGAGCCAGATCGTGCGCGAGCCCAGCCTCTTGGGCGAACTGTATCTGCTGGAAGCACCGCAGCGCGATGGCATGCCCACCAGTTACCGCAATGTCGCCGCCAGCACCACCCGCCGCGCCGTGATCGATGCGCTGGCGTGGCTGTCCACGCAGGAGCGCACCCAGCCTGCGTTCGATGTGCTGCGCGAACTGTGCGAACGGGTGCAACTGGTACGTACGGCGCGCCGCATCTTTGTGCGCCCGTATGCGGCTGAAGTGGTGCAGCGTTCCGTCGACGCTCTGCTGCACATGGCGCAGCGTTCGGGTTTAAATCTGGGCGAATTCTGGCTGGCGCTGCATCAGCGCGAAACGGCCAGCCACCCGCGCCGCACCGCCAGAGCCGTGCTGATCGAATGCGCTGCTCAGGCCAAAGGCAAGGAATTCGGCCATGTGATCCTGCCCTATCTGCAGGCCGACGAATTCCCCCACCCGCAGCAGCCGCGCGCCGATGAAGAAAACCTGTTTTACGTGGCCGCCACCCGCACCCGCGAGCGCCTGACCCTGCTTTCGCCCAAGGCAGCGGAACTGCGCAGTAGTTTTATAGCAAAAATGCAACTATCCGACAGCGCCGTGACGGCCGATGCTGCACTGCTACGCCAGCCCGCTGCCGCTGCGCCGGCTGGCGGACGGATTTACCTCACCGCCAGCTTCCACGAGAAGGATCAGGTCAAGGCCCTGGGAGCCCAGTTCGACATGGCGCGGCGGGCCTGGTATGTGGAAAATGGGCGTGATCTGCGCCCTTTTGCCAGCTGGATAAAAAAATAATGCATAAAATCATGCACCGCGCCAATTTTTCTGAGGGAAACCCTTATATAATGCCGGATGCGGCTGGTGTAAGAGCCTCACACCCCATGCATGTCTAAGAAAACAGTAACCAAAATCAGGAGTATTTCCATGAAAGCACAACAAAAAATCTTGCTGGCTACCTGCGCGCTGGCTGTTCTGAGCGCTTGCAGCACCCCTGCACCTGTAGTGGCACCAGCACCTGCACCAGCTCCAGTAGCTGCTCCAGCACCTGCTCCAGCTCCAGCACCAGTAGCTGCTCCAGTACCAGTTTCCGTGCCAGCTTACCTGGATCCTAACAGCTCGATCTACAAAAACCGTAGCGTGTACTTCGACTTCGACAAGTACAACGTCAAGTCGGAATTCGAAGCTCTGGTTGCTGACCATGGCAAATTCCTGTCGGCCAACCCTAACGTCGCCATCAAAATCGAAGGTAACACCGACGAACGCGGCGGCGCCGAGTACAACCTGGCCCTGGGCCAGAAACGTGCACAAGCTGTTGTGACCGCACTGAAAGTGTACGGCGTTAAAGACGGCCAGATGGAAGCCATCAGCTACGGCAAAGAAAAACCAAAAGCAACCGGTAAAGACGAGGCTTCGTACTCGCAGAACCGTCGTGCTGACATCGTGTACCCAAGCAAGTAATTCTCACTGCTTAGCATGAGTCTGTAACGCCCGGCCAGTCTCTGGCCGGGCGTTTTGTTTTTGTGACGCCGGAAAAGGCAATAAATTATTGCCTAAGTGAAGAGGCGCACATTCAGCCGCAGCCGACCACGGCACAATCACACCATCCAGCCGCCCGTCCTGCTACCTGCCATGGTTCTCCCGCACTCCCCTCCTGCCACCCCGCCTGCCCCGCCTGCCCCCATGGCCGCGCATGTTTCGCCTATGCGCTACGCCCACTATGCGCTGCTGCGCCAGCAAAGAGCGGTACAGCGGGTGCTGCGGGCGGCTAACGGGGAAGAACGGGCCGCTGCTGTCCGCTGGGCGCGCGCATGGCAGCGGCTGGTACAGCAGCTACTAGCGACAGCCAGGGCCTCGCCACCGGCCATGGCCTTGGCCGGCCCGCCAGCACGGCCAACACGGCCAACACGGCCAACACGGCCAACACGGCCAGCATACCGCACAACGCCCGGTCACCAACTGCACTAGCACTGCCGGACTGTCTGCCGACGGGCGCAATAAAGTGGCGTCTAAAATTTAACAAATATCATGGTTTTCCGGATTGGGCTGTCGGCAATCAGCAGGCGCTGGTTATAATTGCTGCATGTTAATTAATGCACATCGCCGAACGCTGTACCTGTGGATTGCCTTACTGGCCATTCTGTTCGGTAATGTCGCCCCCACCGTCAGCCGCGTCATCAATCCGCTGGCGCAGTTTGCCGCCGGCAACATCTGTCTCACGGACAAAGATGGCGAGCGGCCCGCCGGCGATCCGGCCATGCAGGCCTGCGCCTACTGCCTGCCCCATGCCACCAGCGAGGCCACACTGCCGCTGGCCCCTTACAGTCTGGCCGTGATCAGCGGCCACGACCGCTACGACACGCCCGACCTTGCCCCGCCACACTTGCGCCAGTTCGCGCTGCGCAGCAATGCCCGCGCCCCACCCGTTCCTGCCTGATCCGCTGTAAGCATCAGTCCCCTACCGCAGCATAGCGTAGGACTGTCCACACACCCATCAGGAAGAATATGAATACCATCCGCACCCCTCTGGCGCTGGCGCTGCTGGCCGCCTTCAGTCAGCTCGTCATGACTCAACTCGCCATCGCGCAGGACGCACCGTTACGCCAGATCGGCACCGTCATCATCGAAGGCAGCCGCCCGACTTCGCTGCCGACCCAGATACCCACCACCTTCGAAGGCATCAGCCACGCCGACATCGAGCGCTGCATCAATGCCACCGATGCCGAAGATGCGCTGAAATACATGCCCAGCCTGCTGGTGCGCAAACGCTATATCGGCGACTACAATCATGCCGTGCTGTCCACCCGCGCATCCGGCACGGGCAACAGCGCCCGCTCCATGGTGTATGGTGACGGTATCCTGCTGTCCAACTATCTGGGCAATGGCGCCACTTTCGCGCCGCGCTGGGGCATGGTTTCGCCCGAACTGATCGAGCGGGTGGATGTGCTGTACGGTCCGTTTTCCGCGGCTTACGGCGGCAACTCGGTCGGTGCCGTGGTCGACTACGTGACGCGCATGCCTACCCAGCTGGAAGTGCATGCCAAACTGACGGCAACCCATCAGCCATTCAAGCTGTACAGCACAGACGGCGCCTATCAGGGCAAGCTGGGCAGCATTACCGTGGGCAACCGTGCCGGCAACTGGGCCTGGCTGGTCGATTTCAGCCATACCGATAGCGATGGCCAGCCGCTGACCTTCCCCAACAAGGCCATCAGCAATACAGTAGCCGGCAAGAACGCCAGCGTAGTGACGGGCGCCATTGCCAGCACCGACCGTGCCGGCAAGCCATGGCTGCTGCTGGGCACCGCCACCCAGTACCATACCCTGCAGGACCAGTTCAAAGCCAAACTGGCCTATGATTTCAGCCCCACCCTGCGCGCCAGCTACACCTTCGGCCTGTGGCATAACGACTCCAAAGGCCGGCCCGACAGCTATCTGCGCGACAGCAATGGCCAGCCCGTCTACAGCGGCAGTGTCAGCATCGATGGCCGTGCCTACACGCTGGCCAATACCGATTTCAATCTGTCCAACGAAGCGCTGCAGCACATCATGCACGGCCTGTCGCTGAAGTCGCACGGCAAAGGCGAATTCACCTGGGAACTGGCCGCCAGCCTGTATGACTACGACAAGGACCGCCTGCGTGCGCCTACCGCCATGGCCTATCCGGCCGCGCTGAATGGCGGCGCGGGCCGCATGGTCAGTCAGGATGGCACGGGCTGGAATACCCTCAATGCGCGCGGTACATGGCGCCCCGATCACTTCCACGTGGTGGACTTCGGCTACCAGCGCGAAGCCTACAAGCTGGCCAGCATCGAGAACGCGACCGCCGACTGGCTGAACGGCGCAGCCGGCGCGCGCAACTCCGCCTTCAGCGGCCAGACCGAAACCAATAGCCTGTATGCGCAGGATAGCTGGAAGTTCGCCAGCGGCTGGAAAACCGTGCTGGGTATGCGCTATGAACACTGGACGGCGCACGACGGCGCCACCTCCAACGCCAGCAAGACGGCCTACCACGGCGAACGCAGCGAAAACTATCTGTCGCCCAAATTCGCCCTGGCCTATCAGGCTACGCAGGACTGGGTGATCAAGGCTTCGCTGGGGCGCGCCGTGCGCATGCCCACCGTGTCCGAACTGTATCAGGGCGGCGTCAATGCAGCCGGCCAGCTGACCAATAATGATCCCACCCTGAAGGCCGAAAAATCCTACACGGGCGAGCTGACGGCCGACCGCAAGCTGGAAGATGGCTGGCTGCGCCTGACGGCGTTTGGCGAGCGCACCCGTGATTCGCTGTACTCGCAGATCAACGTGCTATCCGGCTCCAGCGTCAGCACCATCCAGAATGTGGACCGCATCCACACCAAAGGGCTGGAACTGTCCTACACGCAGGATAACGTCTGGCGTCAGGGCCTGAATCTGAACGGCAGCCTGACCTGGACCGATTCGCGCATCGTCAGCAACGACAAATTCCCGGCCAGCGTAGGCAAATGGCAGCCGCGTATTCCGGAATGGCGCGCCACCGGCGTGATCAGCTACGACTTCAGCGACAAGCTCTCCGTCAGCTATGCCGCGCGCTATAGCGGCCGGCAGTATTCGACCTTGGATAACAGCGATCCGAACGGCTATGCCTACATGGGTGCCAGCCAGTACTTCACCACCGACCTGCGTGCACGCTACCGCATCGACCAGCGCTGGAGTGCCGCCGTGGGCGTGGATAATCTGAACAACTACCAGTACTGGAACTTCCACCCTTACCCGCAGCGCACCTTCATTGCCGAACTGCGCTTCGATCTGTAAAACGCAAAAGGGCAGGTAGAACACCTGCCCTTTTGCCGCGATAGAGCGAACTAGGCGTGCCGTTCCAGCGACGGATCGGCATGCTGGCGGCGTATCGCATGGGCCGCATGGACCCAGGCGCGGAACTGCGGCTCGGGCACGGCGCGGCTGAATAAAAAGCCCTGATAGCGCATACAGCCCATCTCTTCCAGCTTATCGCGCTGGGCTTCGTACTCCACCCCTTCCGCAATCACATCGAGCTGCAGGCTGGCCGCCATGGCTATGATGGTCTGGACGATGGCCTGATCGCTGGAATCGCTGACCAGATCGCGCACGAAGGACTGGTCGATCTTCAGCTGGTTGAGCGGCAGCCGCTTCAGATACTGCAGCGAGGAGTAGCCGGTGCCGAAATCATCAAGCGAGAAGCGCACGCCCACATCGCGCAGACGGCGCATGCTGACGATGGTTTCTTCTACCATTTCCAGCAGCAGGCCTTCCGTCAGCTCCAGCTTCAGCCGGCACGGCAGAATGCCGTAGTGGGCTACCATGCGCAGCACCTCGTCGCAGAAGTCGGCCTGGCGGAACTGCGATGCGCTGACATTGATCGACAGGATCAGCGGCTCCATCTCGGGATCGGACTGCCACGCGCGCAGTTGCTTGCAGGCCGTCTCCAGCACCCAGTGGCCGATCGGCAGGATCAGCCCCGT
The DNA here is from genome assembly GCF_964031615.1 of Duganella fentianensis. Classification (GTDB taxonomy): domain Bacteria; phylum Pseudomonadota; class Gammaproteobacteria; order Burkholderiales; family Burkholderiaceae_D; genus Rugamonas; species Rugamonas fentianensis_A. Next base: position 129,047 of record NZ_CAXIQN010000020.1, read on the forward strand.
CTCTTCAGCCAGTGCAATGAAATCTCCCGGCGGCACCAGACTACCATCCTCCAGCCGCCAGCGCAGCAAACCTTCGGCTGCACGCGCCATACCGCATTCGTCCACCTGCACCTGATAGTGCAGTTCGAACTGCTGGCGCTCGATGGCCTGACGCAGATCGCCTTCCAGCCGCGCGCGGGCGCTGATGCGTTCCTGCATCTGGCGATCAAAGAAGCGCATGCCGTTACGGCCGGCCTGTTTGGCCTGATACATGGCGATATCAGCCTGCATCAGCAGATCATCGGGCAGCGGCGATTCGCCGCAGTGGAACAGCGTGGCGCCGATACTGGGGGTGCTGCGGCAGCGGTGGGTACCCAGCAGATACGGCCGGTTCAGCGAGGCGAGGATTTTCGAACCCAGTGCCTCCGTCTCGCTGGCCGCCGCACGGGGATCGCTACTGAGCCCCTCCACCAGCACGACGAATTCGTCGCCGCCCAGCCGCGCTACTGTATCGCCTTTGCGCAGGCAGCACAGCAGCCGCTCGGCCACCTGCTGCAACAGCTGGTCGCCGACGTTATGGCCCATGGTGTCGTTGAGCGTCTTGAAGTTATCCAGATCGATGAACATCAGCGCGCCGTAGCGGTCATGGCGGGTGCTGCTGGCCACCACCTGACGCAAGCGGTCCAGCAGCAGGCGCCGGTTAGGTAGCTGGGTGAGCGGATCATAGAAGGCCAGACTGCGGATTTCATCATTGGCCGCCTTGCTCAGCGTGATATCCGTCAGCGCAGCCACGTAGTTGCTGATCTTGCCGTGCTGATCGCGCACCGCCGTGATGGTCAGATGTTCGGGATAGATTTCGCCATCCTTGCGGCGGTTCCAGATCTCGCCCTCCCAGCAGCCCTCGCGGGCTATCTGTTGCCACATATGCTGATAGAACTCGGCGCTATGGCGGCCGGAACTCAGTATGCTGGGCGTCTTGCCGACAATTTCGGCAGCGCTATAGCCGGTAATCTGGGTGAACGCCTGATTGACGTGCAGGATGTGTCCATCGGCATCGCTCACCATCATGCCCTGCGCCGCTTCGAAAGCGGTGGCAGCCACCCGCAGCGCAGCTTCGGCCTTGCGCTGCGAAGTGATATCACGGTGGATGGCCAGCGCCGCATTGCCATCGAGCGGCAGCACGGAAACGCTGAAGTGGGCGCCACCATCGGCGCTGCCGTACTCGGTATGGTAGGCCGGCAACTGCCCCGACAGCACGGCTTCGACGCCGGCGCGGTGTGCCTGTTCGGCCGGGTGACGTCCCGCATGCACGGCATTACGCCACGCTGCGTTTGCGTCCAGCATCACGCCGCCCCGGCCGAGCAATGCTATTTGTTCAGGTAATGCATCGAGTGTCGCTCCGGAGAAAACTTCACACAGTTCGTTCTCGGCTTTTGCAACAGTGGCCCGTGCTTGCGCCACGTTAGTCATGGAAATCCTTTTTGGTACTTGATATCAGTGAACGAAGAGTACCGATTTACGACAAAAAAATAATTGATGTAGATCAACCATAGCAAATCTTTTCATTTTTGATCTGCATCAAGGAAAACCCTGACCTGCTTCAATACCATCTCTTCATCGTACCAATAGTAGAAGAGCGACATGGCAAACTCCATCGAACAGAACAACTGCAGCGTCTGCAGCCAACGTACCCAGTGTGTCGGCGCCGCCGCCGGCAGCCAGACCACCAGCCACCGCATCCGCATCGAACGGCACACCAGCCTGTACGAAGCCGGCTCGGCCGTGGGGGATCAGATCTACCACATCCGCTCCGGCAGCTTCAAAGTCGTGCGCGGACCTTCGGCACCGGATGCCGAATCGCACGTGATCGGCTTTGCGCTGGCACCGGACTTTATCGGCCTCGATGCCCTCGACCAGCTCGAGTATTCGAATAGCGTAGTCGCGCTGGAAGACAGCGTGGTCTGCAGCATCAGCTGGAACCGTCATGCCTTCGAAGGCCGCCGCCGCCCCGTCATGCGGGCCCACCTGCATGCCCTGCTGGCGCGTGAAATGCGCCGCGAGCAGCGCGCCGCGCTGATGCTGCGCAATACACAAGCCGAACAGCGTATGGCCGATCTGCTGCTGACCCTGTCCGAGCGTCAGGCGACTTATGGTTACCAGCCGGAAGAATTCCGCCTGCCGATGTCGCGCTGCGATATCGCCAGCTATCTGGGCGTGACAGCCGAATGCGTCAGCCGCTTGCTGCTGCAGTTCAAACAGCGCGCCCTGTTCGAGCTGTGCCGGCGCGACGTCAAACTGCTGGACATGAGCGCCCTGCGCACCATGGCTTTCGGCCACGAGCCGCAGCCTGAACAAGCTATGCTGGCGGCAGCATGATGGACCTCGAACTGGCCCAATGTCAGCTGGGTACTCCGCTGGCCCTTGCGCGCGGCGAGCATCTGTTCCAGATGCATGACGCTGCAAATGGCGAGCTGTACTATGTGCGCAGCGGCCATATCAAGCTGTATCAGCAATGTCCGGACGGGGTCGAACGGATTATCGATTTCGTCCAGCCGGGTGACTGGCTGGGCGTCGATACCATAGGCGAGCCGGAACGCCACGCCTCGGCGCTGGCACTGACCGACTGCGAACTCGATCTGGTGCCCTACCGCCAGCTGGCCGAGCTGATGGACCGCGAACCGTATAGCTGCGATCTGTTCAGCGCCATGCTGAGCCGCGAAATCGAACGCCAGCAGATCGCTGCAGCCACCCTGCGCAGCGCCGGCGCCTGCCAGCGTATTGTGCTGTTCCTGCTCCAGCGGGCCGGCAAGGCGCCAGCCGATCCGGCCGAGGAAAACCACGCTGCACTGCCCATGTCGCGGCAGGAAATCAGCGACTATCTGGGACTAACGCCGGCCACGGTGAGCCGTACCCTGAGCCTGCTCAAGCGTAACGGCTGGATTTCGCTGGGCCAGCGCGGTTTTGTGGTGCAGTCGCGCCCGGCACTGGAACAGCTAGCCGCCGGTATGCCGCTGACGGAAGTGCCGGCCATGGCCTAAGTTGTAAGCTTTGCGCAGTTTCTCGTCGGCACGCCGGGGTTCTGGCATACTGTGGTTTTTAACCCGGCCCAGCCTATGGATCCCCGACGAGAACACGTCAAGCGCCTGCTGCAAGTGGATGCCCATCTGTCCGATATGGATGGGCAGCACAACACTGTTACGCAAATTATTGACATCTCGCGCCATGGGGTATCGTTTCTGAGCGATCACCCCATGCCGATCGGGGAAAATTATGTGCTGCATTTCAGCTTCCCTGCCTGCAGCATTGTCAACCATGTGGCACTCACCGTGCTGCATAGCGCCCATGTGGGCACCCATGGGCGCTATCGCAACGACGCCTATTTCCTCTCCATGCCGGCCGATTGCGCGCTCAAGATTGCCGACTATCTGACTTCGCCACCGGAAGAAGAGTAAGCCAGTGTTGCGCAAGTAAAGTATTGTAAATAACAATTATTCTTGTTTGGAGCAGCGTTATCATTGCTGCACTGACAGCCTGCTGCTGTGCTGTCGCAACCTAGCTCTAGTTAGCCCTCGCTCCATGCAAAAAATTCTACTGAGTGCCTGTCTGGCCAGCCCGCTGGCTGCACTGGCCCAATCCAGCGCCACGCCGGCGCCCGTGCCCGCCCGCCCTGTGGCCGGCAAAACTGCTGATACCCCGGCCGTGATCCAGTCTGTCAATGTGGCCGGCGAGCGCCCCACCAACCGCATCGACCGCCAAGTCTACGATGTGAAATCCGACATCAGTACCAGCAATAGCTCGGCAGCCGACGCGCTCAACAACGTGCCCTCGGTCGCCGTCGATCCGGACGGCACCGTCACCCTGCGCGGCAGCACCAATGTGCAGATACTGGTGGACGGCAAACCTTCGGCCATGCTGCAAGGCGAAAACCGTGGCGCCACGCTAAATGCCATGCAGGCCGACGATATCGAATCCGTGGAAGTCCTCAACAATCCCGGCGCCCAGTTCGGCAACGAAGGCGGCGGTGGCCCGATCCTGAATCTGGTGATGCGGCGCAACCGCAAGGCCGGTGGCTTTGCCAATCTGAATGCCAATGCCGGCGTGCAAGGCCGCTACAACAGCGCCTTCTCCGGCAGCTACAACGAAGGGCCATGGGGCATACAGGGCGGCGCGCATATCCGCCACGATGGCCGCAATTCCACCGCCGACGTCAGCCGCGAGCGGCTCGATAGCAATGGTAACTGGGTGCACAGCAGCCAGCAATCGAACAGCGCGGGCTTGAACGATATGTCGGGCGTGAACACCACCATCAACTACAACCTCAACGCCACCGACACGCTGGCCGCCAGTGCCAACTACAACGCCCGTAGCAATGACCAGCATGGCGTCGATCACTATCTCAACGGCGCGACTGCGCTCCAGCCGCTGACCGATTATGTGCGCACCACCCAGCGCACGGGCGAAGCGCGCAACTTCGGCTGGGGTAGCCGCTACGACCACAAGGGCGAACTGCCGAACGAGTTGCTGAAGCTCGATCTGCGCGTGTCGGCCTCGGAAAACGAGAGCGACAATCAGTACGCCAACACCTACGCCAGTGCTAACCTGCCCAACACCCGCGCTAGCCAGCACAGCAACAATAGCGTGCGCATCGTCGATTTCACGGGCGACTACGAGCGTCCGCTGTGGGGCGGCAGCGCCAAAGCCGGCTTCAAGGTCGCCAGCAATACCAGCGACGCGGAAACCGAATACACCGACATCAATCCCGCCACCTCGGTGGTGACGCTGAATCCGGCGCGCAGCAACCGCTACCAGCTGGAAGAAACTGTGACGGCGCTGTACGGCTCCTACCAGCTGCGCCTGAACGATGACTGGGGCCTGCAGGCCGGCCTGCGCGCCGAGCATACGGCACTGGACATCCACCAGTACACCAGCAATATCGAGGCGACGAATAACTACCTGAACTTCATGCCCAGCCTGTTCGCCACCTACCGGCTGAGCGAGGCATCCACCCTGCGCTTTGCCTATGCGCGGCGGATCCGCCGGCCTAACGCCAACGACCTCAACCCCTACGTGGTGTACCGCGACGAGTTCAATATTTCGTCCGGCAATCCGCTCCTCAAGCCAACCAAGACCGATTCCTTCGAAGTGGGCTATGAAACCCGGCTGTTCGGACTGGAAACCAATCTGCGCAGCTACTACCGGCGCGATACGGATGCCATCGTTGATTACCGCACGCTGCTGGCCAATAACGTACTGCTGACTACGCGCCGCAATGGCGAAGGCAGTCATTCCAGCGGACTGGAATTCACTGTCAGCGGCAAACTGACACCTGAGCTGACCCTCAATACCAGCGGCAACCTGATGCGCATGCAGCAGAGCTCGCTGGACGATCAGGGCCTGCTGAACACCCGCACGGCCAATTCGCTCAGTGGCCGCGTGCGGCTGAACTATGCCGCTAGCGCAGCGACGCAAGTGCAGATGGCCTTGCAGATGCAGGGCAAGATGCTGTCCGGTCAGGGCTACCGCTCGCCCAATTCCACCTTCAATATGAGTGTGCGGCAGATGCTGACGCCACGCCTGAGCATGCTGGCCACGGTGACCGATCTGTTCAACACCAACAAGATGGAAACCGTGGTCGATAGCGCCACGCTGCGTGAAACCAGCACGCGCCGCTTTGACGGGCGCGTGTTCTATCTGGGACTATCCTACCGCTTTGGCGGCCCGAATAAGGACGCCGAATCGCACGAGCCCCGTATGGGCCCGCCACCGGGTGGCCCCGGTGGCCCCGGCTTTGGCGGCCCGCCCCCGCAGGGCTAACTTTGAGGACGAACGCGGGCTTACTTGGGCTCAGTTGAGCTTACCTGAGCTAACTTGGGCTTACTTGACCACGGCGAGCTTGACGCGCTTGCCGTTACGGAAAGTGAAGATGGTCAGTACGCCATCTTTCACATCGCCCCGCTCATCGAAGGTGATATTGCCGGTCACACCTTTGTGGGTGCTCTTGGCCAGCACGGGCAGATACTTGGCCGGATCCGGCGATCCGGCTTTCTGCATGGCTTCCACCATCGTCATCAAAGCATCATAGGCATACGGCGCATAAGTCTGCACTTCGATGCCGAACTTCTTGCGATAAGCCACGCGGAAATCGGCCAGCCCTTTTTCCTGCGCTGGTTCCACGCCACCCGCTTCGGCACAGATCACCTGATCGTCGGCCAGTGCTTCGCCGGCCAGACGCGGCACACCGTCCGAACACATGCCGTCGCCGCCCATGAATCGCAATGGCATGCCCAGCTGCTTCATCTGGCGCAGCATGGGGCCGGACACGGCATCCATGCCGCCGAAGAAAATCATATCGGGCTTGCTGGCTTTCACCGCCGTCAGAATCGCATTGAAATCGGTGGCCTTGTCGGTGGTGAACTGGGTGTTCACGATACTGCTACCAGTGGCCGCGCCATGGCGCTTGACGTTCTTGATGAACTCATCGGCCAGCCCTTTACCATAGGCGGTCCGGTCATCGATCACGGCGATGCGCTGCGCCTTCATGTTCTGCATGGCATAGCGCGCCAGTGCGGCGCCTAGCTGCTCGTCGTTAGCGACGTTGCGGAAGGTGGTGTTGTAGCGCTGACGGGTATACTGGATCGCGCTAGCCGAAGGGGAAATCTGCGGAATGCCCGCATCGTGATAGATGCGCGAAGCGGGAATGGTGGTGCCGGACGTCTCATGCCCGATCACGCCCTGCACTTTGGCATCGACCAGCTTCTGTGCCACGGTGGTGCCCTGCTTGGGATCGGCGGCATCATCTTCCGCCTGCAGCACGATGCGGTACTTCTTGCCGCCAATGACGACGCCCTTGGCATTGAGTTCGTCCACGGCCATGCGTGCACCGTTTTCGTTATCCTTGCCCAGATGGGCGATACCGCCCGAAGTCGCTGCTACATGGCCGATCTTGATGATGTCTTCCGCTTGTGCGGTGGCCATGGCGGCGCAGCCCAGCGCGATAGCCTGGACCAGTTTTTTTGTTATTACTGACATAATGCCCTCATGAGTGAAGGCACAAGAATACCATCCGGCAGGCAATTTTGCAGAACTGCCGGAGGCCAACCCTAAGACTAGACAGCACCCGCCTGCAAAGCCCGCGCCAGCGCCGTATCGGCAGTGGCCAGATGGGCGTGGAACCACGGCAGCACCAGCTTTACCGCTTCCTTGCCGGCGGCAATATCCGTTTCATCGAGCTGGTGCAGACTGGCCAGCACACGCGCGTGCTGTTCGCGATGCTGCTTGATGGCCGGATAATTGATGGTTTCCATCAGCGCCTCTTCATGCCGGAAATCTTCTTCCAGACATTCGATCAGCTGCTGCAGCCCTTCCAGAAAATCAGCATCGGATGCGTCCATCAGCGCATCGATCTGTTCGGCCAGCGCCTGATGCGCCTCATCGAACAGCGGGATGCCCAATGCCATATCCGGCTTCCAACCACGTTCTTCCATGTTACATTCCTCCTCGCACGGCACTATGCCCGCAAGCTTCTGTACATTCTATGACGCAGATCAAAATCCCCACGGATTAACCGGGTTTTCCATCAAGACGCGGTGTCGTCAGGTACGGTAGATACACCACCACATAGCTGGCAAAGCCCAGCGTCCAGCACGATGCTGCCAGCAGCATCACCAGCCCCTGTTCGGTTTCCCAGCCCAGTGCCGTGGCCACGCGCAGGAAGGCGCTCGCCTGTATCAGCACGAAGATCAGCGTCTCGGCCCGCCCTGCCACCAGCGGCCGTCCCGTATGGCCCAGCGTGGTACGCGTCATCATGCCCAGTATCAGGCCCGCCATCGAACCTACCGTCAGCGCATGGAAGCCGGTACTGGCACTGACCAGTTGCCAGCGTGCCAGTGCCAGCAGCACCAGTCCGGCGGCTATCCATGCGTAGGACAGATGCATGATCCACAGTAGCGGACGGGTCAGCGTCGCCATCGCATCCCAGCGCCACAGGCGCAGCAGGATCAGCGCAGCGGCCAGCAGTGCCAGCGGGCCGAACAGCCATGCCGGGAAAGACAACAGCCAGCCGCAGGCCGACAGCACCAGCAGCCCCAGCGAAACTTTATCCAGCCGCGGCTGCACCAGCGGTGCCGAACCGGGCGCGCCGTTACGGGTGAACATGGGAATGATGCGGGTGCCGATGGCGGCCTCGATCACCACGATCAGGAAGATGGCAGCATGGATGGGCGCGGCCGCAGGCAGCCCCTGCCAGCCCAGCGCGATGGCATGGAATACGCCATTGCTGATGGCCAGCAGACCCAGTATGCCGACGAGGAAATAATTGCGCCGGTTATTCGCCTTGCGCATCACTTGCAGCAGCGGCCACGCCGCGGTCGGTATGAAGGGCCAGTCCAGCGCAGCAGCCAGTGCGGGCGGTGCCAGCAGCATGCCCAGCCGTCCGGCCAGCCACAGCGCCACCAGCGCAGCCAGATGGCCACGCACGGGAGTCCAGAAGCCCGTCCAGTTATATGCCGCCGTGTAGAGGAAACCGACCACCACGGCCAGTCCCATGCCATACACCATCTCGTGCATATGCCAGGCAAAGCCGACGTGCAGGCGCAAGCTGGCCAGTTGGGGTATCCAGCCGTAGTACTGCGCCATCCACAGGGGAATGGCCAGCGCGGCAAAAAAAGCAGCGCACAGATAGAAGGGGCGGAAGCCGAGGCGCCAGACCGGATGGCCGGTGTGACGTGCGGCAGGTGGTTCGTCGATGGAGAGCAGACTCATAATGATCAAGTTTTCAGTTTCGGATACGGCTGGCATTGTCGGACTTAATCCGCCAAAACGGTAGCGGGCGCCCCAAGTTCGATAATCCAGATCAAGAAATCACGATTCTTCCCCGTTTTACGGCGCCAGCACGTAGCCAGCACGGCCGCTTTCGCTTAGGCTAATGCCGCAATCAAAAACTTTATGACACAGAAGGACGAATCATGCAAAACACGGTAATCAATATCGATCAGATGGAAGACGAAGGCAGTGCCGATACCATTACGCAAATTCTGCTCAAACTGAGCGGCGTAGAAGAAGTCCGCGTATCCCTGCGCGACTGCCTCGCCAGCGTCCAGTTCGATGAAAACCGCACCTCGCCGCTGCGCATGACGGCCAGCCTGGAAGCTGCCGGCTACCCCAGCTATGTATCGGCTGGCGCTGCCGCTCCGCAAAACCCACGCGCTGGCGGTTGCTGCGGCGGCTGCTGCGGCGGCTAAACGAGCCCCGCACGCAGGCGCACTGGCCGCCTGCCATCTTCCCGACGGGGCGCCAAGGCGCTCCGTTGTTATTTCTAGCCTCGCATCAGACGAGCTCAGCCGCCGCTCTGGCGGCGATGCTCGACAGCGTACACGGCGGCCTGCACCCGGCTGCTGAGTTTGAGTTTCTTCAGCACGTTCTGTACATGGATCTTGACGGTGGATTCGGCCAGCTCCAGCGTGCGTGCGATGCTCTTGTTGCTGCCGCCACGGGCCAGACAATCGAGGATTTCGCGCTCGCGCGGGGTCAGCTTGTCCAGCTCGGAAGCGGCGGCCGGTGCAGCACCGCCTTGCAGCTGGGCTACCAGCTTGGCCGTCATGGCTTCCGCCACCACGGTTTCACCGGCGGCGGCGCGGCGGATCGCACGGGTCAGATATTCGGTATCGATATTCTTCAGCAGATAACCGCTGGCACCGGCACGCAGGGCCGTGCTCAGGTCTTCCGCATCTTCCGACACGGTCAGCATCACCACCGCGCTATCGGGACAGTCCTGCAGCAGCAGCTGCAGCGTTTCCAGCCCCGACATGCCGGGCATATTCAGATCCAGTAGTATCACCTGCGGTTTCAGCTGCTGCGCCCGCTTGATGCCTTCCACACCATCGGCCGCCTCGCCCACTACGGCAAAGTCGGCATGGCGCTGCAGCAGCGAACGTATGCCACTGCGGAACAGGGTGTGATCATCGACCAGTAGCACGCTGATGGGGGTGTCCGGTGTATCCATGCAAAAACCTCTCTCGTTAAATCTCGTCTAAGACGCCAGCCATCAGGCCGCACGCCGCTGCGCTCTGGCCAGATGCAGCGTGACCTGGGTGCCCTGCCCCGGCTGCGACTGCACGTTCAGGTCAGCCGCTATACGGGCCGCCCGCTCGCGCATGATGTGTATGCCCACATGGGAATCGCCCAGCGTTTCCAGTGCGGCCGGCTCGAAGCCGTGGCCGTTGTCACGGATGCTGAGCACGAAGTCGTCGTGGTCTTCCAGCCGCACCCAGACCCGGCTGGCGCCCGCATGCTTGCGCACGTTGGACAGCGCTTCCTGCACGATGAACAGCAATTGCAGTTGCTGTTCGCTGGGGAATGGCGGGCCTTCAGTTTCCGCCACGATATCGACCACGATGCCGCTCTGGCGCCGGAATTTATCTACCACCGCTTCCAGCGAGCTCAACAGATTACCTTCCTGCAGACGGGTGCGGAAATTGTGCAGCAGCTCGCGCACATCCTGATAACTCTCGTCCACCCCCGCGCGCAGTGCGGGGACGATGCTTTCCACTTCTTCCCAGTGGCGTTGCTGCATAGACTGTTCCAGCATCTGCACTTGCAGATTCAGGAAGTTCAAGCCCTGCGCAATACTGTCATGCAGGCCCTGCGCCACCAGATTGCGTTCTTCCGACACGGCCAGCTGGCGCGAGCGGCCTTCCAGCCGCTGGTTTTCGATCGCCGTGCCGAGTAGCTGGCCCAGCGTTTCCAGCAAGGCTGTCTGGGCCGGACTGAACACGGTGGCTTTGCGGAAGTGCAGATTGAAAAAGCCCAGATGCTGCTGCTGGGCGTACAGGTGGAAGATGGAGACGGTGGCAAAGCCTTCCTTGTGGCATTCCAGCTGGTGCCCGCCATCCATCTTGCGCAGATCGTGGATCACTGCCACTTTCTTGACTACGGCATCGCCGCACAGACAGTCGCCCACTTTCAGGCAACGCTCGGTTTCCACCAGCCGCTCGGAAATACCCTGCGAAACCAGCATGTGCAGATTGCCCTGTATCGGGTCGAGGATGCGCACAGTGCCGCCATCGGCACCGAAATACCCGCTGATCCGCTGCAGGAAGCCACGGCACATGGCTTCGGCCGGCTGCGGCTGCTGCAGGAAGGCGGCACTGTCATACAGCAGTGCCAGTTCGCGGTTCTGCTGTTCCAGCGCCTGCGTCTTTATGCTGACCATCTGCTCCAGATTGCCATACACCAGTTGCAGGCGGTCGGCCATCTGGTTAAAGCCGCTGGCCAGCATGCCGAATTCGTCCTTGCGGTCGACCGGCAGACGCACGCCGAAATCCTTCTCGCGCATGCGTTCCAGACCGCCCTGCAGGCGGGTCACGGGGGCCACAATCATATCGAACAGCAGGTAGATGATGCTGACCGTGCCCACCAGTGCCAGCCCCAGCAGTGTCAGCTGGGAAGCGCGCAGCCAGAAGGTACGGTTTTCGCTGTCGCGTTCGATCCGCTGCACCAGCTCGTCCACCCGCGCCACAAAGCGCTCGCTGCGCTGCTGCAAGGCACGCATGCTGGCAGGCGTCGAAGCGGGCTGGCCCAGCCATTCATGGGCTTGCGGTGCCAGTTCCGTGCGCCACTGCTGCAACACGCCATTAAACATATCACGGATCGAGGCGGTAGGCGGCAGGAACAGCGGCCGCTGGGGATCACCACGCTGCAGCAGATGCAGTTTCTCTTCCATGCTCTGCAGTTGAAACAGCAAGTGGTCGCGCGTACGGGGATCGGCGCCCACATCATCGACCTGACCGGCCAGCATGGCCATCCGGTAGCTATCCATGCGCAAGCTACCTGCCACGTTGATGGCCGCAGCGCTGCCTTCCAGCTGCCATGACAGCAGCAGCGTCGAGCCTATCACCAGCAGGGCGACGGCGAGAAAACTCAGCAGCAGGCCGACGATACGGGTCGACAGCTTGTGCCAGTTGGCGAACAGAGTGGGCAGCACCATCAGCTGGCCTGTCCGGATAGAATTGGTGAATAGCGCATGGCGACTCCGGTGATGCAATACGTCATTCAGTATACACGGTGAGGCATTTTTTCTAGCCGCCCGTCTGCGACATGAAACGGATAATTTTCTCCGGCTGGCGACCGAAGTCATGCTGCTCCGGTTTCAGCTCGATGGCAGCACGGATCGCCGCTTCCAGCTCGGCATCGCTGGCACCGCCGCGCAGCAGCGGGCGCAGCGGATACTGCTGCTCCTGTCCCAGACACAGGTAGAGCGTGCCATCAACCGACAGCCGCACCCGGTTGCAGGTGGCGCAGAAGTGCTGCGACATGGGAGTGATATAGCCGATCGCCGCACTGCCATCGGCGGTACTCCAGTAGCGCGCCGGCCCGCCGCCGATTTCCAGCGCCTGCGGACGCAGGTCGAAGCGGCGCGCCAGCCGCTCCTGCACGGGGCCCAGATTCAGATAGGCCGTGTTGCGCCCTGTCTCGCCCATGGGCATTACTTCGATCAGGCGCAGTACGAAATGCTGCTCGATGCAGAAGGCCGCCACAGCATCGATCTCGGCATCGTTGACACCACGCATGGCCACCATATTGATTTTGATGGGCGCCAGCCCGGCCGCCTTGGCCGCCTGCAAGCCGGCCAGCACGGAGGGCAGACAGTCGCGCCCCGTAATGCCTTTCATGCATTCGCGGTCCAGCGTATCGAGGCTGACATTTACGCGGCTGACGCCGGCAGCTACCAGCTCATCGGCATAGCGGGCCAGCCGCGTGCCATTGGTAGACAGCGACAGATCGCGCAGACCGGGCAAGACCGACAGCCGGCCCGCCAGTTGCGTCACGCCGCGCCGCGTCAGCGGTTCACCACCCGTCAGGCGCACGCGCGAGGTGCCGAGGCGGGCGAAAGCAGCCACCACCCGCTCGATCTCGTCAAAACTGAGCCAGTCCGGCGGGTCTTCATAACCTTTGAAGTCGCTCGGCATGCAGTAAGTACAGCGCAGATCGCAGCGGTCGGTGACGGACACGCGCAGATAATCGATGCTGCGGCCGAAGCGGTCGCTCAGGCGCGGGGGCTGCAGGCCAGTGCCTGCGGCGGCGGGGAAAAGTTCGCCTGACATCGGCGCACTCCTGTCTGATTGGGATGCTTCATTTTAACGTCGCAGGCGCGCGCTGAAACTGCCCATGATGACGTAGCCGGCCTAGTCCTTTCAGACTAGGCCGGCCACGGTTTACTACAACAGCGACGGGAGATCGTTACTTGAAATTACTGTACCAGCGGCGATTGGGCCCCTTCCAGCGTAATGCCTTCGATACCGGCACGGCCAACCAGAATATGCAGATACTGGTGCAGCGCGCGCTGCCACGCTTGCCGCTGCAGTTCGTCGCCAATCTGGGCCCGCACGGTGGCAAACGGAATCACCGCGCCAGCCACGCGCCGCTTCACCTGCACAATGTGCAGACCGAAGCGGGTTTCCAATAGCCGGCCGGCCAGTTCACCTTCCTGCAGTCGGAACAGCAGTTCCTCAAACTCGGGCACACAGGCACCCCGCCCCAACTGGCCCAGATTGCCGCCGATGGCGCCGGACGGACAATTGGAATACTGTCCGGCCAGTTCCTCGAAACGCTCGGGCCTTACTTGCAGCTCGGCCAGTATCAGCTCAGCAGTCTGGCGCAGCATGTCGAGCGGTGCCGAAGGCGTGACCTGAAACAGGATGTGGCGTGCTTCCACCAGATCACCGCTGCGGAAACGCTCCGGCTGGCTCATGTAGTAGCGCAAGCAGGCGTCCTCATCGGCCAGCGGCACTTTGACTTCCTGTGCAAACAGGGCTTCGATGCGGTCATCCTCATCGTCCGCCGTGATGCCCAGCGCCGCCGCTTCCTGCAGCAGCACGCGGCGCAATATCACTTCATGCACGGCCGACTGCACAGGATTGCTAGCTTGCTGGTGGTGCACCAGTTCCGCTTCGATCTCGCGATCGTCAACATCCACACCATTGACTGAGATACCCATGATGACTCCTTAGCGTGGACGTACCAGCTGATAGGCGCGGCCCAGATAGGTCACGGCACCGAAACCGCTCCACACGTGCACCAGACGGGTGAACGGGAAGATCACGAATAGCGACATGCCCATGAACAGGTGCAGCTTGAAGATCAGCGGCGCAGTCAGGATCAGGTCGGCAGCATCGCCACGGAAGGTCACCACGTGCTGGGCCCAGCCCATCAGCAGAACCATCATGTGGCCGTCCATGTGACCGGCCGAGACGAAGATCGACGACAGACCCAGCAACAGCGTTGCCAGCAGCCACAGCAGAACCAGCTTGTCTTTCCACGTGCTACGGGCAGCCACACGCTCGTTGCTCAGGCGACGGCCCAGCAACATCAGCAGGCCGATCAGGCACAGCGAGCCCATGGTGCCACCGGCCACCATTGCCACCAGCTGCTTGGTGCCGTGTTCCACGCCCAGCGCATCCCACACCCAGACGGGCGTGAGCAGACCGGCAGCGTGGCCGAAGAACAGGCCCAGCACGCCGATGTGGAACAGCGGGCTGCCCAGCCGCAGCATGCCCGTGTGGAACACCTGACTCGATTCCGACTTCCACGTGTACTGCTCGCGGTCGAAGCGGATCAGACTACCGAGCAGGAAGATCGCCAGCGCGATATACGGATAGATACCGAATAAAAATTGATGCAGATAGTTCATGGCACTCTCCTTCAGTGACGCTGCGGCGCTGCCGCCTTGGGATAGAAATTGACGGGATGCGTACCGTCCATGCGCGGTTTCAGCAGGGGCTCGATACCGTCGGCACCGGGGCCGAAAGTTTCCAGTGCTTCGTCCATGTCGCGCACCGGCGGTTCGCTCAGCTCTTCCGCCACCACATTGGTCAGCGTCTGCAGCAGTTCGAACACACAGGCGTACGGGCTGCCATTGGCGCGCAGCTTGCGGCCGATGTAGGCCAGCACGTGGATCGCGTCGCCCAGCAGGCGCTCGGCTTCCGCTTCATCCTGCAGCGACAGGAATTCGAGGAACAGCGGCACGTAGTCGGGCAGATCGTCACCCACCATCTGCAGGCCATGACGGCTGTATTCAGCCAGCAGGTCCACCATGGCCTGACCGCGGTCACGCGATTCGCCATGAATATGCTCGAACAGGTGCAGCGAATGCGACGGGTTGCGGTCGAACGTCATCACATACTGCTGCTGCAGGTCGATCAGTGCCGTCTCGCCCAGATGGGTGAACAGCGGCGCCAGCGCGCCCTGCCAGTTACGCGGAATCAGTGCTTGCAGCGCCTCGCGCTCCTGCAACAGTTCCGCTTCCGGATACTGCAGCAGGATGGAGAGCAGCTGGAAGCCTTGCGTGGAGGCTTGAGCTTCAGACATCGAGGTTCTCCTTTTTCTTACGCGATTTCGGCATCATCATGAAGATTTCCGAGCCATGCTTGCGTTTGCCGAACAGGCTGGCATCGCTGACACCATCCGAGCAACCGTTGCCGAAGCTGAAGCCGCAGCTACCCTTCTCGTTGAAGCTGTCCTCGGCCATTTCCTTGTGGCTGCTTGGAATCACGAAACGGTCTTCGTAGTTCGCAATCGCCATGATGTGGTACATATCTTCCACCATGGCTGGCTCCAGACCCACCTGTTTCAGCACCTCCAGATCCGGCGTCGGCGCTACATGCTTGCTGCGCATATAGGCACGCATGGCCAGCATGCGGTCGAGTGCCGTCAGCACAGGGCGCTGGTCGCCTGCCGTCAGCAGGTTGGCCAGATACTGCACGGGAATACGCAGGCTGGCGGTATCCGGCAGAATGCCGTTCTTGCCCAGACGGCCAGATTCGGCCGCAGCCTGAATCGGCGACAGTGGCGGGATATACCACACCATCGGCAGCGTACGGTATTCAGGGTGCAGCGGGAAGGCTACTTTCCACTCCACTGCCATCTTGTACACAGGCGAACGCTTGGCCGATTCCAGCCACGAATCAGGAATGCCCTGACGGCGCGCTTCGGCGATCACTTCCGGATCGTGCGGGTTGAGGAACAGACCCAGTTGCGACGGATACAGGTCGCGCGGATCGGCCACGGAAGCCGCTGCTTCGATCTTGTCGGCGTCGTACAGCAGCACGCCGAGGTAGCGGATACGGCCCACGCAGGTTTCCGAGCACACGGTAGGCTGGCCCGCTTCGATACGCGGGTAGCAGAACGTGCACTTCTCGGCCTTGCCGGACGACCAGTTGTAATAGATCTTCTTGTACGGGCAGCCGGAGATGCACATACGCCAGCCGCGGCACTTGTCCTGATCGATCAGCACGATGCCGTCGTCTTCGCGCTTGTACACGGAACCGGACGGGCAAGAAGCCACGCAGGTCGGGTTCAGGCAGTGCTCGCACAGACGTGGCAAGTACATCATGAAGGTGTTTTCGAAAGTACCGTACATCTCCTTCTGCATGCCTTCGAACAGCGCATCCTGGCTACGCTGGGCGAATTCGCCCCCCAGATCGTCTTCCCAGTTCGGGCCCCATTCGATCTTGTCCATCTTCTTGCCGGTAATGACGGAGATAGGACGGGCAGTCGGTGGGGTTTCCGACAGCGGCGCATTCTGCAGGCGTTCGTAGTCGTAGGTGAACGGCTCGTAGTACTCGTCGATCTGTGGCAGGTTCGGATTGGCGAAGATCTGCGACAGAATCTTCAGGCGGCTACCCTGACGCGGCTCGATCTTGCCCGCGTCGGTACGGCGCCAGCCGCCATTCCACTTGTTCTGGTTTTCCCACTGTTTAGGATAACCCACGCCCGGTTTGGTTTCGACGTTGTTAAACCATGCATATTCCACACCGTCACGGCTGGTCCACACGTTTTTGCAGGTTACTGAACAGGTATGGCATCCAATGCACTTGTCCAGATTCAGCACCATGCCGATTTGTGCTCTGATTTTCATGTATCGCTCCGTCTCTTTCTCAGCCGTGGGCCTTTTCATTCAACGGGCCTTCCAGCCAGTCGACTTTGTTCATCTTACGTACCAGCACGAATTCATCGCGGTTGGAACCCACCGTGCCGTAGTAGTTGAAGCCCCACGACAGCTGCGCATAACCACCGATCATGTGAGTAGGCTTGGTCACAGCACGGGTTACCGAGTTGTGGATACCGCCACGTTTGCCCGACATTTCAGCGCCCGGCACGTTGACGATTTTTTCCTGTGCGTGGTACATCAGCGTCATGCCTTCCGGTACGCGCTGGCTGACAATCGCCCGCGCCGTCAGCGTGCCGTTGACGTTGAACACTTCGATCCAGTCGTTGTCGACGATGCCGGCTGCTTGCGCGTCCACTTCCGACAGCCACACGTGCGGACCGCCACGGGACAGCGTCAGCATGCGCAGGTTGTCCGAGTAGGTCGAGTGGATGCCCCACTTCTGGTGCGGCGTGATCCAGTTCAGCGCAATCTCTTTGTTACCGTTCGGCTGCGCACCCAGCATGGACGCCGTGGTCTTGGTGTTGATCGCTGGCTTGTACACGCACAGACCTTCGCCAAAATCACGCATCCAGCGGTGATCCTGGTAGAACTGCTGACGGCCCGTCAGGGTGCGCCAAGGGATCAGTTCATGCACGTTGGTATAGCAGGCGTTGTAGCTGACTTCTTCCGATTCCAGACCGGACCAGGTTGGCGACGAAATAATCTTGCGTGGCTGGGCCTGCACATCGCGGAAGCGGATGCTATCGTGCTCGCGTGGCAGCGCCAGATGGGTGTGGTCGCGGCCCGTGATCTTGGACAGCGCATCCCATGCTTTCACAGCCACGTGGCCATTGGTTTCCGGTGCCAGCGACAGAATCATCTCGGCCGCATCGATGGCGGTATCCAGACGTGGCTGGCCTTTGCCCACCGTGTCAGCCTGCACCGTGCGGTTAATGCCGCGCAGGATTTCCACTTCGTGGCCGGTCTTCCAGCTGATGCCTTTACCACCGTTGCCGAGTTTTTCCAGCAATGGGCCGATCGAGGTGAACTTCTGGTGGATCTTGGTGTAATCGCGTTCCACCACGGTGAAGTTAGGCATGGTTTTGCCCGGAATCGGCTCGCACTCGCCGGCGCGCCAGTCTTTCGGATCGAAAGGCTGACCCAGTTCGCCCGGGGTATCGTGCATCAGCGGGGTCAGTACCAGATCCTGCTGGGTGCCGAGGTAAGGACCGCCGATTTCTTCGAACTTCTTGGCCAGACCTTTGTAGATTTCCCAGTCCGACTTCGATTGCCACAGCGGCTGCACAGCTTCCGACAGCGGGTGGATGAACGGGTGCATGTCCGAGGTGTTCAGGTCATCCTTCTCGTACCACGTCGCGGTCGGCAGCACGATATCGCCATACAGGCAGGTGGTGGACATACGGAAGTCCAGCACCACCAGCAGATCGAGCTTGCCTTCGGCAGCAGGACGCACTTTGACGTCGCGCGGCTTGATGCAGTGCTCTTCATCGCTCATCAGCGCATTCTGGGTACCCAGCAAATACTTCAGGAAGTACTCGTGGCCCTTGCCCGAGCTGCCCAGAATATTCGAGCGCCACACAAACATATTGCGCGGGAAGTTGGCCGGATTGTCCGGATCATCGCAGGAGAATTCCAGCTGCTTGTTCTTGATCTGGCTGACCGCATAAGCTACTGGTGCGACGCCGGCCGCTTCAGCAGCACGCGTGACTTCCAGCGGGTTGGTCTGCAGCTGTGGTGCCGATGGCAGCCAGCCCAGACGTTCGGCCTTGGCGTTGTAGTCCAGCAGCGACATAGGAGCGACGTCGTCACCTGCCGTTGGCGAGGCGATTTCTTCCGTGTGCAGCTTTTCGTGGCGCCACTGGCTGGTGTGGTTGTAGAAGAACGAAGTACCGTTCATCTGGCGCATAGGACGGTTCCAGTCCTGTGCGAAGGCCAGCGGGGTCCATCCCGTTTGCGGACGCAGTTTTTCCTGACCCACGTAGTGGGCCCAGCCGCCGCCCGATTGACCCACGCAACCGCACATCATCAGCATGTTGATGATGCCGCGATAGGTCATGTCCATGTGGTACCAGTGGTTCAGCGCCGCACCGACGATGACCATGCTCTTGCCGCGAGTCTGGTCGGCGTTCTCGGCGAACTGGCGTGCCACGGTGATCACGTCTTCGGCTTTCACGCCGGTGTGCTTGACCTGCCATGCCGGGGTGTAAGGTACGTCTTCTTCATAGCTGGTGGCCACATTGCCGCCACCCAGACCACGGTCGATACCGTAGTTGGCCATGGTCAGATCGAATACGGTCGCCACCAGAGCGGTGCTGCCGTCAGCCAGCGTCAGACGCTTGACGGGGACGTTGCGCATCAGCAGATCGCTGGCGTCCTTGCCGCCGAAGTAGGCGAAGCCCACAGGCACCACTTCATCGGCGCAGTTGATCAGCGACAGTTGCGGATCGACGGGAGCACCGCTGGTGCCCTGCTTCATTTCCAGATTCCACTTGCCCGTTTCGCCCCAGCGGAAGCCGATGGAACCGGCTGGCGCGACGATCTGGCCGCTGGCTTCGTCGATGACCAGGGTCTTCCAGTCCGGATTGTTGGTTTCGTCGAGGTTGTTGGCCAGGTGCGAAGCGCGCAGGAAGTATTCCGGTGCCAGCGTGCCGTTCTGCTCTTTCAGCAGCACCAGCATAGGGAAGTCGGTGTACTGCTTGGCGTACTCTTTGAAGTAGGCCGATTGGCCGGCCGTGTGGTATTCCTTCAGGATCACGTGGCCCATGGCCATGGCCAGTGCCGCATCGGTACCCTGCTTAGGTGCCAGCCAGATATCGCCGAACTTGGCCATTTCGCCGAAGTCGGACGACACGGCCACCGTCTTGGTACCTTTGTAGCGCACTTCGGTGTAGAAGTGGGCGTCCGGGGTACGCGTCATCGGCACGTTGGAGCCCCACACCATCAGGTAGGTGGAGTTGTACCAGTCGGCCGATTCCGGCACGTCGGTCTGTTCGCCCCAGATCTGCGGGCTCGATGGTGGCAGATCGCAATACCAGTCGTAGAAGCTCAGTGCCACGCCGCCGATCAGCGACAGGTAGCGGGTACCGGCTGCGTAGCTGACCATCGACATCGCAGGAATCGGCGAGAAGCCGACGATACGGTCAGGGCCGTACTTCTTGATGGTCAGTGCATTGGCAGCAGCGATGATCTCGTTGGCTTCGTCCCAGTTGGCGCGCACAAAGCCGCCCAGACCGCGCACCGATTTGTAGCGCGCTGCGCGCTCGGGATTCTGGCTCACGTATTCCCATGCCGCGATCGGGTCCATGGTCTTACGGGCTTCGCGCCACATTTCCATCAGACGGCCACGGATCATCGGGTATTTGACGCGCTGGGCCGAATACACATACCACGAATAGCTGGCGCCGCGTGGGCAGCCGCGTGGCTCGTGGTTAGGCAGATCGGGACGGGTGCGCGGATAATCGGTCTGCTGGGTTTCCCAGGTAATCAGGCCGTTCTTGACATACACCTTCCAGCTGCACGAACCCGTGCAGTTGACGCCGTGCGTGGAGCGCACGATCTTGTCGTGCTGCCAGCGCTGACGATAGGCGTTTTCCCAGGTGCGATCTTCCTGCACGACGGCGCCGTGACCGCCCGAGAATGTCGACGTAGTTTTGCTGAAGAATTTCAGGCGATCCAGAAAATGACTCATGCTGCCTCCTCACTGACACCCGGCACTGTGCCGGGTATGCGGTCCCATGCAACATGCACGGACTCGACTATGTTGCAAGTCTAAGCAGCGGCCCTACTGGTGTGAATCGGCAAGAAGGTGATCTGGCAGGGTGAGAAGGACTAGACCTTCTAGTCCTTAGTGACTAGACGCATTCATCCCTTACGGCAATATTCAGCGGCACTATTGCAGGGTATGGTGTCGTTGTACAACCATAGCTCCACCCAGCACACCGAGGAATCCCATGCAAATCAATAGTTTCGAAGACCTGATCGTGGCTGCTGCCATGCAGGCCCAGCCGCAGCGCCTGCTGATCGCTTTCGCCATTGCCGAAGCCGAGCCTGATCCTGCGCCGGGTACAGCCGGCCGCACCACACTGGTGCCCGTGATGTGCGTGGACAAACAGGTGGGCGAGCTGGATACCTATGCCAATCTGGTAGCAGAAGCCCAGACCATGGGCCAGCCATGGGACGTGATGCTGATTTCCACGCTGTCGGGCCAGAATGGCGTACTGCCCGATCCGCAGCGCACCGATGCAGCGTTCAACCAGATGCTCGGTCACATCCAGCAAGGTCAGATGGAACGCATGCTGGCCTTCGACCGCAGCGGCGACCTGCTGCGCTACCACTAAGCCTTTCAGCATGGCGGCGGCAGCATAATGCCGCCAGTGCCCCCTTCCCCACATGGCCAAACGCTTCCCCATCCACCCCGCCAAGCCCGAGCTGATTTGCTGGGGCTGCGACAAATACTGCCCGGCCGATAACATGGCGTGCGGCAACGGTTCCGACCGCACCCAGCATCCGGTAGAACTGTTCGGCCCGGACTGGCACAGCTTCGGACTAAACCAAAACAACGGAGAACTTGATTCCAGCAGTACAGGTGGTGAGGGTACGACGGAAAAGACAGACGACTGAAAGCAGCGTTCGATTCAGTTACATACAGTTGCCGATTTCTGCCAAAGGTCTAGACTCCCTACCAAGTAATCTAGGGGGAAAGCGCAATGGCCAAGACAGCGACTCTGCTGCAGCACAAGTCCGCAGCAACCGACCTAGCTGACGTAACGGCCGGCGCCGAGGAACATGAAGCCGCACATCAGTTCATAGAACAGCTAGCTGAACAAGCATTAGATCGGCGTGCCCTACTAGAGAAACTAGGACTGATTATCCCCGTTGAGGAACTGGCAAGCAGGTCCGGCCTTTCTCCCGAAAAAATCTGGGCTGCATGTGCAAAGGGACGACTCTTTACTCTTGAGACGCGCGATGGCCGCAAACTATTTCCCTCATTCTTCGCTAATCCTGCACTGCCGGGTGAAGAACTCGAAGCGATTTCCACGCAATTAACCAACGTTTCTGACTCGGGAAAATGGCAATTCTTCACCACACCAAAACTCTCACTTCGTGGCCAAACACCCCTGGAGGCAATTGCGCTGGGTGAATTTGAAAGGGTGAGAATAAGCGCAGCCGGTTTTGCGGGGCGATAATGCCGCAAGCCGCGCTGCCCTTGCCGCCACCTCGTCTGGCAGCCGACGGCACTCTCCGCATGGTCCGGCTAAAAAACCAGCGTCTTATTCGTATCTCCAGAATCAGCAACAATGAGCCGTATTTTGGAGCAAGTGGCGCCAACCGCTTTGATGCCCCAGGGTGCGAAGTGGGAGCGCCGGAGTTTCGCACTTGCTACTTCGGACTTAGTTTGGAAGTAGCCGTCGCCGAGACAATATTACATGACCAAATTCCCGTAGAGGGACAGTTCATACTCAGTTACGCAGAGATAAGTCGACACTATGTTCACCTATTTTCAGGCGAACGTTTAATGCTATTGGAACTCAGCGGTGCAACTCTGAAGCGACTTGCAGGCCATGCCGAGTTAGCAGGTAGCGCCTCCACCCTAGTAACGCAGCAATGGTCACTCGCGGTTTTCAAAAATCCACGAACTTTCGACGGATTCATCTACATGTCGCGCCATCTGAACACGCAACGCGCAGTAGTACTCTTCGACAGGGCCCACTCAAAGTTACAACCATGCGGCACGCCGATCCCATTACCCGAGGCGCGAGGCGCGAGGCTTCACTGCCGCCCTCGCAAAATTCTGCATCATAGCGAACTAGACTCTAGTTGCCATAGTGAGCGATCTTTCAGGCGGCATCCTGTCGCTCGGGCAGCGAACCGACCAGTGGCAGAAACGCGTGCTGGCGCGCCGAATAGGCCATCAATGCGCCCTTCTCCAGATCGAAATACCAGCCGTGCAGCTTGAGCAGACCCTGCTCGACGCGACGCTTGAGCCATGGGTAGGTCATCAAATTGTCGAGCGATAGCAGGATGCTGGCCAGTTCGCACGCGTGGTGCTGCTCGGCGCTGCTGCGGTGCGCCAGATCGCGCCGAACGCGCTCAGCTACAGGCTCCGCAACACGCATCCACTGATTGACGAAGTCGGTTTCGCGCTCGACTTTGCGCGGTGACATCACGGCACGGATGCCGCCACAGCGCGCATGGCCGAGAATGATGATGCGCTCGACTTCCAGCTCGCACACGGCAAACTCGATAGCCGAACTGACACCGGCCGACGCCGTCGGTGTGCAGGCCGGCACCAGATTGGCGATATTCCGTACCACGAACAGGTCGCCCGGGTCGCTGCCCGTTAGCAGCATGGGGTCGACGCGCGAATCGCAGCAGCCGATCAGCAGTGTGCTAGGCTTCTGGCCCTGCCGCAAGCTGTCGAACAATTCCTGACTATCCTGAAAATACTGTTGCTGGAATCGGCTGAAGCCATTGATGAATTTTTCGATATCTTCCATTTGAGCCTCCGCTTTTATTCCGCACAGCGGCGCAGACCGGCACGATCAAGCAAGCTGATCTGGCGGCCTTTGAAGGTGATCAGTTGTTGCGAGCACAGGTCGGCAAGGATGCGCGAGAAATGTTCGGGAGTCAGGTTCAGGCGCGAAGCCAGCACGCCTTTGGACGCCGCCAGCGTGAACTGGTCGCCCCCCTCGGGGAACTCGCGCAGCAGATAAGCTGCCACACGCTGGGTACCCGAGCGCAGCGAATACGATTCCATATCGCACATCAGACTGTGCATGCGCTGACTCAGGCCGGCCAGCATCTTGTGGGCAAAGCTCGAATCGTTATCGATTTCGCGGAAGATGGTGGGCTTGGCGACGTGCAGCAGCAAGGTATCTTCCGTGGCCTGCGCCGAAACGATGTAGGGACTACCCATGAACATCAGCGCTTCGCCGAAGCTGTGGCCGGGGCCAATCAGCTCGATGACTTTTTCCGCGCCGCCGGCCGAGGTGAACGACAGTTTGATCTGGCCAAATACCACCTGATGGAAGCCGATGCAGGGATCGCCCCGTTCAAACACCATCTGGCCTTTTTCCAGCCGCACTTCGGTCGTACCCAGTGCAATACGGTCTAGTTCCTCGGCGCGCATGGAAGCAAACAGTGGAACACGCGATAGGAAGGTCTGTACCTTGATCTTACTTTTATCCATATTTGTAGTGCTTAGATAGTACGCGAATAGCGCAGCACCTGCGGCCCTTCTACTTTGGGCAGGTGCAGATACTGGTCGAACGCCATGCAGATATTGCGGATCAGCAGACGGCCGCGCATCTTCACGCGTACGCCACGGCTGCCCACGCACAGCAGGCCCAGTTCTTCCAGCGGTTTCAGGCGTTCCAGTTCGGCCGCGAAATATTCGGGGCCGCTTACGCCGTCCGGTAGTGGCAGATCATCGTAATCGAGGATGAAGTTGCACATCAGCCGGTTAATGGTGGTGCGCCGGATTACATCGTCTGCGTTCAGGGTAATGCCGCGCGCAATCGGCAGCGCACCGGCATCGATGCGCTCGTAATACGCGCTCAGGGTCTTCTCGTTCTGGCTATAGCTATTGCCCACGGCGCTGATGGCCGACACACCCAGCGCCACCATCGGTGCATCGGCATGTGTGGAATAGCCCTGGAAGTTGCGCTGCAGCTTGCCCACTTCGCGGCTGCGCGCGAGATCGTCTTCGGGCAGTGCAAAGTGATCCATGCCGATATACACATAGCCGGCACCGGTCAGCTTCTCGATACACAGGCCCAGCATGGCTAGACGGGTTTCGCCGTCCGGCAGGTCGGCCTCGTTGATCAGCTTCTGCGCCTTGAACAGATTCGGCATGTGGGCATAGTTGTACACCGCCACCCGATCGGGACGGGCTGCAATGATGCGGTCCAGCGTAGGGCCGAAGCTGGCCACGCTCTGCAGCGGCAGACCATAGATCAGATCGACACTGACGGAACGGAAGCCATACGTGCGCGCGGCGTCCAGTACGGCCAGCGTCTGCTCGGGCGACTGCACGCGGTTGACGGCTTTCTGCACTTCCGCGTCAAAATCCTGCACGCCCAGACTCAGGCGGTTGAAGCCCTGCCGGCGCAGTACGCCGATGCGTTCCGGCGAAACCGTACGGGGATCGACTTCGATCGAAAATTCGCCTTCTGCGTCGCTGACAAATGCGAAATCAGCGCGCAGACGCGCCAGCAGTTCGTCCATCTGCGCATCGGTCAGATAGGTCGGCGTACCGCCGCCGAAATGCAGCTGGGAGACGGCGCGGCCACGCCCCAGCAGTTCCACCTGCATGGCAATCTCGCGGTACAGATAGCCCAGATATTCGGCCGCCTTGCCGGTTTCCTGCGTGATGATCTTGTTGCAGCCGCAGTAGTAGCACAGCGACGCACAGAACGGAATATGCACATACAGCGACAGCGGTGCTGCCGCGCCCTCTGCACTCAGGCTGCCAATCGCAGCCTGATAGGCAGGGACTCCATAGCCGCCGTGGAAGCGGTCCGCCGTGGGATACGAGGTGTAGCGCGGACCATTCAGGGTCAGCTTGCGGATCAGCGCTGCATCAAACAATTCCGTACGCGGCACATCGGTGGCGCTATGGTCAGACATATTCAACTCCGTTTAGCAAGGCATGGCCGCATTCTTACGGGCATAGCACCACCACGTGATTGCAATGCAGCTCATGTAGAAAGCGATGAAGCACCACAGCGCAGCATCAGGACCGCCCGTCAGCGCAATCGAGGTACCGTAGCTCTTCGGAATGAAGAAAGCACCGTAGGCAGCAACAGCGGAGGTGAAGCCCAGCACTGCAGCACCTTCCTTATTGGCGTCAACGATCGCTTGCTGCTGTTCGGCTTGCGATTTGCCAGCCGCTGCGCGCTGACGCTCGGTCATGAAGATTACAGGAATCATGCGGAAGGTGGAAGCATTGCCCACACCGGTGCCGGCGAACAGCGCCATGAACATCCAGAAGAAGCCGGTGAAGTTACCTGCCACGCCGCCATGCGGCAGGAAGCTGATCACGCCATACACGGCAGCGATCATGCCGACGAAAGTCCATACCGTCACTTTGGCGCCGCCCAGCTTGTCGGCGATCACGCCGCCCACCACACGGGCCAGTGCACCGACCAAAGGACCAAGGAAGGCATATTGCAGCGGGTTCACATCGGGGAACTGGGTCTTGATCAGCAGCGGGAAGCCGGCCGAGTAACCGATGAAGGAACCGAAGGTACCCGTGTACAGCCAGCACATCAGCCAGTTGTGTTTGCGCTTGAAGATCACTGCCTGATCGGCAAACGAAGCTTTGGCCGAAGCCAGATCGTTCATGCCGAACCATGCCAGCAAGGCGCTGACGGTGATGAAAGGCACCCAGATGAAGCCAGCATTCTGCAGCCACATGGTGCTGCTCTTGCCCGCTTTGACAGCGGTCTGGGCATCGCCACCGAGCGTGCCGAACACGCCCACGGTGATCACCAGTGGCACCACGAACTGCACTGCCGATACACCCAGATTACCGAGACCGGCGTTCATGCCCAGTGCATAGCCTTTCTGGGCTTTCGGGAAGAAGAAACTGATGTTGGCCATCGAGGAAGCGAAGTTACCCCCACCGAAGCCGCACAGCAGCGCCAGTATCAGCATGGTGGGATAGCCGGTAGTCACATCCTGCACGGCGAAGCCGATGCCCAGTGCCGGAATCAGCAGCGATGCGGTGGAAATGGTGGTCCATTTGCGGCCGCCGAAGATCGGCACCATGAACGAGTAGAAGATCCGCAGCGTCGCGCCGGACAGGCCCGGCAGAGCCGTCAGCCAGAACAGCTGGTTGGTGCTGTACTGGAAGCCGATGGCGGGCAGGTTCACCACCACCACGCTCCACACCATCCACACGGCGAAGGCCAGTGCCAGCGCAGGGATCGAGATCCACAGATTGCGGTTAGCCGTGTCGCGGCCACCGCTGGCCCAGAACGTGGAGCTTTCTGGCTCCCACGTATTGATCATATATTTGCTCATGAATTTCTCCTAAAAAGAGCTTTGCTCACATCAGGCCTTGGCCTGCGCCTTGATGGCAGCAGCGGCCACTTCGGGACGGAACGAGTAATGCATCCACACCAGCGAGACACAGACGGTGCCGTACAGCAGCATGAAGGCGCTGGAACGTACACCCGTCAGGTCCAGCAGCGCGCCAAACAGAATCGGCAGAATGAAGCCGCCCAGGCCACCGGCCAGACCCACGACGCCCGACACGGCGCCGATGTTGTCGCTGAAATCGTCAGCGATGAATTTGAAGACGGACGCTTTGCCGACGGCCATGGCAGTACCGACAATGAACAGCAGCACGGTGAACATGGTGGGCGACAGCGCCAGATCCAGCTTCAGGTCGCCATGGGTGGTCGTGATGATCATCGAGGTCTGTGGGTAGGACAGCAGGAAGAAGCAGACCCAGCAAACCCACATTACCCACCACGTGACTTTGTAAGCACCGTAGCGGTCAGAAATCCAGCCACCGACGGCGCGCAGTACACCGCCGGGCAGGGAGAAGCAGGCAGCCAGCAAGGCAGCCAGCTTCAGGTCGAAGCCGTATTCACCCACATAGTATTTGGTCATCCACAGTGCCAGCCCGACGTAGCCGCCGAACACCACCGAGTAGTACTGGCAGTAGCGCCATACACGACGGTCGGCCAGCACTTTCATCTGGGCGCCAAACGAGATCGCCGAATTCGATTTATGGCTAGGATCGGTCGCAGTGAACATCCAGAACACGATGGCCGTGACCAGCATGGCCGCCGCATACACAGTAGGCAGTGCCTGCCAGCCCCATGCCGCGATGATGGCTGGTGCAACGAACTTGGTGACGGCAGAACCGGAGTTACCGGCGCCGAAGATGCCCATCGCCAGACCACGGCGCTCGCTAGGGAACCAGCGCGCCACATACGGTGTACCAACCGAGAACGAGCCGCCGGCCAGACCGATGAACAGGCCCAGTACGAGGAACTGCCAGAATTCGGTAGCGTAGCTGATCAGGAAGATGGCCGGCACCGTGGCCAGCATCAGCAGGAAGAAGACGATGCGGCCACCGTATTTATCGCACCAGATACCCAGCGGCACCCGCACCAGCGAACCACTGAGCACGGGCATGGCCGCGAGCAGACCAAACTGCGTTTCGTTCAGGCCCAGCATTTTTTTGACGGGGATGCCCAGCACCGCAAACATCATCCAGATCGCAAAGCAGATCGTGAATGCGAAGGTGCTGGCGGCGAGTACCCCTACCGCTTTGTTATTGCTTGCCACGTTACACTCCTAACGAGTTTAGAATGCGCTCAGGGTACCCGCCACGGCACACCCCGCCAATTGGCCGGAAGGCTAGGCGACCCCGGCAATCAGGCTAGCTATCTAGTCCGAAGTAACTAGTTGAATCACCTGGTCGAAGCGGTTGCGCGGCAGGCCGGAAGCGGGCAGCTGCGGCAGCAGATCAGCCAGCGTGACGTTATCGAGTTCGGCCAGAAACGCATTGCTGGCGCGCGCCAGCACGCCCTGCAGGCCGCAGGCCAGCGCATACGGACAGTCATGCTGACCACCGTCGAAACAGGCAGTCATATGAAAGTGCGGTTCGCTGGCGCGCACCACCTTGCCCAGATTAATGTCGGCCGGCCGCAGCGCCAGCACGATGCCGCCATTGCGTCCGCGCACCGTACGCACCACGCCGCTCAGGCCTAATTGATGTACCACCTTATTGAGATGGTGCTTGGCCATGTCGTGCCGCCGGGCGATGTCGGCCACCGTCACCAGCCTGCCCTGCTGGCTAGCCAGATCGAGCAAGGTGCGTAGCGTGTACTCCGTAAATACCGTTAATTTCATGATGCCTCAGAACAATATGTCGCGAGGCAGCCATTATTCCTGCCCTCTTGTGCATTTGTTCATAACTTGGATCAAGAAAAACAAGGATCGAATATACATGTTTAAAACAGCGGCCTAGAATCGGCTCCATCGTTCTGGCTAGTGCCGGAGCGAGAGTTTTCCAAGCTGATACTCAACTCACGAACTAAGGAACCATGTCATGCACGCGACGCGCAAACTCTGGACCTGGCTCGGCTTGATCTGTGCTCTCTCCTTCGCCGTCCTCGGCTGGGTCGGAGCAGAAATCTATCTGGCCGCCCCACCCATACCAAAACAAATAATTAGTGCCGACGGCACCCAGCTCTTTGGCGAAGGCGAAGTTGACCGGGGCCAGCAAGCCTGGCTGTCGGCCGGCGGCCAGCAACTGGGCACCGTCTGGGGTCACGGCAGCTATGTGGCACCGGACTGGTCGGCTGACTGGCTGCACCGCGAAGCCGTAGCGCTGCGCGAACTGTGGGCCCAGCGCGACTTCACCGCGCATTTCGAAGACCTGAGCAAATCCAATCAGGCCTATCTGAATGCCAAGCTGAAGGAAGAAATGCGCCGCAACACCTACGATAAAACCCGTGGCGTGATCGTCGTATCGGCTGACCGTGCTGCTGCTATCCGCAGCGTGGCCAAGCATTACACCGGCCTGTTCGGCGACGAGGCCAGCCTCGACGCGCTGCGTACCCAGTACGCCATGAACCCTAACTCGATCACCAATCAGGATGATCTGAAAGCCCTGCCAGCCTTCGTATTCTGGTCGGCCTGGGCTGCTGCCACCGACCGTCCCGGCCAGCAAGACCTGAGCTACACCAGCAACTGGCCGCACGAGCCGCTGATCGACAACCGTCCTAGCACGGGCGCCGGTATCTGGTCGATCGCCAGTGTGATCCTGATGATCGGTGCGATCGCCGCCATGGTGATGTTCCACAGCGCCGCCAAAGAGGAAGAAGATCCTACCCCGCCTAAGGCTGATCCTCTGCTGAACCTGAAAGCCACGCCTTCCATGCTGGCGACCAAAAAATACTTCTTCGTGGTGATCGGTCTGATCCTCGCGCAAGTGGGCATGGGCGTGATTACCGCGCACTATGCTGTGGAAGGCCGCAGCTTCTTCGGCTTCCCGCTGGCCGACATCCTGCCATTCGTTGTCAGCCGCACCATCCACACCCAGTTCGCAGTGCTGTGGATCGCTACCGCATGGCTGGCTACCGGCCTGTACATCGCTCCTGCCATTTCCGGCTACGAACCACCGCTGCAGAAACTGGGCGTGAATCTGCTGTTCTACGCACTGCTGTTCATCGTGGTGGGCTCCACCGCTACCGGCTGGCTCGGTTCGCTGCAACACAAAGGTACGGACTTCTCGTTCTGGCTCGGTAATCAGGGTCTGGAATTCACCAGCATGGGCCGCATCTGGCAGATCCTGCTGTTCGTCGGCCTCTTAATCTGGGTTACCCTGCTGGGCCGCGCGCTGTGGCCTGCGCTGAAAAAACCATCGGATAGCCGTGGCCTGATCGTCATGGTATTCCTGTCGGCCATGTGCATCGGTGGCTTCTACGCCACCTCGCTGACCTGGGGCCAGCATAGCCACTACTCGATGATCGAATACTGGCGCTGGTGGCTGGTCCACCTGTGGGTGGAAGGCTTCTTCGAAGTGTTCGCAACCGCTGTGATCGCCCTGCTGTTCACCCGTCTGGGCCTGATCCGTGCTGCTACCGCCAACAGCGCCATCGTGCTGGAAACCATCGTGTTCCTGTTCGGCGGCATACTGGGCACCCTGCACCACCTGTACTTCACCGGTACGCCGACCTTCGTGATCGCCATCGGCGCCATGTTCTCGGCACTGGAAGTGGTACCGCTGTCGCTGATCGGTATCGAAGCGTGGCGCAACTACCAGCGCTCGAAAGCCGCACCCTGGGTACAGACTTACAAATGGTCGATCCTGTGCTTCATCGCTGTGGGCTTCTGGAATACCGTCGGTGCTGGCCTGCTGGGCTTCTCGATCAACACCCCGATCGCGCTGTACTACATGCAAGGTCTGAACATGACGGCGGCCCACGGCCACGCGGCGCTGTTCGGTGTGTATGGCATGCTGGGTATCGGTCTGCTGCTGTTCTGCCTGCGTGGTCTGGCTAGCCGTCTGGCCTGGTCCGATGCGCTGCTGCGTCCCATGTTCTGGTGCCTGAATATCGGTCTGGCCATGATGGTGTTCATCTCGCTGGTACCAGCCGGTATCTATCAAGCCTGGGCTAGCATCAGCACTGGCATGTGGTTCGCCCGTTCGCCTGAAATCATCCACTCCAAACTGATGGAAACGCTGGTGTGGCTGCGCGTTCCCGGTGACGTGGTGTTCGCACTGGGCACGCTGTTCCTGACCCTGTTCGCATGGCGTCTGCTGGTTGCAAAACGCGATCCAGTCGCAAGTAGCGATAAGCAAGTGAACCGCGCTTAATCCCCTCCCCGCTGCTGCAAGTGCTGCGTGTACTGACACCTGCACTTGCAGCAGCTTTCAATTCAGTATCCTGAAAGTCGCCAAAATGTCACACGATTGTTCTCTCCCCAAAGGGCCGGACGGCATCTATCCATTCGACGCGCGCGGTGTTGCCAAGCGTTTCAGGCACGCTGCCATCTTCGGCGCGATCGACGCTTTATATCCGGGCGAAATTATGCGATTCTGTAACGACCACGACCCATTGCCTTTGCTAGCGCAAATCGACCAGCGCTATCAGGGTCGCGTCAAAGTCGCTTATGTGGCACGCGAACCGGGGCAGGTGGTCATCGACTTCCTCCTCAGCGCAGCCTGAAACTTTCACTCTGATAATTTTTCATAATCCATATCATGGAAAACAAAAGCTTGCCCACTTAGCATGTATCCATGCATCCGATACACGGTTGCGGCAAGTCAACGTACAAGGGGAAATAAGATGAAAAAGAAATTCAAACTGAGCGCAGCAACTCTGGCCACCTCGGCCCTGCTGGCTCTGCTCGGTACAACCGCAGCTGTGGCCGCGGAACCTGAACTGCCTGTGATCACGCAAGAACTGGTGGCCCCACCGCAACTGCCACCACCGATCACCCGTAAGACGGCGGCCAAAGTGGTGGTCAATCTGACCGTGGAAGAAGTCGAGCGCGAAATCGCCCCCGGTACCCGCTATACCTTCTGGACTTTCGGCGGCACCGTACCGGGCAAATTCATCCGTGTACGTGAAGGCGATACCGTCGAACTGCATCTGCTCAATCTGCCAGACAACAAACTGCCGCACAATATCGATTTGCACGCCGTGACCGGCCCAGGCGGCGGCGCAGCCCAGACCCTGATCGCTCCCGGCAACGAAGCCACCTTCACCTTCAAAGCACTGCAGTCTGGCCTGTATGTGTACCACTGCGCCACGGCACCAGTGGGCATGCACGTCGCCAACGGTATGTACGGCCTGATCATGGTCGAACCCAAAGAAGGCATGGAAAAAGTCGACAAAGAGTACTACGTGATGCAGGGTGACTTCTACACCGAAGGTAACTACCGCGCACCGGGCCTGCAGAACTTCGACATGCAGAAAGCCATCGACGAGAAGCCTACCTATGTGCTGTTTAACGGCGCTGACGGCGCGCTGACGGGCGCCAATTCGCTGACCGCCAAGGCCAATGAAAAAGTCCGTATGTTCTTCGGCGTGGGTGGTCCTAACATCACTTCCAGCTTCCACATCATCGGCACCATCTTCGACAAGGTCTACTTCGAAGGCGGCACCAAGTATCAGGAAAACGTGCAGACCACCATGGTGCCTGCCGGCGGTTCGGCCATCGTCGAATTCACCCCGCGTGTACCGGGCAACCTGACGCTGGTTGACCACTCGCTGACCCGTGCATTCAACAAGGGCGCGGTCGGCCTGCTGTCGGTGGCTGGCCCAGAGAAACCAGAGATCTACAGCAAAGGCATCAAGAAACCGCTGACCGCAGCGGCGATTGCCAAAGCCGTACCAGCGGCCAAACCAGCTGCCAAAGATGCTAAAGCTGCAGCACCGGCCGTCGCCGCCGTGCCAGCCGCCCATGCCCGCGGCAAGGCAGTGTTCGATTCCAATTGCGCAGTCTGCCACCAGGCTGATGCAAAAGGTGTTGCCGGTGTCTTCCCACCGCTGGCACATTCGGACTTCTTCCAGCAGCGTCCATACGAAATGGCCCACATCGTGCTGAACGGCCGCAGTGGCACCATGGTGGTGAACGGTCAGAAATACAATGGTGTGATGCCAGCGCAGGACCTCAACGACGAGGATATCTCGGCTGTCATCAACTACATCAGCGTAGAACTGAACGAAGGTCAGGCCGTGCTGACGCCTGAGCAAGTGCGCGATATGCGCAAAAAACGCTAATCATGCAAGCGCCCGCCCTCCGGCCCTCGTGGCTGGCGGCGCTGGCACTGCTGGCCGCTACGGCGGCCAGCGTTCATGCTAGCGATACCGCCGTACCGGACTACCGAACTGTGCAAGGAGGTAGCCTGCGTACGGTACTTCCTGCCGACGGTGTAGCCGCCGACGCCAAGGTTGCGCCCTTCCAGCTGCGCAGCCGTCTGGTCACCAACGCCGATTTTGCCGCCTTTGTCCGCCAGCATCCCGAATGGCAGCGTGGCACGGCTCCCGCCCTGTTTGTCGCACCGGCCTATCTGTCCGGCTGGCGCAGTCCCACCGATTACAGCCCCATGGCCGCCGATGCGCCCGTGATCCACGTCAGCTGGTTTGCCGCGCAAGCCTATTGCGAAAGCGAAGATGCCCGTCTGCCGCGCTGGTACGAATGGGAATACAGCGCGGCGGCCGATGCCACCCGTGCCGATGCACGCGACGACGAGGCATGGCTGGCCACCATCCTGCACTGGTACGCCGACGCCGGCAAAAGCACGCCGCGCAGCGTGGCCGGCGGCCCGGCCAATTACTATGGCATCCATGACCTGCACGGCCTCGTGTGGGAATGGGTGGAAGATTACAGCGGCCTGTTCGTCAATTCCGACAGCCGCGCCAGAGGGGAACAGAAGCTGCTCGACTACTGTGGCGGTGCCGCCGCCACGCTGGCCGACCGGCGTAACTACGCCATCCTGATGCGCCTCGCCCTGCTGTCGGCGATGGAAGCCAATCAGGACGGCGCCAATCTGGGCTTCCGCTGCGCGCGCGACGCCGCCCCTGCCCGATAAGGAACACCATCATGAAACTCCCCGCCCACCGGCTGCTCGCCCTCACACTGGCCGCCACGTTCGGCATCAGCAGTGCATCGGCCCATGCTGCCGGCGCTAGCCCAGCTAGTGCTAGCCTAAGCAGTGCTAGCCAACCCAGCGCCGCGGCCGGTACCGCCCTGCCCGGCAATTCGCTGTACCAGCTCGATATCAGCCTGACCGATGCGGCAGGCCAGCGCTTCGGCCTGCGCGAGATGGCCGGCACGCCGGTCCTCGTCACCATGTTCTACGGCGACTGCAATGCCGCCTGCCCCATCATCATCGAAACCCTCAAGCGCACAGTGGAAGCACTGGGGCCGAACGCCGCCAAACTGCGCGTGCTGATGGTCAGCCTAGATCCCTTCAATGACAGCCCGGCCGGTCTCGCCCAGCTAGTAAAGAACAAGCAGCTCGATCCGCAGCGCTTCCGTCTGGCCGTAGCCAAGGACGAAAGCCAGACCCGCTTGCTCGCCGGTGCGCTCCAGATCAAGTTTCGTCAGCTCGGCGATGGCGTGATCAACCACACTACCCGTATTGCACTGCTCGATGGCAGCGGTCTGACCAAGGCGGTGAGTACCCGTCTCGATACCACGCCCGACCCCGAGTTCATCAAGCAAATCAATAGCTTATTAAAGTCGGTGAAAAATTAATCTGGATCATGGAAAGCAGAAATAGCTTTCCTGACGGTTGACCACACAATATCTAGTGTCTAATCTACCAAAACCAACTAAATATAGGGTTTAAGGGGATAGCATGGATAAGCTCACCAGTATCATCAAACGGGACGGCAGCACACAGCCGTTCAGCCTCTCCCGCATCACCGCCGCGCTGCTGCAGGCCGGCCGCGCCAGCGGTGAATTCGACCAGCCGATCGCCCAGCAGCTAGCCGACTATGCGCTGCAGCAGCTACAGGCGCTGCCAGCCGGTACAGCGCTCAGCGTCGAGCGCATACAGGATGCCGTCGAAAGCGCACTCTACGATGCAGGCTACCGCGCCACGCTGCGCTGCTACGTGGTGTACCGCGAACAGCACGCGCAACTGCGGCAAGATCGCAGTTCCATCGTCGACGTGGAATCCTCCATCAACGAATATCTGACGCGTGCCGACTGGCGCGTGAATGCCAATGCCAATCAGGGTTATTCGCTGGGTGGCCTGATCCTCAACGTGTCGGGCAAGGTGATCGCCAACTACTGGCTCAATCACGTCTACCCGCCCGCCGTAGGACAGGCCCATCGCGACGCCGATGTGCACATCCACGACCTCGACATGCTGGCCGGCTATTGCGCCGGCTGGTCGCTGCGCACGCTGCTCAACGAAGGCCTGAACGGCGTACCGGGCAAGATCGAATCGGGCCCGCCCAAACACATGCACAGCGCCATCGGCCAGATCGTCAACTTCCTCGGCACGCTGCAGAACGAATGGGCCGGCGCGCAAGCCTTCAGCTCCTTCGATACCTATATGGCGCCGTATGTGCGCAACGATGGTCTCGATTACACCCAGGTGCGCCAGTACATGCAGGAGCTGATCTTCAACCTCAACGTGCCATCGCGCTGGGGTACCCAGACGCCGTTCACCAATCTGACCTTCGACTGGGTCTGTCCGGAAGACCTGCGCGAGCAGATACCTCATATCGCGGGCAAGGAAATGCCGTTCAGCTATGGCGATCTGCAGGCCGAAATGGATATGATTAACCGCGCCTACATCGAAGTGATGATGGCCGGCGATGCCCATGGCCGCGCCTTCACCTTCCCGATTCCAACCTATAACATCACGCCCGATTTTGCGTGGGATAGCCCGAATGCGGAACTGCTGTTCGAAATGACGGCGCGCTACGGCCTGCCCTACTTCCAGAACTTCGTGAACTCGGAACTCAAGCCCAACATGATCCGCTCCATGTGCTGCCGCTTGCAACTGGATCTGCGCGAACTGCTCAAGCGGGGCAATGGTCTGTTCGGCTCGGCCGAGCAGACTGGCTCGCTGGGTGTGGTGACGATTAACTGTGCGCGTCTGGGCTATCTGTACCGGGGCGACGAAGCGGGACTGCTGGCCGCGCTGGACCGCCTGCTGGAACTGGGCCGCGACAGTCTGGAAATCAAACGCAAGGTGATTCAACGCCATATGGACAATGGCCTGTTCCCTTACACCAAGCGCTATCTGGGCACGCTGCGTAACCACTTCTCGACGCTGGGCGTGAACGGCATCAATGAAATGCTGCGCAACTTCGATCCCGTCAACCAGCAAGATATCACCAGCGAGTGGGGCCGCGCCTTTGCACTGCGCCTGCTCGACCATGTACGCGCACGCATGCTGGAATTCCAGGAACAGACCGGCCATATGTACAACCTCGAAGCCACACCGGCCGAAGGCACGACCTACCGCTTTGCCAAGGAAGACCGCAAGCGCTTCCCCGATATTCTGCAGGCTGGCACACCGGAACAGCCCTATTACACCAACTCCTCGCAACTGCCGGTCGGCTATACCGACGATCCGTTCGAAGCACTCGAACAGCAGGATGCACTGCAGCGCAAATACACGGGTGGCACCGTACTGCACCTGTATATGACGGAAGCGCTATCGAGTGCGCAGGCTTGCCGCACGCTGGTGCAGCGCGCACTGGGCCGCTTCGGCCTGCCATATATCACGGTGACGCCGACGTTCTCGATCTGCCCTACCCATGGCTACCTGAAAGGCAGCCATAAATTCTGCCCGAAATGCGATGCCGATCTGATCGCACGCAAGCAGGCCCAGCTTGCCAATCCAGCCTGACCTCATCCAACTTCTGACTCAAGGAGCAACCATGCAAACCACTAGCAACCCAGCACAAGCTACCATCGTACTCGACGACAGCGAACGCCAGCCGTGCGAAATCTGGACCCGCGTGATGGGCTATCACCGTCCGCTGTCCTCGTTCAACACGGGCAAACAGGGCGAGTTCAACGAACGTAAATACTTCGTCGAACCCTGCAACGCCAAGCAGCACTAGCATGTCCGCCAGCGCCTTCAAAGTCGGTGGCTACACGGCGTTCAGCGCCACCGACTATCCGGACCACCTGAGCGCCGTAGTATTTGTTCAGGGCTGTCCGTGGCGCTGCGGCTATTGCCACAATCCCCATCTGCAGCAGCGCACCAGCGCCAGTCCGCTGGCATGGGACAGCCTGCTGGCCACGCTGGAACGGCGCGCCGGCCTGCTCGACGCCGTGGTCTTCAGCGGCGGAGAAGCCACCATCGATCCGGCACTCGGCGACGCCATGGCGCAAGTGCGCGCACTGGGTTTCAAAGTGGGTCTGCATACGGCCTGCATCTATCCGGCCCGGCTGGGCAGCGTGCTGCCGCTGGTGGACTGGGTAGGCTTCGATGTGAAAGCGCCGTTTAGCCGCTATGCCGCGATTACCGGTATCGCCAATAGCGGCGATCCGGCGCGCGCCTGTGTCGAAGCGATACTGGCCAGCGGCGTGGCGTACGAATGCCGCAGCACCGTGCACCCGCTGCTGCTGCCCGAGGCCAGCCTGCTGGCGATGGCGCAGCAACTTGCTGAACTCGGCGTGGAGAACTATGTGCTGCAGGCATTCCGCAGCATGGGCTGCGCTGACGAACAACTGATCGCCAGCGCGCACGCCGCAGGCGACTATCCGCCCGCGGCACTGGAACAGCAGCTAGCGCCGCTGTTCAAACACTTCATCGTACGGCGCCACCATTAGGCTGAGGCAGGAATTTGAGCAGGCGCAGCACGGCCTGCTTGCCCAGTTCCGTCAGCGGCACCTCCATCGCGTCCAGCGTATTTTTTACTAGCAGGCCCAGTTCCGTATCGCCTTCCATGGTCAGGCGGCGGGCGAAGAACAGCGTGTCCGGGTCCTGCTGACGGCGCGCCAGCGCAACCATGTCGGCCACGCAGGCGCCGATTTCCAGATCCGGCACACCGGCACTACGGCGCGCAGTGAACGCCGCGCCATTCCAGCTGAAGTCGAACGCCACACCGGCATCGCTGACGCGCACGCGCAGATGGCGTCCTAGCAGGCTGTTACGTACATCGTCCGGCAACTGTGGCCGCAGCACCAGATTCAGCGCCGCCACACATAGCAGCGAACCGGGATAGGCCGGCAGACGCTGGCCTAAAGCCGTCAGAAAGGCCGGTAGCTGCGGCACCACTTCGGCCTTAGGGTTGAGATTTGCATTGATCATGCTCGGGTTCATAGTGTCTCCTCCATACGCTGTTCGAGGCCGGGCTTGCCGTACCAGTAGCCATTGCAGCCGGCGGCCGGCATATAGGCTGTCATGGCGTCGGCCACCTCGGCGGCCACCGCTTCGCCCTTGCGCACGCTGTCGAAGGCGGCGATGATCTGGTCCATATGCTGGGCTTGCGGACTCAGACGCGCAACCTGCACGCCCATCTGTTCCATCTGCGCCAGCTCGTTAATCAGGTTGTACACGAGTGCCGACTGGCTCTGGATGCCGTTGAGTACAAGAAAAGGCTGCTGCTCGCGGGTCTGCATCAGCAAGCCGTCCGGATGTTCGATACAGCTGAACTGGCAGTCGTCCTTGGGCAGATTGCGGTTGCGCGCGGTGAAGCAGCGCGCCGAGAAGGCTAGCGGCATGCGGCCATAGGCAAACACTTCGGTGGCGATGCCTTGCGGCCGCTGCTCCAGCATAGCCTGCAGACCGGAACGCCCCATTTCCAGCGGCATGACCCAGCGCGTGGCGCCCAGTTCTGCCATCAGCGCGAGCGTGGGCGGGTTGTAGATATTCAGGTGCGGACCCGCCACAAACGGGCCTTGATCGGACAGCAGTTGTACCGCGCCCATATCGCTCGCCTCGACCATGAAGCGGCCATTGGCCGTCAGGCGGCGCAGTGCCGTCACGTCGGCACTCGATTCGATCAGGGCCAGCGTGGACAGCACCACCTGCTTGCCGCGCGCCTCCAGCATGGCAGCGATCTCCAGCCAGTCGGCAGCACGCACTTCATGGCGGCGCGAGCACACGCTCTCGCCCAGATACACGATGTCCACCGGAGTGGCGGCCATCGTTTCATAAAACTCCATCACCTTGGCACGTGGCCAGTAGTACAGCAACGGCCCCAGAGCAAGTTTCAACATGTACTTTTCCTCTCTTTATTTCCAGGCGCGATGATAGGCGCCCAGCGTGTGCTGCTGACCTTCCGCCAGCTGATTCAGTTCCGCCATCCAGTTAGGTTTGACAGAGTAACGCGCCGGATTCTGCAGCGCCTGATCGATGGCTTCGCGCCACACCCGCGTGACCTGCGCCACATAGGCCGGACTGCGCTGGCGCCCTTCGATCTTGACGGCGCGTACGCCCATATCGATCAATTGCGGCAGCAGTTCCAGCGTGTTCAGGCTGGTCGGCTCCTCGACGGCGTAATAGGTCTCGTCATTGACGTCGAAGCGGCCCTTGCACAGGGTGGGATAGCTGGCGTTTTCCTGCGGTGTGTAGCGGTCGATCAGCACGCCGTTCAGGCGCGATTCCAGTCCGCGCGGGCTTTGCTGCCAGCGTACCGCCTTGGCCGGCGAGCACACGCCGTGGGTATTCGGCGATTCACCCGTCACATAGGACGACAGCGCACAACGGCCTTCCACCATCACGCACAGGCTGCCGAAGCCGAACACTTCGATCTCGACATCAGTGTTGTTGACCACATGCTCCACCTGCGCCAGCGACAGCACACGGGGCAGTACGGCACGTGCCACGCCGAAATTCTTCTTGTAGAAATTAATCGCCTCGGCATTGGTGGCCGAGCCCTGTACCGACAGGTGCAGGCGCAGATCGGGATAATTTTCCGACGCATAGCGCATCAGACCGGGGTCGGCCAGTATCACTGCATCCACCCCTGCCGTAGCGGCACGGTCGATGGCGCGCCGCCACAGGGCACTGGTTTCCGGTTGCGGGTAGGTATTCAGGGCCAGCAGCACTTTGCGGCCATGACGGTGGGCATAGTCTATGCCCTGCGCGATCGCCACATCGTCGAAGTTCAGACCGGCGAAGTTGCGTGCGTTGGTAGCATCACGAAAGCCGAGATAGACACAATCGGCACCCAGATCGATGGCAGATTTCAGCGCTGGCAGGCTGCCGGCCGGGCAGACCAGTTCGATCGGTCGCGCGCTGGAATCCGCAGAATTAGCTTGTAGACTCATAGGAAAGGACTTGCTTAATGAAGTGCAAATGTTTTTGCGACCTCGCACTGTATCCCGTAGCCAAGCCCCAAATCCTTGACTTGAATCAAGGAAAGCCAGCTTCCTGCGATGGGACAATGCAATGGTCATCCCGACGGTCTAGTAAAGCAGAATTCACCATGAGTAACCTTAGTACCATCAGCCAGTATCTCGAGCAGGATCACCAGCATTGCGATGATCTCTATATGCAGGCGGAAGAACATGTCGCCGAAACCCGTCTGGCTGAAGGCGCGGCAGCGTTCCAGCGCTTCATGCTGGCGTTCGAACTGCATCTGGCGCGCGAAGAACACCTGCTGTTCCCCGAACTGGAAAAACATCTAGGTAATCAGGGCGGCCCCACTGTCGTGATGCGTCACGAACACGAGCAGATGCGTGCTATTCTGCGCCAGATGCTGGGCGCGATCGAGCATGCCGATATCGACAGCTTCTTCGATGATGCCGACCACCTGCGCATGCTGATGCGCCAGCACAATCTCAAAGAAGAGAATGTGCTCTACCCCATGGCTGACCGGCTGCTGGGCGAACACAGCGCCAGCATGCTCGATCAGCTCGCCCGCAGCAGCATGGCAGGCCTGAACCCCGCTCTTGGAGTCGCAGCATGAACCAGCAAAGCCCTAGCGAAGTAGTGATCGATGTCAGCGGTCTCGAACCGCCGGAACCCATGGTGCGCGTGCTCGAAGCGCTCGACCTGCTGGCAGCGGATGGCCGCCTGCGCGTGCTGATCGATCGCCAGCCCGTGCCGCTGTATCAGGTACTGCAACGCAATGGTTATTCGCATCTGACCAGCGCGCGCGACGATGGCCGCTATGAAGTTTTGATCTGGATCACAGCGCCCGTATGAGCGGTGCCAGCGTGCCGCGCCGCGTGCTGTCATTCGACAGCAATCCGCCCTACTCGCTGCCGCTACGCTTTTTCCTGACGGCGCCCCTGTCCGTACTATTCGCCTGCGCCCTGCTGTTCTGGCAGGGCGATGCGGCGCTCGTCAGCCGCTGGTCACCCACCACACTCGCCATCACCCATCTGCTGGTACTGGGCTGCGTCAGCATGACCATGCTGGGCGCACTGATGCAGATGCTGCCCGTGGTAGCCGGCGTGGCGCTGCCACAGGTGCTGCGCATCGGTGCGCTGGTCCACGCGGGACTGTGCGGCGGCACGGTGCTGCTGGCCAGTGCCTTCTGCTGGCCGCAAGCCTGGCTATTTGGCGCGGCAGCCTGCCTGCTGCTCGCCGCCTTGCTACTGTTTGTGGCAGCCTGCACGGTCGGTCTGTGGCAGCAGCCTGAAAGTGGCGCTGCCGAGGTCGTGGCGGCCATCCGTCAGGCGCTGGCTGCCCTGCTGATTACCATCACACTGGGAGCACTGCTGGCCAGCGCCTTCATCTGGCCCGGCGCCATCCCGCTGCCGTTGGCGCTGCTGACGGATCTGCATGCGCTGTGGGGGCTGCTGGGCTGGGTCGGCCTGCTGGTGATGGGCATCGCCTGGCAGGTAGTGCCCATGTTCATGGTGACCGAACCTTATCCCGTGCGTGCCCGCAGCCGCATCAGCACCAGCCTGTTCCTGCTGCTATGCGCCGTCTCCATCAGCAGCACGCTGGGTGCCGCCGGTGTGGCGGTGCAGCGGCTGACGCAGCTGCTGCTCGTCGCCGGCTATGGCGGCTTTGCCGCGCTCACACTGTATCTGCTGGCACGCCGCAAGCGCCCTAGCGCCGACACCACCACGCTGTACTGGCGCTACGCCATGGCCAGCCTGCTGGTCGCGGGCCTGCTGGCGATATCGCTGCAGCTGCCTGCTGTCACTACTGTGCCGCAGTTGCCCGTGCCTGCCACCGAACTGGCCATAGGCGCACTGCTGATCACCGGCGTCGCACTCTCCACCATCAACGGCATGCTGTACAAGATCGTACCTTTTCTGACGTGGTATCACCTGCAGGATACCCGCCCGCGAGGGAACAGCATCCCCAATGTGAACCAGATCATTCCGCCCCGCCACGGCCGCTGGCAATTCTATCTGCACGGCTGTGCGGTACTGCTGCTGGTGGCGGCCTGCTATGCACCGGCCCTGCTGGCCCGTCCTGCTGCGCTGCTGCTGGCGCTGGCCAGTCTGGCCCTGTGCGCCAATCTGCTGACGGCAGTGCGGCTGTACCGCCGCCTGCAGCGTGCGGTGCAGGGC
Source organism: Duganella fentianensis (assembly GCF_964031615.1). Lineage (GTDB taxonomy): Bacteria > Pseudomonadota > Gammaproteobacteria > Burkholderiales > Burkholderiaceae_D > Rugamonas > Rugamonas fentianensis_A. The sequence continues at coordinate 171,405 of NZ_CAXIQN010000020.1, forward strand.
TGATCAGTCAGGCGGCAGAGGCGATATAGTCCTTATGGCCAATAGCGCGTTGCACTGCAACAGAACAGAATAGACCCCAGCGTCCGCTTTTCGGCGGTCCATCCGAGAGAGAGCACCATGACCTGCCATGCAGAGCACAGCTACCAAGGCCCTATGCTGAGCATTACCACTAACCGCGAGGGCAACCGCGTCCACCGTCTGATCGACGATACGCTGTTCCCTACCCGCCCGAAAAAAGTACAGGTGCGGCGCGATCCCATGGTGGCCGCCCTGTTCGGCGCAGCACCGGGTAGCGCCAATGACGCCGCACTCAACAATCCGCTGGACGCGGCGCTGGCACCGGGCGTGCATGGTCGTGGCCGCGGCCGCCGCCCCGCCGCTAGATAGCCACCACGGTACGGTTGCGGCCAGCTTCCTTGGCCGCATAGAGCGCCATATCGGCGCGCACATACAGCGCATCGAACTGTTCGCCTGCCGTGCGCATGGCCAGACCGATGCTGACGGTGGCGTGCATGCTGATCTCTCCGCTGCTGATTTCCGCCGCAGCTATCGCCAGCCGCACCCGCTCTGCCAGACGCCATGCGCCTTCCTTGTCGGTATCGGGCATCAGCACGGCAAACTCCTCGCCGCCCATGCGGCCCAGCGTGTCGGTGCTGCGGATGGTCAGCTGGGCCGATTGCACGGCTGCGCGCAGCACTGCATCGCCGAACGGGTGACCATAGCGGTCGTTGACCTGTTTGAAACCATCCAGATCCATGATCAGTAGCGCCAGCGGCTGATTGGTAGTTTCATCAGCGCCAGATATTCACGGGCCCGTTCGATGAAATGGTGACGGTTGGCGCAGCCCGTCAGCGAATCGATGGTGGCCAGCTGGAACAGCCTCTCGTTGGCCGAGCGCAGTTCCTGCGCCGTCTGTTCCAGTACCAGCGTACGCTCCTCGACCTGCTGCTCGAGTGCCCGCTGGCGCTGGCGCAGCAAGGCGGTACGGGCCTGCACCACGCTGACCAGCAGGCCCAGCACCAGCAGCCCCAGCAAGGCACGCAGCCACAGCGTCTGGTACCACGCCGGCGTCACGACGATGGGCAGGTTCAGCATCTGGCGCGACCAGTTGCCATTGCGGTCAGCCGCCTGTACCAGCAGACTGTACTGCCCCGGCGCCAGATTGGTGTAGGTGGCGGAGCGGCGCAGCGCATCGGTGCCTATCCAGTCGCCGTCGAAGCCATCGAGCCGGTAGCGGTAGGCGATGCGCTCCGGCGCCGTAAAGTCCAGCGCGGCAAATTCCACTGTCAGGCTATCGGCCGAACTGGCCACTTCCAGCGCGGTGCGCTGGCCGGTCCGGTTGTAGCGTGCCGACGCCACCGGCTTGCCACCTAGCTGTATCGCCGTGACCACCAGCGGCGGCTGATAGTCGCGCCCCTGTACTTCGGTGGGTCGCAGCACCGTGATGCCGCCTTCGCCGCCATACACCAGTTCGCCCTGTGCAGTACGCGCCCCCGAGCCTACCCAGTAGCCATTGATGGCCACCCCGTCCGCCTGATGGAAGATACGCATGGCCTGACTGTCCGGATCCAGCGCAACGATGCCATCTGCCGTCGCCGCCCATAGCCTGCCGCTGCCATCGAGCAGCAGCGTATCGACATTCATGCTGGGCAGTCCCTGTTCGCGCCCGATGCGTTCGAACTGCAGCCGGTCGGTCTGTTCATTGCGCAACACATGGATGCCACCGCCCAGCGTGGCCACCCACAGACGCCCTTTGCGGTCGCGCATGATGGACGACACCAGACCCGCCGCCAGTGCTTGCGGCCGGTTCTTGTCCGGCAGCAGGCGGCTGATCACGCCGTTGCGCAGATCCAGCCGGTTCAGGCCGTTGCGGGTACCTATCCACAGCGCGCTGGACGCATCCGCGTACAGCGCCGTAATCCGGCCATCGCTGAGCTGACCTGCATCGATATGCCGCGCCGCCCCGCCCGTCAGGGGCAGCACCCACATGCCATCGTCACGGCCGCCTACCCACAGATCGTCACCCAGTACCAGCAGACGGTAGGTACTGGCGGCGGGAGCGCGCCCGTTAATGGTGACCCGCTGCACACTGGTTCCGGCCCCATTCACCCAGTACAGTCCGCGCCCCGTGGCCACAAACATGGTACCGCCGCTGGTCTCGGCAAAATCGAACACATGGTCGACCGGCAACGCCGTTTCGGCGTGCTCGGCGTCCGCCACCACATGCTGGATCACGCTACGCTCGGGATCGAGGATATCCACCCCCTGTCCCTGCAGGCCCAGCCAGATGCGGCCGTCACTATGGGGATAGACGGAAAACACATCGGCAGCACGGATGCCGCCACTACGGCGGGTATCGCCAAACACCGTGCTGACCAGTTTCTGCTGGCCGTCGTGGCGGCTGACGCCGCGCTGACTGCCTAGCCAGATGGCGCCATTGTGGTCAGTGAAGATGGCAAAAATGATGTCACCGGCCAGGCTGCTCGCCAGCGCGGGATCATGCCGGATACGCCGGCAGCTATCGGTGCGCAGATCCACCGAGAGTACGCCCTGCCCGTAGGTACCGATCCAGACCTCATCCGGCCCTGCCGCGCCGATGGCATACACCCAGCTGTGCTGCAACAGGTGATGGCCCTCGCCAGGCGGCGAAAACTGTTGCGCCACCACATCATTTCTTCCCATGCGGAATACACCGTTATGGCGCGTACCGATCCAGACTTGACCTAGTGCATCTTCGAACAGGCTATGCACAGCAATCGACCCGCCTTGCGTGCCCGCCATCGGCACCTGCTGGAAGGGCTGGTCCACCCCGGAGCGCCGGTACAGACCGGCACGGGTGCCTACCAGCAGCGCACCGCTACGCTGGCCCAGTAAAGAAAAGATGGGCACAGCCGGCAGCTCCTTGCGTCCCTGCGCAGTGATGTTCCCACTGGCGAGATCGAGCCTGTCCAGCCCGGCCCCCGTACCTATCCACAAACCTTGTTCGCCATCCTGCGCCAGTGCGTTCACGGCCATGTGACTCAGGCCATGGTCGCCTACCCGGTAGTTGATGAAATGGTCTTCCTGCACGTCATAACGGGCCAGACCGCCGGCGCTGGTCCCTATCCACAACTGGCCTTTACCATCCCTGTGCAGCGCAGTCACCCAGTTATCGGGCAGCGAACGGGGCTGGGACGGATTCGGCTGATAGGTACGGAAGCGGTAGCCGTCCCAGCGGCTCAGGCCATTCTGGGTGCCGACCCAGAGGAAGCCGTCGGCATCTTCGACGATGGCGGTGGCGATCGAATTAGGCAGGCCCTGGGCCTGTGTGTAGTTCTGGAAGACGGCATCGCGCAGACCGGCCCAGCGCTCGGCGGCCCGCGCCGGCAGAGTGGCGACTAACGCTGAAAGCAGCCAGAACAGTGCTAGCTGCAGCAGCAGGTGCAGCCCTGGGGGAGCCAGACGACAGCCCTTGGTTCGGCATTCACAGTTCAATGTCATGCATCCAGATTACGGAAAACAGCCACCGCGTCCGCACTGACGGGCGCTAGCCTGATCTGAGTCTATCCGAAGCCCACAGACTTGGGCCGATTAAACGGCTGTGTCCGACAAAAAAAACGCCCCGCGAGCGGGGCGTACTGACTAAGTATCTGATTTAGAAACTGTATTTACATCAAATTCTAAAAAAACAATGCTGTAAGATTACAACTGCCGAGTAGCTTAATGCCGTTCAATGGTAGACGCCGACACCCAGATAGTACTCACCGGCACGCTCTACATAGGTGCTCTTGTGTTCCATTTTTTTGCTGATGGAGTTAGGCCACTGGTAATTTACCCAGCCGCGCCCGGCCGGTGTGTTGGCAATCTTGATGAATTCCTTGATCGGGTAGACATCGCCCGCCATCATCTCCAGAATGTTCTTGTTCACCATACGGGGGTTCTGCCCATGTGCCAGTGCCACGCCTTTCTCGTCGAGCATGATGACGTACAGGTCGCCAACCACAAACTCGCCGTTCGGATCGTTAAACGCAGCAACCGCCTTGTCCTTGCCATGCTTGCCCAGATAGGCGGCAGCCCGTTTGACCATGGCAACCGCCTCGTCGGCCGTGCCGCGCGCCGCCTGCGCCTGTGCCGCTGCCGTGCCACCCCAGCCCAGACCCAGTACCAGCAGCAGGGTAGTAACAGTTTTTGCCAACATCTTCATGGTGATCTCCTCTTAAGTGAGCGTTGCCGACGGGATGAAAATAGCATAGCACTGGGTGAGGAAATTCACAAAAAATATCGAAATTGAGTTTTCTGGTGACTTTGATGGAGAAATCGTCTATTCTGATATTTCCCAATGCAAACACTATTTGCGTTTGAAACAATTCTTTGTACCACACTGAATCCGGAGAAAGACCAACATGAGCAAGGGCATCATCCTGTGTGTCGATGACGATTCGACGGTCCTGAACGCTTTACGTACCCTGATCGGCAAGATTTTCGGCACTGACCATCTGGTCGAGATAGCGGAATCCGCCGCGGAAGCGCTGGAAATTGTGGAAGATCACCACAAGCAGGGCCTGCAGCTCAGCGTAGTGATTTCCGACTACATCATGCCGTGGATGCGGGGCGACGAATTGCTGATCAAGCTGCACGAAATGTACCCTGCCGCCATCAAGATCATGCTGACTGGCCAGAGCGATCTGGAAGGTGTCAAGAAGGCCATCAACGACGCTAATCTGTACCGCTTCATCGAAAAGCCGTTCAACAATGCCGACCTGATTCTCACCATCCGCTCAGCCCTGCGCGCCTTCCACCATGAGGCCCAGCTGAACGCGGAAATAGCCGCCCTCAAGCTGCAGCTGGAGCAGAAGGATGGCGAGCTGGCCCAGCTACGCGGTCCCGCCACAGCATGAGCACCGGCCACGGTCAGGGGCGCGACTCCGTCAGCGCCCAGCTGATGTCGCAGCGCGAAGCGGATCTGGCAATTATCAACAGTGTGCAGACGGCCCTGACGGCGCGACTGCAACTGGCCGACATCTGCAACATCGTGGGCGACAAGATCCAGCAGATCTTTCAGGCCCAGGTGGTGAATATCGCCCTGCTGGAAGATGGCCAGCAGCAATTCTGCGTGCCTTACTATATCGAACGGGAAGTACGCGTAGCCCCCCACAGCATCGCCATCTTCGGCTTCCGCAAACATGTGCTGGAGACCCGTCAGGCCCTGCTGTTCAACGAAGATCTGGCGGCCCAGAGCATCGCCTACGGCAACCCGGTACTACGCGGCGAAACGGCCAAGAGTGCCGCCTTCATCCCCATGATCAGCGGCGACGAAGTCACCGGCGTGGTCACGCTGCAGCACCTCGATCTGGAGTTTGCCTTCAGCGAGGCCGATGTGGCCCTGCTCAAGACCATCACCAACATCCTCAGCACGGCGCTGGAAAACGCCCGCCTGTTCGGCGAGACCCAGAAGCTGCTGCAGCTGACGGCAGCCCGGGCCAGCGATCTGGAAGTGATAGGCCGTATCGGCCGCGAATTCACCGCCTGTCTGGATATGCAGGCCGTGTTCCATTCGCTGGCATTGAATGTGCACCAGCTACTCAAGACCAATACCTTCTTTGTGCTGCTAATGAACAGCAACACGCAAAAGCTCGACTTGGTGTTCGGCATGGAGAACGGCGCCGCACTGGCCCCCTTCTCGCTGGCACTGGATGATCCGCTGGCCATGTCTTCGCGCTGCGCCCGTACGCGGCTGGAGGTGGTACGCCACATGCGTCCCGGCGAACCGCGCTATCTGGCCGGGAACTGCCCCAACCTGAGCAATCTGTATTCGCCCCTGATCGTGGGGGAACGCCTGCTGGGCGTGATGTCGGTGCAGACCATGGAAGCGAATGCCTATGGCGAACGGGAACAATCGATCTTCCGTACCCTGTGCTCGTATCTGACCATCGCACTCGATAACGCCGCCGCACTGCAGGCCCAGCACGAAGCCGAAGCCCAGCGTGCCGCCACGCTGGAACAGGCCAACGCCACGCTGGAGCAGCTGGGCGCGATCGGACGCGAGATTACGGGCAATCTGGAGCAGGCCGCCGTGCTGTCCTCGCTCGACCGCCACGTGCGTGCCCTGCTCGATACCCACAGCTACCGCATCTACCGGCTGCGTCAGGGCGGCAGCAAACTGAGTCTGGTGCTGGGCATCGATAACGACCAGCGGGTCGACAGCCAGAGCGAACTGCTGGACATCGAGCCGGCTGCGGCACTGTGCATCGCCGAGCAGCAGGAAGTGCTGGATGCGCAGGCCGGCAGCAGCGCCATCTACGCGCCCCTGATGGCGGGCGAACGGGTGCTGGGCGTGATGTCTATCCACACGCCACGCGCCCATGCCTACGGCGAGCGCGATGTGGCCATCTTCCGTACCCTGTGTGCCTACGGTGCGATTGCACTGGCCAATTCGGACACGCTGGCGGCGCTGCGCAAGGCGCAAGCCATGATCATCCAGCAGGAAAAGATGGCCTCGCTGGGCCAGCTGGTGGCCAATGTGGCGCACGAGATCAATACCCCGATCGGTGCCATCAAGGCCAGCGGCAACAATATCGCCGAAGCGCTGGAGCAGACCCTGAGCAATCTACCCCGCCTGTTCCAGCTGCTCGATCTGCCCGAACAGCAGCTGTTTATCGATATGCTGCAGCACACGCGCCAGCAGGACGAGCTGCTGAATACGCGCGAAGAACGGGCACTCACGCGCAATGTCACCGAGCTACTCGAACAGGCCGGCGTGGACGATGCGCGGCGCAAAGCGGCGCTGCTGGTGGAACTGCGCGCCTATGCCGATGCGGCCAGCTATCTGACGCTATTGCGGCATACCCATGCCGGTTTCATCCTCGATACGGCCGCCAGCATGGCCTCCATCGTCAGTAGCGCCAATAACATCAACACGGCAGTGGAACGGGTGGCCAAGATCGTGTTTGCGCTGAAGTCGTATTCGCGGGTCGACAGTTCGGGCGAGCTGCGCGAAGTCGATCTGCGCCAGAGCCTCGATACGGTGCTGACAATCTACCAGAACCAGACCAAGCAAGGCATCGAAGTGGTGCGCAACTACCAGACGATCGCGCCGCTACGCTGCCTGCCGGACGAACTGAACCAGGTCTGGACCAATCTGATCTACAACGCCATCCAGGCCATGCAGAATCAGGGGGTACTCACCATCAGCATCCGGCGCGAAGGCGGCGAAGCGGTGGTGGCGATCCGCGACACCGGTTGCGGCATCGCGCCGGAAATCCGCGACCGCATCTTCGACGCCTTCTTCACCACCAAGCCGGCCGGCGAAGGCAGCGGACTGGGACTGGACATCGTGCGCAAGATCGTCGACAAGCACCACGGCCGCATCACGGTCGACAGCGAAGCCGGGGTAGGCACCGAATTCGCCGTCCGCCTGCCGCTCTGAGCGGCCCGTTTCAGCTGTGCCCGCAGCGGGCCGCGTCAACGCCCGCTGCCGCTACCCGCCAGACTTGTAGCGCAGGCAGAACCGCCAGTTAAGGCTGGCCGCGCTGGAGTGCTGCAATGGCATTGGGTTCGCCCATGGCGGCAGCCCGGCGCCACAGCAGCAAAGCCTTGGCACGGTCGGGCCGGCTGCTGGCAGCGCCATGCCATTCTATCTGACCGAGGTTATACAGGTCTGCCGGCTGGTTCAGTGCCGCTGCCTGCTCGTACCACTTGCGCGCTGCCGCAAGATCGCGGCTCAAGTAGTGGCCCTGCAGATAGGCATTGCCGAGGAAATGCATGGCTGCGCCATTGCCGCGCCCGGCCGCCTGCTCCAGCATGGCCTGCCCTTTGCTCCGCTCAGCCGAACTGCGGCCTGCAACGAGCAGGCTCACGCCCTGCGCAGCGTGGGCCCAGCTGTCATCCTGCGCCAGTCCCAGATCGATCCAGCGCCGCGCCTGACGCTCGCGCGCAACGGCGCCGCCATCACTCTGTACGTGTTGCGGGCTGAGGCCTTCGGCCAGTAGCAGCATCCAGCCATACGGTCCGTAGGCGGCAGGGTTACCCGCCTGAGCCAGAGCTTCCAGACGCTGGCGTGCATAGCCAAAGTCGCCGGCAGTATGGCGCTTCAGCACCGCATCGACATCGGCACGCTGGGCCGGGCTGAGGGCCAGTCCTGCCTGCGGCCTGCCCTGAGCCGGCGCGGCAGCACCCGCCATCCAGCCACGGGACGGCAGCATGCTAGCGAGCAGCACCAGCGCCAGCAAGGCCGGCGCAAGAATCAGGAAATACGCCAGCCGCTGGCGTTTGCTGCGGGTCGCCAGCGCAATTGCCCGCTCGGCTTGATTGCTGCCGCCCAGCGCGTCGGCTAGCAGCCGGCGCATGCGGTGACGGAACCAGACGATGCTGGCGGCCGTCGCCGCCAGCCCGGCCAGTATGGCGTAGCCCAGTTGCGAGAACAACCAGACCGCCAGTGTCGCGCCGCACACGGCCAGCGTGCCATGCCACCAGCTGCGTTTGGCCTGACGGGTATAGATATGGCGCAGCGCGCCAAGTACTGCCGTGCGCACCGTCTGTGCATAGTCGAGCGACACCACATGGCCATGCGACTGTTCGGTGTTGCCATCGAGGACGGATTCAATCACGTCGGCATTCAATTCGGACGCCGCCACCGCATGCAGTGGCTTGAGCAGCGCATCGACATCGGCGGCCAGCAGGCCGTCATCGGCCACCTGCGCCAGCGCCTGCGACAGTGCCTGCAAGTCCTTGCGCAGCAGGTCTTCGACGATGTCGTCGAGCGTCAGCCACGCCAGCGGCTTACCGTAGGCAACCAGGTCATATTCCTTTTCGCTACACTCGACTGCAAGCCGCACGATACGCAGCAGCAGCTGGTAGTCGGCACGGAACTCGCCCACCCGGTGCGGCTGCGTCACCACCTGCGCCAGCCTGAGCTGATCGGCCATGACGGCCGTGCCGTGCAGTCCGGCCGCCGCGGTAATCCGGCGTACATCGTCACCGGCCTGATCGGGCAGCGTCAACGCATATTCTATCGCGGCATGGACCTCGATCCATGCCGTCTTACCCACTTTGCCCGAGCCAGCGCAGGGATTGCAGGTCAGCTTGCCCGCACCTGTACAGGTACGGCAGGTGATGGAGCCGGACGCACCGCAGCGGACGCAATTGACGATCCCGCTTCCCCAGCAGACCCGGCACTGCACCTTGCCGTAGCTGCAGCCGGAACAAGGGCGCGACACATCGCGGCTCCTGCTCTGGTACTCGGTGTGATAACTGGTGTAGGACTGGCCATCCCGATACACCGTGGTGGCAACGCTAACCGGCTCCGTATAGGTCTCGGATGAACGGACACTTCCGGTGCCGTAGCAGGTCGTACAATTGACCTGACCGCCATAGCAGCCTATACCGGTGCAACTGACCGTGCGCCGGCCGCTGCACTGGTCGCAGGTCTCCTGCCTGCTACCATGGCAGGTATAGCAGCTGACCTTCCCGGAGCCACAGCACGGCGTGCAGCCTTCGAGATGCCAGTGGCGGCGCGCATAGCCCAGATACCGCCCCTCGCTCACACTGTTGTATTCAGCGTCGGCACGTGCAAGATGCTGGGCCAGTTTGGCATGGGCCACCTTGAGCCTGTCGTCGCTATCGTCATTGGCGGCATCGACCACCTCGAAACGTGAATCGCAACGGTGATCGCTGGCATGGGCGGAAAACGTCGCGCCATTGATGGCATGCTCCGCCAGATGCGTCCTCAGTGTGTAGTGCGCGCTCAGCGTCATGGGCTGCTGCAGGTCTTCACCATGCAGCTGTTGCAGATCGTCCGGCTCGAAGCGGGTCTTGTCGCGCACCAGCGTGCGCACCATTTCCAGCGCCTCGGCACCGGCCGCCGGCGCCGCCACACTGGCGCTGGGAGCGCCAGCAGGCGGCGCCGGTGGCGGCTCGGCGCGCACCACGGCAGCCCCGCAGTTATCGCAGAACTGCGCGTCAGGCTGGTATTCGGTATTGCAGACCCGACAATGCTGGCCCGCCAGCGCGGGCGTACAGGTTTCTTCCATTTTCACACCAAGGTTGCGTTATTCTTCAGGCCAGCACACCGTCCGGGCCATCCCTACACCATGTCCTACCCCGGCAGCGGCGAGTGTCGCTGCGGTCCTCCTGCTTATCTGAACCTTACTTCGGCCGCTCCGTCTGGCCGGGCTGCGCCAGTGGCACCAGCATCGAGCGGCTACTCTTGAGCAGAGTCTCGATCAGCTCGCGCGCTGCTGCCGGCGAACCGTCCTGCTCCAGAGTCAGCTGCGCAAGGTCGATGCGGGCGCGCGGATAGCTGGCCTGCGCCGCCGTTTCCAGCCAGTGCCGTGCCGCTTTCAGGTCGCGCGGCAGCAGACGGCCCTGATAGTAGGCCTCGCCCAGTTCGGTCTGCGCCACCGGAAAGCCTAGCTCGGCCGCCTGACGGAACCACGCCAGTGCCCGCCGCGCACAGCTGCGCGTCTGAGCGCCGGGGCAGGCCAGTTCGTTCAAGCCCAGCGTGGTCTGCGCCACCACATTGCCCTGCGCGGCGCGCCGCTTCAGCGTAGCCAGTTCGCCCGCATCGACCCGCGCTGCACGCTGCTGCAGATCGTTGTCCAGCTCGGTCCAGCCGCGCTCATCGAGATGGCGATACCAGGCTGCCTGACCTTCGCTACCGATAGACCCCGGGCCGGAGCGATAGCGCGGACTTGCACTGGGTGCTGCCGCGGCAAGCGGCGCCGCTGCCGCGCTATACTGCCAGCCAGCCGGCGGACGAAAATACACCTGCCCCACCAGCGATGATTCGAACCATGGCTGCTGGTCTTCCCGGGTCCTCTGCCTGACCTGATCGGCCAGAGTACGAAAGAGCTGGTCCACCGGCAAACCGGGCTGGTCGATCAGAGCGGCCAGCGTCTCCGAATAGATACTGTGCGCGCGCCCGCTACCATCTTCGGCCAGCTGTCCGGGCGCGGTCGAATAGGCGATCAGCGTGCCGCGCGGTGCGCGCGTGGTGCGCAGACCCAGATCGGCATAGGCGCGCATGCGCACAGCCGGCACTGGCTGGAAGGGATTATTGCGACAGGCATCGAGCACGATCAGATTGACAGCCGACGCGCCCAGCGCCAGACGCTCGCTCAGCGCCGTCAGCGGGAAGGCCCGCATGCCCACCCCGGCAGCGCTGGTGGGCACCATATCGACCGGAACCAGATAATTGACACCGTCGATCTGCATCCCGTGGCCGGCATAGTAGACCAGCGCGGTAGCGCCGGGCGTCAGACTGGTGACAAACTGGTTCACCTTGTCGTACATGGCAGTACGCGCCAGATCTTTGGCCAGCGTCACCTTGAAACCGGCGCGCCGCAGCGCAGTTGCTACCAGATCTGCATCGGCACGGGTGTTGGGCAGCAGGCCACCGCTATAACTGCCATTACCGATCACCAGCGCCAGCTTATCCGGCGCCACGGCCGGCGCTGCTTGCGCCTGAGCCAGAGCGCAGCACCACAGCCAGAGAACCAGCGTCGCGCAGCGCTTCATCGCTTCTCCACCGGCAAAACATCGACCACCAGTGACGATTGCAACAGACGCGATCGCGTCGCTGGCAGTTCGGCCAGCTGGTCGAGCGCGATCCATAGCTCACCGGCACTCGATGGCCCCCACACGATATGACTGTGATTTTCAGCCAGCAGTTCGACCAGATCGCCCACGCGGGCATCGGCGCGCAGCACCAGCTTGAGATCCGCAGCATGCCCGGCCTGCGTCACGCCGCGATACAGCAGCGTGGCACTTTCTTCCTTGACGCGCCAGACATTCCAGCCTATCTGCACCGACACCAGTAGCAGCGTCAACGTCGCCAGCGGAGCCCATTGCAGCGACAGTAGGCGCTGCCACCATGGCGCTGCCGGTGGCCGGCGTTCAGCCAGTCGGGCGGCCAGCCTGTCATAGCCCTGCAGCGGCGCGCGCGCCGCACTGTGCTGCCCTGCTGCTTGCCGCAGCAGGCGCATAAACTGCAGCTCCTGACGCGCTGCGCCATCCTGCGCCAGCCATGCTTCGATTTCCTCGCGCTGCGCCTGTGACAGGGTGTTATTCAAATAAAAAGGCAATAACAGCCGCAACTGCTGCGCACGATGCAAATCAGCCATGTTGCACTCCCGGATATTCGGCACCGAAAGCACGTGCCAGACAATTGCGGATACGCTGGCGGGCATGGAACAGACGCGACTTGAGTGTGCCTTCCGCCACTTCCATGCGCTGGCTGGTTTCCGCCAGACTTAGTTCTTCAATGGCAGTCCAGTAAAGTGCTTCGCGCTGCCCATCCGGCAATTTATCCATACACAGCAGAATTCCCTGTAACGCTTCATCATGTTCGAACCGGGCCAGCACATCCCATTCGCCCCCGCGCGCATCGTCCAGCTCCTCGTCGTCGAGTTCCACCGTCTGCGGCGCTAGCGCCTGACTATGACGCCATTGCAGGATGCGCTTGTTCGCAATCCCGCACAGCCAGGTGGAAAACTCGGACAAGCCGTTATACGCGGCGGATTTATCAAACGCGATAAAGAGCGTATCGAGCGTAATTTCCTCGGCCGCCATGTCATTCCACACACGGAAACGGATATATCCAAACAGCTGGGGCTGGTAATAGCCATACAACCTTCTTGCCGCTTGATCGTCTTGCTGGGCGATCCGGTTCAATAAATTTTTAACTTCGGTGCGCGGCAAATTTTGCATAAAGGACGAAAAAAAAATTGAACCGGAATGGAATAAGCGTGGATATAAGCGGTAAGGCAGGGCATAAAACCGCCAGTTGGTAAAGAAAATTGCAAAAACTAGATACTAATAATACAACACTAGAATTGTAGTTTTGCAACATTAATTGTAAGATCTAGCTGCATTTTATACAAATTCTTATTTCCGGGAAACAGAATGACAGTCTGCAATAAGTGCAATACAGCTAACGCCAGTGCCGCAAAGTTCTGCAAGACTTGTGGAACCGCACTCAAGGATCAGCCCCCCGTATCGCTGTGCGAATGCGGCAACGCCTTGGCGCCCGGTGCCAAGTTCTGCCGCTCTTGCGGCAAGCCGGCTCCCCCTCCCGCCAGCGCACCGGACACGGCGGATAGAAGCACGACCAGTGTCCAGCCCGCTCCTGCGCCAGATCAAATAGTCGCCGACGTGATAGCGGCACCTGTCGCAGCCTTAGCTTCCTTGCAAGCCGATTCTGTGGCAGTCGCTGAAGTGATCGCCGCGCCGGCAGTCGCCGCAGTTGCAGCAGCAGCGGCAGCGGCAGCCGATGCGCAAACTATTGCGGACACGGATGCGACCGAGCCAGCCCTAGCACAGAGCTCGGCCGTGCCGGCGCTAGCGCCAGCAGATGAAATGGCAGCACCAGCCGCCCCGGCAGCGCAGCAACCAGAAGTTACCGCGCCTGCCGCATACCCTGCTGGCGCCCCGGTGGACACTATCACGCCGGCAGTAGAAGTTGTTCCCGCCACTACTGCCGCCGCTGTCGCAACGGAGGCAATCCCTCCGGCCGCAACCACGGTGGGGGAGGACGCACAGGCGATCGCTGCGCCGGCCTCCGCGCCTGAGCCTGAGCAGGAAGCGCCCGCAGCTATTGCGCCGCCACCGGTCACGCCGGAAGTAGTAGTGCCGGCGACCGCACCAGCCAAGGAGGAAACAGGCAAAACCGCGCAGCAGACCGCCACGACTGAACAGCCCGAGGCTAAGGGCACTGCGCCTAAGGCGCCCAAGAAATCGCAGCGCCTGGCGATTATTGCCGGCGTGGTCGGTTTGGTCGCATTGGCTGGTGCAGGAAGCTATCTGTGGCTAGGCAGCAAAGCCGGCAAGCAAGCGCCGGCCGCAACGGCAGATACTGCCGGCGCCGCCGCACCAGCACCGGTCGCCCCCGCCCCGGTTGCAGCGGCACCAGCCGTTCCCGAGGCGCCCAAAGCACCCGAGCAGACAACGGCCATGCCCGCGTCGGCGCCCGCCCCGGCGGTCCCCGTCACCGCGGCCCCGGCCGCACCGGCTCCCGTTGCAGCGGAAGCGGCGCCAGCCAAACCCGCCCCAGCAGCCAAGCCGGCAGTTGCTGCCGAAGCAAGCACCAGCAAAACCAGCAGCAACCCGGCTGTGCCACGTCCGCCTGTCGCTGCCCCGGCACCAGCACCACAGTATGGGCTGGATGGGAAGGTCGCCAGCATGGTGGAAAAAGCGGAAGGCTATATCGCCCAGCGTCAGTACGACAAGGCGATTGCTACCGCCGAGAACGCACTTGATCTCGACCCGCACAACGGTGCAGCCAAAGCCGCTCTGTCCAAGGCCAAAAATCTCCAGCGCGAAGTGCTGAAATCCGGCACCACCATCGATTAATCCCAACAGAAACAGGGCGAACTATGAACACACTCAAATTTGCTGCGGGCGCCTGCCTGATCGCTGCGATCGCTGGCTGTGCTACTCCCAACGGGTCCACCCCGGGTGCGAACAATACCAGTGCCGTAATTCAGTGCGGCGCCATGACGGCCGGCGGCGCTCTGGTAGGTGGCATTCTAGGCGGTAAAACAGGCGCCATGCGCGGCGCCATCGCAGGTCTGGCCGCTTGCGCGGTGGTCGAAATCGCCACCCGCCAGACCAGTAGCGCCGCGGAGGTGGAACAGAAATACCGTACCGCCAACCGCAACGCGCTGCCACCGAATGCCAAGCTGCTGGCCTATAGCACCACGGTATCGCCACAAGGCATGGCCAAAGTCGGCGATGCCATCAAGGTTCAATCGACCATCCGTGCGGTTTCCGGAACCAACGAACCGGTGCGCGAAATCAAAGAAGTGTTAATTGCCTACGCCCCCAACGGCGAAGAGTTTAAACGCGGTGAAAAGGTGGTCAATATCAACGCCGGCAGCGGCGAATTCGATAACAGTTTCACCTTACGTCTGCCCCAGGGTTCGCCCGAAGGCGTCTACAAACTGCGCACCCAGATCATCCTGAACGGCAAACAGGTGAGCAGCAACGAAGGCTCGCTGCAAATTGCCGAAGCTGGCGTGCCGCGCACCAGCAAGCTTGCTGCAGCAGCCATTTCTACCCGAGTGCAATAAGCGCTTTTCATCAATTCATTTCAACGATTCATACATTCAGCAGGGAGTCTATCTATGTCTAAAGTTGCACCATTTTGTGGTGGCTGTGGCGCCAGCGTCGCCCCGGAGTCCCGCTTCTGCGAAGAATGCGGCAAACCCGTAACACCGGCTGCCGCCAGCACTGCAGCAGAACCAGCGCCGGCGCCGGCTCCCGCTCCGGCTCCGGCTCCAGCTGCTGCGCCATCGAGCCTGCGCGGAACCATCCTGCGCGACACCAATGCCGGCGCCGGCCTGCTTTCGGTCGAAGGTCGCCAGATCAGTTTCACGCTGGAACAGCATTGGCGCGGCAGCACCGCACCGCAAGTCAACGGTGCAGTCGATGTGGTGCTGGCTGCCGATGGACAGGTTGCCAGTGTGATGCCGGCCAACGTACCGCTGATTACGCCACAGCAGATCGCCGAACTCAATGCCCTGAAAGACACCTATCTGCCCAAACTGATGCAGCAAGTCGAGCGTGCCGGCAAACCGCTGCTGGCAGCCATGGGCGTGGTGGCTATCTCCTGGATCTGGCTGCCAGCCTTGACGATCAAAATCACTTCCGCCATCTCGCAACACCTGACCATGTTTGACGTGCTGCGTCTGGCCAATGCCGGCACCAGCCTCGATAGCCTGGGACAGTCGGGCGGCAGCAGCGGTCTGTACGGTCTGCTGTGCGTGATCGCCATGCTGGCGCCGCTGGCGCACCTGTTCATGCAGCAGAAATGGGCACGCTTCGGTCTCTTCGCACCGCTAGGCTTTATGGCGCTGACCGGCCTCGGCGTATACGCCAAGATCCACAGCATGGCCAATGCCGCCACCGAGAGCATGCGCAGCTTCGGCGGCAGCCAGATGGGTGATCTGGCCGGCGCCATGATGAATCAGGTAATGGCGGCCCTCTCGATCGGCTATGGCAGCTATATCGCTTGCGCGGCATCGCTCTACCTTGCGTGGCGCGGGGTTCAACTTCTGCAATCGAAGCATATTTAAATTTTACCTAGACTAGAAAAGGAAACCTATGATCCGCTCTATCCGCAACTCCGCACTGGTACTGGCCCAGGCCAGCCTGCTGCTCAGCCTGGCTGCCTGCAACAAGTCGGCTGACACCGCCGCCTCGGCACCGGCAGCGTCTGCCCCTAGCCTAGCCGACCTGAATAATCCGAAAGCGGTCGCCAAAGCCGTCAACAACACCCTGCCGCAAGGCGACAAAGCCACGCCGCTGACGTCCTATCGCAAGCTCGATAGCGGGCATCAGGTGATGTTCCTGTATTTCGGCATGCTCAATCTGCCCGTACCGTATGAAGACATCGCCGAAGTCTACTCGGCAGAATATGCACGCAGCAATGACAGCTTCCAGCGCAAAGACATCATCAAAGCGCTGACCCCACGTATCGATCAGGAAATCGCGCGCGCCAAGGCCTCGCCTTACATCATGCTGGAGCAGTCCGCCAGCAATCTGCTGGAGCGCTACAACTTCGACAAGAAGAGCTTCACCATCAAGGAGATGACCAGTAACGACCGCTACACCTACTTTAACGACAACAGCCGCTACACGCTAGGGCAGACCAACGCCACCGACTTCAGCGCCCTGCCTGTGACCGATGAAACCAAGGCACGCGAAATCGAAGGCTATCTCTCGAAATACGCCAATCTGCGCATGGAAGTGTATTGCTTCGCGCAGGATGCCGATCCTAGCGCACGCCGTGTCAAACTGCAGGTCATGAAAGTGCGTCTGTTCAGCCCATCGAACCAGTTGCTGGCAGAAATGTAATGTCGGCGCTGGCCCGCCAGCTGGCGGGCCAGTTTTGTTTCAGGCATGGCAAGGGCATCGCTGCGCTTGCCTTGCCTGCCAGCACGGTGCTGCACGTCAGCACGCACCGCGCCCTGTTCAAGCGCCGCTAGCGTGCCAGCATGCGTAGCGCCGCCACTGCCAGCGCCGGCATCAGATCGATCGCGTTACTCATGTGCGGCACCGTGTTACAGCTGACCACAGCGGCCACTCCCGCCTGCTCCAGCACACTCAAAGCATCACCGGCAAACAGCGCATGCACGGCGATGCAGACCGGCGCCGCCGCCCCCACCTGCTGCAACTGCCCTGCCGCCGCCACCATGGTGCGCGCGGTGGACACGATATCGTCCACCAGCACCGGCGTGCGCCCTGCCAGTATCTGCGCCGGTGGCAGCGACACCGCCACCTCGCGGTCGCCGCTGCGTACCTTGCTCAGTACCGTGTAGGGGCAGCCGGCCAGCCCTGCCACATGGGCCGCCCACTGGGCGCTTTCGCTATCGGGCCCCACCACTACCGGCTGCGCCACGTTCTGGCGTATCCACTGGGCGATGGCCGGTGCCGCCGGCACCACCTCGCTCGCCACGCTATACACTTCATCCAGACTGAGGATGCGGTGCAGATGGGGATCGACCGTCACCAGCGCATCGCAGCAGGATGACAGCAGGCGGGCGAAATGGCGCGCCGTAATGCCCTGCCCCGGCTGGAACACGGCATCCTGCCGCATATACGGCAGATAGGGCAGCACCAGCACGATGCGGCGCGCGCCCAGTTCGCGTGCCACGCAGGCCGACAGATACAGCGGCAGCAGCTTATCGTCCGGATGATCGAGCGCTGCCACCAGCACCACATCGCGTGCGCGCGGTTCCGGTAATATCTGCGGGCAGTTCTCGCCGTCCGGAAAACGGTGCAGGGTCAGTGCACCCGGCTCGCAATCCATGCTGCGAGCCAGCGAGGCCGCCAGCGCTTCGGCGCCCGGCAAAGCCAGTAACAAGGGTTTCATAGATGTTCCTCGATGGTGTAGAGATCTTCCTGCGCCTGCGCGTAGCTCAATGCATAGGCCAGTTCACCGGGCGATTCGGCGTGCAGCGTGTAGAGCGGCTGGCCAACTTCCACCGTGCTGCCCAGCGCTACCTGCAGGTATAGACCGGCCGCACTGGCCTTGGGCGCACCGGCCAGCTTGGCCAGCCGCGCCAGCCGGCGGTTGTCCACCGCCACCACCTTGCCCGCATGCTGGGCCGTGATCACATGGGTATGCGCGGCCCGCGCCGGTTCGCGCATGCCGCCCTGCGCCGCGCACAGGGCCTGCATCTTGTGCCAAGCGGCGCCGCTGGCCAGTACCTCGCAGGCCAGCGCCTCGCCCTGCCCCGGCAAGGCTTTGCCGCCCAGCTCCAGCAGACGGCCCGCCAGCGTCACCGCACGCTGGCGCAGATCGTCCGGTGCCGCCGCTTCATTGCGCAGCACGGCCAGCACATCCCACGCTTCCAGCGCCGGGCCGATGCCGCGCCCTACCGGCTGCGAACCATCGCTCTGCACCACGTCGATGGCCAGTCCCAGTGCCTTGCCGACTTCGATCAGCCGCCCTGCCAGCGCGGCAGCGGCCGCAGGAGAACGGACTTTGGCCGTGCGGCCGACGGGAATATCGATCACTACATGGGTCGAGCCAGCGGCAATCTTCTTCGACAGCACCGAGGCCACCAGCAGGCCGTCGCTATCGAGCCCTAAAGGACGTTCGACCCGGATCAGCATGTCGTCGGCCGGGCTCAGCGACACCGCGCCACCCCAGACGATGCAACCGCCCTCCTGATCGATCACGCGGCGCATGGCAGGCAGATCCAGCCCCACGGGCGCCAGCGTCTCCATGGTATCGGCCGAGCCGGCCGGCGACGTAATCGCACGCGACGAAGTTTTCGGTATCGTCAGCCCGCAGGCAGCGACGATAGGTACCACGATCAAGGTGGTGCGGTTACCGGGCAAGCCGCCCACGCAGTGCTTGTCCACCACGATGTCGCGTTCCCAGTGCAGGCGCTGGCCCACGCCCACCATGGAGCGGGTCAGCGCGATGGTCTCGGCCACATCCATGCGATTGCCGGAGCAGGCCGTAATCAGCGCGGCCATTTCGATATCCGAATAATGGCCGCCAGCGATATCGCGCACGATGGCCTCTACTGCATCGCTATTGAACGGACGGCCATAGATCTTGCCGCGCACCGCCGAGAAAGATTGCAGCGGCGGTGCGTGCTTGACCTTCACTGGTTCGCCATCGGCGCCGCCCAGCGCATGCCACGCTGCTTCCGACAGGCCTAGCTGATGGCGCCCGATCAGTGATTCGTGCACCACGTTCAGCGTGGCGATGATATGCCGCTCGCCGCAGCAGATCTGTATGCGCGATTGCGCTTCAAAGCCTTCCGAGCGGCAGATCGGCGAATCGCTGCGCAGGTAGGCCACCAGTTCCTGATAGGTGTCGATGCCGAGACGGCGCAGCACCAGTGCTTCGGGATTGACGTTCATAGCAGTTCCACCTGTTCCTTGTATTCGGGCACGCGGCAAGGCCAGTGCAGGGTTTCTTCGATGCGGCGACGCAGGCCATCGGCCGCATCCGGCTCGCCATGGGTGATGAACACCTGCCTGGGCGGCTGCTTGAAGTGGCCTAGCCAGCTGAGAATTTCATTGCCATCGGCGTGGGCCGACAGATTATCGATCTGCCGCACCTGCGCCCGCAGCGGCACATATTCGCCGTGAATCTTGATGGCGTCTATGCCATCGAGCATGGCACGCCCGCGCGTACCGCCGGCCTGAAAACCGGCAAACAGGATGGTGTTACGGCTATCCGGTGCAAACGCCTTGAGGTGGTGCAGCACGCGGCCGCCGGTGGCCATGCCGCTG
The DNA here is from genome assembly GCF_964031615.1 of Duganella fentianensis. Lineage (GTDB taxonomy): Bacteria > Pseudomonadota > Gammaproteobacteria > Burkholderiales > Burkholderiaceae_D > Rugamonas > Rugamonas fentianensis_A. Next base: position 191,136 of record NZ_CAXIQN010000020.1, read on the forward strand.
GCAGCGATGATCACCATCGGCATCTGCTGCTGGTTCAGTGCCACCGATTCTTCCACGCTGTTGACGATTCTGGCAGCGTGGCACATGGCCTGACACTCCTGCTGGCTAAGCCGGTGCAGCTTGCGGTGCTTCTGATACAGTGCCGTAGTATCGAGTGCCATCGGACTATTCAGATAGACCGGCAGCAGCGCCGGTATTTCGCCGCGCTGCTTGAGACGGTAGATTTCGTACAGCAGCGACTGGGCCCGGCCCACGGCAAACGAGGGAATCACGGTCACGCCGCCGCGTGCCGCCGTTTCGCGGATGACCTGCCCCAGCACGACGGCGGGATCGGCCGGATCGTGCGTGCGGTTGCCGTAGGTCGATTCCAGCACCAGATAGTCGGTCTGCGCAACCAGCGACGGCTCCACCATGATGGCATCGTGCAGCCGGCCCAGATCACCGGAGAAGGTCAGCGTGCGCTGGCCGTCGTTGAGCGTGACGATGGCGGCGCCCAGTATGTGCCCTCCCAGCGCCAGTTGCGCCGTCAGACCGGCCGCCACCTGCCGTGGCTGGCCGAACGGGATAGGCTGGAAGAAGTCTAGCGCGCGCAGCGCATCTTCTTCCGTGTAGAGTGGCAAGGCTGGCGCATGGCGCGAATAGCTGTGACGATTGGCGTGGTTAGCCTCCTCTTCCAGCAGGCGGCCGCTATCGGGCAGCAATATCTTGCACAGGTCGAAGGTGGCTTCGCTGCAGTAGATCTTGCCACGGAAGCCGTCGCGCACCAGTATCGGCAGATAGCCGCTGTGATCGAGGTGGGCGTGGGTCAGCACCACGGCATCGATGGCATATGGCGCGACAGGAAATTCTTCCCAGTTGCGTAGTCGTAGCTGCTTGTAGCCCTGAAACAGACCGCAGTCGATCAGGATGGTGGCGCTGCCCGTGCTGAGCAGATACTTGGAACCGGTCACGGTGCCGGTGGCACCGAGGAATTTAAGCTGCATGATAGGGCCTTGTCTGAGAGGGCCGGCGCAGTGGAAGGCTGCGTCTAGGTCTAACAACAACATTGCCTGTAGTAAAGCTCGTTTTCCTTGACCTAGATCAAATTATCACTGGTGCGGCCTGCTACGCCAGCAAATCGCGCCGGTAGATGGCGCAAACCCTGCACCAGCCGCTGCTCCACCAGTTCATAAAAGCCGTACGCGACAATCAGGCAGATCGCCGTCGAGCACCAGACAAAATCCCAGCTATGCGCGCTCCAGCCCTGCGCCTCGACATAGCGTATCAATAGCTGCTGGGTGCAGGTATGGGTCAGGTAGAGCGAATAAGAAATGCTGCCCAGCCACAGCAGCACAGGCGGCACACGTAGCTGCAGGGTTTTGCTGACCAGCGCCAAGGTCAGCACCAGCGCGCCCGCATACAGTCCCCAGCCCAGCGGTCCGTGGAAGCTCCAGTAGCGCGCCAGACTGTACCAGCTGCCGGCGGCCACCACCAATAACAGCAGATGCCAGCACAGCCGCCGGGAGGTCAGGCACCACGGGCTACGGTACAGCCATGCGGCCCACACCCCGAACAGGAATTCCAGCACCAGCGGATTACTGGCCACGTTCAGCATGGCGGGGCGCAGGCCGGCATCATGCTGCGGGCTCATGCTCCAGCCCAGCCATGCGGCAGGATCGAGCAGCACGCCGCCGACGATCAGCGCATGCAGCACCAGCCAGCGCCAGCGCTGGAAGCACATGGAGACGGCAAACACGGCGTAGAAATACACCTCGAACACCAGGGTCCACGCCACCGGCAGGAACATCTCGAAATAGGGCGGCACATGGCTATTGGCGGGCACCAACAGCAAAGTTCTGAGCAGGCCATTGCTGCCGGCCGCCTTCAGCGCCGCCAGCCCGCCATTCATCGTGAACGCCCACACCAGCACCATCACGGCCAGCGGCGGCCATACGCGCAGCAGACGCCGGCGCAGGAAACTGCCTACCTCGGCCCGCCCCTGCCCCGCCGTGGTGTAAGCCATGATGAAGCCGCTGATAACAAAAAATAGATCGACTCCGGCGGCGCCTAGCGTCAGCCAGTGCTCGGCCACCGGCCATTCGGGCGTACCGAACAGAAAATAGCGCGCATGGGTGAACACGACGCCCAGACAGGCGACAGCCCGCAAAGCCTGCACCCATTCCAGCCGGTATTGCTGCACTTGCGGCTTCGCGACTTGCTGCATAAAAGTTAAAAATGTTATTTTGATAAAACATTATAACTTGTCAAACAGGAAACCGGGGGCGATCTGGCTCAGTTCAGGCGCGTGGAAGCTTGCCATACCACCTCGGGACTGGCCTGCCATACACCGAACTCCTGCCGCACCATGGCCGCCAACTGGCTGGCCGTCATGTCCTGCACGCCACTCACACCACACCAGCCATCACGTCCGTGATGTTTGACGTGGTAGAGCGCGGCATCGGCAATTTCAATCAGCTCGGGCCAGCCTAGCGCTTGCGGTGCACTGGCGCACAGCGGGAAACAGGCATAGCCAATAGAACAGCTGCGCGCCAGCGTGCTGCCATCGGGCAGCTGAAAATTCTCGCCGGCCACTGCCGCACGGGCCCGTTCGGCCAGCTCGCTGGCCCTGCTACGCCGGGTCGCACGGGCTACCACGAGGAACTCCTCGCCACCCCAGCGTATCAGATAGTCGCTGTCGCGGAAGATCGATAGCAGGCGTGCACGCATCTGCTGCAGCACTGCATCGCCCGCGGCATGGCCGTACTGGTCATTGACGGACTTGAAGTGGTCGATATCGATCAGGAAGAAAATCAGATCGCTATCATCATCCGGTACTTGTGCGTCGTAACGGCGCAGCGCCAGCGCCACATCGCGATCGATATGCTCGGTCAGGAAGCGGCGGTTATGCAGGCCCGTCAGAGGATCCGTCCGGCTGGCCTCTTCCAGTGCTACGCTCTTGGCTTCCAGTGCAGCCGACATCTGCAACAGTTCAGCCGTGCGCTCGCTGACGCTGCGTTCCAGCATCTGCTTGCGGCGCTGTAACTGGCCAGTACGCCATTGCAGCAAGCCCAGTACCGCCGCAATCATGAGCAAGCCCAGCAGACTGCGCGCCCACCAGCGTTCCCACCATAGGGGCAAGACCTGAACGGACAGGCTTGCGTGGCGCGGACTCCACTCGCCATTGCGGTTACTGCCCTGTACTTGCAGCGTGTAATCGCCGGGCGGCAGCTGGTCATAGCTGGCCACGCGCAGCGCCGCATCGGTTTCGCGCCACTCCTCATCATAACCCTGCAACTGGTAGCGATAGCGCAAGCCTTCCGGATTACTGTAATCGAGTGCGGCAAACTCGACCCGCAAGGAGCGCTGTGTTCCCCCTATCTGTAGTGCTCCCTGCTGCGCGGGCACCACCTGCTGCCCTGCAATGCGCACCCGGCTCAGCACCACAGGCGGCTGGTAGGCCCACGCCACATAGCGGCTGGTATCGAGTAGCAGCAGGCCGGCGCTGCCACCAAACAGCATGCGACCATCGCGCAACGCGGCGTAGGAGCGGAACCAGCCGGTGCCGAAATCCACCCCGTCGGCCGCACTAAATTCATAGAATTTACCGTTTGCAGGCTGATAGATCCCGCGATGCGACCAGATTCTGCCCTGCGCATCGGCCAGCAGATTGGCACCGATGCTGCGCCGGCTACCTGCCCGGACGGGAATGGCCAGCGTATAGCGGGCGCGCTCGGCCTCGATGCGGTCGATCCGGTATAGGCCATTATCCGTCTCGCACCAGTAGCCGCCAGCGGCATACAGCAAGCCTTTGACCGACCAGCCGGCCGCCTGCGGGTCCGGATAGGACTGCAATTTGTGCAGTGCGCCGCCGTCAGCCGCGCGCCAGTACACGCCATCCACGCCGCCCACCCAGATACGCCCATCCGGCGCCCGATCCAGAGCATCGACATAGCCGCGCAAGGGACCGCCTTGCGTCAGTTGCAGCGGCTGCAGCGTGGTACTACCCGCCGCGAGCCGCAACAGGCCATCCTGAGTGGCCACCAGCAAGCTACCATCCGTCTCGAACAGCAGGCGACGCACTTTGCCGCCCCCAGTGTCATAGCTGCGCAGCAGGCGCCGCGCCGCGTCGAACTGGTACAGTGCATAGTCGGCACCCAGCCAGACCTGGCCACTGCTGCTCTGGGCCAGCGCCGTGACCGGACTGGCCGCCGTCTGCGTGCCGCTACGGCGCTGCGGCAGCGCCAGATGGCCGCTCGGACGCAAGCTGCTATCGAGTATGCTCACACCGCCTGCGGAGCGGCCCAGCCAGACTTCGCCGTTGGCCAATTGCAACACACTGCGCACACTGATATCGGCCTGCGGGTCACTGGCATCCGGCATCAGCACGCTAATACCCGGCAGAGCCGGTACATAGCGCTGCACACCGCCACCGAACTCGCCCACGAACAGCACACCGGAAGCGTCGCGTACTAGCCCCCGCACATCATTGCCGGGCAGCGAATGCGGCTGATCACGCCGGTGCGTCAGCCGCTGCTGCAATGCACCGCTGCGCAGCTCGCGCACTTCAATACCGTTGCCCCGTCCTATCCACACGGTATGGGCATCGGCCGCCAGCATGGCATTGACCGGACCGGCAGGTTCGCTGCCATCCGGGCCAAGCTGGCGCAGCGTGCCATGGACGGGGTCGAGCGTCAGCAGAAGGCCATTCTGGGTCCCCACCCAGACCAGCCCGGCCTGATCCTGATACAACAGGGTGACGGTATCCTGCGCCAGCAGCTGCTGGGTAGCGCTGACGGTTTCAAAGCGCTCACTCTGAGCGCTTTTACGCACCAGTCCCTGACGCCCGCCCGCCCAGACATTGCCCTGCTGATCCACCAGCAGGGCGAACATCCAGTCGCTCGGCAGCCCCGCCGCTGTGCCGCGCCAGTGGCGGAACTGCTGGCTACGGGGCGCCAGATAGTCGATCCCGCCGCCCGATGTCGCAATCCACAAGCCGCCCTGCGCATCACGTGCCAGCGCCCGCACCACGCCTTGCGTGAGGGTATCGGGCTGGGCCGGATCATGCTGGTAAAAACGTGCATAGCCGCTCGCGGTATCCACTTCGGCCAGACCGACCGTTACCAGTCCGGCCCACAGCCGATTGGTGCCCGCTGGTACGATGGCAGTAACGAAACCCATCTTTTCGGCACTGGCCCCATCACTACGCAAGCCGAAACGCTGGAAGCGGTAACCGTCGAAACGTGCCAGCCCGGTGGGGCCACCGGCCCAGATATAGCCCTGTTCATCCTGCGCCAGCGCCGTCACCACCCCATCCGGTATGGCATCGCCGGTGGGCGCCGGAATAAAGCGGATCTCCGCCTGCGGCCAGGTGCTGGCCGCAGCCAGGGGCGGCAGGGCCAGCAGCGCCAGTAGTTGCAGCGTACAAAGCAACAAGTGCCGCGCGCAGGCGGCCAGCGCCAGTGCAGCCCGGCAAGCGCCGCCCAGCGATTTTCGCATATCCAAGTTTGCTCTTCGCGCTAATTGCATACACCACATATTACACGTCATGAGCGTCCAGTAGTTTCAAGCCCGCAATCAGCAGAAATAAAAACAGCCCGCACGCTCGGAGAGCGGGCGGGCTGTTCGGGACAGCACGGGGGGGCTGTCCTAGATGCCGGCAATTACTTGCTGATGGCGACCGTGTCGGCCACGCTACGGAATTCTTCGATCTGATCGAAGTTCATGTAGCGATAGATCTGCGAGGCGTTCTTGTCGATCACGCCGATCTGCGACATGTATTCTTCCTTGGTCGGGATGCGGCCCAGTGCCGAGCACACCGCAGCCAGTTCGGCCGAACCCAGATACACATTGGTCTCCAGACCCAGACGGTTAGGGAAGTTACGGGTCGAGGTCGACATCACGGTCGCACCCTTGCGGATCTGTGCCTGGTTACCCATGCACAGCGAGCAGCCCGGCATTTCCATACGGGCGCCGGTGCGGCCCAGCGTGCCGTAGTGGCCTTCGGCCGTCAGCACTTGCGCATCCATCTTGGTTGGTGGCGCGATCCACAGACGGACCGGGATATCCGACTTACCTTCCAGCACTTTCGACGCAGCGCGGAAGTGACCGATGTTGGTCATGCACGAACCCACGAAAACGTCGTCGATCTTGGCACCAGCCACGTCGGCCAGCGTTTTCACGTCGTCCGGATCGTTCGGGCAGGCCACGATAGGCTCGTGGATGTCGGCCAGATCGATCTCGATCACGGCAGCGTATTCGGCGTCGGCATCCGGCGACAGCAGTTCCGGCTTGGCCAGCCAGGCTTCCATGGCCTGAATACGGCGTTCCAGCGTACGCTTGTCCTGATAGCCGGTGGCGATCATCCACTTCATCAGGGTGATGTTCGAGGTCATGTACTCGATGATAGGCTCTTTATCCAGATGCACGGTGCAACCGGCAGCCGAACGTTCGGCCGACGCGTCGGACAGTTCGAATGCCTGCTCCACTTTCAGCTGTGGCAGACCTTCGATTTCCAGAATACGGCCGGAGAAGATGTTCTTCTTGCCCTTCTTGTCCACGGTCAGCAGACCCTGACGGATCGCGTACAGCGGAATCGCATTGACCAGATCGCGCAGGGTGACGCCCGGCTGCATCGCGCCTTTGAAGCGTACCAGCACCGATTCAGGCATATCCAGCGGCATCACGCCGGTGGCCGCAGCAAACGCTACCAGACCGGAACCAGCCGGGAACGAAATACCGATAGGGAAACGGGTGTGCGAGTCGCCGCCGGTACCGACGGTGTCCGGCAGCAGCAGACGGTTCAGCCACGAGTGGATCACGCCGTCGCCCGGACGCAGCGCCACGCCGCCACGGTTTTCGATAAAGGTAGGCAGTTCGCGGTGCATCTTCACGTCCACCACTTTCGGATAGGCCGCAGTGTGGCAGAACGATTGCATGACCATGTCAGCCGAGAAGCCCAGGCAAGCCAGATCTTTCAGCTCGTCGCGGGTCATCGGGCCGGTGGTATCTTGCGAGCCCACGGTGGTCATCTTCGGTTCGCAGTAGGTGCCCGGACGGATACCCTTGCCTTCTGGCAGACCGCAAGCACGGCCAACCATTTTCTGTGCCAGCGAGAAGCCGCGGCCGCTGTCGGTCGGGTCTTGTGGCAGACGGAACAGGGTCGAAGCTGGCAGGCCCAGTGCTTCACGCGCTTTCGCGGTCAGGCCACGGCCGATGATCAGCGGAATACGGCCACCGGCGCGTACTTCGTCAAACAGCACGTCCGATTTGACTTTGAATTCAGCAATGACAGCGCCGTTCTTCAGGGCTTTGCCTTCGAACGGACGCAGTTCGATCACGTCGCCCATGTCCATTTGCGACACGTCCAGTTCGATCGGCAGTGCACCGGCATCTTCCATGGTGTTGTAGAAGATAGGAGCGATCTTGGTGCCGAGGCAGACGCCGCCGAAACGCTTGTTCGGGATGAATGGAATGTCTTCGCCGGTGAACCACAGCACCGAGTTGGTGGCCGATTTACGCGACGAACCGGTACCGACCACGTCACCCACGTAGGCGACCAGATTGCCTTTGGCTTTCAGCGCTTCGATCTGCTTGATCGGGCCGACTTTGCCCGGCTCTTCAGGGTTGATGCCTGGACGCGGGTTCTTCAGCATCGCCAGCGCGTGCATAGGGATATCCGGACGGGTGGTCGCGTCAGGGGCAGGCGACAGATCGTCGGTGTTGGTTTCGCCCGACACTTTGAACACGGTCAGAGTCATGCTCTGTGGAACTTCTGGACGCGAGGTGAACCACTCGGCGTCGGCCCACGACTGGATCACGGCCTTGGCGCGCGCACTGCCCTTGTCGGCCAGTTCTTTCACGTCATGGAAGTAATCGAACATCAGCAGGGTCTTTTTCAGACCTTCGGCTGCCACGTCGCCTACCACGGCGTCGTCCAGCAGGTCGATCATCGGCTTGATGTTGAAGCCGCCCAGCATGGTGCCCAGCAGACGGGTTGCCAGTTCGCGCGACACCAGCGGCGAGGTTTCCGTGCCTTTGGCCACAGCCGACAGGAATGCGCATTTGACTTTGGCCGCATCATCCACACCGGCAGGCACGCGGTTGGTGATCAGATCGACCAGGAATTGTTCTTCGCCAGCAGGCGGATTCTTCAGGAGTTCGACCAGGTCCGTGGTCTGGGCGGCCGACAGCGGCAGCGGTGGAATACCAAGGGAGGCACGTTCAGCGACGTGGGTGCGGTAGGCAGCTAACATGGAGAACTCTCATTCAGGTTGATTGCAGGGAAGCGGAGCGACTCCGCCGACTCTGGTTACTATTGTACCTCAACAAGTCTTATATAAGACATATAATAGGAGACAGCAGGCACATTTTGCCACAAAACCCCCGCTACCGCGGCCATAGCAAGCGTCCCCTACAGTATTTTGCACCTGTCCGCATCCAACGGAAAGCTCAATCTGCATTATTCGTAGCACCAATCCACGTGCACAAATAACAACAAAGACAAACAATTAGTTCCGGGAAACACAACCCAAAAGTTATGTTCGAGATAAGATTGGTTTTTTACTAGTTGCTGACGCGATGAGCAAGCTAATTTTTTCTACACTGTCGACAGTCCTGCTCCTGTTGCTAGTTTCCTGTGGCGGTGATACTAAACCGCTCCCCACTGAGCGGACCGTCAGCCACCTGCATGCCGCTGCAGCCCGCATAGACGCAGACGACGCTCGTTACGAAGATCTGGTACAACGACTCTATCTAGGCTATTTCGGTCGACCGGCCGATCCCGCTGGTCTGGCCTTCTATACCCATGCTTACCATCGCGCCAACGCGCCCGAAACAGTAAGCGGGCTGTATAGCTCCTACGCAAACGACCCGGCGGTGCGCGAACTGCTAGACAGCTTCGCCAATAGCGTTGAGTCGAACGAACTCTATTACAAGGGTAGCGCTCTGACTTTTGGCTTCATAGCCGCTTTCTACGAAAACCTGTTCTCGCGTCAGCCGGATCGAGCTGGTCTAGATTTCTGGAATCGTGCTTTGGACAAAGGACTTATCACTCCCCAACATGCTTTGCTATCCATCATGGCAGGCGCCGTTGGCAGCGACGCTGAACTATTGAATCGCAAAATCAGTCTCGCCAAGCTATTTACTTCAACACTGGAAAGTTCCGCAGACCCGGCAATTTATGCGGGCCAGCTTCCTGCCCTCATGCTACGCGCATTACTACGTAGTGTGCCAGCCATGGCAGATCAGCCAACTGCCAGCAAAGCTGCAATCAGCGATATCGTGCAGCGCCTTACTGATCTGGCACGTGGAAGTTATCAGGAAGTCGCGACAGAAGACCACCGCATACTGCTCCTCGCCAGTGCAGCACAACAAAATTACAACGGCGAACGTCTGCAGCAACTCGCCGCAGCGCTCGTTACAGACCTTAACAGCATACATCCTGGTGGGCGAAAATGGAGTGTGACCATCGCAACCGCCGAAAACACTGTTCCCAGAATTCGCGACCAGCTGCGTGGCTACCACAGCGCCATGTTAATTGGCATGGTGCCTGTGCCGACATATGATGGCAAACCTGCCATCGATCCGTATCGTCTGCTGGACTGCCCCGATCTCGCGGTTGATGAAGCTGGCGTACTGGCCTCCTACAGCTTTGCCGTAGCGGATCTGAAATGCAAAAACGGCTTAGTCATATCAATACTCCGGGGCGGAACTTATGAGACCGAGATCGACGAAGTAGCTAAAAAACTCGACCAGATGACCGCTTATCACCGCAATAGTAGCAAGGCGAACACCGGCTGGAACCGCCAAGTTGCTTTTGTCGATGCCCTGTGGGGCGGAAGTCAGATGGCTACGCAGCAGGGGCTGGCTGCGGCAGTTGCCGCTCAAAACATGTATTCCCCGGGGAGTTTCTCTTACGTGAATAGCGGGAATAGCGCGCAGTTATTGTCGAGATTTGTTGGCTGCATCAGCAATAACTACGAAGTATGCGGGGTCAACCTAAGTGGTCAGGCCGAGCGCATTACTTTCGAAGGGCCCGGCAAACTCAATAATACGAATACCAGCGACATCACAAGCTGGCGTCCGGCAGATCTCGGCACAAGCCTTATCAAGGCGAAATATATCCCTGTCATTTCTGCTGGCACACAAGACTTCCTGACAGAGAATTCCGTCGGCAACCGACTGCTAATGCAGGGCAATGCACTATTGACCCGCGGAAGCACCGTGGAAGGAGGTCTCAGCAGTGACTACATGGACAACCGTATCAGATCCGAATTCCCCTTGTTACGGCAAGGGGCAACTTTCGCTGAAGCGCTATACGGCGTGATGGAGGGGACTTACGACAGTATTCAGGGCGACCCATATATTACGATGCGTAGCGCATTGGTTGGTAAGCAACCGAAACTGGTGATCGATGGCCTGCACTACAATAGCGGTACGGTCGCACTGAACCTAACGCTACCGGATTCCGTCAATGGCACGATAATTCGGAAGGTAATCACCTACTCCAATCGCGGTGACGCCGATCTTCATTTGCGTTTAGCCCTAACGCCCCGCCACATGGGTTATAAGGCGGAGAATAGTAGTGCAAAGTATAAAGCTGGTCCCAGCGAAGACTTCACCATCTTCACAGAGTGGCTGCAGGTTTTCTCGGACGGACGCATACTCCAGTGGCCTGAATTCGAAGTGGAGAGCTCCGGCGGGGCTATGCACGCCACCTTACGGCCTGGTCAGAGTATGGCCGTACAGTACGAATTCAGAATCGCTCTCGATACTCAGGGTGCCCCAAGGCAAAAAGGCCAATATAGCTGGGATATGTTCAATACTTCAGATGATCCCGATAATATGCGCACCATTATTACGATGCAGGTTACCAGCCGATAGTACACCGCCAAGGAGTCAGAATCACTCCGTGGCGGTCACTCATCCTTTTTCCCGGCGACCGGCTTTTCAAGCAGTGTGGATTTTGTAGGCGGCTGCCCCTGTATCATCCGCATGGCATCCTTGGTCACCTGACTATCGGGATTCACACCGGCCGCCTGCAAGGCATTACGCACGGCAGCGTTGCCGGTGACACCGCCAAAGCTGTAAATGGCCTCGGGGAAGCTGCTGCCATTGCGTCACTTCCTCTATCACTTTCTTGGGTGTGGTCCCATGCCTGTGATTCTTGATGGACTTGCCTTCGTTGGCCAAGTGGTGAGCCAGTTCGGCCGCCAGCCTCCGCTCGGCCAGCATCTTCTTGAGCTGGCCAGCAAGGCCGGCCTCGCCGAGGATCGACTCGGCATCCTTGTTCTGAACTTGGGCCAGTAACTATCGCCAGAGTACGCTAATCCACCGCCACCGCGCTGTGCGCATGCCTATCCAGTGCAGCACGACGCGGAGTGCGGAACCCAAGCGCGCATCAGAAATAGCGCAGCCAGGCTTGGGGGCTACGACGCTTGTAGGTAGCGAAGCGGGCACATAGCGGGTATAGCGCCAGCAACAGCAGCAATGCCAATAACCACAGTTGCCAGACACTCTCCAGCCCCCAGCGACTACCGTGATTCGGCCCCAGTTGCAGCACCAGCAGCTTTTGCAGTAGCAGCAGCACCAGCAAGTGCAGCAGATAGAAGAACATGGGCGCCGAACCGAGCGTGGCAAAGTAGCGCGTGAGGGCATGCGCGTGGCCTTCCAGCGCAGCCGCCAGCAAGGCTGCCCCGCCCAGCGTCAGCAGCAGATAGTCCAGCGAGGGCGGATATTTGCTGAAGTTCAGCATGGACATCAGCGTCGAGAGCGCATCTGCGCCCTGCCCCCATGGCTGCGCTTCACCATACAGATTGCTGCCACGTAGTAGCACCAGTGTAAGCAAGGCTAGCGCGCCTGCCAATGTCAGCAACTGGCGCCGGCGCTGGGCCGGCATGCTGGCGGCATACAGCGGACCGGCAGCGTAGCCGAGCAGTATCACGCCTATCCATGGCAGCAATGGGTAGCTGACCTTGATCTGTAGGGCGCCATCGGCCAGTAGATAGCCCCGTTGTAGCAGCAGCGTCCACAAGGCGTAGCCGGCATCATCCGGTGCCAGCCGCAAACCGCTGACAGCATTATGGCCACAGACGATCAGCGCACCGCCTGCCGCCAGCCAGCGCAGTGGCAATCGATGCAGCGCGGCCAGCGCCAGCATGGCCAGCCCGATCACCCAGATCACCTGCAGGTAGAAGGTGGCGGGCGGCCACTGGCCGTACCACGCAAAGTTCACCAGCGTCAGCTCCAGCAGTACCAGCAGCAGCCCCCGTTTGAGCAGAAAACCGCTGGCATCACGCGGCCCGCTGGCAGGATGGGCATACAGCCAGGCCGATAGCCCTGTCAGAAAGACGAACACGGGCGCGCAGAAATGCGCCGCCATGCGGGTGAAGAACAGTGCCGGCGGTGTGCTGGCAAGCGCCATCGGGTCGGCTACGGGATGGTGGGCAAAGAAGGATTCGCGCACGTGGTCAACCAGCATCAGCGCCATGACTAGGCCGCGCAGCACGTCGATGGTAGCGATCCGCTGACTTTGTACCTGAAGGGAGTTCTGCATCGTCGCCTCCCTTAGAACTGGTAATGCAGCTTGAGGCTGGCCGTGCGCGCTGTACCCGGCGCCACCCACAGCTGGCTGTAGGAACTGGCGTAGTACTGGCAATCCAGCAGATTGTCGATATTGAGCGTGAACTTCAACGCTTTACTAGGCGACCAGTCAGCCAGCAATTTGACGGTGGTATAGGCCGGCAGCATGAACGCGCTGCTGAAGGCTACATCGCCGGGCCGCGCGCCCACATAGTTGAGGCCAGCGCCCAGCGTGGCCGGCCGGGCCAGCACAGTGCCTGTCTGTGACAGCAGCAGATTGGCACTGTGCCGCGCTACATTAGGGAAGCGGCTACCCGTGGTAATCAGCTGGTCGCCACGCGTGACATGCGCATCCGTGTAGGCATAGCTGGCCGACAGGCGCAGCCCGCGCCGCAACTCGCCCGCCACATCCAGCTCCACGCCCTGACTGGCCATTTCCCCTGCTGGCAGCGCGTAGTCGGTATTCAGCGGGTTGGTGGTCAGCACGTTCTGCTTGGTGATGTGATACAGCGCCAGCGTGCCACTCAGGCGGCCATCGGCCGATTCCAGCTTGGCGCCCGTCTCGTAGGACTTGCTCTGCTCGGCCGGAAACGCGCGGTTATCGATGCTGATGCCGCTGTTCGGCCGGAAGCCCCGTGCCACGCTGGCATATAGCGATATTTGCGGCAGCGGCTGATACACCAGTCCGGCGCGGGGGCTAAGCGCACTCAGCGTCTGCTGGTTGCGGCTGGCAGTGCGGAAGTTCTGCACCGTCTGGGTGTAGCCATCGCGCCGCAGCCCGAACAGGGCTTTCCAGCGCTGGCTCAGGTCCAGCTGATCCTGTAGGTAGACCGCATGGGCGCGCTGCTGTTCCAGCGTATCGATGGACAGTGCCAGCGCATCGGCCTTGCCGCCATATACAGGCTGATAGATGTCGATAGCGTAGGGATAGGCGGCCGAGGGATTACGCCGCAGCTGTACCCGGCGGTCATCGAAACGATAGGCATCGACACCCAGCAGCACTGTGTGGCTGAGGCCGGCGGTCGCAAGGTGGCCCACCAGTTCGACACGACCGGAGCGATCGGTAGCGGAAAAGTCGCGCAGGCGGCGTTGACGGCGCAAGGTTCGGCCATCAGCCAGCAGGCTGCTGGCCTCGGTCGAATAGCCGTACAGCGCGCTATCGCGGTAGGACAGCCCGGCCTGCAGCTTCCAGTCATCGCTGAGACTGTGCTCGATAAACAGCTGATGTCCGAGGCTATCGATGCGCACGGGGCCATCCGATGGTTCACCCAGAAAACGCTCGCGCGCTACGCCGCCCAGCTGGCCATTTATTGCCAGCACACCACGGTCGAACGGTGTGCGCTGGCGCGCCTGCTCCAGTTCATATTCGACGCGGGTATCGGCATCTGGCAGCCACAGCAGCGAAGCGGAGGCCAGACTATGCCGGCTGGTGCCCGTATCGCGGAAGCTGTCGCCCTGCTGGGCCGCGCCATTGAAGCGATAGGCCAGCGTTTCACTCACGGGCCCCGTCAGGTCGACGCCGGCACGGCCCGTCGCGTAGCTGCCTAGCGCCAGATCGAGCCCGTAGGCGGGTTCGAAGCGGGGCTTCTTGGTGCGGATATTCACCGTGCCGCCCGGTTCGCCACGGCCATACAGGGCCGACGCCGGCCCCTTCAGCACTTCCATGCTGGCCGTGCTCGCCATGTCGCGCACGCCATTGTAGCCGCGGCTGGAACTGAAGCCATTGACCAGATAGTCGGAGCCGAAATTGGGGTCGCCCGTGAAGCCACGCACGGCGTAACTATCCCACAGGCCACCCAGATTGCTCTGGCGGCTGAAGCCGCTGGCCAGTTCGAGCGCATCGGACAGATTGCTCACGCCAGCATCGGCCAGCAGATCGGCCGTCAGCACACGCACGCTTTGCGGCAAGTCCAGCAGCGCAGTATCGGTTTTACTGGCACCGGTAGCGTCGAGCGCACGGTAATTCTGGCGCTGGGCCGACACTTGGACTTGCGGCGCGTCCGCGCTGCCATCCAGTGTGGACGCTAGATTGGCGGCACGGGTCGCCAGCGACGGGTTAAAGACATAGGAAATCGACAGGGCAAGCGCGAGCTGGCCCAGCTTGCTAGGCTGATGCATAGAGACCTCTGAATAGTGAACTAGTGAACGCTCAGCACAGGCGCGCGCCTAACGGCGCCGTCTGCACAGATCGAAGATGGAACTGGAACAACTAGACAGAACGTGACGGCGGACCGCGCCCGGGCGGCAGCCAGCGCACCGCACTGCGCAGCACGCACGCCACTGGCAGCGGCAATACATAACGCAAGGTCAGTGCCGTCTGCGCCACCAGCAACACTGGTGCCGGTGGATCAGCCAGCTGGTCGGCGACAACCGCACAGACCGCGCAATCATGGATGGTGGAAGAACTCTTGTGGACGTGGCTGACGGAAGCCGTCACCAGCAGCAGGAAGCTCAGGGCCGCCAGTGCCGCAACGGCCGAGCGCCACCAGCTACGCTTACGCGCAGCAGGCAATAGCAGGGACGTTGAGAGAGCTGGCATCAATACACTTCCGATTTGCAACGGGCGTGATGATAGCAAACTATCGGGCCATGTGTGCGGCCGCGCGCTGTACTACAGGCGACGCAGTACCTCGTCCGCCAGCAAGCCAAAGTCGCGCGCGCCACGGCTGGTCGGTGCGAAACGGCGTATCGGCTGTCCCCGGCTCATGGCTTCGGCCAGCCGGATGTCATTGTGGATAGCGGGCAGTAGCTTGCTCGCACCAAAATCGCCGGCCGTAGCGGCATTCACGGCACGGTGCACGCGCATGCTGTCGGATGCCATGGTGGGCACAAAGCCCAGCACCTTGAGCGCACGGTTGGGCCCGCTCATGATGGGAAACAGTACCCGCACTAGCTGGCGTATGCCTTCGTAGGACAGGTGGTGCGGCACATACGGCACCAGCACGCGGGTGCCGGCCATCAGCGCGTTGGTCAGCAGATTGTCGAGCGACGGCGGGGTATCGATCACGATATAGTCGTAGTGCCGGGCCAGTCCCTCGGCGTCGATGGCGCGCCGCAGCCGCAGCGGATCGCGGCTGCCGGCACCGTGGTCGAACAGCGGATTGGCCGGTGCCAGCCACAGCATAGGCTCGGCGCTGGCACGGATGACGCCACCCAGCGTGGCTGCAGGATTTTCGAACAGATGATGCACGGTCTGCTCCGCCGCAGGGGGCGGCACGCCCAGCCCTACTCCGCAATGGCCTTGCGTATCCAGATCCAGCAGCAGCACGCGCTGGCCACGGCCTGCCAGTTCGGCGGCCAGATTCAGTGCCACCGTGGTTTTGGCGGTGCCGCCTTTGCGGTTGGAGATGACCAGTGTATGCATGCGTAGATGCGGCCCCGTCAAGCCACGCCTTCTAGCGTCTGCTGCACCAGCCGGCGCAGATCATCGCGCCCGAAAGGCTTGGGCAGGATCGCGTTCACGCCCATCAGGTTGGCAGACTTCAGATTGAATTCGGCCGAAATCGAACGGCGCCCGCCGGAAATGGCAATCACTGGCGGCGGATCGAGCTGGCGTTTTACGTCCATCACAAATTCGATGCCATCTTTATTGGGCATCAGAATATCGGTAATCACCAGATCAGGGCGGACCCGCTTCAGCGCGTCCATTGCCTGCACGCCGTCGGCTGCCGTGCTGACACGGTGCTGGTCGGCCGCCAGCAGATTGGCCAGCATCTGGCGGAACTGTTCATCATCTTCAACGATCAGGATGTGGGCCATAATGTCACTCCTCGACTAGTGGTTCTGCCGCAATCGGCAAATAGATACAGAAGCGGGTGCCGCAATCGCTGCCCGTGCTGCGGCTATGCACCACGATCTCTCCTCGCAGGCGCTGAACCAGATCGTGCACTACTGCCAGCCCCAGACCGCTGCCCTGCGCTCCGCGCGTACTGAAAAACGCTTCGAAGATGCGCGCCTGCACCTGCGGCGACATGCCGCAGCCGTTGTCGGCCACTACCAGTTCCAGCTGGCCGGCGCGCGCTGCGCTCGCTTGCAGCGTCACCTGCAGCTGGCCGCCGGCGGCCATGGCCTGCGCCGCATTGATGGAAAGATTGAGCACGATCTGTTGCAGCATGCCGTCCTGCGCCAGCACGCCGGCCTGCGGCAATCGATTATCGAAACTCAGGCTGATACGCGGCCCCAGCATCGGCCGCACCAGCTGCAGCGCCTGCTGCACCGCAGCCGCTACCGGCAACACCTGCATTGCGCCGTCATGCTGCGCGGCGAAATCCAGCACACGTCCCAGCAACTGGCTGGCCTGCCGGCAGGCCAGCCGGACCTGCTGCAGATATGCGTGGCCGGCCGGCGGCATCAGGTCGTCGGCCATATCGGTGTAGCACAGGATGCTGCCTAGCAGGGTGTTGCAGTCATGCGCCATGCCGGCCGCCAACATCCCCAGCGCTTCCAGTCTGGCCCCCTGCGCGGCATCGCTCGGCTGCGCTCCGCACTCTAGGATAGACGCTGCAGCCGTCGGTGCAGCTGCGAAATTGGGCGGACTGAAAAGTGCCGTCATGTTCACCTCAGAACAGTTCTATCCGGGGTGCACCATCCTGCTCGGCATCCTGACGCTGGTGGGTCTGCTCTGCCGTCAGATAGGCGTTGGCCAGCCCGTCCAGCTGGCGCGAAATTTCGGCTGCCCGCTCGCTATTGGCGCCGTCATGGCTGACCAGATCGGCCATCTCGTTGAGCAGACCGATACGCTGGTCCAGCATGCCCTGCACCCGCTCTATGGTCTGCCGCACCACATCCTGAAACTGGATATCACCCAGCACATCGGACAGATCGGTGGCCAGATCGGTGTTGTACTCGGTCATCACCATCATCACCGTCTTGTAGAACTGCTGGGTGTCCATATAGCTTTCCGACAGCTGGCGCACATTATCCAGCACGCTGTTGGCCGAATGTTCCTGCGCTGCCTTATGTTCACTGCGGCTGCCGCCCTCTTCCAGCACGGCACGGGCACTCTGCATGGTGCCGCCGATTTCATTGGCCACCGCCGCCACGCCCTGCGCCAGCGAGCGCACTTCCGATGCCACCACGGCAAAGCCCCGTCCCGCTTCGCCAGCCCGCGCGGCTTCGATGGCGGCATTGATGGCGAGAATATTGGTCTTCTGGGCGATCTCGCTGATCTGCCCAACCTTGGCGATCATGGCCTGCAGACTGCCCATCAGGCTCTGGATTTTCTGGCTGTCCGATTCCAGCCGGTCGCGCAACTGCGCCACCAGCTGACTAGTCTGGGCGGAGCGCGCCGCTACCGACTGGCCCATGTCATCCGAGCCCAGTCTGGCCTGATTCAGATAATCCACCAGTTTATGGGCAGTCATGGCCAGCGCGCCGACCCGGTCGACGATCCGGTGCGCCGCATGATCGGTATCGCCGACGATGGCATCCATGCTGGGGCTCATGGCGCGGTCCACCTCCACCACACCCAGCATCAGATGTTCGACCGTACCGGTCTGCACCTTCAGCGCGCGCAGATGGGCCAGCGTGCGCCCCACCATGAAACGGGTCGTCCCCAGCCCCAGCAAGCCCGCGGCCAAGGGCGCCAGCAACAGCAGTGGCTCATCCGGATGAGTCACTTCCAGCGCGATGCCGAACGATACACTCAGCACCGCGATCAGGATCAGTATCTGCCGCTGCAACAGCAGCAACTCGTACTTGACCCGTTCATGCAGATGTTTAGTCGACTTCACGCTGCCTCCCTGCCTGCTATGCGCCCGGTACAACCTGCTTAACAACTTTCAGCAGGTCATTGCCACCCACTGGCTTGACCAGCCAGCCCGTCGCGCCAAGTTTCTTGGCCTCATCCCGCTTGGTGGTCTGGTTCTCCGTCGTCAGCACCAGTATCGGCGTAAAACGCACCACCTGACGGGCATGACGGATGAACTCGATACCATCCATATTGGGCATATTGATATCGGTAATGATCAGATCCGGCCGCATACCGCCCTTCAGGCGGGCCACACCATCGGCACCATCGATCGCCGTTTCCACTTTAAAGCCGGCCATTTCAAGGTTTTGCTTGACGCTGGAACGCATCACGGCCGAATCGTCGATCAGAAAAATGGTCTTAGCCATTGCTACTCTCCTTTTATGGTTGGTTTATTCATGGGGTATTAGTGAACGCCGCAGCCACGCCGCCAGCGCCACATCCTCCGGCCACGCCAGTATCGCGGGACGGGCAGCCATCAGCACTTGCAGGTTGGCCGCATGCAGGTGGCTACAGCCGCGCAGATCGACCGCACCGGCAGGGGTTTTCTGTAACCAGGCCAGCAGGCCATCGGCCTCCTCCACCGTGACGTACTCTGTCAGGCAGACGTGCTCTTCAAGATATTCGATAGCCATCAGAACAGCTCCTTGGGGTTAAGCACCATCAGTACCGAACCATCGCCCAGCAGAGCGGTACCGGCATAACCGCGCAGACGCGCCAGTTCGCCTGGTAGTGGTTTGAGGATGACATCCACCACTTCGCGGAAATTGTCCACCAGCAGCGCACAGTGATCGCCGCCCAGCCGCACCACCAGCGCAGCCACCTCGCCATCGGCATTCGGCTGCGGCGCTACGTCGATCGCCAGCAAGGTGTTGAGCGCCATGACGGGCACTATCTTGCCGCGCAATACCACCGTCTGCTGCTGCTTGATGGCGCGCAGATGGCTCATAGGCAGGCGCACGGTTTCCACCACGCTATCCATCGGCACACCGAAGATCTGGCCATCCGATTCGATGATCATGACGTTGGTCACCGCCATCGACAGCGGCAGGCTCAGACGGATGGTGGTGCCCACACCCACGGTACTCTGCAACTGCACGGTACCGCCAACTTTTTCCAGTGCATTGCGCACCGCGTCCATGCCCACTCCGCGTCCCGACAGATCGGATACTTGCGCCGCCGTCGAGAAGCCGGCCGCAAACACCAGATTGATGGCTTCCTGATCGCTGATGCGCTCGAACTGGGCGCTGTCGATCACGCCCTGCTCGAGCGCCTTGCGGCGCACGGCTTGCGGATCGATGCCACGGCCATCGTCGATCACCTCGATCACCACGCGGTCGGCTTCCTGGGCAGCACGGATCAGCAAGCGGCCCTGCCGTGGCTTGCCGTTCTGCTGGCGCACGTCGGGCGCTTCCAGCCCGTGATCCAGACTGTTGCGCACGATGTGCACCAGCGGGTCGGCCAGCATCTCCACCATATTCTTGTCGGCCTCGGTCTCCTCGCCTTCCAGTACCAGCTCGACTTCCTTGCCCAGCTTGCGCGAAATGTCGCGCACCATGCGGGGGAAGCGCTGGAACACGAAGGACACCGGCATCATGCGCACCTGCATGATGGCATCCTGCATTTCCTCGGCGATGCGGTTAATCACGGCATACTGCGCCTTGATCTCGCGCGACAGTTCGCGCACGCCAAACTGGTTCTCGGCGCGGTTGGCCAGATACGGCAGGCTGTTCTTGGCCACCACCATTTCACCGATCAGATCCATCAGCCGGTCCACCTTGACCTGATCGACTTTCAGCACCTTGCTGGTAACGTGGTCTTCGGCACGGCGGCCGAAGCGCACCTCCTCCTCGCTGGCACGTTCGCCGCTAGCGGCTGGCGGTGCAGCTTCCGCCACGTCTTCCGCGTGCAGATAGTTTTCCAGCCACTGGGCCAGCGGGGTATTACTATGCGACATCAGCGAAGCGGAGCAGGCCTGTTCCAGCGTTGCAGTGGGCAGCCCCAGTTGCAGCAGCATGGCGCGCAAGGTGGTGGCACAACCTTGCAGCCGCCCTTCCAGCCAGCCCACGTCGTCTGGCAGCGACAGGATGCGCGCCTGCGTGGCAGCGATGGCATCGAGCACGGCCTTATCTTCGGCGGACAATGCGGCCGCGATGCCAGCGCTAGCGGCCGTCTCGCCAGGACGGGTGGCAGCAGCGGGCGTGGCGCTGGCATCAGCGGCAGCTCCGGCAGGGCCGGACTGCGGCACTGCTGCAATGGCCGCAGGCAGCTCTTGCGCCTGCAAAGCCTCGACCAGCGTGGCCGCCAGCGTCTGCTGTACCGGCTCGGCCTGCAATGCCAACTGCAGCCAGCGCAGCGCCGAGGCGCGCCACAGATCGGCCGCACACAGATCAAGCATGCTGTCGCAGGCCGCCAGCAGCGCGGCATAATCGTCCTGCGCCAGCAGATCGCGTGCCACGGCGATGAAGTCGGCGAAATCAGGGCCGCCATCCTGCCGCCCCTGAGGTAGCGCCAGTGCAGCCAGCGGCAGCGCCTGCAGACGGATCTGTTCGGGCACATAGCGGAAGTGTTCCTGTATCTCCGCTTCGGTACAGCGCAGCAGACCATCGAAGGTCAGCTGGCACTGGTAGCAATCGAGCTCGGCCAGCGGCGCCCAGTCCGGTGCATGGACTGCGCCCCAGGCCAGCGAAGGCGCCTGCCGCATCTGGTGGAACGGGTCCTCGCCCTTGAAGAAGCAATCACTATCGGGCGCGTACAGCAGGCGGTACAGCGGCACCTGTGCTGCGGCATGGCGCCACACCGTCATGCGCTCGGCTTCGTCGAGCTGTTCCAGCGCCGGAACTGGCGTACGCCAACGTGCTTCATCCTGCGCTGCTGTTGCAGCGTCGGCCGCCTGCTCGACCACCACCCGTGCGGGGATCAGCTGGCGCAAGGCCGCCGCCATGCGCTGGGCGGCTGCATCGGTGCGATTACCCAGTATGCCGTGGGCATCGATTTCATCGATCTGGCTACCCACCAGATCCATGGCATCGAGCAGCAGGTCGGCCAGTTCGCGTCCATACGGTGTGCGGCCGTCGCGCACGGCATCCATCAGGTCTTCGCCCGCATGCAGCAGCGCCGTCATCACGGGGAAATCGAACAGACCGGAATTTCCCTTCAGCGTGTGCACGAGCCGGAACAGATCGGTCATCCGTTCGCTATTGGCCGGATCGGCCTCCAGCGCCATCAGCTCGGTGCCTATGCCTTGCAGGAAGTCACGTGCTTCGAGGACAAACTGTTCGAGTAAGGGGTTCATGGTCTCACACTCCCGCGCCCACCAGCATGCGGCACACGGCCAGCAATTCCTGCGGCTTGATAGGCTTGATCAGGTAATAGTTGGCACCGGCCACGAAGGCGGCGGTCTGGTCGCGTCCCTGCGATTCAGTCGAGATCATCACGGCCGGCGCCTGCGCTATGGTTTCTGCCCGCAGTGCGCGCAGGAAGCCATAGCCATCGAGCTTGGGCATGTTGACATCGACCAGATACAGGTCATACGGTACGCTCAGGGCTTTTTCCAGTCCTTCGATACCGTTCACGGCTTCGGACACGGCATAGCCGGCGCCCTCCAGAATCGTGCGGTGATACATCCGCACCGTGGCGGCGTCATCGACGACCAGGATACGTTTGCTGAGATTAGTCATCGCTTCTCCGGCTTCTGGTAGACAATTGCTTCCGGGAATTTACGTACCCGGAACAGGGAAGTAATGCGGCTCATCGACTCGGAATGACCGAGGCAAATATAGCCACCGGGGTGCAGTGCATCGTAAAACGCTTCGGCCGCCTTGGCACGCGACAGGTCGTCGAAGTAAATCAGCAGGTTGCGGCAGAAGATCACATCGATGCCGCGGTAGGGCCGCGTATCGGCCGCCTCGTTCAGATTCACGCGGGTAAATTCCACCGAGCCGCGCAGACTGTCATCGATCTGGTAGTCGCCGTTGGGCTGGCGCTTGAAATAGCGCGCCAGCAGATGTAGCGGCAGATGCTGCACCGAGCGGGGGCTGTACAGACCGTTGCGGGCCTTGGCCAGAATATCGGTATCGATGTCGGACGAAATCAGTTCCACGTCCCAGTTGGCGATATCGGGCCAGTGCTCGAGCAGATAGATGGCGATCGAATACGGTTCCTCGCCGGACGAAGACGGGATAGACCAGATCCGGATGGTCTGCCCCGGCTGCTTATGCTTGATGATCTCGGGCAGGATGGAATCGACCAGACACTTGAACTGGTACTCTTCGCGGAAGAAATAGGTCTCGTTGACCGTCATCAGATTGGTCAGCGTCTGCAACTCCTGTCCAGACGCCTGAAAGCGCAAGGTCATGAAATAGTTACGGAAGTTGCCCGATTCCGTGGCAAGCACGCGTTCGATCAGCCGCTTATCGACAAAATAGCGTTTGGTGGGTTCGAACTGTATCCCCGTCTTCCGGTAGAAGAACTCGCGGAACTTTTCGAAGTCGTCGTCGCTGATCGTGATGGTACTCACTCAGCTCTCCTCGATGCGTTTGAGCGCCAGATCGGCTGCAAACGCAATATAGGGTTCACCGTCGAAGCGCTGCTTGAGCTGCTGCAGTGCCGCCACGGCCTGGGCACTGCCCACTTCACCCAGCAGGTCGACCGCGGTCGCGCACACATTCACATGTTCATCGCGCTCGAGCACGCCGCACAGCCATTGCTCCACATCGGGGTGGCGCAGCGATTCCAGCACGTTCACGGCGAAGATGCGCACATCGGCATCGCTATCGGTCAGCAGTTCATGCATCACCGGCGCTACGGCGTCCGGCATCAGCTTCAGGCTCTCGATCGCTTCGTTACGCAGCGCCACATCGTCACTGCGCAGGCAGGCCGTCAGCCCCGCCACTGCGGTGGCATCGCCGATCTGGGTGAGCGCCAGCAGCACTGCCTCGCGCACGCTGGAATCGCTTTCCTTGAACAGCAGCTCGACCAGCGCGGCAGCACCTTGCGGCTCGCTACCAAGGTCGCGCGCTGCCCAGCGCCTTACCGCAGGATCGGGATCGCCCAGCCCTGCCAGCAAGCCCGCCACATCACGCGTGCGGCGCCGCCCTTCATCGCCGGGCGCTGGCGCCTGCTGGGGTTTGACTATACCCATGCTTGCTCTCCTTGTGCTCGTTCAGTTAGACCAGCCTAGCAATTGCTCGGCTATACGGTAATTCGGTAATACCACGGTCGCGCCACGCCGCTCTATCAGTTCGCGCGGCATGCCCCATACCACGGCAGTTTCTTCAGCCTCGGCGATGGTGCGCGCGCCTTGCTGCTTGAGTTCGGCAAACGCATCGGCGCCGTCGTAGCCCATGCCGGTCAGCATCACCGCAATGACATGCTCGGCACTGCAGTGTTCCAGCACGCTGCGGCCTAGCAGTTCCACCGACGGGTGCCATAACAGCTCGCGTGATTCCGGCCGCGGCAGCACCACCAGCTTGCCGGCACGGGCACTGACCACCACGTCGGCACCACCACGGGCGATGTACACCGTGCCTGCCTGCAGATCCATCTGGCGCTGCACTTCCACCACGTTCAGCGCACACATGCCATTCATGCGCTGGGCGAACGGCCCGGTAAATGCGGGCGGCATATGCTGGGCCACGATCACCGGATAGGGAAAATCCGCCGGTAACTGGGGCAGTATGGTTTCCAGCGTACCCGGCCCGCCGGTTGATACGCCGATCAGCACCAGCCCTTCGGCCACCCCGTCGCTACGCTTGCGCGGCGCCGGCTTGGCCGCTCTGAGCGCCTCGCGTTCGGCACGCAGACGGGCAGCCAGCCCGCGTGCCCGGCCCGGTGGCCGCGCCCGTGCCGAGACCGCAGCACGCACCTGCTCGACCAGTGCCTGCTTGACCAGATCGATACTCAGCGAAATCGTGCCGCCCGGCTTGGCCACATAATCGACCGCGCCCAGCGCCAGCGCTTCGAAGGTGGCCAGTGCGCCCTTTTCCGTTAGCGACGACACCATCACCACCGGCACTGGCCGTTCGGCCATGATGCGCGCCAAGGCACTCAGGCCATCCAGTTCCGGCATATTGATATCGAGCGTAATCACATCCGGCTGGAACTGCTGGTTCTGTTCGACGGCTTCGCGCCCGTTGCGTGCCAGCGCAATTTTGAAATCGCCCTCGGCCTCGAACACCTGGCTAATCTGGCGCCGCATCAGCGCCGAATCGTCCACTATCAACAGTTTGATCGGCATGACTACGCCCCCCTTAGCCGGCCAGTTCAGCCAGTGCTGCGTTATCCTCCCGATCGAGCAGATACTGCGGATCGATCAGCTGGATCATGCGCTGCTGTTTTTCCAGATTGGCCACCCGCCCCAGCAGGCGCGATTGCTGGCCCGACAGCCGCGGCGCCGCTTCGATGGCACTCTTGGCGATCTTCAGCACCTCGGTCACGGCATCGACGATGAAGCCGGTACGCACCCCGCCCAGCAGGAACACCATGATGCGCTGGCGATCGCTGCGCTGGCTGGCAGCCAGATCGAGCCGCTTGCGCTGGTCGATCACAGGCAGCACGGCACCGCGCAGATTGATCACGCCTTCCACCCAGTCCGGTGCTTTCGGCACATGGGTCAGGGTTTCCGGCACCCGCACGATTTCCTGCACACTATCGATCGGTACGCCGAATTCACCGGCCGCCAGCTGGAACACCACCACCTGTTCCTCATCGTCGTTGGTCAGATCTTCATCGCGCTCTGCATGTACATCGTCACCCATGGCTTCCACCGTTTGCAATCCATCCTTGACCATAGAATGGCGGAACATATTGTCCGCCGACAGTATCGACACCAGCCGCTTGCCGCCATCGAGCCGGCAGATGCGGCTGATATCGGACAGAGTGCCGTCGCGCGCCAGCAGGGCTGGCATGGCATCGACCATGGCAGTCGGCACCCGCAGCACTTCCGACACGGCATCCGTCACCACCCCGACAGCAGTGGTGCCCAGCGCCACCACCACGACCCGGCTACGCTCGTCCAGTTCGCGCAGCGGCAGCGCAAACATGCAGCGCAGACTGACCAGCGGCAGCAGCCGTTCGCGCAGCGTCATCAGCCCCAGCACATGCTGTGGTGAATTCGGCACGGCGACGATGCGGTCGGGCACCTGCACGATTTCCTGCACACTGGAGATATCGATGGCGTATTCCTGCTCGGCCACCGAGAAGCTGACCAGCTGCAGTTCATCGCTGTTGGCGGCAGCATCGGCCTGCTCGCTCGCCACGCTATCAAAGCTGGCAGCCGCCGTTTCGCTGGCGAAAGCCATCACCTGGGCAAATTCCTGCGCAATCAGGCGGGCGAAATCGAGCACCATCACCATCTCGAAGCCACCCACATCTTTCAATATCCCAGTCAGCAATTCACTACGCACGGTGCTGCGTATGCCATCGACCGCTTCGATATTTTCCGGCTCCACGTTAATCACGCTGGCCACGCGGTCCACCACAAAGCCTAATGGCTGGCCTAGATCGATCACCACCGCACGGGTGGAATCATCGTGCACGATCTCGTCGAAGCCGAAGGTGCGGCGCAGGGAAATAATCGGCAGCACGCGGCCACGCAGATTGGCCAGCCCGTCCAGCGTACGGGGCGCCAGCGGCACCCGAACCACCTCCGGTACGCGGATAATTTCCTGCACTGGCGCCATATCCACGGCAAACACTTCGCCGCCAGCCAGAAAAGTGACGAATTGGCGCGTGTCGCTACTGACTTCATCATCCACACCCGTCCCGGGCTGGAGCAGTACGTCCTCGCTCATGATGGTCCTTCCCGCCTATTACAGGCTTTGCAGTTCGTCGGCCAGCGAGGCAATTTCCTCGATTGCGGCAGCCAGTTCCTCTGCCCCCTTGGACTGCTGCTCGGCTGCCGCAGCGGCTTCGCCGGTGGCCTTTTCGGCTTCCTGTGCGGCGGCCGAAATCTGTTCGATACCGCGCTTGGCCTGCGTAATCGCTACGGCGATGTCATTGGCGGCGCCGAGAATCTCTGAAGTACCCGCTTCGATTTCCACCACATCGGCTTCGATGCGGGTCAGATTGGCGGTCGACTGCTTGGCCTGTTCGGTTTCCGCCAATGCCGCTTTGACGATCTCGTCGAGGTCGCTGCTAACACGGGCTATCTGATCCTGCACGGCTTTCACCAGATCCTTGATGCGGTCAGCATTCTCGGCCGAATCGCGGGCCAGATTGCGGATATCGGTACTCACCACCACAAAGCCCTTGCCGAATTCGCCCGCCCGAGCTGCCTCGATAGACCCGTTCACGGCCAGCATATTGGTCTGTATCGACACGGTGGTAATCGCTTCCACGATCTTGTCGATGCGGCGCGAGACCTGTTCCAGATCCTTGACCTGACGGATGCTGTTCTGGGTTTCCTTGACCGACGCGCCGATGCCGTGGATCAGTTGATCGACCGCGGTCTTGTTGGTCGTCAACAGGCTCTGCATGTTCTGGACCTTCTGACCGGACTGGGCAGCCCGCGCTTGCGCTAGTTCCACACCGCGCTCGATCTGGTTGACTGCCGCAGCCGACTCTTCCGCTGCCGCCGCGGCCGACTGCGCGCCTTTGCGGATCTGTTCCAGCGCCACCATGATCTGGCTGGCCGCGCGGTTGATTTCCTGCACGGCAGACGACAGTTCCTCGGCGCTGGAGGCTACTTCCTCCGAGCTCTTAGTAATGTCGGTGGAATTCTTCAGATCTTCTGCCAGTTCCGACAGGGTCTGCGCTGTACGTTCGCTCTCGGCCAGCGCCAGTGTCTGCTCATTGACAGTCTTACCCGACTCTTCCGCTGCGGCCGACTGTTCTTCCGCCGCCGTGGCGATATCTTCCGAACCGCGCAGCGCCAGCTGGGCGGCATCGGCGGACTGCTGGGCACCCGTGGCAATTTCGGTCACGCCTTTCACCACCTCGATCGCATCGAGCCGGATCTGTTCCAGCTGCGAGGTGATGACACGGCCTTTTTCCAGCTCGCCTTCCACCGTCTTGGCCGAACCGTTAATGCCGTCAGCAATGGCTTTGACTTCCTGCTGGATCTGACCCACCATATCCTGAATCTGCTTGGCACTCTTTTCCGAGGTCTCGGCCAGCGTGCGCACTTCATCGGCCACCACGGCAAAGCCTTTGCCATGCTTGCCGGCACGGGCCGCTTCGATCGCCGCGTTCAGCGCCAGCAGATTGGTCTGGTCGGCAATGCGTACCACGGCCTTGACGATCTCGCCGATATTCGCCGCCTGCTTCTCCAGTTCTACCACCATCTCCACCGATGCCGCCTGACGCTTGGCCGCCAGATCCACGTTGGCGATCAAGCGCCCCACATCTTCGCTGGTACGGCCTATCAGTTGCTGTACGGCTTCGCTCTTGGCCTGACTGATATTCGCATTATTCAGCTGACGGGTGATGGCCCCGCCCACCTGTTTGAACGCGGCCAGCGACTCCTGTGACGCGCCCGACGCTTCCTGCGCGCCGGTGGCAATCTGGCTCGAGGCGCGCTTGAGCTGCTCGGCGGCCGACGACGCTTCGTTAATGCCTGAAGACAGTTGACCGGTAGCAGCAGCAATCCGCTCGGCAGCCTGCTGTTGCTTGGCGAGCGTGCGTGCGCGCTTACGCTGGGCATCGGCTTCGCGCGCCGCTGCTGCAGAGGTTTTGTCAGTGGCGGCTGGGCTGCTGGCCGATACCGGCTTCTTAACGAGGGCCATGGAAGTCTCTCCTTGCGGTTGGGTACATCAACGAAAAAGTGATGACTCATTATGGCATATTCCCGTACGGAAATATCGTTTTCATCGAATTTTTATGAATTCAACGATTTATTTGTCAAAATAGAGACATAAAAATAAATTTTGTCCAATCATGTCAATTGCTCACCAGAACAATGTTTGTGAAAAACGGCCGTGAAAGGGTTGCACCGGCCTAACAATTAGGGCAGCAAATGTGCAATGCATAAAAAAAATCCCCTGAATGTCAGGGGATTTCTTGTTCTGGACAATTGCTGTCAACGTGCAGCGTGCTAGTAGCGGCTATTTCTTTTCTTCCGGCTTTTTATCTGCCGGCTCGCTCTTGGACTGCTGTCCCTGCATCATCCGCATCGCGTCCTTGGCGACCTGGCTATCGGGATTCACGCCGGCGGCCTGCAAGGCATTGCGTACGGCATCGTTGCCGGTGACGCCACCGAAACTGTAGCGCAAGCCCACATACAGACGGCGCTGGTGCACACTGACATCAGTGCGGTCGCGCAGTATGTCGGTATCGACACGGTAATGCTGGTCAGTTCCGCGCAGCACGTCGTTGGCACGGACGTTGAGCGACAGACGGGGCGAGAATTTGTGTTCGAGTGCGAGGTTGACCATACTGAACGGATCGCGGTAGCCCTCGCCCGACAGCTGTCTACCCTGCCGGAAGGTCATGAAAGTCAGCGTATCATCCGGCGTGATGCTCCACTGCGCCCCGCCCTGCAAGCCCAGCGACGGCGTGCGGCGCTTCTCGCCGGTCGGCCCCAGCAAGCCCAGACGATCCTGCTCGACAAAGCCCCAGTTACCGTTAAACATGAAGCGGATCGATGGCAGTGCCATGCCGTTCCACTTCATATTCGGCGGAATCATGGCCATGATGGAGAACTCCACCCCGCCAGCGCTGCGGTCGCCCTCGTTGACCTTGCTGGTCAGCAGCGTGCTCGGGCTGACGAAACTGCGGCGCTCCGTGATTACATCGGCTTCATGGCGCAGATAGCCGCGCAGGCTGGCCGGCATCAGCCCTTTGATCTTGGTTTCATAGCCCAGTTCCAGCGAGTGCAGCCGCACCGGCAGCAAGCGGGGATTACCGGAGCTGATCGAATATTCGCTGGCATAGTTCACGAACGGATTCAGATCGCCCGCGCTCGGACGCGAAATCCGGTCGGCATAGGACAGCCGCAGATTGGTGAACTGATCGAGCTTATAGGTCAGGAACAGGCTGGGCAGATAATTGGTGTAGCGGTTGCTGGCCTGCACAGCGGTGCTGACCTGATCCAGTTCGAGTTCCGTATGCTCGACCCGCATGCCGCCCTTGAACGACCACAGCGCGTTGAGCGGCTGTTCGTAGGTCGCATAGGCTGCCGTCACATCCTGCGCCAATTCGAACAGATTGCTGCGGCGCGTGTCCAGCGCGCCCGTATCGAGGAACAGATAGCGATAGTCGCTGCTCTGGCGCGTGCGCTGCCAGCGTCCGCCCGCCGTCAGAAAGCCGGCGCCCACCTTGCCCGAATAGTCGCTGCTCAGATCCGTCAGACGCACGCGGTTTTCCACGTTCTGGGTGTAGTTGCGCAGCACAGGCGCGGCCACCAAGGGCAGCGTAATCGGCTGATACAGCGCCGCCGTATCGGTATTGCTGTTATTCGAGGAATGGCGCAAATCCACTTTCAGGCTTTCGCCATCGGTATTGAAACGGCGCTCCCAGCCGGAGACCAGTTCGTGATTGATCGCATCGCCGCTGGCCGTGCGGCGCGTCAGATAGTCGC
Source organism: Duganella fentianensis (assembly GCF_964031615.1). Taxonomy (GTDB): domain Bacteria; phylum Pseudomonadota; class Gammaproteobacteria; order Burkholderiales; family Burkholderiaceae_D; genus Rugamonas; species Rugamonas fentianensis_A. The sequence goes on from NZ_CAXIQN010000020.1 coordinate 220,961, forward strand.
TCAGCGCCGTGCTACCCGTACCGAAGTCGCTCAGGTGTTCGCTGGTGCGGGCATCATTGCCGCGCTTGTTTAGCGACAGCGAACCCGTCAGCGTATCGCGCTCGTTGTAGTTGTAACGGCCGCCTACGCCGCCCTGTATGAAGTCGGTCAGACCGCTGCGCTGCGAGCTCTGGTGCAAACGGCTAACACTGCCCGTAACGGGATCGATGCGCTCGCGCATGCTATCCGTATCGGATTCATTGCCATCGCGCCGATAATTGAAGCTACCGTTGACGGAAGCGTAGCCAGCACTGTAGCTACCGGTGGCAAAGGCATTTTTACGTCCGGCCGGGCCGAGATTGCTGGCCACACTGCCATTGCCGCCCGGCTTGGTGTAGCGGCGCGAAATCAGATTGAGGATGGGGCCACCGCCCGCTTCGTTGCCGAATTCGGCACCGGGGTTGTTAATCACCTGCACCGACTCATAATTCTCGGCGGGCAGCGCATTGATCGCTGCTGCGCGATTCTCGCCCTGCATTTGTGCCGTCGGTTTGCCATCGACCAGCACGGTAACGCGCTCGCTGCCGCGCAGCCTGACCGTGCCATTAGGATCGACGTTCACCGATGGCACGTTGTTGAGCACATCGCCTACCGAGGCGCCGGACGTGCTGGCGTCATTCTTGATGTCATAGACTTGCCGGTCAATGCGGTTGGTCTGGCGCTCGCTCACCACATTCACGATAGGGGCCGGCGCCGCTTCCTGCTTCTCCTTGGTCGTCGTGACGGCTGCGGCATCAGCCGGTGTCTGGGCCTGAGCCTGAGCCTGAGCCTGAGCCTGAGCCTGAGCCTGCCAGCTCAGAAGTAGTGCAGCGATGGTCGCGGAAAGAACGGACGGGGTCGGACGTAGAGACATGGACATGTTCGGATAGCGGCAAAGATAGGCAAATCAAGAGTTCGCCACCATACCACTTTCCGTACAGCGATGCTAGCAAAACAGCAACATTGAAAGTTACTCTGACGCCTGTGTCGCGCCTGCATTGGGTCGCCTACCTAAGGCAGTCCATTAGTCAGTCCATTAGTCAGCCCAATTACGCTGCACCTCGCGGATCTGCGCATCCAGCGTCAGAAACAGTTGCGCCAGCTGGGGATCAAAATGGCTACCCGCTTCTTTCCGGATCAGGGCAAATGCCTCCTCCACCGTCCATGCATTCTTGTACGGACGCACACTGGTCAGCGCATCGAACACATCGGCGATCGCCACGATACGCGCCTCGAGCGGAATCTGCTCGCCGCTGATCCCACGCGGATAGCCGCTACCATCCCACTTCTCATGGTGGTTGCGGGCGATACTGGCGGCCATCTGCAACAGGCTGGAATCGTCATCGCCAAGAATTTCGGCGCCGATATCCACATGGCCCTGCATGATTTTCCACTCGTCGGCATCAAGCTTGCCGGGTTTGAGCAGCACCGCATCGGGAATGCCGATCTTACCGATGTCGTGCATGGGTGCGGCCAGAAACAGCTGCTCCACGAACGTATCATCACAACCGGCCGCCTGCGCCAGATAGCGGGCAAAATGGCTCATGCGAATCACATGCAGGCCCGTCTCGTTATCCTTGTATTCGGCGGCTTTGCCTAACTTATGGATGATCTGCAAGCGGGTCTTTTCCAGCTCCTCCGCCCGCACCAGCGACAGATGGGTTTTCACCCGCGCCTTGACCACGGCCGGACTGACCGGCTTGCTGATGTAGTCAACCGCGCCCGCCTCGAAACCGGTGGCCTCGTCATCGGCATCGCTGAGCGCAGTGACAAAGATCACGGGGATCTTGCTGGTCTGCGGATGCTGTTTCAGGATGCGGCAGACTTCCAGCCCCGTCATCCCGGGCATCATCACATCCAGCAGGATCAGATCGGGGCGCTCCTGTTCGGCCAGCTCCAGCGCTTTCTGGCCGTTGCGGGCAAACTGCAGCCGATAGTAATCCTGCAAAATATTGCGCAGCACTTGCAGATTGGTGGGCTCGTCATCGACCAGCAACAGATTGGGAAGGTTGTTCATCATCGCTAAACGTGGGTTAGATTCTTTATGGCGAAACCGGTGCAGCATACATCTGCATCAGGCTGTTCACCAGTTTATGGGCCTGCTCGAAATCGAAGTCATCCAGCGCAGCTTGCAGGCTGGCCGCCTGCGCTGCATCGAGCACAGGTAGCAACTGGCTAACTGCCTCATCATCGAAACTGCTGTGCTTGAATGCCTGCTGCAAACGCTGCAACAGCGCCGGTACGTCCACGACAATCGCGGCCTGTGCAGCGCCCGCCTGCGGCGTCGACTCGCTATGCAGCTTTGCCAATTCGTCCCGCACCTGTTCCAGCGCTTGCGCCAACGCTTGCACGGCACCCGCCTCGCACACCGGATGATGCTCGATGCTGGCGGCGGCCGCCTGCACGCGGCTCAGGCCGAGATTGGCCGCTGCGCCCTTGATGCGATGCGCCGTGGCCGCTATTTCCCCAGCAGGGGCGGCCTCATTCAAGCCGGACAGCAGTGCCGGATTGCCGACGAAGTTGGCGATAGCTTTCAGCAGACTGTCCGGTTCGCGCCAGCGGCTCAGCGCGCCGTTCCAGTCCAGCCAGCCATCGCTGGCCGCAGCCGTGCGTGCCGGTGTCAGTTCAGGCGCCGTTGCGGGCTGTCGCAGCGCATAGCCCAGCACGCGCATGATTTCATCTTCCAGCTCTGGCAAATTCACCGGCTTGGTGGCAAACCCGCGCATGCCTGCCGCAATGGCCGCGTCACGGTCTTTGCTGAGCACGCTAGCCGTCAGGGCAATCACCGCGGGGCTAGGCTTCATGCTGGCCACTGCGCTGGCGATGATGCGCCGCGTCGCTTCCAGCCCGTCGATACCGGGCATCTGCACATCCATCAGGACCACATCGAACTGGGCGGCATCGCAGGCATCGATGGCGGCCTGACCACCATTGGCCGCGACGACGGTATGCCCCTTATCTTCCAGCATCAGACGCAGCAGCTCCAGATTCTCCGGTACATCATCGGCAATCAGGATAGAAAGCGCTGGCAATTCGGCTTGCCGCAGCACCTTGTAGACATCGGCCCCATGGCCTTCTACCAGCGGAATGATCACCTCGAAGCGACTGCCCTGCCCCAGCACGCTGCTGACCCGGATCTCGCCATCCATCAGATCGACCAGCTGCTTGGCGATAGTGGTGCCCAGTCCCGTGCCGCCAAAGCGGCGCGACATCGAAGCATCGGCCTGTGCGAATGGCGCAAAGATGTTGTCGAGACGGTCTTCGGCAATGCCGATGCCGCTATCTTCGATCACGAAATGCAGCCGGCTGGCCGTACGGTTTACCGTCAGCGTCACCTGTCCCTGCTCGGTGAACTTCACTGCATTGCCCAGTATATTGGTGAGGATCTGGCGCAGCCGCAGCTCGTCGGAACGGATAAAGACCGGGCAATCCTGCCCGTAGTAATGCTCCAGCCGGATGCGCTTGCTATCAGCCTGTATGCGGAAAGTACTGATTAACTGCTCGCATAATTCATGCAAGGAAAAGTCGCGGATTTCCAGTTCGATCGCTCCCCGCTCCAGCTTGGCCGTATCGAGGATGTCGTTCAGCAGGCCCAGCAGCGATCGGGCCGATAGCTTGACGGTTTTCAGATAGCTGAGCTGCTTCTGATCGAGCGCGGTTTTCAGCAGAATTTCCGTAAAGCCGATAATCGCATTCATCGGTGTGCGGATCTCGTGGCTCATATTGGCGAGGAACATGCCTTTGGCCGCAGAAGCCTGTTCGGCCACCTCTTTGGCCGCAATCAGATCCTGCTCGATGGCTTTGCGCTGGGCCAGATCGGAGGCCAGCTTGACCACTTTCCACGGCTTGCCATCGATATCGAGGATGGGATTATAGGCTGCCTGCAACCAGACTTTTTTGCCCTGCTTGCCTTCCCGATAGAACTCGCCGCTCTGGAACTGTCCGGCGCGCAGATTGCGCCAGAATTCCGCATATTCCGCGCTGACAGCTTCTTCGGCCGTGCACAGCAGCTTGTGGCTCTGGCCACGCAATTCTTCCACGCTATAGCCGGTCAGCTTTTCGAAGTTCTCGTTTACGTCCAGAATATTGCCCTGCATATCGAATTCGGCAACCGCCAACGATTTGCGGATGGCCAGCACGATGCCCTGATATTCGGCCGCTTGCTGTTTCGATGCGGTGATATCCAGCATTACCCCGTCTATCCACAACGCTTGGCCATCCTCGCCATACACCCCGCCCGCACTCTCCGACAGCCAGCGCTCGCTGCCATCCTTGCGGCGGATACGGTATTCGATGCTGTAGGAAACCCGCTGTTCCAGTGCCGCCGCGACCTTGCTGCGCACGGCATCGATATCATTGGGGTGGATCAGATCGGCATAGCTGACCTGCTGCGTCATGAAATCTTCCTGCGCCCAGCCCGTTAGCGCCAGGACTGATTCGCTGATGAAAATCTTGGTCCACGCCGTATCGACGCGACTGCGGAACGATACACCGGGAATATTGGCAATCAGCGTACGGTATTTGGTTTCGCGCTCCTGCAGTTCGGTCTGCAGGGTAATCCGGTCGCTGATATCGGTAACAAAGCCGACAAAGAACTGTTCGCGCATGGTGCGGGCCTGCCCTACGGCCAGCCGGATGGGGAACACGCTCCCATCGGCGCGACGGGCCGTGATCTCGCGGCTCTGCCCTACCAGTTGCTGGCTATCGGCCGCTAGAAAATCGGCAAAGAAATCCGCTGGCCGGCTGTGGTAAGACTCCGGCATCAGTACCAGTACATTGCGCCCTATCAGCGCACCGGCCTGCCAGCCGAACATACGACAGGCGGCATCGTTAGCAGCCAGTATCTGGCCGCCCGCATCGATGGTGATGATGCCGTCGAGTGCCGTATCGACGATAGCGCGCAGCCGCTCCTCATTCTCCTGCATGCGCTGGTAAAGCTGGCGCAGGCGCAGCAGAATATTCGCAGCCAGCGTCAGCCCGCTGGCCACCAGCGTGACGATGGCAATGATCAATGCCAGATAGTTGTTTTCTTCGCCGCCCGTCAGTGCGGCGGAACCGCTCACGCTGATGAAACGGGCTGCCGCCATACCGGTGTAATGCATGGCTGAAATGGCCAGCCCCATCACGCAGCCACCGATCAGTATTGCCTGCAGATTGCTCAGGCGGCCCCGCTGCTTCAGATCGAAGCGTATCCACAAGGCCAGCATGGCCATGCACACGGCCACCACGATCGATAGCAGGAACCAGCCGGTGTCGTAGCGCATCAGGTAAGGCATGTGGATGGCGGCCATGCCGGAATAATGCATCAGACCTATGCCCGCGCCCATGACCGTGCCACTGATGAGCAATTCCTTGCGGCTGAAGGTATCCTTGCTCAGCAGGTTGAGGGCAAACCACGAAGCCAGTATGCCGGGCAACATAGACATACCCGTGAGCAGCTTGCTGTAACTGGCGGTGGCGCAGAAACTGTAGGCCAGTATGCCGATGAAATGCATGGACCAGATGCCCACTCCCAGCGCCACCGAACCGGACAGCAGCGCCAGTTGCTGGTGCAAACGGGTTTGCGCCAACTGGGCCAGTCCTGCCATCTGCAAAGCCATCATCGAGCTGAACACGGCAATCAGCACCGACAGCGACACCAGCGGCCACGCATACGTGCCACTCACATACAGGGCCGAAGCGATTTCCGGCGAGGTAAAGAACATCTCGAGCATGGTGCTGGTCCTGACAGTGGCCTAATCGGTCTTTAAATGCTGCAGTATTGCTTACATGATTATAGTAAAGCAACTTATTACTTTGAAACATAGTAACGATGAGTGGATTACCCCGCAGGCTCAGGCTGAAATACGTGGTTTGACATTTTTTGCGATCTCTCTTATATTGATTGCTTACTCAGGCATTTATTTGCAAATAACTATGGCCCGTCCTCGTAGTGAAGATAAAAAAAGAATGATTCTGCAAGCGGCGACTAGTCTGTTCGCGCAGGAAGGCCTCACTGCGCCTACCGCAAGGATCGCTAAAGCTGCGGGTGTTGCCGAGGGTACGGTGTTTACATATTTCACCAATAAAGATGAACTGCTTAATGAACTTTATCTCGACCTGAAGTTGCAACTTCATTCCGCCCTGCTGCCATCAGCGAAACAAATGACCCTGCGCGAAAAAGTCTACTCAGCATGGCATACCTATGTTCACTGGGGCGTATCCAATCCCGATGAACATCAGGTTCTGGCTCTACTGGTCGCATCGCCCAAGTTGAGCGCAGCCACCAGAAATGCAGGTGACCAAGCCTTTTGTGATGTCTCCGCCCTGCTGGAACAGGCGCTACAGCAGACCGGGACTGGCCATCTGTCCGTCGCGTTTGTCGGCGCGTTGATGGGAGCCATGGGCAATGTCACCATGAACTTTATGAACGCTGACCCTGCCGCTGCAGAGCAGACTTGCCGCAAGGGGTTCCATGCGTTCTGGAATGCTATCAGCATGGCATGAAAAATTTTTTACCCAATAAATGAGTGCTTGCACACTCATTTTAATTAGTCAATTCAAAGCAGTGAACTCTTAACCCTGTCTAACCGTGGAGTGAATGATGCAAGACCTGAACAACAAAGTGATCCTTCTGACTGGCGCAACGGATGGCATAGGCAAGGCCGCCGCCAACGAGTTTGCACGCCGCGGTGCCTCGCTCACGCTAGTTGGCCGCAACCGGGAAAAGACCGAACAAGTTGCTGCCGAACTCACAGCAACGACAGGCAACAAGACTATCGAATACCTGCTCTGCGATCTTTCAAGGATTGCCGATGTGAAACGGATGGCGCAGGAATTCCGCGCCAGACATCAGCGACTGGATGTACTGGTCAACAATGCCGGTGCTACTTTTAAGCAGCCAGTACTGGGTCCGGACGGTTACGAACTCACGTTTGCACTTAATCATCTAGCCTATTTCCAATTAACGAATTCGCTGCTGGATCTACTCCGCCAGACCCCTGATGCACGGGTAGTTTCCACCTCAAGCTCGATGCAGGCGCGTGGCAAAATTGAACTCGAAACGATAGCTACATCGATAGTTGGCTCAGGTCCACAGGCATATGCTGCCTCCAAACTGGCCAACATTCTGTTCACCAAAGCGCTACAGCGCCGCCTGAATGGTTCGAGCGCCATCGCCAATTGCTTTGAACCCGGCATGGTCAAGACCCGCTTTGGCGGCTTTGGCTCGGATCAAGGCTTCTTATTGAACATCGTGTATGCACTGGCCAAGCCATTCTCCATCGCGCCAGCGCAGGGGGCGGACTCGCTGATCTGGCTTGCCACAGCGCCAGAAGCAGCGGAGCTAAGGGGGCAGTATGTCTCCAAACGCCGAGCTATCACGCCGGCCGCACAGGCATTAGATGCGCAACTGGCTGAAGACTTGTGGACATTCAGCGAAAAGCTGTGTGCCGGCATCACTGGCTAAAGCAGTATTGCCCCAGTCGCTGGCATCGCAAGCAGCGCAGGCACCTAGCGCCAGTCATCTGGCTAGGGCGTCACTCACGCCCTTAATGCCGTGCTCCGTCGCAATACCTGATTGGCAGATGAAGCGGACGACCATAATCGGGGCCTCATCCAGATACTTGAACTTTACGGCCGCTGAGTGCACTACCCTGCCCGGCTGGCCGCCAACCAGGATAACGACTATGAAAGTCCGATTGAAACCCCTTTGCACCATGACGATGGCGGCGCTGCTAGGTACGCTAGGCACCGTCCACGCCGCCACCTTTAAGGACGCGCGCTTCGAGGCCCTGCAGGACGCAGGTAAATACACGGAACTGGAGCAACTTGCACAAGCGCGCTTCAAGGCTGACCCGGCCGATCCGGAGGCCAGCGCAGCCTTGTCTCTGGCCCTCACTTTGGTCGATAGCACGGATACCAGGCGGCTCGAAGCCGGTGCCAGACAGGCCAAGCTTTGTACCGATCAACATCCGATGGTGGCAGTCTGCCATCTGGCCGCAGCGGAGAATCTCGGCATGCAGATGGTTAATATGGGGATGGCCAGCGCCATGCGTAACGCCGGCACCTTGAAACAGAGCTGGGTCCGCGCACTGGAGCTGGATCCGGCCAGTTTCACGGCGCGGGTGCAACTGGCCAAGCTGTATCTGGCCTTGCCCGGCATGATGGGCGGCAGCAGCGCCAAAGCCAGAGATCTGGAGCTCGCCGTGCGTAGCAGCCAGCCCGATACCGCACGCATCATCCGCGCCTACCTCGCTGCCGAGGATAAGAAGTGGACGGAAATGGAAAACGATCTGCTGGCCATCAAAGCCAGCAAGGATGGCGCAATGCGCAAAGAAGTACGTGAAGCGACGCTCCAGCTGGCGAAAGTCTATCTGAATGGCAACAAAGATCTGGCCAGAGCCGCCGCCCTGTACGAGCGGCTACAGCGCGATCAAGCCGAATCGGCGGCTGGCTATTACGGCATGAGCCGGGTCTACGCTGCCCAAGGCAAGACGGACGAGGCAACTCACCTGCTGGAACAGGCCCGCACGCTAAGCGATGCTGCCGAGTATCCCGTCGAGCACCGCTTGGGTGACGCGTATCTGGCCAGGGGCGACAAGCTGGCGGCCAAAGCGGCCTATCAGCGCTACCTCGCCAACAAGCGCGCCCATCCGGCCAATCTGGAGACAGTGCGCAAGAGTATGAGCCAGATTAACTAGGTAGGCCATGCAATCCCGCGTATTCTCTCTGACCAACACCTCACCACAAGGAAGTAACATGACCGATGATAATGTCCCCGTTTGGCGCCTGAACCTGCTGCGTGCAATGTATTTGCTGGTGACGCTAGGTCTGGCTCTGTCGTTCTGGCCAGCCGTACTGGATCACACCGAACTCTGGGCACGCTGGGCCCAGCGTCGCGGCGAAATGGTGGCGATGCTGCTCGCCCTGTCGATGCTGTGCGTATGGGGCTTGCGCTACCCCTTGCAAATGCTGCCCTTGCTGATTTTCGAACTGGTGTGGAAGAGCTTGTGGGTGGTGACGATAGCCTATCCGCTGTGGCAGCAGGGTGCCATGACGCCGGGCGTTGAGGAATCCTTCTATGCATGTCTGGCAGGCATCATCATCACGCCCCTAGTCCTGCCATGGCGCTATATTTTGCAGCATTACTTCCGCAAACCGGGCCAGCGCTGGCGCAATTGAGAACTGCGGCAGAATCTTAAGCCGTACTCACGTCTACACTATTGGAGTAAGCTGTCGTCATGCTATCCACTTCCCATGCCGAAACCGCTGTGCAGGCGCACTCGTTCCAATTGCAGGTGCTATTCGGCTGGCGCCGCCTACTCACGGTCGTCCTGATCTGCAGCGTACTGTACTACCTGCTTAATCTGGCCCATGCAAGCCACACTTTCCGCCTGCCCATGAGGATTTATTGCACCGGTCTGGCCGTACTACTGGCGTTCGGTCTGTTCGAGCAATGGCCGCGTCGGCTGCCCGGATGGCTGACGCGCTGGGCACTGCAGGTATCTGCCGTCGGGATCACCGTTCCCGTCTCGGTCTTCCTGTTTTTCCACCTAGGCACCGCTGCGGGGGCGCCACCATTCTGGGATGATCCGATGCGCATGAACGGTTTTGTCCAGATGGCACTCGCAGGCACGCTCGTCGCCCCCTGGACGGCACTGGCCGCCTTATTGCGTCAGGGCGAAGCCAAGGCCGAGAAACAGGCGATCGAGTTCGAACTGGAACGCACCGAGCTGGCCCGTCAGGCGCTGGATGCCCGTATGCGCCTGCTGACGGCGCAGGCGCAGCCCCATTTTCTGTTCAATACGCTGGCCAATGTGCAAGCTCTGGTAGAAGCAGGCTCGCCGCGCGCACCTAGACTGCTGCAGAGTCTGACCGACTATCTGCGTGCCGCAGTGCCGCGTCTGGATGGATCTGCCAACACACTGGGGCAGGAACTGGAGCTGGTGCGCGCCTATCTGGAACTGATGCAGATGCGTATGCCAGACCGCCTTGCATTCGATCTGCATATAGGCGCAGGTGTGCACCTGTTGCGCTGCCCGCCGATGACTCTGCTGACGCTGGTCGAGAATGCCGTCCAGCATGGCATCGATCCCAGCGAAGAAGGCGGCCGTATCGACGTCCACGCCGATCTGATCGGTGAACGCCACTGCCGTCTGAGCGTGGCGGACACGGGAGTGGGCTTGCAGGCCAGCGGCGGCGGTCTGGGCACCGGACTGGTCGCACTGCGCGAACGTCTGCATTGGGCCTACGGCGCCGGCGCTACGCTGGAACTGAGTGAAGTGGCCCCGCATGGCGTACATGCCAGGATTGAATTCGATATCGCCCCCCAATGAATCCAACTACTCCCTACACGGCCTTGATTGCCGACGACGAACCGCTGTTACGCGAGATTATGGAAGCGCGCCTCGCCGCCGCCTGGCCGGAACTGAAGATTGTCGCCCAGGCCCGCAATGGCCGTCAGGCAATCGAACTATTCGAGCAATTTCAGCCGGATATCTGCTTTCTGGACGTGCACATGCCCGGTCTGAGCGGCATCGAAGTGGCACGCCAGATCGGCCGGCGTTCGCACCTGGTGTTTGTGACCGCCTTCGGCGAATACGCGCTAGACGCGTTCGAACAGGGGGCGCTCGATTATCTGGTCAAACCCGTTGCCGCTGCCCGCCTCGCCGAAACCGTGACACGGCTGCAGGAACGCTTGCAGTCCCGTCAGCCGGTGGTGCATACCGAAGCATTACTGGCGCAACTGGCGCAAAAGCTCAAGCTCGATCCGCCACAGCGGATGAGCTGGATCCGTGCCACGGTAGGCAATTCCTTGCGCATGATACCGGTCGATGACATCGACTTTCTCAAGAGCGACACCAAGTACACTCTGGTGGCGTACCGCGATGAAGGCAAGGCGGCAGAAGCGCTGATACGCCTGCCCTTGAAAGAACTGCTGGCGCAACTCGACCCTCAGCAGTTCGCTCAAGTCCATCGCTCGGTGGTGGTCAATCTGCGTTCGATACGCTGCGTTACGCGGGGCGAAAACGAAACCGCCGAGATCGAACTCAAGGGGCGTAGCGAACGGCTGCCCGTGAGCCGTAGCTACCTGCAGATCTTCAAGGAGATGTGAGCGACCAACGCCGTCGCTGCCTGCAGAATTAGTCCGATCAGGTAAGCTGACTTCACGCCTGCCACTACTCCCAGTAGCGTGCCTTGAGGAGTTTCCATTGCGCCTCGATCATTGCCTGATTCGGATCGTGGCCCGCACGCGCCACCACTGTGTAGCTTTTGTCTGCCGCCTGCAGGGCATCGAACCAGTGACGCGTTACGGCGGGATGGGTCACCAGATCGGCCTCGCCCTGGACTATCATCACGGGCAAAGCCAGACAGCGCGCGTCACGTTCCATGTCGACAGTGCTGAACATCCCCTCGCCCTGCATGCCGACAAATTGCAGCCAGGAATATTCTTCCGATTCGTCAAAATCCGCGGCGGGCTCTGCCTGCCACCAATGGCGGGGAGCGGGGTCAGCGGCAATAGCCTCGTATTTCCGCGTCAGACGGCGCAACGCACCCAGATTGCGCGGGTTACGCCACGGCGGCGGCCCCATACTTTCCAGCATGGCCAGCGCTGCCCCGTCACTGGCAGTGCGCGCCTGCGCCAGTGTCGCGGCATAACTGGCCGCCTCGTTCTGGCGCCGTCCCACCATCTGTGCGACGCCCATATAGGCATGAAATAGCTCAGGGCGTGCCACGGCCATATCGAGCGCCAGCACGGAACCCCACGAACTGCCCCACAGGATGAGCTTGGACTTGCCGAGACGGGCGCGCACATGTTCCGCCACGGCAATGCCATCATCCCTCATCTGGCGAATGCTTAAGTCGCCCTCGGGCCGGTTGCGTGTATAGGTCTTGCCCGCGCCGCGCTGATCCCACTGCACCAGTGTGAAATCCTGCTGCCAGCGGCCGAAGATGGCATCCGCGTAGGGGCTCAAGGGGTTGCCCGGCCCGCCGTGGACGAACAAAATCACGGGGTTGCTGCAGTGAGCACCGTCGATCGTTACCCACTGCAGTATCCCGCCTATGGGGACAAAGGCACGCTCATGGATGGGCGCATGGCCCCCCTCGGGGCAAGCCGGCGATGCAGCAGTTGCCGAATTGAATATAAAGAGAGCAATAATTGCAGCAAAGAAGCGAAGCATGGTCAGTGTCCGGTCGAGTGAAAACAGCCTCCAGAGTGGCATGTTTGCTGACTTGGCGCGTCCCAACTTAGGATTTGCGCCTATTCAGCCGCTACGAAATGCCGTCGGCGTGGTTCCCGTGTGTTTCTTGAAGACCCGGTTCATCGCGCTCTTGCTATTAAAGCCCGCCTCGGTTGCCAGTTCGAGCACACTGGCTTCGGCACGGGCAGGATCAGCCAGTGCGCGTTTCAGTGCAGCCACCCGGTAACCGTTGACGAATTCCTGAAAATTTATCCCGCAGGTCTGATTGATCAACTGCGACAATTCGTGGCTCGTCAATGCCAGCCTGGTGGCCAATGATTCGACGCTCAGCTCGCCATCGCGGTAGAGCTGATCTTGCTCCATACTCGCTACAAGGGCAGTCATGGCTGGCCCACGCATGGCATCTTCCAGCGTACTCGAGGCGTAACGACGCTTCTCGGGCTCCGGCAACCGCAGCGACTGCACGGCCAGGCCATAGACAAAACCGGTGACGACCAGCGCACCGATCAGGTCCGACCACACGGGCAAGGCCGGCCAGACCTGCTCGGCGACGAAGATCAAGGCGTCCAGCGCCAGTCCGCCTGCCAGCCATGCCGCAAGGCGGCGCAATGCCGGCGCATGCCCCCTACCCAAGATGGTATAAGCGGCGTAGGCATAGCTCGCCAGATGAACCACCTTCAGCAGCCCGGCAGTAACAATCAGGATGCCGATTATGGGAGGTGGCGGGAGCGCCCCCAACATGAGCGGCAGCCAAGCAATGAAAAACAGCAGAAACGGCAGACCGTGCAATAGATCACGTCGCCTTGGCACACGCCCCTCAAGCTGGCATCCTAGATAAAGCCAGCCCAGTGGACCTATCAGCAATGGCAAGGCTGCAACCGAACGGATCCAGCGTGGATGCGATGTAAATACTCCCTGCTCAGCGGCCAGCGCATGGGCCATCAGGAGTACGAACACAGCGAGCAGGCCTGCCAGCAGACGATTCGCCACCGGGTTGCCACGGCGCATAAGCAACAGACAAGCAATCAGCAACAGCCCTTGTCCCAGAGCTGCGATCAGAATCAGAGACATCATGACCGCACTTGCCACCTCTCCTTACCCGCGCCACCTTTTTGCAGCATGACAATGCTCCCGATCTTCTGCCCCTGCGGTGAAGGGCAGCGCGCCAAGAAAAATGCCATTGATGACGCAATTAAGTTCATCAATGGCATGCAATTAACCCCACAAATTCAATGGGTTAATCCATTTAGTTATTCCCACTCGATGGTTGCAGGCGGTTTACCGCTAATATCGTAGACCACACGGTTGATGCCGCGCACTTCATTGATGATGCGATTCGATACCTTGCCCAGCAGCGCGTGCGGCAGGTGTGCCCAGTGTGCCGTCATGAAGTCCTGCGTCTGCACGGCGCGCAAAGCCACCACGTATTCGTAGGTACGGCCGTCGCCCATTACACCGACCGACTTCACCGGCAGGAACACCGCGAATGCCTGACTGGTTGCTTCGTACCAGTTGGCTGGCACGCTGTCCTGATCGAAGCCCGGTACCACCACTGCTTCGTACGGCGTGTTGCGCAGTTCTTCGATGAAGATGGCGTCGGCCTGACGCAGCAGGTCGGCATATTCCTTCTTCACTTCGCCGAGGATACGCACACCGAGGCCAGGACCCGGGAATGGATGACGGTACACCATGTCATGCGGCAGACCCAGCGCCACGCCCAGCTTGCGCACTTCGTCCTTGAACAGTTCGCGCAGCGGTTCCAGCAGTTGCAGCTTCATGTGCTCAGGCAGACCGCCCACATTGTGGTGGCTCTTGATGGTCTGGCCTTTCTTGCCCTTGCCGGCCGACTCGATCACGTCCGGATAGATAGTGCCCTGTGCCAGCCATTTGGCGCTGGTCAGCTTGCCCGATTCGGCATTGAACACTTCGACGAATTCGCGGCCGATGATCTTGCGCTTCTGCTCGGGATCGGCCACACCCGCCAGATGGCCCATGAACTGGGCTTCGGCATCGACACGGATCACTTTCACACCGAGGTTTTTGGAGAACATATCCATCACCATCTTGCCTTCGTCGAGGCGCAGCAGGCCATGGTCGACGAATACGCAGGTCAGCTGATCGCCAATGGCGCGGTGGATCAGCGCGGCAGCAACGGACGAATCCACGCCGCCCGACAGACCCAGAATCACTTCATCCTTGCCCACTTGCGCGCGGATCTTCTCGACCGCTTCGCTGATGTAATCAGGCATGTTCCAGTCCGATTTGCAGCCGCAGATTTCGTGCACGAAGCGGCCCAGCATGGCCTTGCCCTGCACCGTGTGGGTGACTTCTGGGTGCCATTGCACGCCGTAGAAACGCTTCTCTTCATTGGCCATGGCGGCGATCGGGCAGCTCGGCGTATTACCCATCAGCACGAAGCCCGGTGGCATTTCCAGCACTTTATCGCCGTGGCTCATCCACACTTTCAGCATGCCGTGGCCTTCGTCGGTGACAAAGTCGTTGATGCCGTCCAGCAGCTTGGTGTGGCTACGGGCGCGCACTTCGGCGTAACCGAATTCGCGTACCTTGCCGTTTTCCACTTTGCCGCCCAGCTGGGCTGCCATGGTCTGCATGCCGTAGCAGATACCCAGCACTGGCACGCCCAGTTCGAACACGGCGTCGGGAGCACGCGGTGCATCGCCTTCCAGCGTGGAGCTGTGGCTGCCCGACAGAATCACACCGGCGGCGCCATAGTTGCGCACGAATTCGTCGCTAACGTCGTAGGGGTAGACTTCCGAGAACACACCGGCATCGCGCACGCGGCGTGCGATCAGCTGGGTTACCTGGGAGCCGAAATCGAGAATGAGGATTTTAGAGTGCATGGATATGTGCAGAAGAGGTCAACAATAGAAAAACGCCGGCCACACGGCCGGCGTTGCAAGGAGCTTAGTCGCCCGAACGGTAGTTCGGCGCTTCCTTGGTGATTTGTACATCGTGTACGTGCGATTCGCGCATGCCGGCCGAGGTGATCTCGACGAATTCGGCCTTGTTACGCAGTTCTTCGATGGTGGCGCAACCGCAGTAGCCCATCGACTGGCGCACGCCGCCTACCAGCTGGAAGATGATGGCCAGCACACTGCCCTTGTAGGCAACGCGGCCTTCGATACCTTCCGGCACGAACTTGTCGGCCTTCATGGCAGCGTCCTGGAAGTAGCGGTCGGCCGAACCATCCGACATCGCGCCCAGCGAACCCATGCCACGGTAGGACTTGTACGAACGGCCCTGATACAGAATCACTTCGCCCGGTGCTTCTTCGGTACCGGCGAACATGGAGCCCATCATCACGGTCGAAGCGCCGGCAGCCAGTGCTTTCGAGATATCGCCCGAGTAGCGGATGCCGCCGTCAGCGATACATGGTACGCCCGTGCCTTCCAGTGCTTCAGCCACGTTGGAGATGGCAGTAATTTGCGGTACGCCCACGCCAGCGACGATACGGGTGGTGCAGATCGAGCCGGGGCCGATGCCCACTTTAACGGCATCGGCGCCGTGTTCTACCAGCGCCTTGGCAGCCGCCGCGGTAGCGATATTGCCGCCGATAACGTCCACTTGCGGGAACTTGGTCTTAATCCATTTCACGCGGTCCAGAATGCCTTGCGAGTGACCGTGGGCGGTATCCACCACCAGCACGTCCACGCCGGCAGCAACCAGCAGTTCGATACGTTCTTCATCCTTGGCGCCTACGCCCACAGCCGCGCCCACCAGCAGCTTGCCCTGCGAGTCTTTCGACGCCATCGGGTGCGAAGTGGATTTCTGGATGTCCTTAACGGTGATCAGGCCGCGCAGTTCAAACGCTTCATTCACCACCAGCACGCGTTCCAGACGGTGCTTGTTCATCAGGCGCTTGGCTTCGTCGCGGTCTGCGCCTTCGGCACCTTCCATCACGTACACCAGCTTGTCGCGCGGGGTCATTTTGGCGCGCACTTCAGCATCCAGTTCGCGCTCGAAACGCAGGTCGCGGTTGGTGATGATACCGACCACTTCCTTGCCTTCCACTACAGGGAAACCGGAAATGCCATACTGCTCGGTCAGTTGAATGACGTCGCGGATTTTCATGGTTGGCGGGATGGTGATCGGATCACGCAGCACACCCGCCTCGAAACGTTTGACGCGCGCTACTTCACGCGCCTGATCCTTCGGGCTCAGATTCTTGTGGATGATACCGATGCCGCCTTCCTGTGCCATAGCAATGGCCAGACGGGCTTCGGTCACCGTATCCATCGCAGCCGACAGCAGCGGGATATTCAGACTGATATTACGGGTCAGACGGGTTTTCAGAGACGTATCGGCAGGCAGAACATTCGAATACGCGGGGACGAGCAGCACGTCATCGAACGTGAGTGCTTTTTGGAGTAGACGCATAGCATTTCCTATAGGCGCAAAAGCAGATTATACAGAAATCAGCGGTTCCTGTCATTAACTTCCGCAGACCACCAGAGACATAGATGAAATAAGGCCTACTACTTCAGAATTGCAATGTTTGGAGAGGTTTGCAAAGGTCTATGTTTTCGCCATTTTTTCGCCATTTTTTCGCCCAAATTTCGCCCGAGAATTTGGCCGCTTTCACCAGCTACTGGACGAGCTAAGTCTCCTCTAGCGCACTATTACGCGCATAAAACGGAGACCTAATGTTAGCAGGATCGGGGGGCATACCAACAATCTTGATCCGCCACTCTTGGAAATACACCGGACTGCCCTGCTGGTCTCCTCGGCTGGCATGCTGGAATCCCTGCCATAGCATTAGGCCATGATGCCAAGTTACGCAGCGCGCATCCCAGAGCGCAGGCAATAACTTGCCCTCGGTGCTGCTATTGCCCCACTCCTGCACCTCCATGCGCGTATGCAGGCCTGATCCGACCAGGGTAACCGCACCGAATATGCCGGGGTCGTTGTTAATATCCCGATCGCTGCGCCGAACGCCACGCTGCCTGAATTGAGTTATTTCACTGTACATAAATACAGTTTATCAGACCAAGACTAGCCACGTACAAAATGAGCAGCATAAGTCAAATGGTGATTTCAATTTACCAACACATTAAACTCAATTATCATAATTGAAACTTCGAACACGGCATTTAACGCTTACCTGCACGACTGGTAGAGCTGATGCCGCTGGCTGTTCAATCTAAAGATTTTTAAAGGTATGTGATGAAAAAAATTATATCGACGGTATTTGCGTGGCTATTCACTTTAATTTCCCCGCATGTCGACGCGCAGACTTGGACTCTGAGCACATATGGTCACATCACTGCCGGAAGTGACGATAGCAATGCTTTCGGCGCTGGAAAGAATCTTAATGGCTTGCAATATGTGAATACACTGACAATCTCTGTAGATCCAAAACTATACCAACTTCCGCGTTACTTCCCAGATGTCGGCCAGGGCTTCATGGACCCTGTTCCGGGCTCCTTCACGTTCACTAGCTCCGTTACAATAAACGGGAAAACTGTGCAATTTGAGGCCTTGGCGTCACGTGGGATTCAGCAAATATTTGGCTGGAAGCCAATTGGCTCGACGGAACGAATTACCGACATCATGGCATATGGGCAGGGAGCTTCCTTACCTGGTGGATATCTATTTGCCAACTGGATAAACGTCACGGCACCTAGGTCGGACGCTCTCGGTGTGCCTAACTTTCAGAATTCATTTTCTCTAAGTGCCCCAACCAATGGATCAATTGGTGAAAGCGGCATTTTCTATGACTTTATCCCGGAGTGGGGCAACGTTGGTGCAATCAATGGAGCCCTAAGCCTTGAAGGCAACATTGAGTACTTATCAGTAAATTCAATATCTCCGGTTCCTGAGCCATTCGCATATGTGGGGCTGCTACTTGGAATAGTCGTTATTAGTTTAGCTCAGTATCAACGCCGGAGAATTAGAGACAGCCTGCAATAGCTGCTTGCAGTTGCCCCTCATGTGACCTGCCGCGCGGCCAGTCCCGCGCCAGCGCAAGAACCTTACCCCCGTCGCTGGCCAGCGAAGGCAACCTGTCAAATTCAAAATCCGGGCGTTCAGGTACCGTCTTAATGCACGGTACCGTCACTGCGACACGGACTTCCACCGGCGCCAGCGGCGTGCTGCAACATCCGGCCAACAGCGTACTCATCAAAATTATTACCTTCATCGCACGCTCTCCAGAAGTTGATTTACCGCCGGCATGGCATCGGCACATGTGACCGCACGGACTGTACCCAGCTTGGCCAGAGCGATATCGTAGCGTCGACCGGCGGCAGCGGCCATCTGCCGGGCGGCCTGACCGCGTGCATCAGCCTGTACTGTCGCTGCCTGCATCGCATCGATTGCACTATTCTGCACTTCGATCGATGCCCGCAGCAAGGCACTGATGCCCTGCTCCGCCTCCAGGGCGGTCAGCGCCGTGTAACGGTCATGCGCGGCCAGCCACCATCCGCCGCCCATGCCGACACCGGTGACGAGCAGCATGGCCAGCAGCGCTGCCGCGACGGCACGCCACAAAATGGCCGTCATCGGATACCCGCAGCATACGATGCATGGCCCCCAGAAAATGATGCAGTAAGCACCTGGCTCCGCGGCGCGCCGGACGAAAGGCCAACATGTACCCACGTACCTTCATAGATCAACTGATCGAACTCAATGCCCGACTGGAGGATCAGGGCTGCCAGCGCGCGCGGCGTCAATCCGGGCGCCGTGATGTCGGCAGCGAGCCCGATCTGGTGTGCGCTATTGGCTGCTCCGCCCACGGCGGCATTGAGTTCCGGACACCGGTAAGCTGGCGCGCGGTGATGGATTTACCGCATCCGCAGCGCTTAACGCCCCACTTCATCAGTACGGATAGCGACATTGGCAATCGACAAATTGTTCATGCTTCACTCCGATCAGGTTATGCCTAAATTGGCGGTAATAAATTAGGAACGCATTGGGCGCAGGGCGCCACGGCTTACACGACGCTTCGCAGAACCTGGAAGTGAGAGGGACCGCATATGCTTACGTGGATGATCCAGCGGCATGGTGCCGTCGGAGTTGAATTTGTATGGCATAGTCTAACTTTCCGGGCATCCACCCTATCGATGGGCGTCCGGCCGTTGCGCCACGTTGCATCCGCTTGTGACATAAAAAAACCGCCTCGAGGGCGGTCTAGTGGGTCTGTGCATAAAAAACCACCGTACTGTAGCGGTGGCTCACTCATCCTTTGGAAACTAGGGTAGGTTCAAATAGCGGCAAATAAAAGAAAGTACCAGAATCACAAACCCAATCCCAAAAATACTTCCCTTCTTGCAAAATATAATAAAAGTAGCGACGCCCTTTAGTGGAATTCCGAGACCGATGGGAACTACCAACTGCATGAACGCGTCTATTGCGGTATTCAGAAATGCGACAAATAGCACCAATAACGCGACCATCACCAAAGCTAGAACCCATGGATTTAGATAATTACCCAATAAGTTCAACGCGCCAAAACCAACCATTGCGATGATAAAAAATAATATTGCTGTAAGCGTGCGGCCATAGCCTTCAACAAAGACCGCATCAATCGCTGCTCTCTGATCATCGCTGATACGGCTTTGGAATTTGATCAAAGACTCTTGAATTTTCGCATTAAATTCTTTACGTCGAGCATCGTCAAAAAAATAGTCTGCCGCCATGAACGCTGTGGCGAATACCTGCAAGGTGAGGATAACTTTGTCTGATATCAGTGCCATCGTCTTTAGGTTATGTTCAAATTCACAATCATACCAAAACCCGCTGAATAAAAGTATATTTTTATCAACAATCCACTACGCCGCCCCCTCCCTTTTTGAGCAAGCACCCCACGCAGATAATTTGCCGAGTACCGCCCTTGAGCTTACGCGCCTGCATCATGGCACCGATCACCGTTTCGATCACCTCGCACCCACCGCAGAGCGGACACTGCAGCATCTCGGCCGACTTACTTGCCGTCCGAGATTTTAGCTTGGGTTTTTACGGTTCTGGGGGGGTGGAGGTACGAGGTGCAGAGTCGTCCGGCGATGACATCACTACTTGAACGACCTGAGATCTCTTTCAGCCATTTGCTTGAGCGTCCGCGTACGGCCACGATCATTCGTGAACAGGGATGCATCGCCCCCCCCTCCCCGCACTGCACGCCATGCCCTTCATCTTACCCAGAATCTCATCTTGGAAGTCGTTGCTCTGCTGCGCTAGCCATTCGCTGTAGGTCAGGTTCGCGTCCACCAGTTCCGCATCGATCGTGTCCGCCCTGAAGGCTGGTATTGTGGAGAGGTAAATGCCAAGAACGAATTTGGCGGGTACGTAGGCTTTAAACGGTTCCTCTCAGGTCGCACTAACGGGGTCGTTTATATAGAAGGTCACGGCATGCTTGGGAAAGAGTCTACTGAAGAAGCCGTCCAGATCTTAAAGATTGCCACCGCGAAGATGGAAGTGTTCAACAGAATGGTTAAGTCACTTGCGGTGGCTTTTTCATTTGGGGCGTAAGACTGAAAGACCAATCCCTCTAAGCTCGCTAGGGCATTCATATGGAGGTTTTCCATGACCACAATAGACTCGCTGCTTAAGTCTGCCCGTGAATTGAATGCACAGGCTTACGCCGCGCTGTACGACGGTATGACAGAAGAACTGCGGACCTACATCGATTACAAGGGGCAGTTCCAGTCCGAACTCTACAAGTTTGTGGTTCCGGTGGATTTCAGCGTCGCGAGCATTGTTCCAGATCAGGTCTACGCAGCCGCTGTAGCCCAGCCGATGCAGGAGCGCCGACTCAAGGACTGTGCCTCTGCTCTGGCCTTGGCGAAACTCGCCTGCAGCGTATCAAGAACACCATCGACGTGGGCTATACCCAGGGCAAGTCGACCGCAGACATTATCCGAGAGATTCGCGGTACGAAGACACTTAACTACGCCGATGGTCTGCCTGATACCAGCCGGCGCGCCGTCGAGTCGGTGATGCACACGGCGCTGAGCCACACGGCGCAGATCACGAACACGACGTTTTTTAAGGAAAACGGCGACATTCTCGGCGACGAGGTATGGATAAGTATGCTGGACGGACATACGAGCGAGGGATGCCGCGCACGCAGGAGCATTGAGCCTAGGGCTCGACATAATGTATTCGAGAGCCACTGGAAGGAACTCTGCTCTGCAAATGAGCAGTGACCAATCAAGGTGAGAATTCGTTAGATTTCCAGTTGACAATCTTGAATATAATCCAAGAGCGCACAGGCACGCTCTTGCCGAAACTGGACAAATCTTGAAAAAAGCTACTCTCACCGCCGTGGGCATCGCTGTTATCGCGGCACTGGTAATTACATTCGGATCACCATACATTGCGCTTTACCAAATCAAGTCAGCAATCGCAGATCACGATGCCGATGCGGTATCCGAACATGTTGACTTCCCTGCGGTTCGAGAAAGCTTAAAGGGCCAGCTCATGGGAGGCGTGATGTCCGAGTTCAACAAACCGGAAATGAAGTCCAATCCATTTGCCGGAGTGGGGAAAGCACTTGGGGCGGCAATATTATCGCCTATGATCGATGCCATGGTATCGCCAGCTGGAATCATAGCACTGATGCAACGGACGAACTCAGGACCTGATTCAGCCGGCGATGAAAGCGAACAAGGCAGCATGGCTAACTACAAACTCTCGTTCAAGGGATGGGGTAAAGTGGTTATCTACCGTGAAGGTTCCGAAGAGGTCTCGCTCACCATGCGTCGCTATGGCATCTGGGACTGGAAGCTGACAGCTATCAACATGCCGCCTGACACCCTCAAGTTGTAACGAAAAAGCTCAGCATTCCATCGAATATCAAGGCTATCGAAGACAGCTGCATACTTAGCCAGATGATCATCTGTTGGGGAATGCGTAAATTGCCCCCTGTCGATTGCGTTCGATGATAAAGAATTCACCAGCTTTGGCTTTCAGGAATCCATGCAGCTTGTCCAATGGCTGCTGCTAAATCGCAAGCACGACTAGGAAAGCCAAGTATTTTAAGACCGTAGGATGGCGACTTGCCATCTACTGCCCCATAACTTACTAAAATGTGATAATTGATAAGTATTTTAGTGATACCTACCCATATAGTATAGATAATGCATTGGTGAAAGTAACATAGAATTTTTCAATTTGAGCAACTTAGATTGCTCTTGTACACTCGGATCTTATAATTAAATCATAATAAAAATGGATAAAAATTGAGCGGGCCAATCCTCTATTCAACCAACCCATGGATCACCTCAGACATAGTAAACAAACATCGTAACGGTGAGTACTTCGTTTGGTGTAGTGAGTATTTTGACTCCGCGACAGCCCACGGAGGATCTGCCGCTCGATCCATTGCGCCCAGCTCATGTCCGAAGGAAATATACGACACCCTGCAGAAAGCATGGGTAAACGAAGATAAGCACAACGCTCAAGTTAAAGGATACATTCGAACTTTCAAGCGACTCGCAAAGATTTGGTTGGCTGATGGATCGATTAATCAAGATCAAGCGAACGACATCATTGGCGTGGTAACCTCAGGGAGCTTTAAGATTTGGCGTCCAACCTTATATGTAATCCCGCGTCAGCCCGTAGAGAGTGCAGGGAGACTAATTACCGTTCCACCGAAGAAGCGAGCGGCTCATGGGCCTGAGCTTCAGATATTAGATCTGAAAACGCACGAATTCGACATGATAGAGAGGTAGGCATGATTGCATCACTTTCAGGGTTTGATAACCTGACGGCTGCCGGAATACTTGCGCGCATGGCGCTTGCCTTAGATGATGACGGCAACCCCGCAGCTCTTGATCGCTTGCCTGATGAGATTGATATTCGTCAACGAGTTCGCGCCGAACTATACGAACACCTTGGTTTGCGTATTGATGACAACTCGGAAGAAGCAGTCGAACGATTTACCGATGCCCTAGATGTTGCGAGCGACTCGCTTCTCGGGCCACTAGCTTTAGAAGATGCATTGATTGGGATGTCGAGGAAGGGACAGTTACCGTCTGATTTATACCACATCCGCGTCCTTGAGCCCGTTGAAGAAATTTACGGAGAAAAGTGGCCTGCTGAATATGACCGGTTAGAAGCAACTATCCGCCTGCCTGATCAAGAGCAGCACTACGGCGAACCAGAGCCAGGAACAGATGGGCACCTTGTTTCTATTTTTGCCAAACACTTTCCGGACCCATTTTCATTCAGAAGCTTTACGCTACTGGTTCTTGGCCAAAGACAAGGGACAAAGTTAACAGTTGTTCACGTTTGGCGACTTTACGCGGATAAAGTAGATGTTTCTGGCGTTACGGATTTACTGGATGTCGTGCGTCGCTTTACTAACGTCTATGGTGAGGAAATTATAATAAACGGAAAGAAAGGCCGTTTTTTTGAAACTGCACAGCTATCCTCATCCATTGCTACAACGACCGAGATTGAAATTGTCCCAAGAACTGTGATTGATCGACGAGGGCGAAAACGGGACGCCTCCATCAGCACTATTGATATAGTGTGTTTCCAACAGAGCCACCCAAAAGGAGGCAAAATTGCATCCTTAATTGTGGCTATCGATCGTGATAAGTACCGTGCTTCGCTTGAGGCACATGGTTGGTAGATGTAAATAAGCCCCGCAAGCTGGGGCTTATTCCTTCATTATTTAGACAAGCTTAGCCTGTACCTTCTCCTTCAAATCAGCCAGCTCTGGATCGATCACCCTCTTCTCACGCTTACGCTGATTTAGCCCTTGGGCATGGTAGCTACCTCGTCGCTTACTGTTATTATCCTCCAGCTCGAGTGTAATGACCCAGCGGTTCCTGCTCAACTTATGCCGCTAATCTAAATGTCTCAGCGGGCGTTTTCATGCCCAACGCTTGGTGTGGACGCTGATTGTTGTAGAAGCCAATCCAATCGGCGATGACCCGGCTGGCATTCTGCAAACTTTCGAAGCGATGACGTTGAACGCATTGCTCCTTCAAGGTCCGGATGACGCGCTCCACCATGCCGTTTTGCTCCGGGCAGTGAGGCGTGATGAACTCCTGCCGCAAGCCGTAGCTCCGAACCAGCCTGATGTAGCTTCGGCTAGTGAAAACCAAACCATTGTCCGACCGCAGTAAGAGCGGCGCAGTCACCCTGCCCAAGGTACCGTAGCGGGCAATGAGCGCCTGTTCAGAATCTGGCCCATTCTGTCTGCAACTTCCTCGCACTTGCCCGCGAAAGCGCTATCATTAGCCTTCTTTCCCCCTCCAAGGTGTGCTCTATGTGCGTGAATTTCCGGCCGCCCGATCCAGCCCTGCTGGAAGCGGTCATGGGCGTGGTGATCGACCTGCATGACAGCGGCTTCTGGCGTGGCGAAACGTGGAAAGATTACCCTGCCCCCATCGTCCGGCGCGGCAGCAGCGGCCAGCGCGAGGGCTTACTGGCCAGCTACGGCATGGTGCCGCGCCAGCGCATACCGGCCGGCGTACGCCCGTTCGACACCATGAACGCCCGCATTGAAACCGTAGGACAGTTACGCTCGTTCTCCTCGGCATGGCAGCATAGCCAGCTCTGTCTGGTACCAATGACGGCTTTTTATGAGCCGAATTATGAATCTGGCAAAGCCGTGCGCTGGGGCATAGGCGCAGCCGATGGCAGCCTGCTGGCTGCCGCTGGCCTGTGGCGCGCATGGCAGGGCGAGCAAGGGCCGGAGTATTCCTTCACCCAGCTCACCATGAACGCTGACGAACACCCGCTGATGCGCCGCTTCCACCGCGCCGGCGAAGAAAAACGCGCTCTGATACTGCTGCCGCAGGAAGAATGGGATGACTGGCTGGACTGCCGCAACCCCGAATATGCCCGCAGTTTCGTGCGTCCCTACCCGGCCGAACTGCTAAGTGCATGGGCCGAACCTGTCCCCGCCCGTAGCAAAGCGCCCGCCGTAACGCCCCAGCCCGAGGCAACTCAGGGTAATCTGCAACTGGATTTCTGATCTCTCTATGAAGCTACTACACCGCGCCCGCCACCAGTTTATTCCCGCTGCACTAGCCGGCATCTGCCTACTAGTGGCTGGCACGGCGGCTCACGCGCAATACCTGTGGATCGATGAAAAAGGTGTCAAGCAGTTCTCGGACCGGCCACCGCCGCCCAGCGTGCCGGAAAAACGCATCCTGAAAGCCCCCGGCAAGGCCAGCTTCAATCCCGACGCCAGCGCGCCAGAGGTGCCCGCTGCACCGGCACGCAACAGCACCACCTTGGCCGAGCGCGAAGCAGACTACCAGCGCCGCCACACTGAAGCGCGGGCGGCGGCCGACAAAGCTGCCGAACAAACCCGCCAGCGGGCCGAACAGACGGCCAATTGCGAAATTGCCCGAAAGAATCAACAAGCCATTAGCGATGGCATCCGTATCGCAACGTACGATAAAAACGGCGAACGTCACTTTATGACAGACGCAGAACGGGCCGAACAGGAAAAAAACAACCGCAAAGTGTTGGCTGCCTGCAAATAGCCCCTGTTGTAAACGGGGCAAGCTGCCGTATCATGTGCGATCCATTTTCTTTGCAACCTGACATGCTAAAGCCTACCGTAAACAAGGGCCGCGCCAGCGGACGCATCACCTTGGCCATGGTTGCGCGGCACGCCGGGGTTGCCACCATGACGGCATCCCGGGCGCTGACCCAGCCCGGTCTGGTTTCCCAGCCCCTGCGCGACCGCGTACTGCAATCCGTCGCCGAACTCGGCTACGTGCCTAACCGCGCCGCCCGTGCGCTCGCTTCGTCCCAGTCCAAAGTCATCGCCGTACTGGTGCCTTCGCTGTCGAACGCTGTGTTCACCGAAGTGCTGGCCGGTATCGAAGACGCGCTGGAAGGCGACGACTACCAGATCCTGATCGGCAATACCCGCTATTCCGAACGGGAAGAAGAGAAACTCATCACCACCTACCTGCAATCGGCACCGGATGGCATGCTGCTTACGGGTCTGAGCCCCTGCCCGCGCGTACAGCAACTGCTGGCAGGCAGCCCCATGCCGCTGGTTTCCATGATGGATCTGGCAGGCGAAGGCGATCAGCCTTCGGTGGGTTTCTCGCAATTTGCTGCCGGTCAGACCATGACGCGCTACCTGATCAGCCGTGGCTACCGCCGCATCGGCTTCATGGGCGCCCAGCTGGACGAGCGCACCCTGCGCCGTGCCGACGGCTACCGCCAAGCCATGCAGGATGCGGGACTGGCCGCAGCGGAACTGGAAGTGATGGTCGCCCAGCCTTCCACCATTGCACTGGGCGCTGCCCTGCTGGACCGTATGCTGGAGCAGGCCCCCGATTGCGATGCAATCTTCTGCTGCAATGACGATCTAGCCCAAGGCGCCGTGTTTCAAGCCCAGCGCCGCAATCTGAGCGTTCCCGACCAGCTGGCTATCTGCGGTTTCAACGACCTGCCCGCCTCGGCCTGGATGAACCCTACCCTGACCACCATCAGCACGCCGCGCTACCGCATCGGCTTTGAAGCGGCCACCCTGCTGCGCGCACTGATCAAAGGGGAAACTCCGGCCGCACGCCACATCGACCTCGGCTTCACGCTGATGGCACGCGAGAGCGCATGAACGCATCCACTGCACACGGCTGGGTGGTGATGGGCGTGAGCGGTTGCGGTAAATCCTCGGTGGGACAGCAACTGGCGCAAGCCTTGCAGCAGCCCTTCATCGAGGGGGATGCTTTCCATTCTCCGGCCAATATTGCCCGCATGAGTGCCGGCATCGCCCTCAGTGACGCCGATCGTGCCGACTGGCTGGTGGCGCTGGGTCACGAGATCCGCCGCGCGCGCCAGCAGCATGGCGGCTATGTGCTCTCGTGTTCAGCGCTGAAACGGCATTACCGTGACCGCCTGCGTGCTGCCGATCCCGCGCTGCGTTTTGCCCACCTGCATGGAGAAGCGGCCTTGCTGGCGCAGCGCATGGCCGGCCGCAATGCCCACTACATGCCGCCCAGCCTGTTAGCCAGCCAGCTGGCCACCTTGCAGCCACTGCAGGCCGACGAAGCCGGCATCGTGCTCGATATCCGTCACAGCACGGCCGATCTGGTGCACACTATCTTGCGGCTATCCGGCGCAGGCTTGCGCTAGTTGCAGGTACACTGGAGCTGTCGCCGCCTAGCGGGAGAGCGCCATGAATCTGGCCAAGCAGGAACAATTGCAGCGCGCCTTGAACGATGCTGCGCGCGATGTCGTCCGTCCGCCCCTGACACTAGCCGCCATCAGCATGCCGCTGAGCGCCGCGCAGATTGCCGACAGCAATCTCAACATCGTGCGCAACAAGGATACCGGCTGCATCCAGTTCATTTTCCCCGATCACCGCGCCCCGCGGCTCAATAGCGCCGCCGCGTCGGCCATGGACTGGCTGGTGCATGCCGCTGTGCGCGTGCGCGAAGAGATTACCCAGAACATGATCGAAAGCATGGAGCGCCATAGCAAACCGGAACGCCTGCTCAAGCTGGGCGCGGGCTGGCAGCAGCGCGCCAGCCCGCAGGATCTGGCCGCTTCGCGGGGACGCAAAGTACTCCTGCTAGTCCACGGCATTTGCAGTAGTTGCGAAGGGGCGTTCTGCGAGCTGGAGCGGGCCGGCACATTGGCCACGCTGCTGCAACGCTATCAGGGACAAGTGTACGGCTACGACCATTGGACGATCGCCAAAACACCGCAGCAGAATGCGCTCGATCTGCTGCAACTGATCCCGCCCGATAGCCAGTGGCAGCTAGACCTGCTATGCCACAGCCGTGGCGGGCTGCTGGTACGCAGTCTGCTGGCCGGCAGCGGACCACACAGCATAGCGGATCCCACTCTCGCCGCCATCAGCACCGCGCGGCAAGGCCGCATCGCCAGCGCCGGCACAGCAATTTTTGTCGCGGCCGCCAATCAGGGCACGCCGCTGGCTCAGCCCGCCGATGTGCAGAGCTTCCTGAATATCGCTGCTTTGCTGGCCACGATCAGCGGCGCGCTGGGGCTGGATCTCGTGATCGCACTGGCGCGGCTGGCGCTCAATCAGGGCTTGCAGCGACCTAGCATTGCAGCGCTGGCCAGCCACTCGGACCTGCAAACCCAGCTGGCGCAGGCCGGCAGTCTGCTAGCACAGGCCAGTATCTATTATGCGCGCGCCGATTTTGCCTATGGCGGCTCGGCACTGGAACAGACGGGTGCCTTGATCAACCACCTGCTGATCAATGCCGATAACGATGTCATCGTCCCCTACGACAGCGTGCTGCTGCCAGAGCCCGCACCGGCACCGGCCAACTTGCTGGAATTCGGTACGCCGCAGGCACGCCAGAGTGAAGTCTGGCATACGGAATTCTTCCGCCAGCCCGCCATGCGTGAGTTTATCTTGCAGGCAGTACGATCGTCAGCGTAGTACCGTCTACTTCCGAAGTGGTCATGCTGATGCTGCCGCCGTGCGCTTCTGTAATCAGCCGGGCCGAATACGTACCGAGTCCGCTGCCATTCTCCTTGCCTGCCGTAGCGTATTTTTCGAAGAAGCGTGCGCGCATCACTTCCGGTACGGCTGCGCGGTTATGAATGCGGATTTCGCCGCCGGCGGCCAGTGTAATGCTGACCGTATCGCCAGCGCTGCTAGCCTCGGTGGCATTGCGCACCAGATTATGCAGCATGGAATACAGCAGCAGCGGGTTGCCGGACACGCTAAGCGCTGCCCCCAGCGCCAGCGCAATGGTGATCTGCCGGCCGGCGCAGATGCCGCGGCTTTCATCGGCTACCCGCTGCAGCAGCGCGGCCAGATCGACGGGCGTCTGCTCCGGGCGATAATCGCCTGCCTCCATGCGCAGCAGCAGCGCGGATAGTTTCAGCATATCGAGCATATCGTTGGCCGTACGTTCGATCGCTACCAGCTGCTGGTTCTGCGCTTCGTTCAACTGCCCCGCCAGCAGCATGGCACTACTCATGCCGATAATTGCGGCCAGCGGATTATGCAGATCATGCCGCGTGATGCGCTCGACCTCTTCACGCAAACGGGCATTCTCCAGTGCCAGATCGAACTGGGCGCGCAGGTTCTCGCGGTCGCGCGCCGTGCGCAGTGCCGTGGCCACGCGGGCCTTGAGTATCATAGGCTCGATCGGCTTGCTGACATAATCGACGGCGCCCAGCGCCAGACCTTCCACTGTGCGGCTGGCATCGCTCACAGCGGTCAGGAAAATCACGGGGATATGCGCCGTGGCGGGATCGGCCTTGAGGCGGCGGCACACTTCGAAGCCATCCATCTCCGGCATCATCAGATCCAGCAGCACCAGATCGGGCGCACTGGCAGCGCATAGCTGCAAAGCTTTGTCGCCGCGCGCCGCCAGCTTGACCTGATAGTCGTCGCGCAGCAGGCCGCCCACCAGCGTCAGATTGGCCGGCGTATCGTCTACCACCAGCACCGTCTGGCGCTGTGGCAGCGGCGCAGCCGTTGCCGCCGCCGGCTGCACGGACGGCGCCAGCCGCTGGCCACCCAGCGCAGCATGAATACGGCGTTCCAGTTCCTCGGGGCGGAACGGCTTGAGCAGGAAGTCACTCACTCTGGCTTCGATCGCTGCCGCCACTTTTTCGCGCTGTATCTCCGCCGTCACCAGTATGAAGGGCAGTCGCGCCAGTGCTGGATGAGCGCGTACCTGCTGCAGCAGTTCCAGCCCGCTCATGCCGGGCATCGACCAGTCGGAAAGCACCAGCGTGAACTTGCGGCTGGCCAGCAGCTTCAGGGCATCTTCGCCATTGCTGGCCGTCTGTACGTCCGTCATGCCCAGCAGCTTCAGCTGGTGCACCACCAGATCGCGCATCACTGCAAAATCATCGACTACCAGTATTGTCGGCTGACCCAAAACGCCTCCCTATTCCATCAACAAGACAGGCTGCGCCTATTTGCGCAGCAGTATATTCAAGCCCGGTTTGAGATCGGCATCTTCCACATAGCCTATGGCGCCCGGTGTGCTCTGGACGAAGCTCACCACTTCCGCCCCGCTAGCCAGTTCGCGCGGCGGCGTGCCTTTGCCGATGTAGCGCCGCACTGTCCAGTAGGCCGTGTACTTTTCCTCATCCTGATTCAGATAGGTCTGCAGGAAATGGGCGCGCACCGTATTGCCGCTGCGTAGATTGACTGCCGCCACCGTCACGCCAGCCACCTCGACCACTTTGCCGCTATAGATTTTCTGCACCTGAGCGTCATCCAGACGGGGCAGATTGCCATTGCCGATCACGACCACGCCGGCCAGTGCCAGCGGAGCGGCGCCAGCGAAGGTACTGGCAGCCAGCAGGCTGCAGGCCAGCCGCCATCTGTTTTGTGCTATGCGCTGGACCATATCAGAACACCACACTGTAGGAAGCCGACAGCAGATTCAAACCCTGATGCTGCACCACGGCCGTACCCATGCCATGGTCGATCAGGCTACTGCTGGTGCCGATCTGCACATGCATCCATTCCAGCTTGAATTTGCTGCTGGGGCTCAGACTGTAGGCCGCACCCAGCGCCAGCGAGCGCTGGTCATCCACCCCGCCACGCGTGCCTTCCGCAATCCGGGCCGCCCGGTCCGACAGCAATCGGGCCAGCGTCACATACGGCGTCCATTTGCCCACGGGACGCAGCAAAGTCAGATAGGCGCCCTGCGAATTTTTCGGTGTGACGGCATGCGGCGCATGGCGCCACGCATACTCGCCCAGCACGCGCCAGTCGCCGTCGAAATGCAGATCGGCGCCCAGCAGCGCCACCCGCGTATCGATACCATCGCTGTCGCCTCCTTGCGGCACTCCGGGCGCGATATCGCTACCGCCCTGCGTGCCCGCAGCGGGCGCGCTGCCCTGCCCCATGCCGTCAACGCGGATACGGGCGCGCTGCCAGCCCATGCGCCAGACATCATCCTCGTTGCGGTAGGCCAGCACCACGCCGCCAGAACGGGTATGCAGTTCGCCTGCCGAGCTTGCGCCGGGCTGGGCCCGTGCCGTCAGGCTGGTGCGCCCCGCATAGGCTTCCAGCCCCAGTTCGCCCGCCGCCAGCGCCCAGTTGCGGCTGAACGCCAGCCCCGTGTAATCGTTGGTGGGGGCGGTGGAATACACTTCCGTGGGCAGATGCATGACGGCGTAGGAAGCCCCCACCTGCATATTTTCCGAGAACAGATACATCGGCATGCGCAGCTTACCGGCGCGCAGCAGCGTGTCGTTACTCAGACGGTAGGACAGAAACGCCCATTGCAGGCGGGCGTCCCAGCGCTGGTCATTGCTGACGGAAGGCGCCAGCGTGGCCTGTACGGTGGCGCTCCAGCGCGGCGCCAGCTCGGCCACCAGCTGTACGCCGGCCAGACTGTCACGCTCGAAGCTGCCGCTGCGATCTACATAGCGCTCGTAGCGATAGGAGCGATCGGAGACGGCATAGCCGGCGGTAGCAAAGCCGGACCAGCTCAGCTCTGCAGCATGCAGAGCCGGCAGCCCGCCCAGTAGCGCGGCCATGGCAACGGCCTGCTGGCACAGCGCGGCACGGCGCCGGCGGCTCAGATACGTGGTAGCTAATTTCTTCATAGGCGGTTTCAGGTAATGGATTCCGGCAGCAGCGACAGTGCCGTATCGAAGTCAATATTTTCCAGTGCATGGCTGATCTGCTGCACCACGTCCACCGGCAGTGCCGCGGCAAATGCCGCACGATGCTGTTCCCACAGAGCGATGCAGTCGCCATCACTATCGGCTAACAGAGCACGTAATTGCGGCAGGCAGTCTGGCAAGGCGGCACCGGCACTGGTGCCATCGATGGGCGCAGCAGGCTGCGGCAATTGCGCCAGCAGGCTTTGTAGCGGCTCACTCAAGGCCACCAGTGCCGCCTGCGCAGCAGCGCTCTGCTGGCTATGGCAGGCGCGTTCCAGCACTGCTGCCAGTTCGGCCACGCCAGCCGCGCCTATGGTGCCGCTCAAGCCGCGCAGGGTGTGGGCCAGCCGTTCCGCTTGCGGCCACTGGGCGGATGCCAGCAATGCCTGCGCCGCCGGCAGCATTTGCGCGAACTCCTGACCATACCGTTCCAGCATGCCACGATACAGTGACACTCTGCCGCCACAGCGGCGCAGACCCGCCACCGCATCCAGCCCCGCGATGGCCGGCAGACCGGAACTGGCGGGCAGCGCGATAGCTGCACCGGCCAGCGCTGCGTCGCCGGCATCGCCGGCTGCTACGGCGTCATCTGCATTAGCCGCAGCATCCACGCCAGCGAACGCTGGCGTGCCAGACTGCGGCGTGCCGTCAGCAGATAAAGTGGGCGCGGCGTAGTGACGCGCCAGTTCCGCATACAGTTCATCCGGCTCTATCGGTTTGCCGATGTGGCCATTCATGCCCAGCGCCAGACACTGTTCGCGTTCTTCGACCAGCGCGTGCGCCGTCATGGCGATCAGCGGCAGCGCGTCATACGCCGGCTGGGCACGCAGTCTGCGCGTGGCCTCGTAGCCATCCATCACCGGCATCTGCAAATCCATCAGCACCACATGGTAGTGATCGGGCGGCACCGCTGCCAGCAGGTCCAGCGCCGCCTGCCCATGCTCGGCCACCGTCACCTGCACGCCGCGTCCCTGCATCAGCTCGCACGCCAGCTGCTGGTTAAGGGGATTATCTTCTACCAGTAGCACCCGCATGCCATCCAGTGCAGTGGCCTGCTGGCGTTGCGGCAGCCTATCCATGGCACCGTTCTGCCCCGTTACGCTGGCCAGCAGCTCGCGCAGCGCCGCCGGCAGCACCGGCTTGGCCAGGAAGTGGCGCGCGCCCAGCCGGCCCGCGCTGATATGCAGGTGCTCGGCATCATAGGCCGAAACAATGGCGGTGACAGGCGCCTGCCCGTCTAGCGCTGCCAGCACCGTGTCGCCGCCGGCAGGTGCCATCACCCAGTCCAGCAACAGCAGGTCATACGGCTGGCCATGCGCCTGGGCTGCCTGCACCTGCGCGATCGCCGCCGCTGCGCTGTCGGCCGTGTCGATACAGCCTGCACCGCGTTGCGCCACATCCAGCGCCTGCAGCAGATGCTGCAGCACCGTGCGCGCCTCTGGCTGGTCATCCACCACCAGCACGCGCAGATCGCTCAGACTAGCCAGCGCCGTGCTGGCGCTCACCGCGCCGGCCGCCTCCGCCTCCGCAGTTGGGTAGGCAGCGGCACGGCCAAAGCGGGCGCTGAACACAAAACTGGAACCCTGTTCCGGTGCGCTCTCCACGTAGATGGCACCGCCCATCAGCTCCACCAGCCGCTTGGAAATGGTCAGGCCCAGCCCCGTCCCGCCGAAGCGGCGCGTGGTAGAACCGTCGGCCTGAGTAAATTCCTGAAACAGATTGGCTACCTGTTCAGCCGTCATGCCTATGCCCGTATCCCGGATGGCAAAGCGCAGCATCAGCGCCGTGTCGCTACGCTCGGCGACTTCAACCGACAGCCGCACATAACCGCGCTGGGTAAATTTGACGGCGTTGGACAGCAGATTGGTCAGCACCTGCCCCAGCCGCAGCGCATCGCCGCTCAGCATGCCCTGCTCGCCCAGCAACTGCGGATCTTCCACATCGAGCAGCAGTTCCAGTCCCTTGTCACGCGCCGCCATGCTCAGTAGCGACATGCTGTTGGCCAGCACATCCTCCAGCCGGAACGGCGCCTCTTCCAGCCGCAGCTTGCCGGCTTCGACTTTGGAAAAATCCAGAATATCGTTGATGATGCCCAGCAGCGAACGGGCCGCCTGATGCACTTTACTGACGTAATCGCGCTGGCGCGCATTGAGCTCCGTCTCCAGCGCCAGATGGCTCATGCCGATGATGGCATTCATCGGCGTGCGGATCTCGTGGCTCATATTAGCCAGAAACATGGACTTGGCCTGCGTTGCCGCTTCGGCCTGCGCGCGCGCTGCTTCCAGCTCGCGCTGCACCGCGGCGCGCGCCGCAATATCGCCCTCGATGGCCTGCGCCATGCCATCCAGCGTGCTGCCCAGCTGCTGCACCTCTTCCACCGCGCGCGGGCCGCTGCGCGCGGCCGCCACATCGCCATAACGGGTGCTGTAATCGCCGCCGCGCAACTGGCGCGCTGCCCGTCCCAGACGCGTGATCGGCGCCAGCACCTTCAGCCTGACCACCTGAAACGCGGCCAGCACCAGCAGCACCGTCAGCGCCATCGACGCCAGCGAAATGGCGATGCGCCGCTCCAGTCGCTGGGCCGCCATATCCATCTCCGCACTGGTGCGGCTATCGGTAATGGCACTGAGCGCATTCACGGCGCGCGACAGATCGGCTTTGAGTTCGCTGTACTGCTTGCTGTAGACCAGCTGGCTGGCATAGTCGCGGCGCGGTTCGCCATCATCGACAAAATCGCCTTGCACGGGATCGTACAAGCCCTGCGTGGCAGCAAACGCGATCTGTTCGATCTTGTTCATGGCAGCCGTGGCGGCAATCACCTGATTCAGTGCCTGAAATTCGGCCGCACCAAAGCCGGCCTGCCTCATCTTCTCGGCCAGCGACACTTGCCGCCCCTGCTCCGGCAGCTGGTGTTGCAGCAGTCCCGCGATGGCATCGTCCCAGTAAGTCATGGGGTTGTAGTTGGCCGGCGCCGGCTTGCTGCCTTCGCGGATCGCGAGAATATCGTAGTAATAAAACAGGTAGCGAGTTTCGCCCGTCAGCGTGAACGCGCGCACCAGCTGGGCCAGCTGTTCGGTTTCTTGATGTAGGCCATGCGTCAGCGCCAGCGCATCCTGCCGGTACTGTTGCGAAGAAAGCATTTCATTATGGGCCTGACGGATCAGAATAATCAGCCAGCCATTAGCCGCCAGCGAGAGCAGCACGAGAAACGAAAACCATGCAGAAATTCTGCGTAATTTCATAGGCGGGACAGCATTCTTGGCCGGATCGGGCGATAGCACAAGAATAGAACAGAATGCCTAAAAAACGAACAAAAAGTCACGCTGCCGTGTAGATTTACGGCAATAGTGTTGGTTTGTCAGACGCTGGCTTTGCGGCGCCGGCGTGCCTGCTTGGGGTCGGCGATCAGGGGGCGATACAGTTCGATACGGTCATGCTCGCGCAGCGGTGTGTCCAGCGTCTTCTTCCTGGCGTAGACGCCCACCTGCATAGCCTGCAGATCGAGCTGGGGCAGACGCTGCGCCAGACCACTCAGCGCGATGCCCTGAGCGATGGTGCTACCGGCCGGCACCTGCAAAGCTTGCAGAAATTGCAGCTCGTCGCTGGCGTAGCAGACTTCGATATTCAGCATATGCTCAGCCATACACAGCCTCCGCCCGTTTGCAGAAGGAATCCACCATGCTGTTGGCGATCATGCCGAATACGGGCCCCACCAACTGGGCCAGCAGCGCGCTGGAAAACTCGTAGTGCAGGTCCAGCTCGATTTTGCAGGCATCCTCGCGCAGGGCCTTGAAACTCCACACACCGTCCAGACATTTGAACGGACCATCGACCAGCTGCATGCGGATTTCCGACGGCGGCGTGTTCAGGTTGGAAGTGGTAAAGCTCTGGCGCACGCCACGATAGTTGATGCCGACACTGGCGACTACCTGATCATCATGTCTTTGCTTGATTTCGACCGCCCCGCACCATGGCAGAAACTGGGGGTAATCCTCGATGGCAGCCACCAGATCGTACATCTGCCGGGCGCTGTAACCGAGTAAAACTGACTTGTGCACTACTGCCATACGCTAACCATTTGCTATGATGTTGAATTATTCGCGAAAAAACCCGCGTAGCAGTAGTTTAACCGATACCATCCCATGACCATAGCTGATAACAAAAAAGCCTTTTTTGACTACTTCATCGAAGACCGCTATGAAGCGGGCATCGTGCTGGAAGGCTGGGAAGTCAAGGCCATCCGCGATGGCCGCGTGCAGATCAAGGAAGCCTACGTCACCATCAAGGGCGACGAGCTATTCCTGTTCGGCGCCCACATCAGCGCTCTGCCCACGGCCTCCACCCACATCCATCCGGAAGCCGTACGCACCCGCAAGCTGCTGCTGCACCGGCAGGAAATGGATAAGCTGATCGGCAAGGTGGTGCGCTCCGGCTATACGCTGGTGCCGCTCAATCTGCACTACAAGGGCGGCCGGGTGAAATGCGAAATCGGGCTGGCTAAGGGTAAGAAAATGCACGACAAGCGCGCCAGCGAGAAAGACCGCGACAACAAGCGGGAAGTGGCGGCCGCCATGAAGACCCACCGCCGTTAATCCCACCTCGCCCCTCCCCTGCTCTGCGCCCGGCCTGAGCTATGGCGACGGCTAGAGCAGGCGCGGCAGCACATCGGCCGCCGAGGCGGCCAGTTTCAAACTGATCAGATCATCGGCGCGGGTCTTGCCCAGATTGATGGCGGCGATAGGCTTGCCCGCAGCGGCGGCCAGCTTGCAGAAGCGGAAGCCGGAAAACACCATCAGCGACGACCCCACCACCAGCAGTGCATCGGCCTGTTCGGCCAGTGCCAGCGCCGCCGCCGTCCTTGCGGGCGGAATATTATCTCCGAAGAAAATCACATCCGGCTGCAGCGTACCGCCGCACGCCGCGCATACGGGCATATGGAAGCGCTGCATGGCTGCCAGCTCCACCTCGGCGTCGCCGTCGGGACGCACTTCCGGCACCACGCTATCGGCGTCCTCACTGGTGGCACTGGCCGCCAGCTCGGGATTATGGTCAAGCAGCCATTGCCGGATGGCGGCACGGGGATGGATGGTGTGGCATTGCAGGCAGCGCACGCCGTGGATATTCCCGTGCAGTTCGATCAGCTGACGGCTGCCCGCACGCTGGTGCAGGCCATCCACATTCTGCGTGATGATGGCACCGATGCGCCCCGCCGCTTCCAGTTGCGCCAGCGCGTGATGCGCCGCATTCGGCGCAGCCTGCGCCAGCGTCGGCCAGCCTACCATGCTGCGCGCCCAGTAGCGCCGCTGCACGGCCGGGTCTTTGCGGAAATCCGGCCCCTGTATCGGCGCACGGCCGCGCCGCACACCGTCCTGATCGCGATAGTCGGGAATGCCGGATGCGGTACTCAGGCCCGCCCCCGTCAGCACCAGCACATTGCGGTGCCGTTCGAGGAATTCTGCCAGTTGCGCCAGCTGGCTAGTGTCGACCGTCTGCATCCTGTTTCAGGCCTGCAGGCGCGCGCGCAGATCGGCCACACTGGCAGTCCACTCGGCATAATGTTCGCTGTCTTCCCACAGCTCGCGCAGTTCGCAGCTTGGCGCCAGCACCAGCTCGAGTACCTGCTGCGCCTTCTCGGCCAGATCGCTGCGCACGCGTGCCTTGGCCTTGCGTGCAGCCACCCATGTATCGACCGCACGACTATCTTCCGTCTGCGCCCCGCCCTTGCCCTGCAGGCGCGCCAGCACTTCGATCGCCACCAGTGCTTCCACCGCATACGGTGCTTCCAGCATGCCGCCGGCCGTCTGCAAAGCCACGTCGAGCGTGTTTTCCACCGCTTCCAGCGACGTCACCTGCGCCAGATCTTCAGCCCAGTCCTGCGCATAGTCATTGCCGAAAGCATCCACTGCCCATGTACCCATTGCTCGTCTCCCGCTGCGTGCACCGGCGGGCACCTGCCCAGCCGTTTTCAGCCAGCATCTTAGCAGAGCGGCATCCGGCGTGCGGGCAACTGCTAGAACAGCTCGATGGTCGGCAAAGCCTCGCCAGTGTTATCCTTGGCCGGTTCGCGGCTGACGATCTGTTCCAGTTCATCCACTAGCTGATCGAGCGCCCCGGCAACCACCGGCGCCAGATCAAAACCGGCGACGATGCGCTGGCCGGCGCGGCGGATCGCACTAATCATGGCAGCTTCCTGCGCCGAGCTCAGATCGAAGTCCTGCGACATGTCATTGACCTGCTCCACCAGCGTTTCCATGCTCTGGCCACTGCGCTCGCGCGCTTCGCTGAGGCGCACGCGGTATTCCTGCCGGGTCTGATCCAGCATGGCGAGGATATTTTCCAGCGCGGCGATGCCGCTAGCGTTATCGAGCATGGTGCGCAGCACGGCCAGCCGGTCATCGGCCGCCGCGGCGGCGATCGCCAGATGGTCGCGCAGACGGCCGCACAGCGCAGCATCGGCCAGCGGCATATTGTTGACGAGGATGGTAATACGCTCGAAGTTGTAGGCCGCCTTGTCGCGGAAGGCGACGATGCGATCCATCTCGCGCACATGGCGTACCATCGCCACTTCTGCCGCCACATCCTGTCCGGCCGCACTGATGGTCTGTTCCAGCCCCCCCACGCGCATATGGATCACCCCATCCAGACCGAAGCGGGCGGTAATTTCCAGCAGCGCCACGGCCACCTCCTGATAGCTGCGGCAGCCGTTCAGCTGGCGCAGGCACTGCACCAGCAAAGCATATTCATCGAGTACATGCGCATATTGCACAGCACTGCCGTTTGCAGACATATCGCTCATCATGTCACCTCGTTAGCTAGATCCCGTCATTCCATCGCGCCGGCTCAGTGAGCCGGCAGCACCTGTTTCACTACCCGAACCAGTTCCACACCGAGCACGGGTTTCACCAGCCAGCCGGTCGCACCGAGCTGCTTGGCTTCACCACGCTTGCTGGCATCGCTCTCGGTGGTCAGCGTCAGGATGGGCGTGAAACGGAAGCCGGGCAATGCCTTCACTTCGCGGATCAGCTCCAGCCCCCCCATGGTGGCCATATTGATGTCGGTGATGATCAGATCCGGCTTGGCGCCGCCCCGCAGGGCCGTCATCGCCGTGACCCCGTCATCCGCCGTCAGCACATTGAAGCCCCCCCCTTCCAGATTGCTCTTGATACTCATGATCATGGTGGGAGAGTCGTCAACGATCATTATCGTTTTGCTCATGATGGTCTTCCTTTCGATACGGTGGATAGCACGGTTGACGGCACAGCTCATACCTGCTGGTCAGGGACGAAGCCAGTCTGAAACATAGTCTATTTAATATTTTCGCTGAATTTACTGAATTCAGTAAATTCATTATTCCACTACATTTTGTCCAAGTCAATTGAGAGTTTTCTATATTTATCTATCGCTTTCCAATTTTTAATAGTTCACTTAAGAAATTCATTGCTTGCCGTCACAATAGCTGCCCTCACTAGCAATAAAAAAGCCCCTGCATCCGGCCGGATGCAGGGGCGCAACCAACGGTGACGCACGAACTAGCTGCGCGGCGGCTGGTGCTTCACTACCTGCATAGCTGTTGCTATCAAGCCACCCATGTCGCCCAGATTGGCAGGAATGATGATGGAGTTATTAGTTTTGGCCAGTTGCGCAAAGGCGCCCACGTACTGTTCGGCCACTTTCAGGTTGACGGCATCGGCACCGCCCTGCGCGCTGATGGCTTCGCCCACCTGACGCAACGCCGTCGCATTGGCTTCGGCCAGTGCCACGATGGCGGCCGCCTGCCCCTGCGCACGGTTGATGGCCGCCAGCTTGTCACCTTCCGAGCGGGCGATCTGGGCTTCGCGCTCGCCATTGGCGATATTGATCTGTTCCTGCTTGCGTCCTTCCGAAGCGGAAATCAGCGCGCGTTTTTCCCGCTCGGCCGTAATCTGGGCCTGCATGGCATGCAGAATTTCCTTGGGCGGCGTCAGATCCTTGATCTCGTAGCGCAATACTTTCACACCCCAGTTGGCGGCCGATTCATCGATGGCGTTGACGATGGCCGTGTTGATATGCTCGCGCTCCTCGAAGGTCTTGTCCAGCTCCATACGGCCGATCACGGAACGCAGCGTGGTCTGGGCCAGCTGCGTAATGGCGGCTATATAGTTGGAGGAACCGTAGGAAGCCCGCATCGCATCGGTAATCTGGAAATACAGTATGCCATCCACCTGCAACTGGGTATTGTCCTTGGTGATACAGACTTGCGGCGGCACATCGAGGGGAATCTCTTTCAGCACGTGCTTGTAGCCGATCCGGTCGATAAACGGAATCACAATATTCAGACCGGGCCCCAGCGTGGCATGGTATTTCCCCAGCCGTTCCACCACCCACGCATGCTGCTGTGGCACCACGTTGATGGTCTTGAAGACGAACACCAGCGCGACAATAAACAGGATCAGACTGACGTTACCAAAACTGATATCCATACCTACTCCTTAAAGTTGTTATGACTGGCGCAGCACTCAGGCGGCGGCCACGATCAGGCGGCTGCCGCGCACTTCGCGTATGGTGTGCAGGCCCGCTTGCGGGGTCGCACCGGCTTCCAGCTCCACATCCCACAGCGCACCGCGGTACATCACCCGCGCCATGCCATCCTGCCATTCGCTCACCTGCACGCTCTGGCCGATGTCCAGATGCTGGTTAGGATCACGCCCTGCCGCCTGCGCAATCTGCTCGGGGCTGTAGCGGCTCAGGCGCAACAACACCGTCGCCAGCATGCCCACCAGCGCCGCCAGCAAGGTCTGCGCGGCCATGCCGAAGCCCAGCACCGCCGCCAGTGCGCCTGAAATCAGGCCCAGCGCTATCATCAGCAGGTAGAAGGTCCCGCTGAACATTTCCATGATGACCGTTGCGCCCGCGGCCATCAGCCACAAACTCCAGTCCGACATACTGTTCTCCTTTCAGGCGATTAAACAAAACACATAAATACAATGCAAAAACCCCCGCAAGCCCGTCAGGGCTGCGAGGGTTTTCAGAGACAACGTAAGCGGTGAGGTATTAATGGTGTTGTTGAAACCTTAATGCGACAACCGCAGTCTATACCAATCCCGGCTTACGTCAATTCTTTTTACTGGCTTATTTCACCAGCGTGGCCAGCTTCTGCCACGTATCGATCACCGAGTCCGGATTCAGCGACATCGATTCGATGCCCTGCTCCATCAGCCAGACGGCGAAGTCCGGATGGTCGGAAGGACCCTGACCGCAGATACCGATGTACTTGTTGCGTGCACGGCAAGCCTTGATGGCCATGGCCAGCATGGCTTTCACGGCCGGATCGCGCTCGTCGAAGTCGGCTGCCAGCAGCGCCATACCGGAATCGCGGTCCAGACCCAGCGTCAGCTGGGTCAGGTCGTTGGAACCGATCGAGAAGCCATCGAAGTGGTCGAGGAACTGGTCGGCCAGAATCGCATTGGACGGCACTTCGCACATCATGATCAGACGCAGGCCATTTTCGCCACGCACCAGACCATTCTTGCCCAGCAGGCCCACCACTTTTTCCGCCTGACCCAGCGTACGTACGAACGGCACCATGATCTCGACGTTGGTCAGACCCATGTCGTTACGCACGCGCTTCATGGCCTGGCATTCCATTTCGAAGGCGCCGGCGAAGTCGTCGGCCAGATAGCGGGCCGCACCGCGGAAGCCCAGCATCGGATTTTCTTCGTCCGGCTCGTAGCGCGAACCGCCGATCAGCTTCTTGTACTCGTTGGACTTGAAGTCCGACAGACGCACGATCACTGGCTTAGGCCAGAACGCGGCAGCAATGGTGGCCACGCCTTCGGCCAGCTTGTCGACGTAGAAGGCTTTCGGCGAAGCGTGACCACGGGCCACGGATTCCACTGCCTTTTTCAGATCTGCATCAATATTCGGGTATTCCAGAATGGCTTTCGGGTGTACGCCAATGTTGTTATTGATGATGAATTCCAGACGGGCCAGACCCACACCGGCATTCGGCACAGCCTGGAAGTCGAAGGCCAGCTGCGGGTTACCCACGTTCAGCATGATCTTGGTCGGCAGCTTAGGCAGCTCGCCGCGCGACACTTCCGACACTTCCGTTTCCAGCAGGCCGTCGTAGATCTTGCCTTCGTCGCCTTCGGCGCACGATACGGTGACAAACGTGCCGTCTTTCAGCACATCGGTCGCATCGCCGCAACCGACCACAGCCGGCACGCCCAGTTCACGCGCGATAATCGCGGCGTGGCAGGTACGGCCACCACGGTTGGTGACGATGGCGGAAGCGCGCTTCATCACCGGTTCCCAGTTCGGGTCGGTCATGTCGGCCACCAGTACGTCACCCGGCTGTACACGTTCCATTTCCGACGGATCGGTAATCACACGCACGGGACCGGCGCCGATTTTCTGGCCAATCGCACGGCCGGAAGCCAGCACAGTACCGGTCGACTTCAGCTTGAAACGCTGCTGTACGTCGGTGGCTTTCTGCTGCGATTTCACGGTTTCAGGACGGGCCTGCAGAATGTACAGCTTGCCGTCGCGGCCATCTTTGCCCCACTCGATGTCCATCGGACGAGCATAGTGGTTTTCGATGATGACGGCGTACTTGGCCAGTTCCACCACTTCTTCGTCGTTCAGCGAGTAACGGTTGCGCAGTTCCACCGGCACATCGACGGTTTTCACGGAACGGCCAGCTTTGGCTTCGTTGGTGAATTCCATCTTGATCAGTTTGGAGCCGATGTTGCGGCGGATCACAGGCGATTTGCCTTTTTCCAGCATCGGTTTGTGGACGTAGAACTCGTCCGGATTGACGGCGCCCTGCACCACGGTTTCGCCCAGACCATAGCTGGAAGTGACGAAGACAACATCCTTGAAGCCCGATTCCGTGTCGATGGTGAACATCACACCGGAAGCGCCCAGATCGGAACGCACCATGCGCTGCACACCGGCCGACAGTGCCACTTCGGCGTGGGTGAAGCCTTTGTGCACGCGGTAGGAGATGGCGCGGTCGTTATACAGGGAAGCGAACACGTGTTTCATCGCGTCCAGCACGTTTTCGATGCCGACCACGTTGAGGAAGGATTCCTGCTGACCGGCGAAGGAAGCGTCCGGCAAGTCTTCGGCGGTGGCCGAGGAACGCACGGCGAACGAGACTTCGGTGCTGGAATCAGCCACCAGCGCTGCGTAGAACGCTTCGATTTCCTGTTGCAGACGAGGCTGGAACGGGGTATCGACGATCCACTGACGGATTTCCGCGCCGGCTTGCGCCAGAGCACGTACGTCGTCGATGTTCAGATCGGCCAGACGATCGGCGATGCGTTCGGCCAGCGGCTTGCCGCCGTCGACGCTGTGCGACAGGAAGTCACGGAATGCCTGTGCCGTGGTGGCAAAGCCACCGGGCACGCGCACGCCGGCACCGGCCAGCTGGCTGATCATTTCGCCCAGAGAGGCGTTTTTGCCGCCGACGGATTCAACATCCGTCATGCGCAAGTTTTCAAACGAAGCAACGTAAACCGCGTCGTTGTTCTGCTCCTTCAATGCTGCGTTGGACATAATTACACCTTTTGATGATAGAAATCTTCCAGCGAGGCGCAGACATGTTTCTTGTTATTCTGTTCGTCGTGCAGCACAATCTTGCCATTGCCGTCCATTCTACAGCCTGCGACGCAAATTGACGATCCACAATAATGACTGGCGCATCTCTCATGACACAAGAACAACGTTCCCCCCTGCCTTCCGCTGCCCGTACCGTGTTTTTTGTTTCCGACGGCACGGGTATCACTGCTGAAACTTTTGGTCACTCCGTGCTGACCCAGTTTGACTTGCGGTTCCGTCAAGTTCGCCTGCCTTTCATCGATACGGTCGATAAAGCACACGATGCTGCACGTAAAATTAACGAAGCGTTTGCAACTGATGGTTACAGACCAATCATCTTTTCGACCCTGGTAAAGACTGAACTGTCGCAGATCATCCGTCAGTGCAAAGGTATGCACATGGACTTGATCCAGACATTTGTTGCACCTTTGGAACAAGAACTGGGCGTCATGTCGACCCACACTATTGGTCGCTCGCATAATATAGTTGACAGCGAAGAATACAAAAACCGTATCGAAGCGATCAATTTCTCGCTGGCACACGACGATGGGCAGTCGCATAAAAA
Organism: Duganella fentianensis; assembly: GCF_964031615.1. Lineage (GTDB taxonomy): Bacteria > Pseudomonadota > Gammaproteobacteria > Burkholderiales > Burkholderiaceae_D > Rugamonas > Rugamonas fentianensis_A. The sequence goes on from NZ_CAXIQN010000020.1 coordinate 264,869, forward strand.
CCTCGCTTCGGCCGATGTGATTCTGGTGGGCGTGTCGCGTTCCGGCAAAACCCCGACCAGCCTGTATCTGGCCATGCAGTACGGCATCAAGGCCGCCAACTACCCGCTGATCCCCGACGATTTCGAACGGGGCCGCCTGCCCTCCTCGCTGTACGAATTCAAGAACAAGATCTTCGGCCTGACCATTACCCCTGAACGTCTGGCAGAGATCCGCAATGAACGCCGCGCCGGGAGTAAATATGCGTCGATCGAGAACTGCCGCTATGAAGTCAACGAAGCAGAAATGATGATGAAGCGGGAAGGCATACGCTGGCTGTCGTCCACCGCCAAGTCGATCGAGGAAATCTCGACCACCATCTTGCAGGAAATCAAACCTAACCGGCGCGACTACTAAGTTGGCAGAAAGGCAGCATGCAAAGGCAGAATTCCCTCCCCTACGACCAGAGCGCGGCAGCCGAATGGTCGGCGATCGTGCTGGCAACACCCGAGCCTTGCCGCGCCGCGCTGGACCGCCTGATGACACGCGATGGCGAAAAACTGGCCCATTACTTTTATGAGCACATGCTGAGCCACCCGCAGGCCAGCGTATTCCTCAGTGCCGAGGCAGTACACCAGCGCCTGCATCAGTCGATGACGCGCTGGCTGCGCGAAATCTTCCGCCATCCGATGGACGATACTGCCGGCATCGTCGCCCATCAGCGGCTGGTGGGGGAAGTCCACGCCCGCATCCAGCTGCCGGTGCATCTGGTGTCACGGGGCGCGCGTCTGCTCAAACACCATCTGCACCTGTCGCTGGCCGGGGAATTCAGCGACGCCCAGCTGTGCGCGCAAGCCAGCACCTACGCGAACGGACTGATCGATCTGGCGCTGGAACTGATGAGCGTTTCGTATGAACGCAACAGCCAGCGCGAAGCCCGCACGGACGAGGCCTATCGTTTGTTTGCCATCGGCCAGAACGTGGGCGTGGAACGCGAGCGCCAACGCGCCGTGCTGATGGAATGGACTAACGAAGTCATGCTGGCACTGCATCGGGCCGGACCTGCGCCCCTGCCGGCACTGCGCAAATCGGAATTCGGCATGTGGTTCCACCACAAAGCCATTGCCATGTTCGAGGGCGATAGCGAAGTCGAACATATCGTCGATATCATCGAGCGTATCGATAACGTGATACTGCCGCTGCTGCGCCCACGCGACGGCGCAGCGGGCGAAATCGACCGGGTCGGCGATCTGCAGGATGAAGTCGACAACCTGAAGTTCCTGCTCGCCACGCTGTTCGAGCGCAATCAGGAAGCCGAGAACGGCCGTGACGCCCTGACCCGCTTATTCAGCCGGCGCTTCCTGCCGGCTGTAATCAGCCGCGAAATCAACGTCAGCCAGAAGCGCAAGAGCAGCTTCGCCCTGATGCTGATCGATCTCGATCACTTCAAGCGGGTCAATGACACCCACGGTCACGACGCCGGCGATCTGGTGCTGCAGCAGGCTTCTTCGCTGCTGCTATCGAGCGTACGCAATGGCGACTTCGTGTTCCGCTACGGCGGTGAAGAACTGCTGGTGATGCTGGTGGAAGTGACGCAGGAATCGGCCCTGCGGATCGCAGAACTGATCCGCAGCAAGTTCGAAACCAGCCCGTTCTCGCTATCGCAGGGGCGCTCCGTCAGCGTCACCGCCAGCATAGGCCTCGCGCTATTCGACGGCCATCCCGATCACCAGTATCTGGTCAAGCGGGCCGACGCCGCCATGTACGAGGCCAAGCAATCGGGCCGCAACCGCGTAGTACTGGCGCCCTAGCGCCGCTTACAGCCCCACCCGCGCCAGGGCAAACAGCGCCAGCGTGACGACGATGGCGCCACCGATGCGGGTGGCGATCTGGGCAAACGGCATCATCTGCATGCGGTTGGCCGCCGTCAGAATTGCCACATCGCCCGTGCCGCCCTGACCGCTGTGGCAGGCATTGATGATGGCAGTCTCGATCGGATACATCTTCAGCAAACGCCCCACCACAAAGCCGGTTGCCATCAAGGTGGCCACGGTGGCAACGATGGTGATCAGGTTGACCAGCGTGAACGCCGCGATCAACTTCTCCCACGGCGTCAGCGCAGCGCCGATGGCAAACAGCAGCGGATAGGTTACGGCCGTGGAGAAAAATTTATAGACCACGCCGGAAGCCTGCTGCAACTGTGGCGAGACCACGCGGCACAGCATCAGCAGCACAGCCACGAACAGCATCACCACCGGTGCAGGAAACTCGAACAGCTTGTGCGACATCAGGCCTACCATGTACAAGCTAATCGCGGTCAGGCCGGCGGCAGCAATCTGCCCCACATCGACGGCACCGGCCGGCAGTTCGGCAACGCGCAGATCATCTTCCGCACCGGGCTGCAAGCGCCCTTCGCCGGTCAGATGGGGATAGCGTTTGCCGACAAAATTGAGCGCGCCCGACATCAGAATGGCGCTCAGACTGCCCAGCATGACGGGCGGCAGCACTTCGGCGAAGATTTCACCCTGGGCCTGACCGAGGATAGCGGCGTAGCCTATGGACAGGGGAATGGCGCCCTCGCCCACACCGCCCGCCATGATAGGCACCACGATGAAGAACAGGGTGTGCTGCCAGCTCATGCCCAGCGCCGTACCCACGGCAGTGCCCACCAGTGCCGCCACCACCGTACCGGCGGCCAGCGGTGCGAAGATCTTCAGAAAGCCTTTGATCAGCACATTGCGGTCCATGCTGAAAATGCTGCCCACCACGATGGAGGCGATGAACAGGTAGAGGAAGTTGCTATTCTTGGTAAATTCGGCCACGTTCTTCAGCAGCACAGGCGGCATGGCGTGGATGTACACGAGGAAGGACGGTACGAAGGTCGCAAAGATTGCTGCCGCGCCGATATGGCGCAATAGCGGCATGCGCTTGCCAAATTCGGCGCAGGTGAAGCCGCCCACGGCCAGCACCGCGATCGAGACGGAAATATCCGTCGGCACTTTGCCCATGTAGACGAAACCGCCTATCAGTGCCAACAGCAGCAGATAGATGGGCAGCGGCACCAGACCGATACGTAGCTCCATGGCTCGCCACGCCAGCATATGCCACGGGGTGCGGGTCTGGATGGCTTGCGTGCCATGCTCATGGATGGGGCTGACGCTGGCCGGATAGTGGGAAGTTTGCGGTTTCATAAAGTCTCCTGTTACTGGTTCTGGCAGGAGTGTAATGACCACTAGCTTTCAAAAGGCTTTCTGCCACCAAGATGCAGAAGCAACAGAAATTGCCATAAAAATCACCAATAGTGCTTAAATGAAAAAATAAATGCACATTGGATATTTTCCGTGCTATTCTTGAGTCCTAGATGCAGTAATAACCGTTGTCAATAGGAAAACTCAAATGAAGCTCATTAAATTCGCACCGGCTGTTGCTGCACTGAGTCTGGTACTGGCATCGGGTACGGCTGCCGCCAGCAATCTGACCTGCTCCGGATCGTCTATCGAAGTCGTCGTGGCAGGCAAGTCCGTCCCTGTCAGCTGCCTCGGCTATTTCGATGGCAACCTGAACGGCAATGCCACCACCTGGAGCACCGTGCGCTCCGATCTGGCTGACTGGAAGGTAAGCGTGACGGGCCCCGCTGCCGACGCCAATATGCTGGGCAATATCAGTGGCGCCGCATCCTTCAACTTCAACAAGACCCTGTACGGCGACACCGTGATCGGTGTGCACTACGGCGTCATCAAGGAAGGCACGGGCAAGGATGCCGTCAAAGACAATAATCTGACGGCGTTCTACCGCTTCGATGCCGGCACCACGGGCGTATTCAGCATCATCAACAAGGTCGATTCCATCTCGAATGCCACCCTGTACCAGACCAGTATGGCAGCGCCTGTGCCAGAACCGGAAACCTACGCCATGTTGCTGGCCGGCCTAGGCATGGTGGGTCTGATCGCACGCCGTCGCAAACGCGCTTGATATAGCGCACAGCAAAGACAAAAAAGCTGCCGATTGGCAGCTTTTTTACTTTCCGAGCAGCGAGCACGCTTCAAGCCTGTTTCAGCCTGCAAGCGCGGCGTCGCTGCCCCGCCAGAAGCAGTCCGCCGGCAGCCAGCATGACATAGCTGAATGGCTCGGGAACGGGTGCCGGCGATGTCTCCAGCGATAAATTATCGAGGTTGAGTATGTGATTGGGATTGTCCGGCATTACCGAGAAGCTGCTAATCGCCCGCGCACTGCTGACGCTTATCGTGCCCAGATTGAATTGGCCGTTACCTTTGAGCGTCTGTGCCGCCAATACCTTACCATCTGCATCGTAGGCCGTCAGCGTGGCATCCCAGAAGGACTTACTCTGGATGCTGATGCCATACACAGGCACGCTGAACGAAGCGATGGGATAGCTGGAACTGATGAAGTGGCTGCTGCCATCGACCGAAAATAGCTGGTAGTTGAATAACGAGCCCTGCGAGAAAGTCACACCAAGCGCAGCAAATTGGTCACTCAATGCTTCGATTTCACGGCCACCAGTTGGCGTATCATCCAGCGTGCCCAGCACACCATCAGCTCCTGGCAAATGCTCGAAGTCGATCAGTATGGAACTGGCGCTGGCGGGCTGACCCGCCATTAACATGGCAACTGCCGCAACTGCACATGCGCGCTTGAATGCAGACATCTGTTTCCCCTTAACGAAAATTATCTAATAACTTGAATTTTTGTAAAGAGATTATAAATTCAGCAATGCCGATATTGCAACCAATTTCCCTCGGACTTAGCCGGCATTGCACGTCAGCGTACCGGCGCTTCAAAATAGAAAAGGAATAGATAGGCAAGGTATCAGCGGAGCGCTGTGATTGCCAGATGTCAGAAGAAGTGGCGCCAGTCGGTCAGCCAGTCAGGAAACTCTTCTACCGGCATCGGTTTGCCGATGTAATAGCCTTGTGCGTAGGTGCAGCCCAGCCCCTGCAGGAAATCCCAGTCTTCCTTGGTTTCCACCCCCACCGCGACGGAACGGCGGTCGAGATTACGCGCCAGCCCCAGACAGGAGCGCAGCACGGTGGCAATGGCGGGCTTCTTGAACGCGCCATCGACAAAGCTGCGGTCTATCTTCAGCTCGGAGAAGGGAATACGGGCCAGCAATTGCAGATTACTACGCCCGGTACCGTAATCATCGATGGCCAGACCGTAGCCTTTCATGCGCAAGCGCAGCAGCCGCTCGATGAAATGCGGCTCCGTCGTCAGCACGGCTGATTCCGTCATCTCGAACGTGATGTAGTCGGGCAGTATCCGGTGCCGTTCCAGACAGGCCGCCATCTGTTCCATGAACTGGGGATGGGCCAGCGTACTGGGGTCGACATTGATGGAGAACGATATCGGTATGCTCTGGTCATGCAGCTGACGGCAGGCAGCCACCGACTTCTCGATCAGGCTCCAGTCGAGAAAATCGATGCGCTGATGCTGCTCCAGCACGGGCATGAAAGCGGCAGGTCCCAGCACACCGAAGACCGGATGGCGCCAGCGGGCAAACATTTCCAGCCCCTTCACCTGGCCCGTTTCCAGTTCTATCTTGGGCTGGAAGTAGGGATCGAACTGGCCGTCCTGCAGCGCCTGCCCCACTTCGGCAAAGCTGAACTGCGGCAGCTGGCTGTGGCCACTATAGGCGTGCGGCGCGCTGGGCTGCAGCGCATGCTGGATCATGCTTTCCAGCCGGACTGCCGCAACGGGCTTGGCCAGCGTGCCCCAGATGTTCACGCCATAGGCCTGTGCCATGGTTTCTACGGAAATCAGCACGGCGCTGCTCTGGGCGCCAGTGACGATCAGGCCGGCGCGGCACTGCTGCTCGGCCAGCCGGCGGATCAGCTCCAGCCCGTCCATGCCGGGCAAGGCCAGATCGATAATCGCTACATCCACCTTGGGCGCCAGACCGGATGTCAGATGGCGCAGAGCGGTGTGCCCGTCCGGCACCTGGGTAATATGGCCGACACCCAGATGCACCAGCACATCGGCCAGCGCCAGACGCTGGGCCTGCTCTGCTTCGGCTACCAGAAAATGCAACTGGGCGATGTCCATGGGGGCTCCATTGATCGCGCTAAATTAGCGCGCTTAGGCCTGATTCTGCCTGACTTGTTCGAAAAAGCATACTGCTGCGCAAGCTGCCACGTTCAGCGACTCCACCTGCCCCAGATGAGGGATCACCACCTGATGGGTGGCCAGTGACAGCAGATCGTCGGCCACGCCCTGCCCTTCATGGCCGAACAGCCAGGCTACCGGCTGGCGCAGATCGACATCGTACAGGCGCTGGGTAGCGTAGCCGCTGGTAGCCAGCGTGGTCACGCTGGCATGGCGCACCAGCTCTGCCAGATCGACGTTCTCGTAGATATCCAGCACAAAGTGGGCGCCCATGGCCGCGCGCAGTACTTTGGGCGACCAGCAATAGGCCGAACCGGCACTGCAATACACTTCGGTGATACCGGCTGCTGCCGCACTGCGCAGAATCGAACCCATATTGCCGGGATCCTGCACGCCATCGAGCAGCACGGCATTGCGCGCCAGCGCGGCGCTAACCGCACGCTCCGGCGTGGCGATCGAGAACATCACTCCTACCCCGTGCTCGACCTGTGAAATGGCTTTGTACAGCGCATCCGGCAGTGCCAGCACGTGTGCATGGCGCGCTTCCAGCTGGCCGACAATGTCCATCACTTCGGCATGCTGCAGCGCCGACTCGCTAACGATGCACTGCTCGGGCAAACCGCGCAGCTGCAGGAACGACTGGCACAGATGCACACCATCGAGCAGAGTGCGACCCAGCTTGCGCCGCGTGGCAGCATTGCCGGCCAGCTTAACCAGCTCTTTGTATTGCGCGTTGTCGCGCGAGGTAATCGTCTTCATGCTGCCGCTCCTTTAGCCTGTGGCCCCGCTGCCAGCACCGCCCGCACGGGCGCAAACGAACGACGATGCACGGGCGACGCGCCGAACTCGCGCAGGCGGGCCAGATGCAGCGCCGTACCGTAACCTTTGTGCTGGTCGAAGCAGTACTGCGGATACTGTTCATGCAGCGTTACCAGCGCCGCATCGCGCGCCGTTTTGGCCAGTATCGAGGCCGCAGAAATCGCTTCCACCTTGTCGTCACCACCGACGATGGCGATGCTCTGGATTTTCATCACCGGGCAGCGGTTGCCGTCTATCAGTGCCAGCGTCGGCACCGTCTGTAGCGCTTCCACCGCACGCCGCATGGCCAGCATGGTGGCCTGCAGAATATTCAATCGATCGATTTCCGCTTCCGACGCTTCGGCTATCGCCCATGCCAGTGCCTGCGCCTTGATCACGGGCGCCAGCAGATCACGCTTGGCTTCGGTCAGCTTCTTGGAGTCGCGCAGGCCGGCAATCGGACGGGCCGGATCGAGGATTACGGCCGCCGCAAACACAGGGCCGGCCAGCGGCCCGCGCCCTGCTTCATCGACGCCGCAAATGATTTCATCGGGCGAGTCGGGCAGGAAGTCGAACAGGCCGGGAGTGGGGTTTTTCACGTTGATTCTCTTATGCTTGGATTACTTTGAGCACGGCAGCGGCGCTCTCCTGCGCGCTATTGCGCAGCAGGCTATGATGCATGTCGGTGAAGCGCTGCGCCAGCCGCAGACGCTGCGGCGCATCGGTCAGTTGCTGCCATATGGCCTCGGCCAGCGCTTGCGGGCTGGCTGCATCCTGCAGCATTTCCGGCACGAGGAATTCGCGCGCCAGAATATTCGGCAGTCCTATCCACGGCTGGTAGCCGAAGTGGCGCAGAATCTGCCATTCCAGTGCCATCATCTTGTAGGCGATCACCATCGGCTTCTTGAACAGCGCTACCTCCAGCGAAGCCGTGCCGGATGCCACCAGCACCGCATCGGCCGCTGCTATGGCCGTATGCGACTGACCATCGAGCAGCGTCAGTTCCACATCCTGCAGGCCAGCCTGCGCGATCAGTTCGAGGAAGTACTGGCGCTGGCGCGCTCCCGCCATCGGCACGACAAAGTGCAGCGACTGGTCGCGCTGTTTCAGCAACTTGGCGGCGCCGATAAAGGCCGCCGTGTTGTACTTGATTTCCGACATGCGGCTACCCGGCATGATGGTCACCACATTGGCCTGCTCGGGCAAGCCTATGGCGCGCCGCGCTGCTGCCACATCGATCGCCAGCGGAATCACTTCCGCCAGAGGATGCCCCACATAGCTGCACGGCACACCGGCCTTGCGGTAGATCTCCTCTTCAAACGGGAACACCACCAGCATGTGCGACACGGCACGGATGATTTTCTTGATGCGGCCACCACGCCATGCCCAGATCTGCGGGCCGATGTAATGAATGGTGGGGATGCCGGCAGCTTTCAGCTGTTCTTCCAGCCCCAGATTGAAGCCGGGGTAATCGGCGCCGATAAAAGCGGCCGGCCGTTCGGCCAGCAACTGGTCGCGCAACTGGTTCTGGATACCTTTGATTTCGCGGTAACGGGGAATCACGGCCAGCAGGCCGCGCACGGTCAGCTTGTCCATCGCCCAGTGCGATTCGAAGCCCTGCGCCATCATCTGCTCGCCGCCTATGCCATGGAAGCGCGCATCCGGCAGATGGGGGCGCAGGCCAGACAGCAGACGCGCCGCCAGCATATCGCCAGACGGCTCGCCCGCCACCAGCGCGATCGACAGCGGCGCGGAACGCGACGCTACAGTGGGCGACCGGGTAGTCGCCGCAGTATCAGCGGACGATGCCACGGGTGGCCGTGCCGAGGAACTCGCGCATCGCACGGATCTGCTCGGCCGCAGCAGGATTGGCCGCCTCTTCCGCCTGCAGCGCCGTCTTGGCCTCTTCCAGCGTCAGACCGGAACGGTAGATCAGCTTGTAGGCGGTGCGGATGCCGTTGATCTGCTCGCGCGTAAAGCCGCGCCGCTTCAGACCTTCGATATTCACGCCGTGCGCCTGTGCCGGATTCCCGTTCAGCAGCACGAACGGCGGCACATCCTGGGTCAGCGAAGTGCTCATGCCGACGAAAGCATGGGCGCCGATCTTGCAGAACTGGTGTACATTGGCGAAGCCGCTCATGATCACCCAGTCGCCGATCTCGACGTGGCCGGCGATCTGCGCATTGTTGGAGAAGATGGTGTTACTGCCCACCTGACAGTCGTGCGCCAGATGGACATAGGCCGAAATCCAGTTGTCATTGCCCAGCGAAGTCACGCCCTTGTCCTGCACCGTACCCGTGTTGAAGGTACAGAATTCGCGGATGGTGTTACGGTCGCCGATGGTCAATCGGGTCGGCTCGCCATTCCACTTCTTGTCCTGCGGCGCAGCGCCGATGGACGAGAACTGGAAGAACTTGTTATCGCAACCGATGGTGGTGTTACCTTCGATGACCACGTGCGGCCCCACCACCGTGCGCGCACCGATCACGACGTTCGGGCCGATGATGGAATACGGGCCGATCTCGACGCTGTCGTCGAGCTGCGCCTTGGGATCAACTACGGCAGTAGCATGGATCTTGGCCATGATTACTTCCCGGCTGGCTGGCTGGCGTCGGTGGCGCTACGGATGGTGCACATCAGTTCTGCTTCCACCGCGGTCTGGCCGTCGACCGAACCGACTGCCTTGTATTTCCAGATGCCGCGCGACACGCGCACGATTTCCACGTTCATTACCAGCTGATCGCCCGGTTCGACCGGACGCTTGAAGCGGGCATTGTCGATGCCGACGAAGTACACCACCGAATTCTCATCCGGTTTGATGTCCATGGTCAGGAAGGACAGGATGGCAGCCGTCTGCGCCATCGCTTCGATCATCAGCACGCCCGGCATCACTGGCTTGTGCGGGAAGTGGCCGTTGAAGAATTCTTCATTGACGGTGACGTTCTTGACGGCGGTGATGCTCTTGCCCGATTCCCAGTCCAGCACGCGGTCCACCAGCAGCAGCGGGTAGCGGTGCGGCAGGTACTGCTTGATGGTGTGAATGTCCAGGCACTTCTTGGTGCAGGTGGATTCGGAGCTTACCGGGGTGTTCGTAGTCATAATGTTTTCTCGTCCTGATTCGTCAATGTTTTAATTGTTTTTTCCAGCGCGCGGATTTTATCGCGCATCGTCGACAGATTGCGCACGATGACCGCCGATTTTTCCCATTCGCTGTTTTTGGCCAGCGGGTAGAAGCCCGTGTACTGGCCCGGTTCGAGGATGGAGCGCGATACCATGCTGCCCGATCCTACGTGTACTTTGTCCACGATGGTCAAGTGGCCCAGCACCATGGCGGCGCCGCCGAAAGTGCAGTACTTGCCGATCTTGGCACTGCCTGCCACGCCCACGCAGCCGGCCATGGCCGTGTGTGCGCCGATGTGGCAGTTGTGACCGATCTGTATCTGGTTATCCAGTTTCACGCCATCTTCGATGATGGTGTCGGCCAGTGCACCACGGTCGATGGTGGTATTGGCGCCGATATCCACATCGTCACCTATCACTACGCGGCCGGTCTGGGGAATCTTGATGTAGACCCCGCCCTCATTGGCGAAACCGAATCCGTCCGTGCCGATCACGGCGCCGGAATGGATGATGCCGCGCTGGCCGATCACGCACTTGGCGTGGAAGGTGACGTTGGCGAACAAATGGGTTTCGGCGCCGATCACGGCTTCTCGGCCAATATAGCAGCCGGCATCGATCACCACGTTTTCACCGATCACGGCACCGCTTTCGATCACCACGCGTGCGCCGATATGGGCGCTAGCGGCCACCTGCGCATCGCCAGCCACCACCGCACTGGCATGCACGCCGGGCGGCGGCACCAGTGCCGTCAGCGACTCGAAGTACTGCGCCGCGCGGGCGAAATACACATACGGATTATTGGTGACGATCAGCGCGCCGGAAAAACCGGCGCTGATGAAGGCCTGATCGGCCGCCGACACGATCAGTGCCGCGGCCTGGCTTTGCAGCGCCTGCGCGCGCAATTTGCTGTTACTGAGGAAGCTGATGTGCGAAGCGCCGGCGTCTGCCAATGGTGCAATGCCATCCACTTCGAGGCTGGCATCGCCCATCAACTGACCGCCGAGGCGTTCGACCAATTGCCCTAGTCGAGTGCCCATCGGGTGGTCCAATCTGTTGAATTATTTATCTTTATCGAGTGCGGCCAGCACTTTATCAGTGATGTCGATGCGCGGGCTGGCCCAGACGGCGTCCTGCAGCACGATATCGAAGCCTTCCACCGTAGCCATCTGCTTGATGATCTTGGTGGCTTTTTCCGAAATCGCCTGACGCTCCTCGTTGGTGCGCTGGTTCAGGTCCTCGCGGAATTCGCGCTGGCGACGCTGATATTCCTTATCCAGTTCGAACACATCGCGCTGGCGTTTGACGCGGTCAGTTTCAGCCAGCGCCGGCATGTCTTTTTCCAGCTTCTCGGAGGCTGCCTTGAGGCGCAGCGCCATGTCGGTCATGGCTTTTTCGCGGCTCTTGAATTCTTCCTGCAGCTTCTCGCCGGCCAGCTTGGCTAGCTTGGATTCGTTGTAGATGCGCTCGGGGCTGAGCCATGCAATGCGCGACACGGAAGTCTGCGCCTGCACCGGCGCCCAGGCGCAGCAGCCCAGTGCAAGCACAGCCAGAGTTTTGCTCAGGTTAGCGGACAGAGTCTTCAACATATTTCTCCGAAGTAATTTTCAATACCGGCGACCAGTTCACCCGCGGGCCAGCTTAGAAGCCGCTGCCCATCTGGAACTGGAAGCGTTCCAGCCGGTCGCCCGGTTTGGTGTTCAAAGGCTTAGCATAACTCAGTTTCAGCGGGCCCACCGGCGAAATCCAGCTGATGCCCAGACCGGTCGAGTAGCGCAGCTCGGACGCACGCATCTTCTGGCCTTCCTGATACACCTGACCCGAATCGAGGAAACCGAACCAGCGCAAGCTGCGATCCTTGCCCGAACCGGGGAACGGCAGCTGCAACTCGGCGTTACCGATCAGACGCGAAGCACCACCGAGCGCATCGAAGTAGTAAGGATCGACGGCACCCAGCGAGGAGCTCAGGTAGCCGCGCACGGAACCGATACCGCCACCGTAGAAGTTCTTGAACACAGGGTATTTGCTATTGCGCAGACCATGGCCGTAATCGATCTCGCCCTTCAGCGCCAGGGTGATATTCCAGAACAGCGGCTTGTACCACTGGTGTTCGTAGACAGCGCGGAAGTACTGCTGCTGGCCCACCACATCGATTTCCAGATTGGCGCGCTGGTAGCGGCCCAGCGTTGGCGTCAGCGCGGAGTCGCGGCTGTCGCGCGCCCATGCGGCCGTCAGCGGCACGGCGTGCGTCTGGGCGGTACCGGTACCGTCGGCGCTACCCGTGACACTGGAGACGTATTCGCGGAAGCGGGTCGGCGAAGTCAGGTCGGTGGTGATGCGCGAACGTTCCAGACCGATACCGAAGAACACCGTATCGACTTCCGAGAACGGCACACCGTAGCTGATGCGGCCACCTTGTTGACGAATGGTGTAGCTACCGATGTTCAGCGCTGGCGGCTGCTGGGTACGCATATACACTTCGTACGAACGCGAAACGCCGTCGTCCGTGTAATACGGGTCGGTCTGCGAGAACGAAATGGTGCGGCTGTATTTCGAGGTATTCAGTTCGATGCCGACGGTGGTACCGGAGCCGGCAAAGTTAGCCTGCTGCACTGCTGCCTGGAAGGAGAACTTCTCCGACTGCGAGAACGCGCCACCGATCTGGAAGTTACCAGTCGGCTTTTCCACCACGGTCAGATTGACGTCCACCTGATCGGAAGTACCCTGCGCTTCCGGCGTATCCACCGTCACGTCCTTGAAGTAGCCCAGACGGTCAACGCGGTCGCGCGACAGCTTGATCTTGTTCGCGTCGTACCACGACGACTCGAACTGGCGGAACTCGCGGCGGATTACTTCGTCGCGGGTGGTGGTGTTACCGGCGATGTTCATGTGGCGCACGTAGGCGCGCTTGCCCGGATCGATAAAGAAGGTAAACGATACTTCGCGTTTCTCGCGGTCGATATCGGGGTTGGCGTTGACGTTGGCAAAGGCGTAGCCAAAGGTGCCCAGACGGTCGGAAATCAGCTTGTTGGTGGCGGTCAGGCGCTCGCCCGAATAAGTCTCGCCCTTACGCAGCAGCACCAGCGAACGCAGTTCTTCTTCGCGGCCGAAAGTCTCGCCTTCGAACTTGATACCTTTAACCGTGTACTTCTGGCCTTCGGTAATATTGATGGTGATGTAGATGTCCTTCTTGTCCGGCGTGATCGACACCTGGGTCGAATCGATCTGCATCTCGATGTAGCCGCGATTCAGATAGAAGGACTTGAGCGACTCGATATCGCCGGTCAGCTTGGTTTTGGAATACTGGTCGGACTTGGTGTACCAGCTGAACCAGCCGCCCGTATTCAGGGCCAGCTCTTCTTTCAGTTCCTTGTCGCTGAAGACCTTGTTACCGACGATGTTGATCTGTTTGATTTTGGCGATTTCACCTTCATCGACGGCGAAAGTGATGTTTACGCGGTTACGCTCGATCGGCGTCACGGTGGTAACGATTTTCACGCCATACAGGCCGTGCGACAGGTACTGGCGCTTGAGTTCCTGCTCGGCGCGGTCGACCGACGCCTTGTCGAAAATCTTGGTCTCGCCCACGCCGATATCTTTCAGCGCCTTGACCAGCGTGTCTTTCTCGAATTCCTTGGTGCCGGTGAACTCCACTTTGGAGATGGCCGGACGTTCTTCCACCAGCACGACCAGCACATCGCCGTCGCGTTCCAGTTTCACATCCTTGAAGAAGGAAGTGGCATACAGCGCCTTGATGGCGGCCACGCCTTTATCGTCATTGAAGGTCTCGCCTACCCGCACTGGCAGATAGCTGAAAACCGTACCAGCTTCCGTACGCTGGATGCCTTCGACGCGGATATCCTTGACGACGAAGGGCTCGATGGCCATGGCACTGCCGGCGCACAGCGCCAGTACTGCAGCGCCTATCAGGCTGCGGCGAAACGGGGATGAAGTAATACGGTCAGAATATAATTTCATTGGGTATTCAATGGCTAATCAACGAACTACGCTGCTTATATACAGCGCACAGCTCACACAGCTCTCTGCTACAACTCGGTTACAGCAATCGCACAACGTCGTTAAACACTGCCAGCAGCATTAAAGTCAGCAACAGTCCTATGCCGAAACGCTGCGCAATTTCACCAAAACGCTCCGGCACAGAGCGCCCAGTTAAAACTTCCAGCGAATAATACAGCAAATGCCCCCCATCTAGAACGGGAATCGGTAGCAAATTCATCACCCCTAAACTGATGCTGATGAAGGCGATGAAGCCCAGATAGCTGGCAACCCCTGCCCTTGCGGTCTGGCCGGCATAATCGGCGATGGTCAGGGGGCCGGTAACATTTTTCAGCGATGCCTCGCCGACCAGCATTTTTCCTACCATTTTGACCGTCATTACCGACGTTTCCCACACCCGCTGGACAGCTTTCAGCACTGCGGCAGGGGGCGACGAGACCACTTTGATCATATCCGGCGCCAGCGCGATATAGGCGCTGATCTTACCGACTGTTACAGTTCCTTGAGCTTTGCTGTCCTTGCCGTCTTTGCCTGCTAGCTGCGCTGCGGGCACCTGCTCACCCTGCGGCACCATGGCCAGCGTCAGCTCCTGACCGGCGCGGCGTACCTGCACCTGCACGGTGCGGCCGGCGGCGCCCCGGATAATCTCGATGAAGGCGATACCGTCGGCCACCGGCGTGCCGTCCACGGCCAGCAGCAGATCGTCCACCTGCAGACCGGCACGCGCAGCGGGACCGCCAGCGATCACCTGCTGCACCACCGGCAGCGGACGCGCCATACCCATGCCCAGATCGCCCGTCACATCGCCTTCGATATCGAGGCCGGCCAGCAGTACGGCTGGCAGCACAAAGTTGTAATGACCCTGCCCTGCCCGCTCGACGGAAAGCAGTACGTCGCTACGGTTAATTACGCCCTGTATCAGCTCCCAGCGCAGTTCCGACCACGTCGTCACGGCTTTACCGTTGACGCCAGTGATCTGGTCCCCGCTGCGCAGCCCGGCCACCCACGCGGCACCGGCGCCCTGGCTGGCGCCCACGCTGGGCTGCACGCTGACTTTACTGGCCGGTTCCTGCACGCCCACCATATACAGGCCGGCAAACAGCAGGACCGCCAGCAGGAAATTAGCCAACGGGCCGGCAGCCACGATGGCGATACGTTTCCATACATTCTGACGGGTGAATTCGCGCGCCAGATCCGCTTCCGGCAGACCGGCCAGATTGCCTTCGCGGGCATCTAGCATCTTCACGTAGCCACCCAGCGGCAAAGCCGAAATCACCCACTCGGTCTGATCGGCGCCATAGCGGCGCGACCAGATCACCTTGCCCATGCCGACCGAGAAGCGCAGCACTTTGACGCCGCACCAGCGCGCCACCAGATAGTGCCCCAGCTCGTGGATAGTGACCAGAGTGCCGAGGCAGACGATGAACGCCAGTACGGTCTGCAGCAGGTTCATTTTGCCTGCCCGCTGCGCAATTGGGCGATGTACTGCTGCGCCGCCTGGCGCGCCAGCCCATCCTGCGCCATCACTGCGGCGATGCTGTCGGCCGCGCCATGCGGCACGCTATCCATCACGTGGGCAATCACACGGTCGATCTGGCGGAAGCCGATCTGCAGATCGAGGAAGGCCTGCACGGCCACCTCATTGGCGGCATTCAGCAGCGCCGGTGCAGTACCGCCGGCACGCAGCGCTTCAAAGGCCAGTGCCAGACAAGGGAATCGTTCGAAATCGGGACGCTGGAACTGCAGCGTGGCGATCTGGGTCAGATCGAGCGGGCCGACGCCTGACGCGATCCGTTCGGGATAGGCCAGTGCATGGGCAATCGGCGTGCGCATATCGGGATTACCCAGTTGCGCCAGCACCGAACCATCGGTGTAGGACACCATCGAATGGATCACCGATTGCGGATGGATCACCACTTCGATCTGCTCGGCCGGTGCACCAAACAGCCAGTGCGCCTCGATCACCTCCAGCCCCTTGTTCATCATGGTGGCGGAATCGACCGAAATCTTGCGCCCCATACTCCAGTTAGGATGCTTGCAGGCCTGCTCCGGCGTGACCGCTTCCAGCGTCGCCACATCGCGATTCAGGAAAGGCCCGCCCGATGCCGTCAGCAGAATCTTGGCGACCCCGCTGTTGGCCGGCACCCGCGTATAGTCCGATGGCAGGCACTGGAAGATGGCATTGTGTTCGCTATCGATGGGCAGCAGCACGGCGCCGGATTCCTGCACGGCGTCCATGAACAGCTGGCCCGACATCACCAGCGCCTCTTTATTCGCCAGCAGTACCTTCTTGCCAGCGCGGGCCGCAGCCAGCGTAGGCGCCAGACCGGCAGCGCCGACGATGGCCGCCATCACGCTATCGACTTCGGGCGCACTGGCGATGCTGCACAGGGCCGCTTCGCCATATTCCACTTCGGTGTTCACACCGGCCGTACGCAGCAAGGCGCTCAGGCGGCTGGCCGCTTCGGCCGTGCCGACCACGGCGCGCACGGGGCGGAAAGTGATGCACTGGGCCGCCAGTTCATCTACCCGGCTATGCGCCGACAATGCGTAAACGCGGTAGCGCTGCGGGTGACGGGCGAGCACGTCCAGCGTGGACACGCCGATCGAACCGGTGGCGCCAAGGATGGTAATGTGTTGCATGTTAGTCTCTCAGAGCCAGAAGCCTATCAGTGCGGCCAGCGGCAGCACGGGGATCAGGGCATCGATACGGTCAAGCACGCCGCCGTGGCCGGGCAGCAGATTACTGCTGTCCTTCATGCCGGCGCGGCGTTTGAGTTGGGATTCGAACAGGTCGCCTACGATGGACGCGGCGACGATCACGACCAGCAGCAGCAAGGCAATCGCCCAGCCGAAGCGGGCCTGCAGCTTGACGGCGAAGGTGTCGCCCAGCCATGGCGCGCTCGGCACCAGCAGCACCGTGGCGCTGGCCAGCAGCAACACGGCGATACCGCCGCCGATCGCACCTTCCCACGATTTGCCGGGCGAGATGGACGGCGCCAGCTTGCGCTTGCCGAAGGCCTTGCCGGCGAAATAGGCGCCGATATCGGCCAGCCACACCAGTGCCATCACCGACAGCAGGTACAGCGGCGATTGCAGATACAGGCTGAGGATGGCGAAGAAGCAGGCAAAGATGGCGAAGCTGAAGGTGGTTGCCATCGACCAGTTGCCGCCGCCCTGCAGCGGGGGCAGGCCCATGCCCAGCGTAGGGACGTAACGGATCAGCCACAACAGACAGGCCACGCCGTACAGCGAGTTCACCGACGATGGCTTGGCCACCAGCATCAGCAGCACGAACAGTGCGCCACCGGCCACACCGGCCAGTTTAGCCTTGCCTGCGCTCACGCCGAACAGACGCGCCGCTTCCCACAGGGCGGCCGCGACGAACAGCGTCACCACGCCTGCCACGGCAGGGAAGTACTGGGAGAACAGCACGGGCAACAGCACGGCCAGCAGCAGCACGGCCGTAATAATCCGGGTTTTCAGCATCAGTTTGTCTTTTCTGCCAGTTGCGCACCGGTACGGCCGAAACGGCGTTCGCGGTGCTGGTAGGAGGCTATCGCCTCATCCAGACTTTCCTTGCTAAAGTCGGGCCAGTAGGTATCGGTAAAGAACAGTTCCGTGTAGGCCAGCTGCCACATGAGGAAATTGGAAATACGCTGCTCGCCGCCCGTGCGGATGAACAGGTCCGGCTCGGGCGCATAGGCCATGGCCAGATGGGGCGCCAGCTGTTCTTCGCTGAAATCATGCGCGCCCGGATGGGCTGCCACCATTTTACCTATGGCCTGCATGATATCCCAGCGGCCGCCATAGTTGGCGCACACGGTCACCGTCATGCGGGTATTGTTGGCGGTCTTGCGCTCGGCTGCAGCGATCATGCCTTGCAGCTTGTCGTCGAAGCGCGACAGGTCGCCCACCACTTTCAGGCGGATATTATTGGCGTGTAGCTTGGAGACTTCGCGATCGAGCGCCGTAACGAACAAGCGCATCAGCAAAGACACTTCCTCTTCGGGGCGACGCCAGTTTTCCGAACTGAAGGCGAACAGAGTCAGGTATTCCACGCCGCTACGGGCGCAGGACTCGACCACCGTGCGGACGGCATCGACGCCTTTGACGTGGCCGGCAACGCGCGGCAGGAAGCGCTTGGTGGCCCAGCGACCATTGCCATCCATGATGATGGCGATATGACGTGGCACGGCCGGCGCATCCGGAACTTCAGTAGTCGAACTGGTATATTTCATGAAAACTGCAGTGCCAAAGTGTTAAGTATTGCAGGTGTTACCCGAAAAAACAAGACGCCAGCAGAGCACCCGCGGCCGGTGAGCAGGTCACCGGCCCGGAGCCGCTGCTGGCGCCTGGACTGACGCTTAGACGGTCAGAACTTCCTTCTCTTTCTCTACTACCATCTTGTCGACGTCAGCGATGAACTTGTCGGTCACCTTCTGCACGTCATCGATCGCGCGACGCTCGTCGTCTTCCGAGATAGCCTTGTCCTTGACCAGCTTTTTCAGCGATTCGTTGGCATCGCGACGGATGTTACGCACAGCGATCTTGGCGTCTTCCGCTTCGCTCTTAACCAGTTTCACCATTTCTTTACGGCGCTCTTCGGTCAGCGGCGGGGTTGGAACGCGGATCACGTCGCCCTGAGCTGCCGGGTTCAGGCCCAGATCGGCATCGCGGATGGCTTTTTCAATGGCAGCGGCCATTTTCTTTTCAAACGGCTGCACGCCGATGGTGCGCGCATCGACCAGCGTCAGGTTGGCCACCTGATTGATAGGGGTCGGATTACCGTAGTAATCGACGGTGACGTGGTCCAGAATACCCGTGTGGGCACGGCCGGTACGCACCTTGGCCAGATCGGCACGCAGGGTTTCCAGCGATTTGGTCATGCGCTCCTGCGCACTTTTCTTAACGTCAGCTACGGACATTACTGCTCTCCTGTATTCGGTATTGGGTATAAACGGTTAGCATTAAACGTGAACCAGCGTGCCCTCTTCCTCGCCCATGATAACGCGCATCAGCGCGCCCGGCTTGGTGATCGAGAACACTTTGATCGGCAGCTTCTGGTCGCGGCACAGCGCAAAGGCCGTGGCATCCATTACCTGCAGGTGTTTGGCGATGGCTTCATCGAAAGTGATGGAGCTGTACAGGGTGGCGTTCGGATCTTTCTTCGGATCGGCCGAGTACACGCCATCTACCTTGGTGGCTTTCAGCACGATTTCCGCACTCACTTCCGAGCCGCGCAGCGAAGCTGCCGTATCGGTGGTGAAGAACGGGTTACCGGTACCGGCGGCAAACACCACCACTTTGCCTTCTTCCAGATATTGCAGCGCTTTCGGGCGCACATACGGCTCGACCACCTGCTCGATGCCGATCGCCGACATGACGCGGGCGGTGATGCCCACATGGCGCATGGCGTCGGCCAGTGCCAGTGCATTCATCACGGTGGCCAGCATGCCCATGTAGTCGGCAGTGGCACGGTCCATGCCTTGCGCGCCAGGTGCTACGCCACGGAAGATATTGCCGCCGCCAATCACGATAGCCAGTTCCACGCCCAGTTTTGCGACTTCGGCCACGTCGGCGACCATGCGCTCGATCGTGCCGCGGTTGATGCCGTAGGCATCATCACCCATCAGGGCTTCGCCGGACAATTTGAGGAGGACACGTTTGTAGGCTGGTTTGGACATGGGACGGGGCTCCTAAGTTGGGTTTATTCGGGTAAGGCTGCCGGCGCCTATGATACCTATAATTGCGCCGGGAACAACTATTTACTTCACTGATACAACTAAGTACAACTGGGTGCAGCTTAAAAAAACGGGCCTCTCGGCCCGTTTTCTTTTTATTACGCTCCTTTGGAAGCGGCCATCTGTGCGGCCACTTCAGCAGCGAAGTCATCAACCTTCTTCTCGATGCCCTCACCTACCACGAACATCGTGAAAGCTTTCACGGTGGTGGCTTTTTCTTTCAGCATCTGCTCGATCGATTGCTTGTCGTTTTTCACGAAAGCCTGGTTCAGCAGCGAAACTTCTTTCAGGTACTTCTGTACCGAACCTTCCAGACGTTTAGCAACGATTTCAGCCGATTGAGCTGGCTTGCCTTCGGCAGCCGCTTTAGCAGCATCTTCGTCAGCTTTCAGTTTTGCAACCGAACGCTCTTTTTCGATCAGTTCTGCTGGAACTTGATCTTGCGACAGAGCTACTGGTTTCATAGCAGCGATGTGCATCGCTACATCTTTACCCACTTGCTCTTCAGCGCCGTCGAAGTCGACGATCACGCCGATACGCGAGCCGTGCAGGTAGGAAGCCAGTTTGCCGGTGGTTTCGAAACGCTGGAAGCGACGGATGGTCATGTTCTCGCCGATCTTGCCGATCAGAGCCGAACGCACTTCGTCCAGGGTTTTGCCATCCAGTGGCAGTGCCAGCAGAGCGGCAACGTCAGCTGGGTTGTGTTCTACCACCAGACGGGCTGCGTTAGCGGCCAGTGCCAGGAAGTCGTCGTTTTTCGCAACGAAGTCGGTTTCCGAGTTGACTTCGATCAGCGCGCCTACGCCGCCGGCGATGTGGGTAGCTACCACGCCTTCAGCGGTGATACGTGCCGACGCTTTCGATGCCTTGCCGCCCAGTTTGACGCGCAGGATCTCTTCTGCACGGGCCATGTCGCCATCGGCCTCGGTCAGTGCTTTTTTGCATTCCATCATTGGTGCGTCGGTCTTGCCGCGCAGTTCGCCTACCATCGCTGCAGTAATCGCTGCCATGTGTTTCTCCTGTATTCGGTATTCGTGAGGGATGGGGAACGGGTGTTACCTGCTCTACCCAAAACGTTAAAAAAAAGGGGGAGCTGTTGGCCACCCCTTTTTCCTTACAGCCTAGCTAGGAACAATTAAGCCTGTTCGCTCACTTCGACGAAATCGTCGCCAGCTGCAGCTTTAACCATTTCAACTACTTCGTTACCGGCAGCAGCACGGCCTTCCAGGATGGCATCTGCTACGCCGCGAGCGTACAGAGTGATGGCTTTGGACGAGTCATCGTTACCTGGAATGACGAATTGCACGCCTTCTGGCGAGTGGTTGGTATCGACCACGCCGATCACTGGGATGCCCAGTTTTGCGGCTTCGGTGATGGCGCCTTTGTGGTAGCCAACGTCCACGACGAAGATTGCGTCAGGAACGCCGCCCATCTCTTTGATGCCGCCGATCGATTTTTGCAGCTTAACCATTTCGCGTTGGAACATCAGCGCTTCTTTTTTCGACAGCTTCTCAACCGAACCGTCTTGCATCGCAGCTTCCATGTCTTTCAGACGCTTGATCGAGGTTTTGATGGTTTTGAAGTTGGTCAGCATGCCGCCCAGCCAGCGCTGGTCAACGAAAGGAACGCCTGCGCGTGCTGCTTCAGCAGCAATGATTTCACGAGCTTGACGCTTGGTGCCTACCATCAGGATGGTGCCGCGGTTAGCAGCTACCTGTTTCACGTGTTTCATCGCTTCTTGATACATACCCATCGTCTTTTCCAGATTGATGATATGGATCTTGTTGCGGTGACCGAAGATGAACGGCGCCATCTTTGGGTTCCAGAAACGGGTTTGGTGACCGAAGTGGACACCGGCTTCCAGCATTTCGCGCATAGTTACGGACATATTTAACTCCAGGGTTGGGTCTGGAATCCGATCAGTCACCATATAGGCACCCTTGTCGACCGGATTCGCTTTTATTAATAAAAGTAGCAGCAAAAATTGCAGCTTGTCTTTACAACGTTGCCCGAACGGAATTCAAGCAACCCGCTATTCTAGCCCGAAAACCACTGTTTAGGCAATACCTTAGCCTAGCTTGAGCCATAGCAAGCCGGCACAATTTCAATGAATAAATAATCAACACTGCCAGAAAAACACCAAACGTTACATCTTGAGACGAATTATTTCTGCAAAGATACCTAAAATGTAATATCATACCGCAAAGTTTAATTGCACAAAGATAACTAAAAGTTCCTTAATGCACTAACCGGAAGGCATGCTATGTCGGTATTTCTCACTCTTGCTCTCGCTGCAGCCACCCAGCTCCAGCCCACCTGCTCGTGGGACCGGCCCGGTGCCAATCGCTACACCGGCAGCACCCGTGCGGCTATCGAGCGCTATACCGATATTCCCGAGCAGGTGCGAAGCACCCTGATACGCCGGATGGAAGAACGCCAGTCCGATGATCAGGTCCGCATCACCCGCGACGCCATCGTTGGCAAGAACCAGTACGAACCGGCGATACGCTATATGCATTTCGGCGCCGCCTCGGTCTGCGCCAGCGTGACGCGCAGCAAGTGGTCGGAACAGCGCCAGGAGCCGGGCGCCGTGTATTGCGTGGGCGAATACTGCATACTGGTACCCCGTATCTGCGGTAACGTCAGCCGGATTACCCGCCTGCCTGCCGCCCGTACTGCCAGCGCCCCCGCCACTCCCGCCGCTCCGGCCGCTGCCCAGCGCGATCTGGGTGATGCGCTGAATGCACGCGATCTAGGCCTCGCCGATGCCGCCCCGCGTGAAGCCAGCCCCGCCGACGACGACGATCAGCAAGTCCGCGACCGCGCGCGCGGCAAAGTCACCGAAGTGATCGAACTGGTAGAACAGGCCGCCGCCAGCGAAGCGGCCGTCGCAGGGATCGATGACAACGATCAGGACGGCCTGTATGGCCGCCGCCCCCTGTGGCCCAAAAATCCCAATGATGGCAGCGATGGCGGCTATTATCCGCCCGCTCCCGTACCGGAGGCAGACAGCTGGGCCATGCTGCTGGCCGGACTGGGCGTGCTGGGGCTGGCGCAACGCCGCCGCCGGCAGGCTTAATCACCCCCGCCCGCGCCAGCAACTGCACGCAGTTGTCTGCTGCGTCGTTTATAATCCCACCCATCGTGCATGCCGCGCCGGATCGTTCCGGCTGCCGCCTGCTTTTTGACCGTTTACCTTGCAGATTGTGAGCTTATGCCTATTTCCATCAAATCCGCCGAAGATATCGCCGGCATGCGCGTTGCGGGCCGCCTTGGCTCGGAAGTGCTCGACTACATCACGCCCTTCGTCAAAGCCGGCGTGACCACGGGCGAGATCGACCGCCTGTGCCACGAATACATGGTGAATGTGCAAGGCACCATTCCTGCCCCGCTCAACTACTGCCCGCCCGGCTATACGCCTTATCCGAAATCCATCTGCACTTCCGTCAACGACGTGATCTGCCACGGCATACCGGGTGACAAAGTGCTCAAGAATGGCGATGTGGTCAACCTCGACATCACCGTCATCAAGGATGGCTACCACGGCGATAACAGCCGCATGTTCTTCATCGGCGAGCCGTCCATCATGGCCAAGCGCCTGTCCGACATCACCTACGAGTGCATGTGGCTGGGCATCGCCAAAGTCAAGCCGGGCGCCTATCTGGGCGATATCGGCCATGCCATTCAGCAGCATGCGGAAAAAGCCGGCTACAGTGTGGTGCGCGAATTCTGCGGCCACGGCATCGGCAAGATCTTCCACGAAGAACCGCAGATTCTGCACTACGGCAAACCGGGCACGGGGGAACAGCTGCAGGCCGGCATGATCTTCACCATCGAACCGATGATCAACGCAGGCAAGCGCGAAATCCGCGAAATGGGCGATGGCTGGACCATCAAGACCAAGGATCGCAGCCTGTCGGCTCAGTGGGAACACACCATCCTCGTCACCGATACGGGCTATGAAGTGCTGACCCTGTCGGCCGGCAGCCTGCCGCCACCGGCCTTCATCACCAATCTTACCAACGCCGCCTGAACGATCTGACCGGATGAGCACACCAGCGATGAAGAAGGAACTGCGCGAACATCTGAAGCGCCAGTTGAAAGATGAGCGTCAGCAGATCATCGCTGGCTTCCGTGCCGACGGCATGCCGGAAAAGCTGCTACGCAGCCTGCGCCAGAGCGTCGATGCAGTGCTCACTACGGCATGGTTCGAGGCCGGTCTACCGGAAAACACCGCGCTGGTGGGGGTGGGCGGCTATGGCCGCGGCGAGCTATTCCCTCAATCCGACGTCGACCTGCTGATTCTGCTGGAACAGGCGCCCGATGGGGCAACCACGGCCAAACTGGAAGAGCTGGTGCAACTGCTATGGGATCTGGGGCTGGAAATCGGCCACAGCATCCGTACCGTGGACGAATGCCTGACTGAATCGGCGGCCGATATCACCGTGCAGACCAGTTTGCTGGAAGCGCGCCTGATCTGCGGTAATCTGCCCCTGTTCGGGCTGCTGCAGGAACGCTACCGTGCGGCCATGGACCCACGCGCCTTCTACCACGCCAAAGTGCTGGAAATGCGGCTGCGCCACGCCAAATACGAAGACACCGCTTTCAGTCTGGAGCCGAACTGCAAGGAAAGCCCAGGCGGACTGCGCGATCTGCAGGTGATCCTGTGGATGGTCAAAGCCGCCGGCGTGGCCAACTCCTGGCGCACGCTGGCCACCAGCGGCCTGATTACCCAGACCGAAGCCAAGCAGTTGATGGAAAAGGAGCGCGCCTTCAAGGACATCCGTATCCGCCTGCACTTGCACGCCAAGCGCCGCGAAGACCGTCTGGTGTTCGACGTGCAGACAGCCATCGCCGAGTCGCTGGGCCTGCAATCGACGGGTAGCGGCGCCAACATGCGACGCGCCAGCGAATACCTGATGCAGCGCTACTACTGGGCCGCCAAGACGGTGACCCAGCTGAACATGATCCTGCTGCAAAATATTGAAGAGCGTCTGTTCCCCAAGCCGGGCGTGACGGTACGCATCAACGAGCGCTTCAACAATGTCGATGGCCTGATCGACATCAGCGAAGACGACACCTTTGCCACCACCCCGTCGGCCATGCTGGAAGTGTTCGCCCTGATGACGGAGCGCCAGTCGCTGACCGGCATGACCTCGCGCACCCTGCGCGCACTGTGGCACGAGCGCTTCAAGATCGATGCCGAGTTCCGCGCCGATCCGCGCAATCACGCCCTGTTCCTGCGCATCCTGCAGGCGCCCGTCGGCCTGCTGCACGCACTGCGCCGCATGAACGATCTGTCGATACTGGGGCGCTACCTGCCCAACTTCCGCAAGATCGTCGGCCAGATGCAGCACGACCTGTTCCACGTCTACACGGTGGACCAGCATATCCTGATGGTGGTACGCAATATGCGCCGCTTCGCCATGGCCGAACACGCGCACGAATACCCGTTCTGCAGCCAGCTGATGGCCAACTTCCCTACCCCGTGGCTGCTGTATCTGGGCGCGCTGTTCCACGATATCGCCAAGGGCCGCGGTGGCGACCACTCCAAACTG
Organism: Duganella fentianensis; assembly: GCF_964031615.1. GTDB lineage: Bacteria > Pseudomonadota > Gammaproteobacteria > Burkholderiales > Burkholderiaceae_D > Rugamonas > Rugamonas fentianensis_A. The sequence continues at coordinate 290,200 of NZ_CAXIQN010000020.1, forward strand.
GGTACGGTGGACGCCGAGCAGTTCTGCCGCGAACACGGCATGAGTGAGGAAGATACCGAACTGGTGGTGTTCATGGTGGAGCAGCACCTGACCATGTCGCAGGTGGCGCAGAAGCAGGACCTGTCCGATCCCGATGTAATTGCCGCCTTTGCCAATCTGGTCAAGGACGAGCGCCATCTGACGGCGCTGTATTTGCTCACCGTGGCCGATATCCGCGGCACCAGCCCGAAAGTGTGGAATGCCTGGAAAGGCAAGCTGCTGGAAGACCTGTACCGCGTGACGCTGCGCGTACTGGGCGGCGAACCGCACAGTGCCGACCGCGAACTGAAGAACCGCCAGCAGGAAGCGCTGGCTACGCTGCGCCTGTACGGGCTGCCGCCCGATGCCCACACGGCGCTGTGGAAGCAGCTCGACATGGCCTACTTCCTGCGCCACGATGCAGCCGACATTGCGTGGCAGACCCGCGCTCTGTACGACCGCTACGACAGCGACAAGGCTGTCGTCAAATGCCGCCTGGCGCCCATCGGCGAAGGCTTGCAGGTGGCCGTGTACATCAAGGACCAGCCTGACCTGTTCGCGCGCATCTGCAGCTATTTCGACCGCAAAAACTTCAGCATCCTCGATGCCAAGATCCACACCACGCACCACGGCTATGCGCTCGACACCTTCCTCGTCACCGAGCAGAATTTCGCCAATAGCTACCGCGACATCATCAGCCTGATCGAACACGAGCTGTGCGCATTGCTGTCGAGCGTGGAGGAACTGCCAGCACCGGGCAAGGGCCGGCTGTCTCGCCTGTCGCGCAACTTCCCTATCCAGCCCACGGTAGACCTGCGTCCCGACGAACGGGGCCAGTACTATCTGCTATCGATCGCCGCCAACGACCGTACCGGCCTGCTATATTCGATCGCCAATGTACTGGCCAAGTACAAGATCAATCTGCACACGGCCAAGGTGATGACGCTGGGCGAACGCGTGGAAGACGTGTTCCTGATCGACGGGCCGGCGCTCAATGTCGCACGTAACCAGATCCAGCTGGAAACGGATCTGCTGGAAGCCATCAAAGTTTAATCCGGGGCCTGCCCCTACAACATAAAGAAAACGCATCATGTCCGAAGAATTACTCCGCCTGTCCAAACGCATGTCCGAACTGGGCCTGTGCTCGCGCCGCGAAGCTGACGAATGGATAGCGCGGGGCTGGGTCCGCGTCGACGGCAAAGTCGTCTCCGAACTGGGCAGCAAGGTCTATCCGAGCCAGCGCGTGACAGTGGAGCGTCAGGCTGCGGCCGAACAGTCGAAACGGGTCACCATTCTGATCAACAAACCCATGGGCTATGTCAGCGGTCAGGCCGAAGATGGCTACACCCCCGCCGTGGCGCTGATCAAGCCGGAAAACCACTGGGTCGACGACCCCTCGCCGGAAGTGTTCCACCCAACCCAGCTGCGCTCGCTGGTACCGGCGGGCCGGCTCGATATCGATTCCGTCGGCCTGCTGGTACTGACCCAGGATGGCCGTGTGGCCAAGCACCTGATCGGCGAAACCACTGACGTCGACAAGGAATATCTGGTGCGGGTGGAATACACCAAACCCGGCAAACTGCCGGACAGCGACCTGAAAAAACTCAACCACGGCCTGTGGATGGACGGCAAGCCGCTGCTACCGGCCAAAGTGCGCTGGCAGAATGACGACCAGCTCAGTTTCACCCTGCGCGAAGGCAAGAAGCGCCAGATCCGCCGCATGTGCGACATGGTGGGCCTGAAGGTGGTGGGGCTGAAGCGGGTACGTATCGGCAAAGTCAAACTGGGCGACCTGCCCGTGGGCCAGTGGCGCTATCTGCGTCCGGACGAGCAGTTCTGAGCGTCTAACGCTCGCCACAGCGCCGGCCAATTTAACCTTTAAAGCATAAGATTTTACATTTTGTCATTTTGCAACCGATTGCTTCATGCTAGGATGGTTCACCACCTAACTGGCAGGCGACGGCAAACGGATAAATGGCGAACAAGGCGCACAAATTACTGGCCCTGTTATTGAGCAGCACCTGCGCAGGGGCGGCGCAGGCAGCCGATATTGCCGTCACCTTGTATGCCGACGCGGGCTACCCGCCGTATTCTTACGAGAAGAACGGCAGGCCAGCCGGACTGTACTACGAGATCGTCAGCACCGCCGTCAAGCGCATGCATGGCTACAAGGTCGAGATCCAGCCCGTGCCATGGAAGCGCGGCATGAACCTGCTCAAGTCCGGCACCGGCTTCGCACTCTATCCGCCCTACCACAACACCCGCGATGAGCCATGGACCTGGCCCTATTCGCTACCGCTGTACGAGGAAAAGGTGGTCGCCGTGTGCCGCAAGGAGGTACTGGCGGCCAAACCGCGCAAGCGCTGGCCGGAGGATTTTTACGGCCTCACCATCGGCAATAATGCCGGCTTCATCGTCGGTGGCGAAGCATTCGAGACCGCCATCCGCGACGGCCATCTGAAGGTGGAAGAAGCCCGCGACAACGCCACCAACCTGATCAAGCTGGGACTGAAGCGTATCGATTGCTATATCAACGACCGCATTTCCATCCAGTGGACGCTGAAGCAGCTCAAAGCGGAAGGCCGTTACGACGAAGGTCACAGCCATGCCGAACTGGCGGAAGCGCTGGTAATCGCTACCGAACAGGGCTTCCTAGGTTACAGCGATCGTGACAACGGGCGTTACAGTTACAAAACGGATTTCGTCAAACAGTTCGATAGCATCATCTACCAGATGAAGCGGAGCGGGGAAATTGATACCATAGCGCGTAACTTCTTTAAAACGCACTAAACGGTTTTCTACCTGTCCATGCCCGCTGCGCCACCCTTCCCGCTCCGCAAGGAATGTCCGCCCGGCGCTTGCGACTGCCAGCGCGACGAGCTGCTGGAGCAATGGTGTCAGCAGCCTGACAGCACCGATATCCGCGTGATGCGGCTGACACGGGAAGAAGAAAAGCACCTGATAGCGCGCATCGAAGCCATGGGCAGTTATGCCGACTTGCGCCGCATCGAGGAACGCCTTTACGAACTGCTGGGCATACGCCTGACCATCACGCCCAGCATCAACGGCGTGCGTACGGTGATGGGTCTGCAGATCCGGCTGGCGCCCCAGCCCGGCCTGTGCCGCCGCACCCGCGAAGCCGTGCCCGCTGCTGTGCGGCGCTGTCTGTCCAGCCATCCGGAAATCGTCTACGCCCTGCTGGATGCAGGTGACCTGCTCGGCGGTGCCGGCCAGCTATAGCCACATGCCACTTGCCGATTGCCGCTAGCCCGGGTGAGCCAGCGCGGCACCCGGCATGCTGCCGCCTTCCGAACCATCCGGATAGATGTCGTGGAATTTGCTGTAATCGAGTATCCGCACATTCCCTTCCAGTTTGTCGGACATGATGTCGGCGAAGTGGTGGTTATAGAAAATGTGGTCGGCCGAATAGGTCTGGCGCGCATGCACAAAATCGTTCAGGGTGTCGTCCGTACCCGTCAGCAGCACGGACAGGGTGGCCGCTTCGCGCAGCAGATCGTCCTGCGACTTGCCCCACAGCGGGCTCGATTCGTCGATGCGGTGCAGGATGGTCCAGGTCAGCGCGAACACGCCGGTGGTTTCGCGCTCCAGTTCCAGATCATAGAAGCGGGTGAACATCTGGCCTTCCTGCGTCATTTCACGCCGGATCAGCGAAGCGCGCACAGACGCTTCCAGAATCAGGTTGCCGCGCTCGTTACCAGCGCGCAGCATCAGCGTCGGCACGCCATTGAAAGGCGTAATCACGGCCACATCGGAAAACAGGATGCGCGAGGTAGGACGGGAAAAACGCGCAAACAGCAGCCCCGTTACCACGGCCACCTGCACCATACCGAACAGGATCTCGGTTGACGCCACCAGGTGACCGTAGGTCGAGCCGGGATTCATATAACCGTAGCCCACCGTGGCCAGTGTCTCGATAGAGAAGAATAGCGCATCGGGGAAATAGCCGGGACGGGCATTGGAAATCGAACCGGGCACCGCGTAGAACGCAGCCGCGAAAAACAGATTGGTCAGCAGATAGCTGATCCCCACCAGCAGGAAGAAATTCGGCCAGCTTAAGGTCAGCATCCAGTGATAGATATCGCCCCAGTACCAGCGCTCCACGCCGACCCGTTTGATCTTCGAAGTCCCCATCTGAAATACCCCGCGCTCATTGCCCACTTTAGGGCGCGCAGCTTTCTGCACAGGGACACGTACCGGGCCATGGTGGTTCATGCTGATCTTCCTTAATCGTCGTCGTTAGGATCGAGCTCGGGGAACATCACTTCGGTGTAGCCAAAACGGGAGAAATCGCGGATCCGCATGGGGTAAAGCATCCCCAGCAGGTGATCCACTTCATGCTGCACCACACGCGCATGGAAGCCATCGACTTCGCGCAGTATCGGCTGGTTATACTGATCTACGCCCTGATAGCGCAGCTGCGTATAGCGCGGCACGCTGCCACGCAGGCCGGGCACGGACAGACAGCCTTCGAAGCCGTCTTCCTGCGCATCCGACAGCGGCGTCAGCACAGGATTGATCAATACCGTTTCCGGCACTTGCGGCGCGTCCGGATAGCGCAGGTTCTGCTTGAAACCGAAGATCACCAGTTGCAGATTCACGCCTATCTGCGGTGCAGCCAGTCCGGCGCCGTTGGCCGCATGCATGGTGTCGAACATATCGGCAATCAGCGTGCGCATGGCGGGCGTATCGAACTCCGTCACCGGTTCGGCCACCCGCAACAGACGCGGGTCGCCCATCTTCAGAATCTCGCGCACCGTCACTTGGCCGCTCCGCTTTCGATCAGGCCATGCATCTCGCGCAGGAACTTGGTGTACTCGCCGCCCGTCTCCGCATGCTTGAGGCCCATGGCCGTCATGGCCTTCAGGTAGCCCAGCTTGGAGCCGCAGTCGTAGCGCGTGCCGTCGTAACGGTAGGCCAGCACCCGCTCATCTTTCATCAGCGCGGCGATACCATCGGTCAGCTGGATTTCGCCGCCCGTGCCCGTGCCAAGGTTTTCCAGATAGTCGAAGATGCGACCGGACAGCACATAGCGCCCCACCACGGCCAGCGTGGACGGTGCTTCTTCCGGCTTCGGTTTCTCGACGATGCCGTGCACCAGTTCCAGCTTGGGCTGGTAGGCCGAAGCACTGACGATACCGTACTGGCGGGTAGCCGCGCGCGGCACTTCCTGCACTGCCAGCACGCTGCAACGCTCGTAGCCATACAGCGCCGTCATTTGCGCCAGCACAGGCTGCACGCCGGCGTCGGTATCCATGAAATCGTCCGCCAGCAAGACGGCAAACGGTTCGTCACCGATGATGGGACGGGCACACAGCACCGCGTGGCCCAGCCCCAGCGGCTCGGACTGGCGGATATAGATGCAATTGACGTGCTTGGGGATGACATTGCGCACCAGTTCCAGCAGCGCCTGTTTGTTGGCCGCTTCCAGTTCCGCTTCCAGCTCGTAGGCTTTATCGAAGTGGTCTTCGATGGCGCGCTTGTTACGGCCCGTGATGAACACCATTTCCGTGATACCGGCTGCCACCGCTTCTTCTACCGCATACTGGATAAGCGGTTTATCCACGATAGGCAGCATCTCCTTCGGCTGCGCCTTGGTGGCGGGCAGGAAGCGGCTGCCCAGACCGGCAACAGGAAAAACGGCTTTGGTAATCTTCGGCATCTTAGTGTTCTATCCTTGGTTTGCGAGCAGTGCCAGCAGGCCTGCCTCGTCAATAATGGTTACTTCCAGATCCTGCGCTTTGGTCAGCTTGCTACCGGCATCGGCGCCAGCGACCAGATAATGGGTTTTCTTCGAGACGGAACCCGAAACTTTGCCACCCTGTGCTTCGATCATAGCGCCAGCCTGATCGCGACTCAAGCTAGGCAGGGTGCCCGTCAGTACAAAAGTCTTGCCTGTCAGAGGCCCTTCTGCAACAGCCTCCGGTAATTGCGCCAGCAAGTCATTGCGTAACTGATCTAGCGCAATCAGCTGGGCGCGGTGACCTTCACCCCGCATCCAGTCTTCCAGCGACTCGGCCACGCCGGCCGGCAGGCCGAACACATTGAATACGGGCAGATGCGCCAGCACCTGCAAGGTGACTTCCTGCTCCACCAGCTGTTTGCAGCGCGCCTCGGTCAGCTTGGGAATGCCCAGCGCCGCCATCAGCTTGACGGGATCGAGCTTCTCGCGCAACTTGGCGCTCGGAGCATGCTCGCCTTGCGGCGTCACGCCTGCGGCCAGCAGCGCATCGATGGCTTCCTGATTCTTAGGCTCGGCAAAGAACTCGGCGATGGAATCGGCCACCACGCCGCCGATATCGGGCAGCACACGCAGCAGTGCGCTCGGCACCCGCCGGATCAGATCAAAGCGGCCCAGCCATTCGGCCAGCGTCTTACCGGTGGATTCACCTACATGGCGTATGCCCAGCGCGAACAGCAGACGCTCTAGCGGTGGATTGCGGCTGGCAGCAATCGCCTCCAGCAGATTCTCGGCCCATTTAGTGGCGACTTTGCCCTGCACCACGGTTTCCGGCGTCGTACCGTCACGTTCGTCGGCCAGCCGTTTCATTTCCAGCAGATCGTCCAGCGTCAGCGCATACAGATCGGCCACGCGCTGCACTTTGCCGTGTTCGACCAGATTATCGATATAGCGGTCGCCCAGACCTTCGATATCCATCATGCGCCGGCCAGCAAAGTGGCGGATCGCTTCCTTGCGCTGGGCCGAGCAGAACAGGCCGCCCGAACAGCGCGCAATCGCTTCGCCCTCTTCGCGCACCACATGCGAACCGCATACGGGGCAGGTGCGCGGCAGCACATACATGGCCGGCTCCGGCTGGGGACGACGCTCCACTACGACGGACAGCACTTCCGGTATTACGTCACCCGCACGGCGCACAATCACCGTGTCGCCCACGCGCACGTCTTTGCGCCGCACTTCATCTTCGTTATGCAGCGTCGCATTGGTGACATTCACGCCACCGACAAACACCGACGCCAGCCGGGCTACCGGCGTGATTGCGCCCGTGCGCCCCACTTGCACTTCGATGGCTAATACCGTGGTCAGCGCCTCTTCGGCAGGGAATTTATGGGCCAGTGCAAAACGGGGCGCGCGCGACACGAAGCCCAGCGTACGCTGATCCTGCAGCAGATTGGCCTTGTAGACCACGCCATCGATTTCGTACGGCATGGTAGGCCGTGCAGCGCCGATGCGGGCGTAATATGCCATCAGCCCTTCATAACCGAGCACCACCGCGCCCTCTTTGGCCACTGGCAGGCCCAGCGTACGATACCAGTCCAGCAGCGCCGAGTGCGAAACCGGCATAGGAGCACCTTCCAGCGTGCCCACGCCGTAGGCGAAGAAGCTCAGCTTGCGCTGCGCCGTAATGCGCGAATCGAGCTGGCGCAAGCTACCCGCAGCAGCGTTACGGGGATTGACGAACTCCTTCTGTCCCGCGTCACGCTGACGCGCATTGAGTGCTTCGAAATCGGCTTTAAACATCAGCACTTCGCCCCGCACATCCAGCACGGCCGGCGGCGTGGACGTATTCAGGCGCAGCGGGATGCTGCGGATGGTGCGGATATTGGTGGTGACATCTTCACCCGTATAGCCATCGCCACGGGTAGCAGCCTGCACCAGCAGGCCATGTTCATAGCGCAGATTAATGGCCAGCCCGTCGTATTTGACTTCGGCCGCATATTCCACGGCAGCGGCAGCATCCAGCCCTTCGCGCACGCGGCGGTCGAAATTCTCGATGTCTTCGTCAGTAAAGCCGTTATTCAGCGACAGCATGGGCACGCTGTGGGTGACCTGATCGAACTGCGGCAGTGGTGCCGCACCTACCCGCTGGGTAGGCGAATCGGGCAGCGCCCACTGCGGGTGGGCCGCTTCCAGTTGCTGCAATTCGATGAACAGACGGTCGTACTCGGCGTCGGGGATAGTCGGTGCGTCCTCGACGTGATAGGCGTGCAGATGGCGGTTCAGCTCTGCGCTCAGAGCGGCTATGCGCGCCTGAAAATCTACTTCGGTCATGCCACTTCCTAGCTAAACAGACGCAGCGCGCGGGCCGAACCGGCCGGAATTTCGGCGTCGTTCATCTCGGTGTAGAAGTCCTGCACCTGACCGGCGATTTCCTCCAGCGAGGCATCGGACAGCGGCTGGTTGTAATCGTCCACAATGGTGGCATCGAGACGCGCCATCAGCGAGCGGGCGCAGGCCACCATGGCGCCGAAACCGTCGCGTGCTGGTGCCACGCAAGGCACATCCAGCAGCAGCGTCAGACGCGAAGTGGTTTCTTCAGCCAGCGTGACATTGGTGGACAGACTAAACAGGCTGCCGCCCTCGCCGTCCGGCATCACGTAGCGGCCATCCGGACGTACATCGAAGCCCTGCTTTTCCAGTGCGCCGATCAGCGTCGCGATGGCCCATGGGGCGCCGTTCGATTGCAGGTTGACGCCCAGCTGGGCATCGTGGCTGGCCACGAATCGGTGCAGATTGCGCGCCTCTGCCATCACTTCTATCATGTCCGGCACTTCCGGCTCGGCGCCGATTTCGTCGGCCATGGCGCGCAGTCGCGTCACCAGTTCCGAGTATTCCAGTTCGTTCAGTGCGGTGGTACGGCTGGCCAGCTGTACGCCGCCCTGCAGCTTGGTGTACACGCCCCCATGCACTATCGGCTCCCACTCGCCGGCCACGCTGTAGCCGATGAAATGTACCGGCTTGTTACCGGCCATGCGCAGGGTCTGCAGCACGGGCAGCAGCTTGTCGCCACGGGCAGCGCTTTCCAGCGCCAGCGGCAGCAGGCAATCGATCTGCGGATCAACCAGCGCCAGCGCCGCTTCGGCACGGGCATTGCGCGCTGCTTCCGCAGCCTCTAACGCAGCGCGTTCGGCCGCTTCGCCGTCCAGCCCTGCGGCCACAGCTTCCAGCGCCGCTGCGGCAGCCGAAGCTTCACCACCAGCCAGCCCCGGTGCATCGTCGTCGGTGGAAAAGCTAGGTTCGTGGCGCGTCGCCGGCACTTCGCCGACGCGCATCAGCACATCGTCGTGGTCGTTGGCAAAGGCCCGGTCCACGCTCTTGCGGGCGCGGTATTCCTGAATTTTGTTGTAGCTGTAAACACCGGCGACGAATACGCCGGCTATGCCGATTAAGCTCAGTTGTAGGTCTGTCATGCTGCTTGTGCCTCAGTAGCAAAATTGGCAGCGGATTCCATATCCACCGCCACGATGCGCGATACGCCCTGCTCTTGCATCGTCACACCGATCAGTTGATTGGCCATCTCCATCGCAATCTTGTTGTGCGAGATGAAGAGGAATTGGGTCTGGTCAGACATGCGTTTGACCATCCTGCAGAAACGTTCAGTATTGGCGTCGTCCAGCGGTGCATCGACTTCGTCGAGAAGGCAGAACGGCGCCGGATTCAGGCGGAACATGGAGAACACCAGCGCCGTCGCCGTCAGGGCCTTTTCGCCGCCCGACAGCAGGTGGATGGTAGCGTTCTTCTTACCCGGTGGCTGCGCCATCACCTGCACGCCGGAATCGAGTATCTCGTCGCCCGTCATGATCAGTTTGGCCTGACCGCCACCGAACAGTATCGGGAACAGTTCCGAGAAGTGGCCGTTAACGCGGTCGAAGGTATCCTGCAGCAGTTCGCGGGTTTCCTTGTCGATGCGGGTAATCGCATCTTCCAGCGTATTGATGGCTTCCGTCAGGTCGGCATTCTGCATGTCGAGGAAGTTCTTGCGCTCCGATGCCGTCGCCAGTTCTTCCAGCGCGGCCAGATTGACGGCGCCCAGCATGGCAATGGCATTGGTCAGGCGCGTCACCTCGCCCTGCAGATACGACGCCTTCATATCGGGATGTAGCTTCTCTGCCAGCGCCGCTTCGTCGGCCTGCGCTTCCACCAGTTGCGCTGCGTACTGCTCCAGATTCAGGCGCGCAGCCTGCTCCTTGAGCTGCATTTCCATAATCTTGTCGCGCTGCGGTTGCAGCGCACGTTCGGTCGACATGCGACCTTCTTCGAACATGCGCAATTGCTGGGCGATCTGGTCCAGTTCATGGCGCGCATCGGACAGAGCTTTTTCCTGCGCCGTGCGGCGATCCAGCAAGTCCTGCAGACCGTCGTTACTCTGGCCCGATTCCAGACTGGCCAGTTCGTGCTGACCCGCTTCCAGACTTTGCGTTACCTGCGCCACCTGTGCGCTGGCCGTGGCAATCGCGCGGCGGTATTCCTCGATCTTGCTGCGCTGCGACTTCTCGGCAAACTGGGCTTCCTGCGCGGCCCGTTCCAGATCGCGCAGCGCTTCGCGCGCGTCGGCCAGCCGCTGTTCCTTTTCCATGAACACGGTCTGCTGGTCTTCGTGCTCGCCCTGCAGATTGCCCAGCGCCATATCAAGCTGTTCGAACTTCTCTTCCGATTCCAGCTTGATCTGGGTCTGTTCTTCTTCCTGCGCGGCGATTTCGGCCAGATCGGCTTCCAGCTGGCCGCTGCGCTGCTTGAAGCGCGCTTCCACTTCGGCCGCCTTGACCACTTCCAGCTGCAGCGTATGCACGCTGGCCTGCAGGCTTTGCAGCTTGGCGCGGTACTCGGCCAGCTGGCGCGTCAGATTGCTCACAGCTGCGTCGGCACGCACGGCACGCGCGCGCGCCTCGTCGGCCAGCATCTGCTGGGCGCGCAACTGCTTGGTGATATTCTCGATTTCCTGCTGGCGTCCCAGCATGCCATCCTGCTCCGAATCGGCCGCATAGAAACGCACACTACCCTGCGTAATCGCATGGCCTTGACGGGTCACGAAGCAACCGCCGGCAGGCAGTTGCGCGCGGCGTGCAAACGCACTGGCCGCATCTTCGGCCAGATACACGTTGTGCAGCCAGTCCTGCAGCAAGGCGCGCAGCGACGGGTCGTTCAGTTTCAGTAAGCTGATAAATGGCGTCAGCCCCGCCACTTCCGTCATTTGCGACGGTTGCGCATTCGACGGTGCAAACAGCGCCAGTTTGGCCGGCGGGGCATCGTTGAAGAAGGCTTGCGCCCATTCGATGTTCGACATCTGCAAAGCCTGCATGCGTTCGCGCAGCACAGCTTCCAGTGCGTTCTCCCAGCCCTCTTCGATATGCAGTTTTTGCCACAGACGGGGCAGCGTATCGAGTTCGTGCTTCTGCAGCCAAGGCGTCACCTTGCCCTGCGACTGCACACGCTCCTGCATCTGGCGCAGCGCATTCAGGCGCGCTTCCAGCTGGGCGTTGGTGGCGGTCTCGGTCTGTACCTGCTGCTGCGCCAGCTGGCGCTCCGCTTCGAGCTGCGGCTGCTGCTCCAGTGCTTCTTCCAGCAGCATATTCTGCTCTTCCAGCGCCTGCTGCTTTTCTTCCAGCTGCAGCCGCAGGTTTTCCAGATGCGCGCTATCGGGCAGGCTCAGACCATTCTTCTCCTGCTGCAGCCGTTCGCGCCGCATCGCCAGCCCGTTCAGAATATTGTTGGCATTGCGTTGATGAGCCGATTCCAGCTCCAGTTGCTGCTGCGCCTGCATAATGCGGGCGCGCGATTCCACGCTCAGCGTCTGCGCTTCGCGCCACGTCTGTTCCAGCATGGGCAGCGATTCGGCCTTCTGTTCGGCCATCATCTGCGCCTGTTCCACCTTGGCTGACAGTTCTTCCAGCGTGAACTCGCCTTCCTCGATCTGGCCCGCGTATTCGCTAGCCTGCTGCTGCCACTGATCACGCTGCGCCGTCAGTGCGGCCAGCTGGGCCTGCAGACGGGTGCGCGATTCGACGACGAACTTGATCTGCGCTTCCAGACTACCAATTTCCGCATTGGTCTGGTACAGATGGCCTTGCGCCGTATGCAGATGATCACCGGCAGCAAAGTGCGCCTGCCGCGTCTGTTCCAGCGACAGTTCCACATTGCGCAGCTTGGCCGTCTGCTCTTCCAGCTCGTTCTGCGCCAGTTCCACTTCGCGGAAATACTTCTTCTGCTCGTTCTCGGCCTCGATCTTGCGCAGCAACCACAGCAGCTTCTGCTTTTCTTCCTGATCGGCCTGCAACTGGTGGAACTTGGTGGCCACGGCCGCCTGTCCTTCCAGTTTCTCCAGATTGGTATTCAGTTCGCGCAGGATGTCTTCCACCCGCAGCAGGTTCTCGCGCGTATCGTGCAGACGGTTTTCCGTTTCGCGCCGGCGTTCCTTGTACTTGGACACACCGGCTGCCTCTTCCAGAAACACGCGCAGTTCTTCCGGCCGCGATTCGATGATGCGGCTGATCATGCCCTGGCCGATAATCGCGTAGGCACGGGGACCCAGCCCCGTTCCGAGGAAGATGTCCTGAATATCGCGCCGCCGCACCGGCTGGCCGTTGATGTAGTAGGTCGAGGTACCGTCGCGCGTCAGCGTGCGCTTGACGGCGATTTCCGCGTACTGGCCCCACTGGCCGGCCGCCTTGCCCGCATTGTTATCGAACACCAGTTCGACCGAGGCACGCCCAGCCGGCTTGCGGTGCGTCGAGCCATTGAAAATCACGTCCTGCATGGACTCGCCACGCAGCTCCGACGCCTTGGATTCGCCCAGCACCCAGCGTACGGCGTCGATGATATTCGACTTGCCGCAGCCATTCGGACCGACTACGCCGACCAGTTGACCCGGCACCTGAAAATTGGTGGGATCAACGAAAGACTTAAATCCCGACAATTTGATGGAAGAAAGACGCACGTTGTTATCTGGTGGTTGGGCTGGAAAACTTCACAATAATACCATTTTGCACTCGAAATCAGGCCATTTTCACTGTGAGAACACTGTGAAACGCACGCTTATGAAGCTGGTTGCAGATTTTTCGGTTTGTGCCAGATGGCGCGCGTATAAGCCTGATCATGGCCCGACAGATGCATGGCCAACTGGGCAATCCAGCGCTCCGCTGGCACCGGCTCGACACGGGGCGCGATCAGCACGATAGGCAGGCACATCAGCAATAGCCAGCGGCTCAGCACCATGTGCTGGCTGACGCTGGCATACCAGATGAAGCTGCAGGCCACCAGCAGACCCAGAATACAGCCCGTGACCGATTCCGACACAGAATGGGCTTCCACGTACACGCGCGACACCGCGATCAGCACCGCCAGCAGCACACCGGCCGCTACGGCAGCACTGCGCCACGCCAGCGTGCGGGTGCGCACCAGCAGGTAGAACGCTACGGGAAACACGGCCGCCGCACGCATGGCATGTCCGCTAAAACCGGCAAACTCCACCGCTTCCACGCCCACGCCCCAGCCCATGAAAGCCACTTTGGTCGCCACCACCAGCGCCATACCGGCACCGAACAGCGCGCACCATGCCGCCGTCAGATGCCACGAACGCCCCGCAACCAGCCAGATGGCAATTGCTACCCCTATCGGCCCCGTTACCGCCAGACTCCCCACCAGACTGAGGCCATGCCACCACATCATCATTCCATTCGCCCTATCGCTGTCCTAAATTCCACCATCGCTCCGGCGCACACTTGCGCCACCCAAGACACCAACCGAGGCCATGGCCGTCATTAAAACACATGCAATAGTAAAACACGTAGAAATTGCTGTGAATCAATAGTTGGCATCGAAAGCCATACCATCGCATATTTTCATTAAGACAACATGAAATCGCTGCCAGCGCGGGCAGATTCGACGAGATCGGGACAGATTCAAGCGGCCTGAGCCAGTGCGCGGTCCAGAGCACCACTGACCACGTCGGGGTCGCAAGTGATACGCACCGTTCCGGCGTCAAAACGCCGTGCGAGTTCGTCCGCACTGAGGGAATAGGCTTCCTGCCGGCTAGCCGTGGCAAAGATGTACAGACTACGCAAGGGACTGACCCATGCCAGCTTGACCTGCTGCAGCGCGCCATGCCCAGCTACGAACTCCAGCCACATACCACGTTGTAGAGTTGCCACATTCACACTAAGTGGCAACTGGGTGGCTGCGCTGGCTGCCCGGGCACCGTTTTGTGCCGCCGCAAGACGGGCTGCATCTGCCGTGCCTGCGGCTATCGCCAGTTCCAGCTGCCGCTCGGGCGGCATTTCCAGCGGTGCGCGCACGATGGAGGCATGGCATTCTGCCAGGTCGGCAAAGAACCGGGTGCGTTGTTCGCCCTGCCACTGCACCAGATCCAGCCATTTGTTGAGAGCACCCAGCAGCGCCGGCAGGCGCAGCAACAGACGCTTGCGCTCGTGCACATTCAACTTGGGCTGTACGCTCCAAAGCAATTCATCCATGGCGCAGGTGGCATGGTCGATGGCGCCGGATTTCTCATCTTCAACGCGATAGGCGAAGGCCAGTACCTCGATCCAGTGCTGCGATAGAAAATCGCGCACCAGTTCCAGCACATCGCCCTGCTCGAGCCGCGCTGCCAGCGCCGCCTCGGCCTGACGCCGCGCCACCAACGCCTTTTCCTGCTTGAGCGCGCTCGCGATCGGCGTGGCGATCTGCTCGGCTTCCTGCTGCTCCTGCGCTGCCAGCGTCGCTTCCAGTTCATCCACGGCACGGGCAAACGCGGCAGATTCCTCGGCGCTATCACGCCCTACCCGTTCCACACTGCGCTGCATGGCCTGCAAGCGTGCCGCATCCGGCTGCACCCGCTGCTCCCAGCCCAGACGGGACAGCAGGTCGATCAGCTTGCGGGCGGGATGGCTATCCTGAAAGAAGAATTCGCGGTCGGCCAGCGCAGCCTTCAAAACCGGAATCTGCAGTAACAGCACCAGCTGGCGGATTTCCTGCGCCATCCTGTCGTCACGGAACACGGATTCAAATACGGCCGACAACAGATCGATTGCACCCGCCTCGGCATGGGATAGGCTGCCACGGGGCAGTCCCGCTTTAATCTGGGGTAGATACAGAATTTGCGCACCAGTGCGAGTACCAGCGTCCGCTTGCGAGGACGGCTGCAAGGACGCGTGCAACTGCGACGGTGCGTGCGGTGGCAACTGAGCCTGCGGCCATTGCGCCAGATAGGCCAGCAGCGACGAAGGCGCGGCGATGCCGCTGACGGCTCCGGCGCCAGCAACGCCAGCGCTAGCTGTGGTATTGGTGGCGCTAGCGGCTGCCCCTGCACCAGACCCGCCAGCGTCGGCCGCGTCGGCCGACGCGGCGGCAAAAAACTGACGCAGTCTCTGCGCCAGTTCAGCCTCGCCCGCGCGACCGAGCGTCGGGAGCGGCTGGCGCGCCGGACCGGCCACTATGGCGCCCGAGTCTGCCGCAAACGCCGCTTGCGGCAACGGCTCGACACAGATATCTGGCACGGCCACCGGCGCAGCAATGCTGTCCGGCCGGTGTGCCAGATGGCCCTGCAGGCAGGTGTTAAGCGCCTGCAGTATGGGCGCAAGGTCCAGGAACAGCTGCGGCTGACACAACTCGTCCAGCCGCAAGGCCGCGCTGTCATCTCCCGCAAAACCATCCCATGCTTGCCGCATCGCCGCCAGAAAGACCTCCGGCCGCAAGGGATTCTGGGCCAGCCGCACGGTGTCGCGCTGGAACAGACGTGCCAGCCCGCCATTCAGGCTCTGCAGCACAGCCGCATGGCGCAAATCATAGGATTTGGCCAGATTGGCCAGCGCCAGCTGCTGATCCATTTCATCCAGAGACACCAGCGACAGCGTCTGCGCGGCCACCGGACGGGCTGGCCGCAACGGCGCCAGCGCTGCCATCTCGCGCCGCACCGACTGCTCCAGCGCGCTACTGGCCACGCTCAAAAAGGCATATTGACGCTGGCGCAAATCATTGCCGGCGCGTAGACGCGCCTGCACCGCCTCAGGTGCCACCGCGCTGCCATCGAGCAGGCACTGGGTCAGCCGCAACACCAGCCCCGCCAGCTGCCCCTCCACCTGCTGCCTCGCCAGCGCAATCAGTTCTTCCAGCACGGCATGGCGCGCCGAGACGGCACGCTGCCTGGAATTCGATGATGTAGAAATTGCAACCATGGCCAGTGCATCCTGCCCTAATCCGAGATACCCTCATTCTGGCACATTATTTCCACAAGGCAATAGCAATCAGGTATTTCCGTGTGGGAAAATTCTCAGATGTTGCAGACCCGCTGCCCCGCCGGCGGCACGAAGTCCGTCACCCCATGCACCAGCCCCACCGCGTGTGCCTCGGCCGCCGTCAGGTGCAGATCGGAATAGGCATGAATCCGCCAGTGCTGCTCCTCCAGCTGCACATGCCGACGCAAAATGGCTTCGGTACGGGCGTCGTCGGCCTGCAGCCCTTCGACGATAATGCGCAGCGCGTCCGGCCGCGCCCCATGCGGTGCGCTGGCATGGGACTTGTGCACCATGAAGCGCGCCGTACCACTGGCGTAACGCTCGGTCCCCGCCAGAAATAGCGTCACGGCAATCGACGCCACTGCCCCCGCGTTATAGGTGATGAACTTGATGGGCAGCTTGCTCAGGTAGTTGTACAGGCAAATACCGTCACTCACATAGCCCCCGTTCGACTGGATCAGCAGATGCGCCGTACTGACCTCGTCCTGCGTCATCTCGGCGACGGCGTCGAACACGCGCCGCACCATATCGCTATTCACATCGCCGGACAGGGTGTACCACCCGTGACCCGCATTCTGACTGGCTTGCTGTGCCATGTTGCCTCCCATGAAATGGTGCAATTTATTCTAGCAAAGCCTGCATTTGCGGGGCGCTCCGTACTGCGTTCCAGATTGACATTAACCCTGTTTCTGACATATATTTCCGAGTCTTGATCGGGAGAGGGCAAACCAGCGTTGCCGCCGAAGGGGCACTACCCAAAAACTCTCAGGCAAAAGGACCAATCAAGGGACCAGCGCGACCGCACCAGCGGGATGCCAACTGGGCCAACTCTGGAGAGCGACTGCGGCACACGCCGGCAGTCCACCGAAGGGGCGCACGGAGCACGGTATCCCCGTCCCGTAATCTCTCAGGTACCAAGGACAGAGGGGCTGCGATCATTGCGAAGTGCCGCACTACGGGCGCTTCTTGTGTGTTCTGTTAACCCCTCACGATTTGGACCGAGTACTATGACGCTCAAAGCCACCCCCCTCAATAATGCCCACCGCGCAGCCGGCGCCCGTATGGTCGATTTCGGCGGCTGGGATATGCCTGTCAACTACGGCTCGCAAATCGAAGAACACCATGCTGTGCGTACCGATGTCGGCATGTTCGACGTAGCCCACATGTGCGTGGTCGATATCAAGGGCGACAATGTGCGCGCCTTCCTGCGCGGCCTGCTGGCCAACAACGTCGACAAGCTGCAGGTATCGGGCAAAGCCCTGTACTCGTGCATGCTGAACCCGCAAGGCTTCGTGATCGACGACCTGATCGTCTACTTCATCAACGAAAGCTGGTTCCGTCTGGTGGTCAACGCCGGCACCGCCGAAAAGGACGTGGCATGGATGCAGCAGCAGAACACCGCTACCAACAGCGGCCTGACCATCACCCAGCGCCGCGACGGCGCGAATGCCATGGCACTGATCGCCGTGCAGGGTCAGAACGCACGCGCCAAAGTATGGCAAGTGATTCCTGAATCGCAGGCCGTCAGCGCTGAAATGAAACCATTCAACGTGGCCTTTGCCCAGAGCGCCGTATTCGGCGAGGCGATGATTGCCCGCACCGGCTACACCGGTGAAGACGGCTTCGAAATCGGCGTTGCTGCGGAACAGGCCGAAGCGCTGTGGAACGCGCTGGCTGCCGCTGGCGTGAAGCCGGCCGGTCTGGGTGCACGTGACACCCTGCGTCTGGAAGCCGGCATGAACCTGTACGGTCAGGACATGGACGAAACCGTCAACCCGCTGGACGCCGGTCTGGCATGGACCATCGATCTGGTCTCCGAGCGTGACTTCATCGGCAAGGCTGCGCTGCAGAGCATGGGCCAGAACGCCCAGTTCGTCGGCCTGATCCTGCGTGAAAAAGGCGGCGTACTGCGCGCCCACCAGAAAGTCATCGTGGCCGGCACCGAAGCCACTGGCGAAATCACTTCCGGCACCTTCAGCCCGACCATGCAGCAAGCGATTGCGCTGGCGCGCGTGCCAATGAACGTGGCAGTAGGCGACACCGTGCACGTAGAAATCCGCGACAAGAAACTGGCCGCTTCGGTAGTTAAGCTGCCATTCGTCCGTAACGGTAAAATTCTGGCTGTCTGATTAGCCGATATCGACAATTAACATAAACATCACTCTCACACTCTGGAGCCACACATGAATATCCCTGCAGACCTGAAGTACACCGAATCCCACGAATGGGTACGCGCTGAAGCAGACGGCACCGTTACCGTCGGCATCACCGAATTCGCACAGGATGCACTGGGCGACATCGTTTTCGTCGAACTGCCTAAAGTCGGTGCCAGCTTCGGTGCCGGCGACGACGCCGCTGTAGTGGAATCGGTGAAAGCCGCCAGCGACATCTACGCTCCGATCGCCGGCGAAATCATCGCCGTCAACGACGACGTAGTGAACGCTCCTGAATCGATCAACAGCGATGCCTACGCTGCATGGCTGTTCAAGATCAAACCAGCTGACGCTGGCGCCATCGATGGCCTGCTGGACGCTGCCGCCTACGGCAAGACCACCGACCATTAATGCTTCTTAAGGCCAGCTTGCGCTGGCCTTTTGCTTATTGCCCAGCCGCGCGCAGTGCTGCTTTTGCGCCGGCCATCAGGCAATACTCCCCTGTTTTCCTCGTATTCCTCTATCGGCCCTGACACATCATGACCCGTACCAGCCTGACCCAACTCGAAGCGCGTGACGCTTTCATCGCCCGCCACATCGGCCCGGACGCCGCTGAACAGCAAGAAATGCTGTCGCTGCTCGGCTACGCCTCGCGCGCTGCCCTGATCGATGCACTGGTTCCAGCCAACATCCGCAACAAGAACCCGCTGCCACTGGGCGCCTATGCCCAGCCCATGCCGGAACAGGAAGCGCTGGCCAAACTGAAAGCCACCGCCTCGAAAAATCAGGTACTCAAGTCGCTGATCGGTCAGGGTTACTACAACACCCATACCCCGGGCGTAATCCTGCGTAACATCTTCGAAAATCCAGCCTGGTACACCGCTTACACCCCGTACCAGCCAGAGATTTCGCAAGGCCGTCTGGAAGCCATTCTGAACTTCCAGCAGACCATCACCGACCTGACGGGCATGGGCATTGCCAATGCGTCGATGCTGGACGAAGGCACCGCTGCTGCCGAAGCTATGACGCTGATCCAGCGCGTAGGCAAATCCAAATCGACCACCTTCTACGTTGCCAATGACGTGCTGCCGCAGACGCTGGAAGTGGTACAGACCCGCGCCAAGCCGCTCGGCATCACCGTTAAGACCTTTGACGCCGCCGAACTGGCTGGCGTAAGCGACGCTTTCGGCGTGCTGCTGCAATACCCGGGCGTGAACGGTGTGGTGCGCGACTACAAAGAGGCCGTTGCTACCGTCAAAGCGACTGGCGCGATGGTGATCGTGGCTGCTGACCTGCTGGCTCTGACCATGCTGACGCCACCGGGCGAATGGGGTGCCGACGTGGTGGTCGGTAACAGCCAGCGCTTCGGCGTACCGCTGGGCTTTGGCGGCCCGCACGCCGGCTATCTGGCCACTCGCGACGAATTCAAACGCAGCATGTCCGGCCGTCTGGTCGGCGTCACCATCGACGCGCAAGGCAACAAGGCCTACCGTCTGGCGCTGCAGACCCGCGAGCAGCACATCCGCCGCGAAAAAGCCACGTCCAACATCTGTACCGCACAGGTACTGCTGGCCGTGATGGCATCCATGTACGCCGTCTACCACGGCCCTAAAGGCCTGCAGCAGATTGCCCAGCGCGTCCACCGCTACACCGGCGTACTGGCAGCCAACCTGAAAGCCCAGGGCTACAGCGTGGTCAACACCACCTTCTTCGACACCCTGACCGTGGCTGTCAAAGACGCTGCCGCCGTACACGCTGCTGCACTGGCTAACGGTGTCAACCTGCGCCAGATCGACGCTACCCATGTGGGCGTGTCGCTGGACGAAACCACCACCCGCGACGACATCGCCGTGCTGTGGACCGTGTTCGCACAAGCTGCCGGTAGCAGCACCGTCTGCCCTGATCTGGACGCCGTGGAAGCGTCGGTCGCCCCTGCCTTCGGCGCCGAACTGGCCCGTAGCAGCGCCTACCTGACCCACCCAGTATTCAACCGCTACCACTCGGAAACCGAGATGCTGCGCTACCTGCGTTCGCTGGCCGACAAGGATCTGGCGCTGGACCGCACCATGATCCCGCTGGGTTCGTGCACCATGAAGCTGAACGCCACTTCGGAAATGATCCCTGTGACGTGGCCTGAATTCTCCAACATCCACCCGTTTGCACCACAGGCGCAAACCGTGGGCTACCGCGAAATGATCGCCCAGCTGGAAGAAATGCTGTGCGCAGTGACGGGCTACGCCGCCATCTCGCTGCAGCCTAACGCCGGTTCGCAAGGCGAATACGCCGGCCTGCTGGTCATTCAGGCTTACCACCAGTCGCGTGGCGAAGGCCACCGCAACATCTGCCTGATTCCATCCTCGGCCCACGGCACCAACCCTGCTTCGGCCAACATGGTGGGCATGCAGGTGGTCGTCACCGCTTGCGACGCCAACGGTAACGTCGATCTGGCCGACCTGAAAGCCAAGGCCGAACTGCACTCGAAGAATCTGGCCTGCGTGATGGTGACCTACCCATCGACCCACGGCGTGTTCGAAGAAGGCATACAGGAACTGTGCGAAATCATCCACAGCCACGGCGGCCAGGTCTATATCGACGGGGCCAACATGAATGCACTGGTGGGCGTGGCCGCACCGGGCGCGTTCGGCGGCGACGTGTCGCACCTGAACCTGCACAAAACCTTCTGCATTCCGCACGGCGGTGGCGGTCCGGGCGTAGGCCCGATCGGCGTGGGTGCCCACCTCGCCAAGTTCCTGCCTAACCAGCGCTCGAACGGCTACGTGCGTAGCGAAGACGGTATCAGCTCGGTCAGCGCTGCACCATTTGGCTCGGCCAGCATCCTGCCTATCTCGTGGATGTACATCGCCATGATGGGCGCAGAAGGCCTGACCGCAGCCACCGAAACGGCTATCCTGAACGCCAACTACATCGCCCGCCGCCTGTCGCCGCACTACCCAGTGCTGTACTCGGGCCACGACGGTCTGGTAGCGCACGAGTGCATCATCGACCTGCGTCCGCTGCAGGATGCCACCGGCATCAGCAACGAAGACGTGGCCAAGCGTCTGATGGACTTCGGCTTCCACGCACCGACCATGAGCTTCCCAGTTCCGGGCACGCTGATGATCGAGCCGACCGAATCGGAATCGAAAGCCGAAATGGACCGCTTCATCGACGCCATGATCACCATCCGCGGCGAGATCGCCAAAGTGGAAAGCGGCGAATTCGACAAGCTGGACAACCCGCTCAAATTCGCTCCGCACACCGCTGAAGTGCTGACCGCCGACAAGTGGGAACGCAAGTACAGCCGCGAAGTCGCTGCCTACCCAGTGCCATCGCTGCGCAAGCAGAAGTACTGGCCACCAGTCGGCCGCGCCGACAACGTCTACGGCGACCGTAACCTGTTCTGCGGCTGCGCGCCGATGAGCGATTACGAGTAATTCTGTCGTAGATAAAGCGGCTGCTCCGGTAGCCGCAGCAGCAAGGGTCAGACCGTATGGTCTGGCCCTTTTTTTATTCGTGCGCCTGCAGGTGCGCAGTTGCGCGTCAGGTGGGCGTCAATTGCGCACGGCACTCAGATGCTTGCGGCTGCTGCGCTTCTGCGCGCCGGCTGGCTCGGCAGGGTCACTCGGTTCGGTCGATGAGTAGTCATCCAGCTTGAACTTGGCGACGGCCTCGGACAGATCGACCGCCTGCTGCTGCAGGCTGCTGGCAGCCATGGCGGCCTGCTCCACCAGCGCCAGCTTCTGCTGGCTGGCGTTATCCAGCCCGCTGATGTGCAGATCGGCCGTACCGGCCGCAATCAGGCGCGAAGCACTGCCTATGGTCTGCGCCGAACTGAGGATGTTGCGCAGCGTGGCATTCAGATTGCGGATGCTGCCATCGAGCGTACGCGCCGTATCGGCAATCTCGTCGCTGCCATAACTGCGCTGCGGCACCGTCAGATTGCCCTGCGCCAGCTTGCTGGCAGCGCTGCCGATATCCTGCAGTTCACGCAGCAGCGCGCGCCGCACGTGCAGCGTCACCAGTAGCGACAAGGCGATCGAGACGATCACTAGCAAAGGCATCATGGTCTTCAGCGTAACGAACTCGCTCTCAGTAACCTCGTAGGCGCTCACACTCAGGCTCTGCTCCAGCCGAGCCAGTTCATCGAGACGTTTTGCCACCACATCGAAACTGCGCTCGGCCTTGGACATGGCATTCGCCGCCATCGAGTGGTCGGCCATACTCAGTTCCACCACATCGGCCACCGCCTTCACGTACAGCGCATAGGCCGCCTGCGACTGCACCACATAGCGCTGCTCGGCCGGCTGGCTCTGGGTACTCATTTCCAGCCGGGCAAACTGGCTATCCAGCGCGGCGTGACGGGCATGCATGTCGCGCAGCAGACCATCTACCCGTGGCGCTGAAAAGCTGGCGTTTATCCAGGTCAGTAGCTGATAGGCTTCGGCGTGCGCCTTGTGGGCATTGATCACCAGATCATCGGCGGCCTTGAGCCGCACGGCGCGCAACTGCACCATCTCCTCCAGTTGCTGATGCTGTCGCAGCAGCCCCGCATAGGCGCCTATCGACAACACCAGCAGCAGTATCAGCACCAGCCCCGGTGCCAGCAGCAGTTTCGGCCCTATCCGCAGTTTGCTTAACATAGTCCCTCTCGTGGCTTGCCTGTTATAGATTAGAGCGTGGCGAGATTCAGTGCCGGTTCACGCCATCCTCGTGCTTGTAGACGCCCGCCTCCAGCGCCACATCCTCCACCCGCAGCACATAGGTGGTCTTGGCCTCGACTTTGCCTGTCTTGGGGTTGAGGAATTTGTAGTCGACCCAGCCGCTGCCTTTGCCGCGCGCCAGCGCCAGCATCTCGTGGCGGAATAGCTTGCCGTCAGCATCGGGCACATCGAGCAGATTCTTGCCTATCAGTGCACTGGTAGGATGGGCGATGGTGATGCCGTTCATATCGCGCATGGCCAGATACAGCGCGCCCTGATTGAAGGCGGGATCTTTGCGGTTAATGCTGGCAATCAGGGCATCCTTGCCATGCTCCTGCATATAGCGCGCGCCCCGCACCGCCAGCGCCATGGCATCACGTTCACTGGGCGCAGCCAGTGCCAGCTGGCTAGCAGCAAACAGGGAGACGATTACAGCACGCATGGCGTCCTCCGACAGGAAAGATGCCATACGATACTGCCCATGCTCCGATGCAATCTTGCGATTGATCAAGCACTTCAGTAATGCAGCTTGTCGGGAAGGGACAACCGGGAGGCGCGTGCGATGGCGTTAAGCCGCCATCGCACGGCGGGGATGCTTACACCAGCTTGGCCGAGTGTTCGCGGGTAGCGTGGAACTTCAGTTTAGGCCAGCGTTCTTCGGTCAGACGCAGGTTGACGCTGGAGGTAGCCAGATAGGCCATGTTACCGGCCGCATCGTAGGCCACGTTATGACCGAGCGAGTTCTCGAAGTCGGACAGGGCTTTCTTGTCGTCGCTGGAAATCCAGCGCGCGCTGCTGATGCTGGTGCCTTCGAACACGGCGTCCACGCCGTATTCGTTTTTCAGACGGCTAGCCACCACCTCGAACTGCAGCACACCGACCGCGCCCAGTACCAGCTCGCCACCCTGCACGGGCTTGAATACCTGCACAGCGCCCTCTTCGCCCAGCTGCTGCAAGCCTTTGTGCAGCTGCTTGATTTTCAGCGGGTTCAGAATCCGCACGGAACGGAAGAAGTCCGGCGCGAAGTAAGGAATACCGGTAAAGGTCAGCATTTCGCCTTCGGAGAAGGAATCGCCGATCTGCATATTGCCGTGGTTAGGCAGGCCGATGATGTCGCCAGCGTAAGCCTCTTCCACCTGTTCGCGCGACGATGCCATGAAAGTCACCACCGACGATACCTTGATCTCGCGGCCCAGACGCAGATGCTTGACCTTCATGCCGCGCTCGAAACGGCCCGAGCACACGCGCAGGAAAGCGATACGGTCGCGGTGCGCAGGGTCCATATTGGCCTGAATCTTGAACACGAAGCCGGAGAATGGCTGCTCGGTCGGCGCGACGGCACGTACCGTGGCATCGCGCGCGCGGGGCGCAGGCGCCCAGTCCACCAGTGCCGACAGAATTTCGCGCACACCGAAGTTGTTAATCGCAGAGCCGAAGAACACGGGCGTCTGTATACCGGCCAGGAACTGCTCCAGATCGAAGGGATTGGAAGCGCCATGCACCAGTTCCACTTCCATGCGCAGCTGATCCATCTCCAGTGGGAACATCTCCTGCAGGCGCGGATTGTCGATGCCCTTGATGATTTCGAAAGCGCCATCGGCCTTCTCTTCACCTGCCTTGAACAGCATGATCTCATCGTTGAGCAGGTGGTACACACCGCGGAAGTTCTTGCCCATGCCGATAGGCCAGGTCACGGGCGCGCACTTGATCTTCAGGACCGATTCCAGTTCGTCCAGCAATTCCAGCGGATCGCGGGTTTCGCGGTCCAGCTTGTTCATGAAGGTAACGATAGGCGTATTGCGCATACGGCAGACGTCCAGCAGCTTGATGGTCTGGGCTTCCACACCTTTAGCCGCATCGATCACCATCAGAGCCGAATCCACTGCCGTCAGCACGCGATAGGTATCTTCCGAGAAGTCCTGGTGGCCCGGAGTATCCAGCAGATTCACCACGTGATCGCGGAATTCGAACTGCATCACCGAGGAAGCCACGGAAATGCCGCGCTGCTTCTCGATCTCCATCCAGTCCGAGGTGGCGTGACGGCCACTCTTACGGGCCTTGACGGTACCGGCCATCTGGATCGCACCCGAGAACAGCAGCAGCTTTTCGGTCAGCGTGGTCTTACCCGCATCCGGGTGAGAAATAATGCCGAAAGTACGGCGGCGCTGCACTTCGCGGGCGATCAGCGCCGGCGTTTTGGAGCTGGTGACGACGACATTGTCGTCAGCCGGCTCGGGGCTTACATTTTCGATATCGTTGGACATTTGTGATGTTCTGGTGCGGTTCTGCAAAACCCTCGATTTTACCGGAACTTCTCCCCTATCGTGCGCTTTTGTTGTCCCTGCCGGCTATTCGCCTTTCACTCTGCGCCAGCCGCTGCGGTGCGCATCGGCCGAGATCTGCTCGGACAGTGGCGAAGTCTTGTTACTGCCGTCGGCCAGCGTGGTCACCATTTTCAGCTGGCCATTGGGCAGACGGATGATGATGAAGCCCACTGCAGCCGAAGTATTCGACAGCGTCAGCCCGACCGGATGGCTGCCGATAGCCTGCCCGTTGCACACATTGACCTGATACAGATTGCTGGAACCGCCCACCGAGCAAGCAGAAGAAGATGTCGGCAAGTTGGTCACCACATTGGCCACGCCGCTGACGATCTGCGGGTCCAGATTCATCCGTTCGCCCGCGTTCAGTGCCCAGTCGAAGTACCAGCCATCCTTCTGGGTCAGATCAACGGGATTGCTGGTGATCTGGTAGGTGTTGATATTGCTGCCCGAACCCAGCGCGCTCAAGGTCTGTTTGACCATCGTGGCACCACGGATATCACTGATGGTGCTACCACCATCCTTGAGCAGATACAGGCTCTGGATCGAGGTGTCGGTCGTATCGGGGACATCCAGCAGACGTCCCGTCCCGAACAGCACCACGCGCACCCCGGCCGTGCTATTGACGGTCACGCCATTGACTTCCGTCTGCACCGGCACGGCACACATCGTCACATCGGGACGGGTGGTAATCGGCTTGCCGCTACCGGCATCGCCTAGCAGCTTGACGCTGATAGCGCCGGACGATGCACTGAGGTCGAAGCGCCACATCTGGCCCTGATTATCGCCGCCATAGATGTAGTTGACACGCGGATCGGCACCGGGATCGGCACTGATGGCTGAAATCTTGGCCAGCCCGGACGGCGTGGTGGTGTCGCCGGAATTGGTGCTAATCTTGTTCAGCAGCTCGCCCGTGTAGGCATCCAGAACATACAGATAGCCTTTGCCCGTTCCTGTCCCCACACCGTCCGTGCCCGGCACATTGTTATAGCCGGAGGTGAGGAACACCACCCAGCGGCCACTGGCCAGGGTGCCGAACTGGGGGTTACCAAAGCTCAGGCCCAGATCGCCGTCACTGAGCGGGCAGGTCGTGGCATCGGCGCAGAACTCCCATAACTGCTTGGGATTGCTGGTATCCGTGATATCGAGCGCATAGTAACCGCGCCCGCCGCCATTCAGACCGGCCACCAGTACTGTACGCCAGCTGCCGCCCGTGGTTTTGATGTCGGCCACCTCGGGCGAACCGTCGGCCGTAAACTGGTGGTTGGTACTATAGATAGTGCTGGCCAGCGCATACAGCTTGTTCATGGTGGTACGCGGCACATAGGCCCACAGTTCCTCGCCCGTAGCAGAACTGAAGGCGTGCAGCATGCCATCGTTGGCCGCCGTGAACACGGCGCCGCTACGGTAGCTAGGGCTGGACGGATTGCCGTAGGTATCCTTGAACGTCACATAGTCAGCATCGGCGTAATCGTTGCGGGGATCGCGCACATAGGCCGGCTTGGACGAAGCAATATCACCTAGCACAATCGGTATCGGCCCGCTGGCACCGGCCGGCGTATTCGGCGTCATGCTATAGGCGCGGAACAGGGTGTCATTGGCATACTGCTGCTGGCCACGCAGCCAGTTGACCAGATTGTTGCCGTCGTTGACGATGGCCTTGTCACTGGCCGACAGCAGCGCGCACTGGGGCAAACCGCTGCACTTGTTGGCAAACCATGCGGGTGCAATCCCCTTCATATTGGCAAAGCGGAATTCGTCCGGTGTGCTGCCATAGCTGCCGGCCGTGTTGTACATAAAGATGCGGCGGGTATCGCTGCTGCTGCCCACCTTCTTGCCCAGCGTATCGCTAGTGGTCCACGTTACCGTGCTGGAGACACTGCCATCGGTGCTGTCGATCTTACGGTCGGACAGTTCGCCAAACCACTTCACGGTAGTGAAGGTATCAGAGAAAATATCGTTATCGGTCAGCGTGATATTCGGCGTGGACGTGGCGGCCGCCGCAGCCGCGCCCACATGCACCTGCATATTCGACAGCGCTTCGCTAAGCCCGTTCACCACATCTTTCGGGTCCTGCGCACTGAAGTATTTGCCGTGACCGTTGATGGCAGCGTGCCACAGATCGTCCACTCGTTCCTGCACCGTGCTGGCCGTGTTGGTCGTGTCCGGATCAGGCCACACGTAGGCGCCATTGTTATTCCATGGGCAGCCCGACGTGGCACCGGTAATCAGCTTGTAGAAATCGCCGCCCGCCTTGGGCGCACTATCGTAGTTAGGCTCATAAGTCATCACCCCGTCCACACCCAGCCCCAGCGTGTAGGTATTCATGTGCAGGTGGGTGTTTTCGCCCGCCGCTGCCGGCACCGAACCGGGCTTGCTCATATCCGGTTCCAGTGATGGCCGCAGTGACACCGTGCCCGTGCTAGAGCCGCCGTTATACCAGTGCAGCGCCACATCCGAAATCGACGGCTGGCTCTGCGAACGCGCGTCCACGCAACCGCGCGCCAGCGTGCAGAAGCGCGCCGCATTTTCCACATTATCGTTATTCGTCACGTTGGCCGTACTGCTGCCGTTCCAGTATCCGTCCGTGGTCAGGATCATGAAGTTCTGCTGGCACGGGTACTGCACCACCTCCTGCCCTGCCGCATAGTTGTACGGCGACAGATTGCCAAACATGCGGCCCACGTTATCCATCGCTGTGCGGATAGGCGTCGAGCCGGAAGTGGTCGTGTTGTACAGCGTGGTGTACCAGTTGGCGCGTGCAGTACCGGCAAAATCGGCCGGCTTCAGATCAATGGCCGCACCGGCGCCGGCATTCGACAGCTTGACATAGCCCACCTTGTAATTCGAGGTGATGGCCGAGAAGGCAATGCCGACCGAGGTCTTCATCATTTGCAGCCGGCTCTTGTAGTACACGTACCAGTTAGCAAAGTTGGTCATTTCCTCCGCATAGCTACAACTGCTGGCAGCCGCACAATCAGTGCGGTCGGTGCTTTTCGGATAGCTCTGGCCGCTGACGATATTCACCCGCACGAAGGGATTGGGCGCACCGGAACCGGCCGACAGTGCACTGGTAGAGACGGGGATCGCATCATTGACGGCGGCCACAAAGCCGCTGGTGGCCGAACGGTTCCAGCTGATGCTGCCCTGATTATCCATGGTAAAGGCGCTGATAGTGGCCGTATTATCAGTCGCCGCCCAGTTGACCAGACACACACTGCTGCTGGTGTAGCCACTCGGGCAATTGCTGTTATTACCGAGATAGGCCTTGATGGTGCCCGCCGTGCCGATGGCACTGACGACGGAGCTGGCGATCTGTGACGGCGTGCGGCCTTTGCCCAGACTCAGATAGGTGGGGCTGCTGAACGATGAAGAACCAATCAGCGTGGTACCAGCATAGCTGAGGCTTTTCAGAATGGCGGTCAGGGAAGACGAGGTGGCTGTGCCGCTGAAAGTGATCACGGCACTGCCCGGCGCATACGGCGTCGTCACGACCGATGGTGCCGTAACGGCCAGTCCCCAGCCGGCGCGCGAACTATCCGTCAGCGGCTGGCAGTTGGTCACGCTGACGCTGCCCGTACAGCTGACGGGCAGCACGGCCACCACGTTTTCCGCCGTCAGGGTAATCCCGAAGGTAGTACAGGCGGGCACCGTGGCCTGCCCCGTCGGCGTGCGCACGCAGGCGTAATACAGCTTGCTGGAACCGGCACCCAGATTGACCGAGGTGGCGATAATGTTGGCGGCCAGCGCACTGGCCATGGTCTGCTGCTTGATCAGGCTATTGGTGCCGGTGGGTGCCGTCACCGTGCCGTTGGTGATGGTGGTGCTGCTGTTGACCACCACGCTGGTGATAGTCAGCGCACTGGCCGTGCTGGACGCACCGATGGCAATCGTGCCGTAGGAAGCGGTAGCACCGGTCGGGGTGGAATAGGCCGGATAGATAAAGCTGCCCACCCGCTTGCCCTGACACTGGGTCAGCAACCGGTCACTGCACCAGCGCACTTTGACAGGGACGGGATAACCAGCGGGCGCGGTGGCGCCCACGGCGGTGGACTTGCAGGTCTTCATGGTTTCATCGGTGCAGAACTGCCCTACGCCGATGGTGTAATAGTAAGGGCCCGTGGTGATCGCCGTCGCCGTCTGATAGGTGGCATCGGGATAGGTGTAGCTGGCCGTATTGAACTGGCAACTGCTGCCGGAACACCATTTCAGATCGGGGAAACCGGTCACCAGATTGATGTTCGAGGTGACCACATTACCGGCCATATCGTTCTTGCGCGCGCCAAAGCCATCCCCCGTCACCGAGGTCCAGTTGCTGGTATTGGCCGCATTCTGCTCGGGATAATAACTGCCGTCCGCCTTCACCGGCACCACATAGCGTATGGCCGGATTGTAGTACTGCTTGTTGAAGTCGGGGCTCATGAACGGCGGGTGCCCCACCGCGCAGGAAGTAACGCCTGCCTGCAAGGTGGCGCCGCTGCGGCAGATATTGTCGTTGACGTAGTCCGGCGTATAGGTCTGGTCCATCGAGCCGGAGTTATCGAACAACAGCATCAGATTCGGCTTGACTGTCCCCGTGCCAGAGATATTCAGCAGGGGCACCTGCGCAATCTGGGTCAGGCCAGCTTGCGCCGGCACGCACACCAGGAAAAACCCGGCTAGAGCCGCCAGCGTAGAGAATAAACGCAGCTTGTTCATGATTCTATCCATCCAGAGTACGGGCCTTACGGCCCTTTCATGATGACGGCCTGCGTCACCACATTGCCGCCGCGTGCACCGGCGATACGCGCCGTCACCACATAATGAAGCTGGGGCTGGTCGAGGTAATTCGGGCTATCCGAACGGCCGCTGCGGCCATACGGCTGACTAGTTTTCGAATTTGGCCGTGCCGACGTCAACTGGCAGCGATTATTCGCCGCGTTATACGGTCCGGCAAAGTCGCACAGACGGTGGATCACATATTCCACCCGATTGCCCGACGCATCGGCCGGCAGCGTCAGCGAGCCTTGCCAGAACGCCGGTGTGCTTACCGTCCACGTGGGTGACATGGTGGCGACATAGCCATTGGCCGCCTGATTCGATTCGAGCAGCGCGTTATTCGGGATATCACGCAGGTAGGCAAACGCCGTGTGCACACCCAGATCGGCCGCTTTGCTGAGCGAGGCCTCGTAAGCCAGATTCGACGTAGTCAGCGTGGTGGAAGTGCTGGACTTGAGCAGATAGATGCTACTGACCAGCATCACGGTCAGCATGATCAGCATGATGGGCAGCGCTATCCCGCGCTGCTGGCGACGATACGGCATCATGGCCTCCATTGCGCGTTACGGATAGGGACGATGTTCTCGAACACCCGATAGCGGTAGCACTGCCACGCCTGCGTATCACCTGCCACGGCGACATTCACCTGCATGGGCACAGCGGCCACGTTAGCGGGCGCTGCGCTGGCAAACACGGTCGGCTGTTCCGTCGTCGCCGAACACTGTCCTTTGGAATCAGGCTTCTCCACCGTCTTGCTGCGCGCAACCACGGCCAGCCGCACGGCGGCGATGCGCTGATAATCGCCGGGACTGCCCACCACACCATCGCCATCGGCATCGATCATGGTGGCGCTCCAGCTGGTGATCTGCATGCCATTACCGCTGGGATTAGGGTCGTAAGTGCCAGCCACCACCCGCGTATCGAAACCATACTGGCCTTTGATGCTGACCACATTGTCCGTCACCGACACGCCGGCAGACTCGGCCCCGGCCAGCTCGGCGGCGCGCAACAGCAGTACGCCGTTGGCCACCGACCAGGTGTGAAAATGCAGCTGGGTAGACGGCCCCAGATTGTAGATATAACTGACGTTCTGGCGGTACACATTGGCCAGGCCGGCCGGTGGATTGAAACGGAAGCCCGTGCCGGCATTGAACTGCAAGGTATTCAGCGGTGCTGCGCCAAAGCCCGAAAGCTGCACCAGCGAGCATTGCGCGCTGCCCTGCGCCAGCGGCGCAATCACCATCACATCGCCAGTCTGGAAAGTATAGGGATTGCGGCTATCGATGGTGAACTGGCTGCCCCCCAGATAATCAGCAAACAAACGCGCCGAGCCATTGCCGCTTTGCGAAGTACCGCTGCTGAACGCGATCACATCGGGATTGCTGCCGTTCGACTGGATCAGCACTGCCGTCAGCGGCGTAATGTTAACGCCGCCGCGGCTCGCGCTGGGCAGTACATAGCCACTGGTATCGGTCAATACGGTATCGCAGCCGGCCAGCATGGGATCATTGATACCCCAGCCCGATTCGGCCGCATCGTTACTGAGCGAATACAGCGCCAGCATACCGTTCTGCATACTGTCCGAGCCGCCCACGGCGGCATCCTTGTTCAACTCGCCGCTGATGATCAAACGCGTCGCGAACAGCAGCGCCAGCATGCCGATCACCACGCTGACCATCAGCTCGACCAGCGAGAAACCCGCTGCGTCGCTGCGCCCATTCGATAGATTGAAATGCTTCATCTCAGTTCGCAATATAAGAAGTGACCTGATGCTGGTTCATATCGTCGCCCGCCTTGCGCTTCCAGCGGATGGAAATATCCACCCGCACCCGCCGCGCTTCCGGCGTCACCTGCACGGCCAGCAAGGCATCCGGTATGTACTGACGGGTTTCCTCCACCCATGGCTGCAAGGCTTCGGTGGCCTCTTCGCCCTCTGCCACCCCGTAATTGAGGACATTGGCCACATCGGCATTCATCACGCCCAGCAGCTTCTCGCTGGCCATGGTGGCTTCCGCACGCTGACTGGCATCGGACAGTGCCGAATAGGCGCGCGCCTGCAGGCCTATGGTGCCCAGCAGACCGATGCCAAGTATCAGAATGGCCAGCAGCGCTTCTAGCAAGGCAATGCCGCGCTGGCTGCGATGGTGCGGGATGACTGGATGCGGTTTCATGGCGGACAGGCTCGCGTATCTGAGGCCGGCACATCAGGCTGGCATTTGGTGGCCATACCGGCCAGAGTTACCACCAGTGCCACACTGGGCACTTCGCCCTGAAAGCGGCTGGCTGGGTCTAGCTGCAAACGGCTCAGGCGCTCGGCAAAACGGGTATCGACCCAGCCCATGGGCGTGAAATACACTTGCGAACTACCTTCCGGCAGTGTGCTCGGCAGCAGCACTTCGGAATTGGGCAGCGCATCGGCCAGTCGCAGCACGGACTTGAAGCCGGCTGCGCCTTCCGGATCATTGGCGGCCGCTGCGGCCACGGTGGACCAGCCGCTTTCCGCTGCCCCGCACTGGCTGTTGGCCGAGACAAAGCACAAGTCTACCTGCCAGTTCATCTGCCCCGTCGTCACATTCGGCGTCAGGCTGATGCGGCTGAAGGTGTTGTGCAGTATCGCCTGCCGGCGCGCCATACTGAAGCCTTCGGCATAGAATTCGCTGGCACTACGGGCACGGTTAGCCAGCAGCCAGTTGCTGGCATTCGGCAAACCGATGGCCAGCATGAAAGCGAAAATACTCAGCGTGATCAGCAATTCCAGCAAGGTCAGCCCGCGCATACGGGCCAGCCCCGGCCTGCGCGACAGCGCCTGCAACACTGGCATCAGTTGGAACATGCTCCACCTTTGTGATCCACCCAGCAGGATGCGCTAGTGCCCCAGCCCGTCGGGCTGCCCGTGGTGGCATGGGTGCTATTCTGGTCAATGGTGTAGACGAAACCGGCCATCTTGCCGCTGCCCGTCGCCGTGATGGTGTAAGTCGATGCCGTGGCCGTGGTCAGCGCGTAGGTGAAATTGGCCGTGCTGGCCGGGAAAGCTGCGGCCCCGTCGAAGCCCGCATAGCTGCGGTTATTCGCCCAGTACTGCTCGGCAGCCGGTTGCGCCCCGCCCAGCGCTGTGAAAGCTTCGCTCAGGCGGCCGCGCACCACGTATTCCGTGTACGAGGGAATGGCGAACGCCATCAGTATCCCGACGATCGCCACGGCCACCATCATTTCGATCAGAGTAAAGCCGCGCTGGCTAGTTTTCATGGCCTGCTCCTGTTATCAATGTGCACGTTTAATAGTGTAGCCGAGCAAGCTTGCATTTCCCTGAGGAAATGCTGACAAAGTGCTGACAATTGCACGAAAGAATTAAAAATCAGGGGAAAATGATGGAAAAACGGGCACCCTGCCCGCTGCTGGCGTCGTCGATGCGGCATTCGGCACCGTGGACGGTGGCAATATCGCGCACGATGGCGAGACCAAGGCCACTACCGCTGATGCGGTCATCAAGGCGGACAAAACGGCTGAACACCTGCTCGCGCCGCTCGGGCGGAATCCCGGGGCCGCTGTCTTCCACCACCAGTCTGGCGCCGCCCGCAGCACGACCGCCAGCGGGCGGCAGACAGCTCACCGTTACGCTGCCACCGGCGGGCGTGTAGCGGATGGCGTTATCGATCAGGTTGTCGATCAGATCGCGCAGCAGGAAGCGGTCACCCCGTATCATCACTGGCTGCAACTCGAAGCCCAGATCGATCTGTTTGCGGCTGGCCTGTTCGACAAATAGCTGGATCGATTGCTCGATCAGACTGTGCAGCGCCAGCGGCTCCAGCCGGGCCTTCTCGAAGTGCTCAGGCTCGGCACGGGCCAGCGCAAGCAACTGGTTAGTCTGGCGTATCATGCGCTCGGTGGTGGCCAGCATCAGTTGCACCGACTTGGCTGGTTCTGCCTCGCTCTGGCGCGCGCCCAGCCATTCCAGCTGGGTTTTCAGACCGGCTAGCGGCGTACGCAACTGATGCGCCACATTGGCCAGAAACTGCTGACGGGCCTGCGCGCCCTCACCCACTTTTTCCAGCAGCCCGTTAAGGGCATGCACCACGGGTTTGAGTTCCTGCGGCAGATCGGTCAGCGCCAGTGCCGCCAGCTGATCGCTGTCACGCCGGTTCAATTCCGTGCGTAAGCGCTGCAGCGGCAACAGACCGTTGCTGACACTGAACCAGATCAGGCCGATACTGGCCAGCGCAAACAGGCCTTCCAGCAGCAGCAGGGCACGCAGCGTGGCTTGCTGGATCTGCTGGCGCTTGCGCAGCGTCTTAGCCACGACGATGCGTGCGTGCGTAACGGGAGCGTTCTCTGCGCGTGCCGGTAACGCCCACGGCAGTACCAGCACCCGCAACGCCTGTTGCTGGCGTATGGCATCGAATACCTGCTGCGTTCTGCCGCTGGCGCCGACACCGGTACTTGCCGCTACCAGCTTCTCGCTTGCAGGAGCTGCAGCAGGCAAGGGAAGCTCGCGGTCGCCGGCGATCTGCTGGCCGGCACCGTCATACACGGCAAAATACAGGCTATCGCTATCGTCGTTGCGCAACACGGCTTCCGCCAGTGCGGGCAGATCCAGCCGTAACTGGCCGCCCTCATCGCTCAGGCGGGCGCCCAGACTGGCCGCCGCCTCGGCCAGACTTTGATCGAAGGCTAGCTGGGCAGGAGTCCATGCCAGCAGATAGGCCAGCGCACCGCCGGCCAGATTGATCAGCAGTATCGGCGCAATCAGCCACTTGAGCAGATGCAGGCGGATACTGCTCATGGCGCTAGCGGCTCCGCTTCCAGCATATAGCCAAAACCCCGTATGGTGCGCAGTGTCACGCCCGTATCGGCAATTTTCAGGCGCACGCGCGACACATAGACTTCCACCGCATTCAGCGTGAGATCATCGCCCCATGGCAGGATGGCATCGATAATCTGCTGTTTGGAGACCACCTTGCCAGCCTGCTGCAGCAGGAATTCCAGCACCGCCCATTCGCGCACCGACAGTTCGATCAGTTTCTCGCCCACGCGGGCCCGTTTGGCATCCAGATCCAGCGCCAGCCTGCCCAGTGCCAGCAGCCCCGGCTTGGGAGCATTGCGTCGCGCCAGCGCGCGCAGACGTGCCACCAGCTCGGCCGTAGCGAACGGTTTGACCAGATAATCATCGGCGCCCAGCTCCAGTCCCCGTACACGCTCATCGATGGCATCGCGCGCCGTCAGCAGCAGCACGGGCAAAGCACTGCCACGGGCACGCAGGCGCCGCACTAGCTCGTAACCATCAAGGCCGGGCAGGCCGATATCGAGCACCGCCACGGCCAGCGCGTCGGCATGTTGCAGGCGCAGGTCGGCCTGATGGCCATCGGCCAGCAGTTCTACTGACATGCCATGCTCGCCCAGCACGCGGCGCAGGCCATCGGCCAGAACAGCATCATCTTCAACGACCAGTACCTGCATGGTGCACGCCTATCTAGGGGAATGGCTGCATTATGCACTTGCCCCGAGACTAAGCCTAGTACCGTAGCGCCTGCCCGGCCAGCGCGCCATGTAGGATCAGGACTACAAAGCTGCGCCACACAGGACTACAAGCCAGCGTCTGCTGCGCTTATGTTCGTCAGCTCTCCCTCCCCTTACAGTAGTGACAACACCGAAGCGCAGCAACGGTGTTGTTTGAGTAGCCAGACTGTGAGGAACAAGATGAACAATACCCAACTGAGCCCATCGCCCAGAACACGCGATTACGGCAACACAGCCCGTCCACCTTTAGCTTTTTCCATCAGCCCCAGCGGTGCACGCCAGAACGAATTACTGGCCGCCTTGCCCGAGCGCGAACTGGCCGCACTGCTGCCTGAACTGGAGCTGGTCACTCTGCCCGTGGGCAAAGAGCTGTTCGAATGCGGCGCCTGCATGGAGTATGTGTATTTCCCAACCAGCGCCATTATTTCGCTGCTCTATGTGATGGAAAATGGCGCGACCACAGAAATTGCCGTGGCTGGCCGTGAAGGCGTGGTCGGCGTTTCGCTGTTTGCTGGCGAACGTGCCATGTGTAGCGCCATGGTGCAATCAGCTGGCTATGGTTATCGTATGCATGCCCGCCATCTGCGCACCGCCTTCCATCAGGGAGGCGCCCTGCCCGCCCTGCTGATGCGCTATAACACGGCCCTGTTTGCCCAGATGGCGCAGAACGCCGTGGGTGGCCGCCACAGTTCCATCGAACAGAAACTGTGCCGCTGGCTGCTCGAACGACTGGACCGCTCCAGCGACAACGTGCTGAAAGTCACACAGGAGATGATCGCCATCATGCTGGGCGTGCGGCGCGAAAGCATTACCGCGGCTGCCGGCAAATTGCAGGAGGAAGGATTGATCGCCTACCGCCGCGGCACTATCACCGTACTGGATCGCTCAGGTCTGGAGCTGTATGCGGGGGAGTGCTACAAGGTGGCGAAGACGGAATATGACCGTCTGCTGGAGGATGTAGCGCATTATTGAGCACGGCGCTGAGGGCGGGCGGCAAGGTGGCTGACAGTTCGCTGACGCTAACCGCAGCGAGTGCCGCTATCGGCGCTTCAAGCTGCGCGTCCGCTACCGCGCTCGGCTGTGGCAAAGGTATGCACACTTCGATGCAGGTGCCCTTGTCATTGCGTCCCCGCCGTATGCTCATGCTACCGCCCAGCAGTAAGGCACGCTCGCGCATGCCGAGCAGACCGTGCGACATAGGCTTGGCAATATTGGCAGCGGCAATGCCGATACCATCGTCAATGATACGCAATATCAGCCCATGCTGGTCGCGCGTCAGCGTTACCGTCACATGGCTGGCGCGGGCATATTTGCGGATGTTGGTCAAAGCTTCCTGCACGATACGGAACAGTGCTATCGCCAGGTCGCCGGAGCGGCGCGCAGTTTTCTCGACGCCCGCTGCCACATCGCAATCGCAACGCACTTGCGCCAGCCGGCTGAATTCTTCGCAATAGCTTTCGATGGCCGCACATAGCCCCAGATTATCCAGCAAACTAGGACGCAGATTCTCGACGATACGGCGCTTCATCTCCACGGTTTCCACCAGCGTGGCGCGGGCGCGCTTGAGCTGCGCGGCCAGTTCCGGCTCGCGCTGCTGCAGTTGCTGAGTCACAGCGGCGATATCCATGCTGATGGAAGTCAGGTTGGCCCCCATCTCGTCATGCAGTTCGCGGGACAGACGGATCTTCTCTTCCTCGCTGATGCTGATCAGGTGGCGCGACAGCAGCGACAGCTGTTCGGTACGCTGCTGCACTTGCGATTCCAGCGTTTCGTTCGCGCTCTGTAAAGCGTGCTCTACTTGCGCCCGGTTGGCAAAACTACGCCGCACCAGCTGGTAGAACATGATCAGCACGAAGATCGCCAGTGCATTGATGCTCATGCCCAGCAGAATGGCTTTCAGATACTCCTGATAGAAGGCGCTACTGCGGTGCGCCATGGTTTCGTTCTGCTCCTGCTCCATGATCACCACCTGCAGGCGGATCTCGTCCATATTGACGCGCCGTTCGCTCAGCTTGGCGATCTTGACGATTTCGGACAGGCCGCCATCGCGGTAGACATCGACTGCCTGCCCCATCAGGCGCAGCCGGCGCCGCACCAGCGTATGCAACTGGGCTAGATTACGTAGCTGCGAAGGGTTATCGGCCAGCAGGGTTTCCAGTTCCTTGAATTCGGCTTCCGTCTCGGCAGAAGCCGAGGTAGTCGCGCGTAAGGTCTCTTCGCGGCCATTGAGGAAATAGCCGCGCATACTGCTTTCCGCTTCCAGCACCAGCACATTCAGGTACTGCAGGCGGTCAGCGACGCGGGCCGACTGGGCCAGCGACTGCTGCGCCACTCTTAAAGACTTCAAATTATGGAACAGGCTGAAGCCGTTCACGATCAGCAGCAGTGCGCAGGTCACGCACAATACCGTCTTGTACAGAGGCAGACGGTGTTGCGGTGCCGGTTCTACAGTGAAATGCATCCTAAGGAGTTCCTTCATGAGAGTTGCGCCGGCTTGACTAGGCGCATTATAGACCCGTGAAAGAATGGCTGCGCTGCCCCCGCAGTTCAACCGTGCGCACCTGCTCACTCGAGCAGATTATTCTTCATGGCGTAATAGGTCAGGTCGGAATTCGACTGCATGGCCATTTTTTCCATCACCCGGGTACGGTAGGTACTGACCGTTTTGATACTGAGCGACAGCGCCACGCCGATATCGGACACCGTTTCGCCCTTGGCCAGCCGCAGAAATACCTGAAACTCGCGGTCCGACAGTTCCGTATGCAGCGCCGTGTTCGGATCGCGATCCAGCGTCTGCGCCAGCAGTTCACCCACAGTGGCATTCACGTAGCGGCGCCCTTGAAACACCGTGCGCACAGCCGTCATCAGTTCCTCGGCGTCGCACTCCTTGTTCAGATAGCCGTTGGCCCCCATCTTAAAAAGATTCACCGCATACTGCTGGGCCGGATAGCCGGATAGTATCAGTACGGGCAGATCGGGCTGGCCCTGCCGTATGGTGCGCAAGGTATCGATGCCGCTCTGGTCCGGCATGGCGATATCCAGCATGAGCACATCGCAAACTTCACGACGGGCAATATCGAGCGCTTCACGGCCGGTGCCGGCCTCAGCCACCACTTCGAATTCGTCGGTGGCGGAAAAAATCTGTTTGAATCCTGCGCGGACTATCTGATGATCGTCGCAAATGGCAACGCGTATCATGCATCCTCCTGTCTGGCCGGCGTGCGGCATAGACTTTACCGGAACGGAAGTACCGGTATTCAGCGTCGCTGATTTTTAGTCAATGTTGAGAGTATAGCAGCTAGGCGCCGGGGTGCCGCGTACGGCTGGCGCCAGCTTTCAGTTCTGCTTGAGCAGGTCGAGTATGGCCTGCAATTCGCGCCGGATCAGGCTGCGGTCGAGTGGTGCGACTTCGGCCGGCACAGCGGCCTCGAGGCCCACCTCGGCACTAGGCGCCAGATGATGCTCGCCACGGCTATCGAGCTTGTTGCGGGCACCACTGATGGTAAAGCCCTGCTCGTACAGCAGTTCGCGGATACGCCGGATCAGCAGCACTTCATGGTGCTGGTAATAGCGCCGGTTGCCGCGCCGTTTGACCGGTTTCAGCTGGGTGAATTCCTGCTCCCAGTAGCGCAGCACATGGGGCTTCACGCCGCACAGTTCGCTGACTTCACCGATAGTGAAATAGCGCTTGGCCGGTATCGGCGGCAGCGGGGCAGCGTCGGTCTTGGCAGCGCGGTCATTCATCACGACTTAGCTCCCGTTCAGGCGACACGTGCCGCCGGATTGCTCTCCTCCACCATGCCTTTGAGCTTCTGGCTGGCGTGGAAAGTCACGACGCGGCGCGCCGTGATAGGAATTTCTTCGCCCGTCTTGGGGTTGCGGCCCGGACGCTGCGGCTTGTCACGCAGCTGGAAGTTACCGAAACCGGACAATTTCACCGCTTCACCGCGTTCGAGCGCATTGCGGATCTCGTCAAAGAAGGTCTCCACCATGTCTTTGGCTTCACGCTTGTTCAGGCCCACCTGTTCGAACAGCAGTTCGGCCAGTTCCGCCTTGGTCAGCGTCGGCAAATCTTTTTCAGCATCCTGACGTACTTTGGCAACCTGCATGGCGCGATGCAGATCGGCAGCCAGTGCGGACTGCAGTACGGCGGAATCGACGTCGTTGTTATTAATTTTACTGCCCTGCCTTCTCTAATAACGAATGAGTCCGGCATTAGCCGGACTCCCGAGTATACACAACGCTCAGCTATGCGCCCGTATCAGGTGCGCAGACGTGCGCCATGTTGCTGCTTGGCGGCGTCGCCCAGCGCCGTCATAACGGCCTCGACTACGTCATCCTGCAGCGTGTTTTGAGTATCTTGCAAGCTAAAGCGGAAAGCAAGCGATTTTTCGTCCGCTTCCAGCCCTTTACCACGATATTCATCAAACAAAACAATGGCTTGCACAATCTTTCCGTGTGGATTTGTTGCCAAAGCTTCATTGAAGGCATCTTGCAGAGCCTGCGCCGGAACATCCTGTTTGACCACCACCGCCAGGTCGCGGGTGGCGCCAGGGAACTTGGAAATTTCCGCGTACACCGGCAGATTGCGTTGCTGCAGCGCCTCAGCGTCCACTTCGAACACCACTGGCGCTTGCGGCAGCTCATATTTCTGCAGCCAGCGTGGATGCAGTTCGCCGATGAAGCCGATAACTTTACCATTCAGCAACACATTGGCCGAGCGGCCCGGATGCAGCGCCGGATGTTCGGCTTTGACGAAGCGCAGCGACAGCGGCGCGAACAGGTGTTCCAGATCGGCTTTCAGGTCGAAGAAATCGACATGGCGGCTGTCCAGACCCCACTGCTCGTCTGCCACGTGGCCATAGGCCATGGCAGCGACACGCTTAGGCTGGTGGTAACCGGCCACGGTCAGCGCGCCATCGGTCACGCTGTCGTCGCGCAGATAGATGGCACCGACTTCGAACAGACGCACGCGGTTGGTCTTGCGGTTCAGGTTGTAGCGCACATTGCTGACCAGACTGCCGATCAGATTGGTACGCATCACGCTCATCTGGCTGGCAATCGGGTTCTGCAGACGGATAGGCTGGTCGTTACCGGCAAAATCCTGCTCCCATGCCGCTTCTACGAAGCTCATGTTGACCACTTCCTGGAAGCCCAGATCGGCCAGTTGGTGGCGCACGGCGAACAGCGAACGGGTGTTTTCCGGTGCAATGATCATGGTGTTGGCCGCTACCGGCGCCACCGCAGGAATATTCTCGAAGCCGTACACGCGAGCCACTTCTTCGATCAGATCTTCTTCGATCTCGATGTCGAAACGGTAGCTAGGTGCCGTTACGGAGAACACGCCATTGTCATCACCTTCGCCCGCTTGCAGCGAGAACGGCAGACCCAGACGGGTGAAGATGTCCGCGACCATCTGGTCGTTGACGGCCACGCCGATCACCTTACGCGCACGCGCCGTGCGCATCTGCACTGGCTTGGCCGCTGGCACGTTGACGATCTGGTCATCCACCGGACCTACTTGCGTGGTCGGCGTGCCACAGATTTCAATCAGCAGCGAGGTAATGCGCTCGATGTGCTCAACGGTCGTCGCATGGTCCACGCCGCGCTCGAAACGGTGCGCAGCATCGGTCGAGAAGTTGTACTTGCGGGCACGGCCCTGAATGGCATTCGGCCACCAGAATGCCGCTTCCAGATAGATCGATTCCGTCTCCAGCGAAACAGCCGTAGCGTCGCCGCCCATGATGCCGGCCAGCGATTCGATTTCCTTGTCGTCGGCGATCACGCCCACCCATTCATCGATGTTGATGGTGTTACCGTTCAACAGCTTGAGGGTTTCACCAGCTTTACCCCAGCGCACATTCAGGCCGCCGTGGATTTTGGCCAGATCGAACACGTGGGTAGGACGCCCCAGTTCCAGCATCACATAGTTGGAAATATCCACCAGTGCCGACACCGAGCGCTGGCCGCTGCGCTCGAGGCGCTGCTTCATCCACGCTGGCGTGGCGGCTTTGGCGTTCAGGTTGCGGATCACGCGACCGGAGAAACGGCCGCACAGATCCGGTGCCGAGATTTTCACTGGCAGCACTTCGGCGCTGTTCACAGCGACCGGACGGAAGGTCGGTGCCTGCAGCGGCACACCCGTCAGGGCCGACACTTCGCGCGCCACGCCCAGCACGGACAGGCAGTCCGCCTTGTTCGGGGTCAGCTTGATGGTGAACTTCAGATCGTTCAGCGCGTAGTAGTCGCGGAAGTTCTTGCCGACCGGTGCATCGTCCGGCAGTTCCAGCAGACCACTGCCCTCTTCCGACAGCTTGAGTTCCTTGGCCGAGCACAGCATGCCTTGCGATTCCACTCCGCGCAGCTGGCCTACCTTGATTTCGAATGGCTTGCCATCGGCGCCCGGTGGCAGCACGGCACCCGCCATGGCGCACACCACTTTCAGGCCCGGACGCACATTCGGTGCGCCGCAGACGATGTTGAGCAGCGTACCCGTGCCCACATCCACCTGACACACGTTCAGACGGTCGGCATTCGGGTGCTTGGCCATTTCACGTACATGACCGACCACCACATTGGAAAACGGTGGCGCCACCGCTTCGACTTCTTCCACTTCCAGACCGGACATGGTCAGCATGTGGGCCAGTTCGTCCGAAGTCATCTTCGGATCGACCATGGTACGGAGCCAGTTTTCAGAGAATTGCATAATCAAGCCTTCAAAGAGAGTCCGACGGGAGCGCAGCCAGCCAATCGCGGCGCGCTCGACCGACTTGAGGATTTAGTTGAACTGCTTCAGGAAACGCAGATCGCCTTCGTAGAACAGACGCAGATCGTTCACGCCATAACGCAGCATGGTCAGACGTTCCAGACCGGAGCCGAAAGCGAAGCCGATGTATTTTTCCGGATCCAGACCGAAGTTGCGCACCACCGATGGATGCACCTGACCCGAGCCGGAAATTTCCAGCCAGCGGCCTTTGAGGGGACCGGAACCGAAAGCGATGTCGATCTCGGCCGAAGGTTCGGTGAACGGGAAATACGACGGACGGAAGCGCACTTGCAGATCGTCCGTCTCGAAGAAGGCTTTGACGAAGTTCAGGTACACGCCCTTCAGATCGGCGAAGCTGATGTTCTCGGCGATCCACAGACCT
The DNA here is from genome assembly GCF_964031615.1 of Duganella fentianensis. Classification (GTDB taxonomy): domain Bacteria; phylum Pseudomonadota; class Gammaproteobacteria; order Burkholderiales; family Burkholderiaceae_D; genus Rugamonas; species Rugamonas fentianensis_A. Next base: position 332,799 of record NZ_CAXIQN010000020.1, read on the forward strand.
TCGACCTGATGGAACATCGGCGAGTGGGTGGCATCGCTGTCGACGCGGTAGGTACGGCCCGGTGCGATCACCTTGATCGGTGGCGTGTGGCTACGCGCATAACGCACCTGCATAGGGCTGGTGTGGGTACGCAGCAGCAGCGGTTTGCCGGTGGTGTCATTGCCTTCGATGTAGAAGGTATCCTGCATGGAACGGGCTGGATGGTTTTCCGGGCTGTTCAGCGCCGTGAAGTTGGTCCAGTCGTTTTCGATTTCGGGGCCGTCGGCCACTTCGAAACCGATGGAGCGGAAGATCGCTTCGACGCGTTCCCAGGTGCGCATCACGGGATGCAGACCACCGCCGGCGCGGCCGCGGCCTGGCAGGGAAACGTCGATCGCCTCGGCGTTGAGGCGGGCTTGCATCTGGGCTTCGGCCAGCGCGTCGCGCCGGGCCGTCAGAGCCGCTTCGATCTGCCCTTTGGCAGCGTTGATCAGGGCGCCCTGCGCCTTGCGTGCTTCAGGGTCGAGCTTGCCCAACCCTTTCATCAATTCGGTAATCTGGCCAGTCTTGCCCAGATATTTGGCTTTAGCATTTTCCAGTGCGGCGGCGTCATCTTGCGCGGCCATGAAATCCTGCACTGCTGAGGCGACGAGTTGTTCCAGGGAGTCCATGCGTTTTTCTTATCCTCAATCAAAAACGGGGCACAGGTATCTCACCTTGCCCCGTTCTCTCGGCTGCTGCGTTGCCGCAGCAGCTAGTGACAATCATTGCGTATTAAGCAGCGATTTTAGCTTTCACAGCGTTGACAATCGCAGCGAATGCTGGCTTGTCCATCACTGCCATATCGGCCAGAACCTTACGGTCCAGTTCGATCGAAGCTTTCTTCAGACCGTTCATGAATACGCTGTAGGTAACGCCGTGCTCACGGGAAGCAGCGTTAATACGGGCGATCCACAGACGACGGAAGACGCGCTTCTTGTTACGACGGTCACGGTATGCGTACTGGCCAGCGCGCATAACTGCTTGCTTAGCAATACGATATACCTTGCTACGACGACCGCGGTAGCCTTTGGCCAGGTTCAGTACTTTTTTATGACGGGCACGAGCTGTAACCCCACGTTTTACTCTAGGCATAGTAACTCCTTAACAGTGTGAGATTAAGCGGATGGCATCATACGCAGTACGGACGTTACATCCGAAGCGTTGATGTTGCGAGTGCCGCGCAGTTGACGTTTGTTTTTGGTGGTTTTTTTGGTCAGGATGTGGCGTTTGAAAGCCATACCCGATTTAACAGTACCACCTGGACGCACGCGAAAACGTTTTTTCGCGGAGCTTTTGGTTTTCATTTTTGGCATAGTAATCTACCCCTTCGGGTAGCTCCATATCAAACAGGATTGCAGGTGGTAACTACGTTACGCTTAGATGCCTGCTTTCACTTGTTTTTGCAGCAGATGCGAGTCCACTACATTTACTACAGCCGGACATTATAGACCAGTTGTAGCAATAGCGCAGCAAAAAATTCGGGGCTGGAGCACGTTTTTTTAGAAAACGCCCTCCAACCCCGAATTTCTCTTCAGTCTAACGACTTACTTTTTCTTTTTAGGTGCCAGCACCATAATCATCTGACGGCCTTCCATTTTCGGGAACTGCTCGACCTGGCCATGCGGCTCCAGATCAGCTTTCAGACGTTCCAGCATACGGAAGCCAATATCCTGGTGCGCCATCTCACGACCGCGGAAACGCAGCGTGATCTTGGTTTTATCGCCATCTTCCAGGAACTTGATCAGATTGCGCAGCTTGATATTGTAGTCGCCGTCATCGGTACCCGGACGGAACTTGACTTCCTTCACGGAGATGACTTTCTGCTTCAATTTCGCTTCGTGAGCCTTCTTCTGCTCCGAATACTTGAACTTGCCGTAGTCCATCAAACGGCAGACCGGCGGGACCGCAGTAGGTGCGATCTCGACCAGGTCGACGTTTGCCTCTTCCGCCAGGCGGAAGGCTTCGGCCAGGCTCACGATACCGAGCGGCTCGTTATCAACCCCGGATAAACGCATTTCAGGGTGAGTGATTTCGCCATTGATGCGATGCGACTTGTCAGTAGCTATGGTGATTCCTTTTAATGTCTGATGAAATGCTGCGCGCTTAGGCTTTATTGGCGACGTCTTGCTGGAGTCGCTCGATCAGGGCTTCGACGGACATGACGCCCAGATCGACATTACCCCGTGCCCGCACAGCTACGGTATTAGCATCCCGCTCCTTGTCGCCCACAACCAGAATGTAAGGCAGTTTTTGGACGGAATGTTCGCGTATTTTATAGGTAATTTTCTCGTTGCGCAAATCGGTCTGCACGCGGAACCCGCACCGGCGCAGCTTTTCAGCCACTTGACCCACATATTCAGCTTGCGCGTCGGAGATGTTCAGAACCGAAACTTGCACTGGCGACAACCAGGTTGGCAGCGCGCCCGCATAGTTTTCGATCAGGATACCGATGAAGCGCTCCATCGAACCAACAATCGCACGGTGCAGCATGACCGGCACCTGACGGCTGTTGTCAGCGGCCACATATTCGGCACCTAGACGTTCCGGCATGAAGAAGTCCACCTGCATGGTACCCACCTGCCATGGACGACCCAGCGAATCCTTCAGGTGGTACTCGATCTTAGGACCGTAGAACGCACCCTCGCCTGGCAGCTCGGTCCACGTCACGCCGCAGGCGCGCAGGCCGGAGCGCAGCGCTTCTTCCGCTTCGTTCCAGATTTCGTCGGTACCGATGCGGTTATCGGGACGCAGCGCCAGCTTGACTTCGATGTTATTGAAGTGGAAGTCTTTGTAGACTTCCATGGCCTGCGTGTGGAAAGCCACCACTTCCGGCTCGATCTGCTCTTCGGTACAGAAGATGTGACCGTCATCCTGCGTGAAGCCGCGCACGCGCATGATGCCGTGCAGCGCGCCCGAAGGTTCGTTGCGGTGGCACTGGCCGAACTCGCCATAGCGCAGTGGCAGATCGCGGTAGGAACGCATATTGCTGTTGAAGATCTGCACGTGACCCGGGCAGTTCATCGGTTTCAGTGCGTAGGAACGGTTTTCCGATTCCGTCACGAACATGTTCTCGCGGTAGTTATCCCAGTGACCGGTCTTGCCCCACAGGCTGGAATCGAGAATCTGCGGCGCTTTAACTTCCTGATAGCCGTTCACCTGATACTTGTTGCGCATGTACTGCTCCACCTGCTGCCAGATGGTCCAGCCTTTCGGATGCCAGAACACCAGACCCGGCGCTTCATCCTGGAAGTGGAAGAAATCAAGCTGCTTGCCCAGTTTGCGGTGGTCGCGCTTTTCCGCCTCTTCCAGCTGGAACAGGTACTGTTCCTGATCTTCTTTCTTGGTCCATGCCGTGCCATAGACACGCTGCAGCATTTCGTTCTTGCTGTCGCCGCGCCAGTAGGCACCGGCCAGTTTCATCAGCTTGAAGACTTTCAGCTTGCCCGTCGATGGGACGTGCGGGCCGCGGCACAGGTCGGTGAAATTACCCTCCGTGTACAGCGACACATCCTGATCGGCAGGAATCGACTCAATGATCTCGGCCTTGTAGGCTTCGCCGATGGACTTGAAGTAGGCCACCGCCTCGTCACGTGGCAGTACTTTGCGGGTGACTGGCTCGTCTTTCTTGGCCAGTTCCGTCATTTTCTTTTCGATCGCCACCAGATCGTCCGGCGTGAACGGACGCTTGTAGGAGAAGTCGTAGTAGAAACCGTTGTCGATGACCGGGCCGATGGTCACTTGCGCATCAGGGAACAGTTCCTTGACGGCGTAGGCCAGCAAGTGGGCGGTCGAGTGACGGATCACTTCCAGACCTTCCGGGTCCTTGTCGGTGATGATGGCCAGATCGGCGTCCTGTTCGATCAGGAACGAGGTATCCACCACTTTGCCATTGACCTTACCGGCCAGCGCGGCTTTCGCCAGACTGGTGGCGATGCTGCCCGCCACTTGAGCCACGGTTACCGGGCCGTCGAATTGACGGGACGAACCATCAGGAAGGCGAATTGAAAGCATAGTGATCTCCATTACGGCGCACAGGCCAGGGTGTCGATGAATTAAAAAATACGGACGAAAAAAAACGCGGACTAGCCGCGTTTTCTCTTTTTTTGAGCAAAAGGATCCCGTTCGACTAGCGTCACTCACCAATACTGGTAGTAGTTCGCGGTGTCATAACCGGATTGCCTTTCTCGCTCTTACATGTTCTGGTGGGCGGTGCAGAATTCGAATCTGCGACCCCTTGGATGTCGACCAAGTATTCTAACCAGCTGAACTAACCGCCCGAGGTACTGCTATCGTTATAGTGATGTACTGCTTGCTCCACTACCTACTACTTAATTCTGGTGGGCGGTGCAGAATTCGAATCTGCGACCCCTTGGATGTCGACCAAGTATTCTAACCAGCTGAACTAACCGCCCGAAGACCAGCATTATAGAGAGCGATGCGAAGAAACACAAGGGCATGGAAGCGAAACATTTACAGAAAGCACTATCTTGCTGTTTTGACTGTATTAATCGGGGCCGAGCGCCTGCCAGCACGGCAGGAAATGCCGTGATCCATTAAACTACGCTTTTCCCAACCTCGCATTCGTCCCATGCCCCAGAACTCCGTGGCTGGCAGCCAGCTGCCCGACTCCCCTTCCGCCCACCTGCACGCGCACCGCGATGGCGACGCGCTGCACGTCCACTTTACGGAGCAGCGCAGCCAGTCGGTACTGGCATGGTCGCTGATTCTGACGCTGGGGTTTGCCGTGGTGGAAGTGGTGACGGGCTTCATCTCGAATTCGCTGGCCCTGATTTCCGACGCCGGCCACATGGTGACGGATGCCGCGGCGCTGGGGCTGGCTCTGCTGGCGCAACTGATCGCCAAGCGGCCGCCATCGGCGCGTAATTCCTTCGGTTTCGGCCGCGCCGAAGCGCTGGCCGCCTTCGTCAATAGTCTGGTGCTGCTGGTACTGGTGGGCTGGATCGTGGTGGAGGCCGTGCACCGCTTCTCGCAGCCGGAACAGGTACAGGGTGCCATGGTGACGGTGGTGGCGGCCATCGGCCTGCTGATCAATGTCGTGCTGGCGTACATTCTGTCGCGTGGCGAGAGCAATATGAATACCCGCGCCGCACTGGTGAATGTGATCGGCGACCTGCTCGGCTCGGTGGCAGCACTGGCAGCCGGTGCCATCATTTACTACACGGGCTGGATGCAGATCGACCCGCTGCTGTCCATCTTTGTGGCCATGCTGATCCTCAAATCCACTTGGGGCGTGCTGCGCGAGTCCTACCACTTCCTGATGGAAGGCGTACCCGAACATATCGACTATCTGCAGGTGGGCGCCGATCTGGGCCAGATCGATGGCGTGCTGTCGGTGCACGACCTGCACGTGTGGGATATGTCGCCGGGCCAGCCGGCACTGATTGGCCACGTGGAAATCACCGACTTGTCGCGCTGGCCTACCATCCTGCAGAATATCAAGACCATGCTACTGGATAAGCATGGCATAGACCACATCACCCTGCAGGCAGAAGTCCCCCACGATGCATAATTTCGAGAAACGCCGCGACCGCTACAACGGATACACCCAGTTCGCCAACCCGCTGATCAACCTGAGCTTCACGCTGACCGTACCGGATCTGCGGCCCTACTGCAAAGCGCAGCAACTGCCACCCTTCCACGTCTTCCTGTATTGCGTGCTGCGCGCTGTCGCCAGCATCGACAATTTCATGTACCGCGAGCTCGATGGCGAAGTGATCCGCATCAAGGACTTCATGGCCTCGTACACGGTGCTCAATAGCGATAACAACCTGAATTTCGCCCGTTTCGACATGACGGACGATCTGGCCCTGTTCGTGGAGCGTAGTCTGGCCGCCAAAAAAGTAGCGGAAGCCAGCGCAGAGCTGATCAACACTAGCGCCGGTCTGAGCCCGCTCGACCACAAGCGCAATGTCTACATCACCTGCATGCCGTGGCTGGAGCTGACAGCGATCGAACACCCGATCTACCTGCACAAGACGGCCGACATCCCCGCCCTCGCCTGGGGCAAATTCGGCCCACCGCAAGACGACGGCATGATGCGCCTGCCCTTATCGGTACAGGCCCACCACGGCTTTGCCGACGGCTACCACATCCACCTGCTGGGCGAGGCCATCAGGGCCCAGCTCTCCCAGCTGATTACCACCTAGGGGTCAGGTCGGGCAAAGTGCAGGTGTCAGGTCGGGCAAGGTGTCACCTTTTGATATTTCTCAAAAAGTGCACTTTGCCCGACCTGACCCCAAGTTTAGGCGCGGCGTGCTTCCTGTACGCCGCTCACTTCCGCAATCGCCGTCAGCGCTTTCTGCAATTGCGCGGTGGCGCCAATTTCGGCCGTGAAGGTCATGCGTGCGAAGCCTTTGGCGCTCTGGGTGTTCACCCCGATCACATTGATTTTCTCGCGCGAAAAAATCTCCGAGATATCGCGCAGCAGCCCCTGCCGGTCGCCCGCCAGAATGAAGATATCGACTGGATACACGGTGTCGGACGAGGTGCGGCCCCATTCCGTGACGATCACCCGCTCCGGTGCCTGTGCGCGCATTTCGGCGAAGTTCTTGCAGGTGGCGCGATGGATGGATACGCCTTTGCCACGCGTGACGAAACCGACGATGCCATCCGGTGGCGCAGGCTTGCAGCACTTGGCTAACTGCGTCATCAGGCCATCCGTCCCCACTACCAGCACACCGGATTTAGCGCCCTGCTCCACACTGGAAGCACGGCTGCGGCTCAATACCACGGCATCTTCCGGCTCGGCCGGCTCGCCCGTATCGTTGAGCGCCTGCTCGACCTGCCGCAGACTGAATTCGTCCTTGCCCACCGAGAGGAACAGATCGTCCACCTTGGCGAAGCCCAGCTTGTTGGCCAGCGCTTCCAGATTGACGGCGGTTTTGCCTTCACGCTGCAGCGTCTTTTCCACCATCGCACGCCCATCGGACAGCGTCTGCTGCATATCGATGGCATGGAACCATGCGCGGATTTTGGAACGGGTGCGCGAGGCCACCGTGTAATCATTGTTCAGCCAGTCGCGCGACGGGCCGGCAGTACCGGGCGCGCCTTTGGCGGTAATGATCTCGCAAGTCTGGCCGTTCTTCAGCGGCGTATTCAGTGGCACCATCACATTGTCGACGCGCGCCCCACGGCAGCGGTGCCCCACATCCGTATGCAGATGGTAGGCAAAGTCCACCGGCGTAGCACCCACCGGCAGTTCCAGCACGCGCGCCTGCGGCGTCAGCACGAAGATGCGGTCATCCAGTGCAGCGGATTTGAGCTTTTCCACCCACTCGCGCTGCTGCTGCTCTTCCTGCCCCACCACGGCATCGGCCACGTCGGTTTTCCACGCCAGCAGCTGGCGCAGCCACGCAATTTTCTCGTCGTATTTCTGCCCCTGGAAGTTGGAACCGCCTTCTTCCTTGTAGCGCCAGTGCGCTGCCACGCCATATTCGGCGAAGTTGTGCATTTCCTGGGTGCGGATCTGCACTTCCAGCGGCCGGCCATCTTCCGCCGTCACCACCGTGTGCAGCGACTGGTAGCCGTTCGGTTTGGGGCGCGAAATGTAGTCGTCGAACTCTTTCGGGATCGGCGTCCAGATGTTGTGCACCACGCCCAGCACCGTGTAGCAAGTCTTGACGTCCGCCACGATCACGCGGAAGGCGCGCACATCGTACAGATCCGTGAAGTCCAGCTCCTTGCCCTTCATCTTGTTCCAGATTGAGTAGATGTGTTTGGGCCGGCCGAACACGTCAGCCTGTATGCCGGCCGCCGCCATCTCCGCCTGCAGACGCGCAATCGCCGATGTCACGAAGCCCTCGCGCATCATGCGCTTCTCTTCCAGCATCTTGGCGATACGCTTGTAGGTATCCGGTTCGATGAAGCGGAACGACAGGTCTTCCAGCTCCCATTTGAGCTGCCAGATCCCCAGACGGTTGGCCAGTGGTGCGTACAGATCCAGCGTTTCGCGCCCGTAGGTACTGGTCATTTCATTAAACAGCTTGATCTCGGCGAAATAGCGCAAAGTGGTCACGCACGACGCCAGCCGTACCAGCACCACCCGCATATCGGAGGCCATCGCCAGCAGCATCTTGCGCAGGGTTTCCACCTGTGCCACCGCCTGCTGCGCGGCATTGCGGCCACGCGCTGCGGCACTCGATTCCTTCTGCCCCAGCGTCAGTTCGCGCAGGCGTATCAACTGGCGCACACCGGAAGCCAGATCACAGACATCTTTGCCGAAGCGGGGTTCGATCAGCGGTGCATGGGAGGGATCGAGCAACGTCAGCTCGAACATCAGACCTGCGATACGGGTCTCGACGTCGGTACGCATGAAGGCCAGCGTACTGGCAACGCCCACGGCAAAATCGAAGGCGGTCTGCCCGGTGGTGCACACGCGCTCACCATAAGCGTCGCTGGCGTAATCGAGCGCGGCCAGCATACGGGCGCCGTCGTCGACCGACAGGCCCTGTACCAGATGTTCGGAAGTCGCGCTGGTGATGGCGGTGGTGGAAACCATGGGACTCCTAGCGCTGCGCAGCGATGACGACGATCTCCACGCGCCAGTCCGGATCGGCCAGCTTGGCTTCCACCGTCGCCCGCGGCGGCGTGTGGCCGTTCGGCACCCACGCATCCCATACCTCGTTCATACCGGCGAAATCGGCCAGATCGGCAATGTAGATCTGGCAGCTCAGGATACAGGTCTTGTCGCTGCCCGCTTCGGCCAGCAGCCGGTCGATATGCCCGAGCACTTCGCGCGTCTGGCCTTGGATATCGAGGGTCTTGTCATCGGCGATCTGACCGGCCAGATACACGGTGCCGTTATGAATCGCTACTTCGGACAGGCGTTTGCCCACATGCAGTCGTTTGATTTCCATACTCATCTTCTTGTTAAAACCAGTACGCAAGCATACTGTTGATTCTTTAAATACTGATTAGTGCAGATCAGCCCAGCAGGAACTTGCGCACAATAGCGATCTGGTCGTCATGCACAAAGGTTGGCGCATGGCCGACGCCGGGAATTTCCACCAACTGGGCGCGAGGACCACGCTGGCCCATCTGCTGCGCCGTTTCAGCCGACAGCAGGTCCGATTCGGCACCTCGGATCAGCAGCGTTTCGCAACGGATCGCATCATAGGCCGCCCACAGTGCCGCCTGATCGGCATCGACGGATTCCGGCGTGGCCGAACGGAATGGCTGCGCCAGACCCATATCGTAGTGGCGCACCCACTTGCCATCCTTATCCTGACGGAGCACATCCTGTGCCAGCTTGTGCCATTCGGCTTCCGTGTGGGGACCGAAGGTCACGGACACATCACGGATGAACTGGGCCGCGTCTTCGAAAGTGTCAAAGCGCATGTCCTGACCGATGTAATCGCCGATGCGCTGCAGCGCTGCCGGTGCCAGTACGGGGCCGATGTCGTTAAGGATCAGCTTGCCGATCGGGTTGCCGGGCAAGGACGCCAGCCCCAGACCGATCAGACCGCCCATCGACGTGCCAAACCAGTCCACCTTGGCTGCACCATGATCGGGCAAAACGCGCGCCAACAAGGTGACGATGTCGCTAACATACTGGGGAATCCGGTACAACTGCGGGTTGAGCAGGCGCCCCGAACGGCCACGACCGACAATGTCGGGCGCGATTACTCGGTAGTCGCCGGCCAGTGCTTGTGCCATTGCATCAAAATCGTCGGAGACACGGGTCACGCCGTGCACACATAACAACACGCGGGGATTATCGGCATCACCCCATTCCTTGTAGGCCATGGTGTGCAGGCCGGTCATCGACAGGCATTGAACAGACTTTATTTTTGCTTCGAACATGCGGCTTCCTTGATGATTTTTATTCGATTTATGTAATGATGTTCTGAACTAACATTTTACTGGGCAATGCGCTTAAAATCCTACAGAAGTGTAGCGCAGCGCGACTTTAATCTCCAACCCTGCAGAGGAACTATGGCAAACAAGACTTTGAGCGGCAAAACGGCACTGGTGACGGGTTCGACATCCGGCATCGGGCTGGGCATCGCACGCACGCTGGCAGCGGAAGGTGCCAACGTCCTGCTGAACGGTTTCGGCGACGCGGCAGAGATCGCCAAACTGCAGGCGGATCTGGCGGCCGAATTCAGCATCAAGGTGGAATATCACAATGCGGATATGTCGAAACCGGACCAGATCGAAGCCATGATGGCCTACGCGGGCGAAAAATTCGGCGGCGTGGACATTCTGGTCAACAACGCCGGCATACAGTATGTTGCCAACGTGGAGGACTTCCCCGTCGAGAAATGGGATGCCATTCTCGCCATCAACCTGAGTTCGGCGTTCCACACCACCCGTCTGGCGCTGCCGCGCATGCGCGCCAACAACTGGGGCCGCATCATCAATCTGGCCTCGGTGCACGGCCTGGTCGCCTCGGCCGGCAAATCAGCCTACGTAGCAGCCAAGCACGGCCTGATCGGCCTGACCAAAGCGACGGCGCTGGAAACCGCCACCACGGGCATCACCGCCAACGCCATCTGTCCGGGCTGGGTATTGACCCCGCTGGTGCAGAAGCAAGTCGACGACCGTGCGGCCAAAGAAGGCATCAGCAACGAAGCGGCCAAGAAAGCCCTGCTAGCCGACAAGCAACCATCGCACGAATTCGTCACACCGGAAGAACTGGGCGCCATGGCCCTGTTCCTGTGCAGCGACGCGGCCCGCCAAGTGCGCGGCGTAGCGTGGAATATGGACGGCGGCTGGGTTGCCCAATAACCCCTTCGCAACTTCGGGGTCAGATCTGTCATTCGGACATTGGCGCCTGACCTCTGAGGAAAATCAATACAGCTCCGCTTACATCGATACCATGTAAGCCCACAACTTCCCCATGGTTCCTGCTTCACTGCCGAGGCAGGCACCAATCCCCCCCTAGAAGCGGCTTTCAGCGCTAGCACAACGCATCGTGCCGCAGCTTGCGCTAAATCAGAAAACAGCCGCCGATGTCCGAATGACAGATCTGACCCCGAATTCGGCAATACGGGTTTTCACCAATGTCGCGGAGGATTTCCACAATAGTGATGACTGTTATTTTCACGGATGATGAACGCTTGACATTGAAGCGTGGAGACATCCGTGAAAAAACCTTTCTATAAAATCCTGTACGTACAGGTGCTGTTCGCGATTGCGGTCGGCGTTCTGCTGGGTATGTACTACCCTAGCGATGCGGTTGCCATGAAACCGCTGGGCGATGGTTTCATCAAACTCATTAAGATGATCATCGCACCCGTGATCTTCTGCACCGTGGTATCCGGTATCGCCGGTATGCAGGATGTGAAGAAAATCGGCCGCGTGGGCGGTAAGGCCCTGCTGTATTTCGAAGTCGTCTCTACTTTCGCGCTGGTCATCGGTCTGTTCGTGGCCAATCTGGCCCGCCCCGGTGCCGGCTTTAACGCCGATCCGGCTACGCTCGATACTAAATCGATTGCCCAGTTCACGGAAAAGGCCAAACAGCAATCGACCATCGATTTCGTGATGAACATCATCCCGAATACCATCGTCGATGCTTTCGCTAAGGGCGATATCCTGCAAGTGCTGCTGATCGCTATTCTGTTCGGCTTCTCGCTGTCGCTGCTGGGCGAGCGCGGCAAGCCAGTTGCCAAGCTGATCGATGAACTGGCTTCGGCCATCTTCGGCATGGTCGGCATGGTGATGAAGGCCGCCCCTATCGGTGCCTTCGGCGCCATGGCTTTCACCATCGGCAAATACGGCATCGCTTCGCTGAAACCGCTGGCCGCGCTGATGGGCTGCTTCTACCTGACCTGCGGCGTGTTCGTGTTCGTCGTGCTGGGCGCCATCGCCCACTTCACCGGTTTCTCTATCTTCAAATTCCTGCGCTACATCCGCGAAGAACTGCTGATCGTGCTGGGCACTAGCTCGTCGGAAAGCGCGCTGCCTTCGCTGATCACCAAGCTGGAACGTCTGGGCTGTTCCAAATCCGTCGTGGGTCTGGTAGTGCCAACCGGTTACTCGTTCAATCTGGACGGCACCAACATCTATATGACCATGGCTGCCCTGTTCGTGGCACAAGCCACCAATACCGATCTGACGCTGACGCAGGAACTGACCATTCTGGGCGTGGCCATGCTGACCTCGAAAGGTGCTTCCGGCATCACCGGCGCCGGCTTCATCACGCTGGCCGCCACGCTGGCTGTGGTACCGACCATTCCTGTCGCCGGTATGGCACTGATCCTCGGCATCGACCGCTTCATGAGCGAATGCCGCGCCCTGACCAACTTCATCGGCAACGGTGTGGCAACGGTAGTGGTGTCGAACTGGGAGCGCGAGCTCGATCACGACACCCTGCACAAAGAGCTCAACAATCCGGGCTCGACTGTGACGGATCCTGATCTGATGCCACTGCACCGCGCTCACTAAGCGCCGTCAGCGGAATAAAAAAAGAGCACGCCGCGGCGTGCTCTTTTTGCATCTAAAGCGCAGGCTTACACCGCCGACAGATCGAGCGGCACGCCCGTCGCAGCCTGAATCTGTTCCTTATTTACACCCGGTGCCAGTTCCAGCACTTTCAGACCGGACGGCGTCACTTCCAGCACGCCCAGATCAGTCACGATCAGATCGACCACCCCCACGCCCGTCAGCGGCAGATCGCACTGCTTGAGCAGTTTGTGCGAAGTGGAGCCATCTTTGGCCGTGGCCACGTGTTCCATCAGCACCACCACACGTTTCACGCCGGCCACCAGATCCATGGCGCCGCCCATGCCTTTGACCATCTTGCCCGGAATCATCCAGTTAGCCAGATCGCCCTTCTCCGACACCTGCATGGCGCCCAGAATAGCCAGATTGATCTTGCCACCACGGATCATGCCGAAGGAATCGGCCGAGCTGAAGTAGGCCGCGCCGGGCAGTGCCGTCACGGTCTGCTTGCCAGCGTTGATCAGATCGGCGTCCACCGCATCATCGGTGGGGAAAGGGCCGATCCCAAGCAAGCCGTTTTCCGATTGCAGGAATACTTCCATACCCGCCGGCACATAGTTGGCTACCAGCGTAGGCAGGCCGATGCCGAGGTTCACATAGAAACCGTCCTGCAGTTCCTTCGCCGCACGCGCGGCCATTTCATCACGAGTCCAAGCCATAGTAATCTCCGTTGTTCTTAGTTGGCGCGCACGGTGCGCTGCTCGATACGTTTTTCCGGCGTCGCGTTGACGACGATGCGGTGTACGAAGATGCTCGGCAGATGCACGGCATCCGGATCGATCTCGCCCACTTCCACCAGCTGCTCGACTTCGACAATGGTGATCTTGCCGGCCATGGCGGCATTCGGGTTGAAGTTGCGCGCCGTTTTACGGAACACCAGATTACCGGCCTTGTCGGCTTTCCACGCTTTGACCAGCGACACATCGGCCACCAGCGAGCGCTCCATCACATACTGTTCGCCATCGAATTCGCGGATTTCCTTGCCTTCTGCCACGATGGTGCCCACGCCCGTCTTGGTGAAGAAGGCGGGAATACCGGCGCCGCCTGCACGCAGCTTCTCGGCCAGCGTGCCTTGCGGGGTGAATTCCAGTTCCAGTTCGCCGGCCAGATACTGGCGTGCGAATTCCTTGTTCTCGCCCACGTAGGAAGCAATCATCTTCTTGATCTGGCGGGTTTCCAGCAGCTGGCCCAGACCGAAACCGTCCACGCCGGCATTATTCGAAATCGCCGTCAGGCCTTTTACGCCAGAGTCGCGCAGTGCCGCGATCAGCGCTTCAGGAATACCGCACAGACCAAACCCGCCCACGGCGATGGTCTGGTTGTCCTGTACCACACCGGCCAGAGCGGAGGCGGCGTCCGGATATACTTTATTCATGGGTCTCCCTTGTATGGATTGTTGCAAGTTCGGTGCCAAACTTATGAAAAATGAATCGGCAGCGAAGCGTGTCAGCATAGAATAGGCACATCAAAAGTACAATACCGTAGAAATACCTGTACCTCGCCCATGACTGCTGCCCCTGCCATCGACTACGAATCCATCTTTCTGCATGCCCCCGTCGGCATGTGTATTTCGGACCACCGCACCATACAGGCCAGCAACGATGCGCTGGCGCAGATGTTCGGTTATACGCGCACGGCCATGAACGGCATGTCGTTCCAGCTGTTATACCCCACCATGGACGAATTCCTGCGCACGGGTGACCGCATCATTCCCATCATGAATGCCAAGGGGCGCTATTCGGACGAGCGCATCATGCGCCGCGCCAACGGTGAACTATTCTGGTGCCACGTAACAGGCCATGCCATGCGCGCCAGCGAGCCGCTGGGGCCGGGCATCTGGACTTTCGAGGATGTGAGCGAGAAGCGCCCCGTGACGGCAGAACTGACCCCGCGCGAACGGGAAATTGCCGCGCTGCTGGTGGAAGGCAAGACCAGCAAGGCGATTGGCCGCCAGATCGACCTCAGCCCGCGCACGGTGGAAATGCACCGCGCCAAGCTGATGCGCAAATTTGCTGCTGCCACCTCGTCCGAACTGGTACACAAGCTGGTCGGGTTGCAGCAGCTGTAAGCAAGGAGCGACTCAGGTGGCCGTCATGCCGTCATCGGCAGAGATGATGGCACCGTTGATAAAGTTGGAATCTTCACCGGCCAGCAGCAACAGCAGGCCATCGAGGTCTTCCGGCTTGCCCGGACGCTTGCGCGGCAGCATATCGATCAGTTTGCGTCCCTGTTCGCTGGCGAAATAGTCTTCATTGATCTCGGTCGAGATATAGCCCGGGCAGATGGCGTTGGTATTGATGCCGTACTTACCCCACTCCACTGCCATGGCTTTGGTCATCTGCACCACACCGGCCTTGCTCATGCAGTACACGCCGATCTGCGGCAGCACGCGCAAGCCCGCCACCGAGGCGATATTGATGATGCGGTGCTTCTTGCTCGGATCGCCCTTGGCGCGCGCAATCATGCGCTTGGCAGTTTCCTGTGCCACGAAGAAGCCGCCGCGCAGATTGGTATCCATCACAAAGGCATAATCATCCGGCGTGACATCGACCAGACGTTGCGTAGTTGATACGCCGGAATTATTCACCAGAATGTCGATCGGGCCCGCTTCCGTTTCCGCATGGGCGATGGCCGATTTGATGCTGGCATAGTCCGTCACATCGAGACTGACCACATGGGCGGCGCCGCCGTCTGCTTCGATTTCGGCGCGCAATTCCTTGAGCCGGTCGATGCGGCGCGACGCCAGTACCACTTGCGCTCCAGCCTGAGCCAGCACTTTGGCAAACCGGGCTCCCAGACCGCTGGAGGCGCCCGTAATCAGCGCAATTTTTCCCTCAAAGTTGACTTCTATGCCCACGAGCTACTCCTAAATGATTTTGATGGTGACAAACGCCAGCCTAAGGGGTCTAAGCGGGAATGTCTATCCATAATCATTACATAAATCGCCAGTATTAGATTGCGGTGTCTAATAATGTCCCTCAAAATGGCGCCACAATTGCATTTCGGACGAAAAAGAAGCACACTCGTGCTAAAATTTTTTTGATCCTTTCATTCACCACTATAAGAAGAGACTATGACACAGCCTCAAAACCTCGTTGAACAGTATGGCCCACGCGATGCGATGGAGTATGACGTCGTCATCGTTGGCGGCGGCCCTGCAGGCTTGTCGGCAGCAATCAAGATTAAACAGCTGGCCGCGGAACAGCAGCGCGAAGTATCGGTCGTCGTGCTGGAAAAAGGCGGCGAACTGGGCGCCCACACCCTGTCCGGCGCCGTGATGGACCCGAAAGCGCTGACCGAACTGATTCCTGACTGGAAAGAAAAAGGCGCGCCGCTGCACACTCCGGTAACGGAAGACCGCGTGCTGTTCCTGACCGAGACCGCCGCACATAAAACCCCGAACGCGCTGCTGCCAGCCTGCTTCGAGAACCATGGCAACTATGTGATCTCGCTGGGTAATGTGGTGCGCTGGCTGGGTCAGCAGGCCGAAGCGCTGGGCGTGGAAATCTTCCCCGGCTTCGCCGCAGCCGAAGTACTGTACAACGATGATGGCTCCGTCAAAGGCGTGGCCACCGGCAATATGGGCGTCAAGCGCGACGGCGAAGCGGGCCCTGACTTCCAGCTGGGCATGGAACTGCACGGCAAGTACACCCTGTTCGCCGAAGGCGCACGTGGCCATCTGGGCAAGCAGCTGATCGCCAAGTTCCAGCTCGATCAGGGCAAAGACCCGCAATCCTACGGCATCGGTATCAAAGAACTGTGGGAAATCGATCCGTCCAAACACCAGCCCGGTCTGGTCGTGCACACCACCGGCTGGCCGCTGGACAGCAAGACCTATGGCGGTTCCTTCCTCTACCACCTGGAAAACAATCAGGTCGTGGTCGGCTACGTGGTCGGTCTGAACTACGAAAACCCGTACCTGTCGCCGTACGAAGAATTCCAGCGCTACAAGACTCACCCAGCCATCAAGCCGTTCTTCGAAGGTGCCAAGCGCATCTCCTACGGTGCACGCGCGATCGCGGCCGGCGGCCTGCAGTCGCTGCCTAAGCTGGTATTCCCCGGCGGTGCACTGATCGGTTGCGATGCCGGCTTCCTCAATATGAGCCGTATCAAGGGTAGCCATGCGGCGATCAAGTCGGGCATGCTGGCGGCCGAATCGGTCTACGAAGCACTGGTGGCCGAGCGTCAGGGCGATGAACTGAGCAGCTTCACTACCCGCTTCGAGCAATCGTGGCTGCACGAAGAACTGCACGTGGCCCGTAACGTCAAGCCATGGCTGAGCAAAGGCCTGTATCTGGGTTCCATCATGACCTGGGTCGATCAGAAGATACTCAAAGGCAAAGCGCCATGGACGCTGCACCACAGCTATGCGGACCATGAGTGCCTGAAACCGGCCTCGCAGTTCAGCCCGATCAACTATCCTAAACCGGATGGCAAGCTGACCTTCGACCGTCTGTCCTCGGTGTTCATCTCCAACACCAACCATGCAGAAGACCAGCCTATCCACCTGACGCTGAAGAATGCCAGCGTGCCGGTAGACGTCAATCTGGCCAAGTATGCCGGTCCGGAAAGCCGCTACTGCCCGGCCGGCGTGTACGAATTCGTCAAGACCGACGACGGTGCCGACCGTCTGCAGATCAACGCGCAGAACTGTGTGCATTGCAAGACTTGCGATATCAAGGACCCGACCCAGAACATCGTCTGGATCACGCCGGAAGGCGGCGGCGGCCCTAACTATCCCAATATGTAATGCCCAAGGGCAGGCCAGACGGCCTGCCCTTTTTGTTTCCAGCCCCGGGGTCAGGTCGGGCATTGGCGCAGAGTCCGCTTAATTTGAAGCGAGCTCTGCGCCAATGCCCGACCTGACCCCGCCGTTTTTAAAAGTGATCGAGCGTGGGCAGGCCGTTGCGGTACAGTTGCTCGAACTGTTCAGGCGTCAGCGCCCCCGCATACACATAGCCCTGCACATAATCGCAGCCCGTCATGCGCAGCAGCGCGCACTGGGGCGCCGTCTCCACGCCTTCCGCCACCACCCGCAAGCCCAGTTTGTGCGCCATCACGACCAGCGCTTCGCACATGGCCAGTTCGCTACTATCGGTGACGATGTCGGCGAGGAAGCTGCGATCGAGCTTGAGCTGGTCGATGCCGAACTGCTTCAGGTGGGATAGCGAAGCATGGCCATTGCCGAAGTTGTCGAGCGCTACCTGCAAGCCCATTTCGCGCAGATTGCGCAGCCGCTCAACCACCCGCGTGACGCCATCGGCCAGCACGCTTTCCTTGATTTCGATGACCAGACTGTGCGGACTCAGCTGCAGTTGCTGCACATAGTCGCACCAGCCCGCATACAGCGCCGCTTCGCCGCGCAACTGGGCGGCAGAGAAATTCACGCTGATCTGGAACTCGCTGCCACAGGTGCGCTGCCATTGCTGGGCCTGACGGGCAGCATGGCGGAACACCCAGTCGCCCAGTTCCAGCATCATCCCGCCCGTTTCCGCCTGCGACAGAAAATCGGCCGGTGCCAGCAAGCCCCGCTCGGGATGGCGCCAGCGTAGCAACGCCTCGGCCCGTTCGATGCGGCCCGTGGCCAGATTGACGATGGGCTGGTAATGCAGCTCGAACTGCTGGGCCTCCAGCGCGCCGCGCAAGTCCAGCGTGGTCTGCAGGCGCTGCTGCGCAGCCTGCTGCAATTCGGCCGTGAAATAGCTGTAGCGATTGCTGCCGCCCGATTTGGCGGCATACATGGCCTGATCGGCGTTGCGCAGCAGTTCTTCCGGTGCATGGCCATCGTTCGGGTAGAGCGCAATGCCTATGCTGGCCGAGATAGTCGGGGCACCGCTCTGCAGCAGGAAGGGACGGGTCAGCTGGGTCAGCATGTTCTGGGCGATGCGCTCGATGCCGACCGTCTGTTCCAGCCCCGGCAGGATGACGGTAAATTCGTCGCCGCCCAGCCGCGCCACCGTATCGGAGGTACGCACGCAGTTGCTGATGCGGCGCGCCGCTTCGATCAGCACGCAATCGCCCTGCTCGTGCCCCAGTGTGTCGTTGACTTGCTTGAACTCGTCCAGATCGATGAACAGCAGCGCCAGCTGCAGGCCTTCGCGCTGGGCCTTGCGCACCTCGTAGTTCAGGCGGTCATGGAACATGTGCCGGTTAGGCAGAGCCGTGAGCGCATCGTAATTGGCTTTTTGCCAGATCAGCTCGCTATTCGCGCGGCTGGCCGTGACATCTGTCACCAGCGCCAGCGCGCCCAGATAGGCACCATCGGCATCATAGATGGGGTTGGTAATCAGCGAAGTCCACAGTTCGCCGCCATCTTTGCGCAGGAATTTGAACTCATGCCGTTCGGCCACGCCGCGCTGGCGCCGTGCGATATTCTGTTCCAGTATGCCGCGCCCTTCTTCATCCATGAAGGCCACCAGCGGCTGGCCCAGCATTTCCTCGATGGCATAACCCAGCATGCTGGCCATCTTGGGATTGACGAAGCTGGTACGTGCCATCGCATCGATTTCCCAGATGCCCTCTTCGGCCGTATGGACGATGCGGCGGAAGCGCTCCTCGCTACGTTCCAGCGCGGCCAGCTTGCCTTCGGCCAGTTCCAGCACCACACGGATGGCTTGCGAACTGGCATCGGCACTGGCACGCAAGGTGGCGGCAAAACCCTGCTCATCGGGGTGACGGCAGATCTGTACCCCGCATTGCTGGGCCTGATTGGTATTTAAGGCATTGCGCACCATGGCATCGAAATCACCATGGAAACGCTCGGCCACAAACTGGCGGAACGGCAGCCGGGCGGGGTTGCTGCGGGGAACGCCCAACACATCGGCGCCCACCACATTCATCTGCAGGATGGTGGTATCGAGTCCCAGTACGAAGTAGCCGACGGGGGCCAGCAGATAGATATCGTTGAAATAGGTCTGTTCGGCACTGAGCTGGTCAGCAGTCAGACCCGAGCGTAGCGCGGCGGCCATGGCGCTGCCCTCGAGGCGCTCTAGCTGGCCCCGATTGTCTTCGCCGGTCCCGACGACAGACCGGCGTACTGCCGTCAGTTCTGTCAGCGGCACACGCTCGTCCATACCATTCCTTTGTGAATGGTAGCAAGACTATCATTTTAGCAAGGGGGTGTCGAGCGTCCTGCAGGCGTTTAGCGGTGGGCGCGGTTCAAACGTTGTTCGGCGCGCCGTTGCAGGGCTTCGAAAAGCAGGCTGAGCACCCAATAGATGGCCGCAGCGGCCATATACAGGGGCAGCGGCTGGAAGGTGGTGGCGATCACTTCCTTGGTCGACAGCATCAGTTCCGTCATGGTGATGACGGACACCAGCGAGGTATCCTTAATCAGGCTGATCAAGGTATTACTCATGGCCGGCACGGCGATGCGCAGCGCCTGCGGCAGCACCACCTCCACCAGTGTGGCACGGTAGCCCAGCCCCAGACTGTAGGCCGCCGCCCATTGTCCCTTGCTGACGGCACCGATCGCGCCGCGCAGGCTTTCCGACAGAAATGCGCCCGAGTTCAGACTGAGCGCCAGTATGCCCGCCGTTACGGGCGTGAATTCAATGCCTATGCTGGGCAGGCCATAGTAGATCACGAACATCTGTACCAGCAGCGGCGTGCCGCGCATCAGGCTGACGTAGACGCTGGCCGGCCAGCGCAGCAAGCGGTAAGGCAGCAGCCGCATCAGGGCAACGGGGAAACCGATCGCCAGCCCGCCCAGCATGGACGCCAGCGCGAACAGCACGGTATAGCCGGCGCCCCGCAGCATCACGGGCGCTGCTTCCTGCAGCAGTTCGAACAGCCCTTGCCAGTCCATGCTCAGGGCGCTTTGCTGACGTCAGTACCGAACCACTTGATAGAGATGGCCTTCAGGCTGCCATCGGCGGCTGCTTCGGCCAGCGCCTGATTTAGCGCCTGCTTGAATTGCGGATTACCCTTCTGGAACGGGATGCCCATACGTTCCACCGCGCCCACTTGCGCCCCCGCCTTGATCGGCAGACGGCTAGTCTTCAGCAGATAGGCCGACATCAGGCTATCGTTCAGGGCCGCATCGATGCGGCCGGCCGCCAGATCGGCCATATTGTCAGGCGCAGCCGGATAGCTGCGCACCTCGATACCGGCTACAGCCTTGGCCTGCTGTTCGTACACGCTACCCTGCCCCACGCCCAGCTTCTTGCCCTTCAGATCGGCCAGCGATTTGTACTCGGCCTTCTCATCCTTGCGCACGATCAGCTGGGGCATGGAATAGATATACGGCTGGGAGAAGTCGAATGCCTGCTCGCGCTTGGGGTTGATGCCCACCTGCGAAATGATCACGTCATAACGGTTGGCGGCCAGACCGGCCAGAATGCTGGCCCATTCGCTGCTAACGAATTCCACTTTCAGCCCCAGCTTCTGGCCCAGCAGGCGGGCCACATCCACATCATAACCGGCCAGTTCGCCGGTTTTCTGATCCTTGTAGTTAAACGGCGGATACGTGCCTTCCATCGCCACCCGCAGCGTACCGCGCGCCTTGACCGTATTCAGCAGCTCGGCCGCACTGGCCGGCAAAATACCCAGAGCCAGCAGCGCCAGCGCCGTGCCCACCAGTCGAACTGAAAATCCGCGTTTCTGCATAGCTTACCTTGCTCAGGGAGTTACCACGCGCCCATGCGCTGTGGCCGGCCAAAACGGTGCCCTACTACCAGTATGGAACTGGCGATCAGGCTGCTTAAGCCCAGCATCAATTGTATGAGTTTATCGTCCGGCAGCACCCACAGCTGTCCGGGCGGGGCTTCTGCCACCTGCGCGGCAGCCATGATCAGCGGTGCGATCCACTCGGCTTCCGGCGTCACATCGAGCAGCAGCGCGCCATCGGTAGTCTGTAGATACACTTCGCCACCGGCGGCCAGCGTAAAGCACACGCCATAGCCCGTTTCATTGCGTCCCACATGCTCCTGCAGGGCCAGATTGTGTTCGGCGATCCAGAGTTCGACATCGGCCGGCGTCTCCAGCCCTTGCCAGGGCACGGGACGGAAACGGGGTGCTTCAGATTGGTCTTGCATGAAATTCCTGTTTTGAAAAGCAGACGCCAGTGTAACCCAGCCTCAGCCTTTCCATGTGCGGTTCAGGCCCGTGTCCGTATGGATCCAGCCACCCTTGGGGCCGCTGCGGTAATAGAAACCCACCCCGCCCTGACGGAAGCTGCGCACCAGCCCGCCCAGCACTTCGGAATTCAGATTGGCCAGCCGGATATCGGCCGCCCGCCCTTCCATGTGCAGCGACTGGCGCGCCGCTGGCACGCCCGCTTCGCGCAGCTTCTGGTTGGAAGCAGGCGTGCGGTAGCCGGACAGGATTTCCAGCGGGGTGTCGATGCCATAGCGCGCCACGAAAGCCTGGGTGCCCCACAGCGTTTCGAACAGTTTGGGATCGATGGCGATGGTTTCCTTGCCATTCACGTCGCGCATCAGATGGCACAGGTCCTGATAGGCCGACTGTATCAGTTCGCCATCGCGCCAGTACAGCAGCTTGGCCCGCTCGCCGCTGGCAGGACGCACCACTTCGATGGTGCGGGGACGCAGCCAGAATTCCAGATCGAGTGCCTGAGCGTCAAAAATATCGGGCGGCGGTGCCAGTTCCGTACCGGATGGCGCACTTTGCTCGGACGCCCGCGCCATGCTGGCGGCCGGTTTGCTGGCCGCCGCCTGCGGCGCCCCGTGGTTCACTGGCTTGCTGGCCGATACCGTACTATGGGGCGCCACGCTGCGGGCAGCACACCCTATCAGCGGCACGGTGACCAGACCGGCGCCGACCACACCTAAACTCTGCTGTAAAAAATCTCTGCGCGTTGCCATACAACTACCTGTCAAAAGCAATATGGATACTATAGCCTATGCCGAGGGAATACAAAACCTCCGCACTGGCTCCAATTGCTTCATCCGGCTCAGGCCGCTACCGCTACGGCGGCGACCAGTGGCGCCACTTCCGCCAGCCGGGCGCGGGGCTGATCCAGCAGATAACCCTGCCCCAGCAACGTCACCGACGCGCTGCCCGCTAGCTGCTGCAGGCGCTCCAGCGCAGCCGCCGTTTCTATGCGTTTGAATACCAGCCCGACGCCCTCGTCGCGGCAGCGTGCCATCAGCGTCAGCAGCGCATCGGTATCGGTCAGTTCACGCGCATCGAGCTTGAAAGCAGCTGGCTGCAACCGTTCCAGTATCTGCAGTGCCTGCTCCGCAGCCGCCACGTTGATGGCGAGACGGAAGCCATTACGGCGGTAGTTATCGGCCACATAATTCAGCAGCCAGCTCTGCTGAGGTGAGGCCGCCGGCAACTGCAGTACTACCCGTTGCAGCGGCAGTTCCAGCGCATCGAGTATGCGACGGAAAGCATGGCCATGGTTGCTGCTGACGGCACTGAGCAGGCGGTCGTGCACATTCAGATACAGGTCCTGCCCGTCATCGCCTGCCTGCCGGAAGAAATTAATCGCATGCAGCAAGCGGCACAGCCGGTCCAGTTCCACCGATTCGTCATCGCTGGCCGCATGGTCGAGCAAACGCCACAGCGACAAGCCCTGATCCTGCGACGCCACACTGCGTGCCAGCCCTTCGTAGGCCTGCACGGCACCGCCCTGCAAGGCGCGTATAGGGTGAAAAGTACTGCTCAGCGTGCAGTTAAAAAAGCGTCCCTGCGCACAGCCCGCGTGATCGAGCCAGATGCTGGACGTGGTACTGGCACTGCCGGATAGGCGGGCCAGATAGTCTTGGAGTACGGGGAAGGACATGCTGCTCCTCGCTGCATAGAGATAACAACGACAGCCTAGCGGCGCGACGGCAAAAGCTGAACGAATGCTTTCACCTATGAATATGCCAAAAGCTTCGTTCCCTCTGCTGCAGGGCGCCGCTATCGTTAGTCATCGCCACTGACTACGGAACCCGCATGTGCCAATTACTTGCCATGAGCAGCCGGCAACCTGCCGCACTCGATTTTTCCTTCACCGGCTTCGCCCAGCGCAGCACCGAACATGGCGACGGCTGGGGCATTGCCCTGCATAATGGCAGCGACTGCCAGCTCTACACGGATGCGCTGGCCTGTAGTAACTCGGCGCTAGCGCAGCAGTTCCGCGCCCGACCTATCAAGGCGCGCAATGTGATCGCGCATATCCGCAAAGCCACGCAGGGCCGCGTCTCGCTGGAAAACAGTCACCCGTTTACCCGCAGACTGTGGGGGCAGACCTGGTCGTTTGCTCATAACGGCGACCTGAAACTGTTCCGCCCGCGCGCGGGCCTGTATGCCCCATGGGGCGATACCGATAGCGAACTGGCGTTCTGTCACATTCTGTCGGAACTGGCGCTACGCTACGAACACCGGCCACCGCGCCACCAGCTGTATGCCACCCTGCAGATGCTGGCCACCGCCATCGCCGAATATGGCAGCTTCAATTTCCTGCTGTCCAATGGCGAACTGCTATTCGCCTACTGCAGCACGGAGTTACATCTGGTACAGCGCCAGTATCCGTTCGCACAGGCGCAACTGGTGGACTGCGATCTGAGCATCGATTTCAGCCAGCACAATCAGCCCGATGACTGCATGACGGTGATTGCCACCCGTCCACTGACCAGTAACGAAGCGTGGCAGCCGTTTGCACAAGGCGAACTGAAACTGTTCGTGCAGGGCGAGGAAGTGGGCGCACAGCCAGTGCGCCAGCAGGAATGGGATTTGCAAATCTGCGCCTGAGGGGGCGCAGCGAAAAGTTAGGCTGATCCGGCTAATCCGGCCAAATCAGGCCAAATCAGGCCAAATCAGGCCGAGTTACAGTTACAGAAGCGTTTGCGTTTACTGCCATCGGCCGCCGTGGCCCCCGCGTCGAGCTGCTTCCAGAAGAACACGGTTTCCACGCCGTATGGCGAGCGCACCTTACCGGAATCGATGTAGCCGCATTTGGCAAAGAAACCTTCGCCCGTGGCCGTGCTATGCAATTGCAGTGCCTTCACGCCCCAGTTGCAGGCTTGCGCCTCGACCCGTTCCAGCAGCGCCTTGCCCACGCCCTGCCCGCGCGCTTCCGGCAGCAGATAGCAGAGCGCCAGCTTGCCGGCGCCCGTCAGCAGGGCCACGCCCACGACCACGCCATTCTGCACGGCCACCACGGAATAATTGGTGGGCGAAGCAAACCAGCTAGCCACCATTTCCGGTGTTTTATTGCCCAGCCATGCAGCAAGGATGGCTGGATCCTGCTTGTGATCCTGGGCACAGCATTCGGCGATGGAACGCCGCAGCACCGTACAGGCAGCGACTGCATCGCTGACCTCGGCCGGCCGGACTTCAAGACTGCGAATTTCAGAACTCATGTACGCTCACAAACATTTCTATTAGCAAAAATGAAGCGTTTAAACGCTTTCTTCAGTGCCTGATTCGACTATACACCAAGCCATGAAAGTCGTTGCGGACAGCCCGCATCTGCCTTCACAGCCTAGTAGCTGGCCCTGCTTTTGCCCACGAATGATTCCGGAGTTCCTTATGCGGAAATCGAGGAACTATCGCGTGTCTCCCTAAAAATAAGCATATAACGAAAAATTCGTATCTTTTCGGCGCGGAATTTTACACTATGAGCGTCCGTTCAACAGAAAGCCCGTTATGACTACCAAACCTGCTGCCCGTCGCCTGTTCACTACCGCCCTGCTTGCCACCAGCGCCAGCCTGTTCGGCCTGTCCATGCCCGCACAGGCGGCCGACACCGTACTGCTCAACACCTCGTACGACGTGGCGCGCGAGCTGTTCAAGGACATCAATCCCCTGTTCGTTGCCGACTGGAAAAAGACCACGGGCGAAACCGTCAACGTCAATCAATCGCATGGCGGCTCGTCGAAACAAGCCCGTTCCGTCGCCGATGGCATGGAAGCGGTCGTGGTCACCATGAATCAGGCCAATGACATCGATATGCTGGCCGACCGTGGTCTGGTGGTGCAGGACTGGGCCAAGAAATTCCCCCATAACGCTGCGCCGTTCTACTCCACCATGGTGTATCTGGTGCGTAAAGGCAATCCGCAACAGATCAAAGACTGGGGCGATCTGGCCAAACCGGGCGTAAAAGTCATCATCCCTAACCCTAAAACGGCCGGCAATGGCCGCTACACCTATCTGGCGGCATGGGGTTCGGTACTGAAAAAAGGCGGCAGCGAAGCACAGGCGCGCGAGCTCGTGACCAAAATCTTCAAGAATGTGCCGGTCCTCGATGCGGGCGGCCGTGGCGCTACCACCACCTTCACCCAGCGCAGCATCGGCGATGTGCTGGTGACGTTCGAGAACGAAGTCAATCTGGTACGTGCCGAGTTCGGCGACAATTTCGAGGTGGTCTACCCGTCCATGTCGATTCTGGCGGAATCGCCTGTCGCTGTCGTCGACAAAGTGGTGGATCGCCGTAATCTGCGCAAGCAGGCTACGGGCTACCTGAACTTCCTGTACACGGAGCAGGCTCAGGACGTGATCGCCAAACACTATTTCCGCCCCCGTTCGGAAGCGGCTTTCAAAAAATACAACGCCAACTTCCGTCAGATCAGCCTGTTCACTGTGGATGATGTCTTTGGTGGCTGGAAAGCCGCCCAGAAAAAGCACTTTGATGACGGCGCCGAATTCGACCGCATCTATCAGAGCAAATAAGTAGCGCAAATAGCTGTTCACCTGCAGCACACCGGCCCCGCCCTCGTCGCGGGGCCTTTTTTTTGGCGAACTGGGCAATAAGCCGTGTGGAATCCGACAGTTACAATCAATAGACGAGAAAGCACATTAATGTTATCTTCCAACCTGAGAGATTATTGCCGTACAGATAGTGGCAATCCGTGGCGCGCGCCGCCTGCTCGACCGAATTTCGCCTGAATTAACCGAATATTGAAACTATGCTCAAAAAAATTATCGCTGTCTTACTGAGTTCCGTGACGGCCGCCGCGCTGGCAGTGCCGCTGGGCTCGCAATCCGTACTGGTGGTGGAAGATGACACCGGCAAGGTATTGCTGGAAAAGAATTCCACCGTACAAGTACCGATCGCCTCGCTGACCAAGCTGATGACGGCCATGGTGGTACTCGATTCGCGCGCCGATCTGGATGCACCGATCAGCATCGAAAAAACTGATGTGGACACCCTCAAGCACAGCACCTCGCGCGTACCGGTGGGTGCCGAACTGTCGCGTCGCGATGTGCTGCAACTGGCACTGATGTCGTCCGATAACCGCGCTGCCGCTTCGCTGGCCCGTACCTTCCCCGGTGGTCCGGAAGCCTTC
This sequence comes from Duganella fentianensis, assembly GCF_964031615.1. Taxonomy (GTDB): domain Bacteria; phylum Pseudomonadota; class Gammaproteobacteria; order Burkholderiales; family Burkholderiaceae_D; genus Rugamonas; species Rugamonas fentianensis_A. Next base: position 359,525 of record NZ_CAXIQN010000020.1, read on the forward strand.
AAGGCGGCCGTGAATGCCAAGATCCGTGCGCTGGGCATGAGCCAGACCGTGATCGAAGAACCGACCGGCCTGTCGCCCAACAACCGCTCCACCGCCACCGATCTGGTACGCATGGCCAGCGCCGCTTCGGCCTATCCGGAAATCCGCCGCATCACCACCGATACCAAGGACATCATCAATATCAAAGGCCGTCAGGTCGAGTACCACAACACCAATCGTCTGGTAGGTGCCAAGGGCTGGGATGTGGGCCTGTCCAAAACCGGCTACACGGAAGAAGCGGGCCGCTGCCTGATCATGCGCTTCAAGTCGGCCGGCAAGAACGCCACGCTGGTTCTGCTCAATGCCAAAGCCAATTCGGCCCGCATGATGGATGCACTCAACATCCGCCGCTTCATCGCCGGTCCCGATGCCGAACCTAAAGTGATGAAGGCCTCGGCCAAATCGCACCGCAAAGCCGCCAAGAACAGCAAGCAGCGCCGCCGCGCTGCCTGATTAATCCTGTAGCAGCGCGCGCAGTCCACTGGCGCGCTGGGTGCGCTGGGCGATGGCATCCAGCAGCACCTGCTGGTTAGGCGTCAGCAAAGTAAAGTATTCGCGCGCCCGCGTAATGCCGGTGTACACCAGTTCGCGCGCCAGCGTGCCATTGCTTTCACGTGGCAGCACCAGCACGGTGTGCTCGAATTCCGAGCCCTGCGATTTGTGTACCGTCATAGCGAATGCCGTTTCCACATTGCGCAGGCGGGTAGCCAGTACACTGCGTACCGTCTCGCCATCGGAGAAGTACACCCGCATGGCATCCCGCCGGGCCGGGTCGGGCAGCGTCAGGCCGATGTCGCCATTGAACACCCCCGTGGCATAGTCATTGCGTGTCACCATCACGGGACGTCCCGCATACCATTCACCGCTACGGCGCAGCAGGCCAGCGCTCTGCAGACGCGCTTCGATGGCGTCGTTCAAGCCATTGACACCCCATTCGCCATCGCGCACGGCGCACAGGATGCGGAAACGTTCAAACGCCACGATCAGGCTGCGCACCCACGCCAGATAGTCGGTGCCCTCGCCTTGCGGCGCACCGGCTTTGAGCAATTGCAGATAGCGGCTATAACCACCGGCCGCGCCATCACGACCGGCCAGCGCCAGTTGCAAAGCATCGGCCGGCACCGCCGGATCAGTCCATCCGAGGCGGCCTGCCGAAGGCTGGCGCAGCACTTGCACGGTGGCCGCAGCATCGCCGCGATTGACGGCCAGCGCCAGCGCACCGATAGGCCCGCCGAAACGCCGGCTTTCGCGCAGCATCACCGTCTGCTGGGCAATCGGGCCGGCATGTCCCGCATACGTAGCAGGAATGCTGATGCCACTGGCATCGAGCACGTAGTTGAGTGTCTCGGCATGGTAGCCGCCCGCTTCGGCATCGAAGCACAGGTCGCCCAGAACGGCCCCAGCTTCCACCGACGCTAGCTGGTCCTTGTCGCCCAGCAGTATCAGCGTGGCATGGGGCGGTAAGGCTGCCAGCAGCGCCGCCATCATCTCTAAATGAATCATCGAGGCTTCGTCAACGATCAGTACATCCACCTCCAGCTGGTTACCCGCGTGATGACGGAACGCGCGCGTATCGGGACGTGCGCCCAGCAGACTATGCAGGGTACGTGCCGCGCCCATGCGTCCCGCCAGTTCGCGCAGCGGCAGCGCTGCGCCGACCCGCTGATCGAGCTCCTCCAGCGCGCTATCGATCGCCTGTTTCAGCCGTGCCGCCGCCTTGCCGGTGGGTGCCGCCAGCGCTACCCGCAGGTTGTCGCGTCGGCTACCGGCAGTGGCAAACAACAGCGCCAGCAGACGCGCCACTGTGTAAGTCTTGCCCGTGCCGGGGCCACCCGTGATGATGCCCAGCTTGCCCCGTACGGCCACGGCACAGGCCATTTTCTGCCAGTCCGGCCCCGCCGCGCCTGCCGTTTCAGGGAACAGCAGATCAAGCCAGTGACGGATGCTGGCGATATCGGCGCCGGCATCGCCGGCCAGCACTTCACCCAGCGCGCGCTGGCGCACGGCCTGCGCCACCAGCTTTTCATCGCGCCAGTAACGGCGCAGATACAGGCGTTCGCCATCGAGCACCAGCGGCTGATCGAAATCCAGATCGCCCACTGCCCACACCTGTTCGCTGGCAGCGAGCAGCTTGCGCCACGCCGCCACGTCCTGCGGCCAGCCTGCCACGCTGTCGTGCAAGGCGCGCCACAACTCCGGCTGCCAGCCTAACTGGGTGCCCACGGCACCGGACAGGTCGGCCAGCTTCATGCAGCTATGGCCGCGCCCTTCCAGTTCGGCCAGCAGCACGCAGGCCGCCAGCAAAGGCGCGCCATCCTGCCCCAGCGTGCCGATAAAGCGGGCGAAAGCGCCGCTCAGGCGCCGCAGATGGCCCGCTTCGGTCAGCACATCGACCTGTACCAGCAGTGCTTCCGAACGATTACCCAGCATGCTGCACCTCGTTTTGTTCCTTGCTTGCCCCCTTGGTAGGCAGTTCCAGCAGTTGTTCCAGTCCGTCCAGCAGTGCGGGGTCGGGCGCAATCAGATAAGCGCCGCGCGTTTGCTCGTTGGCGATCCCGCGCAGGAACAGAAACAGCGCGCCGCCCAGATGGCGCGCCGCATCGTAGCGCGCTCCCAGCCGGCTGCGCAGCAGACGGTGCAAGGCCAGCATATAGATCGCACCCTGTATGTCGTAGCGGTGATCGGCAATGGCCGCCACCAGCGCCGGCGTGTGATAGGCCGCATCGTTGCCGCCCAGCGCATTCGATTTGTAGTCCAGCACCCAGTAACGTCCTTCATGTTCAAAGACCAGATCGGCAAAACCTTTCAGCATGCCGTGCAGTTCGCGCTCCGGCAGGGCCGGCCGGGCCACGCCACCCAGCAGATGCTGCACGCACAGCGCATCGAGTGCGCTGGTGTTGAGCCGTTCGCTGGGGAACCAGAACTCCATTTCCGGCAACGGCTGACGAATCGCCGTCAATGGCGCCTGCAAGTGTGGCAGCGGCGTGGTGACGATCTGGCGCAACCAGACTTCCGTGTCCTGCAGCCGGTTGCTCCAGCCGGCCCGCTCGACGCGTCGTGCCAGCCGGCTGGCAAAGCTATCCTGCGCCACTGTGGCAAAACCTTCTTTGCCCAGCCATTCCAGCTGCTCGTGCAGGAAATTGCCCGGCACGGACCCACGCGGGAAGCGATGCCATGCCACGTCTTCCACCTTCTGCATGGTGGCGCCCGTCGGCGCCGACACTTCGCCCTGCAGCAGATCTTCCTGCGCGCTATCGCGTGGCACGGGCAGCGCCTGCCCTATGCTGGCTGTGGGCCCGGTACGCCGCGCCAGTGAACTGAAACTGCCTACCGTCCAGTCACGCTCGAAGCACGCCGCATAAGCTTGCGGTTCCAGCAGCGCGGGGCGCTGTTCCACCCGCTGCAAACGCGTCACGGACGCCTCGCCCGCCGCCTCCAGTGTGCGCAGCACGATGCTGTCACAGCCCGCGATCGCATGCTGCCAGCGTTCCAGCATCAGCTCTGACGGCAGCGCTTCGCCACCCGTCAGCAGATAGCCGAGTGCCGATTCATGCAGTGTATTTTCGCCTTCCTTGCGCGCTGCCTGCGCCGTGACACCCAGCCATAGATAGTGACGGGCGCGCGTCAACGCCACGTACAGCAGACGCAGATCTTCCTGTAGGCGTGCCTGCTCCATCAGCGCCAGCGCTTCGTCAGTCAGCGCCATATCGATCTGGCGTGCGCCGTTGCCGTCGCTATATTCGAAGAAGCTGCGGTTACGCCGCTCCACTTTACGCGCCGTAACGGCAAACGGCAGATACACCAGCGGATATTCCAGCCCCTTGGATTTGTGCACGGTGATGACTTGCACCAGTTCCGCATCACTTTCCAGCCGCAGCACCCGCTCATCGCCGCCTGCCTCGCCACCTTCGATCTGCTCGGCCAGCCAGCGTATCAGCGCCTGTTCGCCATCGAGCTGGCGGCTGGCCGTCTGCAGCAGTTCGGCCAGATGCAGCAGATTGGTCAACCGGCGCTCGCCACCGGGCTGCTGGATCAGCGTCGCCGGCAGATTCAGATCATGGATGAAGCGGCGCAGCATGGCCAGCACGCCCTGCCGCTGCCAAACCGTGTGCCAGCCTTTCAGCTGTTCCACCCGGCTTTCCCACGCCAGTTCATCGGACGACAGGCGCGCCAATTCTGCCAGCGACAGGCCACAGGTGGCGGTCGCAAAAGCGGCACGCGCCAGTGCGCCATCAAGCGGCGTGGCCACGGCCGACAGCCAGCGCAGCACATCGGCCGCTTCTTCGCTATCCGTTACGGCATCCTTGTCGGACAGGTAGACGCTGGCCACGCCGCGCCGCTGCAATGCCGTACGGATGGCGCTCGCTTCGCGCCGGTCGCGCACCAGCACGGCGATATCGGCCGGCTGCAAACGGCGCATGCCGTGCGCGCCGACAAAACCCATAGCCGTATCGTTCAGCTGGCTGACGATCTGCTCGGCGCACTGCCACGCGAAGAACTCGCGATAGGCTTCGGCCTTGAGCGGCATGGCACTACAGGCCAGCACCATCGCCGGTAATTCGCCCGCCTGATTGGCTAACTGCTCATCACGTCCGCGCGCGCCCACGGCCTCGAACGGCAGCGGATTGTGCCGGTCAGCCGGATTGCGGAAGCGGAAGGCGCCGCGGGCAAAGCCACTACCACCAGCCAGCGTTTCCGCATGCAGGAATAGCCGGTTGACGGCGGCCACCACCGCCTCGGTAGAACGGTAGTTAGTGCCTAGCTGGTAATGCCGCCCTGCGGTCGCCTCCCGTGCAGCCAGATAGCTGTGGATGTCGGCACCACGGAAGCCGTAGATCGACTGCTTGGGGTCACCGATCAGGAACAGGCCGGTGGCCACATCATTGTCGGCCACGCGGTATAGCTGATTGAAAATCTGGTACTGGTTAGGCGCCGTATCCTGAAACTCGTCCACCAGTGCGACCGGATACTGGCTGATGATGCGCTGGCGCAGCGCGCTACCATTCGCGCCCTGCAGCGCGGCATTCAGCCGGTCCAGCATGTCGGCAAAGCCGAACTGGCGGTTACGCTGCTTGAGTTCCGCCATGCGTGCAGCGATCACGCCGACCGCATGTCGGTACAGCGCGAACGACAGCGGCTCGATCTGATCGAGCGCCTCTTTCAGCGGCGCGATGGCATCAAAGCTGTCCGGTACCTCGGCACTAAAGCCTTTGGCAAAAGCGTCGCGGATGCCGTCGGGAGTCAGGCGGCGCCAGGCCGTATCTTTCAGATCGGGATGGGTCGCATGGGGATCGGCCACCCATGCACGCAGGCGCTCGAACCAGCCGGCCACGCTTTCCGGCTTCATCTTTACGCCATTAAAGCACTTGGGCGCAAGCTCGCGCTGTTGATTGATCCATCGTTCCATGTCGGCGATACGCTCACTCCAGCCCTGTTTGAGCTGGCTCAGTATGGCCTGCTGCTGTTGCTGCAACTGCACGATCAGGGTGCCCAGCGCAGCGTCGGTGCAGCCGGTAGCACGGCTGGCGCCGATCAGATCGGCCCGCCGCGTCAGCTCGCGCAGGCTGCTCTTCAGCGCTCCCACATTCGGCCAGCACGCGAGCAGCGGCTGCAGGCAGGCTGCATTGAGCGGATAGACCTGCTGGCGCCAGTAGTCGTGCGCTGCATCTTCGTACAGGGTCTGCTCGTCGCTCAGTAATTCTTCGTCAAACAGGCTACCGCTATCGAAGGCATGCTCGCGCAGCATGCGCTGACACCATGCGTCGATGGTGAAGATGGCCGCTTCGTCCATGGTCTCTGCCGCCAGCATCAGGCGGTGCGCGGCCTGCTGCTGGGCGCTGCTGTCGGGATAGTCGAGCAGGATTTCGTCCAGATAGTCATCACGCTGGTCCCCTAGCGTGTGCGCCGCATGGGCGCGGAAATACGCCGCCGCTTCCACCAGCCGTTCGCGCACACGGTTGGACAATTCGCGCGTGGCCGCACGGGTAAACGTCATCACCAGTATTTCAGCCGGCAGCAAGGGGCGCTGGTAGCCATGTTCACCACCATGGCCCAGCACCAGCCGCACATACAATGCGGCGATGGTCCACGTCTTGCCGGTACCGGCGCTGGCTTCGATCAGGCGCGAACCGTGCAGCGGGAATACCAGTGCCCTGAGGGCGATTGCGCTGCTGCTCATACTGCACCTTCCTGATCCAGTGGATATATCGTCACTGCTGCACCCAGCCATGCCAGCAGCGGCCCGTACAGACGCTCGGCGATATCGGCATACGCGGGCTGCCGTTCCAGTTCGGCGTATTCGGGCCAGAGCCGCGCCAGACACAGATCGGCCACTTCGCCCGTCAGTTCGTAGCCGCCATCATAGACGGAACGGGCATCCTGCTGGTTCAGCAGCGCCAGCGCCGTCTTGCAGGCGGTGGGTAAAGGCTGGTTCATATTCTCGCGCCACAGGCCGGCCAGCTGTTCCAGCGCCGTCTGTGCAGCTTGCTTCAGCATGGGCGCCATCTGCACATGGGCATCGCGCGCAATCAGATGTGCCGTGACCGGGCTGCCGCTGGCGGCCAGTGCCAGCTGGCGCAGCCAGATTTCGATCAGCTTCTCGGCCCGCACTTCGCCCTGCTTGCCCATCACTTTGGACGAGATCTGCCCCAGCCACACCGTGCTATGACCATCGCTGCGCAACTGGTCTACCCAGTCTTCCAGCGGTGCCGCGGACAGTGCCAGCGTCACGGCCACCTTGGCGGCCGGATGCGGATAGCGTTGGCGCAGCTGCAGCCATGCGCTACGCACCGGCACCAGTCCGGCCACCAGCTGCTGCTGGTACTGCTGGCCGATCAGACCGATGGGCAAGCGCCCTTCGCGCGCCAGCCGTGCCGCGCGCAGGGTCAGCTGGTCGGCGACCTGCTCCGCTAATTCGTCCTCGCCTTCATCAGCCAGCAACTGGTCTTCCAGCTGATAGCGTTCCAGCCCGTCCAGCGCGAACGGTTCCTCATCCTCGCCCACTTGCGCAGCATCGCCGAACACCACACCCAGCCGCTGACGGAAGAAGTAGCGCGCCGGCTGGCGCATGAAGTTGACCAGATCGGCCAGTTTCAAACGATAGCTGGCATCGAGCTCGAACGCCGGCAGCGCCGTCGCGACTTCCGCCTGCTGTTGTTCGCCGTGTGCTACGCGCCATTCGCGCGCATAGGTGAGCAGGCCATCCTGCTCGAAGTAGCGCCGACTAAACGGCTGCAGCGCGTGCTCGGTGGTCAACTGATCCAGCTCGATATTCCAGCCCGCACGCAGATAGTCACACAACTGCGCCACCAGAACCGAAGGCGGCTGCGCCGAGTTATCGCGCACATTGCGCCCCACCCAGCTGATGTAGAGCTGATCGCGTGCGGCCAGCACGGCTTCCAGCATCAGGTAGCGGTCATCATCGCGCCGTGAACGGTCGCCGGGACGGGCCATGCCGGGCAGCGCCAGCAAGTCGAAATCGGCGCGTGGCGCACGACGGGGAAAATCGCCATCATTCATGCCCAGCAGGCAGACCACGCGGAACGGCACGGCGCGCATCGGCATCAGGGTACAGAAAGTCACGCCGCCGGAAACAAACTGGTGGTTCAGGGTCGGCTCGTCCAGCAATCCTAGCCACGCTTCGCGCAGCACGGCCAGCGGCACAGCTTCTACAAAGCCGGCGTTGTCGCAGGTTTCCAGCCAGCGCCCCAGCGCTTCATCCAGCTGCGCCAGCGTCAGACGGTCGCCCTCTTCGTCGGCGCTGAAGAATACGGCCAGCAGTGCGCGCGCCTGCACGCCCCACTCGGCCGGCGTGCGCTGTTGCGCCAGTACGCCGCGCCAGTGCAGCAGTGCCGATACCAGCTGTGCCAGCGAACCGGCCAGCGCAGCATCGAGCCCGCCCACTTCGCCATAAGGCTCGATGCCGCCAAAGGCCGCGCCCTCGCCACTAGCATAGCCGAGCAGCATGCGGCGCACGCCGAACAGCCAGGAATTCTGTTCGCCCACGGCGCCCAGCCCCAGCCCGCCGCGATGCTCGGGGTCCAGCCCCCAGCGCACGCCCACGCCCTCGATCCACAGGCCCAGCGTGGCCATATCCTCGCTATCGAGGCCGTAGCGGCGCGCCACCGCCGGCACATCGAGCAGATCGCGCACTTCGCTCTGGCGGCAGCGCTGCTGCGGCAACCGCAACAGCCATTCCAGCGCCACCAGCAGCGGATTGACGCTGCGGTCATTCACATCGCCGATCTCGAACGGGATATAGCGCGCATCGCTGCGCCGGTACTGGGCAAACACGGCATGGATGGCCGCCGTGAAGGTATCGATGTCGGGCACCATCACCACCACATCGCGCGGCCGCAGGCTGCTATCAGCTGCCAGCATGGCCAGCAACTGGTCGTGCAGCACTTCCACTTCGCGCTGCACGCTGTGAGCAATGTGGAATTGCAGCGAGCGGTCGCTGGCCGGTGGCGGCGTAAGCGGGTGTTCGGCCAGCGGCAGCAGATCGCGCACGGCTGCCTGAATCTGCTCCAGTAGCGTGTTACCGGCGCCATCGCTGAACAGATCGACCCGCAGCGGCTGGCCTTCGCCATCGTGCAGACTGGCGCTGGCGCTATCGAATTCGTCCAGCAGACGGATGAAATCACGTCCCTGCCGGCCCCAGCTGGCCAGCAGCGGGTGGCTGTGCGCATGCAGCTGCTCCAGCGGCAGTGCACCCAGATCCTGCCCATTGCGCGGCTGCTGGCGTTTATGCGCGGCGCGCAGCAGTTCGCGCCCTTCGATGATGTCGCCCCAGTAGAACTGGCAGGGGTTAGGCACGGCCAGCAGCACCTGCGTGTAGCCGGCCAGCGCGGCCAGTGCCTGCAGGGTCTGGAACGGCAGCGCCGAGACGCCGAAGATGACGATGCGGCGCGACAGATGGCCGCGCGGCGCTTCGCCGGCGGCAGCAGCGCGGACAAATTCCGTATGGATGGTGGCGCGTCCCAGTTCGCGCTGCGCCGGATCGACATCGGCTATCACGGCGCGCCACAACTGCGCCTGCCAGCACTGATCCGGCGCCAGCGCCTGTGCCGGCGCGGCCGCGCCAGCGCCAGCACCGGCACGACGCAACTGGTCGCGCCCGTGTGCCCAGTCATCTAGCCAGTCGGCACGATAAACCTGATACTGGTCATACAGGTCGGCCAGCCGCTCGGCCAGCTGCAGGCGGCGCTCCGGCGCACCGTCGGCCAGAAAATGGCGCAGCGGCGCGAACACGGGATCTTCCAGCAAGGTGGGCAGCAGACGCATCAAACGCCACGTTAGCGGCCCCTTGTCGAAGGCCGATATGGTAGGCACCTGCTCGTGTCCCAGCATGCCGCGGTAAGTCTCCCACAGGAAGCGTGCCGGCAGCGCCACGCGGGTGGCCGCACAGATGCCCAGTTCCTCGGCCAGTGCGATTTTCAGCCACTCCGCCACGCCGTTCGACTGCACCAGAAAAGTCTCCGCTTCCAGCGCCCCCAGCGGGTGCTGGCGCAACCACTGGAACACCGCACTGCGCAGCATTTCCAGCTGGTTGCCATGCAAAACTATCAGTCCGGGCGTTACGCTTGCGTCCATAGGGCTCATCGGGAAGAAGGAGCTGGTATTATCGCTCTAGCTCTCCATGTAGGCCAGCAGTTCCTGCGTCATTAGCGCTTCCAGTTGTGCCAGCATGGCATGCAGCTGCTGCACCAGCAGCGTGGCCGTGGCCAGCTCGCCCTCATGGCGCAGCTGTTCCAGCGCCAGACACAGGGCACCGAAGCGCATCGCCCCCACCGCCCGAGCCGAGGATTTGATGCGGTGCCCCAGTTCCGCCAGCTGGGCGTAATCCTGCTGCGCCAGCGCGGCATCGAGTTCGCCCAGGCCATCGCGCGCAGCGTCGAGGAACATCAGCGAAAATTTCTGCATCTTGTCGGCGCGGTGGCCGAAAGTCTGGGCCAGTACGGTCAGATCGAACATAGGCTGGGCCAGCACTTCATCATTTGCCACCGGCTGGGCCGGTGCCAGCGGGCTGGCCGGCAGCGCATAGTAGGAGGCCGCCAACGGCGCCTGTGCAGCGATAGCACGCTGGCGCATCCAGCGCGCCAGCGTATTGAACAGCAGCGTAGGCGCAACCGGTTTGGAGATGAACGCATCCATGCCGGCCACCAGACAGCGCTCCTGATCGGCCATGCCGGCATTGGCCGTCATGGCGATAATCAGGCTGCCGGCCAGTTTGGGATGGGCGCGGATCAGCCGCGTGGCTTCATAGCCATCCATCACCGGCATCTGCACATCCATCAGCACGCAATCGAAACGCTCCTTGAGCAGCAGGTCGATGGCTTCCTTGCCGTTATTCGCCACGCACACGGTGGCACCGGCTTCTTCCAGCAGTTCACGCCCTACCTGCTGGCTGAACACATTGTCCTCCACCAGCAGGACGGCGCTGCCCCGTATGCTGTCCAGCACTTCGGCCTGCAGCGTATCTCCGCTATGCTGCAGCAGGCTGCTGGCACAGGCCAGTTGTGCCGTGAACCAGAAAGTACTGCCGGCACCGGCGCGGCTATCCACCCCCACGCTGCCTCCCATCAGTTCCGCCAGCTGCTTGCTGATGACCAGGCCCAGCCCCGTACCACCGTAGCGCCGCGTGGTCGAGGTATCGGCCTGATGGAAGGACTGGAATAGCTGTTCCAGCTGCTGCGGCGTCATGCCTATGCCCTGATCGGCCACTTCGAAACGGACCTCCAGCATGCCTTCACACATGCCCTGCAGGCTGGCGCGGATCTGCACCGTGCCCTGCTCGGAAAACTTGATGGCATTGCTGGTGAAATTCAGCAGCACCTGTTCCAGCCGTAGCGGGTCGCCGCGCAACTGGCGCGGCATGCCGTCGGCCACGGCAATTTCCAGCTTGAGCCCGCGCGCTGCCGCGCTTTCGCCTAGCTGACTGACGACGTTATCGAGCAGCGCATCGAGCGCGAAGTCCAGCACTTCCAGCTCCATCTTGCCCGCTTCGATCTTGGAGAAATCCAGTATGTCGTTGATGATGCCCAGCAGGTGACGCCCCGAATGGAAGATCTTCTCCAGATAATCGCGCTGTTTCGGATCGCTGACAGATTTCAGCGCCAGATGGGCCATACCGATGATACTGTTCATCGGCGTGCGGATTTCATGGCTCATATTCGACAAAAATTCGCTCTTGGCCTGATTCGCCGTATCGGCCTTCTGCTTGAGTTCATGCAGTTGCGTCACATCGGTCGACAAACCGATCACCGCCGTTACGCTACGGTCTATCACCACGGGCGCCTTGATGGTCCAGCGGTAATGGGCGCCGCCATCGGCGTCCACCTGATGCACTTCGCCCGTGCGGGTATGGCGGTCGGCAAACACCTGCCGCTCCTGCTCCCACGCTTCGTCGGCCACGCCGGCCGGCATCAGTTCGCGGTCGGTCTTGCCTATCATCTGGTCGGCCGTCATGCCCATGGCACCGGCCATGCGTGCATTGACATAGATGAAGCGGCGCCGGGCATCTTTCATATATACATGGGCATCGACATTATCCAGCACGGTATCAAGCAGCAAACGCTGCTTGATGGCGCGCCGGCGCGAGGAATACAGCACCAGCACATAGCTATACAGCAGCGCACTGCCGGCAAAGCCAGTTACCCCCGCCACCCACGGCAAGGCGCGGTCGAACGGCGTCAGCAGCTGGTCTTTGCGCACGAAAAACTGCGCCTTCCACAGGCTGCCATGGAAGTCGATTGGTAGCACTGAGACAAAATAGTCTTCGCGCTGCGCCAGCAGATCACGCCGCGCCTGCAGACTGCCGTCGTCATTAAACAGCACATGATCGGCCAGTTCCAGCTCCAGCCGCCGCTGGTCCACCTCGCGGCTGGCATCGGCGTACAGCACCAGATGCAGCTGGCGCACCGCCATTTCATCGATGGCACCCTGCAGCAGGCGGGGAATGCTGAAACCCACGCCCACCGAACCCAGATAGGCAGCGCGGCGCTGCGCCACATCGGTCAGCGCCATGCCGGAGCGGTACACGGGCAGCCGTATGCCCATGCCGATATGGGGCAGCGGATGCTGCACCATTACCGGCTGACCGGAGGCCATCACCTGCCCGCTGTCGCGCGCCGCCATCAGCACCCGTGCCACGGCCGGATCGGCCATCACATCGACGCCCATTTTTTCCTGCAGAATCAGGGGCGGTTCCAGATAGGTCAGCGGCATGTACTGCGCGCGCTGGCCCGCTGGCCGGATCTCGAAGGCGGGATAAGCGCGCTCATCGAGGCTGGCATCGCTACGCACGGCCGCCACAAAACTGGCGCGCTGGCTATCACTCACCAGCGGCGCCCAGTTCAGGGTTTCGATAGCGGGAAAATGGCGCGCGATCGCCAGACTGTCCACGTACTGGTGGAACTGCAGGCGGCTGATCTGCGGCGCCGTCTGGAACAGCGCCACCAGCCCGCGCGTAATGTCGGAATACGATTTGATGCGGGCGGCAATGCTGTACTGGGTATTGCGCGCCAGATTATCGAAGCGCAGCGCTGCATTCGCATCGACCGTGCTGGCCGCCGAACCATACAGACCCGCCCCGATCAGACTGGCCAGTCCGACGCCGCCCAGCCAGATCAGCAGGCGCTGGCTGCGTGCTGCCGCACGCGCATTGGCATCCCTGAACATGCTTCAGTGCTTGCAGCGTTTAATACGCTGCCTGTGCGCTCGGACGGGCAGCAATCCGGTCGCGCCACTCCTGCAGGTGCGGCATGGCTTCGTCGGCGGGCCGGAATTTCAACATGCCGCGACCAAACTCCAGTGCACAGAACGCGGTGATGTCGGCGATGGTGAAACGCTGCCCCGCTATATAGGGCTGCTGCGCCAGTTGCTGGTCCAGCCAGCGTGCCGTGTGGCGCATCTTTTCGCCCTGGGCACGACCGAAATCGGCAAACTGCGGCTGTTCCAGCGGCGCCAGCACAGGGTGGGTATGGCGCGCACAATCGGCAATGGTACTGAGCAGATGCAGTTCGACGCGGCGATCCGCCATTTCGATGAACGCATGTTCGTCATAACCCTCGCCCATCAGATTCGGCTCCGGCACCCGACCTTCCAGCCAGCTGCAGATGGCGCGGGTCTCGGTCAGTATGCGCCCATCATCGAGCTCCAGCGCCGGCACCCGTCCGAACGGATTTTTCTGCAGGAAGTCGGCGCTGCGCTGCTGGCCCTGCAGCAGATCGAACGACAGCAGTTCCACCGCTATACCTTTCTCGGCGAGGAACATGGCCACCCGGCGCGGATTCGGGGCGCGCGGCGCGGAATACAGTTTCATCTAACACTCCCTTCAGTCGGATCACGGCAAGGCTGGCCGCGTAGCGCATGATACGCCGGATTGGGCGAAATGATGCTGGCGCTGTCGTCCGGTGTGAACAGCTGCGGTGCAAAAGATTGACATTATGACCAGATGCACTTAGATTGCCGCTAGGCTCACGAAGCCCACCGGACCATTCGTCAGCCCACCGGCTCACTCTCCACAAGGATCCCCATGCAACGCACTCTGATTTCGCTCGCCGCCATGCTGGCTCTGGGCGCCACGCTGCCCGCCGGCGCACTCGCCGCCGCCCGCGCACCTGCCAGCGCCAGCAAACCCGCCATCGTCACTAGCCAGTTACCGCGCCACGCTGTGCCCAGCCACTACGCCGTATCGCTGGTACCGGATGCCGCCCAGCGCAGCTTCAGTGGCAGCGTCACCATCACGCTGAATATGCTGGAAGCCAGCGACAGCCTGACGCTGCATGCGGCCGACCTGAGCTTCCGTGGCGCCGCCATTAGCGCGGCCGGCGGCCAGACTGGCCTCGCGGCAGACAAAATCAGTGTCGATGCACAGAAACAGACCGTCACCCTGCACTTCCCCCGCCTGCTGACCAAAGGCGGCTACCAGCTTAAACTCGATTACGACGGCAAGATCAACACCCAGGCCAGCGGCCTGTTTGCGCTCGACTATGAAAACGGCGGCGCCAAAAAGCGCGCACTCTACACCCAGTTCGAGAACTCCGATGCGCGCGCCATGATCCCGTCGTGGGATGAACCTAACTACAAAGCCACGTTTGCGCTGGAAGCCACCATCCCGGCCGGCCAGATGGCCGTGTCGAATATGCCGGTCAGCAGCACCAGCACACTGGCCGATGGCCGCCAGCTGGTGCGCTTTGCCGCCTCGCCGAAAATGTCCACCTACCTGCTGTTCTTCGCCATGGGCGAATTCGACCGCATCAGCAAAGTCGCCGAAGGGACGGAACTGGGCGTGATCACCCAGAAAGGCATGGCCAGCCAGGGCCAGTTCGCGCTCGATTCCTCGGTCGCAGTACTAAAAGAGTACAACGATTACTTCGGCGTCAAATATCCGCTGCCGAAACTCGATAACATCGGCGCGCCGGGTCGCAGCCAGTCCTTCAGTGCGATGGAAAACTGGGGCGCCATCTTCACCTTTGAAAACGCCATCCTGCTCGACCCGCGCATCGCCACGCAGGACGACCAGCAGACTTCCTTCCTCGTCGCCGCCCATGAAATGGCGCACCAGTGGTTCGGTGATCTGGTCACCATGGCATGGTGGGACGACCTGTGGCTGAACGAAGGCTTCGCCTCGTGGATGGAATCGCGCACCACCGACCGCCTGCATCCGGAATGGCAATGGTCGCTGCGCGCGGTCGATACGCGCGAGCAGGCCATGGGGCAGGATGCGCTGGCCACCACCCATCCGGTGGTACAGAAGATCGCCACGGTGGAACAGGCTAGTCAGGCCTTCGACAGCATCACCTACCAGAAAGGTGAAGCCGTGATCCGCATGCTGGAGGACTATGTGGGCGAACAGGCATGGCGCGCCGGCGTGCGCCAGTACATGGCCAAGCATAAGTACAGCAATACCGTTTCGGATGATCTGTGGCGCGCAGTAGAACAGGCAGCGCACAAGCCGGTATCGGCGATCGCCCACGATTTCACCCTGCAACCGGGCGTGCCGATGATCCGTGTGGACGCCGCCAGCTGCAGCAAGGGCCAGACCCGCGTTACCCTGACTCAGGATGAATTCAGCAAAGACCAGCCAAATAAAAAAGCCCTGCGCTGGCGTGTACCGGTCATCGCCCAGACCGTTGGCGGCCAGCCAGTCCGTACGCTGGTCACGGGTGGCAAGGCCAGCGTCAACCTGCCCGGCTGCGGCGCGGTGGTCGTGAATGCCGGCCAGACCGGCTACTACCGTACGCTGTATGCACCGGCAGCTTTCGCCAAGCTGGCCAGCCAGTTCGGCCAGCTGCCGACCATCGACCAGCTGGGCATACTGGGCGATACCCGTGCACTGGGCATGGCCGGTCTGATGCCGGCCAGCAGCGCACTCGATCTGGCCAGCAGTACTGCCGTCGACGCTGCGCCGCAAGTGTGGAACAGCATTGCCGGCACCCTGCTCAATCTGCATGCGCTATACGAAGGCATGCCGGCCCAGCAAGCCATGCTGGACAAGTATGGCCGCCAGCGGCTGGCCCCCGTGCTGGCCCACGTCGGCTGGCAGGCACGCGCGGGCGAAAGTGCGGCACAGGCCAATCTGCGCGAGACACTGGTGGTAGCGCTGGGCGCCATGGGCGATGAAGGCGTGAGTGCTGAAGCACGGCGCCGCTTTGCGGCCGTCGGCAACGATGCACGCGCCCTGCCGGCCGAACTGCGCCGCCCTATCCTTGGTGTGCTGGCCGAAAATGCCGATGCCGCCACGTGGGAGCAGTTGCACAAGGCAGCGCGGGAAGAAACCACGCCGATGATCAAGGCCGAGCTGTATGGTCTGCTGGGCGCCGCCAAAGATAGCCAGCTGGCCCAGCGCGCGCTGGAACTGGCGCTGACCGATGAAGGTGGTGTGACCACCAGTGCCGCGATTGTCGGTCACGTATCGGGCAACCATCCCGATCTGGCCTATGACTACGCACTGGCGCACTACAGCGCGTTCGAGCAGAAAGTCGATGCCAGCGCGCGTAGCCGCTACTTCGCCCGTCTCGGTGGCCGTTCGTCCGATCCCGCCATGATCGATAAGCTGCGCGCCTATGCCGCCAAATATCTGGCACCGGAAGCGCAAGGCGACACCAATATGGCCATCGCCGCCATCCAGTACCGCATCAAGGTGCGCCAGACCCGCCTGCCGGAAATCGAAGCCTGGCTGGCCAAGCACCAGTAAGTCAGCTCCACCGAGGCAAAAAAAAACCAGCGTCATCGCGTGATGATGCTGGTTGTAAAACGCTCGAAGGCGTGGGGATGTCGGAAGTCTGGCGGCTAGCGTGCCGCCTGGACGGTAACTGTGCCGGGCTTGCGGGTCCGGCAACCGGGCGCGGGGCTCAGGCCGCGCGCTACAGGTGTTACTTTGCCAGCCTTCCGTCTGACTAGGCTTAGGGGATGATTAAGCTAGATTAATTTTCCCGAACTGCTCGTGCCTGTTCAGGACAGAATGATGGTGCCGGTGCTTCAGGCCACCGGCCAGCCTGCCGAGTCATGCACCGTGGTATCCCGCACCGGCTTGGGTGCGGCGAGCAACTGGCACATGCTGGAATCAGCGAAACGCATCATAATCAAGCTTTGTGACGCCGCCGTGACGCCTTCCAGCAATGACAAAAATACATGTTTTAGCCTGCCCGCGCCAGTCCGTGCGCGCCATCGCCCTACTGCTATGCTGCGGCATGGTGCTGCAGGCCTGCAGCCCTGTGCCGGCGCAACCCTCTCACGCCGGCACCGCCGATTCTGCACCGCGCGGCAACGCTAGCAGCACCCAGCAGCCCACGGCTGCCACTGTGGCTGCAGCGTCGGCGCCAGCGCAGGCCACGGCAACTGCCAGTGCCCCAGCCCCTTTGCCGCTGCTGCAATTCGATGATGGGGCCAGCCAGATCACCGTGATCGTGCGACGCGGCGGGCTGCTGGCACGACTGGGCCATGACCACCTGATACGGGTGAAGAATCTGCGCGGTAGCATCGATCAGCAGCACAACCGCGCCAGCCTGCAGTTCCGGCTCGACGAAATGCTGGTCGATCCACCCGAACTGCGGCTGGCCGCCGGCCTCAGCCCCCAGCCCTCGGCAGATGCCGTGGCCGGCACACGGCAGAATATGCTGAACCGCGTGCTCGATGCGGCGCGCTATCCACTGGTAGTGCTGGAAGCCGAACGCAGTGCCGACGGCCAGAGCCTGCAACTGAGCCTGACGCTACATGGCGTAACGCGCCGCATGCAACTACCCGCCAAGATCCAGAGCGATGGCCGCAGCCTGCGCGCCGAAGGCAGTTTTACCATCCTGCAGAGCGACTACGGCATTACCCCGTTTGCCGTGATGGGCGGCGCACTGGCCGTGCAGGACCAGCTGGAACTGCATTACCGCCTGCTGGCGCACTAAAAAAAAAGCCCGCGGATGAGCGCGGGCCAAAGAAAATTTCAAATCGGGAGAGACTTGAAAGAGCAGAGACAGTATCGCTGCTCAACGTGACAGGGTGATGACAAACCAACGTTTATCTTCCAGCTCATCGGCTAACCAGCAATTTCAATCCCAGCCCGACAAAAATCGCCCCGGCAATGCGGTCCATCCACTGGCCTGCACCCGGATGGCGGTTGATCCAGCCACCCACCGCGCCGGAAAAATAGCCGAGCAGACCGAATACCAGCACGCCCTGCAGGGTGAAAAGTATCCCCAGCTGGGCCGTCTGCCAGCTGGCATCGCCCCGCTCAGCCAGCACGAACTGGGGCAGGAAAGACAGGAAGAACAGCACCACTTTGGGGTTGATGGCATTGGCCAGCAAGCCTTTGCAGAACAGCCGCACCAGAGATTCTTCCGGCAGGCCCGCCCCCTCCACCCGCGCACCGCCACGGCTGCGCAGCGCACCGATGCCCAGCCAGACCAGATAGCCGCCACCCAGCAGCTTGAGCGCACCGAAAGCCAGCGGTGACGCCTTGATCAACGCGCTGACACCCAGCGTGGCCAGCACAGTGTGGCTCAGACAGCCGAGCGCGCAACCCAGTCCGAACGCCATGCCCTGACGCCGTCCGCGCGACATGCCGACACTGAGCACCATCAGATTATCCGGTCCCGGCGAGACGGTAATCAGCATGGCAGCCGTGAGAAATCCAACCAACTGTTCAGGTGAAATAAGCATTCTGGCTTTCCTGCGCGAAAAAACGCCATCTTACCTGCGTTGAAACGACAGTGCCATTGTGCCAAAGATCAATTTTTACTTTCAGGCACTAAGTTCTCGTTTAAAATGCACTCTCCTTGCCAACCCGACTGCCGTCGCTTTTACGCCCCTCTATGAGATTTGCGCGTCGCCTCCTGCAGCAACTGATCTCCGGCCTATCCGGTGCGCAGGCACGCTCGGGCGCAGCGCCATTGCGCAGATGGATGCTTGGGCTGGCGCTCTGGCTATGTGCAAGCACCTTCATGGCGCCTGCGCAGGCACAGATAGGGGATGGCCCGATAGGCCTGAACAACAGCAGCATCGATCTACTTCAGCATGCCCGCCTTTACAGCGACGAAGGCCAGCCCTTCCCGGTCGATGCGGCCAGCCTGCCCCAGTTCGTCAGCCAGCTGAAACCGGCCGAAAAGGTCGATCTGCTGGGCGGACACTACTGGCTGGTGGCAGAAGTACGCAACGACAGCCAGCAGGCAGCATGGGTGATCGATCCCAACGACACCCTGATCGATCTGGTGGATATCCAGCTGTATGGCCCTGATGGCAGCGTGCGTCAGATGCTGACCGGCTATCGCCAGCCCCACGCCTACCTGCTGCACTATGGCCGCGATATGGATCTGCTGCCGGGCCAGCGCTACCAGATCCTGATCCGCTTCTCCAGCCCTTATTTTGCCCGCACGCCCGTCATGTCGGTGCTGCCACGAGCCCAGTACCAGCAACTGGTGGCGACGGAAAATGTGCTGATCATCGGTTCCATCGGCGCCCTGCTGGCGCTCACCGTGTTCAATTTCTTCATCTATTCCATCACGCGCGACCGCTCCTCGCTGTACTACTCGCTGTATGTACTGTGCTATGCGCTGGCGTGGGGCATGACCTTCCACCTCTCGGCCGACCTGTTCGACTGGCACAATCTGCACTGGCATTACGTGCCCTTCTTCCTGCTGCCGGTACTGAGTACACTGTTCTACACCAGTTTTTTGCGCCTGCAGGACTATGCGCCCAGACTATACCGTCTCAGCCGCATAAATCTGATCCTGCCGTTGCTGACGCTGCCCACCTGCTTCTTCGCGCTCAGCTACGCCCACACCATCGCCACCATCGTCATCACCATCTGGATGACGCTGGCCCTGATCAGCGGCATCGTGGTATGGCGCCGCGGTTACTATCCGGCGCGCTTTTTCGTACTGGGTTTTGTCGCCCTGATGGTGCCCGGCCTGCTGATCCTGCCTGCCAATGTGGGCCTGATCCCCGCCGTGGTCAGCAACGCCCAGCTATTCACCCTGCTGGGCGGCACACTCGATGGGGTGTTGCTGGCGTTTGCGCTGGCTGACCAGATCCGCCTGCTGCGCAATACACTGGAGCAGCGCGTGCATGAACGCACCGCCCAGCTGAGTGAAGCCAAGGAACATGCGGAAGTGGTGAGCCGCCACCGCATCGATTTTCTGTCGGCCATGAGCCACGATATCCGCACCCCGCTGGCCGGTGTGATCGGCATGATCAAGTTCGCCATGCGCGATCAGGCCGTGCAGGGCCGCACCGAAGAATACCTGCGCATCGGTCTGCAGAACAGCGAATCGCTGCTGGCCATCCTGAACGACATTCTGGACTTTTCCAAAATCGATGCGGGCCGCCTTTCGATCGAATCGGTCGATTTCGATCTGATGGAACTGGTTGACGACGCCGTTGGCATCCTGCAGACCCAGGCCGATGCCAAGAGCCTGCTGCTGCGCACCGAACTGGCGCTTGATCTGCCGCGCTATGTACGGGGCGATCCGACCCGTCTGCGCCAGATTCTGCTCAACCTGCTGGGCAATGCCATCAAATTCACCGACCGCGGCGAAGTGCGGCTGCAAGTGTCCACCATGCTGCTGCAGGCGGGCCAGCACAGCATCAGCTTCGATGTCAGCGATACGGGTCCCGGTATTCCTGCGGCCGCGCTGCCGCGCCTGTTCCAGAAATTCGAGCAGGCCGACCAGTCCACCACGCGCCGCTACGGCGGCACGGGGCTGGGTCTGGCCATCTGCAAGGAACTGGTGGAACTGATGGGTGGCTCGATCGCCGTTCAGAGCCAGCTGGGCGTGGGTTCCACCTTCAGCTTTACCCTGCCGATGGCGCTGGGCGATGCACCGCTGGCACCTACCACGCGCCTGCCGCGAAGCGAGCGCCATAGCTACCGCCTGCGCATCCTGTGCGCGGAAGATGTACGCACCAACCAGATCATCGTCAGCACCCTGCTGGAAAACATGGGGCATGAAGTGCGCATGGTGGAAAATGGCCTGCAGGCCCTGCATGCACTGAGTAACAGCCAGTACGATCTGGTACTGATGGATGGCCGCATGCCGATGATGGATGGCGAACAGGCGGCGCGCCTGATACGCATCGGCGGCAGCGATGACTATCAGGTGCTCGATGCCGGCGTACCCATTATCGCCCTCACGGCCAATGCCAGTGACCATGACCGTCAGCGCTATCTGGCCGTGGGCATGGATGGTTTCCTCAGCAAACCGGTGGACGAGCAACTGCTGTACGAGCAGATCGAACAGATCATTGCGCGCCACCTGAGCCGCGGCAGGCCGCTGGCACTGGGCCAGCACAGCTACCGTGTCGCCACCAGTGCCGAAGCGCTGGATGCCCAGTTCGGCGTCGCGCCGGCGGCGCCACAGCAGGCTGCTACCAGCCCACCTGCGGCCGGCAAGGATGGCGCCATCCGTATCGAGCCCCTGTCCGGCATGTCGCCCAGCCACATGCAGCGCATCACCCTGGCCTTCCTGGAAGAAGCGCCACGCCGCCTGGAAGCGGCCAGCTCGGCACTGGAAGCAGGCAACGCCGCCATGGCCGCTGCCGCCATCCACGCCCTGAAAGGCAGTGCCAGCTACCTGAGCGACAGCCAGCTACATGGCCTGTGCACGGCGATGGAAGAAGCCGCTATCAGCGGCGACCTGCCGGCCACGCGGGCCCACCTGCCAGCCGTCACGCTGGCGCTGGAACAGGCCTGCGCCGATCTGGCCCATGCCACGCCTGAGCCGCTCAGAAAGCCGGCTCGCCCGCAATCGGCTGTGGATAGCCACTGACACCTGATACAGCAATTAGTTGTACGATGGTCGTATGCCTTCCTGTTTCAGGTTGAAAGCTCAAGGTAGTCACAGTGCGAGGCTAAATTGCCACTCTCTACAGTTTTTTTTCAAAACAGGAAACATCATGGAAGCACGCGCCTGGGTCAGGATGCCATCCGCCCGCCGCCTCGATCTGCTTGATCCTACCCCGTTCGACTGGGACGACAGCGATCTGGCGCTAGGTCTGGCCCGTACCTATCGCTGGGGCGGTCATTCGGCATGGCGCCGTCCCCTCTCCGTAGCCCAGCATTCGCTCAGCGTGATGCATCTGCGCGCCGCCGACAGTCTGGCGCGCGGCACCCCGCTGGCGCCGCTGCAGGCGCTGCGCGAACTGCTACACGATGCCGAGGAAGGCTTGCTGGGCTTCGACTGCATCTCCCCCCTCAAACCGTTTCTGGGCGAGGGCTTCAAGGCACTCAGCCAGCGACTGGAACAGGCCGTGTTCCTGCGCTACGGCCTGCCGCGCTGGAACCAGCGTGACTATGCGGCGCACAAGCGGGCCGACCATCTGGCGGCTGCCAGCGAGGCTGTGCATGTGGTGGGCTGGTCGGCAGCGGAAGTGCGACGTACCCTGCAGATCCGCAGCCAGCCACTGGAACACGATCCACTGGTGGCGATCTACGGCGGTGTTGCATGGGAACCATGGGAACCGGCACTGGCCTGCGAGCGTTTTCTGACCCAGCTAGAACAGCTAAAAACCCGCACCGCGTGACAAACTACCTGACCTTTATACGCTAAAGGGGCGGCAGATAAGGGCTTTTTACAGATATCCACATCAACTGTGGATAAGCTTGTGAATAAGCCCCACTTGACAGCAGAGAACGCCTGTAACGACGCGGCGCAGAACAAATTGCCCATTCTTCGAGCATTTTTTTCACCTCATAAAATCAAGTACTTAGCGCTGGCAGTCGTTAAGTAAACGGGCTCGCTACGGAACCCGGAAAATATTTTTTTGCCCCGCCGGTATAATGCGCGAGACAGTGGCTTTACCGGACGCGCGAAATCTTTGACAAACTTTGCGGCAAGGAATAGTGTGAGCCTTACAACCGCTATTCTTTCTTCGACTCACCGTGGGATTGATGCATGAATCACAACGACGAAGACACTGACTGGATCATAGAGGACGAAGCGGTACCCGGTGCAGAAACGGCTCTGGCCAGCAAACCCGAGGCACCGGCCGGTCCGCCACCATGGCGCATACTCATCGTCGATGACGATGTGGATGTGCACGTCGTCACCAAATTCTCACTCAGCAATGTGTGCTTCCAGGGGCGCCGCCTGAGCTTCCTGCATGCCTACAGCGGTGACGAAGCACTGACCGTACTGGCCGACAACCCCGACGTGGCGCTGGTGCTGCTCGATGTAATCATGGAAACCAGCGATGCCGGCCTGATCGTGGCACGCCAGATCCGCGAAACCCTGCATAACCAGCTGGTGCGCATCGTGCTGCGTACAGGCCAGCCCGGTCAGGCGCTGGAACATAGCATCATTCTCGATTACGACATCAACGATTTCTGGTGCAAAACCGACCTCACCACGCGCAAGCTGTTCACCACCGTAATCGCTTCGCTGCGGGCCTACGAAGGGCTGCAGCAAGCCCACCAGCAGACCCTGCAACTACGTGCCGAACTGGAGATGGCGCGCCAGTTGCTAGCCGCCGCCAAACAGCCCACCAGCGCTTAAGTTTCACTTAAGTGTAGGATTGTTAAAGCACTTTTCTTGATATCCACAGAGGCTGTGGATATCTATGTGGAAAAGCCCCTCTTGACAGCCCACAAAGCCTGTAACCATGCGGCTTTCAACAAACTGCCCATCAATCAGGCAAAAATAAACTCCTTAATAATCAATGACTTAAAATCTCACAGATTATCACCCGAATTTATTTGAAAAAAATTCTTGCTAACATGCTTTGTGTATAAGTAAACATCAAAAACCTGCTAGCTGTGCCAGTTTGCGGCGCAATTCCGGCTCTAGCAGCACCCGCTCGATGACTTCGGCGGGAATGTTGTGCGACTTCATATATTCGATCGCGCACAGGGTATTGAAGCTGCGCTGCACTTCAATGCCCCGATCCACTGCGGCACTCACGAGCGCATTGCGGCGCGGCTGGATCAGGTGGGTGGAAACAGTCTGGTTCATAGTCGTCCCGAGGGCGGTTGGAAGTCGAAAAACCGTATGATCGCAAACAGATGCTACGGGATTATTAACCAGCCGCGACAAAAGTCAATGTCAGCCTCGTATCGGCGGAAAATATACTATTCATGCGTGGAAACCGACATAGACACAGGGAAAGAGCGGCGCGATAATGCCGCATGACCCGCCTTCCCGACCACCCGCAACCCTCCTCCCTGCTCGATCTCTTCGTTTCCTTCACCCTGCTGGCGCTGCAAGGCTTTGGCGGCGTACTGGCGGTAGTCCAGCGCGAACTGGTGGAACGTAAACGCTGGCTTACGAAAGAAGAATTCATCGAAGAATGGGCCGTCGCCCAAATCATGCCGGGCCCCAACGTAGTCAATCTGGCACTGATGATAGGCGGTCGCTACTTCGGTCTGCGCGGCGCGCTGACCGCACTGGCGGGCATGCTGGCCGTGCCGCTGATGGTGGTACTGGCGCTGGCCGTGCTGCACGCCCAGTTTGCCGATGTCGCCGCCGTGACCGGTGCCCTGCGTGGCATGGCCGCGGTTTCGGCCGGCATGATCGCTGCCACCGGCCTGAAGCTGGCGTCGTCGCTACGCAAGCACCCATTACGCTGGTGGATCTCGGCCGTGCTGGCCGTATTCTGCGTGATTTTCGTGGTGCTGCTGCACCTGCCGCTGGCCTACACCCTGCTCAGTCTGGGCAGCATAGGCGTTACCTGCACCTACCGCGCACTGCAACGGGGGCGGGCATGAGCGAAGCACCGCTGCATCTGGTCCTCACGCTGGGCGACTGGCTCAACCTGTTTGGCCACTACCTGCTGCTCTCGCTGATGTCGATTGGCGGCGCCATCTCCACCACCTCGGAAATGCACCGTTTTCTGGTGGAAGAACATCACTGGCTCACGCAAGCCCAGTTCAATGACGCAATCGCCATCGCGCAGGCGGCTCCGGGGCCGAATGTGCTATTTGTGGCGCTGATGGGCTGGAAAGTGGGACTCAACACGGGCAGCTATCTGGCCGCATTTGCCGGTGTGGCAGTGACCATGCTGGGCATACTGATTCCCTCGACTACGCTGACCTATCTGGCCGCGCGCTGGGGCCATGAAAACCGCGAACTGCTGGGCGTACGCGCCTTCAAGCAAGGCATGGCGCCGGTCGTGGTCGGGCTGATGGTTTCGGTCGGCATCATCCTCGGCAGCGCGCATCGCGACTGGCAGCAGGACTGGCCGCTGTGGACCCTGTCCGCGGTGGCAGGGTTGCTGATCTGGCGCACCCGCATCCATCTGCTATGGCTGCTGGCTGCAGGTGCGCTGCTGGGCGGATTACAACTGGTGTAATCAGTCCTTGATGGCTTCGACAGCGAAGCTCAGCGTCACATCGTCACCCACGTAAGGCGCGTATTTACCGGCGTTGAATTCGGTACGCTTGATGGTGGCCGTGGCGTTGGCGCCGCAAGCCAGTTTCTTCATCATCGGGTGATCCATGCACTGCATGTGGGTCACGGTCAGGGTGACTGGCTTGGTGATGCCTTTGATGGTCAGGTTACCGTCGATGGTGGCCAGTTTATCGCCATTGAAGTTGAACTTGGTCGACTTGTAGGTAATGGTCGGGAACTTGGCGGTATCGAGGAAATCTTCGCCCTGAATGTGGCTATCGAACAGTTTCGAGCCGGTATCGACCGATTTGGTGTCGATCACCGCTTCCACCGAACCCGTCTTGGCAGCACGATCCAGCACGATTTTGGCGCTGGTGGCGTTGAAACGGCTTTGCTGCGTCGAATAGCCGAAGTGGCTGTATTCGAAGCGGGCAAAGGTGTGGTTAACGTCGGAAGTGAAGGCTTCCGGTGCCGCAGCAGCGGACAGCGAAACGCCTGCAGCGATCAGCAGAGCAAGGATTTTTTTCATGGGAAACTCCAGTTAGAGCAACAATTAGTCAGAACTCGACCGGACAGGAAAGCTGGCCAGTGAATATCTTCGAGTGCTGACGATTATGCTTGCGAGTTTCTTGAATGTAAAACGCAAAATTTACCGTTTTATTATCGAAAAAATCGATCATACGACACTGTGCGCCGGCCGACGCATGGGCTGACGCTGACCATACATCCAACTCCGCCAACACCATTCGATAGGTCCGAAACGGAAATGGCGCAACCAGTACTGGCTTAACACCAGCTGTCCCGCATACACAAGCAGCCCCAAAAGCGCAGCTGGCGCGGGCGATAGCCAGCCAAACAGTCCCAGCCCGTAGCCGAAGAAGATAGCACCAGCACGCCCGCCAGCAACAGCTTGCCCCGCTGTGGCGCTGCCAGTGTGAATAGCCGGCTACGCCACGCCAGCATGCCGAGCACGAACAGCGCTAGCGTACGGGGGAAAATAGTCACATGCAGCGGCACTATGGCAGACAGTTCATGCCAGCTAAATTGCAGCACCTGCAGCCAGTTGCCTTCACCATAAGCTTGCCGCGCCTGCCGGATATGATTGACCAGCCAGATGCTATCGGGCCATTGCAGCGCCAGCCCGAGTTCGGATGACAACAGGGGCAGTAGCGCGGGTAGCAGCGCAGGCAGTAGCAGATACAGCAGCAGTAGCGCCAGCGCCGACCATGCGAGCGTGCTGCGACGGGCGCGCAGCAGCGGCAGCACCAGCAGACCAGCCAGTGCATACTCGGTCAGAATGTCTCCATTCCAGATCAGCAGCAGGTGGATCAGCCCCAGCACCATCAAGAAGAGCAAGCGCCGCAGCAGCCAGTAATATGGCCGGCCCGTGGCGCACAGCCGCTCGTACTGCATCGCCAGCCCGCGCAGAATATCGATGGCCTCCAGCCGGTTCTGGCTGGCGCCAACGGGCGCCAGCGGGATCGATGGCGGCAACTCAGGCCGCTCCATCGGCCAGGGACATGCGCCACTTGCGCCACTGACGCCATAGGCTGAACGCCAGTGCAGCACCAAACCACAGCATGGTGTAGTAGCTATTGCGTACGCTGCTACGCTGCTGGGAAATGCTGGCGCAGCTCGCCAGTGCCGGCTGTGTCGCGGCATAGCTTACAGTCACTTCGGCGCCCTCTTGGACATGGGTGCAGTCCTGCAAACCGCACACCGATGCACTATCCGTACCCGTGTAGGCGTTGCCGTCCACCACATAGCGATAACTAACGCGCCCATGGTTATGACAGGATTTTTCCGTCACATACCCCGTCACGCTACGCCCAGCGCGGGCGATCTGCTGCGTTTCATAATCACGCTTGAACGTGCTAACTGATATCACCAGAAAAAACACCGCGCCCACAAGATTCAGACCGCGCTGCGACAGCAGCCACTTCCATCGATTTATCACCGCTTTGCCTCAATCTTCATGGCGAGTTAGCTCGTCACGTTCTTTATCGCTCTTGCGCATCCAGCGGTTGTGCAGATGGCGCTCGATCGGATGCCCCACTACGAACAGCAGCAACACCAGCAGCAATGCCATGGCAGCGATGCGCCAGCCGCCCATGCCGCAGACGATGCCGATACAGGCTGTGACCCAGATCGATGCGGCCGTGGTCAGCCCGCGCACTTTATTGGAATTCCGGTCCAGCACAATCACGCCGGCCCCCAGAAAACCGATGCCGGTAATGACACCCTGCAGTGCGCGGCTCAAGGCTTCACGGCTATAGCTGCCGGGTGCCGTGACGAACTCCATGCTGGCCATGGTGACCAGCGCTGCACCCAGCGCCACCAGCCCCAGCGTCTTCATGCCCGTCTGCTTGCCCTTCAGATTGCGATCGAGCCCGATGATGGCGCCAAATACCAGCGCCACCACCAGCCGCGCCAGTACATCCCAGTAATCTATCGTGTCCGTCATTCTGTGCCATACGGTTGCTATCGAATCACTGCATTCTACTCCGGCCACAGCAGCGCCGATGCAAAAACGGCAAATCGCGTAAAATGCTCGCTTAACTCCTCGTTACTCCCACATGAATACTCTGCTGACACTGCTGTTGGCCGGCCTGTCCATGGTCGGCCCGCTGGCCATTGATACCTATCTGCCCTCGTTCCCTGCCATTGCCCGTAGCCTCGACGCCAGCCCGCTACTGATCCAGCAGACGCTCAGCATGTTCCTGTTCTGCTTCGCCTTCATGATGCTGTTCTACGGCACTCTGTCGGACTCGTTCGGACGTCGTCCCGTAATCCTGATCTCGCTGGTGCTCTACATCGCTGCCTCGATCGCCGGCGCGCTGGCGCCATCGATAGGTGTGCTGCTGGCCTGCCGCATCGTGCAGGGTCTGGCCGCCGGTGCTGGCTCGGTGGTAGGGCGCGCCATTATTCAGGATCGTTTCTCCGGCGCCACCGCGCAAAAGATCATGTCGCATGTGATGATGATCTTCGGCCTGTGCCCCGCTATCGCGCCCGTGCTGGGCGGCTGGCTGCAGGTAGGTTTCGGCTGGCGCTCGGTGTTCTGGTTCCTCGCCGCCTTTGGCATACTGATGTTCGTCGCCGTGCAGCGCATGCTGCCGGAAAGTCTGGCGGAAAAAGATCGCCATCCCTTCCACCCCGGCGTGATCGCCGCCAATTACTGGAAGGTGGTCTGCCACCGCCAGTTCCTGCTGCTGTCGGTAGCGGTGGGCACCAGTTTTGCAGGCGTGGCGCTGTACATCGGCTCGGCCGCCTACTTCGTGATGGATATTCTGCACCTGCCGGAAACGGCATTTGCATGGATGTTCGTCCCACTGATTAGCGGCATGGTGATCGGCTCGGCCCTGTCGGGCAAATATGCCCACCGTACCTCCCGTCCGGCACAGGTCTGGGCCGGCTTCGTGGTGATGCTGGCGGCCGGCGTGATCAACGTGGCCTACAACAGCTATTTCACCGCCAGCGTGCCTTGGGCTGTGGCACCGCTGTTCATCTACACCTTCGGGCTGGCACTGGCGATGACGCCGCTGTCGCTGCTGGCACTGGAATACTTCCCCAACAATAACGGGCTGGCGTCGTCCATGCAGTCCTTCATCCAGATGATCCTGTTCGCGCTGGTGTCGGGACTGGTGGCGCCGCTGCTGTTCGACAGCGCGCTGAAACTGGCGTGGGGTGTGCTGGTGAGTCTGGTCGTCAGCCTGCTGGCATGGGTGTGGGCACAGGCCGGACAGCCGAAAACACCGGATGGGGCTGGCTTGTAATAAAATAGCAGGCTGATCTTTCTAACCCTCCCCTAACTATAAGCTGTCTATGCGCCTGACCTCCTTCACCGACTATTCCCTGCGCACGCTGCTGTTTCTCAGCGCGCACCGCGATCGTCTGGTGACCATACAGGATATTGCCGACACCCACGCCATTTCGAAAAACCATCTGATGAAGGTGGTCTACCAGCTAGGGCTGGCGGGGCTGGTGGAAACCGTGCGTGGCCGCAATGGCGGCCTGCGGCTGGCCAAAGAACCCAAAGATATCAATATCGGCGCCGTGGTGCGCAGCACGGAAAGCGATTTCTACGTGGCCGAATGCTTCGACCGCGCCCACGACACGTGCGCCATCACGCCCGAGTGCATCCTCAAGCACTCGCTCAACGACGCCATGGAAGCCTTTCTGGCCGTGCTCGACAAACAGACTCTGCAGGATCTGCTACCGCCGGCCCGCGGCAGCGCCCGCCCCGTCAAACTGCAGCGCGGCGCGGCGGCATAAAATCCGCCGGACCGCCCTACTCAGGCGGCAAACAGCTGCAACTGCGGCAACGAGGCCATCAGATCCGAGAAACGCTGCCCCTGTATCATCACGTGCTCGCGCAGCAATTGCGCTGCACGCTCGCCATCGCCTTCAATAATCGCCTGCACCACCCCATCATGCTCGCGATAGGAATTCGACAGCCGGTCGCGCACCCGTAACTGCAGGCGACGGTAAGGCCGCAGACGACGGTAGAGCGCGCGGGTCTGCTCGATCAGGAACTGATTGTGGCTGCCCGCATAGATAGCTTCATGGAATAGCTCGTTCTTGTAGTAATAGACGTCCGGCTCTTCCGCTTCCATCGCCTGCATGCAGTCCTGATGGGCAGCCAGCAGAGCCTGCTGTTCTTCGCGCGTCATGCGCCGTGCCGCCAGCCGGCCGCAGGTGGCTTCCAGTTCCGACATCATTTCAAACATCTCGACCAGTTGCTGCGGCCCTAGCTCGGCCACAATGGCGCCGCGCCGTGGACGGATAACAACAAGCCCCATCGAGGCGAGCTGGATCAGGGTTTCGCGTATCGGTGTGCGCGACACGCCAAAGCGGGCCGCCAGTTCGGTTTCATCCAGATGCTGGCCCGGCTTGAGCGTGCCAACGGCAATCATTTCTTCGATTTCTTCACGCAGGGTGGCGGAATGGGTAGTCATGGCAATTTGAACCTTGTGTATAACAAGCTTCATTATAAGTGTTCAAAATCTCTTGACAATGTATTTGGACAGGATATTCTTGTATACACAAAAAACAGAGTTGCATAATAGACCCACCCCTTGGAGGAAACATGAGTAAGATGAGTAAGATAAGCCGCCGCTCCGTGCTGGCCGCGCTGGCCGTCAGCCCCCTGCTGCTGCAACCCGCCTGGGCCCAGAACACCACCCTCAAGATCTCCCACCAGTTCCCCGGTGGCACCATCAACGAGGGCGACTTTCGTGACCGCCTGACCCGCATGTTTGCCGCAGAAGTGGAAAAGCGCAGCAAAGGCAGCCTGAAATTCGAGATCTATCCGGGTTCGTCTTTGATGAAAACCAACGCCCAGTTCTCCGCCATGCGCAAGGGCGCACTTGATCTATCGCTGGTTCCGCTGTCGTATGCGGGCGGCGAAGTACCGGAAGTGAACATCGGCCTGATGCCCGGCCTCGTGACTTCCTACGAGCAGGCTTACGGCTGGAAGAATGCGGAAGTGGGCAAGGAGCTGAGCCGCATCCTCAATGAGAAAGGCATCGTGCTGATCAGCTGGATCTGGCAGGCGGGCGGTGTGGCATCGCGCACCAAGCCAGTGATCGATCCGGAAGATGCCAAGGGCATGAAGATCCGTGGCGGCTCGCGCGAAATGGATCTGATTCTGAAGGCGGCCGGTGCCGCCGTGGTTTCGCTGCCTTCCAACGAAATCTATGCAGCGATGCAGACCGGTGCCATGGAAGCGGCACTGACCTCCTCCACTTCACTGATCTCGTTCCGTCTGGAAGAAGTATCGAAAGCGCTGACCACGGGACGCGCCGGCGCCTACTGGTTCATGTTCGAACCGCTGATGATGTCGAAGGCTGTGTTCGACCGCCTGAGCAAAGAACAGCAAGCCACCATCATGGCCGTGGGCGCCGAGATGGAGAGCTTCGCCCTCAACGCCGCCAAGGCCGACGATGTGGAAGTGGCCAACGTCTACACCAAGGCCAAAGCCAAGGTAGTGGATCTGAACCCGGCCGCGCTGAAAAAATGGCAGGCGATTGCCCGTACCACGGCATGGAAGGACTATGGCGAGCGCAATGAAAACTGCGCCAAACTGCTGAAACTGGCGGAGAAAACCCTGTGAGCCACGGCTTCGAACTGGAACCGGCACGCGCCGCCGCCGTGCCGGACAACCCTGCCATTGCTGCGGCCATGGCGCTGCTAGCCAGCATCAACCGTGGCCTGATGCGGCTGTCGATGATCGCGCTGGTGCTGACGGCCGTGATCCTGACCTACTCGGTGGTGTCGCGCTACTTCTTTCAGGCGCCTACCGACTGGCAGGATGAAGCCTCGGTATTCATGCTGGTCGGCGTGACCTTCTTCTGCACCGCGTATGTGCAGTCGCAGCGCGGCCACATCGGCATCGAAGCGATTGCCGGCCTGCTGCCGCCGCGCGTCAATGCGGCCCGCTTGCTGCTGGTTGATCTGGTATCGGCGCTGTTCTGCTGCTTCTTCGCATGGAAATCGTGGGCGCTGTTCCACGAAGCCTATGTGGATGGCCAGACCACCTCCTCCACCTTCGCCCCGCCGCTGTGGATCCCCTACGGCATGATGGCGCTCGGTATGAGCCTGCTGGCACTGCAACTGGTGCTGCAGACGCTGGCCCGCATCACCAATAAACCTGTTACGGAGCGTGCCGCATGAGCGATCTGACCCTCGGCGCGCTGTACGGACTCGCCACCCTTGTCATCATGTTTTCTGGCCTGCCTATCGCATTTGCGCTGGGCGTGGTGGCCACCGGCTTCATGTACTTCTGCATGCCGCCGTCTTCGCTCGACACCATCACCCAGAACGTCTACGAGGAAATGGCATCGATTACCCTGCTGTCGATACCGCTATTTATTCTGAAAGGCGCGGCGATCGGCAAATCACCGGCCGGTAAGGATTTATATTCCGCCATCCACACGTGGATGCACAAGATACCGGGCGGGCTAGGCATCGCCAACGTGTTTGCCTGTGCGCTGTTCGCGGCCATGGCCGGCTCTTCGCCAGCCACCTGCTCGGCGATCGGTTCGGCCGGCATTCCGGAAATGCGCAAGCGCGGCTACTCGCCCGGTTTCGCGGCCGGCATCATCGCTGCCGGCGGCACGCTGGGTATTCTGCTGCCACCATCGATCACCATGATTCTGTATGCCGTGGCAGCCGAACAGTCGCTGGGCCGCTTGTTCCTGGCTGGCATAGGCCCGGGCATTCTGCTGGTAGTGCTGTTCGCCGGCTATGCCGTGTACCGCGCCCGCAAGGAATACCGCATGGCGCTGGAAGTCTATAACAACGGTGGCGCCAAATCGGCCTATCTGGAAGACGAACACTTCACGCTGGCACAGAAAGTGGAAATGCTGCCGCGCGTGCTGCCCTTTATCATCCTGCTGATCGGTGTGATGGTGGCGCTGTATGGCGGCTTTGCTACGCCATCGGAAACGGCCGGTCTGGGCGCGCTGCTGGCCATGCTGCTGCTGGCCGTGATCTACGGCGTATGGCGTCCGAGCGAACTGTCGCCCATCCTCAGTTCTTCGATCAAGGAATCGACCATGCTGCTGCTCATAATCGGCATGTCGCTGTTCTATTCCTATGTGATGAGCTATCTGCACATCAGCCAGTCCGCTGCCGCATGGGTGGTCAGCCTGCACCTGTCCAAGTGGCTGCTGCTGGCCGTGATTCTGCTGATGGTGGTGGTATTCGGCTTCTTCCTGCCGCCCGTCTCCATCATCCTGATGACGGCGCCCATCATCCTGCCGCCACTCAAAGATGCAGGCTTTGACCTGATCTGGTTCGGCATCGTCATGACGGTGGTGATGGAAATGGGGCTGATCCACCCGCCGGTGGGACTGAACATCTTCGTGATCAAGAACATCGCACCGGACATTCCCCTCAAGGATGTGGTGTGGGGCGTGTTCCCTTTCCTGATCCTGATGCTGGTGGCAGTGATACTGCTGTGCTTCTTCCCCGCCATCGCCACCGGACTGCCTGACATGATCATGGGAGCAAAATAATGAACTGGAACACCCTACAGCAGAACCGGACGGCGCGTTTGCAGCGTGCCGCCACGGTGCTGGGCAGCGCGCTGGAAGGCAAAAGCCTGCCGGCGGCGCGCATCGCCGATCTGCTGCATGCCGTGCTCGAATGCGGTGACCGCGTCTGCCTCGAAGGGAACAACCAGAAGCAGGCTGATTTCCTCGGCCATGCGCTAGCGAATCTGGACCCGACCCGCATCAACCAGCTGCACATGCTGCAGTCCGTGCTGGCCCTGCCCGAACACCTCGATGTGTTCGAGCGCGGCATCGCGGCGCGGCTGGACTTCTCCTTCTCCGGCCCGCAGGCAGCACGGGTGGCCCGGCTGGCTTCGGCCGGCAAGCTGAATATCGGCGCCATCCACACCTATCTGGAGCTGTTCAGCCGCTACTTCGTCGACCTGCCGCCACGCGTCTGCCTGATCGCAGCCGAAGCGGCCGACCGGCACGGCAATCTGTACACGGGGCCGAACACGGAAGACACGCCCGCCATCGTCGAAGCCACCGCCTTCAAGCAGGGCATCGTGATCGTGCAGGTCAATCGTATCGTCGATCAGTTACCGCGGGTTGACGTACCGGCCGACTGGGTGGACTTCGTCGTGCAGTCGCCGCGCCCCTACTACATCGAACCGCTGTTCACCCGTGATCCCGCGCAGATCTCCGAGATACAGGTGCTAATGGCGATGATGGCCATTAAAGGCATCTATGCCGAATACGGCGTACAGCGGCTGAATCACGGCATCGGCTTCGACACGGCAGCGATCGAACTGCTGCTACCTACCTATGCCGAATCGCTGGGCCTGCGCGGCAAGATCGGCCAGCACTGGGCACTCAATCCCCATCCGGCTCTGATCCCTGCTATCGAAGCGGGCTTCGTCAAATCGGTGCATTCCTTCGGTTCGGAACTGGGCATGGAAAACTACATCCACGCCCGCCCCGACGTGTTTGCCATCGGCCCCGACGGCAGCATGCGCAGCAACCGCGCCATGTGTCAGGCCGCCGGCCACTATGCCTGCGATATGTTCATCGGCTCGACGCTGCAGATCGATTTGCAGGGCAATTCGTCCACTGCCACGGCAGGCCGTATCTCCGGCTTCGGCGGTGCCTCCAACATGGGTGCCGATGCGCGCGGCCGGCGTCACGCCAGCCCTGCATGGCTGAAGGCCGGCCAGCAGGCACGCGCAGGCCGCAACACCATCCCGCGCGGCCAGAAGCTGGTCGTGCAGATGGTGGAGACCTTCCGCGAGCACATGCAGCCAGCCTTCGTCGAGAAGCTCGATGCTTGGACGCTGATGGAACAGGCTGACATGGCCATCCCGCCCGTGATGATCTACGGCGACGATGTGACCCACATCCTGACGGAAGAAGGCATCGCCAACCTGCTGCTATGCCGCAGCGACGAGGAGCGCGAACAGGCGATTCGTGGTGTGGCCGGCTACACACCGGTGGGACTGGGGCGCGACCAGCGCATGGTGGAAAACCTGCGCGATCGCGGTATCATCCAGCGCGCCGAAGATCTCGGCATCGACAAACGCATGGCCACGCGTGATCTGCTGGCAGCACGCAATATGAAAGACCTGGTGCGCGCTTCGGGCGGGCTGTATCAGCCGCCCAAACGCTTCCGCAACTGGTAAGGAGCACGGCATGGAAACTCTTAATTATCGATTCGAACAGGGCACGCGCTCGCTGACGGCGCAGCCGCAGCTAGTTGGCGTGGTGGGCTCGGGCAATCTGGAAGTGCTGATCGAGGCAGCCGAACTGGGTGGCGCCTGCAGCATCGAAATCCAGACTGCCGCCGTCGGCTTCGGCGCCATCTGGCAGGCCGTGATGCAGGACTTCCAGCAGCGCTGGCAACTGGCCAATGCACGGATATCCATCAACGATATGGGCGCCACGCCTGCCGTGGTCAGCCTGCGCATGGATCAGGCGGTACAGACCATGCTGGGAGGCGCCGCATGAGCCGCCCGGTCAGCTATCAGGAAGCCAGCGCACGCGAACGGCTGCAGCAGCTATTCGATGCCGGCAGCTTCGAAGAATTCCTGCCACCGTCGGCACGCATAATCAGTCCCCATCTGGGCCAGCTCAATGCGCCGGTGGCGTTTGACGATGGCGTGGCCGTGGGGCGTGCGCGCCTGAACGGCATCACCGTGTACACGGCCGCACAGGAAGGCGGTTTCATGGGCGGCGCGGTGGGCGAAGTGCATGGCGCCAAACTGGTCGGCCTGCTGCGCCGTGCCGTACAGGATCAGGCCACCGCCGTCGTGCTGCTGGTTGAATCGGGCGGCGTGCGTCTGCATGAAGCCAATGCGGGACTGATCGCCGTATCCGAAGTGATGCGTGCCCTGCTCGATGCGCGCGCGGCCGGTGTGCCCGTGATCGTGCTGGTAGGCGGCGCCAATGGCGCGTTCGGTGGCATGGGCATCGTGGCGCGCTGCGCCAATGTGGTGATCATGTCGGAAGAAGGCCGGCTGGCCATGTCCGGCCCTGAAGTGATCGAGACGGCCAGCGGGGTAGAAGAATTCGATGCGCGCGACCGTGCGCTGGTGTGGCGTACCACGGGCGGCAAGCACCGCTATCTGATGGGCGACTGCCAGACCATCGTGGCCGACGACATCACCGCCTTCCGCGCTGCTGCGGCGCAGGCCATGGCCACGCTGACGGGCGCGCAGCAACAGGCCGTTCAACTGAGTCTGAGCGCACTGGAAGCGGAGCAGGCAATGCTGGCGCAGCGCATCGAACGCTACGGCCAGTTGCGCGACCCTGTCGACATCTGGAGTGCCATGGGCATTGCCGATGCGGCCAATCTGCCTATGCTGGACATCGATCAATTCATAGCTGTCGCGGGCCAGTGCCGCATGGGAGCCTGAGATGCAAGCAAAAACTGACTGGAAAAGTATCGCTGCGGCGCTGTTCCCCGATGGTCACAGCATCACCGAACAGGACTGCTTCCTGAGTGGCTATGGCCAGTTCGAAGGCCAGCAGATCGGCGTGATCGGCACCACCGAGCACACCCCGATCGGCGTGGAGATTGCACTAGCACAGGCGCAGGCCATATTGCGCATCGTGCGCGAACATCCGGGCATGCCTATCCTGATGCTGATCGACACGCAAGGCCAGCGCCTGCGCCATCGCGACGAAATGCTAGGCATTAACAGCTACATGGCTCATCTGGGCAAATGTGTCGATCTGGCGCGCCGTCAGGGTCATCGCATCATCGGTCTGGTGTACGATCAGGCGCTGTCGGGCGGCTTCATCACCAGCGGCCTGATGGCCGACGCCTGCTTCGCCCTGCCCGATGCTACCATCCGCGTGATGGGTTTGCCCGCCATGGCACGCATCACCAAGGTGCCGGAAGAACGCCTGCTGGAACTGGCACAGAGTAATCCCGTGTTCGCACCGGGGCCGGAGAACTACCAGCGTATGGGCGGGCTAGGCGCCATCTGGCAGGGCAATCTGGCTGCGCATCTGCGCGCCGCACTGGCGCAACCCGTGAGCGGCGATATTCGCAGCGGACTGGGACTGGAACGGGGCGGCCGCCGCTACGCCCAGCCTGTGATCAACGCCGTGCTGCATGGCGGCGATGTGCAGATCCGCTGAAGTGCTCATGTCTGCCAGCCATACCATGCCAGACCGCGCCCATACGGCTACGCCGCGAACCCACCATGCGGCGCGCCACCAGCTAGTCTGGCTCGATGCAGGCGGCTGGCAAGAAGTGCTGGCTGCGGCGCCGCCCGAACACCGTCCGGCGCTGCAGCAGTGGCAGCAACAGCAGGCACCGCTGGTGGTGCGGCGCCATGAGCCCGATGCGCGGGCCGACCAGATCTGCCTCGGCCTGCCCTTGCCGCCCGATGCCGTCAGCGGCAACAAGCTACGCATTGGCCTGAAAGTGCAGCGCACGCACATCGCCCGCATCAAGCCGGCGCTGCCGCTGCATCTGGCGCTCACGGTACAGCAGCCATGGCACGACGCGCTGCTGGAATTTGCCCGCGCTGCACGCCCGCTCGCGCTGCAGGTATATGGCTCGCTGGCCATGCAGGTGCTGACCGGCCTGCCCTACCTGAGTGCCAGTTCCGATATCGATCTGCTGTTCCATCCGCGCAGCGCCAGCCAGCTAGAACTGGGGCTAGCCCTGCTGGCTGAATATGCCCAGCGTCTGCCGCTTGATGGCGAAATCGTCTTCCCTGACGATCAGGCCGTTGCATGGAAAGAATGGCGGTTGGCGTGCAGCACGCAGGCCAAGGTGCTGGTAAAGTCCGGCGCAACCGTGCGCCTGTGTGATACCGCCAGCCTGCTGGCAACGCTGGAGCAGTCCTGATGGCCCAACTCACTCTCGATCCTGCGCTGGCAGCCAGCGCGTCGCTGCACCAGCGCCATGCACTGGCCTTGGCGGCGCTGCAGGCCAGCGCCGCCATGCAGGCACGCGCCCGCGCCCGTGCCTACGCCGCACAGGTGGCGCGACTGGCCGTACGCAGTCTGTATCACGAACTCTGTCTCTATCCTAAACCCGGGCTGGTGTCGCTGGTAGATAACGGCAGCCACGACGATATGGATGCCGCCACCTTCGTGCGCAGCCTGTTCTCGCTGCGCCACTACTTCCGCAAAATCTGTCAGGCCGGCTGGGATGACGCGCCGTTTGCGCAGCTCCGACAGCTGGGCATGGAAGCGGAACGCGCCATGCTGCGCGCCACCCGTGGCATCAACACTCACCGCGGCGCCATCTTCAGTCTGGGACTGCTATGCGCCAGTGCCGGACGCGCGCGCGCACAGGGCATGGCCAGCACACCGGCCAGCCTGCGC
Organism: Duganella fentianensis; assembly: GCF_964031615.1. Classification (GTDB taxonomy): domain Bacteria; phylum Pseudomonadota; class Gammaproteobacteria; order Burkholderiales; family Burkholderiaceae_D; genus Rugamonas; species Rugamonas fentianensis_A. The sequence continues at coordinate 397,209 of NZ_CAXIQN010000020.1, forward strand.
GCCGTGCTGCTGATCCGCTGGGGCATGGAACTATCCCAGCACGCAGCCGTGAAGCCTGCCGAGCAGCACCGCAGTAATGGCCTGCAGGTGGCGGCACGCTATGCCGTCAGCGGTGCGCGCGAAGAAGGTGCGCTGGGGCTGCCGTCAGTGTTTGAAGTAGGTGTGCCGGCACTGCTGGCAGCGACCCAGCGCGGCGCCAGTCAGCGCTGCGCCCGCATCGACACGCTGTATGCGCTGATGGCGCACATCAGCGATAGCAATGTCTATCACCGTGCCGGCCCCGATGGTGCACGCGTGGTACGCCAGCATGCCCAGCATTTTCTGGCGCTGGGCGGCACCCGCCATGCGCGCTGGCATGCGCTGGCACTGGAAGGCCATCGCAACTTTGTCGGTCTGCGCCTGTCGCCGGGCGGCGCGGCCGATCTGCTGGCAGCGAGCTGTCTGGTGCAGGCGCTCGCCAGCGCTGGAGCCAACGCCGGAGCCAGTACAGGTGCTAGTGTCAATGCCGCTGCCGGCTTTACATCGCAAGGCAGCGCCACATGAGTGGCAACGGCCGCCTCTTGCTGCTATGCCCCGGTCAGGGCGGCCAGCATGCTGCCATGTTCGATCTGGCACGCAGCCATCCGGCTGGTGCAGCGTTACTGGACAGTCTGCCCCTACCGCATGGTGACGATCTGTATGCCAATCGCCATGCCCAGCCGCTGATCGTGGCGGCTACGCTGGCTATGTGGGAAGCCCTGCGCGAACAGGCCCCCGCCCCCGCCATGGTGGCTGGCTATTCGATAGGCGAACTGGCGGCGTATGGTGTGGCCGGAGCCTACAGCCCCGCCACGTGCATGGCTCTGGCGACGGCGCGCGCAGACATGATGGATCAGGCGGCACAGGCCGAGCCGGATCAGACCCTGCTGGCCATCTCCGGCATGGCGCTTGCGCGCGTACTGCCACTGCTGCCCGCCCATGCTTACGAACTGGCCATCGAAACGGGGGAAGATAGCTGTATTGCCGGTGGTCCGGCTAGCCAGCGCGCAGCACTCGAGCAGACGGTTCTGCTGCACGGTGGCCGCAGCACGCATCTACCAGTGGCAGTGGCGTCCCACACGCGCTACATGCAGACCGCAGTGGCGCCATTCGCTGCGTTGCTACAGCAGACGCCGTTCGGGATGATGCAAGCGCCGGTACTAGCCGGCATCAGCGCCATCAGCGTGCGCGATCAGGCCAGCGCCAACGACCTGCTAGCGCGCCAGCTTGCCACGCCTATCCGCTGGGCCGCCTGCATGGATGCCGCTGCCGAAGCAGGCATCCGCTATGCACTGGAACTGGGGCCCGGTGCCGCGCTGTCACGCATGCTGCAGCAGCGCCCCCCCCACATCAGCACCCGCTCGGTGGCAGACTTCCGCACCATCGATGGCATTTTGCGCTGGCTGGAACGCTGCAGCGAGGAATAGTCAGGCTGCGCCTGCGGCCATTCCCCTGTGACGGCCGATGCAGGATACGCCTAGCTGTCCTTGCGTGCGCCCGTCTGTTTCGCACTTGCCGCACTCTGGGCGCTGCTGCCGCCCGTAGTCGACTGCGCGGTCTGTGGCGTATGGCCGCCCTGCATATTGCCCTGGCTGTCGCTGCCATGCTGGCCGGCGCTCTGCATGGTCGAAGTGCCGCGCATTTCGCTGCCACGCGACTGGCGCATGCCGTCGTTATAACTGGTGAACGGATCGCTGAATTTTTCCAGCGCATCCTGATGGCTGCGCATGGTCTTTTCCGTTTCTTCCGACGTTACGCGTGCCACTTCATCGGCCAGTGCCTTGGCCGTGCGGCTGGTTTCCTGCACATGTTCTTCTGCCACTTTGGACAGGTCCACCTGGGTGTCGGCGGCGATGCGCGACAGGTGCTGCTGATAGGCGCGGACTTTTTCTGCGGCGGGCTGGGCATGCGCTGCCACGGCAGCAAACGCTTCCGTAGGACGATGCGACGTAATGACCTGCTGGCCAGCCTTGGTACTTTCTTCCAGCATGGTCTGGGCCAGCTGGATATTCAGATCGCTATATTGTTGCAGAGTACGGAACAGCGATTTCGACATGTCGTTGAAGAACGACAGTTGCGCTTCCATGTGCGTCTTTGCTGCGGGAGTAACGGATTGGGAGTATGGATACATAGATGTGCCTCGAAAAGTTGGTGAGCCTGAAAGTCGAATCGACGAGTAACACGCCGCGTTGGCAGCGCGAGTGACAAGGCTACGTGACATGCACGAGGCACCTCTGATCCAGATCAAAGGTGTGCCCCCGAATTTGAGGGAACTTTTTAAATCGGAATTTTCTGATACTTGCCGCGGAACTCTGCTCAACGCAGCCGTTTCAAGTCATTCAGACTGAACCACAACTCCTTGCGCGCCAGCGGCGTCTCTGCTGGTAGCAGAGGATTAGGCAGTTCGATCAGTAGGCGCTTGTCCAGTTGCGCGCGGCGGATGGCTGGTCCGAAATGGCGCCAGAACAGTTGGCTGAACGAACCATCTGCCAGTGCCAGCTCCAGCCCCTGCCGCAAGTTTTCCGCCAGTTCAGTGTTCTGGCGATTGACGAAGTAGTAGTCGGCCGTAGGATAGACCAGCAAGACATGCTGATCGACAACAAGCTCCGGATGGCGGCGCGACTCAGCCCAGATTTCGTGCAAGGAACGGGGAGCCCAGTCAAACCGGCCTGCATTCAGCATACCGAACAGACTGCTATACACGGTCACTGGGAACACCACGATACCGTTATGACGCAGGATAGTCAGATCGGGCCAGTCATGCCCTTGTCCCGTTGAGTAGCGGCGCAAGTCTTCGATATTGCGTACATTGGCCAGCAGTTCTTTGTGATCAGCCCGCAACAGACCTAGTCGCCAGCCGATCAGACCGCGCGACATCGGAATGCGGATTGGCAACAGCATGTTCTCCCGTTCCGTCGAGGTCATCGTGCTGACCACGTCGATGCGTCCGGCGCCGGATTGCAGTTCCACAATGGCACGATTCTGCTGCATGCTGGTAGGTGATAATTCCACCCGATACTTGTTGCCGCCCTTGGCCAACGCCAGTTTCAGCAAGGCATAGCCATATTCGCCGCGCTCGTCTTCTACACTTTCCGCGCGTGGGTAATGCACCACGATAGGCTCGGCACGAACCGCGACCATCCACCATAGCGCCAGCAAAACTAGACCATATCGCAACGTCAGCATCATTCCACAGCAAGAATTTTTTCCAGTTCGACAATACCCAGACGTCGTCCAGCCGTCAAGCCTGCCTTTTTTTTCATCAGCGCCGTGCACAGAGCCCGCCACGGGTGTACACTGGAAGCTAATTACCTTGGAGAAACACCATGGCTATCGCTGTGCTCAGTTCCGGCGTCACCGGACTCAACGCTGCTGAACGCGCGCTGGGCAATAGCGCCCATGCCATCGCGAATATAGGCACGCAGGGTTTCCAGCCTTCGCAAGCGTATTTCACCGAGAGCCAGCCGGCGGGCAGCGGTGTTACCGTGTCGTTTCAGGCCCAGCAACTGCAGCAGATCGATGGACCCAGCCAGACCGATCTGACCAAGGAAACCACCAATTCCCTCGTCTACGAAAAACAATACGATTTCTCCGCCAAAGTCCTGCGCACGGCCGATCAGATGCTAGGCTCACTCATCGACATCAAAGCCTAAGTGATCTAGGCATCTATACAACAATCCAGTAGTCGCTATCGTCATAGCAGTGTATTCTCTGCGGATGTTCCTGATGAGGCCGCTCATGCTGCGTTTCCGTTTTGCCAACGTCTGCGCTACCCTGTGCACGCTCGCCAGCGCTGCACACGCCCATGAACCGACCGTGCAGGTACTGTACAGCGAACGCCCGCCCTATCTGGTGGCGGCCGCAGAGAGTGGCCCCAGCGGTCTGACCGGAGCACCGGCCACGCGTGCGTTCCGGCTGGCCGGCATCAGTGCGCGCTGGCTCAACCTGCCCACCAACCGCCAGCTGATGACGGTGCGCGACAGCAAGACACCGAGTTGCGCCGTGGGCTGGCTCCGTACGCCGGAGCGCGAACATTACGCCAAATTCACCCGTGCCATCTACCATGACCGCGACTGGACCGTGCTGGCCCATGCAAGTCTGGCCGAACGGGGCGATGCCAGCCTGCAGGAACTCATGCAGCGCAAGGATGTGCGCATCCTCGTCAAGGATAATTATTCCTACGGCAGCGAACTGGACAAGATGCTGGCACGTACCAATCCCGTCATCGCCGTCTCGACCGCACCCACTGCCAAGATGGTGCAGTCGATCAGCAAAGGCGCGGCCGATATGATGTTTGTCTCGGACGAGGAAGGCAGTTTCATCATGGAACACCATCCTGCCGAGCAGACCCGCAAACTGCGTCTGCTGCGCTTCAAGGATCTGCCGCATGGGGCGGAGCGCTACCTGATGTGCAATCAGGCCACGCCCGATGCTTACATCGAGCGGCTCAACGCGGCCATCGCCAGCTCCGCCCATTAAACCCCAAATAGCGCCCTCAGGCAGCAGACAGCGCCCCCGCTAGCCGTGGCGGAAGCGTTCGATCGCCGCTGCCACCATGCCTTCGGCACTGCCGCTGCGGGCGAACTGCTGGCGCAGGTAATGGGCGTCGCTGCCCTCGTGGGTCACCGCCACCAGATGTTCGAGTCCGGCCGTGCCGCCCAGTGCGGCGCCATACGGCGCCATCCTGCGCAGCGTGGTCAGGATATCTTCGCGCAGTGATAGGCTGTCGTAGCTTTGCGGATGCACCAGCGTACCATCGAGGCCGAAGCGGCAGGCCTGAAAGCGGTTGTAGTTATACACCAGATAGTCGTCCTCCTGCGGCGCGGCCGAGCGCCGTTCCAGCAGATAGGCACACAGCGCCTGCAGATAGCTGGCCAGTGCGGCCGCGCGCGCCACCGTCAGCGGGGTATCGCACACGCGCAGTTCGATGGTGCCGTATTCGGGCTTGGGGCGGATATCCCAGTAGAAGTCCTTCATGCTGCTGATCACGCCCGTGTGTTCCATCTTGGCGAAATAGTCGCGCTCGAAGCTGGCCCAGTCGAGCAGGAACGGCGCGCGCCCGCTCATGGGAAAAGCAAACACGGAGTTCAGCCGCGCCGAGTTAAACAGCGTATCGCTGGCCTGCACGAAGGGCGACGACGACGACAGCGCAATGAAGTGCGGCACGTAGCGGCTCAGTGCATGCAGCAGATACAGCGCATCGTCACCCGACGCGCAGCCGATGTGCACATGCTGGCCGAAGATGGTGAACTGCTTGGCCAGATAGCCATACAGCGCCGAGACCTGCTTGAAGCGGGGCTTGGCATAGATGCGCCGTTCGCTCCATTTCTGGAACGGGTGAGTGCCGCCGCCGCAGATGCCGATATTCAGCCGCTCGCCGGCCTGCACCAGCGTATCGCGCACCAGTTCCAGCTGCGCCAGCAGCGCATCGTGGCCGTGCTGCACATCGCTGTTTATCTCGATCATGCTCTCGGTGATCTCCGGCGTGACATTGCCGGGAAACGGCTTGCGCTCGAGCAGATGCAGCAGGTCGGGGCTGGAGGCGGTCAGGTCATAGTCGGACAGGCTGACTAACTGTAGTTCCAGTTCCACCCCCATGCTGAGCGGAGTGGACGATTTAAACGGTGGTAAAGGCATTCAGTGTTCCTCCTCGGCGGGGGTTTCGTGCGCCCAGATCAGCGCGCGCTGGGTCAGCACGGGGCCCAGCACTTCCAGCAGCAGTGTCATGGCGGCCAGCGCGGCCAGTTCATCCACCAGCACGATGCCCACATAGCGCGTCTGCTCCAGCAGCAGCGTCACGAACACCGACATGGGCGCTAGCGCCACGCCCGTCAGCAAGCCCTTGCGCCAGCTGATGCCGCCCACGCGGGCAAACAGCATCACCGCAGCGGTCTTAACGAGAAAGCGCGCCAGCACCAGCACGGCACCCAGTGCGGCGCCAGCCAGCACGCGCTCCCATTCCAGCGCAGTGGCGGCGAAGACGAACAGCAGCACGGCCAGCAGTTCGCCGATGGCGCCGAAATTGCGCTCGGTGCGGCTCAGCATTACGCGGCTGTGGCGCGCGGCCAGTCCGAACGTCAGCGTGGCCAGTACGGGCGAGACATCGAGTGCATGGGCCAGCAGCACCAGCAGCATCACGCCCATGGCAAAGGCCAGCGTGCCATCGCGCGCCAGAGCCCCGAGCTGGCGCAGCAGCGCCGGCACCAGCCAGCCTAGCAGCCCGCCCAGCACGGCCGCGCCGCCCAGTTCGATCAGACTATGCGACACCGCCTGTGGCAGGCTGCCGGAAGTCTGGAACACCCAGAAGCCCACCACCACTTTGAAGACGAACAGCGCCAGCACGCAGTTGATGGCCACCAGATGCAGCACCCGTTCCGTCACCTGCCCCGCGCTATCGGCTTCGTTAATCACCCGCAGCACCGCAGCCGGCGAGCTGGACATGGCCAGCGCCGCCAGCAGCAGCGAAGTCAGCGGCGGCATCTGGGTCAGATGGGAAATCAGATAGACCACGCCGAAAGTGGCGGCCGATTCGGCCAGTCCGCTGACGGCGATCCACGGATTGATGCGCAGCCAGTGCAGATTGATGCGGTAGCCAAACTCGAACAGAATCAGGCCGAACGCCAGATTGGCCAGCAGCGTCACCGTACTCGAAGCCCCGCTGGCAAAGCTGTCCGGCATCAGCTGCGCCATCACAAAGCCCACCAGCCCGTACAGGCTGATGCGCGGCAGCCGCGTGCAGCGGTGCAGCACTTCGCCGGCCAGCCATGCCAAAATGATGGCCAGCGGCCAGCCCATCGCCGTAATGATGCGGGAAATTTCCGCCATGCCCACCTCCGCCGTTAGAAACTTGTACAATTCTGGCGGGGCGGCAGGGTTTCTACTGTGCGCCAGAATACATATGGAACACAGCAGAGATAAAGGGTAGCCCATGCTTGAACTACTAAGCGAACACGTGTGCTTCGGCGGCGTACAGCGTTTTTACCGGCATACTTCGCAGAGTACCGGCCTGCCTATGCGCTTTGGCGTGTTCCTGCCGCCGGCCGCGCACCATGCGGGCGCACAGGTGCCGGCGCTGTTCTTTCTGGCCGGCCTGACCTGCACCGAAGAGACTTTCATGATCAAGGCGGGTGCCCAGCGCGCCGCGGCCGAAGCGGGCATGGCGCTGATTACGCCCGATACCAGCCCCCGTGGCGCCGGCATTGACGGCGAGGCAGCGCACTGGGATTTCGGCGTCGGTGCCGGCTTCTATCTGGATGCCAGCGTCCAGCCGTGGGCGCAGCACTACCGCATGGAAAGCTATATCCACGAACTGCAGCAGCTGGTGGTGAAGGAACTGCCCATCCATCCGCGCCGCATCGGCATCAGCGGCCATTCCATGGGCGGCCACGGTGCGCTCACGCTGGCGCTGCGCCGGCCCGATATCTTCCGTAGCGTATCGGCCTTCGCGCCGATTGCCGCACCGTCGCGCTGCCCGTGGGGCGTGAAGGCGTTCAGCGGCTATCTGGGCGAGGACCGCAAGCAGTGGGCCGCGCATGACGCCAGCCTGCTGATGGAACAGGAGCAGACGCCCTTCCCCGACGGCATACTGATCGATCAGGGGCTGGGCGATAAATTCCTCGCCGAGCAGCTCTATCCGGAAGAATTCGAAGCGGCCTGCATCAACGCGCGCCAGCCTATCCAGCTGCGCCGCCATGCCGGCTATGACCACGGCTACTATTTCATCGCCAGCTTCATCGAAGACCACATCCGCTTCCACGCCCGCAATCTGGCCGGCAAATAGCGCGAGCCAGCACCAAACAACAGGGGCCGTGATGTCGCCATCACGGCCCCTGCGTATTTTGACTGCGGGCAGGCTTACAGCGCTGCTTTGCTCAGTACGTTACGGATGGTGGTCGCCAGATCTTCTGCCGAGAATTTGGCTACGTAGGCATCGGCGCCCACGCCTTTGACGTGGTCTTCGTTGGTCTTGCCCGACAGCGAAGAGTGGATCACCACGGGAATCTTGGAGAAGCGCGCATCCTGCTTGATCAGACGGGTCAGCGTGAAACCGTCCATTTCCGGCATTTCAAGGTCGGTCAGCACCATGGCGATACGGTCATGGATCTGGATGCCTTCGGCCTTGGTGCCTTCATAGATGGCCTGCAGACGCTCCCACGCTTCCTTGCCGGACTTGGTCATGATGAAGTGCGCGCCCATGGCTTCCAGACCTTTTTCGATCAGGTTACGGGCTACCACCGAATCATCCGCTGCCAGTACCACGGCGCCCTGCTTCATGTGCAGTTTAGGACCGATGGTTTCCGGATCGACGTCATCGCTTTCGGATGGCGTCAGGTCGCGCAGAATGGTTTCCACGTCCAGCACCTGGGCCAGACGGGTGTTCTGCACATCGCCGTCGACGCGGGCGATACTGGTGACCTTGCCGCCGGCCGTACCTTCGGCCGTCAGCACCTGACTCCAGTCCAGACGCACGATCTCATCCACCGATTCCACCGCAAACGCTTGCGTGGTACGGGCAAATTCCGTCACCAGCATGATGTTCAGGCCGGTCTTGGGCTTGACGCCGACGATGCCCGGCAAATCCAGCACGGTGATGATCTGGCCGCGCAGATTGACCACGCCCAGCATGTGCTCGGGCGAACCGGCCACGGCGGTGACTTCCGGCATCGCGACTATCTCGCGGATTTTGAAGACGTTAATACCAAACAACTCAGAATGTTCACCATTGGCATCGGCGCCAAGGCGGAACAATAGCAGTTCGAATTTATTGGAGTTGGTCAGATTACTGCGCTCATCAACTTCCTGCTGAACTGATTTCATAGATTTCGTCTCCGAAGGTGGTCCGCTAACCAGCAGTCGCCCTGATGGGGCAACTCTGCCATTACGCCTCAGTATAACGTTTGCCAGTGGGATAAGTCACATTTTGACCAGCAAAGTATTGATTTACAGCACGATTTACAACGCTGGCAAGGAAATTAGCCAAAAAAAAAGAAGCCCGCAGGCTTCTTTTTTGATGTACTACCGAATTCTGGAGCGGGAGAAGAGTCTCGAACTCTCGACCTCAACCTTGGCAAGGTTGCGCTCTACCAACTGAGCTACTCCCGCAGAAGGCAAGATTATGACAGATGCACGAAAAAAATACCAGCCCCTTTTCCCCGCTTCTCATTGCTGCCTCATCATGGTGTACAGTAAGACCGGTTTTGCAATATTGAAAGTAGTGAAATGGATGCTGTAGAAGTCATTTTGATCATGCTGCTGGCGGTGGTGGCCAGCGCCTATATTTCCCGCCTGCTGCCGCGCGCCGTGCCGCTGCCGCTAGTACAGATCACACTGGGGGCGCTGATCGCCGCCAAATCCAGCCACGGCGTAGAACTCGATCCCGAACTGTTCTTTCTGGCCTTCCTGCCGCCGCTGCTGTTTCTGGACGGCTGGCGCATTCCCAAAAGCGGCCTGCTGCGCGACAAGGGCATGATCCTCGAACTGGCACTGGGGCTGGTGATCTTCACCGTGATCGGCGCCGGTTTCCTGATCCACTGGCTGATACCCGCCATGCCGCTGCCCGTCGCCTTTGCGCTGGCCGCCATCGTTTCGCCCACAGACCCGGTGGCCGTTAGCGCCATCGCCGCCAGCACACCGATTCCGAAACGCCTGATGCACATCCTCGAAGGCGAATCGCTGCTCAACGATGCCAGCGGTCTGGTGTGCTTCCGCTTTGCTGTCGTGGCTGCGCTGACGGGTGCCTTCTCCCCAGCCAGCGCCGCCATGACCTTTGTCTGGCTGGTGCTGGCCGGGATTGCCGCCGGTGTCACCGTGACACTACTGGTAACGGGCGTACAGCGCTGGCTGACGCGCCGCTTCGGCGAACCGGTCGGCTCGCCCATACTGGTCAACCTGCTGCTGCCGTTCGGTGCCTATCTGGTAGCAGAACGCCTGCATGGCTCCGGCATCCTGGCGGCCGTGGCCGCCGGCATCACCATGAGCTATGTGGAACTCAGTGGCCACGCGCTGGCCCACACCCGCATCCAGCGCTCGGCCGTGTGGGACACCGTGCAGTTCGCCCTCAATGGTGTGATGTTTGTGCTGCTGGGCGAACAGCTGCCCGATGTGTTCCGCGATGCCCGCGCCACCATCGCCGAAAGCGGCCACCTCAATCCGTGGTGGCTGGCCGTGTACGCACTGGCCATCAATGCCGGCCTGCTGCTGTTGCGCATGCTGTGGGTGTGGGCTTCGCTGCGCCTGACCATCTTCAAGCAGCGCATGCGCCACCAGCCGCGCATCAAGATCAATCCGCGCCTGCTGCTGGCCACCACACTGGCCGGCGCGCGCGGTACCATCACGCTGGCCGGTGTGCTGACGCTACCCCTGCTGATGCCCGACGGCCGCCCCTTCCCTGCCCGCGCCCTGACGATTTTCCTCGCCTGCTCGGTCATCCTCGTGTCGCTGCTGATCGCCAGCATAGGCCTGCCGCGCCTGCTGGCAGGCGTGAGCTTCCCCGCCGAGACGGAAGAACAGCGCGAAGAAGATTTGGCGCGCCGCGCTGCCGCCAAGGCCGCCATTAGCGCCATCGAACAGACCCAGATCACGCTGATGGAAGCAGAAAGCTGCGTCGATCCGGAAGTCTATCCGCAGGCCGCAGCGCGGGTGATCGCCTTCTACGAGCACCGCCTGAAAGAAGTCGATCCGGCCGCCGAAGCAGCATGGCGCAAGACTGACCATGCCGAGCAGGAGCTGCGCATCGCCGCGCTGACGGCCGAGCGCCAGACCGTCTTCAATCTGGCCCGCCATGACCATATTTCCGATGAAATTTCGCGCAAGCTGGTACGCGAAATCGACCTGATGGAAGCCCGCTTCCGCTAAGCCTATGCAGAAAACCCGCACCATTGTTGCCATCGCCTGGGCCCTGTTCTGGGTGCTGATGATTTCCACCTCGGTGCAGGAATACCTGCGCGGGCACGATGAGGGCGTATGGAAGCCGGTACTGTGGGAGACCACCTCGGCGCTGACCGGCACCATGCTGCTGTTGCTGCAGCGGCGCTACACCCGCCAGTACGATGCTCTGGTTGCCACGCCGCTGCGCTGGTTCTTGCGCCAGCTAGTCTGGCTGCCGGCCTACTGGATAGCCTTCGTGCCGATCGCCTTCGGCATGCGCCATGCAGTCTATGGCCTGATGGGCGAACCCTATCCGCACGAGAGCTGGGCCAGCGTGTATCTGTACGAGGACATCAAGATGACGGTGTTCTTCTCGCTGTTCACGGCGATTACCTTCGGCATCCTGTCGTTCCATGCCATGCTGAACGAGCGGCTGCGGGTGGAGCGTGCCAGCAGCGCGCTACGGCAGGCGCAGTTGCTGCGCCTGAGCCAGCAGATGCAGCCGCACTTCCTGTTCAATGCCCTCAACACCATCTCCTCCCTCATGCATAGTAATGTGGCCAGGGCTGACAGCATGCTGGTGCAGCTATCCGACGTGCTGCGCGCCACGCTGGATGTGGGCGAGCGCCATCTGGTGCCGCTGCAGACGGAGTTGCGCATCGTGCGCGGCTATGCTGCCCTGATGGGCGAACGCTTTGCCGAGAGAGTCAGTATTCGCTGGGAGGTGGACCAGGCGGCACTGGCTTGCGAAGTCCCTGTCATGAGCCTGCAGCCACTGCTGGAAAACGTCTTCAAGCATACGGTGGAACAGCGCCGACAGCCGGTGGCCATCCAGATCACGGCAGTACGCCAGCACGACATGCTGCTGCTCGCCGTGCAGGACGACAGCGGCAGCTTGCCGGCCAATGCTGCGGCAAGCGTTGCGACGGGCGGCATCAGCCTGGGCAATCTGCGCGAGCGGCTGGCCGCACTGTACGGCGAGCGTGCCACGCTAGACCTGCGGCAACTGGCGCCGGCCGGTGTGCGCGCCGAAGTGAGGCTGCCGTGCGCATCCTGATCGTCGACGACGAGCGGCCTGCGCGGGAAAAGCTGCGCCGCATGCTGGCAGCGGAATCCGGCATCAGTGCCATCGAAGAGGCGCGCGATGGCATCGAAGCACTGGAGCGCCTGCCCGCCTTTGCACCCGATCTGCTACTGCTGGATATCCAGATGCCGGAAATCAGCGGCCTCGATGTTGCCGCTTCGCTGCCAGCGCCTGCCCCCTGCGTGGTGTTCGTCACCGCCTACGACGAATATGCCATCCGTGCCTTCGATGCCAACGCCATCGACTACCTGCTCAAGCCCTACGACCAGCCACGCCTGCAACGCGCGCTGCAGCGGGCACGCGACCGCCTCGTTCTGGCAGCAGCGCTGGCGCCGGCGACACCAGTGCATAGCCACGCCGCGCCACAGATGCAGGCGCTGGAACTTGCACCAGCGGCCAGCCCGCCCCTGCCTGCCATCAGCCAGTTGCTGATACCGGAACGCGGCGGCACGCGCGTGCTCAGGATCGACGACATCCTGTGGATAGAAACCGCCGACAATTACGTCATCCTGCATACGCAGGAGGCCGCACCACTGATGCGCCAGACGCTGGCCGGCCTGCTGGACAAGCTCGCCCCCCGCTTCATCCGCTGCCACCGCCGCGCCGCCGTCAGGGTGGATGCCATCGCCAGCATCACCAGCCTTGATAAGGGCGACGGCGAAATCCTGTTGCGCAACGGCAGCCGCGCGCCACTGAGTCGCCAGTACCGCGCCGCCCTCGAAGCCCACCTGAACGGCAACTGAACGGCGCCTGACTGCCAGCCGCGCGCCCATCTATCCGGTTCGCCCCACGCCACACCCGTTTCGCCCCAAACTGTTGGACGCCGAGGTAGGCAGACTCTAATCTGGCGCCATTAACAAGGAGCTAACGATGAACCATAACCGCCTGTATTTCCTCGACTGGATACGCATCTTCGCCTTCTGCCTGCTCATCTTCTATCACACCGGCATGTACTACGTGAGCTGGGACTGGCACGTGAAAAGCCCGTTTGCCAGCGACGCCATCGAACCGCTGATGATCCTGTCCTCGCCTTGGCGGCTAGGTCTGCTGTTCATGATCTCCGGCGTCGCCACCGCCTTCATGCTGCAGAAACTCCGCGTCGGCACGCTACTACGCCAGCGCAGCTGGCGCCTGCTGCTGCCACTGGTATTCGGCATGTTCGTCATCGTGCCGCCGCAAGCGTATTTCGAGGTGGTGGAAAAAGTCGCCTATCAGGGCGGTTATGCCGAATTCATGCGCCTGTATGTGCAGGGTTATCACGGCTTCTGCCGCGGCAGCGATTGCCTGACGATGCCAACCTGGAACCACCTGTGGTTCGTCGCCTACCTGTGGGTCTACACCCTGCTGGGGGGGCTGCTGGTCTGGTTGCTGGGTTCGCGCTGGCAGGCGCTGTCGGATGGGCTGGGCCGCCTGCTGAGCGGCTGGCGCATTGTGGTCCTGCCCGTCGCCGTGCTGGCCGCCGCCCGCTTCGGGCTGGCCGAGCGCTACCCCAGCACCCACGCGCTGGCCGGTGACTGGTACAACCACGCCCAGTATTTCTTCCTGTTTGTGCTGGGGGCGCTGCTGGCCACGCAGACGGGATTGTGGCGTCAGGTAGCCGCATTGCGCTGGACCAGTCTGGGTCTGTGGCTGGCCAGCTGGGCGCTGATCGTGTGCTACTGGTCGATACCGGATGCGCTGGCAGGCAGCGCCGAAGTGCAGCAATGGAAGCCGCTGATGCGCACCATCTACTGCCTTTGCCAGTGGACGCCCATCCTGACCGTGTGCGGCTTCGGCCAGCGCCACCTGAACTTCGACAGCGCCAAACGACGCTATCTGACGCAAGCCGTATTCCCCGTCTACATCCTGCACCAGACCCTGATCGTCAGCATGGCACACTGGCTCAAACCAGTGCAGCTGGCGCCCGCCACCGAAGGCCTGATCCTGCTCGTGCTAACCTTTACCATCAGCTTCGGCGGCTTTGAACTGGTGCGCCGCATCGCGCTGCTGCGCCCCCTGTTCGGCCTCGCTGCGCTTACTTCACAAACGTCAGCGTATGCTGGGCAGGACCCGGCAGCAGCGGCGTCGGGCGGCCATGGACCCAGTCATCCCGACCATCAAGGAAGTATGGCGACAGCGGGTGGCCACTCTGGCCACCGGGCAGGTTGAAGATGCCCTTGTCTTCATGGCCGGGCGAAACCGACAGCCGCTCGGACTGGCCGAAGTTAGGGCCCGATACACGCGGCATGTGCTGGTCGCCGGGCAGCATGTCGGGTGCCACTTTCAGGAAGCGGCCCAGCAGCGGCACGGCAGCTGCCATCGGGTGGGCGCTGCTGGCGGTGTTGCGTTCGCCCCAGCTGGCACTGGCCAGCGGCTTGCCATCCTTGGTCAGACTGGCGACGACGCGATCGATTGCGGCCAGATGCAGCGCCTGCCAGCTGGCGTATTGCGGCGGCAGCCACGCTGCCGGCTGCAGGTCCAGCACGCGCGCCACCACCACCGGCCAGCGCGAGGTGATCGAGGCCACGCTGGCTTTCGGATCGATGGCGGCCAGCTGCTCGTTGGCGTTCTCGAACAGCAGGTCATACAGCGCATACATATAGCCGCGCGTAATACGGTAGCCGACCGAATCCACGCTGGCCTTGCCGGTCCAGCTATCCTTCAGCAGTTTCAGCACTTCGGCCCGCTGCGGCTGGTCAGCAATGGCCCTGGCATCGAGTGCCGCCATGGCACGTTCGCGCCAGCTGGTCATGAAAATGGCGCGGTCATCCAGACCGATCTCGTAGACTTTCTGCACATCGGTTTTGGCGCCCAGCGCCGTCAGGCCTTCGCGCACCTGATGGGTACGGGCACCCAGATCGAAGCCGCCATCGCCCAGCTTGTCCGAACCGGCGTTGAGCAGCTGGCGGCTGTTGGCCGTGTACAGCTGGCCGGAGGCAGGATTGACCACCTTGGGATATTCCTCCGGTGCCAGCCAGCCCGTCCACACGCCGGCTGCTTCGCTAACGGCCATCGGATAGGTGGTGATATTGCCGCTGGCCGCGCGACGCGGCAGCGGGCCGGCGATGGTCCAGCCGATATTGCCCTTGTCGTCACCGCCGACGAAGTTCTGCGCTGGTATGCCCAGCGTAGGCGCTATCGCCAGCGCCTGATCCAGCGTGTCGGCCCATTCCAGCTTTTGCGCATTCACATTGACGGCGCGCGCCGTATGCGCCACCCAGTGCACCGCATAGCTGCGGCCACGCGATACACGGATAGGCCCCAGCGTGGTCTCGCGCACTGCCAGCTTTTCTGCCGGCGCGCCTTTAACGAGGATGGTTTCTTCATGCAGCACCGGGGTTTCCCAGCCTGCCTGGGTGCGCACCTGCCCCGGCTTGGCGGCATCCGTATCGAGCGCAATCAGGTCGACATAATCGCCATAGCTGTTGGTGAAGCCCCACGCTACGTGGCCGTTACTGCCCACCACTACCACGGGCGCACCGGGCAGTGTCACACCGACGATGCGGCGCTGGCCGCCCTTCCCGTCGGGGAATTGCAGCGCGGCGCGGTACCAGATGGCCGGCAGCGAGATGCCGAGGTGCATATCGTCGGCCACGATGGCGGCGCCCGTGTCACTACGGCTACCGGCCACGGCCCAGTTATTGCTGCCTACCGTGTTCAGCATATCTGCGCCAGGTGCGCCGGACGAGATCAGGTCTGCCCGTGCCAGCTTGCTATCAAACAGCGCACGCACGCTGGCCGCCTTCGGATCGGTCAGCGCGGTCACACCTGCCGCCTTCGGTTTGCCCCACCAGACTGGCGGTGCATCGGGGATGGTGCTGGTGCCAGCCAGCGGCGAAACGTCGTCCAGCGGGGCATCCCAGTGGGTCGCTTCGGGCGCGAGGAACACGCGCTGGGCCGGACTGGCGTTTTCGGCCAGCCAGCCGCGCGCCAGTTCGCGTGCCTCCTGACTGCCCTGCAGATCGAAATACATGGCCCAGATCACCAGCAGCGAATCATCGGCCGACCACGGGCGCGGGGTCATGCCGACCAGTGCATATTCGAACGGACGGGCGCGCAGTTGCGCCAGCCCCGCGTTCACGCCTTCGGCATAGCGTTCCAGCAGGGTGCGGTCGGCGGCGGGCAGTTCCTTGAGTGCCTGTGCGGCACGGGCGCGGAAGCGGTGCAGGCGGTGCGATTTGTCCACATTCAGCGCCCGTTCGCCGAACAGCTCCGCCAGTTCACCGGCCGCCACGCGGCGCAGCAGATCCATCTGGAAGTAGCGTTCCTGTGCATGCACAAAGCCCGTGGCGTAGGCCACATCGAGCCGCGAGCCGCCGCTGATCAGCGGAACGCCATGCGCATCGCGCGCTACGCTGGCCGTGGTTTCCAGTCCCGCCACCTGCTGGGTACCGTCCAGCTGCGCCAGACTGCCGCGCAGATACAGCCAGCCACCAGCCACCGACAGGGCTACAACCCCGGTCACACCCACGGCTACCCGCTTGGACCAGCGCGCCACTTTGCTTCGATTCATGCTTACCTCATCCGTTGTCTAACTTACATGACGGTGAGTTTGCCAGAAGCGGCATGCATGGCGCAAGCATGCAGTTTCAGATCACCCCAGCTCGCGCGCCACTTCCCGCACGGACTTCAGCAGCAGGCTGGCGCCGGGCGACATGATATGCCCCTCCACCGTGATGATGCCGTAGGCATCCATGCGGCATGGCAGTTCGATCGGCAGGATATTCAGCACGCCCTGCGATTCGTAGTATTTGGCCACCGCCACCGGCATCACGTTGAGCGCGTCGGTCTGTTGCAGCAGCGGCGTGACCAGCAGCACGGCGGTAGTATCGATCACGTTGATCGGCACTTCGAGGCCGGCGCGGCGGAACATCAGTTCGCAGCGCGCGCGCAGAATACTGCCTTGCGGCGGCAATATCCAGGCCTGACTGGCCAGCTCGCGCAGACTCAGTTTGCGCGCCGACAGCAGCGGGTGGCCGGGGCGCACCACCGCACATGCCGGTTCGTCGCCCAGTTCTTCGTAGCTCAGACCTTCCGAGCTATGCCGCTCGGGAATGCGGCCTATCATGAAGTCCAGCCGGCCCCGTTGTAGCTGTTCGAGCAGGATGTTGGACTGTTCCATCTCCACCCCGATACGCAGGCGCGGTGCCTGCTGCTTGGTGCGGGTGATCGCCTTGGGCAGCAGCTCTATGCCGGGCGTCATGATGGTGCCGATATCCACCTGCCCGGCCAGACCAGCCTTGATGGCGACGATATCTTCGTGCGCCAGCGACAGGCTGGTAAGCGCCATGCGGGCATGGCGGATCATGGTTTCGCCATAGATGGTCGGTTCCATGCCGCGCGGCAGACGGTCGAACAACTGCACGCCCAGCATTTCCTCCAGATCCTTGAGCTGCTTGGAGGCGGCCGGTTGTGTCATGTGCAGCTCTTCCGAGGCACGGTGAATATTGCGTTGTTCGTCCAGCGCGATCAGCAGCAACAGCTGACGCGTTTTCAGGCGCGCGCGCAGGAACCAGTTCGGGTTAGTATCCATGGAAAAATGATATCACAATCAGTATTACTAAAGACCTCTAATATACCGATTGAGTATCACTTGCAGGCAGGCGAAGGATTGGCCGCAGGGCCTTCCTTGGTCTGGGCAATGAACGGAATGGTGCCATCAGCGTTGTACTTGAACTCTTCCACCGCTACCGAACGACGGAACTCGCCGCCACCGGGCAGCTTGGCGTTGTGGTAGAAGATGTAGGATTTGCCGTTGAAGTCGACGATGGCCTGATGGATGGTCTTCACCTTGGCGTTTTTCGACATGATCACACCGCGATAGTGCCATGGGCCGGTCGGGCTAGGCCCCGTCATATACGCTGTCTCCTCAGGGAAGTTGCGCGAGTAGGACAGGTAGTAGGTGCCGTTATGCTTGTGCAGATAGGACGCTTCCGTGAACATATCCATGCCCACGGTCTGGATAGGACCGTCGAATTCGATCATATTCGGTTTCAGCTTGGCGTATTTGAGCACCGTATTGCCCCAGTACAGATAGGCCTGACCGTCGTCATCCTGAAATACGGCGGGATCGATGTCGTCCCATGCAATCGGTGCCTGTAGCGTCATATCGTTGGTCACCAGCGCCGAACCACGCGCGTCCACGAACGGGCCTTCCGGACGGTCAGCCACGGCCACGCCGATGGCATGCCCGGGGATGGTGGCATGGTCCACCGTCGAATAGAAGTAGTACTTGCCGTCGCGCTTGGTGATATCCGCTGCCCACGCATGGCCCTTGGCCCATTTGAAGGTGGCGGCCTGCACGGGCGAGCCGCGATCCGTCCAGTTCTTCATGTCGCAGCTAGTGTAGAGACGCCACTCGTTCATCACGTAATCGGGGCTTTTCGGCGTGGCTTCGTCGTGGCCCACGTACAGATACACCGTGCCGTTCTCCACATAGGCCGACGGGTCAGCCGTGAACAGCTTAGGGAACAGCGGATTGGCCGCCTGCGCCAGCGGCGCAGCCAGCGCCGCTGCGGTCAGCATGGTCAGCGTTATAGGCTTCAGATATTTTTTCAAAACAGTCTCCTTGTAAATCCTAGCGACGTGCGCCCAGCGCCAGTGCGCGCTGAACCACACAGAATACGAACAGCAGTGCACCGATGACGATCTTGGTCCACCACGAACTGAGCGTGCCATCGAAGGCGATCAGGGTCTGGATGGTGCCCAGCACCAGCACACCGGACAGCGCACCGGCCACATAGCCGTAGCCGCCACTGAGCAGCGTACCGCCGATTACCACGGCAGCAATCGCATCGAGTTCCGTGCCCTGCGCGTGCAGGCCGTAGCCCGACAGCATATAGAACGAGAACAGTACACCGGACAGCGCAGCGCAGAAGCCACTGAAAGCGTAGATCAGCACTTTGGTGCGCGCTACGCGCAACCCCATCATGCGGGCCGACTGCTCGTTGCCGCCCACCGCGTAGATGGCGCGCCCGAACGGCGTGCAGTGCGCCACATAGATGGCGGCGGCCAGCGTCAGCAAGGCAATCAGCGCAGATGGCGACAGATAGCCGTCCAGCACCGGCAACTGGGTCTGCGACATGCTGACGAACAGCGGCTGGTCGATGGTGATCGAGTTAATGCTGATCAGGTAGCACAGGCCGCGCGCCAGAAACATGCCGGCCAGCGTGACGATGAAAGGCTGCAGCTTGAAATAATGGATCATGGCGCCCATCAATGCACCGAAGCAGGTGCCGACCAGCAGCACGATGGCAATCGCCAGCAGCGGCGGCCAGTGCCACACCTGCACCATCCATGCGGCCATCATGGTGGTCAGCGCCAGTACGGAACCCACCGACAGGTCGATACCGCCCGAGATAATCACGAAACTCATGCCGACGGCGATCACCAGCAGGAAGGCGTTATCGATCAGCAGATTAAGCAGCACCTGCAGCGACAGGAAGCCCGGATAGGCTGCGCCGCCTGCACCGAGCAGCACTGCCAGCAGGACCACCGTCGCCAGTGAAGTGAAATACGGCGACGCCATCGCCGCACGGCCACGCATTACCAGAGCGCTCATGCTGCGTCCCCTTCCGTTTTAGCGGCGCGCGTGCGCAGTGCGCTCCACATCGTCTTGAATTCAGCCGATTGCGACAGGCAGACCAGGAACACCACCACCGATTTGACCACCATATTGATTTCGGGCGGCAGGCCGAGGGAATAGATGGTGTAGGTCAGCGTCTGGATAATCAGCGCGCCCACCACGCTGCCGACCAGACTGAATTTGCCGCCCGCCAGCGAAGTGCCGCCCAGCGTCACGGCCAGAATCGCATCCAGTTCCAGCAGCAGCCCCGCGTTGTTCGCATCGGCGCTTTTGATATTCGCGCTGATGATCAGTCCAGACAGGCCAGCGCAGGCACTGCAGAATACATACACGAAGAAGATCAGCACCGCCGTGCGCAGACCGGCCAGCCGCGCCGCCACGGGATTGATGCCCACCGTCTGGATGAACAGGCCCAGTGCCGTTTTGCGCATCAGCAGCGCGGTCAGCGCAAACACGCCAGCGACCAGATACAGCGAGAACGGCAACCCGAACAGATAGCCGCTACCGATGAAGAAATACGGCTGGTAGTAGACCGTGATGATCTGGCCGTCCGTGAACAATTGCGCCAAACCGCGCCCGGCCACCATCAGGATCAGCGTGGCGACGATGGGCTGCAGACCGAGACCGGCCACCAGCACGCCGTTCCATGCGCCGCACAGCAGCGCCGCGCCCATGGCGGCACACAGCGCCCATACCATAGGCGTATTCGCCACGTAAGTCGGCACGCCATCCTGCATCACCATGGTGCCGCCGATCAGCATGGAAGCTACGGTGGCGCTGATGGCCACCACGGCACCGACCGAGATATCGATGCCGCGTGTGGCAATCACCAGCGTCATGCCCAGCGCCGCCAGTATCAGCGGCGCGGCGCGGTTGAGGATGTCGATCAGACTGCCGTACAAATGGCCGTCCTTGATTTCGAGGTGGAAGAAGCCGGGAATCAGCAGCAAGTCGAGCAACAGCAGCAAGACCAGCGCCGCCACGGGGCGGAATAAGGGATGGTGCACAAACATAGTGGAGCTTCCGGTTTTCGGCACAGCGGCAGGCTGCCGCAGGGTCAGACTAGGCATGCTGCTCTCCCGCTGCGATTACCTGCAGCACCGAGCTTTCGTCGAGCGCATTACGGGGATATTCGCCGGCCGTCTTGCGGTCGCGCATAACCACAATGCGGTCACTCACGCGCAGCACTTCGGGCAGTTCGGACGAAATGAACAGGATGGACATCCCCTTGCGGCACAGGCCCGCCACGTAATCCATGATTTCCTGCTTGGCACGCACATCGATGCCGCGCGTAGGCTCGTCGAGAATCAGCATCTCCGGCTCATTCACCAGCCAGCGCGCCAGCAGCACTTTCTGCTGGTTGCCGCCGGATAGTGCACCGATCGGGGTTTCGATGCTGGCCGTCTTGATGCCGAGCGCCTTCACATAGTGCTGCGCCAGTTCCTGCTGGCGTTTGAGCGGAATGGCGCGCAGTATGCCCAGGCGCGCCTGCAGTGCCAGCATCATGTTCTCGCGCACCGACAGTTCCAGCACCGCGCCTTCATGCTTGCGGTCTTCCGAGCAGAAGCCTATGCCGGCGGCGATAGCATCGCGTGGCGTGGCGATCTGGCGCTGCTTGCCGTGGATGGCGATCTTGCCGCTATCGGCGCGGTCGGCTCCGAACAGCAATCGTGCCAGCTCGGTGCGGCCGGAACCCAGCAGACCGGCCAGCCCGAGCAACTCACCCTTGCGCACTGCCAGATCGACCGGCGCCAGCGAACCGCGCCGCCCCAGACCCAGCGCCTGCAAAAATGCTGGCAATGCGCCCGTCTGGCTGGGGGGCGCGTCGGGCGCAACACTGCTGGCGGCATCCACTGCTTGCGTCTGTACGGCTGCGGGAGCCCCCACCATCTTGTTGACCAGTTCCACGCGCGACAATTCGCTGCAGGTGTATTCGCCTTCGCGCTCGCCGTTGCGCATCACCGTGATACGGTCGGAAATGGCATAGGTCTGATCGAGGAAATGGGTGACGAACAGAATCGCCATGCCCTGCTGGCGCAGATCGCGCAGCACGGCAAACAGCAGTTCCACTTCCTTCTCGTCGAGACTGGAAGTGGGTTCATCCAGTATCAGCACCTTGGCCGAACCGAGCAAGGCGCGCGAAATCGCCACCATCTGCTGTACGGCCAGCGGATACGAGGCCAGCGCGCGGTTCACATCGATCCGCACTTGCAGCCGTTCCAGCAGCACGCTGGCCTGCTGGCTCATGCCCTGCCAGTCGATGCGGCCAGCCTTGTGCGGATAGCGGCCTATGAAGATATTCTCTGCCACCGACAGATTCGGGCACAGATTCACTTCCTGATACACGGTACTGATGCCCAGATTCTGCGCATCAAGCGTGGAAGCGGGACGAATCGCGCGGCCTTGCAGCAGTATCTCGCCCTGATCTGGCGTGTACACGCCCGTCAGCACCTTGATCAGGGTGGATTTGCCCGCGCCATTCTGCCCCATCAGCGTATGCACTTCGCCCGGATACAGCGTGAGCGAAACCCCGTTCAGCGCCTGCACACCCGTGAACGCCTTGCTGATGCCGCGCAGTTGCAATACTGGCGCCACCGGCGCGGCAGCCGCCATCATTGAGCTACCCATGGTGTCAGTATTTACGGTTCGGGAATTCTTTGGCCGCCACTTCGGCAGGGAACACGCCCTCCACGGTGGTGATACGGCGCGGCACCGGCTTGCCCGCAACGATATCGCGCGCCAGTTGCATCAACTGTGGGCCCAGCAGCGGGCTGCATTCCACCGTGACGTTGAGCTTACCGGCCAGCATAGCCTCGAACGCGCCCTTCACGCCGTCGATGGAGATCACCAGAATGTCCTTGCCCGGTTTCAGGCCCGCTTCTTCGATAGCCTGGATCGCACCAATCGCCATGTCGTCATTGTGCGCATACAGCACGTTGATCTTCTTGCCTTCCGCCTTGAGGAAAGCTTCCATCACTTCCTTGCCCTTGGCGCGCGTGAAGTCGCCCGTCTGCGAGCGGATCACTTTGAGCTTGGCATTACCCGCGATGACTTCCTCGAAGCCTTTCTTGCGGTCCAGCGCCGGTGCCGAACCCACAGTGCCCTGTAGTTCAACGATGTTGATGACGGGATTAGGCAGCTTGGCGGTACGCTCGAGCAGCCAGCGGCCAGCGCGACGACCTTCTTCGACGAAATCGGAACCGATAAAGGTGACGTACAGGCTAGGATCGCTGACATTGACAGCACGATCGGTCAGTACCACGGGAATCTTGGCGGCTTTGGCTTCGCGCAGCACGGTATCCCAGCCCGATTCCACCACCGGCGAGAACGCGATCAGATCGACGCGCTGGGCGATGAACGAGCGGATCGCCTTGACCTGATTTTCCTGCTTCTGCTGGGCGTCGGCAAAC
The DNA here is from genome assembly GCF_964031615.1 of Duganella fentianensis. Taxonomy (GTDB): domain Bacteria; phylum Pseudomonadota; class Gammaproteobacteria; order Burkholderiales; family Burkholderiaceae_D; genus Rugamonas; species Rugamonas fentianensis_A. Next base: position 420,151 of record NZ_CAXIQN010000020.1, read on the forward strand.
TTCAGCGTGATGCCGTCTTTCTTGGCCGCGTCCTTGATCGATACCGTATTGGCGGTGCGCCATTCACTTTCGGCGCCCACCTGCGAGAAGCCGATCACCAGCGGTTTGGCGGCGAATGCGGCTGGGGTGGTGAAGCAGGCGGCCAGACAGGCCGCCGCGAGCAGGGTTCTGCGTTTGGATTGCATAGCAAAGTCTCCAGATGGATTTTTATGTATCTTCTGCCATCCATACTATGAGAATCTCAAATATCTATCCAATCACATTTTCACCAACTTCGATAACATTTTTGATATCATCGTAGCAGGCGCAAACCATACAGGCCACCGGCCAGCGAGCCAGCGCGCGCTTCGAAGCGTACCTCCCACTTTTCTGCTGCCGGCAAGTCGGCAGGCAGCGGATAGTCCACCGTGTAGAACTCTTCCGCCGCGTCAGCCGTCAGCGTCACTTCGGCCAGCACTGCGCCGTTCAGACGGATCGCAAAGCGCCGCCCGGCATCGCCACGGGCAAAAGTCAGTCGCAGCACCCGTGCTTCGCGCTTGGCATCGTTCAGCTGGTAACTGAACCAGCCGCTCGCATGGCGCCAGTGGCGGCCCTGATTGAGTCCCGCGTCGGCGCCTACACCACGGAAACCGTGGTCCGATTCCGGCTGCTGCTCGCCCGGCGCCACCTGATCGATGGTACGGGCATCCAGTGCCAGCCGCGCCGCCTCGTTCTGCGCTGTCTGCTGTCTGAGTCCCGCCAGATCGGCCGGGGTGGAATACGGCCAGTAGATCACGTAGCGCGAGTCGTGCAGGCGATAGAACGGCATAAAGGTGACGCTGGCATCGGGCTTCTGCTGCGCTCCCTGCACCAGTCCCGCCGCGCTAAACGTCAGCGGCTGGCCGGCCACGGGACGCAAGCGCTGCAGGAAATCCTTGCTATCGCTAACCAGCATGGGGCTGGCCTCCAGCGGGCACACGGGCCCCTGTGCCACGTGGCCCATGCGTGATTCGTCGGCGAGGAAATTCAGCTTCTCGTCTCCGAAAGGCTGGGTCTTCGCTGCCAGCACGACGGGGCCGTGCAGTAGCGCATAGTAATTGCTTTTATCCGGCATCTGCTCGAGACGCGTCGTCATCGGCAGCGTCAGTTCGACCTGATCGCCGTCGCGCCACTGGCGCCGCAGGCTGACATAATGGTCGCTATCGAGTTGCACCGGCACGGCCTTGCCATTCACCCGCAACTGCAGGGCGCCGGGCGCCACCCAGGCGGGATAGCGTAGCTTCAGGGTGAAGCGGGCCTTGCCACTGATGCGCAAGGTGCTGCGTTCCTCTTCGGGGAAGCGGCCATACTGGGTCACGCTGATGCCGCGCTCGCGCCAGTTCAGCGTGGATGGGATGAACAGGTTGACATACAGTTCGTCGCCACGGTGGGCATAGATAAATTCGCCATACTTGGCGTGGCTCTCGATACCGGAGCCGACGCAGCACCACATGCCCTTGTCTACCTGCGAATACACGCGGTAGTGATTCGGCCGCATCGGCGTGAAATACACGAAGCCACCCGTATCGGGCCGCTGCGATGACAGGATGTGGTTGTACAGCGCGCGCTCGTAATAATCGGCATAGCTGGCGCGCCCAGTGCGCTGGCCGGACTGGCCGTGCTGATATAGCAGTGCCGTCAGCTTGAGCATATTGTAGGTATTGCAGGTTTCCGGCCCCTCTACCTCGTTAATCATGGGCGAGAAATCGTGCGCATCATGGAAGTGCTCTTTGACGCTGTTGCCGCCGATAGCCACCGTGCGGTGATCGTGCACGGTCTGCCAGAAGAATTGTGCGGCCTGCTGCCATTCTGCGTCGCCCGTCATGCTGGCGATGCGCTGATAGCCGATGACCTTGGGGATCTGGGTATTCGCGTGCATGCCCGTCAGCTGATCCTGCCCATGCGCGAGCGGCTGCATGAGCGCGGGTTGCGAGAAGCGGATCGCCAGATCCAGATATTTACGCTGACCGGTCAGTTGCGCTACGTCGGCCAGCACTTCGTTCATGCCGCCATGTTCGCTGCGCAGCATGGCCTGCATCTGCGCTTCGCTCAGGTGACTGGTCAGTTCCAGCGCCCAGTCGGCCATGGCCACCAGCATCTCGCGCGCATCGGCATTGCCGCCATACTGGTAAGCGTCGCGCAGACCGGCATACAGCTTGTGCAGGTTATACCACGGCACCCACTTGCCGTTGACGGAGAAGTTGTCGGCATGTAGTTCACCGCGCGCAATGGCCTGCCATGCGGCGCTGCCGTCGGGGATGCCGCCGATATAGCCGTTACCGTTCTGCTGCTGGCAGCGTTTCAGTTCGGCCACGAAGTAATTCATCCGCCGCAGCACTTCGGCGTCGCCCGTGGAGGCATACATCAGCGCCAGCGCCGACAGGTAGTGGCCGCCCAGATGGCCATCGAGGCCGCTGGACTCCCAGTTGTCGTAGCTGGCCTGCTTGGGCGGCAGACCCGCTTCGCGCAGGAATGGCGCCAGCAGCCGGTCCGGCTCCATGTCGAGGATGTAGCGCAGGTCGGTACGCTGGGCATCCAGAAACGGGCTGGCGCCCAGCCGCACATCGGCCAGCGGGAATAGCTGCAACGGCGCGGCAGGGCGAGCCACGCTGACACCGGCAGCAGCAGCGGCAGAAGCGCTGCTAGCCGCAACGGGCAGCAGCACTACCAGCAACCATCCCGTGCACAGCGCAAGACGACGCAGTGGCAGCTTCATTTGGGCGCTATGATGCTGCTGCGGTAGCGCTCGAGGTCGGCCGGATCAACCACTGGCCAGCCCGCGCTATCCCAGCGGATTTCCATGACCTTCAGCTTCTGCAGGAAATCGTCCGCTGTTTCATAGGCGTGCATCACCAGATAGTCCTTGCCGTCAAACGTGTAAGTACCGTTGTGACCCAGACCACGCCAGGCCTTGGTGCCAGCGATCACCGTGCTACCGCCGCCCTTCATCATATCTACGCCAGCCTTATCCAGATACGGCCCCGCCACACTCTTAGAGCGCCCCACTACCACATGGTAAGTGCTGTCGCCCTTGCGGCAGCAGTAGCCGAACGAGGCGAACTGATAGAAATATTCGCCCTTGCGGAAAATGAACGGCGCTTCGATATCGTCGCTGCCAGCCGCAGCGCCCGCCGGCGCAGCCGCTGCAGGAACAGTGGTGCGACTGGCAATCGCATGCCACTCCTGCGGTTCGGCCAGTGCCGTGCGCTGTTCGTTCAGCCGCACCAGCTTGATGCCGCTCCAGAACGAACCGAATGCGAGCCATGCACCACCCTTGCCATCTTCAACGATATTCGGGTCGATCGCATTCCAGTTATCGCGTAGCGGCACTGATTGCAGTACCAGCCCCTGATCTTCCCAGCGATAGTCGGGCGAACGGGGATCGAGCGTCTTGTTGACGGTCACCGCGATGCCGGACGTATTCTTGCCAAAGCCGGATACCGAGTAATACAGATAGTAGCGGCCATTATGGAAGTGCACATCGGGCGCCCAGATATGACCGTCAAAGGTCGGTGCTACCTTGCGCGCCCACGCAGGCGGCTGGGCAAATACCTGCCCTTCCGGCTGCCAGTCGCGCATATTCTTCGAGCTGTAGAACGGGATACCGGGCCCCGTGCTGAACAGATACCAGGTGTCGCCCTGCTTGATCATGACGGGATCATGCACGCTGACCTGCTGGCCCACCGCGTTCGGCTGGGTGGCGGCATGGGCCAGCATGGTGCTGGCACCGCCTATGCCGATCAGCACTCCCATGCTGAAAAGTACGGCCAGCGACGATGGCGCCGTCAGCAGTTTGTTTAACAATTTTTGCCGCATCTTAGCTCCCTGTCCGTGCGCCCCAGATCGACACGCCCTCTACCGATTGTGCCGTCCAGGTGACCACAAATGCGCTGGCATTGCTATTCCACTGGCGCGACAGCACGCCATTGAAAGTACCGGCGCTGCCCAGCGCGATGGTGATTTTATTTCCGCCATTATGCTTCCAAGTGCCGCTGGCCGCACCGGACACGGTGCCGTCAGCCGCCAGCCGGATATTCTGCGAAGCCTTGATGCTGGCCGAAATATCCTTGCCGTGATTGATCATCTTGTAGGCACCGGCCGCTTCGGCCGGCGTCACTTCGGCTGCCAGCGGCGTGGCATTCTTGCTCAGCGGCGCGTAGCGGAACGGTGCGACCACCATCCAGCCATCCTCGTTGATAAACATTTCGTGCACGCGGATCTGGTGCAGTTCGCCCGTACCGGGGAAGCGCGTGTGGAAGATCAGGAAGTACTGTCCCGTGGACGCCTCGTAATAGGCCGAGTTATGGCCGGGCGAGACATAGCCCAGTGGCGTGCCCGTTTCGCCGTCCGCCAGTGCGAACTGGTGGTTGCCCATGATCTTCTGGCCGTACGGGGCGATGCTGACGTCATCGAACAGCGGCAGTGCCGGATTCGATTTGACGTTGACCATGTCGTTGCCCTTGGCGTCCAGATACGGCCCGTCCGGATTGAGCGAACGGGCTACTCGCATGTTGTAGGCGCCATTCGCATCGAGTCCGCCGAACGAGGTGAACAAGTAGTAGTACTTGCTCTGCGGGCTGTACAGAATGTAGGCGCCTTCGATGCGGCTGTGATTACCACCCATCAGGCGCTTGCCGTAGCCCTGCCCCGGTTTCTGCAGGCCGGTGGCCGGATCAAGCGCAAGGATGAAGATGCCGCCCGAGTACGAGCCGTACACCATCCACAGCTTGCCGTCCTTATCGAAGAAGGTGGCCGGATCGACCGCATTCGGCATGGTCAGCGCATCGTAGACGTTGACACCGTCTTCGCTGGTCTGGCCCCACATGCCGGATTTCAGCATGATCTGCTTGTTCACATACGGGCCTTCGATCTTGTCGGCCACGGCCACACCCAGCGCCGAGCGGGGCGAATCGCCTTTGCAGGCGTCATAGTAGAAGTAGTACTTGCCATCGGCCAGACGGATCACGTCGGGCGCCCACAAATCGGTCACCTGCGCCCACGAGAAGGTGTCGCCCAGCGCCGTGGTGACGTTGTTGAACAGCGGATTGCTGTTGTTGACACCATCGGCGATTTTGCTCCAGTTCATCAGGTCGGTCGACTTGGCCGCCGCCAGATGGGAACCGAATACGTAGTAGGTGCCATCCACGCGGATCACGGCTGGATCGTGTACCGAGGCGTCGGCGAAGCTGATGCTGGTCGGCGTTGGCGTCGGCGTCGGCGTCGGCGTTGGCGTCGGCGTTGGCGTCGGCGTTACTGCAGCCGTGCTGCCGCCACCACCACCGCCGCAGCCGGCCAGTAGCAGCGCCACGCCGCCAGCGATGGCCTTGCGGCGCGAGAGGCTGATATCGTGCTCGTTCATATTCTTACTCCACTGCGACCACGACCACCGACTTGGCCGGAATCTGCACACTCAGTTTGCCGTCCACTGCCTTGGCGCTGAACGGTGCCGGTTTCACCGCCTGCGGAGCGGCAAAGGTGTTGTGGGCGTCCATCGCCGCCGCTGTCAGCACACGGCCACGCACGCCCTGCACCTGCTGGCCCGGCAGCGCAAGCGCTACATCCGCCGCCTCACGTGGATTGGTATTGACCAGCGCCAGATAGACTTTGCCATCGGTGGCACGGGCCGCCGTCGCGCTAATTTCGGGTATGCTGGCGCCATCGAGTGCGTACTGGCGGTTGTTACTTAGCGTCACCGGCAGGAAGGTGGCGTTCTGGAACGGCACATACATTTCGAACGCGTGGTAGGTCGGCGTCAGCAGCATCTTGTCTTTATCGGTGATGATCATGGCCTGCAGCACATTCACCATCTGGGCGATATTGGTCATACGCACGCGGTCAGCATGGGCATGGAAGATGTTGAAGTTAAGCGCCGCAACAAGCGCATCGCGCAGGGTGTTCTGCTGAAACAGGAAGCCCGCATTGGTGCCCTTCTCGACGTCGTACCAGGTGCCCCACTCGTCCACGAACAGACCCAGTTTCTTCTCCGGATCGTGCTTGTCCATGGCCGCAGCATTGCGCTGCATGTGCTGTTCCATGCGCAGCGTGTTGGCCAGCGTGGAGATCCATTCCTTTTCGGCGAAGCCGGTGGCGGCGCCCTTGACTTCCCATTTACCGGTCGGGATGGTGTAGTAGTGGAAGCTGATGCCGTCGGTCTGGCGCTTGAGGCGCTTGCTCAGCACATCCGACCAGCTAATGTCGTTGTCATTGCCGCCGCTGGCGATCATCTTCGGACGATATTGCGCCGGTGCGCGCAGGAAGGTTTCGACATTGCGGTACAGATCGGCGTAGTGGTCCGGCGACATATTGCCGCCACAGCCCCAGGCTTCGTTACCGATGGCGAAGTAGGCTACCTTGAACGGCTTGTCGCGCCCGTTCTTGCGGCGCAGATTGGCCAGCGTGGACTTGCTATCCGAGGTCATGTACTCGATCCATTCCGACATTTCCTGCGCACTGCCGGTGCCCAGATTGCCGTTCACATAGGCGTCGGCGCCCAGCATTTCCACCAGATCGAAGAACTCGTGGGTACCGACAGCGTTGGATTCCTCTACCCCGCCCCAGTTGGTGTTGACCTTCACGGGGCGCTTGTCGCGCGCGCCGATGCCGTCTTTCCAGTGGTATTCGTCGGCGAAGCAGCCGCCCGGCCAGCGCACCAGTGGCACGTGCATGGCTTTCAGTGCGCCCACAACGTCGTTACGCCAGCCTTTGGTGTTGGGGATCTTCGAGTTCGGGCCGACCCACAGGCCGCCATAGATGCCGGTGCCGAGGTGCTCGGCGAACTGGCCATAGATATCCTTGTTGATGACAGGGCCCGGTTTGGCCGTATCGATGCTGACGCCAACCGGTTCGGCTGCATACACCGCGCCCGCTGCCAGCAGCGACAGAGTCAGTACGCTACGCTTGAAATAGTTCATGCTTGTCTCCTAATTTTAGAGGTTTTGGGATGGCTGTCTTAAAGTTGAATCAGGAAGCCGCCATGCGGCTCGATGGTGATCTCGACCTGCTTGTCATTGCTGATGGGGCGCTGCTCGAAGCTGCGTCCGGCCGCACCGGCACCGGCACCGGCACCGGCACCGGCACCGTCAGTAATGATGCTGCCGTGGCGCTGACCGGCAAACGATAGATCGAGCCGCACCGTACGGGCGCTGTCGCCCGCATTGATACCGGCGATATACCAGTGCTGACCGGCGCGCCGCGCCATCACTACGTACTGGCCCGGATAGCCATCCAGCAGCCGGCTGTCATCCCAGCTACGGGGCAGCTCCTGCAGCAGCGTCTTCACATAGGCCGGCACGGTAGACATGCCTTCCGGCGTCTCGGCAAAGTGCTGGATACCGGACAGGTACAGCACCGAGGTGGCCAGTTCGAAGCCGTTGCTGGCGCTGCGACGGATATTCGGAATCTCGCCAAACACCATGGGCGTGAAATCCATCGGGTCGAACAGGTTGCGCGTGAACGGCAACATCGCAGCGTGGGTCGGCATACGGTCTTCGTCTACCTGCTCGAAGGTGGTGAACTCCATGCCGCGCACGGCTTCCATGGTCATCAGATTCGGATAGGTACGGGCCCAGCCCCGCGGCAGCGTGGCGCCGTGGAAGTTGACCAGCAGTCCCGCATCGGCGGCATCGCGCAGAATATCGACGTAGTAGGCGATCATCGACTGGCCATCGCCGCCGAAGAAGTCGATCTTCACGCCTTTCACGCCCAGCGCGCGCAGGCGGGCAAATTCGGCAACGCGCTGTTCGTGGGTCAGCAGCTTGCTCTTGGGTGAATACTCGGTGGTGTTCCAAGCGCCCGAGGAGTTATACCAGAGCAGGATGCCGACCTGTTTCGCGGCGGCGTACTGCACCAGTTCGCGCACTTTGTCATAGCCTATCTTGCGGTCCCAATCGGCATCGATCAGGGTGTAGTCCCAATGCATATCGGCCGCATAGTCGATGAACTTCTTCTGCACTTCGTACACCGTGGCATCATCCTTGAGCAGCGCCCAGCTCCACGAGGCATGGCCGGGCTGCACCAGCGCGCGCGGGAAGGTAATGGCCGGCGCCGCCAGATCGGTACCCAGCGTGGAATTAGTGACCGTGGCCAGCGAGCCCAGTGCCAGCACGCGCCATGGCGTGGTCAGCGTGCCACTCACGTCGGCCAGCAGGCCGCCGCCGGTATAGACTTCGGCCGCCATTGGCTGGCCGATGCGGTATTCGCCGCCTTCCGAACTGGCAGCCAGACGCGAAGCCTGATAGCTGCCATCCATGCCGGCCTCGCTCACTGCCAGCCAGTTGTCGCCCGTCTTGAACAGCGCGGGGAATACCCAGCCGGCGGCAGTCGGTGCCGGCGTGCCGGCGGCGATGTCCATTTTGTAGTGTTCTTCATACGACGGATTGGTATTGCTCCATCCCGTCTGCGCCACCGACATCGGCTGCAGCCATGCGCGCGCTGCGGCCGGCAGTGCAAAACTGGTCTGCTCGGCGATCAGCTGTTTGCGCGCCAGCGCCGGCTCGCGCACGCGGTAGCGCAACGCCACGCCATCGTTAGAAACGCGCAGGCTGATTTCCATGCGCTGACCGGCAGGATTGCGCACGGTAGCAGTCTGCTCGACGGCACGGTAGCTGATCTTGCGGCGTTTGCCGACGGCCATCTCGTAATCCTCGTGCACCGCCTGCGCGCGACTGACGTGACTCACGCTCAGTTGCTGCGACAGATCGGCGCCCCGCAACTGCAAGCCCAGTCGCGATGGCAGCAGCACGAGCTGGCCGTCGCGCGCCACGCTGTACTGCAGCGTGCCGTTGGCGGCAGTTTCCAGCGTTACGCTGATGTGACGATCGGGGCTGCGCAGCAGCGTGATCGGCGCGGCGCTGGCCGGCACTGCCGTCAAGGCCGCCAGCAGCAGCGCAGGGTAAGCTATCTTCACCATATTGACACCTCGTTGTAGAAAGTGGCCGGCCGCGCAGGCGCGCTGCGTGCCGGATGCCAGGGATTAAACCCAGCCTGCATCGACAATGAATTCCTGCGCCGTACACATGGCGCCATCGTCGGCCGCGAGGAACAGCACCATCGAGGCGATATGCTGCGGCATCAGCTTGGTGGGGATGCACTGATTACGTTTGATTTCAGCTTCGCCGGCGTCATCCAGCCACAGGTCGATCTGGCGCTGGGTCATTACCCAGCCCGGCGTGACGGTGTTGACGCGGATACCGTGCGCGCCGAATTCGCGCGCCAGTCCGCGCGTGAGGCCATGCACGGCCGCCTTGGAGGTGGCGTACACGGGATAGCCGGCATTCTTCACATGCCACGAGATCGAGCCGACGTTAATGATGGAGCCGGCACCCTTCTTTTTCATGCCTTCGTACACGGCCTGACAGGTAAAGAACATGGGACGCTGGTTAATCGCGATGCGCTCGTTCCAGTAGTCGAGCGTGACGTCGGAAGTTTCATGGCGCTGGTCGTTGGCAGCGTTATTCACCAGAATATCGAAGTCGCCGATGAGGCCGGCCAGTTCGGCCATGGTGGCCTGCAACGCGGCGATGTCGGTGATGTCGCACTGACGGAACAGCGGCTCGGGATAACCGGCTTCCCTGACGCGGCGTGCCAGCGCAAAGCTGGCGTCGCGCGCGATGTCGACGAAAGCCACATGGGCGCCCTGCTCTGCAAACGAGATCACCATGGCTTCGCCTATGCCGGTTCCGCCACCGGTGATGAATACACGTTTGCCACGCAGGCTACCGAATTTAGCCAGTTGGGTCATACAGTCTCCGGATATTTTTTTTTAATGTTTTATAGCCACCGGCCCACCATTCGAGTGATGGCAGCGCGGTGGCTAGGTACTACAGGATCAAAGGCAAATTAGCGCGTCAGCACGCCTTCGCGCCGGTGCCAGCGCTGGGCGCCGGCGAGCGATGCATCACCGGCCACGCCACTGTCGCGCAGCACTTCCGGCAGCAGAGCCTGCGCCAGATTCTGGTAGCACACGGGACGCAGGAAGCGGCTGATTGCACCGGTACCCACCGACGTGCTGCGGCCGTCCGAAGTGGACGGGAACGGCCCGCCGTGCACCATGGCGCTGCACACTTCCACGCCAGTCGGATAGCCATTGGCCAGGATCCGGCCAGCTTTACGTTCGAGCAGCGGCAGCAGCGCCTGTGCTGCAGCCAGGTCAGCTTCATCCATCTGCAGCGTGGCCGTCAGCTGGCCTTCCAGACTCTCGGCCACCTGATGCAGTTCGGTCAGATCGCGGCAGGCCACCACCAGCGAGGCCGGGCCGAACACTTCGTCCGACAGCGCATGCTGCGACAGGAAGGCGGCAGCCGTGGTGCGGAACAGCGCCGGTGCGCCCTTGCCCTGCTCCTGTGGCGCCAGCGCCAGCGTGCTCACAGCGTCGTGCTGCTGCAGTTGCTGGATGCCGCGCTGATAGCTGCCGGCGATACCGGACGACAGCATGGCGCAGGCGGCACCACCGGCCAGCGCCTTTGCTGCCGTGTTCGTGAAGCGTTCCAGATCGGGGCCGTCGATGGCGATTACCAGACCGGGGTTGGTACAGAACTGCCCCACGCCCAGCACCAGCGAACCAGCAAAGCCTTGTGCGATGTCTTCGGCGCGCGCGGCCAGTGCCTGCGGCAGCAGGAACACAGGATTAATCGAACTCATTTCGGCATACACGGGAATCGGTACAGGGCGTGCAGCCGCCACCGCCATCAGCGCCGTGCCGCCACTACGCGAGCCGGTAAAACCGACCGCCTTGATGGCCGGATGGCGCACCAGTTCCTGCCCGATGCCATTGCCGCTGCCCGTGAGCAGTGCGAACACGCCGGCCGGCAGGCCGCACAACTGGGCTGCCTTGACGATGGCGCGGCCAACCAGTTCCGAGGTGCCGGGGTGTGCCGAGTGAGCTTTGAGCACCACCGGGCAGCCCGCTGCCAGCGCCGATGCCGTGTCGCCGCCCGCCACCGAGAACGCCAGCGGGAAGTTACTGGCAGCGAAAACTGCCACCGGACCCAGCGGGATCATGCGCATGCGCAGTTCTGGCCGCGGCGGCGTACGTTCCGGCAGTGCGGGATCGACGCGCACGTCATGCCACGAACCTTCGCGCAGCAGGTTGGCGAACAATTTCAGCTGCCCTACGGTGCGGCCACGCTCGCCCTCGATACGCATACGGGGCAGGCCGCTTTCGGCCATCACGCGCTCCACCAGCGTTTCGCCCAGCGCCATGATCTGCTCGGCGATGGTTTCGAGGAACACCGCGCGCTGCTCGTCGCCGAGTGCGCGGAACTGGTCAAACGCTGCGTCGGCCAGACGGCAGGCCTGATCGATCTGGGTCAGATCGACGGCATGGAAAGCCGGCTCGAGCTGCTGCTGGGTCGCAGGGTTGAAGCCGTACACCGCGCTGCCATGGCCCTTGACGGCCACGCCGCCTATCAGGGCATCGCCCGTAATCAGTGCGATATCGCTCATAGTGGCAGCACCTTGGCCACTTCGGTGGCGTACACGGACAGCTTGTTGCGCAGCGCCGGGCCGAACTGGGGCGCTTCGATTTCGAAGGTTTCACCGGGCTGCACCACGATGTTGTCGGCCACGCTCAGCGTAGCAGTGCCAAAGAAATGGATGTGCACATCACCGGCGCGCTTGAACAGCGGGTATTTGAAGTGGTGGTGTTCCAGATTGGCCAGCGTGTGCGACATATTCTGTTCGCCGCTGAAGAAAGCTTTTTCCCAGCGCAGCTTGCCCTCTTTATCGTAGATGCGCGAAGTGCCTTCGATATGCGCCGGCGCTTCGCCCACCAGCAGTGCCGGACCAAGGCCGCAGGCGCGCAGCTTGGAGTGCGCCAGATACAGATAGTTCTGGCGTTCCGTCACGTGGTCGGAGAATTCGTTACCGATGGCATAGCCTACGCGGTAAGGCTGACCGTCGTCGCCGATCACGTACAGACCGGCCACTTCCGGCTCCTCGCCACCGTCGAGCGCGAAGTCCGGCATGGCCAGATCGGCACCGCTAGCCGCGACGATGGAACCGTCACCTTTGTAGAACCATTCAGGCTGCACGCCAGCCACACCGGCAGCGGGCTTGCCGCCTTCCACGCCCATGCGGAACATCTTCATGGAATCACTGAGCGATTCCACATCGCCGCCGATTTTCTTGTGCATGGCGTCGCGCGTATCGGCGCTGCCCAGATGGGTCAGACCCGTACCCGTTACATAGCAGTGCGCCGGGTCGGCATGGTCTATCGGTGGCAGCAGACGGCCCTCTGCCAGCACGGCATCAAAGGCCAGCTCGGTTTTGCCCTGTGCGGCATTGGCCAGCGCGGCCAGACTCTGCTTCTGGCGTATCGCAGCCTGCGCTAAAGCGTAGGTGGTTTCGTAACCTTCGATAACGCGGATGGTGTTCTGTTCCAGCACGCCGATCTGGCGGCCTCCCTGAACATTCTTGAATTGGACGAGCAGCATGACTTCTCCGGATTTCTGTATTCAGTTGATACGATGAGTGTGAGGGTGCAACGCTGGCCCGCTGTGCATCGCCATACGATGGCCTGCCGGCGGGCCGCAAACTTGCAGCGATCAGTGCGAGTGACGCGGCACGGCCGAGCCGCGGTTACCGACCAGGAAGTCGAAGTCGCAGCCTTCGTCGGCCTGCAGCACGTGTTCGATATACAGTTGCTGGTAGCCCGTCTTCGGACCCGGCGCACTGCCGCGCTTGCGCGCTGCCTGACGCTGGGCCATTTCCTCGTCGGAGATTTCCAGATTCAGTACGCCACCGGCACAATCAAGAGTGATCCAGTCGCCATCCTTGACGATGCCCAGCGGGCCACCGGCCATGGCTTCCGGTGCGACGTGCAGTACCACCGTACCGTAGGCCGTGCCGCTCATACGCGCGTCGGAGATACGCACCATGTCTTTCACACCAGCGGCCAGCAGCTTCGGTGGCAAGCCCATATTGCCCACTTCGGCCATGCCGGGATAGCCTTTCGGGCCACAGTTCTTCATCACCAGCACCGAGTTGGCATCCACTTCCAGATTCGGATCGACGATGGCAGCCTTGTAATGCTCGAAGTCTTCGAATACCACGGCACGGCCACGGTGCTGCATCAGTTCCGGCGTTGCTGCCGAAGGTTTCAGCACAGCGCCGCGTGGCGCCAGATTGCCGCGCAGGATGCAGATGCCGCCATCCTTGAGCAGCGGCTTGTCGAGCGGACGCACTACTTCGTCGTCGTAGATAGGCGCGTCCTTGCAGTTTTCCCACAGCGTCTTGCCGTTGACCGTCAGTGCATCCGGATTTGGTACCAGATTGCCCTCGCCCATGCGGCGGATCACGGCAGGCAGACCGCCAGCGTAGTAGAACTCTTCCATCAGGAAGCGGCCCGAAGGCAGCAGATCGACGATGGTCGGCGTACCGCGGCCGACACGGGTCCAGTCTTCCAGCTCCAGATCGACGCCGATACGGCCAGCGATGGCTTTCAGGTGGATCACGGCATTGGTCGAGCCACCGATGGCCGCATTCACGCGGATGGCGTTCTCGAAGTTTTCGCGCTTGAGCACTTTGGACAGCTTCAGGTCTTCCTTGACCATGTCGACGATGCGGATACCGGACATGTGGGCGAGGATGTAGCGGCGCGAATCCACCGCAGGAATCGCGGCATTGTGCGGCAGCGAAGTACCCAGTGCTTCGGCCATGCAGGCCATGGTGGACGCCGTACCCATGGTGTTGCAGGTACCGGCCGAGCGCGAGTGGCCCGATTCCGCCGACATGAATTCGTGCATGGAGATTTCACCAGCCTTGACCTGCTCGTGCAACTGCCATACGGCCGTGCCGGAACCGATGTTCTTGCCGTTCAGCTTACCGTTCAGCATAGGGCCACCGCTCACGACGATGGTAGGAATATCCACCGAAGCTGCACCCATCAGCAGCGCTGGCGTGGTCTTGTCGCAACCGACCAGCAGCACCACGCCGTCCATCGGATTGCCGCGGATCGATTCTTCCACGTCCATACTGGCCAGATTGCGGGTCAGCATGGCGGTCGGGCGCAGATTCGATTCGCCGTTCGAGAATACGGGGAATTCAACGGGGAAGCCACCGGCTTCCAGAATGCCGCGCTTGACGTGCTCGGCCAGTTTGCGGAAATGTGCATTGCAAGGGGTCAGCTCGGACCACGTGTTGCAGATGCCGATGATGGGTTTGCCCTGGAATTCATGATCGGGGATGCCCTGATTCTTCATCCAGCTGCGGTACATGAAACCGTTCTTGTCCTGCGTACCAAACCACTCGGCCGAGCGTAACTTGACCTTCTTGTCGTTCTCAGACATGCATATCTCCTCAGTATGTTTCTGCACGGGGACGTGCTTGTCATGCCCCCGCATCGATAAGCCATACTAAGATGTACAGAGATATCTTTCCAATAAAATATTATTCGACTTTGATATCGAAATTAATATCTCAGGCACCTGCCGCACCCGCCGCCGCATCCGTCGTGAAACGATATTCCATCTGCGTACGGTAGACGGCATCAGGGCGCAGGATGGTGGAGGCAAATTGCGGCTGGTTAGGCGCGTCAGGAAAATGCTGCGGCTCCAGACAGAAACCGCTGCGCAAATCATACACACGACCCTTGCCGCGCACGGCGTCGGAGAGGAAATTGCCGCTGTAGAACTGCACGCCGGGCTCCTGTGTCCAGACTTCCAGTACACGGCCAGACACGGGTTCGCGCACCCGTGCTGCCAGTTCCAGCGCACCATCTTGCTGACGGTTCAGCGCAAAGTTATGGTCATAGCCGGAGCCATGCTGCAGTTGCTGATCACTGGCGCCGATGCGGGCACCAATCGCGTGCGGTGCGCGGAAATCGAACGCCGTGCCCTGCACGGGGCGTAGCTCGCCGGTCGGTATCAATCCCGCATCCACGGGCGTGTAGGCATCGGCCGGTATGGTCAGCTCATGGCCGAGAATATCGCCCTGCCCCGCCAGATTGAAATAGGCGTGGTTGGTCAGGTTGACGGGCGTGGCTTGATCCGTGACAGCATGGAAAGCAATACGCAATGCATTATCGCCACCCAGTTCATAGCGCACCGTCACATCGAGGTTGCCGGGATAACCCTGCTCGCCATCAGGACTACGGTAGCGCAGCGTCAGCGTCGCCGTATCCGCGCTGCTAGCGGCCTCCGCCTGCCACAGCTGGCGATGAAAGCCCTCACGGCCGCCATGCAGATGATTGATACCGTTATTGACATCAAGCTGATAGCGTTTGCCATCCAGTTCGAATTGCCCTTGTGCGATGCGGTTGCCGTAGCGGCCTATCAGCGCGCCGAAATAATGCGATTCCCCCATATAGGCCGTCGCATCATCGAATCCCAGACAGACATCGCCCAGTTGCCCGCTACGGTCAGGCGCCAGTATGGAAGTAATCACGCCACCCAGATCGCTGATGCAGACCTGCATGCCATGCTGGTTGGTCAGCGTATAAAGCGTGGCGGCACGGCCATCCGGCAGTTGGCCAAAAGGAGAACTGGAAATACTTGCTTGCATAGGGAGCTTTCTGGGCGTGCGCGACAGAGGGTCGCGACCTTGGACTAAATGAATGCGTGAGGCATTCGTACTCGTTTGTATGTCTCGTTGTGTCTCGTTCTGTCTCGTTTTGTCGCGTCAGCCCCGCCAGACGGCAGAAGAGACAAAACGAGACAAAACGAGTACAAACGAGACAGCTAAACGAGACAGGATGCTATACGGTTAGGCGATGGATGGCTTGCCGAACACGGGCATGCCTTGCGCATCCCACTTGAGCGGCTTCACATAGGTATGGCGGTCAGGATTCCACAGCGGATCGCCGACGATTTCCGTATAGGTACGGGCGTGGTACACCAGCAGCGTCTCGCCATCTTCACCGGTGGTGAAGCTGTTATGGCCGGGGCCATACACGCCATGCTCGAAGCAGGTCTGCAGCACTGGCTGGGGCAACTTGGTCCACGCAGCCGGATCGAGCAGATCGGCATTCTCGTCCGCCCACAGCAGCCCCATGGCATAGTTCTCGTCGGTGGCGCTGGCCGAATAGCTGATAAAGATCTTGCCATTCTTCTTCAGCACAGACGGTCCTTCATTGACCCAGAAGCCGCGGATTTCCCAGTCAAATTCCGGCTTGCTCAGCATGACAGGCGCACCGCCCAGCTGCCACGGCGTCTTCATTGGAGCGATATACAGATTGGAATTGCCTTCGATCGCCACATCCTTCTGTGCCCACAGATAGTACAGCTGGCCTTTATGCGTGAAAGTGGTGGCATCGAGGCAGAAAGTATCGATGCCCGTATCGATCTGGCCCATGAACTCCCACTGCCCTTCCAGCGGATTGGCATTGGTATTGCGGATCGCATACATACGGTGCTGGAACAGCTTGTACTTGATTTCGCGGCTAGGCGCAGCGGCAAAATACACATACCACGCACCGTCGTTAAAGTGCAATTCCGGTGCCCACACCAGTTCGCTGTATGGCCCCGTCTCCGGCTTATGCCAGACATCCACCTTCTGCGCGTCTACCAGTCCGGCCACCGTGCTAGCGCGACGCAGTTCGATGCGGTCATACTGCGGCACCGAGGCGGTGAAGTAGTAGTATCCGTCGCTGTGACGGTAGATATGGGGATCGGCGCGCTGTTCGATCAGCGGCTTGAGTACATTTACAGTTTCCATGCTTTACAAGATAAAAAAGGTTCAGTGGGTGGCGTAGCCGAGCGCACGCATTTCTTGCTTGACCTGACCGTAATAGCTATCGCTGATGCGGTACTTGAACATCAACAGGCCCATAATCAGATGGAAGCAGCCCGGTATCACCGTCAGCATCAGCGCAATGCCGCTCATGGCCAGTTGCGATTGCGGCTGGTTAGGCACGTACTGGAAATAGGTCAGCAGCACGCCCACCATACCGCCGGCCACGGCCATACCGGCTTTCTGGCAAACGGAAATCCCGCCAAACGCCAGACCCGATACGCGCTTGCCGCTCTGCACCTGACCGTAATCGATGGTTTCCGCGATCGACGACCAGAACACCGGTGCATGCAGATCGACCACGAACGACAGCGCAAAGTACAGCACATAGGCCAGCAGAATATCGCCCGGTTTGACCAGATAGAAGATCGCAATACTGATCACAAACACCAGCAACTGGGTGTTACGGAACAATTTGACCTTGCAGTAGCTCTTGGTAATCCAGGTCGAGGCGACCATCGACAGAATCGCCGCCACCACGCCCAGCGACAGGAAGGTGGACTGCACCGACACATCGCCGCCCAGATAGTATTTGGCGTAATACAGCGCCACCGAGCCGCGGATCACATAACCCACCGTGCCCGTCACGCAAGCGCCGGCCAGCAGCAGCCACTGATCGTTTTTCATCAGCAGCTTGAACTGTGCCAGCAGCGAAGTACGCTCGACCTTGTGCACCACCCGTTCACGCGTGCCGAACACGCAGAACAGGAACAGCAGCACGCCCATCGCTGCCATTACCCCCATCGCGGCCTGATAGCCGGTGGCAGCCTTGCCTTCGCCCCAGTATTCGGCCAGCACAGGCACCACGATGGTCACCATGAACGCGCCTATCTTGGCGAAGAACAGCCGGTAGCCATTGGCCGACAGGCGTTCCTGCGGGTCGCTGGTCAGGCCGGAAATCAGAGAAATATACGGTACACCGACACCTGAAGTCATCAGCGTCATCAGAATATAGGTGCTGTAAGCCCACACCAGCTTGGCGCTATAGGCCCAGTCCGGCGTAGTGAAGACGAAGAACACGCTGATCCCGTAAGGCAGCGCCAGCAGCAACAGCCAGGGCCGGAAGCGGCCCAGCGCGCTGGCATAGCGGTCGGTCAGCTGACCCACGGCCAGATCGGACACCGCGCCCACCACTTTCACCAGCACGAACAGCAAGGCCAGATCCTGCGTATGCAGGCCGTAGATATCCGTGTAGAAGAAAGTAATAATCAGCATCATCGACGAGATGACGACATTCAGTGCCATATCGCCCGCACCGAAGGCGATTTTTTCCAGCGTCGAGAGTTTTTCAGTTGACATTGCTACTATCCAGTAAAAAGCACGGGGTGCCGTCCGCATACTGGCACAGCACCCCCTCCGACAGCCCACGCTTCCAGCGCATGCCGTCATCTAAACAACATTGATCCGACTGGCTTAGTTTCTCCAGCGCAGAGCCACACCGATCACACGGTCATAGCGGCGTACATCGCGTGGTGCAGCCGGCGTACCATGGTAATCGTGGTAGGCAAAGTTGAGCAGGTTGTTAGCATCGACGCTAATGGTCATATCCTTGCTCAGCTTGTACGACACGGAAGCGTCGAGGAACTTGATCGGGTCAACTACCAGATCGCAGCAATTGCGGTAGTTGTACTCGGCCACGAACTTGTCGCGCCAGCTGTAGGCCAGACGGGCCGATAGCTTATCGTTTTCATACAGACCGACCAGATTGTACGAGTTCTTCGACATGCCAGGGAAAGTCGGCGTCGTCGAGCTGCCGTCTTCGTTCTGCAGGCCACCCTTCATATAGGTGTAGTTGGCTTGCATACCCAGACCGCTCATCCAGCCCGGCAGCATGGTGAAGAACTGCTGGTAGGAGATCTCGCCGCCCTGCAGCTTGGCCTTACCCACGTTGTACGGACGGTTGACCAGATAGCTCTTACCGTTGATGGTTTCGCTACGCTGTTTCCACATCTCGTAGTCGGTGAAGCGGTGCTCGAACACCGTACCCGTCAGCGAACTGGCCGGAGCGAAATACCATTCCAGCGACAGATCGACGTTGGCGCTCTGGGTCGGACGCAGATTCGGGTTACCGGCGCTACCGGTGGCCAGCGTGGTGGCGGTCGAATCATGCAGCACCAGACCAGGGTTGAAGTCACCGAAGTTGGCGCGCTGGATGGCCTTACCGGCTACCAGACGCGATTGCAGGGTATCGCTCCACTTGGCGCGCAGCGATGCGCTAGGCAGCACGTTGTTCGTGGTGCTATCGCTATATGCCGGGGTAATGGTGCTGGCACCGGTGGCCGAAGTCACCTGGGTATAGCCATTCACCTTCTGGTTAGTCTGCACATAACGCGCACCCACACTACCATCGACCGGCACACTGCCTACATCGAAGGCCAGTTTGGCTTTCAGGTACAGCGCGCTGGTGGTTTCCGTATCCGAGTAGTAGGACAGCGGATCATCCAGACTGCGGCCTTTCAGGCCCAGTGCCGCACGCAATTCCTGCGTATGGTCCAGCAGATAGCTCTGGCAAGGCGCATAGAACTGGTTCATGCCATAGTTGCCACCGGTGGCCTGGGTCACGCAGTTCAGCGCGCTCGACAGCGAAGTCACAGGAATCGCCGCCACTTTGTTGAAGTTGTTCAGCTCATGCACATAGGTTGCGAAACGCTTGGCGATACGCACACCGCCGGCCAGTTCTTTCAGGATGCCCTGATTTTCCGGTTCCCAGATCACATCACTACGCCAGTCGGTAGCACGCCCCGAGGAAGCATTGTGGTTATCCCAGAATACGTCCGTCACCCATTTGTTCGGGCTGGTCATATCGATGCCGTTGTACTGCAGATAACCGCCACCGTCACGTACGGCCGCCGAAATATTCAGCGGACCCGGCAGCACGGCGTCCAGAATCGGGTTTTCCTGCGTGTAGTTGCTGACGGTGCGGGCCAGTTCCGTGGTCACGCGCAGCGACGGCGTCAGATTGTAGCGGCCACCGATGGCGCCCTGATGACCGGTCGATTCGTCACGCCGTGCCTGAGTCGAGCTCAGGGTGAACAGATCGGTTGCACCGTTCTTGCTGATCGAATCCAGATATTTGGTGCCGGCCTGATTAGTCACGGTGGAACCGGTCTGGAACCATGGCAGTACGCCGACGAAGAATACGCTGGACGAATCGTGGTTGATCTTGGTGCTGAAGCCTTCGGCATACAGTTCCAGATCCGAATTCGGACGCCACTGTGCCGAGAAGTTACCGGCCCAGCGCTTGCGGTCGCCCTGACCCATCACGCGACCCATCGAATCGGCGCCCTGGGTGTTGCCATACAGCGGCCAGTTGATCGGAGGCGCTACCCATGCCGTTTCGTCATGGTAACGGCCACGCTGGTAGGAAATACCACCCAGCAGACCCACTTCGCCATAGGCGGTTTTCCAGCGATCCGACACCATGCCGGACAGGTTAGGATCGGTCGAACCGGCTTTGTCGCGGTGCTCGACACGGGCATTCACGGCCGTCTGCTGGCCCTTGAAGTCGAATGGACGGTTGGTGCGCACATCGATCACGCCTGCCACGCCGCCTTCGTTCATATCGGCGCCCTGCGATTTGTAGACGTCCACACGTTGCAACATGGCAACTGGCACATCGGCCAGGAACAGGCTGCGGCCTGCTGCGGTGAACATTTCGCGGCCGTTCAGGGTGGTGACGATACCGCCCAGACCACGGATAATCACCTGACCGGCTTCGCCATTGTCACGGATAATCTGTACGCCCGGTACGCGACCGAGGATTTCGGCCACGTTCTTATCAGGGAATTTACCGATGTCGTCGGCGACGATGGAATCGATGACCTGCTCAGCATTCTGCTTCAGGTACTGGGCGCTCTGGGCAGCTTTGCGCACGCCCGTCACGGTCACCACGGCATTGCTGTCGACTGCGGCGGTTGCTGGATCTGCAGCAACTTCCTGCGCCAGTACCTGGAAACTGCTCAGCAGGCCAGCGGTAGCCAGCACGGCCACGCCAGTTTTCAGGACCAAGCGGTGCTTATTCTGGGACATGGAAGTCCCGACGATAAAGTCGTTCATACGTCTCCTGTGTTATCTGTTTTATGATGTATTGCGGCTAACTCGGAATTCATCTTATTGGCTGAGCAAAAAACAAACCAATCAATTTTTTCCGGTTTTTGATATCGAAAAAGATATCAACGCAGGAGGCCCATCGATTAAAAAAGCCCGCACGCGGCGGGCTCTGGCAGGCTGCTGCCACCCGCACTACTGGAAGGCGACTTCCGTAAAACTGCGCAATTTGCGGCTATGCAGCTTATCCTCGCCCAGCGCGCGCAACAGATCGAGTGCGCGCATGCCGATGCGCAGGTGCTGGTCGACCCGATCGCGGTAAAACTGGTTAGCCATGCCCGGTAACTTGATTTCACCATGCATGGGCTTGTCGCTCACACACAACAGCGTGCCATACGGTACACGGAAACGGAAACCGTTGGCGGCAATGGTCGCGCTTTCCATGTCCAGCGCGATCGCGCGGCTCTGGCTGAAACGGCGCTCCGGCGTGCGCTGCGGCAGCAGCTCCCAGTTACGGTTATCGGTGCTGGCCACCGTACCCGTGCGCATCACCCGCTTCAGGTCATGCCCCGTCAGCTGGGTCACTTCGGCCACTGCCGCTTCGATCGCCACCTGCACTTCGGCCAGCGGCGGGATAGGCACCCACAGGGGCAGATCCTCGTCCAGCACATGGTCTTCGCGCACATAGCCATGCGCCAGCACATAGTCGCCCAGTTCCTGCGTCGTACGCAGACCGGCGCAATGACCGAGCATCAGCCACGCATGGGGGCGCAGCACGGCAATGTGGTCGGTTATCGTTTTGGCATTGGCAGGGCCCACGCCGATATTCACCATCGAAATCCCCGTGCCATCAGCGCGGATCAGGTGATAGCCGGGCATCTGCGGCAGCCGTGGCGGTGCCGCCCCCAGCGCATCGCTGGCCTGTACCGCCTGCCCCACGCGGCGCGTGACCAGATTGCCCGGCTCGACGAAGGCAATATACTCGTCGCCGTCGCTGGCGGGGCTGGCCATCAGCGCATGCCCCAGTTTAACGAATTCGTCGATATAGAACTGATAATTGGTGAACAGCACAAACTTCTGGAAGTGCTCGCACGAGGTGCCCGTGTAATGGCGCAATCGCTGCAGCGAATAATCAACCCGCGGCGCCGTGAACAGCGACAGCGGCAGTGCTTCGCCTGCGCGCGGCTCGTGGGTGCCGTTGGCGATGCCATCATCCATCGCCGCCAGATCGGGCAAATCGAACACATCGCGCATCAGCAGCCGGCGTTCGGCCGTCAGGCTGCCTTCCAGATGCTCATGCTCGGCGAACGAAAAATGGATGGGAATGGGCTGGGAACTGGTGCCCACTTCCAGCTTGAGACGGTGCTTGCCATGATTTTTCAGCAGCAGCTTGAATTGCTGCTGGTAGTAACGGGCAAACAGATCGGGCCGGGTCAGCGTGGTTTCATAGGTGCCGGGGCCGGCCACGAAGCCGAAAGCCAGAGTGGAATCGGCGCGTGCTACGGTATCCGTATGCACCCGTACAAACGGATAGCAGGCACGTACATGCTCGCCCACCTCCTCACCGGCCACAAAACGCTTCATGGCAGCACGCAGATGGGCGATATTGGCGTCATAGATAGCCAGCACCTGCTGGTAAGCCGCCTGCGCATCTTCGAACTGCATGGGGGCGATAAACGGGCCACTCAACGATGGACGACTCATAAGTTCAGCACTCCTTGAAAACTCGCCGTGCGGCGCAAAACTTTCCTTGCCCCCATTGTACGGGCTGGCCGCCGAGTTTGCATGCAGCGTCCGCCGGGCGGATAACTAGAGCATCGGGCGGCGGTGCCGTACAATGGCGCATCAACGCAAAATAAAGTTTCAGCATGACTCAGCCAGTATCGCCGCAGCAGCCGCCACCGCATCCCGACATCCTGTTCGGGCCGGCACAGAGCGACTTGCTGCGCGAGGAAGTTCTGGCCGATCTGCTACAGGCCAGCGCCGCAAGCCAGCCTGAGCAAATTGCCCTGATCTGCGGCGAACGCCAGCTCAGTTACGCCGAACTCGATGCCCTGTCCAACCGGGTGGCCGCGCGCCTGATCGCCGACGGCGTTAGCGCTGGCCAGATTGTGGGTCTGTGGCTGCCGCGCGGGATCGAACTGCTGGTACTACAGACCGGCATCGCCAAGGCCGGCGCTGCATGGCTGCCGGTCGATCAGGACACGCCGGTAGAACGCTTACAGGTCTGCCTCGACGACGCCAGTGGCGCGGGCGTGCTGACCTGCGCCGCTTTCGCGCCCAGACTGGCGCAACTGGGCCGCCCTGTCTGGACGGCGGAAGACCTGCTGGCCGGCCACTTGGGTGGGCCAGTGCCATCCGCTGCCGACGCCGCTGCGCCGATTGCGGCCGCTGCCGCCGCCGAACTGGTGCGCGCGCGCCGCGCCGAAGTCACGCCCGACATGCCGGCCTACGTGATCTACACCTCGGGCTCCACCGGCAAGCCGAAAGGCATCCTGATCAACCAGCGCAGCATCTGCCATTTCCTGCGCAGCGAAAACGCCGTGCTGGGCGTGCAGGCGGGCGACAAGGTGTATCAGGGCTTTTCCGTGGCCTTCGACATGTCGTTCGAGGAAATCTGGATCGCCTATCTGGTCGGCGCCACGCTGTGGCTGGGCCCCAAGGACATCAGCGGCGATCCGGAAACCCTGCCGCGCATGCTGGCCGAGCAGCAGGTCACCGTGCTGCATGCCGTACCTACCCTGCTGGCCCTGTTCAATCAGGACGTGCCCAGCCTGCGCCTGATCAATCTGGGCGGTGAAATGTGTCCGGAAGCGCTGGTGGAACGCTGGTCGCGGCCGGGGCGGCAGATGTTCAACACCTACGGCCCGACAGAAGCCACGGTATCGGCCAGTCTGGCACGTCTGCAGCCGGGCCAGCCCGTCACCATCGGCACACCGCTGCCCAACTACGGCCTGCTGGTGATCGACGCCGAAGCGGCAGCCAGCGAGCCGCCGCAACTGCGCCTGCTGGCGCGCGGCGCAACGGGCGAACTCTGCATCACCGGCCCCGGGCTGGCCGCTGGCTATCTGGGCCGGCCCGACCTGACGGCGGAAAAATTCCTCGCCAACCCGTGGCGTAGCGGCCCGCATGATGCGCGCCTGTACCGCACGGGCGATCTGGCGCGCATCGGCGCCGATGGTGCAGTAGTCTGTCTGGGTCGGGCCGACGATCAGGTCAAGATCCGCGGCTTCCGCGTCGAGCTGGGCGAAATCGAAGCCGTGCTGGCGCAGCAAGCCGGTGTCGGCACCGTGGCCGTACTGCTGCGCAAGGATGACGGCATCGACCAGCTGGTAGCCTATCTGGTGGCCGAAACCGGCCCAAGCAACGCCGACGCCGACGCCGGCACCAGAGCTGCCGCCACGGCCGATCCGTCTAGCGCAAACAAGCCCTCGCCGCGCACGCTGCGCGCCGCGCTGGCGGCCAGCCTGCCGCCGTATATGGTGCCGGGCCGCTACCAGTTCCTTGACGCCATGCCGCGCCTGACTTCGGGGAAAATCGACCGCAAGGCCCTGAAGGCCCTGCCGCTGCGGCCCGACAACGCCGGCGGCGCGGATGACGCCAGCGCCGATTCCGATCTGGCGGAAACGCCCGCCGAACAGGTGCTGTTTGCCGCACTGGCCACGCTGTTCCCCGGCCAGACTATCTTGCGACAGGCCGATTTCTTCAGCGATCTGGGCGGCCACTCCTTCTTCGCTGCGCGACTGGCCTCGGCCTTGCGGGCCGATCCCCGCTACGCCCACATCACCGTGCGCGACATCTACCAGCAGCGCCAGATCGGCAAGATCGCGCAAGTACTGGCCGACGCGCCGGCCGGCGCTGCGCCCGAGCAGGAAGCCCCATGGGCACCACCCTCGCCCCTGAAACGCTGGCGCTGCGGGCTGGCGCAGGCCGCCGCCATGCCGGTACTAGTGGCGCTGCGCATGGCCCAGTGGCTGGCCCCGTTCTTCACCTACCACTACTTCACGGGCGATCCGGGCGACTCGGTAGCGCGCGCCATCGCCGCCTCGGTGGCGGTATTCCTGCTGGCCACACTGGCCGAATTCGCCATCGCCATCGCCGGCAAATGGCTGATCGCCGGCCGTCTCAAGGCTGGCTCCTACCCGCTGTGGGGCTGGACCTATTACCGCTGGTGGCTGGCCGACCGGCTGGTGGAAGCCGCACCCGCCTATCTGCTATCCGGTTCCTCGCTCAGTAGCTGGTGGCTGCGCGCACTGGGCGCCAAGATCGGCAAAGACGTCATCATCGGTTCGATGACGCTGCGCGCGCCCGATCTGCTGGAAATCGGCGACAACGTCAGCGTCGGCAATGCCGTCAACTTCGAGAACGCCCGCGTCCAGCGCGGCCGCCTGCTGCTGGGCCAGATCACGCTGGAAGCGGATGCCTGCGTCAGCTCCTTCGCCGTCCTCGAAGGCAATACCCGGGTGCAGGCGCTGGGCCATCTGGAAGGCCAGTCGGCACTGGCCGATGGCCAGACCGTCACTGCCGGCCGTATCTGGGCCGGTTCGCCGGCACGTGACACGGGCGCCTTCGATCGCAGCCAGCTGCCCCCCCGTCCGCACGCAGGCGCTCTGCGCCGCAGCGGCGAAGCGCTATTCTTCGTACTGGGCATCGTCCTCATCGTCACGCTCTTCTTCATGCCCGTGTTCCCCAGCTTCGTGCTGATCGACTGGTTCGACGAAGCGGGCTGGCTGCCATGGATACAGGGCGAAGACATGCGCATCCGGCTGCTGCGCTACTTCCTGCTGGCCTTCCCCGCCAGCGCCGTGCTGATCATCCTCACCGCCCTGCTATCAGCCGGCATACGCTGGAGCGTGCTGCCACGCCTGCAGCCGGGCCGCTTCGCTATCCACAGCCGCACTTACTGCGCCAAGTGGCTGGTCAGCCAGATCCAGGAATCCAGCCTGAACGTGCTGCACGGGATCTACGCCACCGTGTTCGCCCCCAACTGGTATCGCCTGCTGGGCGCCAAGGTGGGCAAGGATGCCGAAATCTCCACCGCGCTGGGGGTAGTGCCGGACATGCTGACGCTGGGCGACGAAACCTTTATCGCCGATGCGGTGATGCTGGGCGACGAACAGATCGACGGCGGCTGGATGACCATGCAGCCTACCGTGGTATCGCACCGCAGCTTCGTCGGCAATGGCGCCTACATCCCCGACGGCACCGTGCTGCCCGAGCATGTGCTGATCGGCGTACATTCGCGCGCGCCCGACAACCATCGCATGCAGAGCGGCGATACCTGGCTAGGTTCGCCGCCCATCAATCTGCCCGCGCGCGAGCAGACCAGCGGCTATCCCGAATGGCTGACCTTCCATCCGTCGCCGTTGCGCCGTCTGGGGCGCGGCCTGATCGAGGCCTTCCGCATCGTCGCCCCCCATGCGCTGGTGATCGCGGTCGGCTACACGCTGGTGCTGGCCGTGATGCCCGCAGCCGGTGCTGGCCGCTGGGCCGAAGTAACGTGGGATCTGACGCTGGCCGGGCTAGTTTACGGCATCGGCAATTACGTCTTCGTGGTACTGCTCAAGTGGCTGCTGATCGGGCGCTACCGCAAACAATCGGAACCCATGTGGACCCC
Organism: Duganella fentianensis; assembly: GCF_964031615.1. GTDB lineage: Bacteria > Pseudomonadota > Gammaproteobacteria > Burkholderiales > Burkholderiaceae_D > Rugamonas > Rugamonas fentianensis_A. The sequence goes on from NZ_CAXIQN010000020.1 coordinate 446,558, forward strand.
GTTTGTGTGGCTGTCCGAAGGCGTGACCAATCTGTACGAGGGCATCGCCGTGCCCAACTTCATGCGCTACCTGCGCGGCACGCCGTGGCTGCCGCTGGCCTTTAATCTGCTGGGCTGCCGCATCGGCAAAGGCGTGTATCTGGACACCACCGACATCACCGAATTCGACTGCGTGCACATCGGCGCCCATAGCGAACTGAATGCCCTCAGCTGCCCGCAAACCCATTTGTTCGAAGACCGCGTGATGAAGATCGATCACGTCCACATCGGCAGCAAAGTGTATATGGGGCCGCGCAGCGCCGTGCTGTATAGCGCCGTGGTGGGCGATCATGCCCGCCTTGGCCCACTCACGCTGGTGATGAAGGGCGAGCAGATTCCACCCCGCAGTTACTGGGCCGGCTGCCCTGCCGCGCCGGCGCGCTAGCCAGGGCTCAACGTCATGCATCAGCCCATCGCCGTACAAGCGTGGCCGGGCCGGCTAAGCTTCGGGCCGGAAGGCATACTGGTGCTGGGACTGGAACTGACGCTGGCGCACAGTAGCGCCGCTGACGCGCGCACACAGGCGCGACTGGCATTGCGGCAGGCGCTGACACAGGCGCTGGCCGCGCTGCTACAGCGCCCGCTTGCCGACCTCCAGATCGACAACCAGCGCGGTCAGCCTCCAAGAATCCGGCTGGCCGACGGCGCCGCATCAGCCCCGACGCCGCAATGCTCGTTTGCCTACAGCGACACCTATGCGCTGGCAGCCGTGAACTTGCACGGGCCGATAGGGGTCGATCTGACCCCCGTAATGGAAATGCCGGACTGGCAGGCGGTCGCGCGCGACTATCTGGGCCCGCAGGAATATATCCGCTTGCAGGCTATGCCCGCAGCGCAACGCCCGCGCGCACTGGCGCAGGCATGGTGCCAGCTGGAAGCGCAACTCAAGTGTCGCGCCGAAGCACTCACGGAATGGCAGGGTGAATGGGAAGGCGCGAGGCTGCACCGGCAGGCCAGCCTGCTGCTGCCGCCATATCAGCAAGCGCCATATCAGCAACAGGCACAGCAGCAGGCACAGCAGCAGGTGCCGCCGCTGGTCGGCCATGTCGTATGGCGCCCCGCTGCAGCCGGGTAAATCCGCCGACTAGAACTTGAATGCCGCCAGCGCGATGCGGGTAGCCTCGGCGATCACCTCGCTGCGCGCCTTGTCCTCGCGTCCCGGCTGGGTAAAGTAGATCGCCATGACGATAGGCGCTTTACCTGCTGGCCAGATGATGCCGATATCGTTGGTGCTGCCATACTCACCGGTGCCGGTCTTGTCGGCCACCAGCCAGCCACGGGGCACACCGGCGCGGATGCGCGTATCGCCCGTGGTATTCCCCAGCAGCCAGTCCTTGAGCTGCCGGCGCGCCGCCGGTGGCAGCGCCTCGCCCAGCACCAGCCGGTTCAGCGTTTCGGCCATTGCGGCGGGCGTGGTGGTATCGCGCAGATCACCCGGCACGGCCGTATTCAGCTGGGTCTCCATCCGGTCCAGCCGGAACGCCTGATCGCCGATGGAACGGGCAAATGCCGTCACCGTGGCCACCCCGCCCAGCCGCTGTATCAGCAGATTGGCCGCCGTGTTATCGCTGTACTGTATGGTCGCCGCGCACAGCGCCGCCACCGTCATGCCCTGCCCCGCGTATTTTTCCGTGATGGGCGAATACGCCACCAGATCACTACGCTCATAGCGGATGCGCTGCTTCTGTAGCGCCGCACCGCGTGCCAGTACAGCACCAGCCAGCAGCATCTTGAAAGTACTGCAGAACGGGAAACGCTCATCGGCACGGTGCTGCACATGCTGGCCGTCGGCAGTGTTGAGCGCGAACACACCAAGCCGCCCGCCGGACTCGCTTTCCAGACGTGCCAGCAGCGCTTCGGCCGACGAGGGCACACCGGCGGCAGGGTTGTCCAGCAGCTCGGCGCCATGCGCCAGCGGCGTAGCAGCCAGCGCCAGTAACAGGGAACGGCGGCGGTGAGAAAACAGCGAAGGCAGAACAGGCAGCGACATGGAAAACCGTGATAATTGATTAACAGATGTAATCATACATGCTGATTCTTAAGAGCCAGTAAGCACGGCACCGGCTAACAATTGACAGCCAGCGGCAGAACCGCTAAGTTCCGCATCGCGCTACTGCACAGCGTCCACCACTCACTGCCGCCCCCAAGGAAGCCATGAAACCTATGCCATCGAGCCTGTCCCGCCGCGAACTGCTGCTTTCCGCCCTGTCTGCCACGGCGCTGGGCGCCCTGCCGGGTTTTGCCAACGCACTGCCGCAGGCCCCCGCCAGCGCTGGCGCGCACAATGATGCTGCGGCAGCCGATGCCGCGCTGAACCGCCTGCTGGCCGGCTTTGCCGACGAAATCCTGCTGCTGACGCCCACTACCGCCAGCGCGCTGGGACTGGACAAAGGCGAGCGCGCTGCGCTCAAGAGCAAACTGGAAGATGCCTCGCCCGCCGGCGACGCTGCATGGGCCGCACAGGTCAACAGCATGCTGCAGCGCCTGAACGGCATCGACCACACAGCCCTCAGCGCCGATGCGCAAGTGCGCTACGATACTGTGCGCTATGCGGCCAGCGAAGGCGTGGCCGGCATCCGCTTCAGCTTTGGCGGCGCCGCCAGCGGCTTCTTTGGCGGCACCGCGCCCTACCCTGTCACCCAGCAGGACGGTGCCATCGTGCGTCTGCCCGAATTCCTCGACAGCCAGCACCAGATTGCCGATGCGGCCGACGCCGAAGCCTATCTGGCGCGCGTCGCCGCACTGGCGACGGTACTGGATCAGGAAACCGCCCGCATCAAGCAGCAGGCAGGTCAGGGCATCATGCCGCCTAACTACATCGCCCGCACGGCACTGGGCCAGCTGGTGGACTACCGCAAAACCAGCGCGGCCCAGCAAAAGCTGGTCACTTCGCTGGCCGAGCGCACGGCCAAGCTGGGCCTGAAAGGCGACTGGCAGCAGCGCGCCCACAAGCTGGTAGAGCGCGCCGTATATCCGGCGCTGGAACGCCAGATCGCCGCCTTGCGCAAGGCCACCGCGCACGCCCCGGCGACGCCGGGCGTGCACCGCCTGCCGGACGGTGCGGCCTACTACGAGTGGGCCCTCAAGCTGGGCACATCGACCAATCAGAGTGCGCGTGAAATCCACGCCATCGGCCTGCAGCAGATCCGCGAAATTCAGGCCCGTATCGACACCATCCTGCAAGCACAGGGCATGACGCAGGGCAGCGTGGGCGCCCGCCTGCAGGCACTGTCCAAAGATCCGGCCCGTTTCTACGCCGACGACGACGCTGGCCGCGCCCAGCTGATCGCCTACTGCAACGAACGGGTGGAAGCCTTCCGCGCGCTGATGCCGCAGATTTCCAAGCTGGGCCTGAAAGTGCCGCTGCAGATCAAACGCGTGCCGGCCGATATCGAAGCGGGGGCAGCACTCGGCTATATGAACTCGGCCTCGCTCGATGGCAGCCGTCCGGCCATCTACTACATCAATCTGAAAACCACCAAGCTGTGGGCCAAACACGAACTGTCCTCGCTGACGGCGCACGAAGGTCTGCCCGGCCATGCCTTCCAGCTGGCCTATATGGCCGAACGCCAGAACGAACTGCCGCTGATTACTTCGCTGATCGGTTTCAACGCCTTCGTCGAAGGCTGGGCCCTGTATTCGGAACAGCTGGTCGATGAATTCGGTCTGTACCAGAACGATCCGTTCGGCCAGATCGGCTATCTGCAAGGCCAGTTGTTCCGCGCCGTGCGGCTGGTGGTCGACACCGGCCTGCACGCCATGCAGTGGACGCGCCAGCAGGCCATCCGCTTCGCGGTCGATAACACGGGACGCGGCGTACAGGCCATGACCAGCGAAATGGACCGTTACGCCGTTTCGCCCGGTCAGGCTTGCGGCTACAAGATGGGCCACAACGAGATCCTGCGCCAGCGCGAACGCGCCAAGGCCGCGCTGGGCAGCAAGTTCGATCTGGCCGCCTTCAACGATGCGCTGGTCAGCAGCTGCGGCGTGCCGCTAACGGTACTGCCTACCGTGGTCGACCGCTACATTGCCCGCGCCTGATGGAGCAGAACGCCGATCTCACGCGTCTGCCGCCGCGCGTGCTGGAAGCCGAAGCCAGCGCACCGGAACTGGCGGCCGTGCGCCAGCAGGCACGCGCCCAGCGCGACGCGGCCGTGCGCGGCGTCACCTCGGTGGCAGCCATGCGCAGCGCCATCCAGCAGGCCACTGCAGCGCTGCCGCTGATCAGCAGCGTGCCGCGCTACCGCCATCTGGATGCCGCCCAGTTCCGCGCGCTGGCCGCGCAGGGCCAGCCTTTCCTGCTGACCGAGCTGGTAGGCCGCTGGCCACTGAGCCAGCTCGATATGACCGTGCTGCGCCAGCAATACGGCCAGATGCCGGTACGCGCGCGGGTGGGCGACTACATCAACACCGCCTTCGCACCGGACCGCGCCATGCAGGACATGAGCATGGGCGCCTATCTGGACCTGATTGCGGCGGGCAACTACGAGCTGCCGCCGTATCTGGGCAATCTGGAACTGCGCGAACTGAACCGCCTGTGTCACTGGCCGACCTATTTCGACAAAATGGGCCCGCCGCGCTTCTGGATCGGACCGGCCGGCACCATCACGCCCCTGCATGCCGATTACGACGACAACATCTTCGCCCAGATCTGGGGCCGCAAGCGCATCATGCTGGCGCCGCCCCACCACGAAGCCTATCTATACGTGAAACCGGCCAACGAAATCCTGATCGGATCGCCCGTCGACGCGGAAGCGCCCGACTACCAGCGCTACCCGCTGGCACAGCAGGCCAGCCTGATCGAATGCATCGTCGAAGCGGGGCAACTGCTCTACATTCCGGCCGGCTGGTACCATCAGGTGCACGCGCTCGACTTCTCGCTGTCCGCCAACCGCTGGGCACGTGCCATGCCGCTGGTACTCAGTCAGGACGATCGCGGCGTGCGCGCCTGACGCGCAGACAGCGCTGGTGCAGCGGCAGAAATTGCGGTAAGCTGCCGTTTTTGCAAGCTGGCCAAAAGCCAAGGCTGTATCGGGAGAGCCTGTAGCGCACCCGCATCCTACAGCGCCGAAGGAGCAACCGCCCCGGAAACTCTCAGGCAAAAGGACCGATACCGCATTTCAAACTCTGAAGAGCAACCGGGCTAGCCGTCGCCCGCTGCACCGAAGGAGCAAGCGACGTCGCTACCCGTGGCCGTCGTGAATCTCTCAGGTCCCGAACAGAGGGGGTGTCGATCCGCATGTCGCGCATCGACCACACCCCCGACGTGTCTGGAGTCCTGCATGAAACACATCGCCATTATCGGCGCCGGCATCACCGGCGTCACCACCGCTTACGCCCTCGCCCGCCGCGGCTTCCGCGTCACCGTACTGGAACGCCACCGCTACGCCGCCATGGAAACCTCGTACGCCAACGGCGGCCAGCTATCGGCTTCCAATGCCGAAGTCTGGAACCACACCAGCACCATCCTCAAAGGCCTGAAATGGATGCTGAAGAACGACGCACCGTTGCTGGTCAACCCCAAGCCTAGCTGGCACAAATTGTCATGGTTCGGCGAATTCATCGCCGCCATTCCCCGCTACGAAGCCAACACCATCGCCACCGCGAAGCTGGCGGTAGCGGCACGCGAGCACCTGTTCAGCTGGGCCGAACAGGAAGGCATCGCATTCGATCTGAAGCGTCAGGGCATTCTGCACATCTACCGCGACCAGGCCGGCTTCGAGCATGCCGGTGCCGTCAGCCGCCTGCTGGCACAGGGCGGCCTGCCGCGCCGCGCCGTCACGCCGGACGAAATGCGCGCCATCGAACCGACGCTGGCCGGCCAGTATTACGGCGGCTACTACACCGAGAGCGATAGCAGCGGCGACATCCACAAATTCACTACGGGGCTGGCACAGGCGGCAGAAAAACTGGGCGTGCAACTACGCTTCGGCCAGCAGATCAGCGCCATGCAGGCCGATGCCAGCGGAGCCGACATCACTTTGCTGCAGGATGGCGCCAGCGTCACCGAACGCTACGACGCCGTGGTGGTGTGCGCCGGCGTGGCCAGCCGCGCATTGGCCGCCATGTTCGGCGACCGCGTCAACGTGTATCCCGTCAAAGGCTATTCCATCACCGTGCACCTCGACGATGAAGCCAGCCGCGCCGCTGCGCCCAACGTCAGCCTGCTGGACGACGCCACCAAACTGGTGGCCAGCCGCTTCGGCGCCGAACGTTTCCGCGTGGCCGGCACGGCCGAATTCAACGGCTATAACCGCGATATCCGCGCCGACCGCATCGCCCCGCTGGTGGCATGGGTACAGCAGTGCTTCCCCTCCGTCAGCACGCGCAATATCACCCCGTGGGCCGGCCTGCGCCCCATGATGCCGGACCTGATGCCGCGGGTCGGCCGCGGCAAGCTGCCCACCGTGTTCTATAACACCGGCCACGGCCATCTGGGCTGGACGCTATCGGCTGCCACGGCCGACCTGATCGCTACCACCGTGGCCACGGCGCTGGGGTCACCAAACGTTACAATTGCCGCCGCACAAGACTTGAAATTGGCATAAACTAGCCCCATTTTCGGCCTGTCCCACATTGGAGATCTGACATGACGGCAAAATCTTTCGCACGTATGACACTGCTGGCAAGCGCTCTGGCGCTGTCCGTGCCGGCGTTCGCAGCTGAACCGACCATACACGAGGTTTATCTGGCCGCCGAAGCAGGCAAATTCACTGAAGCACAGGCCATGATGGATCAGGTGCTGAAAGCGCACCCGAACAGCGCCACTGCCCATTTCGTCGAAGCGGAACTGCTGGCCAAGCAGGGCAAGTTTGTGCAGGCACAGGCCGAACTGGCCAAGGCCGAGCAGCTGGCTCCCGGACTGCCCAAGGTCGATCCTAAAGCCGTGAGCAAGCTGCGCACGCTGCTGGCCGATGGCCAGAAGTCGGCCACCAGCTACAGCCAGCAGGCACCGCGTAACAACGCCGGCTATAGCAACAGCAATTACGGCGCGCCGAAAAGCAGCGGCATCCCTTGGGGCACCGTGCTGATACTGGGCGCCGGTCTGCTGGGCTTTATCTGGCTGGCTACCCGCTTCATGGCCAAGCGCAATCAGGACGCGCAAGCGCAAGCGTATCAGCCGGGCGCCTACAACCCCGGCGCCGCAGCACCGGGCTATGCACCGGGCGCCGCCTATCCGCAGCAAGGCTATCCGCAAGCTGGCTATCCGCAGCAGGGCTATGGTCAGCCGCAGCAAGGCCCTACCATGGGCTCGCGCATCATGGGTGGTCTGGCCACGGGCGCCGCAGTGGGTGCGGGCATCGTCGCCGGTGAAGCACTGGCACGCCAGTTCACCGGCGGCAGCCACGATAGCGGCCATAGCAGCCAGCCCCGCAACGACATCGTCTATGACGATCCGGCGCGTGACGAACTGCTGCGCCGCGACGACATGGGCGGCAACGACTTCGGCGTCAGCGGCGGCTGGGATGATGGCGGCAGCAGCGGCGGCGACAGCGGTGGCGGCGACTGGGACTAAGTCGGCCCTCCCCAACCAAGAAAAAAGAGCGGCCATGCCGCTAATGCCGTTCAGTTAAGACTGAACGGCTTTTTTTTAGCAGTACCACACCTCACTCGAAAGCCACATCTTCTAGTCGATAGCGATATTTGCGGCGTTCAGGTAGATTCCATCCTGGGTTAGGTGTCGTGTCCCGAGGCGGTGTCATGTGCGCCAGCACTGAAGTAACGATAGCTGCCAGCGCTTGCGGCGCCAGACTGGTATCTGACACGGCCGGCAAGGCGTAACTAGGTGTTTCAGGCGAGCAAGCCGAAACCGATGGCAAGGCAGGCGATGAAGGCGTGCTCGGCGCTGGTCCCGCTGAAGTAGCAGTTTCCAAGCGCGCTTGGCGCAACGCTTGCGCTTCCCGCTCGACCTCAAGCCGCACTACACAGGCTTGCTTGAACGTTTTGTCATCTTGCTGCTTTTCCAGCCATAGTGCCACCGCATCGGCTAGAGCCGAGGAAACCTGCCCCAGCCTACCTTGCTGCTTGAGATACTCCCGCAAGGCGGTATAGGTAGGCTGGGGCAGTTCCACACTCTGTGCCGCAAACATTCTATTTCTCCCGATTTGTTGTCCGGCTTTGTTCTATTTAGAACTGCGGGACGGGAAAAGGTTCAATGCAGAGCGAAATAGTAGCGAAATAGTAGATTTGCGATAGGGGCCGGTACCGAGCTCCGGTCCCCATTGGTGGTTCACGCAATGAAAAGTGGCCGATCAACGGCGTGATCGGGCCGACTAGGCATCCTAACTGAACGGCATTACGGCCATGCCGCTCTTTTTTATGCCCGCTCTGCAGCAAGCGCGGGCCGGTGTTAGAATCGCCGCATGCAAACACATACACTCCCGATCCGCACCCAGCAGCAGACGCGCATGCAGCGCGTGCTGATGCTGTTCGTGCTAGTGTTCCTGTCGCTGCAACTGCTAGGAGCTGGCTCGCACCAGCACACTTATACTGAACAACAGAACGATTGCGCCGCCTGCGTGATCGGCCACATGGCGTCGGATGTCCCGCCGCCAGCGCTGGCACTGTTGCCGGTGACGCTGCTCGTCAGCCTTGCTCTGCCCATCCTGCAGCCCTCTGTACGCGTCCTGCGTACTGCATTCTTTACCCCTCCCGCCCACGCGCCGCCCGGCGTTGCTGTGATTTCCTGAGCGCTTAGCGCACATCCCGAATTTCGGCGCTTTTTCACGCCGCTTTTTTTGAATTAACCGGTCGCCCGACTGCGTCTGGCCGCGCCTTGCGCTGCCGGCGTACGTGCGCGCCCCGCCTATTTAGGCCGCATTTTTTAGGAACTGATATGCAACACCAGCCACAACTCCGTACCCTGCCACTGCTGCTGGCCGCCGCCTTCCAGCTGCACCCCGCCCATGCTGACGAAGCCCCTGTGCAGCAAGTAGAAGTCACCGCCACGGCGCTGCGCAATGCCCGCATCGACCTGTCGCCGAATGTGGGAACCACCGTGTATTCGATCGACCGCCACATGATAGAGCAGCTGGCGCAAGGCGATAACACGCCCTTCAACGAAGTGCTGCTGCGCCTGCCCGGAGTGAGTCAGGATTCCAAAGGGTCGGGCGCGCTGCACGTGCGCGACGACCATGCCAACGTCCAGTACCGCATCAACGGTGTGCAACTCCCGGAAAGCATCAGCGGCTTCGGCCAGTCCATCGATACCCGTCTGGTGCAAAGCACCGACTTCATCACGGGTGCCCTGCCCGCCCAGTTCGGCCTGCGCACGGCCGGCATCGTCGATATCCAGACCCGCGAAGGCAATCTCAAAGGGGGCGGCCGTGTCGGTCTGCTGGTCGGTAGCCATGACCACGTCGAGCCTAGCGCGGAATTATTCGGCACGCAGGGCGCCGTCAATTACTACCTGTCCGGCAGCTATCTGTCGAATGGACTGGGAGTGGAAAATCCCCTGCCTAGCCGTAATGCGCTGCATGACCGCACACGCCAGTCCAAATCCTTCGGCACGCTGTCCTGGTTCCTCGACGACCAGACCCGTGTGGGCCTGATGTTCGGCAGCTACAACGGCCGCTTCCAGATCCCTAACAACCCGGATCAGGCTCCCGCCTTCAGCCTGAATGGCGTGAGCGATGCCGCCAGCGGCAGCAGCGCACTGGCCTCGTCACAGCTCGATGAACGCCAGCGCGAGCAGAATCGCTTCGTGGTGCTGTCGCTGCAGAAAAGTCTGGGCGCACTGAATTACCAGCTGTCGGCCTACCAGCAGACTTCGGAACTGCACTACCTGCCCGACCCTATCGGTGATCTGGTCTATAACGGCGTAGCGTCCGATACGCTGCGCGGCAACCGCAGCAGCGGCCTGCAGTTCGATGCCAGTTATGCGCTCAACCCGCAGCACACCCTGCGCGCCGGTCTGGCCTACAACCGCCAGCGCAGCCGCAGCGAGAATGCCGTACAAGTATTCGATACCGATGATAGCGGCACCCAGAGCAGCAGCCTGCCGCGCCTGATCAGCGACAACAGCAGCATGACGGGCCGCACCAGCAGCCTGTATCTGCAGGACGAGTGGCACATCAGCGCGCCACTGACGCTGAACTACGGCCTGCGCTACGACAAGGTCGCCGCCTATATCAACGAACAGCAATGGAGCCCGCGCCTGAATCTGGCCTATCAGCTGGACAAGGATACGGCGCTGCATGCCGGTTATTCGCGCTACTTCACACCACCGCCGCAGGAACTGGCCGCACAGTCCAGCATCGACCTGTATGCGGGCACCAGCAATGCCCCCGAAATCGCCCACTCCGATCCGGTGCGGGCCGAGCGCACCCACTACTACGATCTAGGCTTGCGCCACCAGTTCAGCCCGGCACTGACGCTGACAGCCGACGCCTACTACAAGAAGATTAGCAATATGCTCGATGAAGGCCAGTTCGGGCAGGCTCTGATTCTGACCCCGTTCAACTACCAGTACGGCTATGCCAAAGGGGTGGAACTGTCGGCCATCTATAACCGCAGCCACTGGGGCGGCTTCCTCAATCTGACAGCGCAGCAGGCCAAGGGGCGCAATCTGATCAGCGGCCAGTCGCTGTTCGGCGCCGATGAACTGGCGTACATTGCCAGCCACGCCATCTACGTCGACCATGACCAGACCTACACAATCTCCGGTGGCGCCCACTACCACCTCGCTGGCAGCCGGCTGGGCGCGGATTTCCTGTACGGCAGCGGCCTGCGCATGACGCCGGACGGTGGCGCGCCCAACTCCGGCACGCTGCCGCACTACACCACGGTGAACTTCTCGCTCAGCCACGAATGGCCGTTGCCAGCCGCACGCAAGCTGGAAGCCCGGCTGGCGCTGATCAATGCCTTTGATCAAGTTTATCTGCTGCGCGATGGTTCCGGTGTGGGCGTCGGAGCGCCCCAGTATGGCGCCCGCCGCAGTCTGTACGGGGGCGTCTCACTGAGCTTCTAAGCGGGCCCGCAAAAAGGCGATAGTAAATCGACTACAATGACTGCTCATTTATCTGGGGAAACAAAATGAGCAGCAATGTGGTCTTCGTGGGTAATGTTTCTTACTCTATCAATCCACTGCTGGGTACTGTGCTGCTGAAGGCGGACGAAATCGACAACCGTTCGCTCACCAGCAGCACCGGCACCCTGCGGCTCGAACTGTGGCTCACCACCACCCCATGGAATACCAATGGCAGCAATACGGGCTACGAAATTGCCACCTACCGCATCAGCGGCACCAGCAATGGCACCCTTGGGCCTAACCAGTATTTCTCCAATCTGAGCCAGACTGTCAGCTACGCACCACCGCCAGCCGGCACCTATTTCGTCACCATGGCGGTGGCCGAATATACCGGTACGGCACCGGGCGTGGACAACGGCTATTCGATCGATGACAGCGTCGGCTTCTCCACCTTCCTGACGGTGAATGCGGATGGCAGCATACGCACCAGCAGCTTGGTCACGCCCACCGTCAGCATCCAGTCGCAATCCATCGTCGAAGGCGACAATGGCAGCAAGATGATGGTGTTCACCCTCACGCTGTCGGAAGCCACGCCGTATGTGGCCAGCCTGCAGTTCGACACGGCCGATGAAACCGCCGTGGCAGGACTGGACTACGGCGCCGTGCACCGGATGGTCAGCTTCGCTGCCGGCAGCACCAGCACCACGGTCTCCGTGCCCATCTACGGCAACACGCGGCTGGAACCGGCGCGCGCCTTCGAAGTCAAACTGAGTCAGGCCAGCCACCTGCAGATCAAACCCAATTACACCAGCCCCACCGGCAATGCGGAAAGCCATGCGATGCCCGATGCATGGGGCGTGATCTTTGACGACGATAGCCTGAGCGGCTATCCCCAGCCTAGCGACACCTACCTGCCCTACCAGTGGTATCTATATTCGACCCGCACCGAACTGGCCTGGACCCACGCCACCGGCAAGGGCATCAAGGTGGCGGTCATGGATCAGGGCATCGATGGCAGCAATCCTGAACTGACGGCCAACGACAATCTGGCACTGGGCCGCGTGGCCTACACCCTGCAGACGGGCGGTGCCCCCGTCACCAGTAGCGACAACCACGGCACCAACGTGGCCGGCGTGATCGCTTCCGCGCGCGATGGCAAAGGCACCGTGGGCGTGGCCTACGATGCCCAGCTAGTCTCTATCTACACCCCGTTGACCCTGAACAGCGCCTACCTGACCGAACTGGCAAATGGCTTCCGCTACGCCAAGGCAGTCGATGTCCTGAATAATTCCTGGGGCTTCGGCAACCTGCTCACGGCCGGCACCAACTGGGCATTCCTCGACAATGCCAGCGATGCGCGCTTTGCGCCGGCCTTTGCCGCCCTCAAGGATCTGGTCAGCACGGGCAGGCAGGGACTGGGCACCATCGTCGTACAATCGGCCGGCAATGCCTATACCTACGGCGACGACACCAATCTGCACAACTTCCAGAACAGCCGCTACATCATCACCGTTGGCGCCACCGATTATCAGGGTGGTTCGTCCTACTTCAGCACCACGGGCGCCTCCATCCTCGTCTCCGCACCGGGCGGTGCCGGCCACGGCGACTATGCCAGCATCCTCACCACCGACCGCAGCGGCAGCGCCGGCTACAACAGCACTAACTACAATTTCACTGACGGCACCTCGTTCTCCTCGCCCATCGTGTCCGGCATCGTCGCGCTGATGCTGGAAGCTAATCCCAAGCTCGGCTACCGCGATGTGCAGCAGATCCTCGCCTACACGGCGCACCAGACCGATATCGGAGTGGGCAGCTGGGCCAGCAACGGTGCCGGCAACTGGAATAACGGCGGCCTGCATTACAACCTCGGTGCCCAGTCCACCGGTTTCGGTCAGGTCGATGCGCTGGCCGCCGTGCGGCTGGCCGCCGGCTGGGAAGGCGTGCCGCAAACAGTGGCCAACACGGTCGAAGTGCTGGCCGCCAAAACGGTAGGACTGGCGATACCGGACAAGAACGCCAGCGGCATCACCAGCAGCATCAGCATCGCCAGCGACATGGTGGTCGAACGGGTCGATGTCAGCGTCAACATCACCCACCCGTTCATCGGCGATCTGGAAGTCAGCCTGATTTCGCCGGCTGGCACCGTCAGCAATCTGATGTACCGCCCTGCCGCCGGCAATCTGAGCGCCTATGGCTCCAGCCAGAACGATGTGCACTTCACCTTCGATACGGTGCTCAATTGGGGCGAGAGCGCCGCCGGTACCTGGCAGCTGGTCGTGCGCGACCTCACGGGCGGCGACATCGGCACCTTCAGCGACTGGAAGCTCGATCTGATCGGCCATGCCAGCAGCCAGCAGCACACCTTCTACTACACCAACGAATTCCCCCTGCTAGTGGCCGCCGATGCGCAGCGCGGCATACTGAGCGACCCTAAGGGCCAGAACGACACCATCAACACGGCAGCGCTGGGCAGCGACGACCGCATCGACCTCAGTGGCGCCACGGCCAGCATCATCAATGGCGGCAAGCTCACCATCGCGGCCGGCACCACCATCAACAATGCCGTGGGCGGCGACGGCAACGACGTACTGATTGCCAACCGCGCCGGCGGCACCCTGCGCGGACTGTGGGGCAACGATACGCTGACGGGCAACAGCGGCAGCGACAAGCTCGATGGCGGCAGCGGCAACGACATTCTGGATGGCGGTGCCGGTACCGACACCGCCATCTTCCACGCTGCGCGCAGCAATTACACCATCAGCAGCAGTGGCAACGCTGGCAGCGGCAACTTCAGCGTGCTGGATAAAACCGCCAGCGAAGGCAGCGACACCCTGAGCGGCATCGAGCGGCTGCAGTTCAGCGATCAGACCATCGCCTACGATACGGGCGGCGTTGCCGGTCAGGCCTTCCGCATCTATCAGGCCGCCTTCAACCGTGCGCCCGATGCGGCCGGACTAGGCTTCTGGATCTATCAGATGGACCGTGGCTATGCACTGACCGATGTAGCGCAAGGCTTTGTGCAGTCGTCCGAGTTCCAGACCATGTACGGGCTCACGCCCAGCAACGCCGACATCGTCACCCACCTGTACGCCAACGTGCTGCACCGCGCGCCCGATGCAGGTGGCGCCGCCTTCTGGACCAGGCTGCTCGATGAGCACACCCTGAACGTGGCGCAGGTACTGCGCGAATTCAGCGAAAGTCCGGAGAACGTGGCCGCTCTGGTCGGCGTGGTACAGAACGGCATCAGCTACCAGCCCTACGGCTAGCCCTGCAGCCGGCCCAGCAGCTAGCCCAGCGGGGCTAAAACTGGATTCATTAGCGATGCCAGATTGACTTTATCTGACGCTATTTGTGTGTCATAAACGTCAGTATTGCCGCTAATTCTTGTGCTATTTGCATGGATATAGGCATAATCGTTTCGACCTAAACGATCGTCTGCCCTATGAATCCCATCGTACTGGCTATCCCGGTTTTTATGCTCACCATCGTGCTTGAAGCATGGGTAGCGCAGCGACGCGGGCGGGCCGTGTACGATACCGCCGATGCTCTCACCAGCCTGCATCTGGGCGTAGTCAGTCAGGTCATCGGCGTGCTGGTCAAGCTGGTCATGCTGGGTACCTACACCGCCGTGTACCAGCACTGGCGCTTCACCACCCTGCCCGCCGATAGCCTGTGGGTCTGGCTGGGCGCGCTGGTGGCCTACGATTTCTGCTATTACTGGGCGCATCGCATGGGCCACGAAGTCAGTGTGCTGTGGGCTGCACACGAAGTGCACCACTCGTCCGAGTACTACAACCTCTCCACCGCGCTGCGCCAGACTTCCAGCGGCTGGCTGCTGGGCTGGGTGTTCTATCTGCCGATGGCGCTGGCCGGCGTGCCGCCGCTGGTGATGGCCGTCGTCGCCATGATCGATCTGCTGTACCAGTACTGGGTGCACACGGAACTGGTAGGCCGGCTGGGCTGGCTCGACCGCGTGTTCGTCACCCCTTCCAACCACCGCGTACACCACGGCCAGAATGACTACTGCATCGATCGTAATTACGGCGGCATCTTCATCCTGTTCGACCGCCTGTTCGGCACCTTTGCCGAAGAGCGTGACGACGAGCCTATCCGCTACGGTGTGCGTACACCGCTGCGCAGCCTGAATCCGGCCTGGGCCAACCTGCACTACTACGTGGCACTGTGGCAGGCCACAGGGCAGGTACAGGGCTGGCGCAAGAAACTGCAAGTCTGGCTGGGCGCACCGGGCGCATGGACGGGACAGCCGCTGGGCCACTTCGATCCGGCCAGCTTCCAGTACTACCGTCCCGCCACACCGGCCGGCGCGCAGCTGTATGCGATGTTCCAGTTCGCCCTGCTGGTGCCCTGCATCTCGCACTTCCTCGCGCTGGCACCCACGCTGGCCACAGCGCCGCTGCTAGCTTACGCCGCCTTCATCATTGCCAGCACGCTGGCACTGGCGGGGCTGCTGGAAGGCCGGCCATGGAGCGGCCGCATCGAACAATTGCGCGCCCTGGGCGCCGCCCTCGCCTTCGCGCTGCTGCCCGACTGGTTCAGCTACAGCGCTCCTCTGATAATAAAACTGGCGACACTGATCGCCGTGGTAATTGCCGTAAGCTGCCTTGAAAAAATCATAAAAACGACACAATGGAGACCCACATGAGCAAGCCGAATCGCACCATCCTGTCCGCCAGTCTGGCCGCCGCCTTTTTCGTTCCACCCGCATGGGCAGCCGACGAAATCCAGTCAGTGGTGGTCACCGCGCAATCGCGTAAGCAGCTGGTGCAGGACGTGCCCATGACCATGGCCGTACTGAGTAACAAGGACATCGATGCGGTCGGCGCCAAGGATCTGGCTGACCTCAACGGCTACATCCCCGGCCTGTCGGTGGATGCCACCGAACCCACCCAGCCTTCGTTCGGCATCCGTGGCGTACAGGCGGCCGACTTCGGCATCGCCACCGATTCGCCGGTCGGCATCTATGTCGATGGCGTCTACACGGGCAAGACGGGCGGCGCACTGATGAACTTCATCGACGTGCAGCGTATCGAGGTCGTCAAAGGCCCGCAAGGCACACTGTTCGGCCGTAACAGCGCGGCCGGCGCGATTGCCATCACCACCAATGAACCGGGCAAGGAAGTCGATGCCGCCGGTCACCTCAAGCTGGGCAGGTTCGGCCGCGCCAATGCCGATGTGATGCTGAATCTGCCCATCAGCGAGTCGCTGGCGGCGCGCGTGGTCGCCGTGCGTTCCGGCAGCGAAGGCTGGGTCGAGAACACTAGCACCGGCAAGAAATCGGGCGGCGACAAAGACTGGGCTACCCGCATTACGCTGCGCAAGGATTTCGATGCGGCCAAGCTGGTGTTCGGCTGGGAGCACGAGAACATGGAGCAGTATGGCCGACCTGCCTTCGGCGTGCTGAAAGACCCACGCCTGCCGCTGGCCGGCTACCGCGGCGTGTATGACGCAGCCTATACCGCTAATTTCGTCGATCCGTTCACGGCCAGGCTGGAAAACGACCAGCCCGGCACGGAAGGCCGTCTGTTCGATGGCGCCACGCTGCGCTTCGAAACCCCGCTGGCCGGCATGACCTTCAATTCCACCACGGCCTACCGCCGCTTCATTACCCACAACCTGACGGACAACGATGGCACGGCCCGCCCTACCCTGCACCTGACCACGCAGGACGCCAAGCGCGCCCGCAGCTTCCAGCAGGAGTTCAAGCTGTCCGGCAAGACCGAACAGCTGGACTGGATCGCCGGTCTGAGCTTCTACAACAATAACGAACATCAGGATGCCGGCGCCTACGTCACCACCGGCACGCTCGATACCCTGAGCCAGTTCGCCGGCGGCCAGCCCAACTTCGCCATGCTGTTCGGCGGCCTTGGTGCCGCTGGACTGCCCGGCATCAACAGCAGCACCATGTTCAGCTGGGACGAAACCCATTACAGCGATGTGCACACCCGCTCCGTTTCAGCCTACGCCGACACCATCTGGCATCTGTCGCCGCAGACCAATTTGACGGCCGGTCTGCGCTACACGCGCGACCACAAGCAGATGACCTGGTTCGTGCCGGGCCGCGTCTCGCCCCAGCTGGACGACTTCCTGAATGCCTACGGCCCGCTGGCCGGCCTGAATGCGGCCGCCTTCCCGTCCAATGTGATCTTCGCCACCGCCGCCCAGCTGGCCGCCAGCCCCGTCAGCCGCAGCAAGGACTGGACCGACTTCAGCCCCCGTCTGGTGCTCGATCACAAACTGGATAAGGACACCCTGCTGTTTACCTCGCTGGCACGGGGCTATCAGGCCGGTGGCTTCAACATCTTCACGCCGCCCAATCCTGCCTCCACTACCAGCACAGGCAAAGACCCTAGCTTCGAACCGGAGAAAATGACCAACTTCGAAGCGGGTCTGAAAATGGCGCTGCCGCAGTATCGCGCCACCATCAACGCTGCGCTGTTCGCCTACAAATTCAAGAACCTGCAGGACGTGCAGCTGTATAGCGTCGGCACGCTGCCCACCTACAACGTGGTAGCCAGCGACCAGAAAGCGCAAGGTCTGGATCTCGATGCACGCATCCGCCTGTCACCGCGCGTGACGCTGTTCGGCGGCATGGAATACATCGACCAGACCTATACCCGCTACCAGCGGCTCGATGCCAATGGCAAGGTCACGCTCGATCTGGGCGGCCAGCCGGTGGGCACGCCACGCCTGACAGCCATGGCCGGCATCAACCTCAACTGGGAAGCCTTCGAAGGGCGCAGCAGCATCAACTTCCAGGGCACCCACGCCAGCGCGCGCCGCTGCAACAGCGACACGGTCGATCTGAGCTGTCTGAGCACGGCCAAGCTCAAGACGGGCACGGCGACCAGCAAATTCGATCTGCGCATGGCATGGGATAGCCCTAGCTCGCGCTACGGCATCGCGCTGCTGGTCAACAATGTATTCGACCAGCGCTATGTGCAGAGTCTGGGTGGCCAGACCGAGCAATATGGTGCGCCGTACGCCTACATCACCCCGCCGCGCAGCATTGCGGTGGAATTCCGCGCCAGCCTGTAAAGTCCCATGTCGAAAAAAATCCTTCAACGTAGCGCCATCGCCGCCCTCCTGCTGGTGGGCGGCGCCACCAGCGCACTGGCATGGCAAGCACCGGAACTGCTGCGCGTGGGCGCCAACTACAGTGCCAAGATGGTCTGCTCGAATGTATTCATCGCCGGGCGCGACGCACAGGCCGTGCTGGCCGACGATGTGCAGGCGCCGGGCCACCCGCTGCTGAAATTCCTCCGCATCAAGGTCGATAAGGAACAGCAGACGGTTCACGCCAATCTGCTGGGACTGTTCGGCAATGGACTGGCCGTATACCGCCCCGGCACGGGCTGTGCCGTGGTGCCCGATGGCGATGTCGCACAGGCGCGCCGCTATCAGTTCGCTCCTGCCGAGATCAAACCCGGCGCGGTGGATGCCTTGTGGCCGGAAGGCTATGAGCAGGAAATGTTTCTGCAGCCTATACCAGCCCTGCAACAGCGGGAACTGACCGGGCCGGGCGCGCGTGCAGTGCTGGTGATACACCGGGGGGCGCTGGTGGGGCAATACTATGCGGAAGGCTACCACCAGCATACGCCGCTGCTGGGCTGGTCAATGACCAAGACCGTCACCGCTGCGCTGATCGGCATGCTGATCAAGGATGGCAAGCTGTCGCTTGATCAGTCCGGCTTCTGGCCTGATCCGGCCGACCCGCGCCATAAAATTACGCTGGCCCAGCTGATGTCCATGAGCAGCGGCCTCGAATACAACGAAGGCTATGGCGATGTCTCCGACGTCACCCGCATGCTGTATCTGGAGCCGGACATGGCCAGCTACACGGCCAGCAAGCCGCTGGTACACGCGCCCGGCAGCCACTGGAACTATTCCAGCGGCACGACCGTGCTACTGTCCCGCATACTGCAACGGGCAGCGGCCGGCGCGGGCAAGGCCACCGACGCGAAGATCTTGGCTTACGCCCACGACCGGCTTTTCTCGCCGCTGGGCATGCGCAGCGCTGTCATGGAGGCCGATGCGCGGGGCAATCTGGTCGGTTCCAGCTATATGTATGCCAGCGCGCAGGACTGGGCCCGCTTCGGCCAGTTCCTGCTGCAGGATGGCGTGTGGAATGGCCAGCGTTTGCTGCCCGAAGGTTTTGTCCAGAAGATGCAGCAGGTGGCGCCCGCTTCCGGCGGCCAGTACGGCCAGGGCCAGTTGTGGCGCTGGGGCCCGTCCGCTGCCGGCAGCAATGGCGGCAATCCCGATGCGCCGTTCGGGCTGCCGGCCGATACCTACTGGATGGAGGGGCATGATGGCCAGAGCATCGCCATCATCCCGTCGCAGCAACTGGTGGTGGTACGTCTGGGCCTGACGCCGGCGTCACTGCATTACCAGCCGCAGGCACTGGTCGCAGCGATTCTCAAGTCTTTGCCGGTGGGTTCTATGCGCCCTGCCGCGCCAAAACAGCCCTGAACGGCTCGCCAGCTACCAGCAAAATAGCGCCGCTGCAACAACGCTTTGCTGCGGCGCCACAAGCCCCTGCCCACCCTGATTCAGCGCTCTGCAGGGGCAGCTTTCAGGCACACCCCGAAGCCGCGTGAAATCACGGTTTTTCCATGTTGCGCCGCACAGAATCAGGCCTGCAGAATAAGTTGAATCTGATATGCATTAATGTTGCAAGGCCGGTAAAGCCGGTGTATCTTTTATCAACGATAACGTAAAAAAGGGGACGCTCATGGAATTCCTCATTCTGGGCTTGATGATGTTTCTCGGCCTCCACTCGACCCGTATCTTTGCCGACGGCTGGCGCTCCTCGCTGCGCGCCAATATCGGCGAGCCGCGCTGGAAATGTGTCTACGGACTAGGTTCCATTGCCGGCTTTGCCACCTTCCTGCGCGGCTTCTTCGAAGCGGGACGCGATCCCGAAGTGCTGTGGGTGCCGCCCGCCTATATGCACCACGTTGCTGCCGTGCTCATGATGGTTTCCGTCATTCTGCTGACGGCAGCCTACATCCCCCACAACAGCATCAAGGCGCGGCTGCATCATCCGATGACGCTGGGCGTAATGGTCTGGTCTATCGCCCACCTGCTGAGCAATGGCCAGCTGCACGAAATCATCCTGTTCGGCAGCTTCCTCGTGTGGTCGGTCATGCTGCTGCGTTCGGCGATCCAGCGCGATAGCGCCGCCGGCACCACCTACCCTGCCGGCACCACCGGCGCCACCGTGGTGACGGTACTGCTGGGCGGCTTCCTTGCACTGGCCTTCGCCCACTGGATCCATCAGGCCCTGATCGGCGTCAAACCTTTCTGATCCCGGCTAACGGCGCTGCCACGCGCAGCGCCTGCCATCCCTGCTAGCGGCACTTGCCGCGCAAGGCCGCAGCGACCACCCACGGTAGCGAAAACGGCCCCACCACCCCGAACGGCCCGATATAAGCTGGTTGCAGCTTGAGGGCGTCGTCATGCAGACAGTCCGGCACCTTGGCCTGATTGAACGCCGCCGTCATCCTGTCCTGCGCCGTCACCGTCGCCGCACCATACGCTGCCGCATTGCGTGCCGCCAGCGCCTGCGGGTGCGGATCTTCCGCCACCGTCTCGCGTACGGCCTTGCGTATCAGTTCCTCCGATAGCACAGGTGCCGCGTTCAGATCGAGCACCCCGTCGGCCACCAGCAGTTCCGGCTTGCTGGCCTGCGGCGCGTCTGCGCCAGCCCATGCGCTGGCCGTGAATGCCGCCAGCGCAGCGCTCACTAGCCAGCCGCGCCGACTGAATCGATGCGTCATACGGTCTCCTTGTGCGCGGCTACCCGCACGGTATTCCGTCCTTCTTCCTTGGCACGGTACAGCATCTGGTCAGCCTGCAGCAGCCACTCACGGGGCGAACTGCGCTTATCCATCAGCGCCACGCCTATCGAGACCGTTACCGGACGCTGTTCCAGCAACTGCGCCAGCGAGACGGCTACGCGCAGGTTTTCTGCCAGCCGCAACGCGGCATCGGGTTCGGCGCCGCTGGCGATGATGGCAAACTCTTCACCGCCATAGCGGAAGATACGATCCGAAGCACGCGTATGCTGGCGCAGTACCGTACACAGGCGCACCAGCACAGTATCGCCCACCGCATGGCCGTATTCGTCGTTGATGGATTTGAAGTGATCCAGATCGAGCAGCAGCAAACAGGAATCGAGATGGGGCCGGCGCTCGTCGGCATAATCGCCCAGCTTGCGGTCCAGTGCACGCCGGTTCAGCACACCTGTGAGGAAATCGCGCTCCACTTCCGTGTGCAGGGCGCGCGTCTGCAGCCCCGTGCGGTCAGCGAAGATATACGCAAACAGATTGACCAGTCCTATCGTCACCACGATGGTGAACAGGTTGAGGGTGGCCAGCTGGCTGCTCAGGATCACGACCAGCGCCAGCAGCGCCACCGCATTGATCGCCAGCGCCATACGGGGGCGCAGGATGAAGTACGCAGCGATAGTGGTGGGATACACCCAGTACACCATGGCCACGCCACGCAGATAGACGGTGGCCAGCATGCCGGCCGAATAAAACAGCGTGACCAGCAGCCCCGCCACGCGGTGCCTGCCGGTGCGCACCACGTGCACGATCACCGCGATAAACGCCAGTACCAGCGACATATCCACCGTGGCCGATAGCCAGCTCCCTTCCCACAGCCGGAACAGGGCAAACGGCAACACACTGGCAATACTGATCATGCACAGCATAATCAGTATCACCTCCTCCAGACTACGTTTCTGCCCTCCCGGCAGCCAGCGCAAAGAACTGGCGACCGCCTTTGCTTGCGTTTTTACTTGCTCTACCATCGTCTCTTTCTGTTACGCCGTCGGCTCCGCTGCCTGCCCATGCCCGCCGCCATGGCCAGCGGCGGCCTGCGCCTGCGGCTCGACCTTGTGCTGGCCGGACAGGAACAGATACATGGCCGGCACCACGAACAGGGTGAACAGCGTACCGATCGACAGGCCGGTGAAAATCACCAGACCCATGGCATGGCGGCCTGCCGCCCCCGCGCCCGAAGCAATTACCAGCGGCACCACGCCGAACACCATGGCGGCGGTCGTCATCAGGATAGGCCGCAGACGGGTGGCGGCCGCTTCCTCAATGGCTTCACGCTTGCTCTTGCCCGCTGCGCGCAGGTGGTTAGCCACTTCCACGATCAGAATACCATGCTTGGATATCAGCCCCATCAGCGTCACCAGCCCCACCTGCGTGTAGATGTTGATGGAAGCGAAGCCCAGGAAGATAAAGGTCATGGCACCGAACAGCGCCATCGGCACCGAGAACAGGATCACGATAGGATCGCGGAAGCTCTCGAACTGGGCCGCCAGCGCAAGGAATACGATGATCACGGCAAACGCCATGGTCATCATGAAGCCACCCGATTCGCTCATGTACTGGCGCGAGGCGCCCGAATAGTCGACCGTGTAGCCGGATGGCGCCACTTCCTTCACCGTGTTGCGCAGGTATTCCAGTATCTCGCCCTGCGACGCGCCGGACACGCCGGAGATGGTCGCCGAATTCAGCTGCTGGAAGCGCGTGACGGATTCCGGCTGCACCGAGTACTTGATGGTGGCCACGGTGGAGGCAGGGATCATGCTGCCGTTCGGTGCCTTGATATAGAAGTTCAGCACATCGTCCGGATTCAGCCGGTCCACCTGCTGCACTTGGGGGATCACTTTGTAGGAGCGCCCCGCAATCGAGAAGTAGTTGACGTAGCCGCCCCCCAGCGCAGCGCCCATGGCATTGCCGAAGTCCTGCTGGGTCAGACCCAGCGTCGCCAGTTTTTCGCGATCCACTTCCACCCTCGCCTGCGGTGCATCGATTTTCAGATCGACGTCGGCAAAGTAGAACTTGTTATCCTTCTGCGCCTTGGCCAGCACGGCCTGCGCCACCGAGTTCAGATTTTCGAACGGCTCGGTGGTGGTGATCACGAACTGCACGGGCAGACCGGAGCTGCCGGGCAGCGGCGGGAACTGGAACGCGGCCACGCGGCCACCGGCCACGCCATTCCACTTCTGCTGCAGTTCCTGCTGGATTTCGTGGGCAGAGCGGCTGCGTTTATCCCACGATTTGAACAGCACGCCGCCAATACCGGAATTGGTAGTCGGCACGCCCGTAATCTGGAACATCTGCTCGTACTCGGGCAGTGCGTGGGCGATCTCGAAAATCTGCTTGGCATAGGCCTGCATCTGGTCGGACGTGGCGGTGGGTGCGCCCACCACCTGCGACAGCACGATGCCCTGATCCTCTTCCGGCGCCAGTTCCGACTGCGACATCTTGAACATCAGCGCCAGCAGCAGGCTCAGGATCAGGCCCAGCACGATCAGCACAGGCCAGGTGTTGAGCAGGCTATGCAGCGTGCGCAGATAGCCATGGTGCACTTTGTCGAATACGCGGTCGATGGCTTTGACGAACTTGCCCTCGTCCTGCTTG
This sequence comes from Duganella fentianensis, assembly GCF_964031615.1. Taxonomy (GTDB): domain Bacteria; phylum Pseudomonadota; class Gammaproteobacteria; order Burkholderiales; family Burkholderiaceae_D; genus Rugamonas; species Rugamonas fentianensis_A. The sequence continues at coordinate 470,030 of NZ_CAXIQN010000020.1, forward strand.
GGATCGAAGAAATGGCCGCACATCATCGGCGACAGCGTCAGCGCAACGATGCCGGACACCGCCACGGCACCGGCCAGCGTGAAGGCAAATTCGGTGAACAGCGCGCCCGTCAGGCCACCCTGGAAGCCGATCGGCACGTACACGGCCACCAGCACCACCGTCATCGCCAGAATCGGGCTGCCCAGTTCGCGCGCCGCGATAATCGCCGCATCGAACGGCTTCATGCCCTGCTTCATGTGACGGTCGACGTTTTCCACCACGATGATGGCATCGTCCACCACCAGCCCGATGGCCAGCACGATGGCCAGCAGCGTCAGCAGGTTGATCGAATAGCCGAGCAGCAGCATCACGAAGAAGGTACCGATCAGCGACAGCGGCATGGCGATCACGGGAACGATCACGGCGCGCAAACTGCCGAGGAACAGATAGATCACCACCGTCACGATGACCAGCGCTTCCAGCAGCGTCTTCACCACTTCCTCGATGGAGGTGTTGATAAACTCGGTGGAGTCGTAGACGATTTCGCCCGTCAGGCCATTCGGTAACTGCTCCTTGATGGCGGGGAAAGCCTGCCGCACGCGCTTGGCCACATCGAGAATATTGGCATCGGGCGCCACTTTGATACCGATGAATACGGAGCGCACACCACTGAAGGCCACGTTGAAATCGTAGTTTTCCGAACCCAGCGTCACGGTAGCGATATCTTCCAGATGGACGATGGCACCACCTTCCTGCTTGATCGCCAGCGCCTTGAATTCTTCCACCGTATGCAGATCGGTACCGGCCGTCAGGGGCACCGTCACCATCTGGCCTTTGGTGGCGCCCAGCCCCGTCAGATAGTTATTTTGCGACAGCGCCACGCTGACATCGGCCGCCGTCACGCCATGCGCCGCCATCTTGCTGGCATCCAGCCATGCACGCAGGGCGAACTGGCGCGCCCCCAGCAGTTCGGCCGTCTGCACACCCTGAATGGAATCGAGCTTGGGCTTGACCACGCGGGCTAGAAAGTCCGTCACATTATTGGTCGGCAGCGTATCACTGTAGAAGCCCATATACATGGCGTCCGTGGTCTGGCCCATCTGCACCGTCAGCACGGGTTGCTGCGCCTGTTGCGGCAACTGGTTGCGCACCGAGTTCACCTGCGTGGTGATTTCCGTCAGCGCGCGGTTGGAATCGTAATTTAGCCGCAGCGTGGCAGTAATCACCGATACGCCGCTATTGCTGGACGAGGACAGATAATCGATCCCCTGTGCCTGCGCGATGGCCGATTCCAGCGGCTGGGTGATAAAGCCCGCCACCGTGGCTGCATCGGCGCCATAGTAAGTGGTGGAGATGGTCACCACCGCATTCTGGGTTTTCGGATACTGGTTGATCGGCAGGCTGAACAGCGAACGCAAGCCCAGCACGACGATCAGCAGGCTCACTACGCTGGCCAGTACAGGCCGCTTAATGAAGATGTCGGTAAAATTCATGGTGCGGCCTTCCTTAGTGTTCCTGCGGCGTCGGGCTAGGATTGTTGGCCGGCTGCACCTTGTTGTCGATCACGGCTGGCGTACCGTTTTTCAGCTTGAGCTGGCCGCTGGTCACCACCACCTGCCCTGCTTTCAAGCCCGTCAGCACAGCCACCTGATCGCCACGGGTCGGGCCCGTGGTCACAAACACCTGCTGCGCCACCAGCTGGGCATTGCCCTTGTCATCTTTAGGCCCATCTTTGGCCGTCGAAGGCGCCAGCACGAACACGGTAGCACCGTATGGATTGTAGGTAATCGCCGTCTGCGGCAGGGTCAGGTATTCCTTTTTCTCGCCCTGATCGAGGCTGACATTGGCAAACATGCCGGGCAGCAGCTGACGCTTGCCATTCGGCACAGTAGCCTGCACCTGTACATTACGCGTGGCGGCATCGACTTTCGGGCTGATCGAGGTAACCTTGCCGGCGAAGGCTACACCGGGGTAGGCATCGGCCGTCAGATTGAGTTTCTGGCAGATCGACAGACCGGCCAGCTGGCGTTGCGGCACGAAGAAATCGACATACACGGTATCGATGGTCTGCAGCGTCACCAGCTTGTCGCCCGCATTGAGGAACTGGCCGGGATTGACCGCCGTAATCCCCAGCTTGCCGGCAAACGGCGCGCGGATCGTCTTCTTCTCTACCAGCGCCTGCTGCTGGGCCACCTGCGCCTTGCGACTTTTCAGGTCGGCTTCGTCGGCATCGAGCTGGGCCTGGCTGATGGCCTGCGCGGCGAACTGCAGCTTGTCGCGCTTGAGCACGGAGGCCGACAGCTCGGCCGCTGCCTGCAGCGCCTGCAGCTGGGCTACATCGGCTTCCGCATTCAGCGTGAACAGCACCTGACCGGCGCGCACTTCTTCGCCCGAGTGGAAATGCACCTGCCGCACCATGCCCGCCAGTTCGGTACTCACATCCACCCCGCGCACCGGCATCAGCGTGCCGACCGAATTAATCTGTGGCTGCCATGCCGACAGCTCGGCCTTGATGGCAGTCACCGTCTGGGCACCGGGCTTGGGTGAAGAAGCGATCAGCTTCTGGATCTGCAGATATTTACCGAACGCCAGTACGGCGATCAGCACCACTACGCCACCTATCATGATGAACATGCGCTTGGTCATGAATCAGTCTCCTGCCTGAAGATCAAAGGAATTAAGATTTGGGCAGCGCTAGCGCTGCCGTCGAACGGGAATACGGATTAACGGCTACTGCCTGCAGCACCGGCACTGCTGCCATACACGGGCGCGGCGGAAACGGCACTGGCTGCAGCGGCACCACCGTTGCGGTTCCACCAGCCGCCACCGAGTGCCTGAAACAGCGCCGCCGTATCGGCGTAGCGCGCCGCCTGCGCCTGCACCAGCGCCACGTGGGCCTGCTGGTAGCTACGCTGGGCATCCAGCAAGGCCAGATAGCTGATGCCGCCCAGCTTGTACTGGCTGGTGGCCAGCGCCAGTGCTTCAGCAGCCAGCGCATCGGCTTCCGCCTGCGCTTTCAAAGCCGCCGCATCGCTTTCCAGTGCGCGCAGGCTATCGGCCACGTCCTGAAACGCGCTCAGCACAGTGGCACGGTATTGCGCGGCCGCGCCGTCATAGGCAGCTTCGGCTGCGCGCTTTTTGGCACTCAGTGCGCCGCCATTGAAAATCGGCGCCGTCAGATTGCTGGCCAGACTCCATGCCGTGGTTTCCGCGTCGAACAGCTTGCCGAAACTCTGCGCCGAAGAACCATAGCTGCCGCTCAGCGTCAGCTGGGGATATTGTGCCGCCGTCGCCACGCCGATGGCGGCACTGGCCGCATGCAGCAGCTCCTCGCTGGCGCGGATATCGGGCCGCTGGCGCACCAGTGCCGATGGCAGCGATACCGGCAGTTGCTGGGGCAAAGTCAGCGATTCCAGCGTGAAGTCGGGCAGGCCGCCCTCGCCCGGCAAACGCCCTGCCAGCACGGCCAGCTGGTGGCGACTCTGCGCCAGCGCTTTTTCCAGCGGCGGCACACTGGCACTGACCTGCGCCAGCTGGTTACGCTGGCTCAACAAGGTAGTACGGGGGATCGCGCCCAGTTCGAACTGCTTCTCGATCACGGCCAGCTGTTTGGCTAGCGCCTGCTGCACTTCCTGGGTAGCCTGCAACTGGGCACGCAGCGAAGCGCTGCGGATCGCCGTGGTTACCACATTCGCACTCAGGCTCAGATAAGTGGCTTCCACCTGAAAGCGCTGATAGTCGACCTGCGCCTGTGCACCTTCCAGCGTGCGCCGGCTGGCCCCGAAGACGTCGGGCGTATAGGCCACCGCCACCGAAGCGTTGTACAGCGTGAACACCCCGCCACCATTGCCGGCACTGGCGGGCTGTTTTTCTCGCGCCACACCAAGCTGACCGTTCACCGAGGGATAATTGAGACTGCCGGCCTGCGCCTTATAGGCTTCCTGCGCCTGGCGCAAACTGGCTTCGGCCGCTGCCATGCTGGGGTTCTGTGCCAGCGCAGCGCGCACCAGTTCGTCCAGTGCGGGCGAACCGAATAACTGCCACCACATTGCCGGTAATTCCTGCCCCGCCACAAACTGCTGGGCCGCGCCACCATTCACACCCGCCACCGAGGCGGTACTGGCAGGCAAGGCCGTGGCGGTATAACTATTGCCCGCTGCGGCCGGTGCCTGCGGCTGTTTGAAATCCGGCCCCAGCGCGCAGCCGCTCAGTGCGACAGCGGCGCTCAGCGCCATGGCCAGTGTGCTGCGTTGCAGTAGATGTTTTTTTCTCACAGTGCCCCCACAAAATGGCCGCAGCAAAGCAGCGCAAAATCGGGGCGCTGCGGCGACCAGCTAGCTGAACAAATCCGTAGGGGCACATATTCGCATTTTTTGCCCCGTCAGTGTGTCTTTTTATTATGCGCGGCGAGCCCCGTCTGTCTCCTCATGCACTGAGTAGCTGGAGCAGACGCCCCCCCACAGGGCTGCCCCAGCCGCTGCCCGCATCCCAGCCCGGCACGGCGCTCATGGCGCCATTCGTGCCCTGCGCCACATCGCGCGTGGCGCCCTGCCCGCGCAGCGCCCCATACAGCAAGGGTTGCAGAAAGCCCACGGGATAGCCTAGTTGCTGGTTGATGCGCGCCAGCAGCCCCGTCCACAGGGGCGCCACGGCACTGGTACCGCCCACGATCTGCTCCTGACCGTTGACGCGGATACAATAACCGCTGGCCGGATCAGCGTGCCCCGTCACATCGGGCAGGCCACGAAAGCGCACCGACTCGCCCAGCAGCGCCTGATAACCGGGCCGGCTGAAATAGCGGCTATAGCCGCCGCCTGACGCCAGCGCAGGGCCGCCGTTCCACACCACTTCGCACAGATCGCAATCGGCATTGATGGCAATGCGGGTGCCGCCACAGGCCAGCGCATGGGGCGCCGAGGCGGGAAAATCCACATGCAGCGCGCCGTCATCCACCCCATCGGTGGCGCCATTGTCGCCGGCCGCGCACAAGATGGTCACACCCATGCTGGCGGCCAGACTGAACACCTGCTCGATCGCGCTCATGGCCTGCTCCGTCCACGCCGTTTCCGGCGCACCCCAGCTGATGGAAATGATGGACGGCTTGTGCACGTCGTCGTGCACGGCGGCGGTGACGGCATCCAGAAAGCCCCGTTCGCTATTCGGCGCGAAGTACACGGCGATCAGGGCGGCAGGTGCCAGCGCGCCAGCTATTTCGATATCCAGCATGACTTCGATATCGGCACTGGCATCGTGACCGGGCCGGTTGGCGCCATGATCAACTGCGATGCTGCGCACCCTTGGCGGCTTCAAACCCAGCGATTTAAAGTAGGCGCGCAAGTCGGCGGCGCGGCTGCCGCCCCCCAGTTCGATCAGCCCTATGCACTGGCCACTGCCGTCCAGCCCGGGTGGAAACTGGTACATCTGCGCCAGTTGCGGCGGCGTATAAGCCAGTTGCACCGCGCCCGTAACACTGCTCTGGACCGCGCGCTGACGGAAGCGCGGCGTGGCTATCGGCCGATCATCGAGGCCGAACACGCCCTCCACCACCTCGGCCAGTTCGGCCGGCACGGTGAGCTCGCCGGTACGGCCGCGGAAATTGCCATCGCCCGTCTGATACTGCAACAACTGGGCACCAAACAGTCCCGCCATCTGCTGGGCCGGCCCGGACAGCACCACATGGCGCTGGGCGATACTACTACCCAGCACATGCAGACCATGCTTGCTGGCAAAATCACGTACCTGCTGGATGTCGGCGCCACTGGCCCCATGCGCCTGCGCGCACTGGGCGCGGCTCAGGTAGACCCGCTGGCGCGGCAACTGCTCGCCGCGCGCGGCGGCATCGTCGCCCGTATCACTGCCGGCCGCGCGCAAACGCAGGGTAATTTCCAGCGCCAGCCCGCCATCCACCGGACCGAGCGCACGCGCACCGGGCAAGGCGGCCTGCGCACTGCCGGGCAGAATCCGGGGTTGGCTGATAGTCGGCATGATGGACTCCTTGCATGGTGACGCCTGCGCTCAGGCTAATCCGACAATACTGCGCCAGCAAAGCTGCCGGTTGAGGCAGCACAGAGGTGCCCGCACTCGGCACCCCGGGCTACCTGCCGCCATGGCCCCGGCCAGATTGTCATCTGGCGGTCACAAGCAGGGGCTAACATTTGCGCCACAACGTGATACGCTATGCGCCGTCTTATCTTTAAAACCATCACCGACATCTTATGATCAAGCCACTGTCCCTGTCCGCTCTTGCCGTTGCCAGCGCCCTGCTGGTGCAACCTGCTGCCCACGCCGCCCCAGCCAGCAGCCCCGCCCAGCCCAAGCTGGTGGTAGTACTGGTGGTGGACGGCCTGCCTAACGAACAGGTACTGCGCTACCGCGACCAGTTCGGTCAGGGCGGCCTGCGCCGCATGCTCGATCAGGGCGCCTCGTTCAACAATGCTCATCAGGCACACGGCATTACCGTGACGGCCATCGGCCACAGCGCCGTACTGACGGGCGCCTACCCGTATGTACACGGCATCATCGGCAATAACTGGATCGACCCGAAGACGGGCAAATCGGTCTACTGCACGGAAGACACCAACTACCACTACCTCAACGAGGAAACCAAGCCTAGCGACGGCACCGCCCCCACCCGCCTGAAAGTCGACACGCTGGGCGACCAGCTGCGCTACGCCACCGGCGGCAAGGCCAAAGTGGTGGCCGTGTCCGGCAAGGACCGTGGCGCGATTCTGCTGGCCGGCAAAACCGGCACGGCCTATATGTACATGGACAAGACGGGCAACTTCGCCAGCAGCAGCTATTACATGCAGCAGCATCCGGCCTGGGTGCAGCAATATCAGGCAGGCAAACCGCAAGACCGCTACTACGGCAAGACCTGGGCACCGCTGCTGCCGGCTGCCGCCTACACGGGCGACGCACCGGAAGAACTGAATCAGGTCAAAGCGGGCACGCACAACCGCCTGCCGTTCAGCTACTACAGCGAAAGCGGCAATATCGATGCCGATTACTACAACCTGCTGAAAACGGGCCCGTATCTGGACCAGCTGACGCTGGACTTCGCGCGCGCTGCCGTGGAAGGCGAAAATCTGGGCCGCAATCCGGCCGGCGTACCCGATCTGCTGGGGGTCAGCCTGTCTGCCCATGATTATGTGAACCATGCCTTCGGTCCGGAAAGCAAGCTGTCGCACGACCACCTGCAACGGGTAGACCGCATGCTGGCCGAGTTCTTCAACTACCTCGATAAACGGGTAGGCATGGACAATGTGCTGGTCGTGCTGACGGCCGACCATGGCTTCCCCAACACGCCGGAATTCTCCCGCACCCAGCACATCGATGCCGAACGTATTGATGGCAACGCCATGATGAAGGCGCTGGACAAACATCTAAGCGATAAATTCGGCGGTGCCAAGCTGCTCAGCGCCTGGTCGCTGCCGAATATCCATCTGGATTATGTGCAGATCGAGAAAAGCGGCCTGAAACGCGAGGAAGTGGAAAACGCTGCGGCCCGCTTCCTGCTGGCGCAAAAAGGCATCGTCGAAGCTTACACCCGCACCCAGCTGGAAAGCGGCGCCGCCAACACCACCCGCATGGCCACCCTGATGCGCCGCGCATGGAACCGCGAAGCCTCCGGCGACCTGATGATCGTGGCCAAGCCTTACTGGTACTTCGGTACGGGTGTGAGCGGCACTTCGCACGGCTCGCCCTACGCCTACGACACCAATGTGCCGCTGCTGATCATGGGCAAACGCTGGATCAAAGCGGGCGCCTACGGCCAGTACGCCGAAGTGGTGGACATTGCACCGACGCTGGCCCACCTGCTGCGCATCCGTCCGCCTGCAGGCTCGGAAGGCCGTGTACTGACCGAATCCTTGCAATAAACTAGTAATCAAGGGGCCGCGCCGCAGCGGGTCTGTTCCTGACGGGAACAGACTTTATTCGGCGCGCGCACTTGTCACATAGTTTGTATTTTATTGTATCAGCCGCTTAATCTTGGAAAGATTGCTATACACTAGCTTTTTTTCTTTGGGTAAACATAGGATACACAAACTATGCGCAAGACTTTTGGCTTTATGGCCCTGTGCCTGACGGTTTCCGCCTACGCTGCCGAACCGTTCGACGATAAATTCCGTCAGCTCGACGAAGTCCTTCCCTCCCCGAACACCTATCGCACCGCTTCCGGTGCACCCGGTGCGGCCTACTGGCAGCAGCGCGCCGACTACACCATCCGCGCCACGCTGGACGAAAGCAAACGCGCCATCAGCGGCAGCGAACAGATCCGCTATCACAACAATTCTCCCGACACCCTGCACTACCTGTGGGTGCAGCTGGACCAGAACATCTATAAAAAAGATTCCGACGCGCGCAAGATGCTGACCCAGCCTTCGCGTGAAGCGTGGGCCAAGCCCCGCACGCCGGAAGACGGCTTCAAATTCGAAGGCATGCGCGGCATACTGGCCGGCCTCGATTTCGAAGGCGGCTTTAACATTAAAGCCGTCACGGCTGGCGGCCAGCCGCTGAAACACGTGATCAACCGCACCATGATGCGCATCGACCTGCCCACCCCGCTCAAGCCGGGCCAGAGCTATGCCTTCAACATCGACTGGTCGTACAACATCAACGAACAGAAAGTGCTGGGCGGCCGTTCCGGCTACGAGCACTTCGAGGAAGACAAGAACGATCTGTTCGAAATCGCCCAGTGGTTCCCCCGCATGGCCGCCTATTACGACGTGATGGGCTGGCAGCACAAGCAGTTCCTCGGTTCGGGCGAATTTACGCTGGAATTCGGCGACTACGATGTGCAGCTGACCGTGCCGGCCGACCACGTGGTGGCCGCCACGGGCGAGCTGCAGAACATGGGCGAGGTACTCACGCCGGCCCAGCGCGAACGCTTCAACAAGGCCCGTACGGCCAGTGCGCCGGTCGTCATCGTGACGCAGGAAGAAGCGGAAAAAGCCGAGAAGTCGGTCAGCAAAGCCTCCAAAACCTGGCACTTCAAAGCGGCCAATGTGCGTGACTTCGCGTGGGCATCCAGCCGCAAATTCATCTGGGATGCACAGGGCTACAAGAAGGACGGCAGCAACCTGATGGCGATGTCCTACTATCCGAAGGAAGGCAATCCGCTGTGGGGCAAGTACAGCACCCAGGCCATCATCCACACCATCGAGCAGTACAACAAGTTCAGCTTCGACTATCCCTACCCGACCGCGATTTCCGTCAACGGCCCCGTGGGCGGCATGGAATACCCGATGATCTCCTTCAACGGCCCGCGCCCTAGCAAGGATAAGAAGACGGGTGAACTGACCTGGTCGCAGCAGACCAAATACGGTCTGATCGGCGTGATCATCCACGAAGTAGGCCACAACTACTACCCGATGATCATCAACTCGGACGAGCGCCAGTGGACCTGGATGGATGAAGGCCTGAACACCTTCGTGCAGTATCTGGCCGAGCAAGCATGGGAAGACAACTACCCGTCGCGCCGTGGCGAGCCACGCAACATCGTTGACTACATGCGCAGCCAGAATCAGGTGCCTATCATGACCAACTCCGAATCGCTGCTGCAATTCGGTAACAACGCCTATGCCAAACCGGCTACGGGTCTGAACATCCTGCGCGAAACCATCCTCGGCCGCGAACTGTTCGACCACGCATTCAAGGAATATGCCCGTCGCTGGAAGTTCAAGCGCCCTACGCCGGCCGACTTCTTCCGCACCATGGAAGATGCGTCCGGCACCGACCTCGACTGGTTCTGGCGCGGCTGGTTCTACACCACCGATCCGGTCGACATCAGCATCGACGGCATCAGCGAATACGGCGTGAGCACCAAAGATCCGGAAAAAGAGAAAGCATGGAAGAAGGCGCAGAAGGAAGCCCAGCCTATTTCCGTATCGGAACAACGCAACAAGGAACTGCCTAAGCGTCTGAACAGCCATCCGGAACTGAAGGACTTCTACAACGAGCATGACGAATTTACGGTCACCAACAAGGACCGGAATATGTATGCGGAAGCCATCGAGAAGCTGGAACCTTGGGAAAAAGCCTTGCTGGAACAGGGCAAGCACCTGTATCTGGTGGACTTCTCCAATCTGGGCGGTCTGGTCATGCCGCTGATTCTGGAAGTTGAACTCAAGAGCGGCAAGAAATACGTCGAGCGCATTCCGGCCGAAGTATGGCGCTACTCGCCGAAGAAGATCACCAAGCTGATCGTCACCGACGAGCCGATGGTGGGGCTGACCCAGGACCCGTACTGGGAAACTGCCGACATCGATACCAGCAACAATAGCTGGCCCCGCAAAGTCACCCAGTCGCGCGTGGAACTGTTCAAGACCGAGCGTGACCGCAACAACCTGATGCGCGACTTTAACACCCCGCTCAAGACCAAGGGCAAGGATGGCAAAGACGGCAAGGACGGTAAGGACACAGCCGCCGAATGAAGTGCTATCCGACGTTGCTGGCGCGGATGACGCGCTGCATGATGCTAGCCAGCGCTGTGCTGGCAGCAGGCAGCGCAGCCGCCCATAATTTCCACATGGGGCTGGCCGACATCCGCTATAACGCCCGCAGCGGCAACACCGAGATCGTGCACACCTATACGGCGCACGATCTCGCCACCCTGCTGATCGATCTGTATGGCCGCAATCTGGATCTGGGCCAGCCGGACAGCGAAGCACCGCTGCGCAAATATGTGGAACGCCAGTTCTATCTGGAAGATCCCAGCGGCCGTCGGCTGCCCCTGCAATGGCTGGGCGTCAAGGCTGATGCCGACACGGTCACCATCTTTCAGGAGATCCCGGACCGCAAGCTGGCGCCAGCCACCCGCATCCATAACGCCGTGCTGATCGACTTCCAGCCGGCGCAGAAAAATACCGTCAATGTACAAACCGATGGCCCCATCCAGACGTTCATCTTCGACCAACAGCACACCACGCTGGAAACCCGCTAGTCCGGCCACGCTGGCCATTTCTATCGCCCTCACCTTCAGCACCCACGCACTGGCCGACGATCTGCACATGCAGCGCGTGCTGGTCGATGGCAGCCGCAGCAACCCGCTAGGCGTAGCCGATGCCGCCAGCATGGGCAGTATCAGCCAGCAGGAACTGGCCCAGCGCGGCGTCTACCGCGCAGCGGAAATGCTGGAAGCCACACCCGGCCTGATCGTCAGCCAGCATAGCGGCGAAGGCAAAGCCAACCAGTTCTACCTGCGCGGATTCAATCTCGACCATGGCACCGATCTGCGTACCACCGTGGACGAGATGCCCGTCAACCAGCGCAGTCACGCGCACGGTCAGGGCTGGACCGATCTGAACTTTCTGATTCCCGAACTGGCGGTGCGACTCGACTACAAAAAAGGCCCGTACTCGGCACTGGACGGCGATTTTGCTTCTGCCGGTGCCGTCTCGGTGGTGTATGCCAACCGTCTGCTGCAAGGTGTGGCCAGCCTCACGGGCGGGCAGAATGGCTATGCGCGCACACTGCTGGCGGACTCGCTCGACATAGAACGGGGCGGCCAGATGGGCAGCCTGCTGTATGCGCTGGAACTCCAGCATAACGATGGCCCCTACACCCGGCCAGACGACTATCAGAAACTCAACGCCGTACTGCGCTACAGCGAAGGCTATGCCAGCAATGGCTTCCATGCGGGCCTGATGCTGTATCGCGGCAACTGGAACGCCACCGACCAGATTCCCCTGCGCGCCGTACAGGCCGGCAGCTTAGGTCGCTACGATGGCATCGACCTGAGCGACGGCGGCAGCGCGCACCGCTACAGTCTGTCCGGCGGCTGGCGACGCAGCAGCGACGCCAGCGCCAGCAGCATCAGCGCCTATCTGATCGCCAGTCAGCTAGCACTGTATTCCAACTTCACCTATTTCATGGAAGACCCGCTGCATGGCGACCAGTTTGCCCAGCCCGATCAGCGCGTGACCAGCGGCCTGCAGGCTAGCCATAGCTGGCACCAGCACGGCAGCGACGGCAATGGCAGTACCACCACACTGGGACTGCAACTACAGAACGACAACATCCACAACGCCCTGCTGCGCACTCAGGCACGCCAGACGCTTGCCGTCACGCGGCAGGATCACATCGTCGAATCAAGTGCCGGCCTGTATCTGCAGCAGCTGACGCGCTGGAGCGATAGTCTGCGCAGCACCGTGGGCGCGCGCTACGATGACTACCGCTACGATGTGCGTAGCGACCGCGCGGCCAACAGCGGCAAGGCCGATGATCACCTGTTCAGCCCCAGTATGAATCTGGTGTACAGCCCGTGGCAGCACAGCGAGTTCTACGCCAATCTCGGCAACGGCTTCCACAGCAACGATGCCCGCGGCACCACCTTGCGCATCGATCCGGCCAGCGGCGACAAAGCCGATGCCGTCACGCCGCTGGTGCGTTCGCGCGGTATGGAACTGGGCGCGCGCAGCAACTGGCTGCCCGGCCTGCAAAGCGTGATCTCGCTGTACCGGCTGGACTTCGATTCGGAACTGAGTTTCATCGGCGATGCCGGCAACACCGAGGCAGGCCCACCCAGCCGCCGCTACGGCATCGAACTATCCAACTACTATAAGCCGCTGCGCTGGCTCTCTATCGATCTCGATCTGGCCTATGCGCGGGCGCGCTCGCGCGAGGTGGCTGCGCCGGACGACCGCATCGCCGGCGCCATCGAAGGTACAGGGCAGCTTGCCATCAATGTGGACAATGGCGGGCCGTATTCGGGCTCGCTCAAGTTGCGCTATTTCGGCCCCCGTCCATTGACTGAAGATAACAGCGTGCGCTCGCACAGCAGCCTGACACTGAATGGCCGCCTAGGCTGGAAGCTGCGCAAGCATCTGCAACTGGAAGTGGAAGCTTTCAATCTGACTAACCGGCGCGATTCCGCCATCGACTATTATTATGCCTCGCGCCTGCAGGGCGAAGCGCAGGCGGTCAGCGATGTGCACTTCCATCCGATCGAAGCACGCTCCCTGCGCGCCACGCTGACCCAGCGCTTCTAGCCCTGCGCCGCCAGCCAGCCCTGCACACGCCAGCACTCAGCTGGCGACGTAGCAACTGCCGGCACGCCGTTCTACCGCACTGCGGTCCAGCACCACCACCGTACCGCGCCGATACTCGATCAGTCCATCCTCCTGTAGCTTGCCGGCACAGCCGGTAATGCTTTCGCGCCGCACGCCCAGCAGGCTGGCTATCATCTCCTGCGTCACCTTGAGTTCGTTGGAAATCGAACGGTCCAGCCTATCGAGCAGCCAGCGACACAGGCGCTGCTCGATGCTGCCGTGGCGTACCCCTGCCACCGTCTGGGCCAGCTGGGCAAACAGGGCGCTGGCATGGCGCATCAGTTGCTGGGCCAGCGCGCCGCCATCAAAGAAGGCCGTGCGCAACACGGCCGAACGGATACGGTAGCCATAGCCAGCCGTCTGTACCACCGCCGTGCAATTGGCGCATTCACCCTGGTACATGGACACGCCCACGACGCCCTCGCGACCGACCACGGCGATTTCGCTGGCACCGCCATCTTCCGTCACATATTGCAGCGAGACGATAGCATTGGTGGGAAAGTAGGCGCTATCGATAGGCTGTCCCACATCGAACAGATGCCTGCCCGCTGCCAATGGCATCAGTTCCAGATGCGCGAACAAGGCTATCAGTTCTTCGCGCGATAGTGCACGCAGCAATGCGTTCTGCTGCGCGCCCAGCAGGCTGATCGGGGCATTAGCGGTGTGAACAATCATGGCAGTCCTCGTTGTGCGTTGCCGGTCTATGCGACCTGATGAACACAACTATAGCCACGCTGCGTGTCTCAGCTTATAGGCGCATGACACCGTGCTATGTAGGCAGGAAACATAAGGCCCTGTGGTCCCCGTCCTACAGCAGGGTCGAACACTACACCTTGAACTTGAAGCGCGAAGCAGTTTCCAGCAGGCGGTCATCACGCCCGCGCAGACGGCCCGGATTGCGCCGGTGTTCCGGTTCCGTCAGCACGCGCTCGATCACCGTGGCAGACACGCCACGGGTGCGCAGATACGCCGCAGCGCTATCGACGCCCTGCCTATCGGCAACCTCAATCCCGGCTTCAACAATTTCTGCACCGGCATCATCGGGCCGGAAAGTATGGATGGTGGACATGCTGTACTCCCCTAGCGTCTACACACCTCCTGATTGTAGACGGCGTTACGCATGCTGCAAGGTCGGATTGCGTGCCAGACGCAAGCGGGCTAGCGCTGCGGCAATTGCTGCTTCAGGAAGGTAAGCGTTGCATCCACCGTGGGCTGTAGCCATGGATCAAACATCCAGAAAGAATGCGGCGTCTGCGGCAGAATCACGCTAGCGCTCGCTACACCGGCCTGCTGCATGCGCGCCATCATATCCTCGCGTCCTACCGAAAAGCGCGGCTTGCTACTGCCGATAAACAGGATGGGCGGCATACCGGCGCGCACATATTGCACAGGGGAAGCTTCGCGCCAGCGCGCAGTCTGTTCGGCATAGCGGCCACCAAACCAGGCACCGGCGGCAGACGGCTGTTTGGCCGGATCATCTTCGTGCTGCAGGGCTGCCGGTGCGGTGAAATCAGACAGACCATCGATATTGATGATGGCCTGCACGGCGGCAGAAACGACGCTACCGGCCGGCTCTGCATCGAACTGCGGCAAGTGGGCCGTGACACCGGCCAGACTGGCAATCTGACCACCGGCCGACCCGCCGGCCAGCGCAAAGCGCGCGCTATCGAGCTGATAGTCGGCCGCGTGACTGCGCAGCCAGCGCACGGCAGCCTGCACATCATGAATGGCGGCCGGATAGCCCGCTTCGCCCGACAGGCGGTAGCTGATCGTAGCGGCGGCCCAGCCCTGCTGCGCCAGCCTGACGGCCATCGGTGCGAACTCGTCGCGGAAGCCGGAACGCCAGCCGCCACCATGCACCAGCACCACCAGCGGATGGGAGCCGCCCGCCCGTGGCAGATACAGATCCAGTTGCAGGCAACGGTTGCCGTATTGCACGTAAGTCAGACTTTCTACCTTGCGCACCCCATCCGGCACGGCCGCACTGGCAATCTGGATAAACGGGTAGTCCCGTTGCAGCTTGGTGTAGGTGTGCGCAGCGTCATAGGTGTTGGCCGGATCAGCCGCCGGCACCACACAAACAGGCTCGGATGGTGTCGCCGAAGCAACACCAGACAGGCAGAACAGCCCACTCAGCAGCACCACTTTCCACCGCAACATCAACCTTGCCAGAACCATGGGAAACCCCGTAAAAATCAGGGCTGCCAGTATGCCATAGCGCCTGAACGAAGGCTGGGAATTTTGATCCAGATCAATCAAATGCCAGCTTGAAATCCCTACGATGACTGTATAGCACATCACAGGAGGCATCAATGTCGTACAAGACCATCGTTGTTCACGTCGATCAGTCGCGCCATGCAGAAAAACGGATTGCCCTCGCGGCCGAAGTGGCACGCAATTTCGACGCCCATCTGGTAGGCGCAGCGTCCAGTGGTTTCACGCGCGAGTTCTATCGCAATAGCAGCGTGATGTACGCCGGCCCGATTCCCCTGCCGGAACTCGATGTGCTGACCCGCGCCGCCCAGCAGGCGCTGGAAGGTTTCGAACAACAGGTTCAGGCAGCGGGCGTGACGTCCTACGAGCGTCGCATCAGCGACGACGAAACGGAAGTGACCCTGCTGCAGCAAGCCCGTTATGCCGATCTGGTCGTACTGAGCCAGAGCGACCCCACCGACGATGCCAGCAAGCTGCTGCGCGGCCTGCCGGAGAGTATCACCCTGAATAGTGGCCGCCCCGTGTTGCTGGTGCCGTATGCAGGCGAATTCAGCAACATTGGCCAGCGTGCGCTGGTCGCCTGGGATGGCAGCCGTGCCGCCACCCGTGCCATTACCGATGCGCTGCCCCTGCTGCGCCGTAGCGCTGCCGTCACGCTGGTGGTGTACAACGCCGATCAGCAGGCCGGCGTGCATGGCGAACAGCCGGGTGCCGATATGGCGCTGTATCTGGCGCGCCATGGCGTGAAGATCGAAGTGATGTCGCAGAAAACCCCGGCCGGTCTGGATGTGGGCAATGCCCTGCTGTCGCTGGCGGCCGATCTCGGTAGCGATCTGATCGTGATGGGCGGCTATGGCCACATGCGCTGGCGCGAAATGATCATGGGCGGCGTGACCCGCACGCTGCTGCAGACCATGACGGTTCCTATCCTGATGTCGCACTGAGCCTAAGTCATTGAGCTTAAGTCATAGAGGTTTAGCATGAGTTATCGCACCATCCTGCTGCATGCCGACATGGCGCACCATGCAGGCGCCCGCTACACGCTGGGCTGCCGGCTGGCCGCCATGCTCGATGCCCACCTGATCGGTGCGGCAGCCACCGGCATTTCGCGTTTTGCACCGGCTGCCGTGGCAGCCGGCATCTGGCCGCTGACGGCAGAGCACATGACGCAGATGAGCGATAACGCCAGCAAGGCGCTGGAAGCTTGTGCACTGAGCGCCACCGCGCATGGGGTGAATTCCTACGAGAGCCGTCTACTCAGCGACGATGCCGCCAGCGCCCTGCTGCTGCAATCGAGCAGTAGCGACTTGCTGGTACTGAGTCAGGACGACGGTAACGAAACGCTGGCCGACCGTGCCAGCGCGCTGGTACCCTCGCTGCTGCTGCATGGCGCCCGCCCCATCCTCGTGGTACCGAAAGTCAGCCGCCTTGCACTCGATGTCGCCCCCTGCCAGCACCCCTTGCTGGCGTGGGATGGCAGCAACCATAGCGCCCGCGCGCTGCTCGACGCCCTGCCGCTATTGAAACTGGCGCGTCAGGTAACGCTGCTGGTACTGAACGCAGAGCAGCATGCAAGCCAGCACGGCCAGCAGGCTGGCGCCGACATGGCGCTCTTCCTCGCCCGCCACGGCGTGCAGCTAGAACTGATTAGCGACAGCACCGAACTGCCCGTGGCCGAAGCCATACTGGCACAGGCCCGCACGCTCGGCAGCGATCTGCTGGTCATGGGCGGCTACGGCCACACGCGCTGGAGCGAGGCCGTACTGGGCGGCGTCACCAGCACCATCCTCGACACCATGGACATCCCCGTGCTGGTAGCACACTAGGCGCCTGCTCAGAACTTCAGGTGCAGATTGGCGCGGATGGCGCGTGGCGAGCCGGGCGTGATGTTGTTATCGCCGTTGGCCGCCGCGTAGTATTTGCGGTCGGCCAGATTTTCGATATTCAGCTGCGCCGTGCAGCCATCATGCAGGGTGTAGAACAGCGCGGCATCGATGCGGGTGTAGCCGGGCAGCACCACCGCATTACTGGTCGAGGCATACATGTCGCTACGACGTATCAGCCCCAGACCAGCACCGAGCCGGTCATTTAACTCATAGCGGTTCCACAGCGACAGCGTGTGGCGCGGCACCGCGTTCACGCTTACGCCATTCAGGGCCGTAGCCGACACATTGGTCAGCAGCTTGGCATCCTGATAGGCATAGCCGCCCTGCACCTGCCATGCCGGGGCCAGCTTGCCGCTGACCGACAATTCCAGCCCGTTGCTGCGCTGTCCGTCCACCAGCCTATCGACGATGCCGGTCGCGGGATTGGCCACTGCCACGTTGTTGCGGTTAAGCCGGTACAGCGCCAGCGTGGCCAGCAGGTCGGGGCTGTACTGCAGCTTGGCACCAGCTTCGTAGTTGGTGAATTTTTCCGGCTTCAGGCTTTGATTCACCACCGTCAGGCTGCTCAGCTGGTCGCCGCCACGGGGCACACTGGCTACGCTGTAATTGGCATACAGTGACAGCATGTTGAGCGGTTTGTACACCAGTCCCATACGGGGCGATATCAGATTATCGCGGCTGGACAGATCAGCCGCCGCCGGCAGCAAGGCACGCACGCCTGCTGCGACATTGTTGTGGTAATCGAGCCGGAACGCATCGTAGCGCAAGCCTGCCACCAGCTGCCATTGCGGATTGAAGCTGATCTGGTCCTGCAGGTAGAGCGCCGCTACCGTGGCTTTGCTGCGGCCATCGCGGTCCGAATTACTCCCGCCCAGCACATAGGTGACGGGCAACGCTGCATCAGCCTGTGCCAGCGGCACACTGATGCTGCTGGCCTGATTGGAGAACAGGCCGGTCTGGCGCAGATAGTCGGTGTTCTGCTGGCCCAGTTCCATCCCTGCCAGCAACTGGTGGCTGATGGCACCCTGCTGTAGCAGCATGGTCAGGTCAGTCTGGTTAAACAGGTTCTTGCGCCACTGGTGGTTGTTGTAGGCACTCAGTGTGACCCGGCTGGTGGCAGCGTTGACGGCGCCCGGCGTAATGTTCTGGTACAGCTTGTCGTAGCTGGCATAGCGCGTCTTGTTCGATAGTTGCAGGCCGCCGGCGAAACGATGTTCGATCTGGCTGCTGAACGCATCGGCCAGCACCCGTGCCGGACGGGT
This sequence comes from Duganella fentianensis, assembly GCF_964031615.1. Lineage (GTDB taxonomy): Bacteria > Pseudomonadota > Gammaproteobacteria > Burkholderiales > Burkholderiaceae_D > Rugamonas > Rugamonas fentianensis_A. The sequence goes on from NZ_CAXIQN010000020.1 coordinate 488,420, forward strand.
CTCGGCAGCGGGATTGCCGAAGAAGGCATCTACCGGCAAATCTAGTGGCCGCCCGTTGAGCGAAGGCACGCCCCGATCGGCCGTGCGGTAGTCCTCGAAATGCTCGTAGCCCAGCACCACACTGGTGGCCCGGTCCGGCCGGAGCGCCAAAGTAGGATTGATGCCCTTGCGCTGCAGGCTGTAGGCGCGCTGGTAGCCGCCCGAATCTTCCGCCAGTGCCGCCACCCGCACAGCCAGTGTATCGTTGATAGCCTGCCCCAGATCCGCTGCCAGGCGGCGTTTGCGGAAATTACCGGCCGTCAGATCGAGCGCGCGCTGGGTGCTGAAATTGGCCTGCTTGCTGACGCGGTTAATCACCCCGCCGGAACCGCCACGGCCAAACATCATGGCGTTCGGTCCCGTCAGCGCATCGACCTGTTCGACGTTGTACAGGTCGCGGTAGTACTCGGTATCGTCACGCACGCCGTCCATATAAAAGTCGCCCGAAGCGCTGGTGCTGCCGCGGAAGACAGGCGCATCGCGGTTGCCTTCGCCGCTAGTCATGCCTATGCCGGGCACATAGCGCACCACATCCGCCATGCTTTGCATGGACTGGTCGCGCATCAGCGCTTCGCCGATCACTGTCACCGACTGCGGTAGATCGGCCAGCGCCGTATCGGTCTTGGTGGCCGTGCTGACGGCTTTCACCAGATAGCCTTCGGCAACGGCACTGGCGTTGACATTGATGGTGGCTAGCGTCTGTTCGGCGCTGTGGGCACTCGCCGCAAAAGCCAGTGTCAGCAGCGTGGCGATGGTATGGCGACGGGCAAGGGGAATAGCGTGCATGGGAGCTCTCTCAGTCAAACAGTAATGAGATTCATTATCATTTAAGCTCAGAGCCCCTCGCAAATGCGGCGCTGATTTACATGATCTATCTTAAAAAAAAAACCGCGCTCCCCCTGCCAGTGAAGCGCGGTCGGCAAACGAGTCGCCAAGCTGATGCAATGGTTAAGTGCTTAGCGTAGGCTGCCAGCGATACGCTGCTCCATGGCTGGCGTCAGATACACCTTGCGCTGGGTATCGACCAGCAGCACCTCCTTCAGACCGAGCCGCTCGGCCATGGCCTGCCAGCCCGCCGGCCCCGTGATAAATAGGGGCTTGGAATTGCCGTCCGAGCGTAGACCGGGCGCGCTGCCGCCACTGGTAATGATGGTGACAGAAGCCACCAGATCGATCGGATAGCCTGTGCGCGGATCGATGATATGGGGCCGGCGCTTGCCATCTTTCATGAAGTAGCGCTCGTAATCGCCACTGGTGCCTATCGCTTCGTTATCGTTGAGTGCCACGCTGGTCAGCGTGCCACTGCTGCGCGGATCGCGTATGCCCACCTGCCATGCATGGTTGCCGGGTCGGCCTATGGCCAGCACATTGCCACCGATATTAATCAGGGCTGCCTTGGCATGGCCTTCGCGCAGAATAGTGGCAGCACGGTCGAGCGCATAGCCTTTGGCATAGCCACCCAGATCGATCATCACGGCGCGGTTTACACTGCTGATGGTGTTGCCCTTGTAGCGCAGATCCGTCAGACTGGGCTTAGCCTCTACCCAGCGGTGGATTTCTGCCGCATCCGGCTGCTGCGCTTCGATACTGCTGCTCTGGAAGCCCCACAGGCGGATCAGATGGCCGATGGTGGGATTGAATAATTCGCCCGACTTGACGGAAAGCTGGGTGGCCGACTTGAGCAGGCCGACCATTTCCGCGTCGGCCACAAATGGCTCGCCACGGGCGATGGCATCGTTCAGCCCCGTCAGCATACTGGGCTCCCATGCATGGAATTTGTGGTGCAGACGGTCGAATTCGGCCAGCACCTGTCCGGCCAGCAGATCGGCGCGCTGCTGCGAGCCGCCGTAAATGGTCACAGCTACCGTGGTGCCGAATACGTGGCCGGTCGTTTTATAGGTGCTTTCGCTGCTATTGCAGGCCGCCAGCAGCCCAGCCAGCAGGACCAGTGCAGGCAGCATCAGCAGCCAGCGCCAGCGGCCTACATCCTGCTTCACATCCGCCCTATCCATCCAATTTCTCCTGAAACCTGTGGCCGCCACAACGGGCGGCCAGCGTCACAACTTATTTGCCTTTGCCCACCATGAAGTCGATGGCGGCTTTCATCTCATCGTCCTTCAGGCCGGGATTACCACCGCGTGGCGGCATCATCTTGAAGCCTTTAATAGCATTGCCATACACCGTCGCCATGCCCTGCGCCACACGTGGCTTCCACGCTGCGGCATCGCCGACTTTAGGCGCGCCCATCACGCCCGTGCCGTGACAGGCCATACAGGTAGCCTGATAGATTTTTTCGCCATTGGCAGCAGGTGCTGCGCTGGCAGTCGCAGTTGCGAAGATCGCCGGCAGCAAGGCTGCCAGTAGAAAAGTGTGTTTCATGTGCTCTCTCTCTGAGGTCAAAATTGGCCAACGCCACCCAGCGGCGCCGGTACTGCTATGGGCCGTCGCCAGCCCGATCCCTTGATGGCGATTGCCACCGTGCTTAGTGCCCCATGCCGTTGTCATGCATGCTGTCCGACGAGCGGTTCAGCATGGCCGTGGTGATCTGCTCGAAGCGCAGCACCTTGCCACCGGCCTTCTGCACCAGCGCTTCGGCGTCGGCCTGCTGGGCGAACGGCACGATGGTCGGCCCCATCGAGCCTTGTGCACTGCTGCCCACCACATACACGGCATCGCGCGCAGCGATCCAGTTGCCGCGCGGGTGCTGCCAGTCAGCCTTGCCCATGTCCTGCACGTAGTAGCCGCTGACAGCGCGGCGCTGCTCCGGCGCCAGCATGGCGCCCAGCAGTTCCATCACATCACAGAAGTACTCGGTCTGGTTGTCGGCATAGCGCACCTGCGCTTTGGCGCCGGGAAAATCGCGCAGCAGCATGCCGTCCAGCGCACAGGCAGCCTGATCGTCCGGCTCCAGTGCCTGCAACGGCGCCGTCGTGCGCGAGCAGGCCGCCAGCAGCAGGCCGGCCAGCAGCATAGGCCAGCGCGCGCGGCGCGACGTCTGGGCAGCAGTAACGGAAACGGGGTAAGTCATGAAAATCTCCTATGAGCGAAATAGAATGGCAGCAGCATCCAGCCCAGCATCACGGCCACCAGTACGGCCGGATGGGTCCAGGCCGATGGCATGACCGTGGCCAGGCCATACATGCCCTGTGCCTGATCGGAGCTGAACACGTTCAGCAGCCGGAATACATCGGCCGGATTGAGCATCAGCAGCGCGGCAAACACGCCGCTGCTGATGCCGCCCTGACTGGCCACCAGTGCGCCCATCAGCAACAGATCGAATACCAGCACGAAGAAGAACCACAACGCCAGTGCCGTGCCGCTGGCGCGCACGCGGTCGCGCGCCCACACGGAAATCAGCATGGCAATACTGAGGAATGCGAGTCCCATCAGCACAGCGCTACCAACGAAACCGGCGTAGCGCCAGCCTTCGGCCACACTGAGTTCGGAAAACAGCGGCAGCAGACCAGCACCGAAACCGATGGCGGTAGCACTGGTGAGTGCGGCGGCAAGACCCAGATATTTACCCAGCAGGACTTCCAGCCGCGAGATGGGCATGGTCAGCAGCAGTTCCAGCGCACCCCGTTCGCGTTCGCCGACGATGGTGTCGTAGCCAAGAATCAGCGCAATCAGCGGCACCAGATAGATCACCAGACTGGCCAGACTGGCGATAGTGGCTTCGATGCCATGAAAGCCCACCTGCCCTTGCTGGGCCGCGCCGAAATAGGCGATGGCCAGTGCAAACACGGCAAACACCAGCGCCACCGCCAGCACCCAGCGATTACGCAATCGGTCGCGCCACTCTTTACTGGCGATCACCGCCACCTGACGCCACTCAATGGACATGTGCATACGCCGCTCCATAACCGAGAAATACCTGTTCCAGTGTCGATTCGTGTACTGCCACATCGCTAGCCATCGGCAGCAAAGCGGTCAGCACGGCCATCTTGTCGGCCGCAGCGCAGCGCACACTCAGGCGCTCGGCCTGCGTGCTGACGTTGAGCACCTCGCGGCTGCTGGCCTGCACGGCGGCCAGCGCAGCCAGTGCCTGCGGCTGCTGCAGCGGCGCCACCGTGGCCACCACGGTCAGCGGCAGCGCCATACCTTGGCGCAGTTGCGCCAGCGTGCCCTGCGCCGCCACGCGGCCACCATGCATGATGAGCAGATGGTCCACCCGCTCCTGTATCTCGGCCAGTATGTGCGAAGTGATCACAATGGTGGCGCCGCGCGCACGCACGCTATCGAGGATGGCGTAGAAATCGGCGATGCCCTGCGGGTCCAGCCCGTTGGTGGGCTCATCGAGGAAGATCAGTTGCGGCTCGCCCAGCAGGGCCTGCGCCAGACCAAGGCGCTGGCGCATCCCTTTGGAATAGGTCTGCACATGGCGACCGGCAGCAAGCGTCAACCCCACCAGCTCCAGCAGATCGGCGCAGGCGCTACGCGGCACCTGCTTCAGATCGGCGAACAGTTGCAGCACTTCCGTGCCGCTCAGATTATCGTAAGTGACGAAGTTCTCCGGCAGGTAGCCGATCTGGCGGCGGGTCTGGCGGAACGCGGCCGCGCCGGTATCCTGTCCCAGTACCTTGATGCTGCCGCTAACGGGCGTGAGTAAGCCCAGCATCAGCTTGAACAGCGTGCTCTTACCGGCGCCGTTATGGCCGATCAGGCCGAACATTTCGCCTCGGCCGATATCGAAGCTGACATCCTGCAGCGCCGTGAACGCGCCAAACTGATGGCTGATGCCACGCAGGCTGATGGCGCTCGTAGCAGTTTCAGCGTGGAGTGATTTCATTCCATTTCTTCCAGTTCTGGTGATAAGGCTGCATGCGCGGATGGCGGTCGATCACGCTGGGGGCACGCAGCAGAGGGAACTGACGGGCCACAAAGCGCAGCGTGCGCAGCGAAGGGCTGGCCGCGAGCAGCTTGAGCATGGGGTATTGCCAGTTCAGGCGGTCGACCAGATCATTGGCTTCGTAAGGCACATCGCCTTTACCATCGCCATCCTGATCCCAGCCGCTGTAATTGCTCCAGTAATTAGCGCGGTTGCGGCCCCATTCCACATCCTTGGCGGCGACGAAGCGCACCTGTTCCTGATTGCCGATAAAGTCGTTACCGTCGATCTGGTTATTCGAGGAACCGGCCGACAGGTGCACGCCGGTGCGGTTATTCAGCACCAGATTGTCGCGCACGATGTTGTACTCGGCGTCGTAGATGAAGAAACCGCGGTCATTACCGACCACCACATTATTTTCGATCAGCGAATCCTGTATGGTGCGCAGCATGATGCCGTGGTCAGTATTGCCCCACGCCAGATTGCGCCGCACCACCAGATTGCGCACTTCCATCAGCGCCAGACCGGCGCGGCTCAGATAGACTTCATTGTCTTCCCACGTGCTGTGGTTGGTATTCATGTAGTGCGTACCGTAGCGCACGTGGTGGATGCGGTTTTCGCGGAACAGCGCCTGACGCGACACATCGACATAGATGCCGTCACGGGTCGAGCTGATATGGTTGCCGATCACCTGCACGCCCGTGGTGTCATAGATCTGGAAGCCGTTGCCGCGCTGCGCCGATTGCAGATCGCGCCGCCCCGTCACGGTATTGCGCAGCAGGCGCGCATCATCCGAGCGCTCCAGCCACACACCGAACAGATTAGCCACCAGCGTGCAGTCGGCCAGCTGGAAACGGTGCGAGCCGGGCAGCACATAGATGCCCGCATTCTGCGCCGTCAGATCGCTGCCGCTGTCGCGCACGATCAGCCCTTTCAGAATCACATCGGCCGCATGCACGCGTATCGTGTCGCCCCTGCCCTGCCCGCTGATGACTGGATGCCCCACCCCCTGCAGCGTCAGCGGCTTCTCGATCAGCAGATTCTCGTTATACGTACCCGCTTCGATGCGCAGCGTGTCGCCCGCATGGGCACGGCCTACTGCGGCGGCGATCGACTCGCCGGCGCGCACGGGCAGCACGGCAGCACTGGCCACCGAAGCTGCCAGCCACTGCGCGCCGACCAGCGCCAGCAGCATTAGCAGCATCAACGGCCGCCCCGGCCCACCACGCCGCATCGAAGCACGCTTCATGCGCCGTCCCTGCCTTGCTCTGGCTGGGCCGGACGACGGCTCTGCTGCAGACTATTTTTCAGGCTATCGAGCGAAACGAAATAGCCATCGGCACCGATGCTGGTCAACGCCTGACCGGCATTGTTGCGACGTTTGCGCTCCTGCACCAGCGGCGGGCAGGCATGATCATCGTAGTACATCACCATGCAGTCCAGGCACAGCATGCACTCGGTCTGGTCGATGCGCCCTGCACTATCGATCGCATGCGAACCACAACCAGCGGCACAGGCGTGACAGGTGCTGCACTCGGCCTTGCGTTTCAGTCCGAACAGGCGGAAACGGCCCGGCAGCGCCAGCCCTGCACCGAGCGGGCAGATGTACTTGCAATATGGCCGCTCGCTGAACAGCGACAGCGCCAGTATGCCGCCGATGAAGATCCAGAACGGCCAGCTACGGTTCCACACGCCGACGAGGAAGGTAGTCTTGAACGGTTCGATCTCGGCCAGATGTTCGGCCGTTTCCATCGATACCAGCGAGACTGCCAGCAGCGCAAAGAACACCCCATACTTCACCCACTTGAGGCGGTCATGCCAGCGCTTGGGCAGCAGGCCCTGAAAACGCTTGAGGCCTATCACGCCACCAAGCTTGAGCATCAGGTGCTGCAGCGAACCGAATGGGCACAGCCAGCCGCAGAAGAAGCCGCGGCCCCACACCAGCACGGTGATGATGATGAACCACCACGAGAGGAAGATGAACGGATCGGACAGGAACAGCTCCCAGCGCCACTGGTGCAGCAGCGAATGCACCCACGTCATCACCTGCGTAATGGACGGCTGGGCTTTCAGATAGAAGCCCACGAAGCCCACGCTGATGATCCAGATAGCCAGCCGCGGACGGCTGATCCATGGCTTGTGGCGGCGCGTGGAAGCGCGCACCAGACGGTCGCGCTGCGCATACAGCAGCGCCGTCACAGCCAGCAGCGTCACGAACACGGCGATCTGCCACCACTGCCCCTGCCAGATCAGCTGCCATGCCGGTTTGGCCGTCACCACCAGCGGATGGCCGCCTTCCAGATAGCGCTCGGGCAGCCAGTAGGTCTGCTCGAAACGGGCAAAACTCTTGACGCCATTCGCATCGCGCTTGTTGGCGAGGATATTCATGCTCCATGGCCAGGCCGGATTGAAGCTGGCGGAACGGATGATGAAGATGGCCGATTCCTTAAACTCCGGCACATCGCCAGGCTCTACATGGTAGAGATTCAGATAATCGGTATCACGGAAGGTAAAGCTTTGCGGGTCTTGCCGCACCTGCAGGCGGTCATAGATACCGCCGCGCACAAAGCCGGAACCTTTGAACGAAGTCTGACCCCGTGCAATCAAAAAGATCGCATGTTCGTCCGGCTTCAGATCCTGCATCAAGCGGCGATAGCCATACTCGCCCAGCACGCTCTTACCCAGCGTGGGCGTATTCAGATAGCCGAAATACACATCGATGTAATCGCCGCCAGCCGGGTCGACACCCACTTCCTTGGCCGAAATGACCAGCCGCTGGATCGCGCCTTCGTCCTCCAGCTTGCGCCAGCTCAGGCGCTCGTCGAGCGGGGTAAACCGGGCCGGTGGGCGCGCTGCCGTGGTGAAGATGCCGACCTGCCTGCCAATCTCGTAAGCGCTGCGCGAAATTACCTGATTCTCGGCGATGGCCGTCACGGTGGCGCCGCTGATGGCATCCAGTCCCACGCTACCGTCGCCGCCACGGCCGATCTCCATCTTGGCGTCGCCGCGCTGGCCGATGTACTGGCCGATGAAGTCTAGCAGGGCCTTTTCCGGAATACCGGCCAGCAGTATCGGCTCGGAATGCTTGAGCACCCGCACGCCCGTGATGATGCCCTTGGTATCCATACCAATCAGGGTAATCACGGGTTTGCCGGAATAAGCGGGAATATCGACCACGTCGGTCGAGAGGAATACATAGCCGATCAGCTGTTCGGCGCTATTTTCTGTAGTACGGCCAAACGCCTGTACGTACTGGGGATTACCCATACGCTGGGAGAAGCGCGTGGCTTGCGGCATCACGTCCTTGCAGGCTGCGTGTGCGCACAGATCGGGGCCGTGCATCAGCCCTTCCGGCAGCTCGGCATCATATACAGTGGCCTGCGCCACAGGCAGCAGGCAGACGGCCAGCATCAGGGCGAACAGCCCGCCCAGCCGCTTGAGGAAAACTTGGAAGATTGAATTCATGGTTAATCGGGCATGCCGGTGTTGCGGCCGGCATGCCCTGCTTGCTTAGGCTTCTACCAGGAAACGGCTACGCATTTCGAGGTGCAGCGCGTGACAGAAGTGGGTGCAATACAGCCAGAACGCCCCTGCATGGTCAGCCTTGAAGGTGACCGATTTGGTCTCCTGCGGGTTGACGATGAAGTTGATGTTATAGGTTGGCAGTGCACAGCCGTGCGCCAGATCTTCCACCTTGTCGTGGTTGGTCAGGGTGATGGTGACTTCATCGCCTTTTTTGACCTTGATGATAGGCATGCTGTAGGCTGGTGCCACCGACATCAGACGTACATGCACCTTGTTACCCTTGCGCTCGATACCGGCAGTTTCCGGTTTCACCGCATTCGGGAAATCATCCATGTTGTAGATCTGGCGGGTCTTGACGACGTCGCGGCGCACGATGATGCCGTCGTGCGGTTCCGAGTAAGCCGTGTGATCGGCGATCAGCTTCATGTTGGCGCCACTGATATCGATCAGCTGTTCCGTTTCCGGATGCAGCGGGCCGATAGGCAGGAAGCGGTCTTTGGAGAACTTGTTACCCGAGTTCAAATACTTGCCGTCGGCCTGCTTGGTTTCGCCCATGGACGAATAGTTGTGGCCCGGCTGGTAATGCACATCGAGTTTTTCCAGTATCACTTTGGCGTTCTTGTCGCCTTTGAACTGGGCGATCGCCGCATCCACATTCCACTTCACGCACTGGCTGTCGAGGAACAGCGAGGTGTAGGCATTGCCCTTGCCGTCAAAGGCGGTGTGCAATGGGCCCAGACCGATTTCCGGCTCGGCCACCACGGCATCGCGCGGGGTTTTCACTTCGCCGGCGAACCACTTGGCCACCAGCGCCAGATCGATCACGGTCGCGGTTGGCGACAGCTTGCCCGAGCAGACGAAATATTTACCGTCCGGGCTGGCATTCACGCCGTGCGGGTTTTTACCCACTGGCACGTAGCAGGTGATGGCGGTTTTCGGATCGCCGTTCGCAGCAGCGCGGCCATCGACTACCGGTACTTTGGAACCGGCGATGGTGCTGAACTTACCGTCCTTGATCAGCTTCTCGATACGCTCGATGTTAAAGAATACGCAGGCATCGCGTTCGGACGACATCATGCCGCTCAGGTCGGCGGCGTTTTCCGTGTTGTACTGGTTGGAAGCGGCCAGCTTGCCGTCATAGGAGGTAGCAACCAAGTCCATATTGCCATCCACCCGCACCTGCCACATCAGTTCCATGCTCTCGGCATTAACGCAGCTGAACAGCGCGCCCCACTTGCTCGGATCATCGAGGTCGCGGCCATCGTTAGGCAGCGGAATGTGGAACTCGCCGCCGCAGAATACACGGGTGGTGTAATTGATCTTGCTGTCAACCGGGTCGCACTTGTCCGGGAACATGCCGTGGAAGCCCATCACATTCGGCAGCTCGACGATCTTGTCGCATTCCATGGTATCCATGCGGATACGGGCCAGACGCGAGTGGATCTTGTCGTTGACGAACAGCCAGCGGCCATCATACGTGCCGTCCTTGTAGCTGCCGTGCACGTGGTGGGTATCGCCGGTGGTGTATTTGAGCGAGCCATCGGCCTTGGTGCCCATGATGGCTTTGGATTCATTGGTAACGCCCCAGCCGACCATGCAATCGATATTGAACACGGGAATACGCTTGAGGGTACGGCCCGATGGCACGCCCAGCGCGCGCACTTCGCCGCTGTGGCCGGAGCTGATGAAGGTGTAGTACTCGTCGAGCTGACCCGGAGCCACTTCGTGGCCACCGGCGGCCTTGGCTGCACCGGCTGCCGCGCCCTTGGCTGCGCCGCCCTCATCCTTGCAAGCCGTCAGGCCTGCGGCCACCCCGGCCACGCCCAGTGCCGCGCTCTTGCTGAGGAAACCGCGCCGTGCGGAAGTGGATTCATCAGCCACTGGCTTATTCTTGCTGTCCATCAAAAGTTCTCCTTTGAATGCATCTATGTATGCGGTTGATGCCGAAGCTGCACCACGCAGCTCGCCGACACCGCGCATTTTGGGCGCTAGGAAAAAATACAAGAATGATATGGATCATGGTATTTCGATGCGGCAGCGCAAAGCGGCCAGCCATGCGGTCTGGCAGCGCACGGATTTTTTCGCAAAGAAATCAGGGGCGTAAATGAAAAAAGCAGCCCGTGGGCTGCTTTTAGAATTCTGGAGCGGGAGAAGAGTCTCGAACTCTCGACCTCAACCTTGGCAAGGTTGCGCTCTACCAACTGAGCTACTCCCGCTTGGAGTGTTGTGCCACACGTGTATGTCGTGGAGCGGGGAGAATTATAGCAGAGCCATTGCGCTGGTCAAGAGTGAAATTCTGCCGACTGGCAAAGTTCGCCTGCCGGGTGCCTAGCAAACCCGGCTGCAACTATGCGTTTATGCGGCCTTCCGGTATCATTCGGCATGAACAAGATTTCCTACCAACCGTTTATTATTGGCGTCGCTGGCGGTAGCGGCAGCGGCAAATCCACCGTCTCCCAACAAGTACTGGCGTCGTTCGGCGCCGAAATGGTCTCGGTCGTCATGCAGGATGACTACTACTGCGACCAGACCCACCTCTCGCCCGAAGTCCGTCGCCAGCAGAACTACGACCACCCGCAAGCGTTCGACTGGCCGCTGCTGGTGCAGCATGTACAGGCGCTGCGCAATGGCGAAAGCATCAACATGCCCGAGTACGACTTCACCATCGACAACCGCTCGGACCGCACCATTCTCGTCAAACCGGCGCCCGTGATCGTCATCGAAGGCCTGTTTGCCCTATACGATGCCGAGTTGCGCAAGCAGATGTCGTTGAAGATCTACGTCGACACCGCGTCCGACGTCCGCTTCATCCGCCGCATGCAGCGCGACATCCAGGAGCGTGGCCGCACCGTGGACAGCGTAGTCAAGCAGTACATGGAAACCGTACGTCCCATGCACCAGCAATTCATCGAACCGACCAAGCGCTACGCCGACGTGATCATCCCGCACGGCGCCAACGGCCCGGCGGTCGACGTCATCACCACCAAAGTAGCGAGCGTCATCAGCCAACTCCAATAAAGCCAACTTCGGGGTCAGATCTGACATTCGGACATGCAGCACGTCTGTTTGACTTTACTCAAGACGCTGTCAAGTAGCTACACATGTGGCAATAGTAAAAATTAAAAGGATTCGGCATAGCCGATCTCAGTCCGAAGCCCTTTGAGATTTATCAAAGTTTAAGCGCGGATGTCCGAATGACAGATCTGACCCCGAAGTTGGACACCGAAGTGGAGTTACTGCCCCGGCATGGGCTCCCATAGTTCGATTTTGTTGCCTTCGGGGTCGAGCAGCCAGGCGAATTTGCCAAATTCCGAGGGCTCGCCCACTTCTACGATGTCGCAACCTTCGTCGCGCAAGGCCGCTAGCAAACCATCCAGATCGGCCACGCGGTAGTTGATCATGAAGCCGCTCGTGCTGGGCGCGTATTCCTGCGCATCGGCCGCCGAAATGGTCCACGCCGTTGCGCCCGCTACCGGCTGGCCGCTGGCATCTGCCCAGTCAAATACTGCACCACCCCATGGCTGAACATCGACGCCTAGATGGGTTTTATACCACGCGCGCAGCGTCACCGGATCTTTTGCTTTGAAGAACACACCGCCTATACCTGTTACCCGTTTCATGCTTGCCCCGTGTAGTGTATGCTCGCTAGTCTACACTGGCCGCCTAAACATTAGGCAGAAGAAATGAACTTCCTGACATGATTGCCACAGTTGGCAATGACTACCCGCCCTGTTGCAGATATTTGCGCAATGCTACGCAACACGCTTGCGATAAGCGGGTCTGCTGCTCGATCGATAGCGCTCTGTCCACATCAGTCTGGCTACTCCAGGCCACACTATTCCTTTGCACATCCAGCAACCGCAGTGTGACGCGCAATGTGCCACTGTCAGCACGCAAACTTCCACTCAGTTTATGGGTGGCGCGCCAGCCTTCCGGCAACTCTGCCCCGGCCGTTTCCTGCCCCAGCACGAATGCCATGTCCGGCATCTGGTGCAACTGATAGGTCAGTTCTTCATTCAGTCCGCGGTTGAAACTGGCCACTTCCGCTTCTTCGCCCAGATAGCTGAGCCGATCCACGGCGATGCGCGGCACTACCCGCGGGCTGTGCTGCAACACCACTTCCGGCACATAGCCGCGCGCCGGGATAGAAATATGGATGCCGCTGCTGCGTCCCTCGGTAGCGTAATACTCGTCCAGCTTGCGCCGCAAGCGCCCAACTTGCACCCGCACCACTGGATCATCGACCGTTGAATAAGTGGCAACGTCGCGCCGGAACACGGACAGTCCGATGGCATATTCCTGCAAGTCGCGCACGGCGCCGGACTGGTAACGCTCAACCATATATGCGAGCAGCGAACGGGCGCGTGGCGCGTGGCTGAAGCCGGAACTCGATAGCACACGATGCAATTCTGCTTGCAACTCATCCGCTGCCACCGGCAGTTCCGGCAAACCAACGGCCGGATTAGCTGATATATAGTTGTTAATGATATTCTCCTTGTAAATTTCCGCTACTGCAGACGGAGCCAATGTAGGAGAATCTGGCAGGATTAACCTTCCGTTAACCTTCCGGCACTTAAGCTATTGTTTTATATGAATAAAAAAGACAGCGAAACACAGTCCAGAAGGTTGCGCAATTTTCAGTTCGGTGCATGGAAGGTGGAACCGCGCAGCAATTCGCTGCTCAGAGGGGAAGAACGGCAGACGCTGGAACCCCGCGCCATGGAGGTTTTGTTATTCATATGCAAACAGAATGGCGCCGTCGTTTCCATTGACGCCATCCTTGAAGCTTGCTGGGGAAGCAGCCTGAGCGGCGACAATCCCGTGCACAAAACCATCGCCCAGTTACGCCGCGCGCTCGGCGACGATAGCAAGACCCCCAGCTATATCGAGACCATCCGCAAGCGCGGCTACCGGGCCGTGGCTGAGGTGGTGGAGGAACATGCGGCAGCCAGCGGCGCGTGGATGGCCAGTTCGCCGTTCCGCGGTCTGCAGGCATTCGAGGAGCAGCACGCCGGCATCTTCTTCGGCCGCCAGCGCGTCACCAGCCAGTTGCAGCAGACCTTGCAGTCGCAACTGGCGACCGGTTGCGCCATGCTGCTGGTGCTGGGCCCGTCCGGCTCGGGCAAGACTTCGCTGATCCGCGCCGGCCTGCTACCCCGACTGATGAGCGGCGCAGGCGGCACGCCGCCACTGATCCGTGCCCACCTGATGCTGGACTGCGCCGATCTGACCCAGCTCAGCGCGCTGCACGGTCTGGCCAGCCTGCTGCTGGATGGCGAAACGGCCGACCAGCAGCCGTGGTTTCCGGACCAAAGCGCGGCCACGCTGGCACAGCGCCTGACCGACGATCTCGATGGCGTGATCGCCCAGCTGGTGGCACACGCGGCCGGCCAGCGCACTGCCCTGTTCATCGACCGCTTCGAAGCGCTGTTCCGCCAGCCGCACATCCACCCGGCCGAGCGCCAGCAACTGCTGATCATACTGGACCGGCTGGCCCGCTGCGGTGCCATTATCGTGCTGCTGACCTGCCGCAACGACTTCTATCCGGCGCTGGTGGCTTCCCCCCAGCTGATGGCGCTGAAAGAACAGGGCGGTCATTTCGACTTGCTGCCGCCTAGCGTGACAGAGCTGGGCGACATCATCCGCCAGCCTGCCCGCGCGGCCCAGCTACAGTTCGAGCGGGCTGACAGCGGCACCCAGCTAGACGATGTACTGTGCGACGCCGCCGCCAGCAGTCCGGACACCCTGCCCCTGCTGCAATACTGCCTGCACGAGCTGTACCGCCAGCGTAGCGCCGACGGCCTGCTGCGCTTCGAGGTGTTTCAGGCGCTGGGTGGACTGGAAGGCGCGCTGGGCCGCCGCGCCGAACAGCTGATCGTCGAACTCAGCGCAGCTCAGGTGGCGGCCCTGCCGCATGTGCTGTCGCAACTGGTGCAGATCGACGAAGACGATATGGCCGTCACCTCACGCCATGTGCCATGGTCAGCCTTGCACACGCCAGCCGAGCGGGAACTGGTACAGGAACTGGTGGACGCCCGCCTGCTGGTGAGCGATCTGTCCGGCGGCATGCCTGCTTTTGCCGTGGCGCACGAAGCCCTGCTGCGGCGCTGGCCGCGCGTCACGGCGTGGATCGAACAGCACCGGCTGGCCCTGCAGACCCGTAGCCGCGTGCGCCAGCAGGCGCAACGCTGGCAGAGCAACAGCCGTTCGCGCGATCTGCTGCTGCCCTCCGGCCTGCAACTGGACCAGGCCAGCGATCTGCTGGCCATCGCAGGTTTTGTCCTGACCCCGCTGGAGCGGGAATACATCGATGCCTCGCGCTACCGCGTCACGGTACGCGAGCGCATCCGCATCGCCGTCTTCAGCGGCGTGCTGGCACTGGCGCTGCTGGCTGCAGTACTGGGCCTGCTGGCGCGTAACGCCCAGCAGCAGGCGGAACGCGCACGCAGCGAGGCAGAGGGCCTGATGGGCTTCATGCTAGGCGAATTCGTCGACAAATTGCGCCCGCTGGGGCGGCTGGACTTGCTTGATACCGTCAGTGCGCGCGCGCTCGGCTATCTGTCCAGCGAACAGGGCCGTACTCTGTCAGCTAGCGATCTGGCCTTCCGCGCCAAGGCGCTGCAAGTGATTTCGGAAGTCGATATCGCGCGGGCCGATTCGGCCTCGGCCGAAAAAGCCCTGACGCTGGCCCACGCTATTTTGCAGCAGCAACGCACCAGCGATCCCGCCAACCGCGCCCTGATCAAGGATCAGGGTAGTAATGCGTTCTGGCTGGGCCAGATCCAGCTGGACCGCAAGGACTATCCCGCCGCAACGCGCCATTTCACGGAATACCTGCAGCTGAGCGACCAGCTGGCCGCGCTGGCACCGGACGATGTGGATGCATGGATGGAGCAATCCTACGCCCACAGCAATCTCGGTACGGTGGCGCTGAAACAGGGCGATATCGAGCGTGCCGCGGCCGAATTCGCCCACTCGGTGGCACTCAAAACGCGGGTACAGGCCAGCCGGCCCAAGGATCAGAAGATCGTCATGGATCTGGCCAACAGCGTGTCGTGGCAGGCCAGCGCCAGCAGCAAGCTGGGCCAGCTCGATACTGCGCTGCAATTGCATGAACGGGAACTGGCGCTGTTGCAGCAACTGCATGACAGCGTGCCCAGCAACGCAGTCTGGAGTAACCGGCTGGCGCTGGCCTATACCCACCGGGGCGAAATCCGTCAGGCACTGGGGCAGCAGGCGGCAGCCCATGGCGATTTCAGCGCCGCCCGCAGCCTGCTGCAAGCCATCATGCGGCAAGACACCAGCAACCGCGACTGGCAACAGGATCTGTGCAGTATCGAACTACGCTGGCTCGATACGCATCCGGCCGGCATCAGCACAGCGCAGCAGGCGGCCAGCTTGAAGTCGCTGGAAGAGCGCCTGCGCGCGCTGGCCAAACTGGAACCGCGCAAGGGCAGCTTGCAGCGCCTGATCGCCGTGGTACAGCAGCGCATGGCGCAATTGCACGGCAATGAAAGGACGCAAGCGGCCACCTTGCTGGAACAGGCCGGCCAGACGCTGCAGGCCCAGCTGACGCGCAGCCCGAAAGATCAGGCCATGCGGATTTCGCTGGCTGACAACCTGCTGCTGCAAGCCGGGCTGGCAGCCAGCGGGCGCGACGCCGCCAGCGCATACTGCAGCGCTGCGCAGGATTTGCTGCGCGATGCAGTACGCAACACACAGGATTTCCGTCTGCTGACGCCATGGGTGAAAATCCATCACTGCCTGGGCAACCCGGCCGGCGCCAGCGCGGAACAAACCAGGCTGGAGGCGATGCAATTTCGCGACCCCGCCTATCTCGGCTATATCGCAAGCCACACTCACTAAGCAAGGAGAGCTATGTCCATCGTCGCACCACGCAGCGCCGTTCCGCAAACCACCATCGTGCAGGTGGTGGCCGTTCCTCAGCCGGACGGTCAAGGTTACGCCATCCGCAGCTTCCCCGAACGTATCATGGTGGACAGCAATGATGCGGTGCTGATCTTCCAGCTAGTCGAGCCTACCCCCGACGATGTGGGGTTCCTGCCGCCCACCATTACGCCGCCGGGTCAGGATCAGTTCAGCACGCTGGCCATCAGCCGCGACGGCAAGCGACTGATCATGAGCGATCTCGATTCCGTCGCCGGCATCTATCACCTGCTGCTGCGGGTACAGGATAGCGCCGGCACCATCGCCAGCCACGATCCCGAAGTGGTCAACCGCCCCGACACCGTCGCCTGAGTCCCCGCTGTCAGCGCGTTACGTTGCTGTTACGTCGCTGACACTTTCCCCTCCCGCCTGTTACGGGCTGCTACTACGCAGCTCCGTCCAAGCTCCCTATTCTGTCGCCAGTGACACAGGATGCTCCTCAACCCGAGCGCCACGCAGGGTCACGTGAGCCTGCCACGGGAGACAAGCTTGAAACTGCTTTACATGAATCAGGGCGATGCCGGCAACTGGGCTGCCGTCCCCTATCGCGACTACCAGCTCTTGCTGTTAGCCGAATCTGGCCAACTCCAGCACGGCTTTGCCAGCCTGTGGACGTCGCGCAAAGGCATCTGGCCCGTGCTGTCCATCCAGCATACGGAGAGCGCAGTGACGATCGAAGCCCCCTGCGATCTCGATTACGTCGCCCAGCATGTACGCCCGCTGGTCACCTTCCGCATCAATCCGGCCGACCCCGTACGGGTCGTGTTCATGCACCTCAAAGCCAGCGACGCAGCAGCCGCTACCCGTGCCTTGCAATCCGCCGTCGATGCCATTGCACAGCAAGCCTACAACTGCACTGAAAAAATACTGTGGATAGGCGATTTCAACCGCGCCCGCATCGACTGTCTACAGGAAAAATTCAGCGATCTGGAAGTGCTGGTGATGGCTGGCGGCCAGTCACAGCGCGACCTCGATTGCGCCTACCTGTCAGGCAACTGGCAAGGTTACAGTCTGACGGCCAGCGTAGTGCCCGTGCCGGGCGATCAGGCCCACGCCGGCATCGCCATCGAGTATCAGCCCATACGCGCGGGCGCGCAGCCACTGTCCCACTGAGCGCACACCGAACACCATGCTGATCACCATCACCCGGCTGGAAGGCCCGCACGACGAATGCCGCCAGCGCAGCTTTCGCACGTTTCAGGAAGCCGACAAAACGCTGCGTCACTGGTCCATGACGGCGCCCGCTGACGGCAGCTTCCACCGCTGCGAGTATCTGATCGAAGACGAGCGCCAGCACCTGAGCCTCAAAGGCCAGTACGACCTCAAGCACTGGCGGGTGGAGTGTGCCAATCTGCGCGCCCATGTGGTGGGCAGCCTTGAATTTCTGGCTGCCCCCGATCCCGGCAAAGCCCCGTATGCGGCCCGCTATGCGGCACTGGTGCAGCACTATTCCGACGCCGTGCGGCATAACGCGCGCAAGCTGGCCGACTTTTTCAGCCGCGCCTAGTGAAGAAACATCCGTCCACCATCCGAATGTAAAGTTTGCTTGACATGCGCAAAATCCCCTCCTAAGATGTAAAGCATACTTTACAACCTGATGGAGGAAGTGATGCACAAAGCCGCAGAACCACGTTTTTCCAGCCATGAACGCAAGCACAGCCAGCAGTATTTGCGCGAGCTGGGCAGCAGTATCGCCATCTATATTGCCCTGCTAGTGCCATCGCTGATCTACGGACCGGAAATGCCGGACGGCCTGGCCAAGACAGCCGTCCTCACCATCCCCGTGCTGGGCTTCTTCCTGATGATCTGGGCCATCGCGCGCCAGTTTCAACGCATGGACGAATACCAGCGCCGGCTAGCCCTGGAAAGCCTGAGCCTGGCTGCCGCCGTCACGGCCGCCATCACCTTCACTTACGGCTTCATGGAAAATGCCGGCTACCCGCGCCTGAGCATGTTCGTGGTGTGGGGCATCATGGGTAGTGCCTGGGCCATCGCCGGCTTGCTGCGCTGCTGGGCGAGCAAGCGATGAACAACAGCATCCGCGAATTACGGGCCGAGCGCGGCTGGAGCCAGGCCCATCTGGCCGACCAGCTGGCCGTCTCGCGCCAGACCATCAATGCCATCGAAACGGGGCGCTACGATCCCAGCCTGCCACTGGCCTTCGCCATCGCCCGCCTGTTCGGTCTGGCGATCGAAGATATCTTCAGCGTCTAACTGAGTTAGGGGTTTTACAATGCAACAGTTGATAGACTGGGCGTCGCATAAGCATATAGACAATCGGTTGTTGTTAAAATGAATGTCTAACTCGTAAGATTCTGTTCCGGTTTTTACCAAGCAAGGAATTCAATATGCAGATTACGCTCCCGCCTCTGCGCCGCACGACACTGGCGCTCGCCCTCCTCTCCCTTTCCTGCGCCAGCCAGATGACGGCTCAAGCACAGGAAAATACCAGCCAGCCGGTGGCCAGCAGCAGCGCTGCCATCGATCAGGTCACGGTGGTCGGTTCGCGCGCGCGCAACCGCACCGTGTTCGATAGCGCCGTGCCGATCGACCGCTTCGGCGCGCGCGAAGTGGAAAACGCACTGGCCAGCGGCGAACTGGGCGCGGCGTTGCAGAATCTGGCACCATCGATCAACTTCCCCCGCATCGAATCGAGCGGCGCGGCCGACTCCGTGCGCGGCATCCAGTTGCGCGGTCTGGCACCGGATCAGGTACTGGTGCTGATCAACGGCAAGCGCCGCCACGCCAGCGCCGTGCTGGATACGGAAAGCAGCTTTGCCGGCACCGTGCCGGTCGACATCAACGCGATTCCACCGGGCGCCATCGACCACATTGAAATTCTGCGCGACGGTGCCGGCGCCCAGTACGGTAGCGATGCCGTCGCGGGCGTGATCAACATCGTGCTGAAGAATGCCCGCAGCGGCGGCTCGGCCTCGCTCGGCTACGGTGCCAACCATACCGACTTCAAGCCCACCAACGAAACCAAGACGGACGGCCAGACCAAGACCGCCAGCGCCGATTACGGCGTGCCGCTGGGCGATGCGGGCTTCCTGCGCTTCGGCGCCGACACCCGTAGCCGCGCGCCTACCCAGCGTGCCGGTTTCAGCGATGCCGGCTGGACGTCGTGGAATTCCACCCCGGCCGATCTGGCGCTCGATGGCAAGGTCGTGTTCAAGTCGGGCGATTCGCACAGCAATAACAACTACCTGTTCTACAACGCCATGCTGCCGCTGGAACATGGCGTTGATGCCTACTCGTTCGCTACGCTGAACCAGCGCAAATCCACCGGCAGCGCGTTCTTCCGCTATCCGGGCGACCCGAGCAACGTGCTGGCGCTGTATCCGCAGGGCTTCCGTCCCGACACCCACGGCGACATGAGCGATATCAGCGCCGTGGCCGGTGCGCGCTTCAGCGCACAAGGCTGGAACTGGGATGTGAGCGCGCGCCATGGCGGCAACCTGTTCCACTACGATCTGAGCAACTCGGTCAATGCTTCGCTGGGCGCGCGCAGCCCCACGAGCTTCCATCTGGCCACCTTCGATTTCCGCCAGAACGCGCTGAATGCCGACCTCACGCGTGAATTCGATGCGGGGTTGGGCGCGCCCGTCAGTCTGGCCATCGGTGCCGAGTTGATGCACGAAACCTATCAGAGCTCGCCCGGCGATGCCGCCTCCTACGCGGCCGGTCTGATCACCGATGCGCCACCGGGCGCGCAGGCCGGCCCCGGCTTGCGCCCGCAGGATGCGTTCGACGGCAGCCGTTCGATCCGCTCGATCTATGCCGATGCGGAGACCAGCCTAACTAACCAATTACTGCTGCAAGCGGCCGTGCGCTATTCCGACTACAGCGACTTTGGCCATGCCAGCACGGGCAAGCTGGCCAGCCGCTACAAACTCAGCGACAGCCTGCTGCTGCGCGGTTCGCTGTCGAACAGCTTCCGCGCACCGGCGCTGGTACAGACCGGCTTCCGCTTCTCCACGCTGAACTTCAACAGCGATGGTAGCGGTGTGCAGACCGCCTCGCTGCTGCCAGCCAGCGATGCGCTCGCGCGCGCCTTCGGTGCACAGCCCCTGAAACCGGAGAAGTCCACCAATCTGTCGCTGGGTCTGGCATGGCGGCCTGAGCGCCACACCAGCTTTACGCTCGATGGCTACCGCATCAAAATCCGCGACCGTATCACCCGCAGCAGCGATCTGCAAAGCGATGCCGCCACCGCCTATCTGGCCAGTATAGGCCGCAGCGATATCCAGTCGGTGGCCTATCTGGCCAATCTGCTCGACACCAGCACCACGGGGCTCGATGCCGTGCTCAACCACGACCTGCCGCTGGCTGGCGGCACGCTGAACCTGAACGCTGCCATCAACCTCAACAAGACCCGCATCGATCAGGTGCATCAGGCTTCCAGCGCACTGGCTAAAATCGATCCGGAGCTGACACTACTGACCGATAACAATCTGTTCCGCATCCGCCATGCTTCGCCCAAGAGCAAGCTGGTGCTCAGCGCCGACTGGCAGGCCGCACGCTGGAATCTGCAAGCCCGAGCCACCCGCTTCGGTGCGCTGCAAGACTTCTCGTTCGACGACAGCGCACCGCTGGTCGATGGCGTGCATGCCCAGTCGTTCGCTGCCGTCTGGTCGGTGGATCTGGAAGCCCAGTACAAACTGAGCCGCCAGCTGACCCTGATCGCCGGTGCCGACAATGTATTCGACCGCTATCCGGAGCGCGTGCGCCAGACCAATAACGCCACCTATGGCGGTGCCCTGCCCTACAACTTCATCAATCCTATCGGCGTCAACGGTGCGTATTTCTACGGCCGCGTACGCTACACCTTCTAACGGGAGCATCTTATGCACTTTAAACAGCTAAGCAAATTCTTCGCCGCCGCCTGCCTGAGCACCGTGCTGGCCGCACAAGCTCACGCCAGCAATGCGCTGGTTCTGCTGACCGACTTCGGCACCTCGGACGGCGCCGTCTCGGCCATGCATGGCGTGGCCTTCGGCGTCGATCCGAAACTGCAGGTATCCGACCTGACCCACAATATCCCCGACTATGACATCTGGCTGGGCGCCTACCGTCTGTACCAAACCGCCAACTACTGGCCGCAGGGCAGCGTGTTCGTCGCCGTGGTCGATCCGGGCGTGGGCACCAACCGCAAATCGGTAGTCCTGAAGACCAATGGCGGCCGCTATTTCGTCGGCCCTGATAATGGCCTGTTCACGCTGATTGCCGAGCGCGACGGCGTGGCCGAACTGCGCGAAATCGACGAAAACGTCAACCGTCTGGCCGGATCGGGCGAGTCCTACACCTTCCATGGCCGTGATGTGTATGCCTACGTGGGGGCGCGCCTCGCTTCGGGCGCCATCAGCTTCGAGCAAGTCGGCCCTGTGCTGCCTAGCGCCTCGGTGGTGAAGATCGCTTACCAGAAAGCCGTACGTCAGGGCGATACGCTGCGCGGCATCATCCCTGTGCTGGACGTTAAATACGGCAATGTGTGGACCAATATCCCGAAGACTCTGTTCGACGAACTGAAGATCGGCGTGCACGACAAGGTGCAGATACGCATTCTGCACAAAGGCAAACAGGTGAATAAAGTGGTAGCGCCGTTCGAGCACACCTTTGGCGGCGTAGCGCAAGGCAAGCCGCTGGTCTACCTGAACAGCCTGCTGGATGTGGCCGTCGCCATCAGTCAGGGCAACTACGCCAAACAGCACCGCATCGAATCGGGTGTGGACTGGGAAGTGGAGATCAGCAAGGCCAAATAATGCCACAGCAGGACCGGTATATTTACTGCCGGCCCTGCTGCGCATACAAGCTAGCGTAACTACTCGCTGCGCTGGGCTGGTGTATCGAACACCGGCTCGGCCAGACCCTGCATGGTGCTGGCCGTAGGCGCTTCCGTGCTCAGCACGAGTACTTCATTGGCGCCCGCTTTCAGCCACGAGGCTGGCAAGTACAGCGTCTGCTGCGGCCCGATATGCCAGTAGCGCCCCAGATGGTGGCCATTCACCCACACCTGTCCTTTACCCCAGCCACGCGTATCGAGGAAGCTATCGACCGGCTTCTGCACATGCAGACTGCCACGCCAGAAACCGGGCAACGCAGACTGCGCTGCTGCGGACGCAGGGGCGAGGCGGGCCAGACTGCGGCTATCGAGCGGCAACGGATAAACCTGCCAGTCTTCCAGTTCCTCATCCCCCAGCTTGACGCCGCGGGTAATGCCCTTGCTGTCGTCCACCAGCTTGGCGCCAAAACCGATCCGCCCCATGGCTTCTACCAGCAGATCCAGCTGGGTACCGGCCGGCAGATCGACCGTCAGGCTGTTCTGGTTCAGGCGCCGGTCCAGCCGCGCGATCACTTTGCCATCGGCCAGCACGGTGGCCTGATCGTGCAAGCCATCGAGCACCAGCTTGCCCTGTGCAGGCGCAGCCAGCTTTTTGCGGTACAGGATATAGCCATAGTTCTGGCCATATTCCTCCATCGCGCGGGCCCAGCGCGAAGGCTGTGGCTGAGACAGCTGCCCCAGTTGCGCCAGCACGCTGCCGGCGGGCTGCAAGCTGAACGGCGCAATCGCCTGCGGCTGCGGTGGCGCCGGCACGGGCGGCAGCGGCTGCGCCAGATGGCGCGCGATCACGCTGCGTAGCGCATGGTATTTGGCAGTCGGCCGACCTGCTTCGTCCAGTGCAGCATCGTAGTCGTAGCTGGTGGTGTCGGGCTGATACGGCTCTGTACCCGAGTAGTTGGCACCGGCCAGCCAGCCGAAGCTGGTGCCGCCATGGAACATGTAGATGTTGAACGATATGCCCTGCTGCATCATCCATTCCACCGTACGCGCAGCGTCGTCCGGACTCTGGCTGTGGTGCTGCTCGCCCCAGTGGTCGAACCAGCCGGCCCAGTATTCACCGGCCATGCGCGGGCCATGCGGACGCCATGCTGCCAGTTCCGCTATCGATGCCTTGGCATCATCGGCGCCACCGCCGAAATTCACTACCGCCGGAATGTCGGCCAGCGTGCCCCCTTCGAACAGGCGGCCGGCACCGCCATCGGACGTGAACAGCGGCGCATCGAAACCGGCACTGCGCATCTGCGCGCGCACGGCACGCAGATAGTCATGGTCACGCCCGAACGAACCATATTCGTTTTCCAGTTGCAGCATCAGGATAGGGCCGCCACGGCTGCTCTGCAGATCAACCACTTCCTGTGCCAGCCGCTTGAAGTAGCGCGCGCTGGCGGCCAGATAGCGGGTGTCCATCGAACGCACGCGCAAACCCGGCGTGCGCAGCAGCCATGCGGGGAAGCCGCCAAAATCCACTTCCGCACATACATACGGACCGGGCCGCAGCACCACCTGCAGGCCCTCTTCTGCCGCCGTGCGGATAAACGTGCGGATATCGTTCTGGCCGCTGAAATCCCACTGCCCCGGCTGCGGCTCATGCTGCGACCAGAACGCATAGGTGGTGATAGTGTTCAGCCCCATGGCGCGCGCCATGCGCAGGCGTTCGCGCCATGCCGCACGGGGGATGCGCGGATAGTGCATTTCGCCCGAGCGGATCACGAATGGCTGGCCGTCGAGCTTGAACTGCGCCCCTTCGATAGCAAAATGTGGCACCCGTGCGGCGCTGGCCGCGGGTGCGGCATAGGCCAGCGCGCTGCACAGACTGAGCGCCAGCAGGCTGCTCTGGATAGTTCTAGCAAATTTCAAAATTCAGTCTCCGGTATGAATGAGCGAAAGTATTAGCGATAGTTATAGCGCAGCACCAGCGAGGCGCGCCGCGGTGCCTGATACTGGCTAGGAATGCCCCAGTTTACGTCGGGCACGATGGTGTTGTCTGCGTTCACGTCCGCGCTATAGGTGTTGTAGCGGTCGGTGATGCCGCGCCGGTTGAACAGATTCTGGATGCTCAGATCCAGACTCAGTTTGTTATGCGCGCCCACGCTGGTGTCATAGCCCACGCCCAGATCGAACTGCCAGAACCATGGCAGACGACCGCTGGTGCCAGCCGTCTTGATGCCGACCGGATTGGTCGTGCTGTCGCAGTAGTGCCCCCACGAACCCCAGTTGTAAGACAGGCTATCGACATCGGGCTTGAGGCCGAAGCAGCTCAATGGCTCGCCGCTATGCACGCTCAGCACGCCGCTGGTGCGCAGCCCGCTCTGGTAATAGTAAGCGCCGGAAATGGTGATGGCATGGCGGATATCGTTGGTCAGATTGCCGCTGGCACCGCGCGTGGTTTCAGGGAAGTCGTAGATCCCCGTCTGGCCGATATAGCCGGCATTGCGGTTCTCCAGATTCAGGAAGCCGTTATCGTTGCCGAACGAGCGCGTCCATGTATAGCTGGTGTTCAGATACCATGGTTCGCTGGCACTGCGCGAATGACTGGCATCGAAGGTCAGGTGGATGTATTTGTGTTTAGGCTTAGGCAGGCCGAATTCGCTGGCCGGTATGGTCAGCGTCACCAGCTTGCCGTCGCCACGGAAGTCGCGCGTCACCGTCACGTCTTCGCCGGGATTAAGCTCGAAGCATTCATAGTCGACCGGATAGTTCTTGTAGCCCTGACTCTGCGCATACTTGCCTATGCCCTGACCGTAGCAGGTGGAATTGATCACGCGCTTCAGGTCGGCATAGCCGAAGTCCACCTGCCCCACCCAGTTCCGGTTAAAGGCCTTCTGCATATACAGCTGCAGTTCGTTCTGGTAAGGCGCCTTGAGATTATCCGTCGCTACCTGATAGGCTTGCGGCGGTACGCCATCGTGACCCGGTGCCGTGTAGGTCGCACCGATCTGGCTCAGCCCCAGCGGTGCCTTGGTGGCTGGATCGATGCCCGTATAGCGATACCACTTGCGCTGTTCCAGATGCGACTCGGCTACACCGAAGCTGAAGTTGGGGGGCATGGCCAGCGAATAGCGCCCCAGATTGGCGCCCACTTTCAGGCTAGAATCGCCGTGGACATCCCACGCCAGCCCCAGTCGCGGCGACGTGGTCGGGAAGGCGAACAGCGGACGCTCGAGCGCATCCTTGTTGATGAACTTGTCGAAGCGCAGGCCGCCGTAGGCCGTCACACCCTGCCCCACCTTCCAGTAGTCCTCCAGATAAGCGGCCTTGTTGATGGAGACCATGCGGCCGAATTCACGGTTGTAGTAGAAGCCCACGTATTTACCGCTGACCTGCTCGCCATTCGGCAACTGCACCGTGTTGGGACGGTCGTAATAGGTGTACCAGCCCGCCTGCGGCGTATGCCAGTCCTGCCCGAGGAAGTGCTGATAGTACTCGGCGCCGAACACCAGCTTGTGACTGCCCACTGTCCAGCTCAGATCGCCTTTGTAACCGCGCCGCCAGTAATCATCCGGGCGGAAATTCACCGTGCGATCCTGCGCGCCGATGTTGACGGTCTTCTGGGTCTGGCTGTTGTAGGAGTCCACATAAGGCACATCTTCCGCACCGTGCGCACGGTCATTTAACTGGCCGAGGAAGCCGCCCATCAGGCGCAGCTCCACATTGTTGCTGAGGTTACCGTGGTAGTTGGCGATCAGCATGCGCTCAGTCACGGGTGCATACGAACTGGACGAGAAGGCGCCCACTTTGGTGCTGTAGTCGCTCAGCAGGCGGTAAGTCTCCGAGCTGGTGCTGCTCCATGCGCGCGAACCGATCAGATTGAGCGTATGGTCATCATTGATATTCCACGTCAGATTAACCAGTGCATTCTTGCTTTGCGACTTGGCGATGGACTCGCGGTTCTGGCTGAAGTTAAAGCTGCGCGAAGGCAGTTTATCGCCCAGCAGCACAAAGGCGAACAGCTTGTCCTTGATCAGCGCGCCCGACGCCCACAGGTAGTTGGTCACGCTGGCTTCGCTGCGGTTGTTGGAACTGTAGCGGTAGTAATCGCCCTGCCCGTCGCGGATATCTTTTTCCGGCGGCATCAGGGCGGCCGAAGTGGGCGGCGTGTAGTACAGCGAATAGCCTGCCTCGAATTTGTTCGAGCCTTGCCGCACCGTCTGCGCCATGATGCCACCCGTGGCATTGGTCCACGACGCACCGAAGCTGCCTGCCATCACTTCGGTTTCCTGTATGGCTTCGCGCGGCAGACGGTTGGCGCCCAGCAGCGTGCGGTCGTTGGTGGTGTCGAACTCGTTCAGGTAGTAACGGTTTTCGGCCGGCGACGCGCCGCCCAGTTGTACCAGCCCCGTGGTGTTCTGGTCGTAGCGCACATTGGAGCGCAGGCGGGCGATCGATTCGGCATTCCCGCTAATCAGCGGCAAGGCGTTGATCAACTCGCGGCTGTAATGGCTCGACAGTTCCGGCGTGTTGACATCGATCGGCAGCACCATGGTCTGCGCCGAGTGGCCTGCCACCGTCACCGTGGCCAGTGCATCACCGCCCTGATTCTCGGCCGCCACGGCCAGCACAGGCGTATCGCTATTCGGCTTGACACTGACCTGCCGCACGGCGATCACCGCCTCGCCCAGTCGCAGAGTCACCGTGTACAGGCCGGGATTCAGGCCGGAAGTCTTGTAGTGGCCTTGCGCATCGAGCTGCAATTCGCGTTTAAAGCCCGTCTGCTCGTTACTCACCGTCACGGCTGTGGCGCCGCCGGCCGGCACCGAACCATACAGCCCGCCCGTGATCGACTGGGCGTGCAGCGCAGCCATGCAGGACAGCAGTCCCAGTGCCAGCAACGAACGCCGCAAGACGGCAGCGCCGGTAGGCGATGATGTTTTCATACTCGCATCCTTCCTTATTCTTCAAGTCGTTTTGATGGAATACGGCGGGCTATAACGAACCACAAAACGTAAAGAATTCATTGACTTTCTTTCGTTTTCGTAAGCTAACCGTGCTTAAACTGTAAAAATAAATAAGTTTTTGGTCAACGAAAAGAAAGATAAATGAAGAAGAACGGGCTTTTTCCCCTTAAAAGACCTTTCGTTTAAATAAATTAGAGGAATGGCACTTTTGTTTAGTCGTCAAACCACAACAGACCGATTTACTACCAGTTTTAGCCGCCTAGCCGTGCAGGTATTTCACCGCAGCCGCCAGCAACAGAAATAGCGCGCAACTCCAGCCGGAAAACAGCCAGCGCCATAACATCAGTGCGGGTAGAAAGCCGACCCCGCGCACCAGACCGGCACTCATGGCGGCGAACAGCAGCGCCGCCAGCGTATGATCGGCCGCCCCGCCCGCGCGCTGAAACAGCGGCGGGTACAGGCTGGCGATCAGCATGACCAGCACGCCGGCCAACAGACTGGGGCCATGCAGGCGCGAAGCCTGCTGCACGCTAGCAGTCATGGCTGCGGCTCCGTCTCGTCCTGCGCGCGCGCAGCTTCATTCTCGCCCCACATGGCATTCAGTATG
This sequence comes from Duganella fentianensis, assembly GCF_964031615.1. GTDB lineage: Bacteria > Pseudomonadota > Gammaproteobacteria > Burkholderiales > Burkholderiaceae_D > Rugamonas > Rugamonas fentianensis_A. The sequence continues at coordinate 516,103 of NZ_CAXIQN010000020.1, forward strand.
GCCAGCGACAGGGCAAAGCCCACTCCCAGTATCCAGGCAAAGTACCACATCGTTTTCTCCTATTCAGATGGTTAGACTTGCGGCGTGGGCCGCCTTAGTAAGCGCTGTGCTGGTTGGCCTCGATATGCGCCGTGGTGACTTTGCCGCGCATCACCCGATAGGCCCACGAGGTGTACAGAATCACCAGCGGCATGAAAATCAGTGCTGCCCAGAACATGATGGCCAGACTCAGATGGCTGGACACGCTATCCCACACGGTCAGGCTGGCCGCCGGCAGCGACGACGAGGGCATCACGAACGGGAACATGGAAGCACCCGCCGTCCCGATCACGCCCACCAGCGCCAGCGAAGACAGCACAAAGGCGGCCAGCGTATGACGCTTCAGCAGCAACAGCGCGGCCAGAACGGCACCACCCAGCCCCATAGCAGGCAGCAGCCACAGCAAAGGCTCGCGCGCATAATTGGCCATCCACGCGCCCTGCTCGCGCACTACAGTCTTGCCCAGCACATCTGGCAAAGCAGCGGGATCGATCGCGGACGTGATGCGGTAGCCGGGTATGGTCTGTAACCACACTCCGGCCGCGATAAAGCTCAAACACAGCAGCACGGCCGCCACCACCGCAGCACGGATGGCGCGGACCTGCAGTTCGCCTTCCGTGCGGTGCGCCAGATAGGTACCACCCTGCAGCGTCAGCATGGCACTGCTGACCACACCGGCCAGCAAGGCAAACGGATTGAGCAACTGCCAGAAACTGCCCGTGTAGGTCGACACCAGATACTGGTCAAAGTGGAACGGCACACCCTGCAGCAGATTGCCGAAAGCGATGCCGAACACTAGTGGCGGCACCGTGCCGCCCACGAACAGGCCCCAGTCCCACACGCTGCGCCACAGCGGATGGTGGATCTTGCTGCGGTAGTCAAAGCCGACGGGACGGAAGAACAACGCCCACAGCACCAGCATCATGGCCCAGTAGAAGCCACTGAAAGCGGTGGCATACACCACCGGCCAGGCTGCGAACAGCGCACCGCCACCCGTGATGAACCACACCTGATTGCCGTCCCAGTGGGGGCCGACGGTGTTGATCACCACGCGCCGTTCCACATCGCTGCGGCCCACATAAGGCAGCAAGGTGCCGACGCCCATATCATGACCGTCCATGATGGCGAACCCGATCAGCAGGACGCCAACCAGCAGCCACCAGATCATTTTCAATGTGCCGTAATCAAGCATGCTGCAGCTCCTTCAAAGTCAGGTCATAGTCGTAGCGGCCAGTACCAAGACTGCCGGGCCCCTGACGGGCAAACTTCACCATCAGGTAGATTTCCACGATCAGCAGCACGGTGTAGAAGGCCACGAAGCCCGTCAGCGAGCCATACAGATTCTGCACACTGAGGGTGGAGACACTCATGTGGGTAGGCAGCACGCCGTAGATGGTCCACGGCTGACGACCGTATTCGGCAACAAACCAGCCCAGCTCGCAGGCCAGCCACGGTGCGGGCAGCATCCACAGCGCCCAGCGCAGCAGCCAGCGCGACTGGCCGCACACCAGCTTGAGCGTGCTCCAGAAGGCCAGCGCGAACAGCAGCAACATCGCCATGCCCAGCCCCACCATCACACGGAAGGCCCAGAACATCGGCGTGACGCGCGGCACCGTATCGTTGACGGCACGCTCGATCATGGCAGGCGTGGCTTGCTGCACATCGGCTACGTACTTCTTCAGCAGCAATCCGAAGCCCAGATCGCTCTTGTATTCATTGAAGCGGGCCAGTGCTGCTGCATCGTCGCGCTGACGGCGCAGCGCTTCCAGCGCCATGACAGCCTGTATGCCGCGCACGATACGGGCACGGTTCTTGGCCTTGATGTCATGGATGCCCGGTATCTGCTTGCTGACGGAACGGGTGCCAATCAGCCCCATCACCCATGGCAGTTCGACTTCCCAGTCGTTGCGGGCTTGCGCTTCATTGATGCCGGCCACCAGCGTCAGACCGGCCGGTGCCGGCTTGGTTTCCCACATGGCTTCCATCGCCGCCAGCTTGGTTTCCTGCGCTTCGCCCACGGTATAACCCGATTCGTCACCCAGCACAATTACGCTCAGCGCCGAGGCCAGACCGAAGGCAGCGGCGACGCGGAAGCTGCGCTTGGCAAACTCCACATCGCGTCCGCGCAGCAGATACCAGCTCGACACGGACAGCACGAACATCGCGCCCGTGACATAGCCAGCCGACACCGTGTGCACGAACTTGGCCTGCGCCACAGGGTTGAACAGCACCGCCCAGAAGTCCACCATTTCCATGCGCATGGTGACGAAGCTGAATTCTGCGCCGACGGGATTCTGCATCCAGCCATTCGCCACCAGTATCCACAGTGCCGACAGATTGGTGCCGATCGCCATCAGCAGGGTCACCAGCAGGTGGTGCTCCTTGCGCAGCCGTTCCCAGCCGAAGAAGAACAGCCCTATCATGGTCGATTCGAGGAAGAAGGCCATCAACCCTTCGATTGCCAGCGGCGCGCCGAAGATGTCGCCCACGTAGTGCGAGTAATAGGCCCAGTTGGTGCCGAACTGGAATTCCAGCGTGATGCCGGTAGTGACGCCGAGCGCGAAGTTAATCCCGAACAGCTTGCCCCAAAAGCGCGTCATGTCTTTCCAGATGACTTTACCCGTCATCACATACACGCTTTCCATAATCACCAGCAGCCATACCATGCCAACGGTGAGAGGGACGAATAGAAAATGGTACATGGCTGTGGCGGCGAACTGTAGCCGCGACAGATCCACTAATTGGTCTGAAATCACTGTTTTTCTCCTGTAGTCCCGAGCGGCCCGCCCAGATGCCGGGCAACGGCCGTGGTGTCGACCTCGACACGCGCATCTCGCACAAAGGCCCACCATAGCCCCGTCAGCAACACCAGCTTGACAAGCACGGCGATGATCAGGTGGCGTAACAGGCGTTTATCGGGAAGTCTCATGCCCACTGTTTCGCACAATCCGTGCCAGTGGTAACAGGAAGATAAATATGATGCAGATCAAGTACTTAGCCGGAACTGACAGACTGCCATAGGCTGCCATTCGCTGCCATGGCAGTGTCTTACTGACAGAATGACAGTCTGGCAGCCGCTGTCAGTCCAGCCCCAGTTCCTTCAGTTTGCGGTACAGCGTACGTTCGCTCAGACCCAGTGTAGCGGCCAGTTGCTTGCGCGTGCCACCAAAGCTGGCATGCAGTTCGGCCAGCGTGCTACCGCTAGCCTGCACGCTGATCCGGTTAGCTCCGGGACGCGCCGCACCCAGCGCGGGCAGATGCTCGGCACGAATCACGCCGTCATCGGCAAACAGGCTGGCGCGCTCTAACACATTGCGCAGCTCGCGCACATTGCCATGCCATGCGCCCCGCTGCAGCACGGCCATGGCGCTATCGGCCACGCTCAGCTTGCGTTTGGCATAGCTGCTGCGCTGCAGGATGGAATTGACCAGCAGAGGAATGTCGTCACTACGTTCGCGCAGCGGCGGCAGCACGATAGGAAACACATTGATGCGGTAGTACAGATCCTGCCGGAACTCACCCTTTTCCACCATGGTTTCTAGCGGCTTGTGGGTGGCGGCCACCAGCCGGAAATTGGCATACTGAGTTTCTACGCTGCCCACGCGGCGATAAGTGCCCGATTCGATCAGACGCAGCAGCTTGACCTGCATCGCCAGCGGCACGTCACCTATCTCGTCGAGGAACAGCGTTCCGCCCTGCGCGGTTTCCACCAGCCCCGCCTTGCGCGCAATCGCGCCCGTGAACGCACCCTTTTCGTGGCCGAACAGTTCGCTTTCGAACAGGGTTTCCGTCAGACCGGAACAATCCACCACCACGAACGGCCCCGCTTCGCGCTCGCTGTTCTCGTGTACGGCGCGGGCAAACAGTTCCTTGCCCGTACCGGACTCGCCTAGCAGTAGCACCGGCAGCATGGAGGGCGCCACCCGCCGCATCGCGGCCAAAGCCTGATTGAATGGTGCCGAACGTCCCACCAGCCCTTCTCCGCTAGGTTTGGCGGAAGCGCTGCGCACCACTTCCAGCCGCTCGACATACGCCGTAATGCTGCCGGCCGCATCGAAGATGGGACGCAATTCCACCGCCACATGTTCGGGGCCCCGTGGCGTGTGATGGATGTGCAGGATGCGGTCCGGTCCGCGCAATTCCTGCGCCCGCTTCATGGGACAGTGTTCGCCCGCCTGATCGCAAGGCAGATCGTAGTGGTGGGAAATCCGGTAGCACTTGTGGCCGACGATGGCCTGATCACCATGGCCGAACTGCCGCTGGTAGGCGATATTGGCGGCCAGAATATTGTATTCCGGATCCAGCACAATCATGGGATGAGCCTCGTGTTCGAGGAAGGAAATCAGCGTCTGCACGGCGGGACGCGACGGCAGCGCAGGCAGCAAAGGGATGGGGGTGGTGGGCATGGTCTCTCCAGTTCAGTTTGTCATGCTGCCGCAGCACTGCCATGGCGTCAAGTGGCAGTGCCAGATTCTGCCAAAACACTGCCAAAGCGGGCACTGCCACGCCGCGCGGGCTGGCGCAGCATTTATTTTTCCCATTCAAATCAGTGACTTGCAATTTAAAAATGCGCTAGATCAAATCTGGCACGGCATTTGCTGAAAGAAAGCCTGAAAGCGCCACAGTGAGCGCCACGAGGAGAGAATAATGACCGTTACCCCATTACATGTCGAAGGCTTTTTCGACGCCGCCACCAGCACCGTGAGCTATCTGGTGCTCGACCCTGCTACCCGCGCCTGCGCCCTGATCGACAGCGTACTCGATTACGATCCCAAGTCCGGCCGCACCAGCACTGCCTCGGCCGATCAGCTGATTGCCCGCGTGGCCGAACTGGGCGCCAGCGTCGAATGGATACTTGAAACCCACGTCCATGCCGACCACCTGACCGCCGCGCCCTATCTGAAAGATAAACTGGGCGGCAAGATCGGTATCGGCCAGCACATCACCACCGTGCAGCGCGTGTTTGGCGGTCTGTTCAACGCCGAGCCGGAGATGGCGCGCGATGGTAGCCAGTTCGACCACCTGTTCAGCGACAACGAAGCCTTCCACATCGGCACTCTAAGCTGCCGCGCGCTGCACACGCCCGGCCATACGCCAGCCTGCATGACCTATCAGGTCAGCAACGACAGCCAGAGCGCGGCCTTCGTGGGCGACACCCTTTTCATGCCGGATTTCGGCACGGCCCGCTGCGATTTCCCCGGCGGCGATGCGCGCACCCTGTTCCGCTCCATCAACCGCGTACTCAGCCTGCCCGAAGACACCGTGCTCTACATGTGCCACGACTACCAGCCGGGCGGGCGCGAGCTGCGCTATGTGAGCACGGTCGGCGAAGAGCGCCAGTCCAACATCCACGTGCGCAACGGCATCAGCGAAGAGGAATTCGTCGCCATGCGCTCCCAGCGTGATGCCACGCTGGACATGCCGGTGCTGCTGCTGCCATCGGTGCAGATCAATATGCGCGCCGGCCACCTGCCGCCAGCCGAAGCCAATGGCACGCGCTACATCAAGATTCCGCTCAACGCTGTCTAAAACCATAACGAGGAGACCTCCATGGAATTTCATACTCTGAGCGCCGAATTATCCGTATCGGCCCAGATCCAGCCTGAAGATCTGGCCCGGATCCGCGCCGCCGGCTTCCAGTCGATTATCTGCAACCGGCCCGATGGCGAAGCGGGCGACCAGCCGCTATATGCGGAAATCGAACGGGCCGCGCAGGCGCTGGGCCTGCGCACCTACTATCTGCCGGCCGTATCGGGCAAGGTGACGGACGAACAGGGACTGCTGTTCGGTCAGGTGATGGCCGAACTGCCCAAGCCCGTACTGGCCTACTGCCGCACCGGCATGCGCTCCACCACCATGTGGGCGCTGGCCGAAGCGCGCCACAAATCGCTGCCGGAAATCGTCGCCGTAGCACAGCAGGCAGGCTACGACATGAAAGGCGTGGTCCGCCGCATCATCAATCAGGGCCGCACCCCGCTCGACGATGTGGAAGTGGCGCACGCGGTGGTCATCGTCGGCGGCGGCGCGGCCGGCATCGCCACCGCCTCCAGCCTGCTGGCACGCGATCCGGAGCTGGACATCGCCATCATCGACCCGGCCGATGTGCATTACTACCAGCCCGGCTGGACGCTGGTGGGCGGCGGCGTGTTCGATGCAGCCACCACGGCGCACACCATGGCCGCAACCATTCCGCGCGGCGTCAACTGGATCAAGGCTGCCGTGGCCGCCTTTGAACCGGAACGCAATGCGCTGATTCTGGACGGCTGCCGCGTGGTCAAATACCAGCAGCTGGTGGTGTGCCCCGGTCTGAAGCTGGACTGGCATGCCATCGATGGCCTGTCCGAAACACTGGGACGCAACGGCGTCACCTCCAACTACCTCTACCATCTGGCACCCTATACTTGGAAACTGGTGAACGAACTGGGCACGGGGCGCGCCATCTTCACCCAGCCACCCATGCCCATCAAGTGTGCCGGTGCACCGCAGAAGGCCATGTATCTATCGGCCGACCAATGGAAGCGCAGCGGCGTGCTGGATAAGATCAGCATCGAATTCTGCAGCGCCGGTGCGGCCCTGTTCGGTGTAGCCGACTACGTGCCAGCGCTGATGGAATATGTGCAGGCCTACGGCATCGACCTGAACTTCGGTAACACGCTGGTACGCGTCAACGGCCCTGCCAAAATTGCCACCTTCCGCCGCACTGGCGCCGATGGTAAAGAAGAGCTGATCGAGCGCCCGTTCGACCTGCTGCACGTCGTGCCGCCGCAGGTAGCGCCGGACTTCATCCGGGTCAGCCCGCTGGCCGATGCAGCAGGTTGGGTCAACGTCGATCAGGCCACGCTGCGCCACAAGAGCTGGCCGAATATCTATGCACTGGGCGATGTCGCCAACACGCCCAACGCCAAAACGGCCGCCGCAGCACGCAAACAGGCGCCCGTGGTGGCGCACAACCTGCTGGCCGGCATGGGCAAAGTCAGCGGCAACGCCCAGTACGACGGCTACGGTTCCTGCCCGCTGACGGTGGAACGGGGCAAAATCGTGCTGGCCGAATTCACGTACGGCGGCAAACTGGCGCCCAGCTTCCCGCGCTGGCTGCTGGATGGCACCCGTCCGTCGCGACTGGCATGGCTGCTGAAAGAACGCATCCTGCCGCCGCTGTACTGGAAAGGCATGCTGAAAGGCCGCGAGTGGCTGGCCAAGCCGGAACTGGCCGACCAATGATGCAGCCATCGAAGGAGCAAACGCCATGCTGACAGTCAGTCTGCTGGGCTTCACGGTTGGCATCATACTGGCGCTTACGGGCGCCGGCGGCGGCATTCTGGCGGTGCCACTGCTGGTGTTCGGTGCAGGTCTGAGCATGGCGCAGGCAGGCCCTATCGGTCTGCTGGCCGTGGCACTGGCGGCAGCACTGGGTGCCGTCATGGGACTGAAACAGGGTACGGTACGCTACAAGGCTGCCTTGCTGATCGCCGGCGCCGGCATTCTGTGTTCGCCGCTGGGGCTGTGGCTGGCGCAACGCACGCCTAACCGGCCCCTGAGCATGCTGTTTGCGCTGGTACTGGCGTATGTGGCGTGGCGCGTCTACCAGCGCGCAACTGCGGCCAGCAACGCGCAGGATGCCGGTACAACGGCTGCCAACGCAGGGCACGCGCCTGGCGCGACTAGAACTGACAGCGGCACTGGTAGCGGCAAAAGTCGGGGCAAACCCGCCGACGATGCCACACCAGCTCCACCCTGCCGGCTGGACATACAGCGCGGCAAGCTGAACTGGACAGCCCCCTGCGCGCGCGCGCTGGCGATGTCCGGACTGCTGGCGGGTGGCCTGTCTGGCCTGCTCGGCGTCGGCGGCGGCTTCGTCATGGTACCGGCGCTGCAACGCTATACGGATCTGAACACCCAGTCCATCCTGTCGACCTCGCTGGCGGTGATTGCACTGGTGTCGTTTTCCGGCGTGGCTGCTAGCGCCGCTAGCGGCCACCTGCAATGGGCTATCGCACTGCCATTTTCCGCTGGTGCGCTGGTCGGCATGACCAGCGGCCGCCTGCTGGCAGCAAGGCTGGCTGGCCCCGTGCTGCAGCAAGCTTTCGCGCTGGTGTCGGCAGCCGTAGCCGTGGCATTATTCGTGCGGGCACTATAACAACCGCGGCGCCCCACCACACCAACCTTGATGCAGCAGGAGATCGTATGAGCCAACCAGCCGAACCCGCACAGCCAGCGGCCGTGTGGGATGCCCGCTACGCCGGAAGCGACTATCTGTTCGGCACAGCGCCCAACCAGTTCCTGCAGCAGCACGCCAGCATATGGAGGGCCGGCGACCGCATTCTGTGCGTGGCAGATGGCGAGGGACGCAACAGCGTCTGGCTGGCGCAACAGGGCATGCAGGTAGAAGCTTTTGACATCTCGGCCGTGGGTGTCGAAAAAGCCCGCCAACTGGCCAGCCGACACGGCGTTTCCGTGCACTACGACGTGAACGATTGCGACAACTGGCACTGGCCGGTAGCCCACTATGACGGCATCGCCGCCATCTTCATCCAGTTTGCCGAACCGGCCTTACGGGCGCGCATGTTCGAAAGGATGCGACGCAGCCTCAAGCCCGGTGGCATCCTGATCCTGCAAGGCTACACGCCCAAGCAGCTCGAATACAAAACCGGCGGCCCGCCCCAGCTGGACCAGCTCTACACGCGCGAACTGCTGACGGACGCCTTTGCAGGCATGGAGCTGCTCGAACTGCGCGAATATGAGGCAGAGCTGGGTGAAGGCAGCCGCCACATCGGCCGTTCCGCCCTGATCGGACTGGTAGCGCGCCAGCCCCGCTAAATTCCGCCTCTCCCGCCCGCGCCGTCAACGCGGAGCCTGTTGCGGCGCCTTGGGCAACTGATCCAGTGCCATGCCGGTCACCTGGCGCCAGCCCGCCGGCAGCAATTGATACTCTAGCGTCCGTTGAGAGTGGCCCACTCCGCCATATTCCACCACCAGCTGGATACACTGCTCGCTCAGCTTGCCGCTGACCAGACGCCGCATCGGAACCGGCTCGCCCACAATCACGCAGCCGGGATTGAACTTTCCGCCGATATCGGCAATGCCGCCGCTCCCCGTCCTGGAACGCCCCAGCATCTGCTGCACGGCAGCCGGCAATTCATCAAGCGTCGTGACTGGCGCGCTGCCTTCCCCCACGCACTTTAGCGGCTCCGCCCAGCACTGGGAAAAAGCCATCAGCAGCACAATAGCAAAGCCGCGGTTGTAGCAATTCATCAACAGCTACCTCAACACAAAAGATTCCGTCCATTATAATTGCTTTTTTAATAAAAGAGACATCCATGCGTCCTCGCCTCGCTACCGCCTGCATCCTGACTCTGATGAGTTCGCTTGCCACTGCCGCAGTCGGCATTCCTGTTGAACGGGGCGAAGCCCAGCGCCAGCATATGCAAAGCAAGCGCCATGCAGCACAGGCCAGTATCAGCGCCGCTGCGACCCCGGCGCAACTGCGTGCGGCTGCTAGCCGTTTTGAAGGCCTGATCGCAGAGCTTGACCAGCCTGCCATGCGCGACCTAGCCAATGGCAACACGTTTCTGCGCGCCGAGCGTCTCAACAACCTGATTCCGCTGGCCGAAGTTTACCTGCGACTGGGCGACAAGGAGCACGCCCTCAGTACGCTGGAACAGAGCCAGCAGACGCACTGGCTGCCGACCGGATTCGAGCAGAATCCCGCCTTCGCCGCACTGGCTAGTGAACCCCAGTTTATGGCCATTAATGCCAAGGCCAGACTGGCCCGGCAACTGTTCGATGTGCCAGCACTGGCCACTAACTATCGGGAGGCGCTCAGCGTGGAAGAACGCATTGCCGGCCTGTCGCTGTTCTGGCATGAAGCGCGCCAGAGTTTTGCCCATTTCGACCATGTGCCGGCGCTGGACTGGGACAAGGTCTACCTTGAATACATCGGCAAGGTAATGGCCGCTAACACCACGCGCGAATATTACGATGTAATGATGCAACTGGCGCCGCTGCTGCAAGACGGGCATACCAACATCTACCCGCCGGATGAACTGATCGGCAAGTTCTATGCACGCCCACCCATCCAGACCATGCTGGTGGAAGACAAGGTGATCGTCACCGAAGTGGGCAGCCCCTCGCTGGATGCGCTGCTGAAAGTGGGCGACGAAATCCTCAGCATCGACGGCATCGCCGTGAACACCTATGCGCAGCAACGTGTTGCGCCCTACGCCAGCAGTTCCACTGCGCAGGACAAGCTTGTGCGGGTCTACAACTACCAGCTGCTGGCCGGCGATGAGGCCGTACCGGTGCAACTGAGCGTAGCCGGCGCCGATGGCAAAGTCCGCAGTGTCACGCTGGCACGCAGCGGCTATACCGATCGACGCCATCCACCCGCATTCGAGTTCAAAATGCTGCCGGGCGGCGTAGCCTATATCGCGCTGGACCACTTTGAAAGCGATGCCGGACCCAAAGCCTTCAAGCAGGCACTGCCGCAGATCATGCAAGCCAAAGCGCTGATCATTGATGTGCGCAAGAATGGCGGCGGCTCCACCGAATACGGCACGGCCATCATCCGCCATCTGAGCAACCAGCCCATCAATGGTGCAACATCCTATGCCCGCATCTACAATCCCGTGCAGCGCGCTCACCATGGCAATGTAGTGGAGTGGCAGCGCCTCGATAGCGCTGACGATCAGCCGGCACGCCACGAGAAAATCTTCAGCGGACCGGTAGTGGTGCTGGCCGGCCCGCAAAGTTTCTCCGCAGCTGAAGATTTTCTGGTCGAATTCGCCCAGTTAAAACGCGGCCCCATTATCGGCGAAGCATCCGCAGGTAGCACAGGCCAGCCGCTGCATTTCGCCCTGCCCGGCGGCGGTGCAGCACGCATCTGCGTCAAGCGTGACACCTTCCGCGACGGCCGCCTGTTTGTCGGCCTCGGGGTGCAGCCGACCATCGAAGTGCGCCCTACTCTGCAGAGCGTGCGTAGCGGGCAGGACCCCGTGCTACAGGAAGCACTGCGGGTGCTGAAGGAACCATCTGGCACCCGCGCAGCTCATACTCGCTAGCAGGCGGAGCATAAACAACAGCTGCTTCCGATTTTGCACCAGCAGTGGTATCGTCCAGATATCATTCTGACATCTAACCTTTTCATGGAAGGTTGCATTCAAATGCTGGTGCGATTACTGCTACTGGTCTGGACGCTAGGCATGCTGTGCCTGCCTGCCCGTGCCGCGCAAAGAGAACTCACACTGGTGAGTTTCGACAACCCACCGTTCGTGGAAGAAGGTGCGCCGCAGCAGCCTGCCCGTGGCATGGCAGTCGAGATTGTGGTCGAAGCGTTCAAGCGCATGAAGGTTCCGGTGCGCATCGTTTTCTATCCGCTGGCACGCGGACTGGCCATGCTGGAATCGGGACAGGTAGATGGCATCTTCACCATCAAGAAAAATCCGGAACGGGAAGACCGCTTTCGCTTCCCCGTGCGACCGCTACTGACGCAGGAATATGTAATTTTTGTGCGGAAAAATTCCCCCTCTGGTTTCGATGGCGATATCACCTCGCTGCAAAACATCTCGCTGGGCATCCTGAACCGGGCCTATTACGGGCCAGTGTTCGAAGCTGCCATGCAGGCAGGGCTGTTCAAAAAACTCGATGTCGCCAACAGTCACAAGGGTAATTTCCAGAAATTGCTCGCCAACCGCATCGATGCCGTTATCTGCAGCCGCGTGGTTGGCCTGGCATTGCTCAGGCAACTCAACGCCGAGCAGAAAGTGGTGATCAGCGGTCCGGTACTGGACACGGCCCCCAGTTACCTGATGTTCAATCGTCTATCTGTCACTGGGGAACTGGTGCGCCAGTTCGATCAGACACTGGCAGCGATGTATGACGATGGTACGCTAGCGTCGATCAGCAAGAAATATCTGGAATGATGGCTACTACGGTGGGGATGTTTTGGAGGCGAGGATGGGAGTCGAACCCATCTACACCACTTTGCAGGCCGTGTGCGTCCAACAGAATCAATAACTTAACGGCCCACCGCAATTTCTACCGCTTTGGACCGATATTTTGCGCATTTTCGCCCCCTCTCAATTCATCAAAACACAACAAAGTCTAGCGCGTTGGAGTAATTGAGAGGCGCGGAAAAACCACACCTGGGGTCCGCTAACGCCTGCGGTTTCAATTGGTCGCCGCAACGCACTGCGCAAATCGCTGTGCAGGCGTGTAGTAGTTCAATGTTTTTCTGGGCCTCTCATTGAGCAATCTTGCGACCTCATCCAATTTTTCTTGCGAGTATGTTCGTTTGCTGGCAGGATTGACCCGGTCTAATTGACCCTCCTTCCAGGTCCTCGCGAACGCCGCAACCCTGTCATAAGATCCCTCGAACCCCAA